>NZ_JQKM01000027.1:0-1601 GCF_000746035.1 Bacillus sp. UNC69MF | reverse complement strand
TCGACTGGAGCCACGGGAGTCACAGGATCAACCGGAGCGACCGGAGTAACCGGGACAACGGGACCAACGGGAGCGACAGGAATAACAGGCCCAACTGCTAGTGCACCGACCTTGCTCTTCACAAGAACCAACGGGCCGCTCACTGTTTACCCGCCGTTAAATACAGAAGTTCCTGTTGCTGAACTGGAAATTCCAGTTAATACTTTGCAGAATGTAAAGTTTGATTATTCAGTCAGCGTCGATGTAACATCTACAGCCAATTCAAACTTTGTCTTTGAAATAAGATTATATAGGGGAGCAGTACAGATTCATACAAGACTTTTGTCAAGGTCTATTATTAGCGCAACTACTCAACGGTTTGCAGTAGCTGATACTACAGTGGATACAGCGCCGACCGCGGGAACGAACACGTACCAGCTGAGAGTTATTTTTACAACTGCTAATAATATAACAACAGCGACAGCTCTCAATATCGATTTTAACAGCATTCGTTTCCCGACAACATAATGACAACAGCAGACTGATATTTTAAAGATGAAAGACCTGACTTATGCACAGTTAGGTCTTTTTTCTCTAAAAGCTGTGCATGATGCAGCCTTAAGAACATTTGACAATGTGCCCAATAGAAGTGGGGTTTTGCCACACCTTTTTTCTTCGTGGAAATATTATAAAAATAGAGGTGGTGTAATGAGAAAAGGAGATACTTGGTATAACAGATACGATTCTTGGGATTGCGACTGCCGAAATTGTAAGGATTGTTGCTGTCATTTTCAACATAAAAGAAGAAATCAAAGGCGCAGTTATCATAATCGGGCACATTGCTGTGAAGGGTGCTGTTGCGAAAACTCTTGCTGTCATGAAAGATGGTGTCCGTGCTGTCATCCAAATCATTTTCATGTAAGAGGAGCGACTGGAGCAACAGGGTGCACCGGAGCAACGGGGCTGACCGGAGCAACAGGGCTGACCGGAGCAACAGGGCTGACTGGAGCAACGGGGTTCACTGGAGCAACGGGGTTCACTGGAGCAACGGGGCTGACTGGAGCAACGGGGTTTACCGGAGCAACCGGCGTCACTGGAGCAACCGGCGCCACGGGAGTAACGGGAGCCACGGGAGTAACCGGGGCGACAGGAATAACAGGAGCAACCGGGGTAACGGGGGCAACTGGGGTAACAGGCGCTACCGGAGTAACTGGAGCAACAGGAGTAACGGGCTCGAACGGAATAACGGGAATAACCGGTGCCACCGGGGTAACGGGAGCCGCCGGAGTAACAGGAGCAACCGGGATAACGGGGGCAACTGGGGTAACAGGAGCAACCGGGGTAACAGGGGTAACCGGAGCGACAGGGATAACGGGAGTAACCGGAGATACTGGAGCGACGGGAGTAACCGGAGATACTGGAGCAACAGGAGTAACCGGGGTAACCGGAGCGACCGGAGTAACAGGAGCAACCGGAGATACTGGATCTACCGGAATAACGGGAGCCACTGGAGTAACAGGCGCCACCGGAGTAACAGGCGCTACCGGAGTAACTGGGGATACTGGAGCTACCGGGATAACGGGCACGACCGGAGTAACGGGAGCGACAGGAATAACAGGTGC
>NZ_JQKM01000026.1:0-1702 GCF_000746035.1 Bacillus sp. UNC69MF | reverse complement strand
CGATTACGGAAACGGGTTTTGATATACTGACAAAAGTCTAGATGATGAAATGAATTCCATGACACATGTTTTTCATTCCGCACCTGGGCAGATTGTAGGTTTACAATTGGTCGGAAGAAAAACCGGCTAGCTGCTGTCACCGGAATGAAGATTCATCATCGTGTACTAAAGCAGACGGAGAAAAGCGTACATTTCATTCTCCTTAGAAATAGAATATCAATCATTCACCCTTTATGATTGCGTATCTCCGGAAGTTCAGAACAGTATAAACGAAACAGGGCGTGTGACAAACGGATAACTGAGATTTTCTCTTTTGAAATTTGTCAGAGAGCAAGTTACTGATTTGAAGAAGGGAGAACACTTGAATGGCGAAAGACGATGTAATTGAAGTGGAAGGTACGATTGTCGAAACACTGCCAAACGCGATGTTCAAAGTTGAACTCGAAAATGGCCATACGGTTTTGGCTCACGTATCTGGTAAAATCCGCATGCACTTCATTCGCATTTTACCTGGAGACAAAGTTACGGTAGAATTATCTCCATATGACTTAACTCGTGGCAGGATTACGTACCGTTACAAATAAAGCACTCCGGAAACTGAAGGAGGTTGGAAACACATGAAAGTGAGACCATCAGTTAAACCAATCTGCGAGAAATGTAAAGTTATTCGCAGAAAAGGAAAAGTAATGGTGATCTGTGAAAATCCAAAGCATAAACAAAAACAAGGATAATTAATAAGGAGGTGCCCAGAGAATGGCTCGTATTGCTGGTGTAGATATCCCACGTGACAAACGTGTTGTTATTTCTTTAACATATGTCTTCGGAATTGGCCGCACAACGGCTCAGCAAGTCTTGAAAGAGGCTGGTGTTTCTGAAGATACTCGTGTGCGTGATCTTACTGAAGAAGAACTTGGTAAAATCCGTGATGTTATTGACAAACTGAAAGTAGAAGGTGACCTTCGCCGTGAAGTTTCTCTTAACATCAAGCGTCTGATCGAAATCGGAAGCTACCGCGGAATCCGCCATCGCAGAGGTTTGCCTGTTCGCGGACAAAACTCTAAAAACAATGCGCGTACTCGTAAAGGTCCGCGTCGTACTGTAGCTAACAAGAAAAAATAAGTAAGGGAGGTACCTAAACAATGGCTGCTGCTCGTAAACAAAACACGCGTAAACGTCGCGTGAAAAAGAATATTGAGTCAGGAATCGCTCATATTCGTTCAACTTTCAACAACACGATCGTTACGATCACTGATACTCATGGTAATGCTCTTTCTTGGTCAAGTGCCGGAGCTCTAGGATTCAGAGGTTCTCGTAAATCTACTCCTTTTGCTGCGCAAATGGCTGCTGAAACAGCTGCTAAAGGTTCAATCGAACACGGACTTAAAACTCTTGAAGTAACTGTTAAAGGACCAGGTTCTGGCCGTGAAGCTGCAATCCGTGCTTTACAAGCTGCCGGACTTGAAGTTACAGCTATCAGAGACGTAACTCCTGTTCCTCATAATGGATGCCGTCCACCAAAACGTCGCCGCGTGTAATTTGTTTGTATAGATTTTGTGTCCCTGTCAATAATGGGTTATGATACAGTTATTTATGAAACGAATGCACCGACTCGTTGCCTGAGCACATACGGGACTAAACAATGGGGAATTTCGGATGGAATCTCATATGATTCTATTCGAGGTTTCGACGTTTTGAAGGAGGG
>NZ_JQKM01000025.1:0-1780 GCF_000746035.1 Bacillus sp. UNC69MF | reverse complement strand
GTTCGTTCGCTTCGGTTTCTGTGTATTCCTTCGTTAGATCGTGATCAAGCTTCCCGAGCTTATGTATGGTTTCGCTTCTTTTTTTGTCAGCTGAAGAAAGCTTCTGATCTGTGCTTTCGGTTGAAAACAGATCAAGCGAGATGATGTCTTCGATCTCTCTGAGGATGGACCCCATGTCCTTTTTTTGCCCTTCCATAATTGCCTTTGATTTACTGAGGGCGTGGGTGAGCTCATGCTCCAGAAATGATTCCTCCACATGCGAATTGGAAAGTCCGGCGTCTTCGACCTTACCGGGAAGGCTTGTGAGAAATGCGATTTTCATATCGATCAGATCAAGCCAGCTGTCTGTGACGCCGGCGTGGTCTTGGAAAAAGGCTTTGATATTGTCAGCGCCCCGGCCTGAAAAGTCGCTGTCACCGAGGTCAGCCATACCTTGAAACGATTTTTTTAGATTGACCATCTGACCGCGCAGTTTTTTATATTCACCCGCGCGCTGTTTGGCGGCGGCCAGCAGGGTGGTTGCTTCGAAAACTTTCATGACCATATCCTTTCCCCTTTCATTCGGGGTTATTTTTTCAGTTTATAGAGGGAAAGATTAAGAAACTTATCAGGGACTGTGTAAACATAGGAATAGGGTTTCCCTGAATCTATAAAGACTCAATATTTTTTTCGATTTTTTGAATGACTTGTCTGAGCCATAGTATTGGGGATAGTTCGTAACTATTGATATCTACACCATCAGCAGATTCTTCTATAAAAACGTTTTTTTGTTCTTCTGAGTAATCGCTATTTATAAACGCTTTGAGTGCTTCTACATCGTTTTCTTGTTCTTTTTTAGGTATCTCTGCTAAGTATTCTTCAAGAGCTGACTCAGGAGTGTCTATATCTTGATGGAAAATACCTCCTAAAAATTGAAATACAGGTTCAGAAATATTTGTTTCAATCATTGATCTCACCTCGTGGGATAGCCTGTTAATATAAAGCTACCATCATTATTCTTTTTCAATATAATTTTAGCGTTAGTTAAGTCAGAAATTTCAGTTGTGCCTTTGGTAATTCCTCTGCCTAACACTTCTGATCCTTTATAGGAGAGTACCAAAGGTTTTTTTACATCATTATTTAACCATTTTTCTATTTTATCTTTATTATCTGATAAGGTAATATTAGCAATCTTTTCTGCAGTTGCTCTATCCTTAAAAGAGGATGATCCGGATATTTTCTTGTTACTCATTTTGCTTTTTTCAAGCCTTTCCATGAGTTCTTGGTCGCTCTTACCAACATGTCTTTCTATAAGATGTCCGCCTTTTGCTTCGTGAGCAGCTAAGCCACCGCCTGGTGCGAGAGGACTGCTGTCTCCTTGTTTAACACTATGTATGCCGTTATTGTCAGAAGACACAGATTTACTGAGCACATTCTCTTTCTGATCTTCAATAATACTTTTCAACAAAGGCGTATTCTTCACATTGTGAGTGTTTTCAATATCCTGTGCTATTCCGGCAAGCGCGGGTTCGTACTTATTTCTCGAAAAGGAATTGATATAGTCTTTCCCTTTTTTGATCCCGGTTTTTACATGTTTTGCAGCCGCTTTTTCTCCAGCTTCCAAGACGTTATCCACTTTGGCGGCACCTGTTTTCGCGAGCTTGCTTGATACTTTTACGGCTGAGCCGGAACCTTTGAGCCCGACGATGCTCCCGATGGCGTAGGTGATGTAATGTGATCTTGAATACGCATCCCCGTTAACCATTTTATCATTCCATGAATCCGCCAGGTTTGTCCATAT
>NZ_JQKM01000024.1:0-9795 GCF_000746035.1 Bacillus sp. UNC69MF | reverse complement strand
GGCTACCGGATCGAGCTTTCAGAAATCGAAGTCCGCCTCGCCCAGCTTGCGGACGTTCATGACGCAGCGGTGACGGCCGTGGAAGACAAAGCGGGCAATACCGCGCTTTGCGCCTATGTCGCGCCTCAGCAGGACGATATTGAAGCGCTCAAATCCGCGCTGAAAGACACGCTGCCTGACTACATGGTGCCGGCGTTCTGGGTGGAGATGGACGAGCTTCCGGTCACCGCAAACGGAAAGATTGACAAAAAAGCCCTGCCGGCGCCTGACATTGAAGCGGGAAGCGCCGCGTACAAAGCGCCGGAAACGGAGATGGAGACGCTGCTTTCCGACATTTGGCAGGAAGTGCTCGGTCTTGACCAGATCGGCGTAAGCGATAATTTCTTCACGCTCGGCGGGGACTCGATCAAAGGCATCCAAATGGCGAGCCGCCTGAACCAGCACGGCTATAAATTGGAGATGAAAGATCTCTTCCAGCATCCGACCATCGAAGAGCTCGTCTCTTATGTGGAGCGGACGGAAGGCAAGCAGGCCGACCAAGGCCCTGTCGAAGGCGAAGCGGACTTAACGCCGATCCAGCGCTGGTTCTTTGAACGAAACTTTACCGACAAACACCACTGGAACCAATCCGTCATGCTTCACGCGAAAGACGGCTTTGATCCGGAGATAACAGAAAAAACATTACATGTCCTGACGGTTCACCATGATGCGCTCCGGATGATTTATCGTGAACAAACACCGTATTACAGAGGGCTTGAGGATGCGTCTGTTGAACTGAACGTCTTTGAGCTGAACGGACCTGCTGAAGACCATGAGGATCGTATCGAAAGGGAAGCAGACCGTCTTCAAAGCAGTATTTCACTGGAAACAGGACATCTCTTGAAAGCCGGGCTCTTCCGGGCTGAAGATGGAGACCACCTTCTTCTTGCAATCCATCACTTAGTCGTGGATGGTGTATCTTGGCGGATTTTACTGGAGGACTTTACGTCCGTGTATACACAGCTGAAGCAAGGCAATGAACCGGCGCTGCCGCCGAAAACACATTCATTCGCCGAATTTGCCGAGAGAATCATAGAATACGCAAATACGAAGGCGTTTCTGAAAGAAGCGGATTACTGGAGAGAGCTTGAGGAAAAAGAGGTATGCACTCAGCTTCCGAAAGACAGGCAGTCTGGTGATCAGCGCATGAGACATACGAGAACGGTCAGCTTCTCTCTGACGCCTGAACAAACTGAACAGCTGACGACAAACGTACATGAAGCCTATCACACCGAAATGAACGACATCCTGCTCACGGCGCTCGGACTGGCGCTGAAAGAGTGGACGGGTGAAGACACGATCGGCGTTCATTTGGAAGGCCACGGGCGCGAAGACATTCTTGACGGCTTGAATATCACCCGGACGGTCGGATGGTTTACGAGCATGTATCCGATGATCCTTGAGATGAAGCACGCCGACGATCTTTCATATCAGCTGAAACAAATGAAAGAAGACATCAGACACATCCCGAACAAAGGAGTCGGCTACGGCATTCTGCGTTATGTAACGGCGCCTGAGCATAAAGAGAATCTTTCATTTGAGATTGATCCGGATATCAGCTTTAACTACTTAGGCCAGTTTAATGAGATGTCGGATTCCGGCTTATTTACAAGATCCGGGATGCCGTCAGGACAATCGCTGAGCCCTGACACAGAGAAGCCGAATGCGCTTGATATTGTCGGATTTATAGAAAATGGGCAGATGACGATGACGTTTGCCTATCATTCTCTCGAATTTCATGAAAAAACCATTCAATCGTTCAGTGACAGTTTTAAAGGGCACCTCTTGAAAATCATAGATCACTGCCTGGCCCAAGACGGACCTGAGCTTACGCCTAGCGATCTTGGCGATGATGATCTGACGCTTGATGAACTTGATAAATTAATGGAAATTCTCTAACAGAAAAGACAGAGGTGACATATGAGCAAAAAATCGATTCAAAAGGTGTATGCACTCACACCGATGCAGGAGGGAATGCTGTATCATGCGCTGCTTGATCCGCATTCTTCCTCCTACTTCACACAATTAGAGCTTAGGATTCACGGAAGCTTTCAGCTGGAGCTTTTTGAAAAAAGCGTCAATGAGCTGATCCGGACATATGACATTTTGCGTACGGTATTCGTGCACCAGCAGCTTCAAAAACCGCGCCAGGTCGTATTAGCCGAGCGGAAGACGAAGGTGCACTATGAAGATATCAGTCAATTAGATGAAGCGCGCCAAACCGAATATATTGAACGCTATAAACGCGGCGTGCAGCAGCAGGGCTTTCATCTGGCGAAAGATATTCTCTTTAAAGCGGCGGTGTTCAGACTCAGTGAGAAGGAGCTGTATCTCGTCTGGAGCAATCATCATATCGTCATGGACGGCTGGAGTATGGGCGTTTTGATGAAAAGCCTGTTCCAAAACTATGAAGCGCTTCGTGCCGGCCGGCCCGCCGGGGGAAGCCAGGGCAAACCTTACTCTGACTATATCAAATGGCTCGGAGGCCGGGATTATGAGGAGGCGGAACAATATTGGAGCAGCCGCCTGGCGGATTTCGAACAGCCGAGCCTGCTCCCGGGCCGTCTGGCAGCAGAAAAGAAAGACTACCAAAATGAAGAATATTCTTTTGTCTGGGATGAAGAGCTGGTCGCGCAGATTCAGCAGACCGCCAACCGGCATCAAGTCACGGGACCTAACCTGTTTCAGGCCGTTTGGGGTGCGGTGCTCAGCAAATACAACTATACAGACGATGTGGTGTTCGGCACCGTCGTATCAGGCCGTCCTTCAGAAATCAACGGCATAGAAACGATGGCGGGGCTGTTCATCAATACAATTCCCGTCAGAATCAAAATTGACAAAGATGCAGCCTTTTCGGACGTGATGGCGGCAGTTCAGAAAAACGCCGTGGAAGCCGAGCGCTATGATTATGTGCCGCTCTATGACATTCAAAAGCGCTCCGCCCTGGACGGCAGCCTCTTAAATCATTTGGTCGCGTTTGAAAACTATCCGCTGGACAAAGAGCTGGAAAACGGGGGCATGGAGGAAAGACTCGGCTTTTCCATTAAAGTTGAACATGCTTTTGAGCAGACGAGCTTTGATTTCAATCTCATCGTGTATCCGGGAAAAACGTGGACTGTCAAAATCAAATACAATGGAGCGGCTTTCGCTCATGATGCCATCGAACGAACGGCGCACCATCTGACCCGCATGATGAAAGCCGCGGTCGGAACGCCTGACGCGCCCGTGCGGGAACTCGGCCTTGTTTCAGGCGAAGAAGAGCGGCAGATTGTTGAAATATTCAATGATACGAAAACGGCGCTTCCGGAAGAGGAGGCCGTTCACCGTTTGTTTGAAGCACAGGCAAACCGGACGCCTGCAAGCATCGCGATAAAAGAAGCGGGACGCGAATGGACCTACCGTGAAGTGAACGAAGCGGCCAACCGTCTGGCGAGACACCTTGTGAAGAGCGGGCTGGAAAAAGGCCGGACCGCCGCTATTATGAACGACCGGTCTGCGGAAACCGTTGTCGGAATGCTTGCCGTCCTAAAAGCAGGCGGCGCATATGTGCCGATTGATCCGGCTTTTCCGGAGGACCGTCTCCGCTTTATGGCGGAAGACAGCTCGATTCGGCTCGTGCTGACAGTTCAGGACTATCAAGAACAAGCGGGCGCATTGCAAGTCCCGGTCGTCATGCTGGATGAAAGCGCGGATGAAACGGTAAGCGGAACAGACTTGAATCTTCCGGCCGGCGGCAACGACTTGGCGTATATCATGTATACATCCGGATCGACCGGCAAACCGAAAGGCGTCATGATTGAACACAGAAATATCATCAGGCTCGTCAAACATTCGAATTACGTGCCGGTTCATGAAGAAGACCGGATGGCGCAAACGGGAGCCGTCAGCTTCGATGCCGGAACCTTCGAAGTCTTCGGCGCATTGCTGAACGGAGCGTCATTGCACCCGGTGACAAAAGAGACGCTGCTTGACGCCGGACAATTTGCCCAATTTCTGAAAGAGCAGCGGATCACGACCATGTGGCTGACGTCTCCGCTGTTTAATCAGCTTGCCCAAAAGGATGCCGGCATGTTTAACACGCTCCGGCACCTCATCATCGGCGGTGATGCGCTTGTGCCGCATATCGTCAGCAAAGTGAGGAAAGCATCACCGGAGCTGTCGCTTTGGAACGGCTACGGGCCGACGGAGAATACGACGTTTTCGACGAGTTTTCTCATTGATCAGGACTACGACGGTTCGATCCCGATCGGGAAGCCGATCGGAAATTCCACTGCGTACATTATGGATGAAAACCGCAACCTCCAGCCGATCGGCGCGCCCGGTGAGCTGTGCGTCGGCGGAAGCGGAGTGGCAAGAGGCTATGTGAACCTGTCTGAATTAACGGAGAAGCAGTTTGTCCGCGATCCGTTCAGACCGGATGAAATGATATACCGGACGGGGGACTTGGCGAAGTGGCTTCCGGACGGCACGATCGAGTTTCTCGGCAGAATTGACAACCAAGTAAAGGTCCGCGGTTTCAGAATCGAGCTCGGCGAAATCGAGGCGAAAATCAGCCAGGCGGAGAATGTGACGGAATCTGCGGCTGTGATCCGGAAAAATAAAGCGGATGAAAATGAAATCTGCGCTTACTTTACGGCAGACCAAGCCCTTTCGCCGGAAGACCTGCGCAAAACACTTTCGGAATCACTTCCGGAATATATGATTCCCGCGCACTTCATCCAGATGAATCAGTTTCCGCTGACGGCGAACGGAAAAATTGATAAAAAAGCGCTGCCTGAGCCTCAGGCTGAAGCCGTTCAAAAAGAATACGTAGCGCCGAAAACGGAAGCGGAGCAGAAACTCGCCGACATTTGGGAAGGCATTCTCGGTGTAAAAGCGGGTGTGACTGACAATTTCTTCACGATTGGCGGACATTCTTTAAAAGCCATGATGATGACCGCTAAAATCCAGGAGCACTTTCAAAAAGAAGTACCGATTAAAGTGTTATTTGAAAAGCCGACCATTCAGGAGCTTGCGCATTATTTGGAGCATGAGAGCGAGGAGGAACAGCAGTTTGAACCGATCCGACAAGCGCCTTATCAGAAGCATTATCCTGTTTCCTCAGCACAGCGCAGGATGTATATCCTTAATCAGCTCGGACAGGCCAGCACGAGCTACAACGTCCCTGCTGTACTTCTGCTGGAAGGATCAGTAGACAAAAACCGTCTTGAAGAGGCCATGCAGGCATTAATCAACCGTCATGAGACACTGCGTACGTCGTTTGACATGGCAGATGGAGAAGTCGTGCAGACCATTCATAAAAATGTGTCGTTTGAGCTTGAAACCGCCGAGGGCCGGGAAGAAGATGCAGAAGAGCTGACAAAAGCCTTTATCAGGCCGTTTGCGCTCAATCGTGCGCCGCTGGTCCGTTCGAAGCTGATCCGGCTTGAAGAAGACCGGCATCTTCTGCTGATTGACATGCACCACATTATTACGGACGGAAGCTCAATGGGCATTTTCATCGGTGATCTTGCGAAGCTTTATCAAGGCACGGAGCTTGCGCTGCCAAAGATTCATTATAAGGATTTTTCAGTCTGGCAGCGTGAAAAAGCAAGTCTCGATCAGCACGAAGCCTACTGGCTTGATACGTTCAAAGGCGATCTGCCGGTGTTGGATCTGCCGCTTGATTTCCCGCGTCCTGCCGAGCGCAGTTTTGAAGGGGAACGCGTCATCTTCGGGCTTGATAAACAGGTGACGGCGCAGATTAAGAAGCTGCTGGCTGATACGGATACGACGATGTACATGTTCTTGTTAGCCGCTTTTCAAGTGCTGCTGTCCAAATATTCGGGTCAGGAAGACATCGTAGTCGGGTCTCCGGCGGCCGGAAGACAGCATCCTGATCTCCAAGACGTGCCGGGCATGTTTGTCAACACAGTTGCGCTTCGGTCGCATCCTGCCGGCAAAAAAACGTTCAAACAATTTCTGGATGAGGTGAAAACGGCGAGCCTTCAAGCTTTTGAGCATCAAAGCTATCCGCTTGAAGAATTAATTGAAAAACTGCCGTTAACGAGGGACACAAGCCGGAGTCCGCTGTTCAGCGTGTTATTTAATATGCAGAACATGGAGATCCCGGCCCTGCGGCTCGGAGATTTGGAGATTTCTTCTTACTCCATGCATCATCATGTCGCTAAATTTGATCTTTCCTTAGAAGCGGCTGAGCGCGGAGAAGAGGTCGGATTGAGCTTTGATTACGCGAAAGCCTTATTTGCGGACGAAACCATCCGCCGCTGGAGCGCTCATTTTGTCAATCTGATTAAAGCCTGCGCTGAAAATCCGGATATTCAGCTGGCCGATGCAAGCCTGCTGTCAGCTCCTGAGCGGGAAGCGCTCCTTTCTGATGAAAAACGGACGGAGGCGGATCTGCCTGAGGGCACTTTTGTTTCGCTGTTTGAACGGCAAGCGCAAAAAACGCCTGATCTCACGGCGGTTGCGGGCGGAATAAGTCTGACATATCGTGAGCTTGATGAACGCTCGAACCGGTTTGCCCGCCACCTTCAGGCTTGCGGAACGGGCAGTGAGGACATCGTGGCCATTATGATGGATCGTTCGGCCGACTTGATTACCGCGATTCTCGGCGTCATGAAAGCCGGAGCGGCATTTCTCCCGATTGATCCGGAGACTCCTGAAGAGAGAATCCGCTACTCTCTTGAAGACAGCGGAACGAAGCTTCTGGTCGTCAATGAGAGAAACATGACCGCGGCCGCCGTTTATAAAGGAAATACGGTCGTAATGGAAGACGGAGAATGGCAGAACGAAAGCGCCGACCGGCTTGAAACGGAGCCCGGCGCCGACCAGCTTGCATATATCATTTATACCTCGGGAACAACGGGCAAACCGAAAGGCGTCCAGCTGGAGCACCGCAATCTAATCAATTATGTCACATGGTTCAGCCGTGAAGCCGGTTTGACCGAAGCTGACAAATCCGTGCTGCTGTCTTCTTACGCATTTGATCTCGGCTATACGGCTATATTCCCGATTCTTCAGGCGGGCGGCGAGCTGCACATTGTGCCGAAAGAGACGTACACCGCGCCTGATCAGCTTGGTGAGTATATACAGGAAAACGGCATTACGTATATGAAACTGACGCCGTCATTGTTCCATATGATCGTCAATACAGCCCGCTTTGCGGCAGAACGCCGTTTCAGCCCGCTTCGTTTAGTGGTGCTCGGCGGAGAAAAGATCATCACGTCCGATGTCCGCAAATTTCATGACGTATACGCCCATACCGACTTCATCAATCACTACGGGCCGACGGAAACGACGATCGGCGCCATTGCGGAACGGATCAATATGGAGCGTCTTGATCAATATGAGCAGCGTCCCGTCATCGGCCGCCCGATCGCAAATACCGGCGCGCTTGTATTGGACGGAGCAATGCAGCTCGTTCCTCCGGGCGCAAGCGGCGAGCTTTATATTACCGGGAAGGGGCTTGCCAGAGGATATCTTCACCGTCCGCAGCTGACGGCGGAGAAATTTCTCTCAAATCCTTTTTCACCGGACAGCCTCATGTACAAAACGGGAGATGTCGTCCGCAGGCTTCCTGACGGGACGATTGAATTTATCGGCCGTGCGGATGATCAGGTGAAAATCCGGGGCTACCGCATTGAATTAAAAGAGGTTGAAACCGTGCTGTTAAGCGTAAACGGCATTCAGGAGGCGGTCGTTCTCGCAGTCAGCGGAGGCGGGCTGCCGGAACTGTGCGCGTATTATAAAGCCGACAGCGAGCTGAAAGGCTCTGAGCTTCGCAAACGGCTTTCCGAAACACTGCCGTCTCATATGCTTCCGGCTTATTTCATACAAGTAGACCGCATTCCGCTCACAGCCAACGGAAAAACCGATAAAAACGCCCTTCCGAAACCGGGCGTCAGCCAAACGGCGCAAACAGCTTCAGCCTTGCCGGAAACGGAATTGGAGGAAAAGCTGTGCCGCATTTGGAAACAGACACTCGGTACGGATACGCTCGGCATCGACGATAATTTCTTCGATTATGGCGGGCACTCTTTAAAAGGCATGATGCTCCTCGCCAATATTCAGGCTGAACTGGACAAAACGGTTCCGTTAAAAGCGCTGTTCGAACAGCCGACTGTCCGCCTGCTTGCCGCATATATCGAAAAATCAGCGGTATCTGAGGGATATCGGATGATCTCACCTGCCGACAGTGCAGACGCGTACCCGTTATCATCCGCCCAAAAACGGATGTACGTCCTGAACCAGCTTGACCGGGAGACAATCAGTTATAATATGCCGTCCGTTCTTCTGATGGAAGGAGAAGTCAATATTTCAAGGCTTCAGGAAGCGCTCAATCAGATGATCAATCGCCACGAGTCTTTGCGGACGTCCTTTATCGATCAAAACGGCCGCCCGATGCAGCAGATCGCAGAACAGGCTGACATCGACCTGCACATCTTTGAAGCAGCGGACGAGGAGAAAGCGGATCTTATCATTCAGGCATTCATTAAGCCGTTCGATCTGAGTGCGGCTCCGCTCATTCGGGCCGCTCTTGTCAGACTGAATGAAAAGAAACACCTGCTGCTGCTGGATATGCATCATATTATTGCCGACGGCGTGTCCAGAAGCATGCTGGTCAAAGAGCTCGCTCATCTTTACAAAGGCGGAAGCCTGCCGTCGCCGAACCTGCACTATAAAGACTTCGCCGTCTGGCAGAATGAACCCGAGCAGGCCGAACGGATGAAAGACCATGAGCGTTATTGGCTCTCCGCATTTTCCGGCGAGCTTCCTGAATTGAATCTGCCGACCGATTTCCCCCGTCCGCCGGTTCAAAGTTTTAAAGGACAATCCGTCTGTTTCAGAGCGGGGCGCGAAACGGAAAAAGCGGTGCGTGAATTAATGGAATCATCGGGAGCGACTCTTCATATGGTGCTTCACGCCGCGTTCCATGTCTTTTTGAGCAAAATCACGGGGCAGCGCGATATCATTATCGGCTCGGTGACCGCCGGAAGAACGAGCGCCGAAGTGCAGGAAATGCCGGGGATGTTTGTCAATACGCTTGCGCTTCGCAATGAAACGCGAAAAGAGCAGACCTTCGCCGGGCTGCTCGAACGAGTGAAACAAACCAATCTCGACGCGCTGGCGCATCAGGATTATCCGTTTGAGGATCTGATCGGAAAGCTTGACCTGCCGAGAGATATGAGCCGCAACCCGTTGTTCCAGGTTATGGTGACGACAGAAGATCCGGATAAAGAAACACTGGAACTGGAGAACCTGCGCATCACTCCGTATGAGTCAAACCAAGGCACGGCGAAATTCGATCTGACACTCGGCGGCTTTACGGATCAAGAAGGTCTCGGCCTTCAGTTTGAATATGCGACTGATCTGTTTAAAAAAGAAACAATTGAAAAGTGGAGCGCCGGGTTCCTGCGGATTCTGAAGCAAGCGGCAGAAAGTCCGGACAGAAAGCTGCCTGAGATTTCACTGATCAGCGATGCTGAAAAACAAGCCCTCCTTGACGCATGGAAAGGAAAAACACTTTCTGTGCCGCGGGACAAAACGGTTCACCGTCTCTTTGAAGAAACGGCCGCCCGCTACGCGAACCGGCCGGCCGCGGCATACAATGGCGCGAAATGGACGTACGGCGAGCTGAACGCAAGGGCTAACCGCATCGCGCGCATTCTCATGGACTGCGGCGTCACGGCTGACGAACGTGTCGGCATTTTGACGAAACCGTCCTTGGAAATGGCCGCGGGCGTACTCGGCGTC
>NZ_JQKM01000023.1:0-10273 GCF_000746035.1 Bacillus sp. UNC69MF | reverse complement strand
TGTAACGGCACCTGAACACCGAACTCTTTGGCGATGCGGGAGACGAGAGCCGTCGCTTTTAACGAATGGCCGCCCCGCTCAAAAAAGTGATCCCGGATGCCGACGGGGCCGTTTTTCAGCACCTCTTCCCAAAGGGCGCAAAGCTTCATTTCCGTGACGTTCCGCGGGGCGGTGTACGCCTGTCTGTCTGCCGCTCCGTCGGGAGCCGGCAGCGCGCGGCGGTCAAGCTTTCCGCTCGGCGTGACCGGCCATTCGCTCATCTCTATAAACTGAGCCGGCATCATGTAGGCCGGAAGGCGTGTCGCAAGCTCCGCCCGCACGTCATCGCTTTCCCGTCCTTCGATATAGGCGTAAAGCGCGGTTTCGCCGTGTTCGGTCCGGGCGGTGACCGCCGCCTCACGAATGCCGTCGATGCGCCGGATCGCCGCTTCGATTTCTCCCGGTTCAATCCGGTAGCCGCGGACTTTCACTTGTCCGTCTGAACGTCCGAGCCATTCGACTAGGCCGTCTTCTGTCCAGCGTGCGATATCGCCCGTCTGATACATGCGCTCTCCCGGATAAAACGGATCATCGAGAAAACGCTCCTCCGTCAGCTCGGGCCGGTTCAGATAGCCCCGGGCCACCCCTGTCCCCGCGATGTACAGCTCTCCGATACAGCCCGGCGGCAGAAGCTGTTTCTTTTGATTTAAAATATAAAGCCGCATGTTATGCCCGGAAATGCCGATCGGAACATTGTGAAATTCTTTTCCTTGCGGCAAATCAAAGTACGCCGCTTCTACTGTCGCTTCCGTCGGACCGTAGGAATTTGTCAATTCCGTTCCCGGCAGAAGGTCATAAAAACGGGAAACCAGGTGCGGGCCCAGTTGTTCGCCGCCGGCAAAAACCCTTTTTAAGCAGGTTTTTTTGATCGGCTGTTTTCTGGAATTTATATATTCCAAGAAAGCATGAAGCATGGATGGCACAAAATGAGCCGCCGTTATGCGGTTATTCTCCAATGCGTTCAGTATCATTTCAGGGTCTTTCTCGCCGCCTTGCGGAAGGAGGAAAACAGAAGCTCCCGCGATCGGCCACCAAAACAGCTCCCAAATCGAAGCGTCGAAAGAGTATGATGTTTTATGCAAAATGATGTCAGAATCACTTAATCCATAACGTGTTTGCAGTGAGTATAAAAAGTTTACGGCTGACCGATGTTCAACCTGCACGCCTTTTGGGCGTCCCGTAGAACCGGATGTATAGATGATATAAGCCAATGAATCAGGGTTTACCGGAACGTTAGGGTTGGCCGCAGCTTCAGGGTTCCCTGTTTGTCCGCTTTTCAGAGAGATCGTTTCTCCCTCAAAAAGATCTGGTGCGAAAAGTTCTGGTTCTGCCAGTAAGAATTTCACGCCGCTGTCTTTCAGTAAAAAGCGAATCCGCTCTTCCGGGTAATCCGGATCAATTGGCAGATATGCACCGCCTGCTTTTAAGACAGCGTAAATGCCGATCATCATGTCAGGAGAACGCCGGCCCATAATGGCAGTTTTATCCTCCAGCCTTATCCCGCGCTTGATCAGCTGGTGCGCAAGCTCGTTTGCCCTTTCGTTCAGTTCCTGATACGTAATCGAAATGTCATCAGTTAAAATTGCCGGACGGTCCGGCGTTTTTTCCGCTTGCTGTTCCAGCAGATCATGAAGAGACTGATGAATCGGAAACGCTGTTTTCTGCAAGGGGCTGAAATCTTGAAGCAGAGACGCTTCTTCTTTTTCTGTCAAAACAGAAATATCGTCTAATTCCAAGCCCGGATCAGCCGCGGCGTTTTCGGCAAGTGTCGTAAAAAATCCCGCCCATTTTTGAATCGTTTTTCTCTTAAACAAATCGGTGCTGTATTCAAACTGGCAGTATAATTCACCGGCGTTTTCAGAGATGTACAGCGATAAGTCAAATTTAGAAATCGGCAGGCTGACGTCTGCCGGCTGCAGTTCAAGTCCGGCTGCCCTAAGCTTCTGCTGTTCCATATTTTGCAGCGCAAATGTTGTGTCAAACAGCGGATTTCGGGACATGTCCCGCGGCACACCGAGCTTATCGACGAGCTCTTCTAACGGGTAATCCTGATGTTCGTAAGCCTCAAGCGCTGTTTGGCGAATTTCCTTTAAATATTCTTTGAATGTCATGCTTCCGTCGGGACGCGTCCTGAAAGCAAGCGTATTGACAAACATGCCCAGAACGGCGTCAAGGTCGGCATGAGGCCTTCCTGCAATCGGAGACCCGACGATCATATCTTCCTGTCCGCTTAAACGGGCTAACAGAACCGTGTACACACCGAGCAGCGTCATATACAGTGTGCATTTGTTTTCTTTCGCCAGCTTTTTCAACTGTGCTGTATGTTTTTCATTGATGACAAATGACACCCGGTCACCGGAAAAGCTCCGCACCGGGGGACGCGGCTTATCAGCCGGCAATTCAAGCACGGGAATCTCACCGGCAAGCCGGTTCAGCCAGTACTCCTCTTGTTTCCGATATGCGGCGCCCGCCATAAATGATTGCTGCCAGACGGCATAATCTTTGTATTGAATCCGTAACGGCGGCAGACTTCTCTCAGCATACAGCTCACTGAATTCACGTATCAAAAGATTGACGGATACGCCGTCTGAAATAATATGATGCATGTCAGCTAAAAGCAGATGCCGGTCTTTTTCTATTTGGACAAATCCCGCCCGGAAAAGGGGCGCTTTGCCGAGATCGAACGGCCGGATAAACGCTTCGGCTGATTGTTCTTTTGTAAATGCAAACGGCACGTCGTCATGAATCCCCTGCACAGGCAGGCCGTTTTTTTCTTCAAAGGACGTTCTGAGCGGTTCATGCCGCCGGATCAGTTCCTTGAACACGGCTTCCATCCTGTCTCGGTCAAACGGCCCCTTCACCTCTAAAACGGCTGGAATGTTATAGCTGACACCGCCATTTTCAAGCTGGTGAAGGACGTACATCCGTTTTTGGGCGGATGAGACAGGATATGTTTCTTTCATTTCTGTCTTTTCTATGGATGCGAACGGGTTCTCTTCTGCTTCACTGATGATTTTGGCGAGTTCTTCTACAGTCGGATGGCTGAAGACATCGCTCAGCGGGATTTGCACACTGCACTCTTTAGCTATTTTTGCAACGAGTGCCGTCGCCTTTAATGAATGGCCGCCAAGCTCGAAAAAGTGATCGTGAACGCCGATCGGGCCGCTTTGAAGCACTTCTTCCCATATGCGGGTAAGTTTCAGCTCCGTCACATTCCGGGGAGCTGTATATCGACGGACTGCGGTGTACGCCGAAGCTTCCGGAAGGGCCCGCTGATCGACTTTTCCGTTCGCAGTGAGCGGAATCGAGTCAACGAAAGCCCATTTGACCGGAATCATATAATCAGGCAGCTCTTTAGCCAAATCACTTCGCAGCTGAGAAGGATCAGTCGCTTGTGAGACGCTGCAGTAGGCGCATAATTCATTTTCGCCCGACTCATTCGTTTGAATCAGAACAGCAGCTTCTTTCACGGCATGATGATTTGCCAGGACGGTTTCAATTTCCTTCGGTTCAATCCGGTACCCTCTGATCTTCACTTGATCATCTGTCCGGCCGATGTATTCAATTTGGCCGTCCGCACGCAGTCTTGCCAAATCTCCGGTCCGGTACATGACGGCGTCCGTTCTGAACGGATCCGGCAAAAATTTCTCTTCGGTCAGCGCCGGATTGTTCACATAGCCTCTTCCTGTATTCGCCCCGGAAATATACAATTCTCCCGCAATTCCGAGAGGCTGAAGCTGTCTGTTTTTGCTGAGAATATACATTTTGTTATGATGGATCGGTTTCCCGATCGGCGGATGTTCAGGTATGTCATCTCCCGCAGAAATCGTATACGTTGAAACCACATGAGTTTCTGACGGGCCGTAATGATTATGCAGATGCATACCGTGTAAACGGAGCGTCTGCCTGAACAAACGCGAAACGGTCAGCTGCTCCCCGGCCGTAATGACATGCTTCACACAGCGGGGAAAAGACTGTGCATAACCTTCTTCATTGAAAAGCATTTTGACAAACGCAGTCGGGAAAAACACAACTTCCGTGTTGTGCTGATCAATAAACGAAAACAGCTGAGAAACGTCTCGTTTGATTGATTCGGGCACGATACAAAGGGTGCCGCCGCTCAAGAGTACTGAAAATAACTCCTGATAGCAGACGTCAAACGCCACAGATGCGTACTGCAGCACATTTGTGCAAAAATCAATGTCTGTGTTCGTCAATTGGTGAGAAAGCAGGTTGGCCATATTTTTATGTTCGAGCAGCACACCCTTCGGTTTCCCTGTCGTTCCCGATGTATAAATCATATAAAGGAGGTCGTCTGCCGTATTAATGGATTGCACATTGCTTCCGTCCGCTTCCGTCCCGGCGTCTTCTATGTATGTAACTTGCAGCGTTTGTTCCGCGGGGACTGACTGATGCCGCTCTGTTACAACATGGACGCAGCCGCTGTTTTCAATGACATATCG
The DNA here is from genome assembly GCF_000746035.1 of Bacillus sp. UNC69MF. Classification (NCBI taxonomy): domain Bacteria; kingdom Bacillati; phylum Bacillota; class Bacilli; order Caryophanales; family Bacillaceae; genus Bacillus; species Bacillus sp. UNC69MF. The sequence continues at coordinate 5,771 of NZ_JQKM01000023.1, read as the reverse complement.
GATACGCTCCTTTGGACTGCCCGGATCTATCGGGACAAAGGCGCCGCCCGCTTTTAAAATACCGAGAACAGCCGCCGCTAAAGAAGGGGAACGGCCGAGCATGACGCCTACCGGTTCCTCCCGCTTTAATCCGCGCTTTTGCAGCAGGCGGGCCAGCTTATTAGCCGATTCGTTCAGCTCTTTGTACGTCACTGACTCGCCTTCATACCGAATCGCGATTTGATCCGGCGTTTTTGCGGCCTGCCGTTCAAACATTGCATGAACCGTGTCATATTCAGGCTTTTCGGTCTCTTCAGAAATCGGCGCAAGCAGCTGCGCTTTTTCCCCTGGAGTGATGATTGCAAGCTTGTCCGGCGTGATGTCCGGTTTGTCGAGAACTTGGGAGACGATATGCGCCAAATGGCCTTTGATATTTTCAATAAATTGGCGGTCATACATGCTTGAATCGTATCTCATTTTCAAATGAATTTCGTCACCCGGCGCCACCATCAGGTAAAAACTGTAGTTGGTTTCGTCTTCCATGCTGAAATCATGGATGTGAAAAAGGTCTTTCGTGTCCCCCTTGCTGTTCAGCACATCAAGCTCCTGTTCAACCGGATAATTCTCAAAGACAAGAATATGATCAATTAAGCCTTGTTTTACCTGTGAATTCGCCTGTATGTCATAAAGCGGGTGATAGCTGTAAGCCTGTCCTTTCAAAGCGTCCTTTTGCACGTTTTTGATCAGCTTTTGAAACGGGATGTTTGCCCCGCTGATCCGGACAGGCACGGTATTAATAAACAGGCCGATCATTCGCTCGATGCCTTCGATTTCAGACGGCCTTCCGGAAATGACAGAACCAAAAACCGCATCTTCTGTCTGGTTATACGCCTGAAGCAAAATGCCCCAGAGCGTGTGGAAAATGGTGCTCAGCGTGACCTCTTCTTTTACGGCCAGCTCTTTCAGCTTAGCCGTGTCCTCTTTTGAAAAGGAAAACGTCATTTCCTCTTGTCTGCTTTCGCCGGCTTTTTTCTGCTTCGGCAGAACAGTCTGCTGCTCAAAGCCTTCAAGGTACCGCTCCCAGTACGAAGCGGCTTTTTCTTTATCTTGCTCCATCAGCCACTTGATGTAGGTCCCGTACGGCACAGCGGGCTCAAGCGTTAACGGTGTCCGGCGGAGCCGCGAGGCGTATATCTGGAAGAACTCTTTCAGCACGATTCCGAGACACCAGCCATCCATAATGATGTGATGGAAACTCCATATGCACGTATATTCACATTCACCGGTTTGAAGCAGCGTCACCCGCATCAGCATGTCTTTTTGCAGATGAAATCCTTTCTTACGGTCTCTTCGTTTGGCTTCTTCAATATGCTTGATTTGATCAGCCTTGTTTAAATTGGTGAGATTTTCCTCAATGATGCTGACGTTCCGCTCTTTTAATACGACCTGCTGCGGCACTGACACGTTCTGGCTGATAAAGATCGTTCTGAAAATATCATGTCTTTCGAAAAGGGCATGAACGCTCTCTTCAAACACGCGGGTGTCAACCTTCCCCGTTATTGAAAAGGAGGCCTGCTCGGCGTAAGCCTGTGATTCCTTTTGCAGGAGGGAATGAAAAAGCATTCCTTCCTGCATATAAGACAGCGGATAAATATCCTGAATTGCATTCTTTTTTGTCATGTTATAATCTCCCCGTCGCCTTTTTCTACAGTTCCTCGACAAAACTCGCTATGCTGTCCAAATCATCAGATGTTAACGTTTTACTGCTAAAATCACTAACGGTTTTTTCTGCTTCCTCTTTGCCGGTGCAGTGCGCCATAATATCACGCAAATATTGCTGTAAAGTTTGCAGCAGCTGTTCCATCGTTTCTTTGCGGAAGCGGCTCGGCGGATAGCTCAAACTGAAGTGAAGTTTGTTTTGTGCGGCCATCGCGCTCATTTCCACCGCTTGTTCCCGCTGCCATGTCGGCGTGATGTCGTGCCCGCTTGCAAGACCGGACAGACTGAACGTGTGCTGATCTTCTGTATCATTGAATTGCCCTAAATAGTTAAAGCTGATTTCAGGCGCTTGTCTGAAGCGGATTGTTTTTTGTTCAGGCGGTGTCATGTATTTTAAAATGCCGTAGCCTATTCCTTTATCCGGTATTCTTCCGAGTGTGTCTTTGACCGTTTTTACCGCCGTTCCAAGCTCAGCGCCTGCTTTGTTCAAGTCAATGAGCACCGGATACATGGAGGTAAACCAGCCTACGGTGCGGCTGATGTCGAGCTCCGGCATGATGTGCTCTCTCCCGTGCCCTTCCATCGCGATGCGCAGTCTGCCGCCCCCTGTCCAGTCCCGTAAAGCCAAAGCTGCGGCAGTCAGAAGAATATCTTGCGTATCGGTATGGTAGGCCCGGTTGACCTGCTGAAGCAAAACGGACGTTTCTTCTTCTGTAAGCGTAAAGCTTACCGTTTGCCGAATGCTGTCGGCTCCCGTCTGATGCTGCGGTTTTTCATAAGGAAGTTCGGCGGCTGTTTCTTCTTCAATAAAACGCCAATATTCTTCTTCACGCATCAGCTTGCTGCTTTTTGCGTATTCTGAAAGCCTTTCAGCGTATTGCTTAAACGAATCGGTCTTTGGCGGAAGCTGGACCGGCTGACCTTTTACGGCTTGAGTGTAAGCGGCAGATAAATCCTCCAGCAAAATACGCCATGACACTCCGTCAACCGCCAGGTGATGTACGGTGATGAATAAATAATCCCCGGACCGGGTTTTGAACCAGCCGGCTTTTAATAACGGGCCTTTTTCAATATCCATCCGCTGTTGGAGCGCAGCGACTTCACTTTCTATTTCTTTTTCCCAAGTATCTGTCTCAGACAGATCCCAAATGTCCAAGCTGTACAGTTCATCTTTTTGAATACCGTGATTGATTTGTCTGAAACTTTCGTTTTCTGCACTGACGGTGATCCGGAGTGCATCATGATGAATGACAAGATGCTCCAAGGCTTCTTTGAGCGGCTGTTTATGCAATGCGTCAGAGCTGAACATCATGACGGACTGATTGAAATGATTTCTGTTTTCCATCCGCTGTGATAAAAACCAGTGCTGAACGGGTGTCCAAGGTATGTCTCCTTCCACCGGCCGCTGATCGATGACTCTTTCCGCTTTCCGGATAAGTGGCGCGAGCTCCTTAATGGACGGATGCCGGAATAAGTCGCTTGCCGTCATTTTCCACCCATAGCGTCCGAGCCGTGCGGAAACTTGCAGCGCTTTGATTGAATCGCCGCCCAACTCAAAAAATGAGTCCTCAATCCCGACTTGTTTTGTGCCGAGCACTTCCTGCCAGATCACGGAAAGCTGTTCTTCAAGCTCATTGCGGGGAGCTGTGTACGCGGTTTGGAGCGCGAGCTGCGGTTCGGGCAGATTTTTCCGATCCAATTTACCGTTCGGCGTAAGCGGCAGCTTCTCAAGTTCCATCATATAGGCCGGAACCATGTAATTCGGCAGTTGCTTAGACAGTGAAGAACGCACTTTTTCTGTATCCATGTCCGCCTGCAGACTCATATATGCGATCAGTTCTTTATTGCCGGACTGCCCGGTTCTGACTGACACGGCAGCTTCTTTCACGCCGTCCAGGCTCCTCAGTGCGGCTTCAATCTCTCCCAGCTCGACCCGATAACCGCGGATTTTCACTTGATCATCCATCCGCCCGGCATATTCGATCGTTCCGTCCGGCAGCCAGCGGGCTAAATCTCCGGTGCGGTACATCCGTTCTCCTGGAACAAAAGGATTGGGGACGAATTTTTCTTCCGTCAGCTCAGGGCGGCCGAAGTATCCTCTTGCCACACCGTCTCCTCCAGTGCATAATTCGCCGATGACGCCGATCGGCTGCGGTGTTCCCCTGCTGTTTATGATATATGCGGTTGAATTTCCGACAGGGCGGCCGATCGGGATTGAATGATCGTATGATTGTTCAATCAAAAAGCAAGTCGAGAACGTCGTGTTTTCAGTCGGTCCGTATCCATTCCATACTGAGAGATGCGGCAGCGCATTCCGAACCCGGTTTACATGGCTCGGGGACAGTGCTTCCCCGCCGATAATCAATCGGGATAATCCGGAAAACACGTGTTCATTTTGTTCTGATAAATGGTTGAACAGAGACGATGTCAGCCACAGTGTCGTAATGCCGTTTTGCTGTATAAATGTTTCCAGAACATCAGAGTCGAGATAGGTTTCCTGGTCACTTACATATAAAGAAGCGCCGTTTAAAAGCGGACCGAATATTTCAAATGTCGTAACGTCAAATCCTAATGATGAAGTAAACAACAGTCTATCTTCCGGCGTAAAATCAATATAATTGCTGTTTTTCACAAGGCGGATCACGCTTCGCTGTTCAATCATGACGCCTTTTGGCGCACCTGTTGATCCGGACGTATAAATCATGTAGGCCAATGATTCAGGTCCGCCGAGCGGTTCGGGATTTTCCGAACTCAAGCCGGCCTTTGTTTGAATATCCTCTATGAATAAACGTTTTCCTGAAAGCGGCAGACCGTCAAGTTTATCAGATTGGAGAAGAATATCAGCTTTACAGTCTTTAAGCATCCATTCAGCCCGTTCCCGCGGCACATCGTCACCGATAGGCAAGTAGGCGCCTCCCGCTTTTAATATTCCGAGGATTCCGGAGGCAAGCTCTGTTGTGCGGCCGGTTAGTAAGGCGACAACGCTTTCCGGACCGACGCCATTTGATCGGAGAGCCGCCGCTATTCTGTTAGCCCGTTCGTTCAGCTCACGGTATGTCAAGATTTGTCCATCATATACAACTGCCCGGGCATCGGGGGTTTCTTTTGCCTGCCGCTCAAATAAACGGCTGATGGTTTCGTGTCTTGGGTAATCGCTTTTCGTCTGATTAAACTGATAAATGACGCGATTTGTTTCAGCATCATCCAGTACGTGAATGTCACCAAGCGGTATCGCTTGGTTTTCAATTACTTTTGTAAGAATACGGGTAAAATAAGAAAGCCATTTTTCAATTGTCTGTTTTTGATAGATATCTGTATTGAATTCAAAATCAAAGCTGATGGAACCGTCAGACCCTTCTGACGCGTAAAGCGTGGCATCAAACTTTGCGGTTTTATGACTTGTATCCGCAGCTTGAGCCAAATGCAGCTTATTTAACACCAGGGATTCACGCTCCATATTTTGGAGCACAAACATCACATCAAACAGCGGATTGCGGCTTGTGTCCCGCTGCACGCCAAGCCGTTCCACTAGCTCTTCAAACGGATAGTCCTGATGTTCATACGCCTCAAGCGCGGCCTGGCGGACTTCCGCCAAATAATCAGTAAACCGTTTGCCTCCTTTCGGCTCCGTTCTGATGGCGAGCGTGTTGACGAACATGCCGAGAATCGGTTCAAGGTCTTTGTGCGGACGCCCGGCAATCGGCGAGCCGACGATGATGTCTTCCTGCCCGCTCACTCTCGCGAGTAACGTATTGTACGCGGCGAGAAGCACCATATACAAAGTGGAGCCGTGATCCCGGGCGATGCGGTGAAGGCCGGATGCCGTTTCAGCGTCAAGCGTGCACGATACGCTGCCGCCCGCAAAGCTTCTGACAGCCGGACGGGGCTTGTCAGCCGGAAGCTCAAGCACCGGAAGCTCTCCTTCAAGCCGCTTCAGCCAATAGGCTTCCTGCTTCTGATACCCTTCTTTCTCCTGAAATGACCGCTGCCAGACGGCATAGTCTTTATATTGAAGGCGCATCGGCGCAAGCGAACGGCCTGCGTACAGCTCGCCGAATTCTTTAATCAAGGTG
>NZ_JQKM01000022.1:0-11259 GCF_000746035.1 Bacillus sp. UNC69MF | reverse complement strand
GAAGTGAAAGCGAAACTAGAAGAACTTGGACTCGGCCTTCGCAAAGACGATTGATCTAGTTTCCATGTGAACTAGGATTTTCGTGTGTTTTTTATTTAGAAACAGCATTCCATTAAAGGAGGGGACATCACATGTCATACAGAAAACTAGGACGTACGAGTTCACAGCGTAAAGCTATGCTTCGTGATCTTACAACAGATTTGATCATCAACGAAAGAATTGAAACAACTGAAACACGTGCGAAAGAACTTCGCTCTGTTGTTGAAAAGATGATCACTCTTGGTAAGCGCGGTGACTTGCATGCTCGTCGTCAAGCAGCTGCATACATTCGCAACGAGGTTGCTAATGAAGAAAATAACCAAGATGCACTTCAAAAATTATTCTCTGACATTGCAACTCGTTACGAGGAGCGCCAAGGCGGATACACACGTATTATGAAGCTTGGTCCTCGCCGTGGTGACGGTGCACCAATGGCAATCATCGAATTGGTTTAATCACATATTTTTGTGTATCTAAAGAAGGGCGGGACAGTTTCTAACTGGATCTATGCCCTTTTTTTAGATATCAGAACTTTTGATCATGAGACAGAAAAGCAGAGCTATAGCTGAGAGGAGGTCAGGCGCCCGTGGATCAAAAACAGCTTATATCCGTAAAAGACATTCTATTCCGTTACCGCAAAGATGCAGAAAGACCGGCGCTGGACGGTGTGAGTCTGGAGGTATACGAAGGAGAATGGCTTGCTATCGTAGGCCACAACGGTTCAGGGAAGTCGACTTTGGCCAGAGCGCTGAACGGGCTGATTTTGCCCGAGGCCGGAGAAATTGAAGTCGGCGGCATCAAACTGACTGAGGATACCGTGTGGGATGTGCGAAAAAAAATAGGGATGGTCTTTCAGAATCCCGATAACCAATTTGTCGGAACGACTGTTCGCGATGATGTGGCTTTTGGTTTAGAAAACAATGGTGTTCCGCGCGAAGAAATGATTGAGAGAGTAGATTGGGCTGTCACACAAGTCAATATGCAGGATTTTCTTGATCAAGAGCCGCACCATCTCTCCGGAGGTCAAAAACAAAGAGTGGCGATCGCGGGGATTATTGCCGCGCGTCCTGATATTATGATTTTGGATGAAGCGACATCCATGCTTGACCCGATTGGGAGAGAAGAAGTCCTTGATACTGTCAGACGCTTAAAAGATCAGGGCATGGCCACCGTCATTTCGATAACACATGACCTGGAAGAAGCCGCAAGGGCGGACAGGATCATTGTGATGAACGGCGGCAGGAAATATGCAGAGGGCACGCCTGAAGAGATTTTTAAATTAAACGAAGACTTGGTTCGCATCGGTCTTGATTTGCCTTTCTCATTCCAGCTCAGCCTGCTTTTGAAAGAAAGCGGACTGGCGTTAACGAAAAACCATCTGACTCAGGAAGGGCTGGTGAATGAGCTGTGGACATTAAAATCAAAGATGTAGAACACCGCTATCAAATGAAGACACCGTTTGAACGGCTGGCTCTGTATGATATCAATGCCGTGATAAAAGAGGGCAGCTACGTTGCCGTCATCGGGCATACAGGGTCGGGCAAATCGACGCTCCTGCAGCATTTAAACGGTTTGCTGAAACCGACTAAAGGACAGTTTGAACTCGGGAGTACGATTCTGGCAGCCGGTAAAAAGAATAAAGACCTTAAGACTTTGCGAAAAAAAGTCGGAATCGTTTTCCAATTTCCCGAACATCAGCTGTTTGAAGAGACTGTGCTGAAGGACATCGCATTTGGACCGATGAATTTTGGTGTAAAAAAAGAAGACGCTGAACGGAAAGCAAAAGAAATGCTGGGGCTTGTGGGCCTTCCGGAAGACATTTTGGATCGTTCACCATTTGAGCTCAGCGGCGGCCAGATGCGCAGAGTGGCGATTGCCGGCGTTCTCGCGATGGAGCCGGAAGTGCTGGTTTTGGATGAACCGACGGCCGGTCTTGATCCGAGAGGGCGCCAGGACATTATGGACATGTTCTATGCGCTTCATCAGCGGGGAAACCTGACTACCGTTCTCGTCACCCACAGCATGGAGGACGCCGCCCGCTATGCTGACGAAATGATTGTCATGCACAAAGGAACCATTAAAGCGACGGGGAGTCCGCGTGACTTGTTTGTAAAAGGTGAAGAGATGGCCGAAATGGGACTGGATCTTCCTGAATCGGTGAAGTTTCAGAGACGGCTTGAGAAGGCTCTCGGAGTCAAGTGTGAAAAACCCATGCTGACCCTGCAGGATGCCGCCAGTGAAATTAAGGCTTTCTTTCAGGAGGAAAAGGACCAATGATGGACAGCATGATTATCGGAAAGTATGTTCCCGGATCATCGCTTATTCACCGATTGGACCCGCGAACAAAACTTGTCAGCATTTTTCTTTTTGTATGTATCGTCTTTTTGGCAAACAACGTACAGACGTATGCTTTGCTCGGTTTGTTTACATTCGGGGTGATCGCCTTGACTCGCGTGCCGTTCAGCTTTTTGCTGAAGGGGCTTAAGCCGATTATTTGGATTGTGGCGTTTACCTTTTTATTACACATTTTCATGACGCATGAAGGATCTGTCATTTTTCAGCTTGGCTGGTTTAAAGTGTATGAGGGCGGACTTATACAGGGGATTTTTATCTCTCTCCGTTTCGTTTACCTTATCTTTATGACGACGCTGCTGACGCTGACAACAACGCCGATTGAAATAACGGATGGAATGGAGCAGATCCTGAATCCTTTTAAAAAGGTGAAGCTGCCCGTACACGAACTCGCATTGATGATGTCGATATCTTTGCGATTTATCCCGACATTGATGGAAGAGACAGATAAAATCATGAAGGCGCAAATGGCGAGGGGTGCGGACTTTACAAGCGGCCCGGTGAAAGACAGAATCAAAGCGGTTGTTCCGCTGCTTGTCCCGCTGTTTGTCAGCGCCTTTAAACGCGCGGAAGAGCTCGCGGTCGCCATGGAGGCGAGAGGCTACCAGGGCGGTGAGGGGAGAACGAAATACAGAAAGCTCGTCTGGACCGGAAAGGATACCGGAGCTATTCTGCTCATCATCTTATTAGCCGTGTTATTGTTTTTCTTAAGAAGTTAGAGGTGCTGCTGAATGAGAGTGAAATGTACCATTGCTTATGACGGGCATTTATTTAACGGATATCAGGTTCAGCCTGGAAAGCGGACCGTTCAAAGTGAATTGGAAAAAGCGCTGGCCGTCATCCATAAAACGGACGGCAGAGTGCCTGTGTACTCATCCGGCCGCACGGACAGCGATGTTCATGCTGCCGGGCAGGTCATTCATTTTGATACGCCGCTGTCTATCCCGGGTGAGAAATGGCCGTTTGCGCTCAATGCCCTGCTGCCTGATGATATTGCCGTCAAAACAGCAGAGATTGCGGATGATGGGTTCCATGCACGATTTAGCGCGGTCCAAAAGGAATATCGCTACTTTGTATATACGGAGAAACACCCGGACGTATTTAAACGACATTACGCTTACCATTTTGCATATCCGCTTAATGTGCAGAAAATGAGGGAAGCTTCAAGGCACCTCGTCGGGACACATGATTTCACAAGCTTTTGCGCGGCTGATACCGCGGTTCAGGATAAAGTCAGAACAATTTACGAGCTGGATTGGACTGAGACCGGAGACGGCCTGCAGATGCGGATCACCGGAAACGGTTTTCTCTATAATATGGTCAGAATCATTGCCGGAACGTTATTGGATACAGGAGCTGGAAAATTTTCTCCCGATGATGTAAAAGCAATGCTCGAAGCGAAGGATCGTGAAGCCGCGGGGCGCACCGCACCGGGGCACGGGCTGTATTTATGGAGCGTTTGCTATGACAACTAAACCAGGTGTAACATTTTCTTGACAGAGTCTGCATAAAGTTATAAGATATCATATGGTATGTATTTCAACCCCACGATAAGCCCCGGAACTTATTGTGTTGTGAAATAGAACGTAATCGAAGATTATTGAAAATGACAGATCATTTAGGAGGGAAATTCAATGCGTACAACACCTATGGCTAACGCAAGTACTATTGAACGCAAGTGGTTAGTTGTTGATGCAGCAGGCAAGACTTTAGGACGTCTTTCTACAGAAGTTGCATCTATCCTTCGCGGAAAACACAAACCGACTTACACACCGCACGTTGATACTGGAGATCATGTGATCATCATCAACGCTGAAAAAATCGAGTTAACTGGTAAAAAGTTAACTGACAAAATCTACTACCGTCACACTCAACATCCAGGCGGATTAAAATCAAGAACTGCTCTTGAAATGCGTACAAACTACCCTGAGAAAATGCTTGAGCTTGCTATCAAAGGCATGCTTCCGAAAGGTTCTCTAGGTCGTCAAATGTTCAAGAAATTGAACGTATACCGTGGTTCTGAGCATCCACATGAAGCACAAAAACCTGAAGTTTACGAACTTCGCGGTTAATTAAAAAGGAGGTTACCAATTTGGCACAGGTTCAATATTACGGTACTGGCCGTCGTAAAAGTTCTGTAGCGCGTGTGCGCTTAGTTCCAGGTGAAGGTCGTATCGTCGTTAATAATCGTGAAATCAGCGAGCACATTCCATCTCCAGCTCTAATCGAAGATATCAAACAACCATTAACTTTAACTGAAACAGCTGGTACTTATGATGTTTTAGTAAACGTACATGGAGGCGGCTTATCTGGTCAAGCTGGAGCAATCCGTCATGGTATCGCTCGTGCTTTGCTTGAAGCAGATCCAGAATACCGTGCAACACTTAAACGTGCTGGTCTTCTGACTCGTGACGCTCGTATGAAAGAACGTAAAAAATACGGTCTTAAAGGCGCTCGTCGTGCACCTCAGTTCTCAAAACGTTAATCGTTTTGGATGGCAAAAACCACAACTTCTTGGTTGTGGTTTTTTTGTATTTTTTTCTCATATTCAAGAGGTTATCCGATGTTTTTCTAGAATTGTTTGTTATACTCTATTCATTACCAATAAGGAGCGCAGTTATAATGAATAAGTTAGTCATACATAACAGCAAGGCATGGGATAAAAAAGTCGAAACAGGCAATGAATGGACGGTTGCGGTTGATTCTCATACGATTGGTGAAGCGAAAAAAGGCAATTGGAGCATCAGAATGACCCCCGGAAAAGATGTGCCGGCGGATTGGTTTCCGCCCCTAGACGGTCTGAAGGTTCTTTGTCTCGCTTCAGGAGGAGGACAGCAAGGGCCGGTCCTTGCTGCTGCAGGAGCGGACGTGACCATCTTTGACAATTCGGAAAAACAGCTTGCGCAAGACAGAATGGTTGCCGAGCGGGACGATCTTACGCTTCGGACTGTCAAAGGCAGCATGAATGATCTGAGCTGTTTTGATGATGAGTCATTTGATTTTATCGTGCACCCGGTATCGAATTGCTTTGTTGATACGGTTCTTCCGGTATGGAAAGAAGCTCATCGCGTATTGAAAAAAGGCGGGTCTTTAGTCTCCGGTTTTGTAAATCCCGTCGTGTTCTTATTTGATATGGATTTAGAGCAGGAAGGCGTACTAAAAGTAGAGTATTCCATTCCGTTTTCGGATGAAAAAGATCTGAGTAAGAAAAAGGTAAAGGAACTTATTGATAATCATGAAGCGCTTGAATTCGGCCATACGCTGGAGGATCAAATTAAAGGGCAGATCGACGCAGGCTTTATGGTTGCCGGTTTTTACGAGGACAAAGGCGGCCTCGTGCTGGATGAATACATTAATACATACTCCGTAACAAGAAGCATTAAAATATAAAAACGGCATCCCGTCAGAGGTGCTGTTTTTTTGCGGCTTTTTCCTGCGGTCGGCTGATCACATTAGCCGAAACCGGTTCTACTCCAATGTCTCTGGCCCAAACCGACAGTTGTCCCATATGGTGAATCTCATGCGCAAGGATGTGGCGGAGAATATCTTCTTTAGGAAAGGTTTGGTCCATCCAGCCCGGCTTAACAAGATCCGGTCCTTTGAGGGAGACCGCATGAATGACATCCTCCCGATACTGTTCAGACAGTTTTCTGAGATCCTGAATGCTCGTATAGTCAGACTCAGCAGGTAAAACATCATCTTTACCTAAAATCGCACGAGCCCAGCTGATCTCGACATCAATGATATGAAATAAAGTCCGCAAGATGCTCTTCATTCCGCCCGTCCGGGTTTTCGTCAGTTCCTCCCGGCTCAGCTTTTCACATATCATAAACCACTCGTCACGCACCGTCCAATTGTATTGAAACAGCTTTTTCATAACGTCACCTCAGCTCTTTATTCTTCCAGTTAACATAAAACTCCTTCATTTGGGAGGATTTCCACTATCAACAAAGCATGCTTTTTCCCTTTTCCTTTCAAAATAACAGTAAAAAGGAGCGTGGCTGGCAATGGCAGAAGTATTATCTTTTTCAGACGTGAAACGGCAGAAGGATTTTGAGCTTGAGAAGAGTTTACTAAAGGAGCTGTCACTGACGCAGATCATTCAGTCCGTAAAAGCATGTCTTACCCCTTTGTTTCCCTTTCTTCAAGACGAAAACGGCATTCTGAGTGAGGGGTGCATAGATTTTGCAATTGAAGCGTATTTATTAGGCGGCCGGTTCGGCGTCTTTGGCTATTATGGTGAGTCTTTGCAGAGGGCAAACGCCCGTTCGGCTGAAGAAGAGGAAGAACTGACGGTCGATTTTTTTGAATATCTTTGCAATTGGACGCATGAGCAATATTCTTCCGTTGAACAAAAAGAAATCTATGAAGCGTCCTGCCGGTTTATCAACAGCTGGTGGACGGAAGGATTTCTGCAAAGAGAAAAACAATGTAAGCTCCGCATGAGGTAATCATAATTTCTTCCCTTGTCCCATACTTATTAATAACGGGGACAAGCGGGAGGGAAAGGTATGACAAAAAAGCTGAAATGGCTCGGTTTTTTACTTGGCTTTATCATATTATTGTGTTTATTCCGGTTTCAATTCCATAATGATGATTCCTGGCGGCCGTGGAGTCTGCCGCTGAGCGGGAAAATCATCTATCTCGATCCGGGACACGGCGGGCCGGACGGAGGTGCCACGGGAGGCAGTCACCTTGAAAAGGACATTACTCTCGAAGTGGCCTCCAGGGTAAGAGACTATTTGCAGGAGCAGGGAGCTTTGGTCATTATGACGCGGGAGACGGATACTGATTTAGCTCCTGAAGGTACGAAAGGCTACAGCAGACGCAAAGCGGAAGATCTGAGAAAGCGCGTGGAAATCATCAACCGTTCAGAGGCGGAGCTTTATATCAGCATTCATCTGAACGCCATACCGTCACCGAGATGGAGCGGCGCCCAAAGCTTCTACTATGGAAAATACGAAGAAAATGAAAAAGTGGCAAAATATATACAGGACGAATTGAGAATCAATTTGGAGAATACAACGAGAAAGGCGAAACGGATACACGGCATTTACTTAATGCAGAATGTAACCAAACCGGGCGCGCTGGTGGAGATCGGATTTCTGTCCAATCCCGCGGAAGCGAAAAGGCTCGGACAGCCCAAATATCAGGACAAAATCGCTTCTTCCGTGTATAAGGGCGTATTGAGATACTTCACAGAGAAAGGAGACCCTCCCGAGTAAGGAGGGTTTTTCGCCGATTCTATGTTTAATATATGGTATAATACCATTTGTAAACGAATACACAAAGGGTGAGGGTTCGATGATAAGAGAAGATGAAGTAAGAAATATAGTCGGAAACATGCGCGAACCTTTTCTTCATAGACCGCTGGGAGAATTGGATGCCATTAAAGAAGTAAAGATCAAGCCGGAAAAACGGCATGTCAGTGTAAAAATTGCATTGGCAAAAACGGGGACGGCTGAACAGATGGGCATTCAGCAGGAAATCGTATCCGTTCTGAAAGAAGCGGGTGCGGAAACTGTGGGACTGCGGTTTGAAGAGCTGCCGGAAGAAACATTGGCGAAATTCAGCCGGCCGGCTGCTGAAAGCGAAACCCTGCTGAATAGGAAACATCCGCCGGTCTTTCTTGCGGTGGCAAGCGGAAAAGGCGGTGTCGGCAAATCAACGGTTTCCGTCAACCTGGCCATTTCTCTTGCGCGGCTCGGAAAAAAAGTCGGCTTGATCGACGCGGATATATACGGATTCAGCGTGCCGGACATGATGGGTATTACAGTTCGCCCGACAGTAGAAGGAGAAAAACTGCTTCCTGTCGAAAGATTTGGAGTTAAGGTTATGTCGATGGGCTTTTTCGTCGAAGAAAACGCTCCGGTTGTGTGGAGAGGGCCGATGCTGGGCAAGATGCTGAATAACTTCTTCCATGAAGTTGACTGGGGAGAGGTTGACTATATCGTTCTTGATCTGCCGCCCGGCACGGGTGATGTGGCGCTCGATGTACACACGATGCTTCCGAGCTGCAAAGAGATTATCGTATCAACGCCGCACCCTACAGCCGCATTTGTAGCGGCGAGAGCGGGTTCTATGGCGATTAAGACCGATCATGAAGTTGTAGGGGTCATTGAAAATATGGCTTACTATGAAAGTGCAAAAACCGGCGAGAGAGAATATGTGTTCGGTCAAGGCGGGGGAGATAAGCTTGCAGAGGAATTGCAAGTGCCGCTGCTTGGCAGAATTCCTTTAAAACAGCCTGATTGGGACAAGGATCAGTTTGCGCCTTCTGTCTATGACAGAAGTCATCCGATCGGGGAAATTTATATGGGGATCGCCCAGAAAGTCATTGAAAAAACAGCTGAATAAAAAAGGGGCCGGGATCAACACGGCCCGGCCTTTTATTGGCTTTCTTTTTCAGAGCTTGAAGCTGCTTTTTTCAATTCATCCTCGAATTGCTTTTTGAAAAGCGGGCTGGAAAGTGTCTCTGTAATTACATCTTCTAAGTAACTGCGGAACTTTTGGCTTTTCACCAGCTCATAGTATTTTTTATCCATGCCGGGGTCCTGCATGATCTGCATAAAACTTTTCTGATAATCAGGGTCTTTCATCAGTTTTTTTATGATTTTTTCATGCTCGGGCTGAAGAGTTTTTGCAAAGCTCTCGGCGAATTTTGAGTCTTCAAAAATGGTTTTCCAGAACTCCGCCCCTTTTTTAGAGGTGAGGGTTTTCTCTATTGTGCCTTTAATGGCATTTTGATCAATCACCAATGCCTCATTCATCGCATCATCATTTAATATTTCCTTAATTGCCTTTTTTCCATCATCGGTCTTTAATATATCAACAACCATTTTTTTAGTCTGGTCATAATCCATATCCGCTGCTTGGTCTTTTGGAGCACAAGCTGTTACAGATAATAAAACAAAACAGCTTATCAATAGCGTTTTGGCTTTTGACATGCATAAGCTCCTTCCTTACTTGTACTTATTTTTAATATGATTCATCGGAATGGATTTATACATAACAAAATATCGCTGAACGCGATTGTCAGGGGGATGAATAAGAGATGAAAAGCCGCGGGCTTGTTCGATTTTTCTTTTCGATTTTAGCTGTGGGCGCTCTTATTACAAGCGTCGTGGGATTTGCTCTGAAGTGGGGGGAGTACAAGGGGTTCTTTCTGAATTTTGAGGCCGGTCAGATTTTCTCCGTTCTGATCTGGTTTATCGGGGTGGGCATGATTTTCAGTGTGATCAGCCAGATGGGATTCTTCGTTTTTCTGACGGTGCACCGGTTTGCCCTTGAAATTCTCAGATCAAGCTCGCTTTGGAATCTGCTTCAGCTGTTTATCATTCTGTTTGTCGCTTTTGATTTAATGTACGTCAGATTTTTGTTTTTCGGAGAGCGGGATGACTCGATTGCGGGGTTTGTCTGGCTGCCGCTGGCTCTGCTTGCCGTCGGCCTGTTGACGGCGTATATAAAACAAAAGCAGTCCTCAAAAAATACGTTCGTTTCATCATTATTTTTAATGGTCGTTATTACAGCGCTTGAATGGGTTCCTGCGCTACGAGTGAATAATGAGGACTGGCTTTATTTGATGCTGATTCCGCTGATGGGCTGCAATGCGTTTCAGCTGCTAATGCTGCCGAAGTTTGCCCAGAGGTAATTATTTCACTTCTGATGACTTGACGTCAGTATTTGCGATCAGGTCGCCGACGGTCACGTTTTTCAGTCCTTTTTGCTTTAAATTGTGAATGATGGCGGGGAGCGCTTCTTCAGTCTGTGTTGCTGAATCAGAGGCGTGCAGCAGGACAATGTCGCCGCCTTTTATATGACTGTTTACATTTTCAATGATTTTATCAGGGCCGGGATTTGTCCAATCCTGCGAGTTAACGCTGTAATGAACCACTGAATAGTGGTACTGCTGTGCAATGGTAAGAACCTTTTTATTAAATTGTCCGGTCGGCGGGCGGAGTAAATGAACATTCTTCACACCCAGCTTTTTAAATGCGGTCTGGGCCCGGAGGATATCTTTTTTTATTTCATTGTCCTCTAGGTTGGTATAATTCTTATACGCATATCCCATGCTGCCGATTTGATGTCCGTCTTTTACCATACGTTCAACTGTGTCCGGGTGCCGTTCCGCCCAAGAAGCTGATAGAAAAAAAGTGGCGTTTTTAATACCGTTTGCTTTTAGCGCGTTCAGAATCGGAACCGCCTTTTCATCACCCCAGCTGATATCGAATGTTAATGCGACTTCCCCCGCTCTCGTCTCCCCTTTTGAAATAGCCTTTGGGCCGCTATCAGTTAAAAATACAGGAAGGGGGACGGCTCTCTGTATATAAAAAAAGCTGGCTGCTGCAAATGCGGCAATGATAATAATAAGCAGCTGTTTTATCCTTCTGATGTGCCATACGTAGAAGTGATTCACTGATGACGCCTCCTTATCTTGTCCATGCTTGATTACATCGTATGCCGCGGCGGAGATGAATATAACGAAATACGTTTTAAAAAAATGAAAAAAACACTTGCTAAATTTAAAGAATGCATGGTATATTATTAAACGTCGCTGATGAACAGCAGACAACAACGAAAAGCTTCGGAAACAACTTAAAAAAAGTTGTTGACATAAAAGAAGCTGAGTGGTAAGCTAATAAAGCTGCTTCAACAAGCGGTAATGATCTTTGAAAACTAAACAAGACAAAACGTACCTGTTAATTCAAAGTTTTAAATAAATCGCACAGCGATGTGCGTAGTCAGTCAAACTACTTTATCGGAGAGTTTGATCCTGGCTCAGGACGAACGCTGGCGGCGTGCCTAATACATGCAAGTCGAGCGGACAGATGGGAGCTTGCTCCCTGATGTTAGCGGCGGACGGGTGAG
>NZ_JQKM01000021.1:0-17260 GCF_000746035.1 Bacillus sp. UNC69MF | reverse complement strand
GAAGCCCCCCTCAAGATGAGATTTCCCATTCCGCAAGGAAGTAAGATCCCTGAAAGATGATCAGGTTGATAGGTCTGAGGTGGAAGTGTGGCGACACATGGAGCTGACAGATACTAATCGATCGAGGACTTAACCAATTTGAATGTATGCTTACTGTTATCTAGTTTTGAGAGAACACTCTCAATGGTTTGGTGGCGATAGCGAAGAGGTCACACCCGTTCCCATGCCGAACACGGAAGTTAAGCTCTTCAGCGCCGATGGTAGTCGGGGGTTTCCCCCTGTGAGAGTAGGACGCCGCCAAGCTATCATTACGGTAAAGGCAGCTCATCATGAGCTGCCTTTTTTGTTTATAAGTATTGCTTCAGGAAATTAGAAACGTAATACGGAAATTTGCGTTCCGTGACCTCTAAGAACCGGCGGATCATCACATAATCATCACTGACATGCTGTGTCAGCAGTTCATACCACCACTCCGTTTCATATCTCGCAATCATCCCGATATTGTAGAGAACCAAATAATGAATAATCATTTCCGGAAGATGCAGGAAGTGATCACGCTGAGAGGGAATGTAATATTGATTTTTCTCCAAGTGAAACAATAAATTTGGCGAAGACCAAGGTTCTTTGTCTATCGGGTCAGCCTCAAAAACCAAGTGATTATGGTCTTTCCTCAGAAAAGACCACTTCAAATGATGGCTGATATATTCAGCAAAGCGGGAATCAGACATATTGTAATGAATTACCGCATGCTCAGGCACTGAAATAAGGTCATCTTTGAGCTCTACTCGGGTCAGCCAATTCTTTTTCTCTTGGAAGTAAAAGACAGTATGCAATTCAGGTATGGCTGTCAGCAATTTCTTCATTGTGTACCGTTCTTCCTCAAGACCAGCTATCCCGAATAAGTGCTTCATTACATGAATACATAAGCCATTGCGCTGCACCTTCACTTCATCATCCCTAAAGGAGTAATTTTGCTTTTTGCGTTTCCGGGCAGTCACGCCATGCGCGAGTACTGAGGCATGGCTTGGATAGCTTGGATCTGTGGTCAGAAGACAGGCTTTCAGCAATTGTGACATCCCATAAAACAACAGAATAGGCTTAATTTCTAAAGGGGAAAGAGATGCCTGCTTATAAAAGGACTCGGCGTGTTTGATAAAGAATATGAAGCGCTCACTGTTCTTAAACGCATATCGTTTTGGTTCTTCCATGCCGCTTTCTGTATAGACTTTGTTTAGAAATTTCTGGGAAGATTCTACGGAATAAAATAATGATAACTCTTTCCACTCATGATCTCTCATATGTATTTTTAAACCCTTTCCTTTATCTAAATATTTCAACTCTTTTTCGCTTCCTTGACATGCTGTTTTCTAGTTGATAATCTACATATAATATTTTGCCGAAAAGAGGGGGATTTACTAATGTGGGAAAGTAAATTTTCAAAAGAAGGCTTAACGTTCGATGATGTACTGCTCGTACCGGCTCAATCAGACGTACTTCCGCGTGATGTGGATTTATCTGTTGAACTGACAAAGACGTTAAAGCTTAATATTCCTGTCATCAGTGCGGGAATGGATACAGTAACAGAATCAGCTATGGCGATTGCGATGGCCAGACAGGGCGGCTTGGGCATTATCCATAAAAACATGTCCATCGAACAGCAGGCTGAACATGTTGACAAAGTCAAACGTTCTGAACGGGGCGTTATTACAAATCCCTTCTTTTTAACACCTGATCATCAAGTATTCGATGCGGAGCATTTGATGGGGAAATACAGAATTTCCGGTGTTCCGATCGTAGATAATAAAGACGATCAAAAGCTTGTCGGTATCATTACAAACCGTGATCTTCGCTTTATCTCTGATTATTCAATGAAAATCAGTGATGTCATGACAAAAGAAGAGCTGGTTACGGCTTCTGTGGGAACCACATTAGACGAAGCAGAAAAAATCTTACAGAAACATAAAATTGAAAAACTCCCGTTAGTGGATGACCAAAACAAATTAAAGGGTCTTATTACGATCAAAGATATTGAAAAGGTTATCGAATTCCCGAATTCATCTAAAGATGAACACGGACGCCTTATTGTCGGCGCTGCGGTAGGCGTGACAGGCGATACAATGACACGCGTCAGCAAGCTTGTTGAAGCGAATGTCGACGTTATCGTGGTTGATACGGCTCACGGACATTCCAGAGGCGTACTGAACACAGTTGCGAAAATCCGTGAAACATATCCTGAACTGAACATTATCGCAGGAAATGTTGCAACGGCTGAAGCGACAAAAGCTCTGATTGAAGCCGGAGCAAATATTGTCAAAGTGGGAATCGGACCTGGTTCTATCTGTACGACACGTGTCGTTGCAGGTGTAGGCGTACCGCAGATCACTGCCATTTATGATTGTGCCACTGAAGCGAGAAAACACGGCGCGACAATTATCGCAGACGGCGGTATTAAATTCTCCGGAGATATTACGAAAGCGTTGGCTTCAGGCGGACATGCCGTAATGCTCGGAAGCCTGCTTGCCGGTACTTCAGAAAGCCCGGGAGAGACTGAAATCTATCAAGGCAGAAGATTTAAAGTGTATCGCGGTATGGGTTCTGTCGCTGCCATGGAAAAAGGCAGTAAAGACCGATATTTCCAAGAAGAAAATAAGAAATTCGTCCCTGAAGGTATCGAAGGACGGACTCCGTACAAAGGTCCTGTAGAAGAAACAGTGTATCAGCTTGTCGGCGGTCTTCGTTCAGGTATGGGATATTGCGGTTCAAAAGACTTGCGCGCTTTAAGAGAAGAGGCTCAATTCATCCGTATGACAGGTGCCGGACTTCGCGAAAGTCATCCGCATGATGTCCAAATTACGAAAGAATCACCAAACTATACAATCTCATAATTGTTACAAATAAAAAACATTTGACAGGGTCGCTGACTCTGTCTATTTTTTTTATATCGAGTGTGATAAAATTTATACTGTTGTGTTTTGAATTTGAATATGTCCTTAACGGCTTAATTATAGATTTAAAATGAATGACGGAGGTCGTAAGATTGAACATCACGAAATGGAAACAGCTGTTGGTGTCATTAGTGGTACTGGCACTGGCCGCAACTTGCTTTGTTCCAATGTCTAAAGCGGAGGCAGCCGGCAATGACCCGATTGATGTCAACGCATCAGCTGCGATAATGATTGAGGCTTCATCGGGAAAAATTTTATACAGTAAAAATGCAGACAAAAGACTGCCGATTGCCAGCATGACAAAAATGATGACTGAATATCTGCTTCTGGAAGCCATTAAAGAAGGAAAAGTGAAATGGGATCAAACGTATACTCCTGATGATTATGTCTATGAAATTTCTCAAGACAACAGTTTATCAAACGTCCCCCTTCGAAAAGACGGCAAATACACGGTTAAAGAACTGTATCAGGCTATGGCGATTTACTCTGCTAACGGAGCCGCGATTGCAGTTGCCGAAATTCTTGCCGGAACTGAAACGAAATTTGTCGCTGAAATGAATGCGAAAGCCAAAGAATTAGGCATGACAAACTATGACTTTAAAAATGCTACAGGGCTTGTGAATGAAGACCTTCACGGCAAGCAGCCGCAAGGAGAAGGCGTTAAAGAAGAGAGTGAAGTTTCTGCTAAAGACATGGCGCTTCTTGCAGACCGCCTGATCACTGATTATCCGGAAGTTCTCAAAACAACAAGCATCGCTAAGACGAAATTCAGAGCCGGCACTGATGATGAAATGGACATGCCGAACTGGAACTTCATGTTAAAAGGTCTTGTTTCTGAATACCCTGGCGTTGACGGCTTAAAAACGGGTTCTACTGATTCTGCGGGATCTTGTTTTACAAGCACAGCACAGCGGAACGGAATGCGGGTCATCACCGTTGTATTAGACGCAAAAGGCAACCTGCATACCGGACGTTTTGATGAAACGAAAAAAATGCTCGATTACGCATTTAACAGCAATTTCTCAATGAAAGATCTTTACCCTGAAGGCTCTCAAGTAAAAGGGCACAAAACGATTGACGTTGAAAAAGGGAAAGACAAGCAAGTCGATATTGTTACTGACAAGGCGCTTTCTATTCCTGTGAAAAGCGGGGATGAAAAGAACTATAAAGCCGAAGTGACTTTAGATAAAAAAGAAATCACGGCTCCTGTGAAAAAGGGAACGAAAGTCGGAACGCTGACAGTTACATACAAAGGCAGTGACAAAGACTATGGCTTCCTCAAATCCAAAGAGTTCAGCGTGAATCTTGTAACGAAAAATGATGTAGATAAAGCAAACTGGTTTGTTCAGATGATGCGCGGCATCGGCGGATTCTTCTCCGGAATCTGGAACAGCGCCGTTGACACGGTAACAGGCTGGTTTTAAGAAATAAGAAAGAGCTCTGATGAAAGTTAGGGCTCTTTTGCTTAATATACTGAAAAAACCAAATTATTAGTAAAAAAATGATATCTATCTTATTCATCTCGCTGTAAAATAAGAATACCCATATGAAATATTGTATTTCTGGGATACAATAAGAGATAGAAATTATCTAACTATACATTGACTAGGGGGACCAAATAATGGCTCAAACAGGTACTGATCGTGTAAAACGCGGCATGGCGGAAATGCAAAAAGGCGGCGTCATCATGGACGTTGTAAATGCTGAACAAGCGAAGATTGCGGAAGAGGCGGGAGCTGTTGCCGTAATGGCGTTAGAACGCGTTCCGGCTGATATTCGCGCTGCCGGCGGTGTTGCCCGCATGGCTGATCCGACAATCGTTGAAGAAGTAATGAATGCTGTATCCATTCCCGTAATGGCAAAAGCGCGTATCGGACATATCGTTGAAGCGCGTGTCCTTGAAGCAATGGGAGTAGATTACATCGATGAAAGTGAAGTTCTGACTCCGGCTGACGAAGAATTTCATTTAAATAAAAACGAATATACAGTCCCGTTCGTATGCGGCTGCCGTGATCTCGGCGAAGCAACGCGCCGTATCGCCGAAGGAGCTTCCATGCTTCGTACAAAAGGCGAACCGGGAACAGG
The DNA here is from genome assembly GCF_000746035.1 of Bacillus sp. UNC69MF. Lineage (NCBI taxonomy): Bacteria > Bacillati > Bacillota > Bacilli > Caryophanales > Bacillaceae > Bacillus > Bacillus sp. UNC69MF. The sequence goes on along the minus strand of NZ_JQKM01000021.1, from coordinate 12,230 downwards.
AAACATTGTGGAAGCTGTCCGCCATATGAGAAAAGTAAACGCGCAAGTGCGCAAAGTTGTTGCGATGAGCGATGACGAGCTGATGACTGAAGCTAAAAACCTCGGCGCTCCTTATGAACTGCTTCTTCAAATCAAGCGTGACGGCAAACTGCCTGTAGTGAACTTTGCTGCCGGCGGAGTAGCGACGCCTGCTGATGCGGCATTGATGATGCAGCTTGGCGCTGACGGCGTATTTGTCGGTTCAGGTATTTTCAAATCAGACAACCCTGCTAAATTCGCCAAAGCAATTGTTGAAGCAACGACTCATTACACAGACTACAAACTGATCGCTGAGCTTTCTAAAGAATTAGGCACAGCGATGAAAGGAATCGAAATCTCAAATCTATTGCCGGAACAGCGTATGCAAGAACGCGGCTGGTAAAACCATAGGAGAGCTGGAAGCATGTTAACAATTGGTGTACTTGGACTTCAAGGAGCAGTAAGAGAACATATTCGTTCAATTGAAGCATGTGGTTCAAAAGGTGTCGTCATTAAGCGTCCTGAACAGCTGAATGACATCGACGGTTTAATCCTGCCGGGCGGGGAAAGCACGACGATGCGGCGTTTAATGGATACGTATCATTTTATGGAGCCGCTTCGCGAGTTTGCCGCCCAAGGCAAGCCGATGTTCGGCACATGCGCCGGTCTGATTATTTTAGCCAAAGAGATAGCGGGAACGGATAACGCTCATCTAGGGCTGTTGAACGTTGTCGTCGAGCGTAATTCCTTTGGCCGTCAGGTTGACAGCTTTGAAGCTGATCTGACGATTAAAGGCCTTGATGAGCCGTTTACGGGTGTATTTATTCGCGCGCCGCATATTTTAGAAGCCGGAGAAGATGTTGAAGTGCTTTGTGAGCATAACGGACGCATCGTGGCTGCAAAGCAGGGGAATTTCCTCGGCTGCTCGTTCCATCCTGAACTGACGGATGATCACCGGGTGACAGAGCTGTTTGTGAAGATGGCGGAAAAGCATAAGCAGGAAACAGCTGTATAAAACAGTTGAAAACCGCTGATACTTATAGTACATTATAAACACAAATAAAGATCGAAAAGCGTTGACAGGAAGCAGTAGGGGGCCCCTCTTTCAAAGAGAGCCGATGGGTGGTGCGAATCGGTGAAAGATGCTGTCCGAATCCGTCCTTGAGCGAAATGCTGAAACCAAGTAGGCATTTACGGGAAAACCGTTATGTGTTAAAGCGGGAAGCAAGTGTGAGCTTGTTTTCAATCAGGGTGGCAACGCGAGAGCTCTCGTCCCTTTTAGGGGATGAGGGCTCTTTTTTATTTTCGATAAAAACAGATAGGAGTTGTTAGGCATGATTGATACGAAGGTGCTGAGAGCCAATTTTCAAGAGGTAAAAGCGAAGCTCATTCCAAAAGGCGAAGACTTATCTGACTTTGACAAGTTTGAAGAGCTGGACGAAAAGAGAAGAGAGCTTATCGGTAAAGTAGAAGAACTGAAGGGAAAACGCAATGAAGTATCTCAGCAGGTCGCCGTTTTGAAACGGGAGAAAAAAGACGCTGATCATATTATTAAAGAGATGCGCGAAGTGGGCGAAGAAATTAAGAAACTTGATGAAGAGCTTCGTACTGTCGAAACGACGCTCGAAACCATCCTTCTGTCTATTCCGAACATCCCGCACGATTCAGTGCCCGTCGGGGAAACGGAAGATGATAACATTGAAATTCGCAAGTGGGGAGAGGCGCCGGCATTTTCATATGAGCCGAAACCGCATTGGGATATCGCAGACCATTTAAACATTCTTGATTTCGAACGCGCTTCAAAAGTAACAGGCAGCCGGTTTGTGTTTTATAAAGGATTAGGCGCCCGCCTCGAACGCGCGCTCTACAACTTTATGCTGGATCTTCACGTTGATGAATATGATTACACGGAAGTCATTCCTCCTTATATGGTAAACCGTACGAGCATGACAGGTACGGGACAGCTTCCTAAATTTGAAGAGGATGCTTTTAAAATCAGAGAAGAGGATTATTTCTTAATTCCGACGGCGGAAGTGCCGATTACAAATATGCACCGCGATGAAATCTTATCCGGTGAGAACCTGCCGATCAATTATGCCGCATTCAGCGCCTGCTTCCGTTCAGAAGCGGGATCTGCCGGCCGTGATACACGCGGTTTGATCCGCCAGCATCAGTTCAACAAGGTTGAGCTTGTGAAATTCGTGAAGCCGGAAGATTCTTATGAGGAGCTTGAAAAACTGACGAATCAAGCTGAGCGGGTGCTTCAGCTGCTCGAACTGCCGTATCGTGTCATGAGCATGTGTACCGGTGATCTCGGCTTTACAGCCGCGAAAAAGTACGATATTGAGGTATGGATTCCAAGCCAAGACACATACCGTGAAATTTCTTCTTGCAGTAACTTTGAGGCCTTCCAGGCGAGACGCGCAAACATTCGATTCAGACGCGAAGCGAAAGGCAAGCCGGAGCATGTGCATACATTAAACGGTTCAGGTCTTGCAGTCGGCAGAACAGTAGCTGCCATCTTAGAAAACTATCAGCAGGAAGACGGAAGTGTCATCATTCCGAAAGTGCTTCGTCCTTATATGGGAAATAAAGAAGTCATCAAACCGTAAAAGGTGCGCCCTAGAGGCGCGCCTTTTTTGCTGCCCGGTATAGAGCGGCGGCATTCCGGGCAGTGCTTTCAAGGTTAAAACGGCCGGATGCTAAGGCGTCTTCAAGACTTACAGCGCCGGGCACGATAGAAAACACAGCCGTTATTCCTGCGCTGTAAACATGCTCGAAATTTTTGCCTAAGGAGCCCGCCAATGCGATAACGGGAATTTCTTGAGCAGATGCGCGTGCGGCGATCCCGGCGGGGGTTTTGCCGAATAGCGTTTGTCCGTCTATCTGCCCCTCTCCGGTAATGACAAGGTCAGCGCCTCTTATCTGATCTGAGAAGGATAGTGTATCTAATACAACGTCAATCCCGCTTTGAAGTTCTGCCTGTAAGAAAGCGATCAGTCCGGCGCCGAGTCCCCCTGCGGCGCCCGCGCCTTTTACGGTATCCGCTTCGATATCGTGCTGACGTCTCAATACGTCAGCGAAATGGCGTAAGTTGCGATCCAATACAACTTTAGTCTTCTCGGATGCCCCTTTTTGCGGGCCGAAGACATATGACGCGCCGTTTTTACCGGTCAGAGGATTTTCGACATCACATGCGGCACGGATACGGATATGTTTCAGATCAGGAGAGAGACCGCTTATATCAATAGAAGCTAGGGTGTGCAGAGCGCCTCCGCCGTCAGGTATCTCCTGACCTTCCTCATTTAAGAAACGCACACCGAGCGCGCTCGCCATTCCTGTTCCGCCGTCATTGGTTGCGCTCCCGCCAAGCCCGATGATGATCTCACCCGCCCCGCGGGAAGCTGCATCTGCTATCAGTTCACCCGTTCCTCTTGTCGTTGTGTTCAACGGATCTCTGAGATGGCGGGGAACGAGATGAAGTCCCGATGCTTCCGCCATTTCAATGACTGCTGTGCGTCCGTCTCCCAGAAGTCCATATGCGGCGTTTACCGGCGTTCCCAGCGGACCGGTCACAGTTTTTTTGATGATGCTTCCGCCAGTGGCATCCGTCAAAGCCTGAACGGTTCCTTCTCCGCCGTCGGCCGCAGGTATCTTGAAATATTCCGCGTCAGGGAAGACCGCTTTGAATCCTTTTTCTATGCTGTCAGCGGCTTCTTTTGATGTCATGCTTTCTTTGAAAGAATCCGGTGCAATGATGATTTTCATTATGTTCTCCACCTTTATGAGCAGGTATCTGTTTGAATCTATTCTTGATTTTTACTGTGTTTTCCTGCCCGTATGGCATACTGAGGTTGAATTGGACGCAAGACTTTTGTATGATAGTAAAGCTGACGGACAAGCCGTTTAAGAAATGAAATAAAAAATATGAAAAAGCGCTTGACTGAAATTTAGGTCATGTGGTATATTATTAAATGTCGATACGGAGGAATACCCAAGTCTGGCTGAAGGGATCGGTCTTGAAAACCGACAGGGGTGTCAAAGCCCGCGGGGGTTCGAATCCCTCTTCCTCCGCCATATTGATTTTAAACCTAATGAAACTCGAGCATATATTGGAGATTGTTTTGTCCGCTGCATGTGATGCAGCGGATTTTTTATATGCAAAAAAAGCGATTTTCTCTGTTCGGGGAAAATCGCTTTGCTATTTTTATTTATTTCTGTTTTCGTTGATCACGTGACTGATTTTTTCGATCAAAGGTTCCAGTGACTGTTCATCAGCTTCAAGGTCATAATCTTCAATGCGTACTTTCAGCACAGGGCAGGCGTTAAAACCGCTGATCCAGTCTTCGTACCGTGTATACATCTCTTCCCAATAAGAGCGGTTTGTCTGCAGCTCCATCTCGCGGCCCCGCTTTTCAATCCGGTTTATAATGTTTTCAAGGTCGCCTTCTAAATAGATCAAAACATCAGGATGCGGGAAGTACGGCGTCATGACCATCGCCTCAAATAGGCTAGTGTATGTTGTGTAATCTGTCAGCGACATGGTTCCTTTATCGGCATGCATTTTTGCGAATATGCCTGTATCTTCATAAATCGAACGGTCCTGCACGAATCCGCCGCCTGATTCAAACATGTTTTTCTGCTCTTTGAACCGCTCAGCCAGAAAATAAATTTGTAAATGGAAGCTCCAGCGTTCAAAATCGTGATAAAACTTCTCTAAATAAGGGTTTTCATCCACTTCCTCGAGTGAGGTATGAAACCCGAGCCGTTTTGCTAAAGCTTTGGTCAAAGTCGATTTTCCGACTCCTACCGTTCCCGCTACTGTGATAATGGCGTTGTTTGGAATATGAATGTCTTTCATTTAATAAGCTCCTTTACCTGACGGGCAATTCTTTCATAGTCTGTCTTATTCAAAACAAAGTCTTCAGTATCACCGTCAATGGTCAGTACAGATATATCCGGGTCTTCTTCCTGAAGCTGTCTGATGGCTGTGTCGTAATCTGTAATGAGACGTTCCAGATATTGATGTTCGATATTTTTCTCAAACGGGCGTCCGCGTTTTTCAATGCGTTGAAGCAATGTCGGCAGGCTTGCCTTTATGTATACAATAACATTCGGTTTCGGCAGGTCGTGAGTGAGCAGATGATAAATCTGCTTATACTTCTCAAGCTTTTGGCCGTGCAATGTACGCTCTGCGAAAATAACATTTTTATAAATATGATAATCGGACAAAACGGGCTGTCCTTGTTTTAAATAATCTCGATCGGTGTCTTCAAGCTGTTTATACCTGTGACATAGAAAAAACATTTCAAGCTGGAAACTCCACTCCTCGATATTGTCATAAAACTTATCGAGATAAGGGTTGTCTTCCACAATCTCATTAATCATAGGAAAACCGAGCTCTTCAGAAAGCATCGTAGCGAGTGTCGTTTTTCCTGCCCCGATAGGACCTTCTACCGCGATAAAAGGGGCTCTGTTCATTGAAAATCCTCCTTAATTCTGCAAACATCCGTCAGCTGCCGGCCTTTATATTGTATCACACTCTCAGAAAAGCCCATGAAAAAAGACGCTTCCAATTAACGAAACGTCTCTTTTACAATATGAAATTGATCGTTGAGCAAAAGCCAGTTTTGCGGGAAAGAAAGGCCGAGTTTCCAATAGCTGATTCCTCTTAAATGAAGTTCTTTAATTAAATTGAATTTCGCTTGAATGGATCGTGCGTCTTCAAACCATACTTCATGCCGTCTCTGATTTTCATCCGTGTATCGGAAGAATGGAGCCTGGGCGGTTTCGTCATATTGAATGTCGACTTTATAGCGTGCTGCCAGAGCGATTGCCTGCTGAGGACTGACGGCTTTGGCTGTTGTTCCCTGTTTAAAAGGCAGTGTCCAATCGTAGCCGTACATGTTCTGGCCCATAACGATTTTTGAAGAAGGCATTTCCGTCAGCGCGTACTCAATGACATTTCTTACAGGGCCGATAGGTGATACGGCCTGAGCCGGGCCTCCGCTGTACCCCCACTCATATGTCATGATTACGACAAAATCGACGATTTCTCCATGTGCCCTATAGTCATGTGCTTCGTACCATTTGCCGGCCTGAGTCGCGCTCGTTTTCGGAGCAAGCGCCGTTGAAATCTTCCAGCCTTCCCGATGAAAAATCGTCCTCGCTTCACGTAAAAAACGATTGTAGGCTTCTCTGTCCTGTGGACGTAAATATTCGAAATCAAAGTGAATATCGCGAAAGCCGTACTTTTTAGCCGTGGAGACGATTTCCTGAAAGAGTTTTGTTTTCACTGTATTGTCATTCAAGATGAGCCGCCCGAGTTCATCGCTGAATGCGTCATTTTCAAGGTTGGTGATGATCATCATCAGTGTGGTGTTGTGCCTGTCACTGATACTTTTTAAATTGGTCAGAGGCGGTTCCTTTAAAGTCCCGTTCCGCTGCACTTGAAAACTGAATGCGCCAAGGTATGTTAAATAAGGAGAGGCCTCCCTTGCCGCCTGCTGCAGATTAGCGCTTACGCTCGTTCCCCGCGGTTCTATATATGCGTTTGATTCGATATCGGGCTTATTCGCCTGCTGCGGAATGTAAAGGCTGGTTCCGACTCTCAATGTGGTGCCGGGCTGAATTCCGTTAACCCTCGCAAGCTCCGCGGCCGATATATGAAAACGGCCGGCGATTGCCGCGAGAGTATCACCTTGTTTCACTTCGTAATATTGACCCTCAATCGGGATGACAAGGGTTTGTCCGACAACCAATGTATTTGGATTAGGCAGTTTATTTGCTTCCGCAATGACATTTGCGGCAGTCCGGTAGCGCGCCGCAATTGCGGAAAGCGTGTCGCCCCGTTTCACTATATAGATCTGAATGAAAAACGCCTCCTTTCATATCCGCTATCAAATATATGAAAAAAGGAGGCTGATCATGTTTATTTTTCGGCGGTAATTTGTTTTTCCGTGGTTATTTCTGCGAAGAGAACATTCTCCATCATGGTCAAAGCGAAATCATTGTCTTCGTCGTTATTGGAAGCGGTGCAGTCTTTCGGAATGGCAATGCTGTATTCTCTCATATAGGCGTCGTTGGCCGTGAACAGCACACAAATGTTCCCGGCAATCCCCGTGATGACTAATCGGTTCACTTGTAATTCGGTCAGAAGGGTGTGAAGCGCTGTTTCGTAAAAAGCGGAATGCTTCGGTTTAATGAGAAAATAATCATCCGGCTGAGGCGAAATTTCTTTTATAATGGGGGCGCTTCTGTCGTTGCTGCATTCCTCCCTGATGGCATCAATATCAGCCTTCCAGAGCCCGTAATGATCATTAATATAAATAATCGGCCAGTTGCTTTGTTTTGCATGCTTCTTTAATGATAAAATACGGGGGACAATTTGTTTGGTTTTTTCAGCAAGACGTTCGCCCATATCAAATTGAAAATTGTTGATCATATCGACAATCAGAAGGGCTGTGTTGTTAGGTTCAGACAATACCGGCAACTCCTTTCTGCTGGGGTATTCCTATTTTAACCTTTATGAGACATGAAAAAACTTAAGAAGAGAGCTCGAACCTATGAATGATGAATATTATATGAGAGAAGCCATAAAAGAAGCGAAGAAAGCCGAAGCGAAAGGTGAAGTGCCGATCGGAGCAGTTCTTGTTCTGCACGATGAGATCGTGGCGCGGGCGCATAATCTGCGGGAGACTGAACAGAGGTCGCTTGCCCACGCCGAAATGCTGGCGATAGACGAAGCGTGCCGTAGGCTGGGGACATGGAGACTTGAGGATGCCGTTCTTTATGTCACTTTGGAGCCGTGTCCGATGTGCGCGGGAGCCGTCGTGCTTTCGAGAGTCGATAAGGTCGTATTCGGCGCATTTGATCCCAAGGGGGGCTGTACAGGAACGCTGATGAACCTCTTGCAGGAAGAGCGGTTCAACCACCAAGCGGAAGTGGTGAGCGGCGTGCTCGGAGAAGAGTGCGGAGAAATGCTCAGCGCTTTTTTCAGAAAGCTGCGCCGGCAAAAGAAAGACATGAGGAAAAAGTTGTCTGAGTAGTACGGTTGCATTTTCTGCCTGAAGCAGATATACTTATGTGTGCATCATGAATGGTGCTCATATAAAAATTTGATATTTATTTTGCCGTGCTAAGCGGGGAGGTAGCGGTGCCCTGTACCCGCAATCCGCTCTAGCGGGGCCGAATCCCTTCTCGAGGTTCGTTTACTGTAAGGTCTGCCTTAAGTAAGTGGCGTTGACGTCTGGGTCCTGCGCAATGGGAATTCATGAACCATGTCAGGTCCGGAAGGAAGCAGCATTAAGTGAAACCTCTCATGTGCCGCAGGGTTGCCTGGGCTGAGCTAACTGCTTAAGTAACGCTTAGGGTAGCGAATCGACAGAAGGTGCACGGTAAATCAATCATCAAATTTCAGACTCACCTGTTTATGGCAGGTGAGTTTTTTCGTATATGAAAAACGGGTTTTGGCGTTAAAAGCACGTTCATGTATAATAAACATGATGAATAACAGAGGAGGGCGCATCCTGTGGGTTACCAAGCTTTATATCGAGTATTTAGGCCTCAGCAGTTTGAAGATGTGGTCGGACAGGAACACATTACGAAAACGCTGCAAAATGCCCTTTTGCAAAAGAAATTTTCTCATGCATATCTGTTTTCTGGACCGCGGGGAACGGGAAAAACCAGTGCAGCTAAAATATTTGCGAAAGCAGTCAACTGTGAGCACGCCCCCGTAGAAGAACCGTGCAATGAATGTGCGGCGTGCAAGGGGATCACAAACGGCTCTATATCAGATGTGATTGAAATAGATGCGGCGTCGAATAACGGGGTAGACGAAATCCGCGACATCCGTGACAAAGTAAAATTCGCCCCGTCGGCCGTCACCTACAAAGTATATATTATAGATGAGGTGCATATGCTCTCTATCGGCGCATTCAATGCGCTTCTGAAAACGCTGGAAGAACCGCCGGCACATTGCATTTTCATATTAGCTACGACTGAGCCTCATAAGATTCCTTTAACCATTATCTCCAGATGTCAGCGTTTTGACTTCAAACGGATTACATCCAAAGCAATTGTCGGACGAATGAAGACAATCGTCGATGCAGAGCAGCTGAAGGTGGAAGAAGGAGCCCTTGATATCATAGCGAGTGCTGCGGACGGAGGAATGAGGGACGCGCTGAGCCTGCTCGATCAAGCCGTATCATTCAGCGGCGAGGAGCTGTCGGTGGATGATGCATTGCTCATTACCGGAGCCGTTTCTCAGCACTATATTGGAAAACTGGCATCTGCTCTTCACCGCAAACAGGTTTCCGAGGCATTGGAAACACTGAATGAATTGCTCCAGCAAGGGAAAGATGCGGCCAAACTGATTGAAGATATGATTTTCTATTTCAGGGATATGCTCTTGTACCAGGCCGCTCCCGGTTTAGAAGGAGTCCTGGAGAAGGTGAAGGTCGATGAAACGTTTCGGAGCCTGAGCGGTGACATACCGGCCCCCGCTTTATATGAGATGATTGATATCCTGAATAAAAGCCATCAGGAAATGAAGTGGACGAACCACCCAAGAATCTTTTTTGAAGTGGCTGTCGTGAAAATATGCCAGACGGCACAGCAATCCGCCGAAGACATCCCTGAGGTCGGCATGCTGATGAATAAGATTCAGCAGCTTGAGCAGGAAGTAGAAAGGCTGAAAACCTCCGGTGTGAAGGTTCAGATGGAAAGCGCTCCGAAAGAAGCTCCGCGTCCTCAAAAAGGCGGAAAAAGCCATTACAAAGCTCCGGTCGGAAGAATTCATGAGATATTGAAGGAAGCCACAAGACCTGAACTTGAACAGCTTAAAAGCAGCTGGGGCAAGCTGCTGGCACACCTGAAACAGCAGAATAAGGTGTCTCATGCGGCTCTTTTGAATGACAGTGAACCGGTGGCTGCTGGTCAAAAGGCATTTGTGCTTAAATTTAAATACGAAATCCATTGTAAAATGGTTGCAGAAGACAATAACGGAGTCCGTACGAATCTTGAACAGATTCTCGAATCAATGCTCGGGAAAAGAATGGATTTGATTGGCGTTCCGGAAGCACAATGGGGTAAAATAAGAGAAGAATTTTTAAATGATCACCAGCAGGAAAGTGAAGGATCAAACGAACCGGCTGAAGAAGATCCGCTGATTGCAGAGGCGAAAAAACTTGTCGGAGCGGATTTAATCGAAATAAAAGACTAATAAGATGAAAGAGAGTGATTGAATATGCGTGGCGGAATGGGAAACATGCAAAAAATGATGAAACAAATGCAAAAAATGCAAAAGGATATGGCGAAGGCTCAGGAGGAGCTTGCTGAAAAAGTGCTTGAAGGCACAGCAGGCGGCGGTATGGTGACTGTAAAAGTCAACGGCCAAAAAGAAGTTGTAGACATTGCCATTAAAGAAGAAGTCGTTGATCCGGAAGATATCGAAATGCTTCAGGACCTGGTTCTTGCTGCGACAAACGACGCCCTCAAAAAAGTGGATGACATGACGAATGAGACAATGGGACAATTTACAAAAGGAATGAACATACCGGGTTTATTCTAGGGGGATAAATAAACATGCAGTATCCTGAACCAATATCAAAGCTGATTGACAGCTTTATGAAATTGCCAGGGATCGGACCGAAAACAGCGGTTCGTCTGGCTTTTTTTGTTCTAGGTATGAAAGAAGACACAGTATTGGATTTTGCTAAGGCGCTTGTCAATGCGAAGCGGAATCTGACATATTGCTCGATTTGCGGACATATAACAGATCAAGACCCTTGTTATATATGTGAGGACACAAGAAGGGATAAGTCTGTTATTTGTGTCGTGCAGGACCCTAAGGATGTGATCGCAATGGAGAAAATGAAGGAATATAACGGCCAGTATCATGTTCTTCACGGCGCGATTTCACCAATGGACGGCATCGGCCCGGAGGATATTAAGATTCCGGAGCTGCTGAAACGTCTTCAGGATGATCAAGTGACAGAAGTTATTCTCGCAACCAACCCTAATATTGAAGGGGAAGCAACAGCGATGTATATATCAAGGCTGTTAAAGCCCTCAGGCATCAAGCTCTCCCGTATTGCCCACGGTCTGCCCGTCGGCGGTGATTTGGAATATGCTGATGAGGTCACTCTTTCAAAAGCTCTTGAAGGAAGACGTGAATTGTAAGGGAGGAAAAGGCAAGGCATGGGTTTTCTTCGCAGAAATACATTAAGAAAAGAGTTTGATGAGAAGCTGATAGAACAGCTCTTTAAACAAAAAGAAGAATGGAACAGACAGAAGAGTCTGGTCGAGAAAAGTCTCGAGCCCTCCGCTGAGGTATTGTTTGAGCTGAAAGTCGCTGAATCTAAGTACTTTTTTTATTTGAAAGAAGCGAAGCAGCGGAATTTGAAAATGAGCAGATGGAAGTAAGAGGTCTATTCTCCGGGATCTTCTCATAAGCTTGTACTAAACAAGCGAGGGGGAAGATTCATGGAGCCTTTTTTCATTATCGGTTTGATTGTCGGTCTGGTTGCTTTGCTTTTTTTATGGGGGGTATCTTCAAAACCGTTAAGATGGATTGGTGTGACTGCGATTAAGTTTATTGCCGGTGCGATTCTGCTGGTGGGTGTGAACTTGTTCGGAGGCAGTCTCGGTATTCATATCCCTGTTAACCTGATTACAACGGGCATCAGCGGGATTCTGGGGATTCCCGGCATCGCAGCTTTGATAGTCATTAAACGCTTCATCATTTAATTTATTGATTATTGTTGACATGTTGGATCAAGGGTGGTATTCTAATATACGTCGCTGATGACGAAACGAATTCTTAAAAAAGAAATTATAAAAAGTTATTGACGACATCGACACTGATATGTTACAATAATTAAGTCGCTTCAAGAGCGATGGACAAAGTTCTTTGAAAACTAAACAAGACAAAACGTACCTGTTAATTCAAAGTTTTAAATAAATCGCACAGCGATGTGCGTAGTCAGTCAAACTACTTTATCGGAGAGTTTGATCCTGGCTCAGGACGAACGCTGGCGGCGTGCCTAATACATGCAAGTCGAGCGGACAGATGGGAGCTTGCTCCCTGATGTTAGCGGCGGACGGGTGAGTAACACGTGGGTAACCTGCCTGTAAGACTGGGATAACTCCGGGAAACCGGGGCTAATACCGGATGGTTGTCTGAACCGCATGGTTCAGACATAAAAGGTGGC
>NZ_JQKM01000020.1:0-18812 GCF_000746035.1 Bacillus sp. UNC69MF | reverse complement strand
GTTCATGACGCAGCGGTGACGGCCGTGGAAGACAAAGCGGGCAATACCGCGCTTTGCGCCTATGTCGCGCCTCAGCAGGACGATATTGAAGCGCTCAAATCCGCGCTGAAAGACACGCTGCCTGACTACATGGTGCCGGCGTTCTGGGTGGAGATGGACGAGCTTCCGGTCACCGCAAACGGAAAGATTGACAAAAAAGCCCTGCCGGCGCCTGACATTGAAGCGGGAAGCGCGGCATACAAAGCGCCGGAAACGGAGGTGGAGACGCTGCTTTCCGACATTTGGCAGGAAGTGCTCGGTCTTGATCAGATCGGCGTAAGCGACAATTTCTTCACGCTCGGCGGGGATTCGATCAAAGGCATCCAAATGGCGAGCCGCCTGAACCAGCACGGCTACAAGCTGGAGATGAAAGATCTCTTCCAGCATCCGACCATCGAAGAGCTCGTCTCCTATGTGGAGCGGACGGAAGGCAAGCAGGCCGACCAGGGCCCTGTCGAAGGCGAAGCGGAGTTAACGCCGATCCAGCGCTGGTTCTTTGAACGAAACTTTACCGACAAACACCACTGGAACCAATCCGTCATGCTTCACGCGAAAGACGGCTTTGATCCGGACCTGGTGGAAAAAACCCTGCAAGCATTGATTGAACACCATGATGCGCTCCGCATGGTTTACCGTGAAGAAAGGGAAGGCATCATTCAGACATACCTCCCTGTCACAGAATGCAAGGCAAGCTTTGAAATCGTTGATCTGTACGGAACTGACGAGGATATGCTGAAAAGCCAGATTCAGCGGCTTGCCGATCATCTTCAGGGAAGTCTTGATCTGGAGAACGGCCCGCTGTTAAAAGCGGAGCAATACCGGACAGAACAAGGCGATCATCTGTTAATCGCGGTTCACCATCTCGTCGTGGACGGGGTTTCATGGAGAATTCTGCTTGAGGATTTCGCTTCAGGTTATAAACAGGCGCAGCAGCAAAACAGCATCGTCCTCCCGCAGAAAACCCACTCCTTTAAAGATTGGGCGGAGGCGCTGAACACGTTTGCGCAATCAGAAGAGCTGAAAAAGCAGGCGGCTTATTGGGCGCAGGCAGATGCGGAAGAACTCCAGCCGCTGCCGAAAGACCATGATCCGAACAAACGGCTCGTCAAACATACGGCGGCCGTGAAATGTGAATTGACTGAGGAAGAAACGGCACAGCTGCTCACAGATGTTCATCATCCGTACGGAACGGAAATCAACGACATTCTGCTCAGCGCGCTCGGCTTAACGATCGGTGAATGGACGGAAAACGGCAAAGTCGGCATCAACTTAGAAGGACACGGCCGGGAAGAAATCATACCGAATGTCAATATTTCACGGACGGTCGGCTGGTTTACGGCCCAATATCCGTTGATTCTGCAGATCAGCAAGGAAGACGGCGTCTCTTCCGTCATTAAAACGGTAAAAGAGACGGTGCGGCGCGTTCCTGATAAAGGTGTAGGATACGGGATTCTCCGGTATCTGTCATCCGATGAAACAGAAAAAGGCGTCACGCCTGAAATCAGTTTTAACTACTTAGGGCAGTTTGACAATGAAGTGAAAACGGAATGGTTTGAGCCGTCTCCATATGATATGGGACGTCAAGTCAGCGAAGAGTCAGAGGCGTTATACGCACTGAGCTTCAGCGGGATGGTTACAGGCGGCCGCTTCGTCATTTCCTGCTCATACAATCAGGAAGAATATGAAAGAAGCACCGTCGAAACACAGATGCAGCGGTTTAAAGACAATCTCTTAATGATCATCCGCCATTGCACGGCCAAAGAGGAGAAAGAATTTACGCCGAGCGATTTCAGCGCGCAGGATCTTGAGATGGATGAAATGGGAGACATCTTTGACATGCTTGAGGAGAATTTAACGTGACAAAAACAGATAACAGAAGGGGGGAGCGGAGCAGATGAGCCAATTCAGCAAAGATCAGGTTCAGGACATGTATTATTTGTCGCCGATGCAGGAGGGAATGCTGTTTCATACTCTCCTGAATCCCGGCCAAAGTTTTTACATCGAACAAATGACAATGAAAGTAAAAGGCAGCTTGAATATCAAATGCCTTGAAGAAAGCATGAATGTGATCATGGACCGGTACGATGTATTTCGTACCGTGTTCATTCACGAAAAAGTAAAAAGGCCGGTCCAAGTCGTATTGAAAAAACGTCAGTTTCAGATAGAAGAAATCGATCTGACACATGTAACGGACAGCGAGCAAACAGCCAAAATCAATGAATACAAAGAACAGGATAAGATCAAGGGCTTTGATTTGACGCGGGATATTCCGATGCGGGCAGCCATTTTCAAAAAATCGGAAGAAAGCTTTGAATGGGTGTGGAGCTACCACCACATCATTTTGGACGGCTGGTGCTTCGGCATCGTCGTGCAGGATCTGTTTAAGGTATACAATGCCCTGCGCGAACAAAAGCCGTACAGCCTGCCGCCGGTCAAACCGTATAAAGACTATATCAAGTGGCTTGAAAAGCAGGATAAACAAGCATCACTGCATTACTGGCGCGGGTACTTAGAAGATTTTGAAGGACAAACGACATTTGCGGAGCAAAGAAAGAAAGAAAAGGACGGCTATGAGCCGAAAGAGCTGCTCTTCTCACTGCCGGAGGCGGAAACAAAAGCATTTACCGAGCTTGCAAAATCGCAGCATACCACTTTGAGTACGGCGCTTCAGGCGGTTTGGAGTGTATTAATCAGCCGCTACCAGCAGTCCGGAGATTTGATCTTCGGCACAGTCGTTTCCGGGCGTCCCGCAGAAATCAAAGGCGTTGAACATATGGTCGGGCTGTTTATCAATGCTGTCCCGAGGCGGGTGAAGCTGTCTGAGGATACCACATTTAACGGCTTGCTCAAGCAGCTGCAGGAGCAATCGCTGCAGTCTGAGCCGCATCAATATGTGCCGCTCTATGATATCCAAAGCCAGGCCGATCAGCCAAAGCTGATTGACCACATCATTGTGTTTGAAAATTATCCGCTTCAGGATGCAAAAAATGAAGAAAACAGTGAAAACGGCTTTGATATGGAGGACGTCCATGTTTTTGAGAAATCGAATTATGATCTCAACCTGATGGCTTCTCCAGGTGATGAGATGCTGATTAAGCTTGCCTATAACGGGAATGTGTTTGATGAGGCGTTTATCCTGCGCTTAAAATCTCAGCTTCTCACAGCGATTCAGCAGCTCATCCAGAAGCCGGATCAGCCTGTCAATACGATCAGACTTGTTGATGAAAAGGAAAGAGAGCTTCTGCTTACCGGCTTAAACCCGCCGGCTCAGACTCATCAGGCGAGGCCTCTGACAGATTGGTTCAAGGAAGCGGTGAATGTAAATCCTGATGCACCGGCGCTTACGTATTCCGGCCAGACTCTTTCCTATCGTGAATTAGATGAGGAAGCGAACCGTCTTGCGCGCCGTTTGCAAAAGCAAGGTGCGGGTAAGGACACCGTTGTCGCGTTGTACACGAAGCGCTCGCTTGAGCTGGTGATCGGCATTCTCGGCGTATTAAAAGCGGGAGCGGCTTATCTGCCGATTGATCCGAAGCTGCCGGAGGACCGAATCTCGTACATGCTGGCTGACAGTGCGGCAGCCTGTCTGCTGACACATCAGGAGATGAAAGAAAAAGCGGCTCAGCTGCCGTATACAGGAACAACACTCATCATCGATGATCGAGCACGGTTTGAGGAACAGGCAAGCGATCCTGCAGCCGCAATTGATCCCGATGATCCGGCGTATATTATGTATACGTCCGGCACAACCGGAAAGCCAAAGGGCAATATCACCACTCATGCCAATATTCAAGGATTGGTCAAGCATGTAGACTACATGGCATTTTCTGAAAAAGATACGTTCTTATCTGTTTCCAATTACGCCTTTGACGCATTTACCTTTGATTTCTACGCATCAATACTGAATGCGGCACGGCTCATTATCGCAGATGAACATACACTGCTTGATACAGAACGGCTCACTGATCTGATCCGGCAGGAGAATGTCAATGTCATGTTTGCGACAACCGCACTTTTTAATCTTCTCACCGATGCGGGAGAGGAGTGGCTGAAGGGGCTTCGCTGTGTGTTATTCGGGGGTGAGCGCGCGTCAGTGCCTCACGTCAGAAAGGCGCTTGAGATCATGGGGCCTGGCAAGCTGATTAATTGCTACGGGCCGACTGAGGGAACGGTGTTTGCGACAGCTCACGTCGTGCACGACATACCGGATTCCATTTCCTCATTGCCGATCGGAAAGCCGATCAGCAATGCCAGTGTTTATATTCTTAACGGGCAAAATCAGCTTCAGCCGTTCGGAGCTGTCGGTGAACTGTGCATCAGCGGAATGGGTGTATCAAAAGGATATCTGAACCGTCATGACCTGACGAAGCAAACGTTTATCCCAAATCCGTTCAAGCCGGGAGAAACGCTTTACCGCACAGGGGATTTAGCACGCTGGCTGCCGGATGGAACAATTGAATACGCCGGGCGTATTGACGACCAGGTCAAAATACGCGGACACCGGATTGAGCTTGAAGAAATCGAAAAGCAGCTGCAGGAATACCCGGGTGTGAAAGATGCGGTCGTTGTTGCGGACCGCCATGAGTCCGGAGATGCATCAATCAACGCCTACCTCGTGAACCGGACGCCGCTTTCAGCTGAAGACGTAAAGAGGCACCTGAAAAAACAGCTTCCTGCTTACATGGTGCCGCAAACCTTTACTTTCTTAGAGGAGCTTCCGTTAACGACAAACGGGAAGGTCAATAAACGGCAGCTGCCGAAACCGGATCAGGCTCAGGCGGCGAAAGAATGGATCGGGCCTCGAAACGCGACGGAAGAAACGATTGCACACATCTGGTCCGAGATTCTCGGCAGACAGCAGATCGGGATTCATGATGATTTCTTCGCGCTCGGGGGCCATTCCTTAAAAGCGATGACGGCAGCGTCGCGCATTAAAAAAGAGCTCGGTACGGACATTCCGGTGCAGCTGTTATTCGAAGCGACGACAATCGCAGACATTGCCGGTTATCTGCTTCACGGTGAAGAAAAAGGAATGAAAGAGCTCACCATCATGAATAAAAAACAGTCTGACACACTGTTTGCGTTCCCGCCGGTTCTCGGTTACGGGCTGATGTACCAGCCGCTGGCAAAACAGCTGTCCGGCTATAAAATCTGTGCGTTTGATTTTATTGAGGAAGACAACCGCATCGAACGCTACACAGAGCTGATCAATCAGCTCCAGCCGGAAGGACCGGTCAAGCTGTTCGGATACTCGGCAGGCTGCACGCTCGCCTTTGAAACGGCCAAACGCCTTGAAGCAGGGGGCCGTGAAGTGGAGCGGCTGATCATGGTTGATTCCTATAAAAAACAAGGCGTCAGCGACTTGGAAGGCCGCACCGTAGAAAGTGATGTCCAGGCGCTGATGAAGGTAAACCGGGACAATGAAGCGCTGAATGACGAAGCTGTCAAAGAAGGTCTCGCCAAA
Organism: Bacillus sp. UNC69MF; assembly: GCF_000746035.1. Lineage (NCBI taxonomy): Bacteria > Bacillati > Bacillota > Bacilli > Caryophanales > Bacillaceae > Bacillus > Bacillus sp. UNC69MF. Next base: position 13,309 of record NZ_JQKM01000020.1, on the reverse strand, counting down.
AAAACAAACGCGTTTTATTCTTATTTTGTGCATACCATCAGCACCGGCACGGTCAATGCGGATATAGATCTTTTAACGTCAGAACCGGACTTTGCGATGCCGCCGTGGCTCGCTTCGTGGGAGGAAGCCACGACAGGTGAATACCGTGTGAAAAAAGGCTGCGGCACGCACGCAGAAATGCTTCAGGGAGAATGTCTCGAAAGGAATGCGGCATATTTGCTCGAATTCCTAAAGAAGGAACATCTGAAGCTGACAACTTCACGATAGAAAAGGAGGAAGCCCGCCAATGGTCCAGCTCTTTAAATCGTTCGATACCACAGAAAAAACGCAGCTTATCTGTTTTCCGTTCGCAGGAGGCTATTCCGCATCATTCCGCCCGCTCCACACCTACCTTCAAGGTGAGTGTGAGATGCTTGCCGCGGAACCGCCGGGACACGGAACAAATCAAATGTCCCCCGTTGAGGATTTTGAACAGCTTGTCAGTTTATACAAGCAGGAGTTGAATCTCCATCCTGACCGCCCGTTTGTGCTGTTCGGCCACAGTATGGGAGGCATGGTCGCTTTCAGGCTGGCGCAAAAGCTGGAGCGGGAGGGCATTTACCCGCAGGCCGTGATCATCTCAGCCATTCAGCCGCCGCATGTTGAAAGGAAAAAAGTGTCTCATCTTGATGATGAAAAATTTCTCGCCCATATTATCGAGCTTGGCGGAATGCCGCAGGAGTTAGTGGAGAATAAGGAGGTCATGTCATTTTTCCTGCCTTCTTTCAGATCCGACTACCGCGCGCTTGAAAGCTTCCGTCCGTCTGATTCTCACATCATTCAATCACCCGTCCATATTTTTAACGGGCGGAAGGATAAAAAATGTATCAAAGATGCGGACGGATGGAAAAAATGGGCCGACAATCCCGTATTTCATGAGTTTTCGGACGGCCACATGTTCATATTAAGTGAAACTGAAAAAGTGGCGGAACGAATCTATGAGATTATTAACAGGAGCACTGCAGGCCAATTGTTATAGGATATGACAGACAGCATTCGCTGTCTGTTTTTTGTAACAAAATCCGCCCGCGAGTTTTCTCATTTATCAAAAATTTTATGTTATGATTTGATGGAATATAATTTTGAAGGGATTGTCGTACATGAATGATGCAGCAAAAGAGCTGAACAGAACATTATCTGAAGAAAACCCGCACGTGCTTCATATGCTTTCTGATTTGGGCAGAGAGTTGTTTTATCCGAAAGGGGTGCTGACACAATCGGCGGAAGCGAAAGCCAAGGCCGGAAAGTATAATGCCACGATCGGAATCGCCACCTCACAGGGCGAGTCCATGCACTTTTCCCATATTCAAGAGACACTGTCCGCCTATAACCCCGATGATATCTACGATTATGCTCCGCCGCAGGGAAAAGAGCCGCTCAGACAGGAATGGCTGAAAAAAATGCGTCTCGAAAATCCTTCATTAGCCGGCAAAGACATCAGCACGCCGATCGTGACAAACGCTTTAACACACGGGCTGAGCATTGCCGCCGACTTGTTCGTCAATGAAGGGGATACGCTGCTTCTGCCTGATAAATATTGGGGAAATTACAATTTCATTTTCGGTGTCCGGCGCAAGGCATCCATTGAGACGTACCCGCTTTTTCAGCAGGATGGGCATTTTAATGCGGCGGGGCTGTCCGAGCTGCTGAAAAAGCAGGAAGAAAAGGCGATTGTCGTGCTGAATTTCCCGAATAATCCGACAGGCTACACGCCGGGAGAAGAGGAAGCGTCAGAAATCGTCAGCGTGATCCTGGAGGCGGCAGAAGCCGGCAAAGAGATTGTCGTGCTCGTAGACGATGCGTATTACAATCTGTTTTACGATGAAACGGCCATTCAGGAATCCATCTTCAGCAAACTCGCCCAAGTGCACGACCGGGTGCTTTGCGTGAAAATAGACGGCGCGACGAAGGAAAATTACGCGTGGGGCTTCCGCGTCGGTTTTATTACGTACAGCACAAAAAGCGAAAAAGCGCTGCGCGTGCTCGAGGAAAAAACAAAAGGGATTATCAGGGGAACGATTTCAAGCGCCCCGCACCCGTCCCAAACGTTTATGCTGCGGGCGATGCAGTCACCGGAATACGAGAAAGAAAAATCGCTGAAATATAACATCATGAAAAAACGGGCTGACAAAGTGAAAGCCGTTCTTGCAGAAAACAAGCACTATGATGACGTATGGACGCCTTACCCGTTTAACTCTGGTTATTTCATGTGTGTCCGGCTGAAAGACATAAACGCCGGCGAATTGAGAGTGTCGTTGCTTGAAAAGAGAGGAATCGGGACGATATCCATTAATGAAACCGATTTGCGAATCGCATTTTCATGTGTTGAAGAGGAACACATCGCGGATCTGTTCGAAGAAATTTATCAGGAAGCAAAGCAGCTGCAGAAACAGGCGGAAATATCAGGCTGACAAAAAAGGAGGGGGACACCCTCCTTTTTGTCTTTTATTCTGTTACATTTACTTTCCCATTCACATTTTCCCGGAGCATTTGCCTGAAAACGGCGATATCTTTTTGCGAATAGAAAAGTCGTTTCGGCAGCAGAAGTGTTCCGTAACCCGATGTTTGTAATCGAAACATATCTTTGTGCTCCCTAGCCGAGAGCAGTTCATCCCATTCAAAAAGAATGCTTGCGTTTTTTTGTTTTTGGCTGATTCCGAGCTGATGAATCGTAATACTTCTGGCAGATTTCAGCCGCTGATTCGTTTTGTATGTTCTGTAAAGACGGAAGAATGAGATTGCCGTTGCGATCACCGTGACTGCCAAAGAGAGAATCACAGCTGCAAGGAAATTCAGGAGAGCTCTGACGCCCCATGTGCCGCCTGTAACCGGGCCGTTCATTTCAAAACAGATGGCAGAAGCCAGCAGCATAATCAAAAAACAGACAGCCGCGGATTTTCCTTGATGATAAGCAAAGTGTTTTCTTACATCGGCAAATGTTAAGCAGCCCGCGAGATAGATATTTTCATTTCGTGTGTTGATCATATTCCGTCTTCGTTTCCTTTCATTTTTTCCCTATGTCGTAATATGTTTTTTTTCCGCCGTCCTGAAGCATTGCTTCCCAAGACTCCGATGACGATACAGACGGCGCCGGCGATATGATACCAGCGGAGTGACTCATGGAGAACGAGGACACCCGCAAGCATCGTCACGAGGACGGAAAAATTGTTAAAGGCGCTCATCTTAAACGCTTCAATCTTGGACAGCGCGTAGTTTGACATCAATGATGTAATGAGAGAAGACAAAATGCCTAAATACAGAATCGCTGCGATAAAACCGGGATCGCGGAAGGGCAGAAAATACTGCCCGATCGTTCCTTCCGCTCCGTGCCGGAAGAGAGCGATGCAGTTGAAGGAAGCAAAGCCGATCGCAGACATGCACCAGGTCAGCTCACCCAATGAAAAACGCTGGGTCATGCGTCTCGCTGCCGTATTGTAAAGGGCGGAGGACAGCGCGGACAACAGGATCAGGAAAGCACCTTTAAAACTCGCCGATTCCGCGGACACCCCTTTCATTGTGAAAATAAATACCACCCCGGCCACTGACAGGCATGTGAATCCCTTTTGCGCCCATGTCGGACGTTCCTTTAAAAAGTAAGACGAAAACAGCATCGTAAAAATCGGGATGGCGGCTTGAATGATACCGGCTTCCGATGATGAAGAATACAAAAGGCCGAACGCCTGAAAACTGAAAAACAAAGCCGGATATAAAAGGGCCAAAGGCAAGATCGCCAGCACATTCTTCCAGCTGACGGACAGTTTGATCCAGCCGAATAAAACAGGAAGCATTGCACAGATGAAGGCCGCTGTGAACCGATGAGCCAATATATCAAACGGATTGGCGGATTGAAGCGCAATCTTGACAAATATAAAGGAAAAACCGATAATCAGCGCATTTAAAATGGCAGCGAGGTAAGCAGCAGCCAAACGGTTTTGATTAATCATCTTTACGAACTCCTTTAATGAGATCGAGCGCCGGCCGCTCCCTTTTATTGTATGGGAAGGGAAGAAGCAGTACAATGAGAATAATGATAAACTGTACCGGTACAGATGGAGGTTCAGCATGGAAAAGTATATGAACGTGATGATAGAAGTGGAGAGTCTCATTGAAGGCGGCACTTTTCAGGAAGGGGCGCGGCTGCCTTCTATCAGGCAGCTGGCCGAGCGTTTTCACGTCAGTAAAAGCACCGTCATCCGTGCGCTTCAGGAGCTTGAAAAACGGCACATTATTTATGCCGTGCCGAAAAGCGGCTACTATCTTATTAAAAATGAAAAAAAGCAGGAGCGAGAACAAACAGGTATCATTGATTTTGCAGCCTCGGCGCCGGACCCTGATATTTTTCCGTACCGCGACTTTCAGCATTGCATCAACAAAGCCATTGATATGTATAAAAATGATTTGTTCATTTACGGCACGCCGCAGGGGCTTCCGTCTTTAATCCGGGTGCTTCAGACGCTGTTATCCGATTATCAGGTATTTGCAAAAGAGCGGAACATTTTTATCACCTCGGGTGTGCAGCAGGCGTTATCCCTGCTGTCTCTGATGCCGTTTCCGAACGGAAAAAAGAAGATTTTAATCGAACAGCCGGGCTATCATCTGATGGTGGAGCAGCTTGAAGCGCTGCGCCTTCCCGCCTGCGGCATTAAACGGACGGCTGAGGGGCTTGATATGGCGGAAGTCGAGCGGCTGTTTCAGACGGAGGAAATTAAGTTTTTTTACACGATGCCCCGATTTCATAATCCGCTCGGCAGCTCTCTGACAGAATGGCAAAAACGAGAGCTTGTCCGATTAGCGGAGGCGTATGACGTTTATTTGGTTGAGGATGATTTCCTAGGAGATTTAGAGGACAATCAGAAGGCAGACCCGCTGTACGCCTACGATCTGTCTTCCCGCGTGATTTATTTGAAAAGCTTTTCGAAAATGATTTTTCCGGGGCTGCGTGTTGGAGCGGCTGTGCTCCCGGATTCGCTGGCCCCGGTTTTCCATACGTATAAAAAGCTGAGCGATATCGACTGTTCGATGATATCCCAAGCGGCCCTTGAAGTGTATATCAAAAGCGGCATGTTCAAAAGGCATAAAGAAAAAATCCGGGCCTCTTACAGAGCACGTTCCGAGCTGCTCCAAAACGCGCTGCAGGAGTACGGCGGTTTTTCTGTAAAGCAAACGTCGATCCATACCCATCTCGTGCTGGAGAAAAGCCTTTCCGCTTCAAGAGTTGTGCAGCGTCTGAAAGCGCAAGGCGTGCTGGTGGAGCCGATTGACAGCCATTACCTATCGGATTTTCCGAAAGAAAATATCATCAAACTCAACGTGTCCAACGTCAAGACAGGGGATATCACGCGAGGCATCAAAATGCTGACGGATTGCTTATAACAGCTCTTCATACGTTTTCATCTCAATCCCGTCACAAAAATCGGGATGCGCCGCACAAACGGCCAGCTTATACTCCTCGTCCGCATCATATGTGCGGATGAAACAAGGTTCATGTCCGTCCGGGAGCTCAATGGACACATGGCCGTCGTCTTTAAGGCGGACGCTGAATGAATCAAGCGGCAGGGAAAGCCCTTTTCCGGCCTGTTTGATAAAGCTTTCTTTCATCGACCACAGATGGTAAAAATAATCGGTCTGCTGATCGGGGTGTTTCGCTTGCAGATCACTGTATTCCGTCGGCGAAAAAAACCGTTTGGCGATATCAATCGTGCCGGGCTTCATTTTTTCAATATCAATGCCGATCGGTTTTGAATCAACGGCGCACACGATCCAGCGCCCGGAGTGGGAAATGTTAAAGTGCATGTCCGGAAGCGCGGGGATGTACGGCTTTCCGTATTCCTGGACGCCGAATGAAATCCCGGCCGGATCAAGTCCGTAAGCCTTCGCCGCAGCGGTGCGGATCAGCATGTCGCCGATCAAGGTGCGGTGAGCATCCTCCTTATGGTAAAAGCGCCGGCATTTTTCCCGCTTTTCGGCGGACACGGCCGCCATCATCCGATCCTCTTCCCCTGCAGAAAGCGGGCGGTCCATATATACTCCGTAAATCTTCATGTCCAGATCCTCCGTCTGAAAATATTGTCAAAACCATCCTATCATATTAGACGAAAGCTGTCCGAAAATAAAAAAACAAAACCGTTTCGGCTTTGTTTTTAATGAACGGACGTTGCCCGCCCGGAGATCGCGTATGTTAACAGTTTAGAGGACTGCGGCAAAGAAAAACGCAGAATCAGCCCCGTCAAAACAGCCGTAATAATGGTTCCGGCACCGATAGGTCCGCCCATCATCCAGGCTGCAGCAAGAATCGTCAGCTCAATGCCGTTCCGCACCCATTGCACGTTCCAGCCTGTTTTTTCAGATATCAGCATCATCAGAGAGTCCCGGGGGCCCGCGCCGAGCCCTGCTGATACGTAAATACCGACGCCGCAGCCGATCAGCAGCAATCCGATAGAAAAAAACACGGCCGCTAAGGAAAAAGCGTGCGTCTCAGGAAGCAGAAACGAAAAGAAATCAATAAACATTCCCATCAGAACCATGTTTAAGATAGCGCCGATTTTCGGGAGTGTCCTCGTGAACAGGCAGGTTAAAGCCACGATGACCGCGCCGACCACGATGGACCATTGGCCGACAGAAAGCCCGAAATGCTGAAAAAGCCCATAATGAAAGGCATCCCAAGGGCTGATGCCGAGAGCTTTTCCTTTAATGGTTAACGATACCCCGAAAGACAAAATTAACAGACCGGCAAAATAAAACGTCCAGCGCATCAAGAATTCCCGCTTCAAAGAGGTCCCTTCTTTCATAAAATTTCATTAATTGTCATTGTAGCATAACCGCCAAAAAAAAGAAGAAGCGAAATCAGTGTTTCGCTTCTTCTCCCGCTCCTACAAAGGATTCAGTATACGATTTAAAAACCGCTGCGTGCGTTCTTCTTTCGGCGCGGAGAAAATTTGCTCCGGCGGTCCTTGTTCCACAATGACGCCGCCGTCAATGAAGATGACTTCATCGGCCACTTCCTGCGCGAATTTGATTTCATGGGTGACGACGACCATCGTCCAGCCTTCGTTCGCCAGATCCTTAATCACTTTGAGCACCTCGCCGACCAGCTCCGGATCAAGCGCTGACGTCGGTTCGTCAAACAGCATCAGCTCGGGCTGAATCGCAAGCGCGCGGGCGATGCCGACCCGCTGCTGCTGACCGCCGGAAAGCTGGAACGGATATAAATCCATTTTGTCTTTCAGTCCGACTTTTTCCAGAAGCTCCATCGCTTCTTTTCTGACTTGCTCCTTGTCGCGCTTTTGCACTTGAACGGGTCCTTCCATGACGTTTTCAAGCGCCGTGCGGTGAGGAAACAGATGATACGCCTGAAAGACCATGCCTGATTTGCGGCGGAGGCGAAGAATATCAGCCTGCTTCACTTTTTTGGAGAAATCTATTGAAAAATCGGAGAATGCCAGCTCGCCGCGATTGGGGATCTCAAGCGCGTTCAGACAGCGCAGAAGCGTCGTTTTTCCTGAACCGGACGGCCCCAGAATGGCGATGACTTTCCCTTTTTCTATCTCCATATCTATCTTTTTTAAAATTTCATTCTGCCCGAATGATTTATTTAATCCTTTGACGGAAAGCATATCGAAACCTCCTTATTTGGCCACATAACGGTCGAGACGCCGTTCGATCACGTGCTGTACGATTGACAGCAAGAAGCAGATGATCCAATAAATAAAGGCGGCTTCAATATAGATGACCAAGATTTGATCAAGGTTTTGCGCGCCGATTTCCTGCGCTTTTCTGAACAGCTCCGCGACGAGAATCTGTGACGCGAGAGATGTATCCTTGATCAGGCTGATAAATGTATTTGATAATGGCGGAATGGACACGCGAAACGCCTGCGGCAGGATCACGCGGAACAATGTCTTGCGATAGGTCATGCCGATCGTATAACCGGCTTCCCATTGCCCTTTCGGCACGGATGAAATAGATGCCCGGATGATTTCAGAAGCGTAGGCGCCCACGTTTAATGAAAACGCGATGACTGCGCTTGGGAAAGGGTCCAGCGTAATATTAAATGTCGGGAACAGATAAAAAATGATGAACAATTGAACGAGAAGAGGAGTGCCGCGCACCGCTGATACGTATACGCTGAACACCCATCTCAATGGTTTCATATTTGACATTCTGGCGAGCGCCGTAATCAGCGCGATGATCATTCCGAAAATAAAGGAAAGAATGGTAAGGGGAATCGAGTAATAGATTCCCCCGGAAAGAATCGGCCAGAATGACTGCTGCACCAGATCCCAAGGAATGGCTGTTGCAATCACGGGTTCTGGCATGTTACTTAGAAACATCTTCGCCGAACCATTTTTTCGCTATTTTAGAAAGAGTCCCGTCCTCTTTCATTTCTTTTAACGCTTTGTTGACGTGAGTCACAAGTTCGCCGCTTCCTTTTCGGAATGCGAAATACGTCTGCTGCGGCTGGCCTGCTTCAAACGCGATTTTCACGTTTTTATTGCCGGACGTTTTTAAGTAGTTCAGTACGGCAAGCTTATCGTTGTAAGTCAGATCAGCGCGGCCCTGCTGAATGAGCTGAAGGGATTGAGCCATGCCTTCAACGCCTTCAATTTTCGCGCCGGCTTCTTTCGCTAATTTATTGTAATTGCTTGTTAATGACTGAGCCGCTGTTTTTCCTTTGACATCAGCCTCTTTCGCAATCGTGCTGTCTTTTTTCGTCACGACGACTGCATTTGACGTTGTGTATTTATCCGAAAAATCATATTGGTTCTCACGGCCTGTTTTGCCGACTTGGTTGGCGACGACGTCAAACCGTTTCGCGTTTAATCCGGCAAACATGCTGTCCCATTGCGTTTCTTTGAAGTCAGCTTTCAGATCGAGGCGTTTCGCGACTTCTTGAATCACTTCAACATCATATCCGGTCAGTTTGTCACTCTTTTTATCATGGAAGGTAAACGGTTCGTACGTTCCTTCTGTGCCGACGGTCAGTACGCCTTTTTTCTTGACAGAAGCCCAAAGATCGCCGTCTTTTGACTTAGATCCGCTTTCCTGTGAGTTTCCGCAGGCTGCAAGCATTGCGATGCTGACCATCATGAACAAAGCGAGTATTGCTTTTTTCATCTTCTTTATTCCCCACTTTTCTGAGTAGTTTTATTGAGAAAAAATAGCTCCCAATTGTAAAGGATAACTTTTTTTTAGTATGAGTCAAGTAATTGGTTTTCATAAGCGGGAATTCTTCGTGTTCCGGATCAAAATAATTCCAAAAACTGTCTGACCGGCTTCGGCAGATAGCTGTCTTTTCTCCAGATGACGGCCGGTGTCATGACAAACGGGTTGTCTTCGATGATAACCGTTTTGACATGCGAGCGCATATGGACGGGAATCATCGTCAAAGGCAGAATTGTGGCGCCGAACCCTGATGATACGAGGCTCAAGAGCGTCGCGGAGTCATGGCATTCACAGACAACCTGAAGGTCGAGACCGTACTGTTCACAAACTTGGAGGACTTGGTCATACACACCTCTTCCATTGACGGTGCGCAAAAGGATCAAAGGCAAAGAGGCGATGTCATTCAGTTTAATCGTTTCACCGCACAGTCGTTTTGAATGCTCGGACAGCACCAATACACACGGAATGTCTTCAAGCTCCTTCGATTCAATGCCGTCGCTTTTAATCAAGGTGGTGGTGACGGCGGCGTCAATCTGCCGGGTTTCCAGAAGCTCGAGCAGTGAGACGGGCTCATCTTCCCAAATGTTAAAGGTGAGATGCGGAAACCGCTCTTTCATCTGTGACACTTTCTCAAGCATGAGCGCGGCGCAGTAAATGGTTGACCCGACGGCAAGTGTCCCGGCCACCTCCTCCTTCAGCTCTTGTACCTCGATTATAGCGTCCTCAAACTTATGAAGAATCTCTTTCGCTCTTTTCAAAAAGACATTTCCTTCATATGTAAGGATCATTTGTTTCTTTTTATTGCGGTCAAACAGAATGACGCCCAATTCTTCTTCGAGCTGTTTCAGCTGTCTGCTTAAAGGCGGCTGTGCCATATGAAGCTTTTTGGCGGCCGTCGTGATTTTCTGCTCTTGGGCAATGGTGATGAAATAACGCAATTGCCGGATATCCATGAGAACGCTCGCTCCTTTCTTTTATACCTTTAAGGTATTATACATAGATTTAACGAATATTTTTCATATGGATATATCAGGAGTATGATGGTTTTGACACCACATTTCAAGCGTAAAGGAGGGGTCGATATGAAGCTCGTCATCGGAATGACCGGGGCAACGGGAGCCATATTTGGGATCAGGCTTTTAGAATATTTAAAAGCCGCGGAGATCGAAACCCATCTTGTCGTGTCTCCTTGGGCAAATGTCACCATTACACATGAAACCGATTATACGTTAAAAGATGTCGAGAAACTCGCATCCTATACGTATTCTCACAAAGACCAGGCGGCGGCGATTTCAAGCGGCTCGTTTGAAACGGACGGGATGATCATCGCTCCGTGCAGCATGAAATCACTGGCAAGCATCCGCACCGGAATGGCTGACAATCTGCTGACAAGGGCGGCTGACGTCATCCTGAAGGAGCGGAAAAAACTTGTGCTGCTGACTAGAGAAACGCCGCTCAGCCAAATCCATTTAGAAAATATGCTAGCGCTTACAAAAATGGGTTCCGTCATTATTCCGCCGATGCCTGCATTTTATAACAAGCCGGCTGACATGGATGAATTGATCGACCATATTGTGTTCCGGACGCTCGATCAGTTCGGCATCCGTCTGCCGGAAGCGAAACGGTGGTACGGAATTGAAAAACAAAAAGGAGGAATCTGATAATGGCCTATCAGGATTTTAGGGAATTTCTCGCCGCTCTTGAAAAAGAAGGGCAGCTCTTAACAGTCAACGAAGAGGTAAAACCGGAGCCGGATCTGGGCGCCGCTGCGCGTGCAGCCAGCAATCTCGGGGATAAAACCCCTGCGCTTTTGTTTAACAATATTTACGGACATCACCATGCGCAGGTGGCTCTGAATGTCATCGGCTCGTGGCCGAATCACGCAATGATGCTCGGCATGCCGAAAGATACGCCGGTAAAGGAACAATTCTTTGAGTTCGCCAAACGGTACGATGCATTTCCGGTGCCGGTCAAACGGGAAGAAACCGCGCCGTTTCATGAAAATGAAATAACGGAAGATATCAATCTTTTTGACATCCTTCCGCTATTCAGAATCAACCAGGGGGACGGCGGCTACTATTTGGATAAAGCGTGTGTCATTTCCCGCGATCTTGAAGATCCGGACAATTTCGGCAAGCAGAATGTCGGCATTTACAGAATGCAGGTAAAGGGAAAAGACCGCCTCGCCATTCAGCCCGTGCCTCAGCATGATATTGCGATTCATCTTCGCCAAGCTGAAGAACGCGGCGTGAATCTTCCCGTTACGATCGCGCTCGGCTGTGAGCCGGTGATTACGACGGCTGCGTCAACTCCGCTGTTATACGATCAATCCGAGTATGAAATGGCCGGCGCGATTCAAGGGGAGCCCTACAGAATCGTCAAATCTAAACTGTCTGATTTAGACATCCCTTGGGGCGCTGAAGTCGTTCTGGAAGGAGAGATCCTTGCGGGAGAACGGGAATACGAAGGACCTTTCGGTGAGTTCACTGGCCATTATTCAGGCGGCCGCAGCATGCCGGTGATCAAAATCAAACGGGTATATCATAGAAACAATCCGATTTTTGAACATTTATACTTAGGCATGCCGTGGACGGAGTGCGATTATATGATCGGCATTAATACGTGCGTGCCGCTTTACCAGCAGCTCAAGGAAGCTTATCCGAACGAAATTGTCGCCGTGAACGCGATGTATACGCACGGCCTGATCGCCATCATTTCCACGAAAACGCGCTACGGCGGATTTGCCAAGGCGGTCGGCATGCGCGCCCTGACCACGCCGCACGGACTCGGCTACTGCAAAATGGTCATTGTCGTGGATGAGGATGTCGATCCGTTTAACCTGCCGCAAGTCATGTGGGCGCTCTCAACGAAAATGCATCCGAAACACGATGCAGTCATCATTCCTGACCTGTCTGTCCTTCCGCTTGACCCGGGGTCTGATCCGGCAGGGATGACACACAAAATGATTCTTGACGCCACGACGCCTGCCGCGCCGGAAACAAGAGGCCATTATTCTCAGCCGCTTGATTCTCCGCTGACAACGAAAGAATGGGAACAAAAACTGATGGACTTAATGAATCAATAAGAAAGGATGAGGTTGCAATGAAAACATGCCCGCGCTGTGAATCGAAAAAAGGAGAAACCGTCAGCCAATCGCCGGTCAAAGGCGCCTGGGAAATTTACCAATGCCAAACCTGCTTTTTCACATGGAGATCCTGTGAACCGGAAAGCATCACGAATCCGGCGGCATTCAACCCGGCATTTAAAATTGATCCGAAAGAAACGGAGACGGCCGCACATGTTCCCGCTGTTCCGGAAAGAAAAGCGTAATGCTGACGGAGCACTTGCCGGAGACGCTTTACACGCTTTTAGACGGGACGGAGCTTGAAAAAAAGCAGCACGACGCATTTGTGCTCCAATCCGTGACAAAAGAAGGCCGTCCGCACGCGGCCATGATCAGTGCCGGTGAAATCGTGGCCGTGAGCAGAACAAATCTCCGGCTCGCCTTATGGAAAAACACGACGACCGTAAGAAGCCTTCTGCATTCGGGACAAGCTCTTTTCATCGCCTGGCACGGAGGAGCCGCATATTACGTCACATTGGAATGTGAGGCGCTTCCGCTGCTGAAAGAGGCGAAACACGAGCGGGAACGGTTCAGCTGCCGCGTGATCACCGTCAAGGAAGATCGGGCGAAATACGCGGATCTGACATCCGGACCGGCCATCCAGCTCCACGAACCGGAAGATGTCTTGAAGAGATGGAGAGAAACACTTGAGGAGTTAAAACGATAGACGCATCAAAAAAGCCTGCGGACGATTGGGACTGCCCCCCGTTTTTGAGACAGGGGTCAAAACACCTTTTAAACAGCCAATTGCCGATAGTTTATCGGTGATTGGTTGTTTAGTTTGGTTTGAATACGAATATTGTTATAATAATGAATGTATTCTATGACAGTGCGTTCTACGATGGCAGTCGTAGTTCGATCAATGCTGTTAAGATAGAACGTTTCAGACTTTAGCGAGGAATGAAACGATTCGATGGAGGCATTATCAGCGGGCGTCCCTTTGCGGGACATGCTCATGGTAATGCCTTTTGTTTTAACAGCTTT
>NZ_JQKM01000019.1:0-24059 GCF_000746035.1 Bacillus sp. UNC69MF | reverse complement strand
TGCGTCATAACGGTCTTCAATCGGACCTTCGCCGTCAGCCGCACATACGGCGCCGCTTATGTCCTCAGCGTTCATTCCGCCATACAGCGTCACGTATCTGAAAGACGCTTCTTGTCCGCCGCCTTCATCCGGCGGTGATTCCTGCCACTTTGGCTGAAGCAAGAGCGGTTTTTCCTCCGTTTCCTCTTCCAGAAAACGGGCGGTGAGCCCCTTCAATCGGACACATACCGCGCCGTTTTCATCACACAGCTCAATATGATAGGCGCCGTCCGCTGAGGAAAGCACCGCCCACATCGTCTCCCGGCACGCAGAAAACACCTGCATATCCTGGAGGGCAAACGGCAGAAACGGCCGTCCGGACGCGGAACCGTCTGAGAGCACGAGACCGATAGAAGCCTGAAGGGCGGCGTCCAGCATGCTCGGATGCAGGATGAACGGCTCCTTTTCTTCGCGGGCGGACGGCGGAAGAGTGAGCTTTGCGAGCACTTCTCCGTTTCCGGCATAGACGGCGTCAAGCGCCTGATGCGACGGTCCGTTGGTGATGCCGAGGCTGTCGAACGCTTCATAGCACTCAGCCTTTGACAAGTGACGGCCGCTGCAGCGCGCCTGAACCGCTTCCACATCGAGAACAGGAGCACGCTCCGTCTCTTCGAGCACGGCCTTTCCCTGGAAAAAGACAAGCGGCTCTTCTCCTTCGGCATACGCTTCAAAAGCAATGTCTCCGTTTTCTTCCGGCTGAAGCTTTACATGAAGCGTCACTCCTTCAGAAAGCGCCGTCACCGGACGGAGCCAAACGATCTGTTTGAGCCTGACACCCGTTTTCCCGCCGGGTAAGTCTTCAGCAGCCAGCGTAACGGCGGCCCGGGCCATTTCTAAAGCAGCCGCGCCCGGAAGCACCGGTTTTCCATTGACGATATGATCGGCAAAAAACGGTTCATGCCCTGAAAAAACAGAAGTGAAGCGCTGGGCGGTAAAGGTCGATGTATTCGCATGGAGCAGCGGGTGAAGCTTTTCACGTTCAGCTGAATTCCGGCTTCCAATCTCTCTCTGAAGACGATCCGACGCCCAATACGTCTGCCTGGCAAACGGGTAGCCCGGCAGATTGCCGATTCGCGGCAAAGGTCCGCCATAAAGCAAGTCCCCTTCGATTTCATAACCTTGACAATAAAAATCTGCCAGCACGCATAACAGCTCCTGATATTTTCTATGGTCAGAATATGAGGCGCTGCACTTGCCGAGCACTTCTATCATGTGCTCCTGAATATGCTGACGCCCTGCAAAGTGCTGCGGTACTTTTCCCGAAAACACATAAGGATGATGTTCATTAAGCTTTGCCTGCTTCCATACATACACTGCGTCATCAGCATCTTGAACCACGATGGCGGCGCGATGGTTAAAGTGATGCCGTCCTTTTAACAACGTATAGCTGAGCTGGGCCAGATCATTTTCTTTCAGTCCGCCATTTTCCGCCCAAGTGATCATATCTTCGATTTTTTCCTGAAGGGCCTCCTTTGTTTTTGCTGATAAAGTCAGTAAATATGCAGGGGCATCCGGATGAGGTGAAGCGCTGCGCTTATAGCTTTCCATAACGATATGGGCATTTGTTCCGCTCATCCCGAATGCGCTGACTGCCCCCATTCGGTTTTTACCCGGCAGAGAAGGCCACGGTTTACCCGTTTTATTCACATAAAAAGGACTCTTCTCCCAGTTGATATAGCGGTTTTCCCCGCTGCAATGCAGACTGGCGGGAATCATTTCACGGGAGAACGCCTGTAAAAGACTGATCAAACTGACAATGCCTGATGCGGCAAACGTGTGGCCGATATTGGTTTTAATTGATGTGAGTGCGCAAAAAGCTTCTTCGTTTGTATAGGCAGAAAATGCGTCATAAAGCGCGTTAATTTCCACCGGATCACCGAGTTTTGTACCTGTGCCGTGTGTGACGATATATTCGATATCTTCAGGGTTGATACGGCCCCGGTCATAAACGGAAGTAAGCAGCCGGGTCTGCGCGACGCCGCTCGGAGCGGTAATTCCGTTTGTTTTCCCATCATAATTGATGCCGCTCGCCCGAATCACCCCGTAAATCGGATCACCATCTTTTTCCGCCTCTCTCAGCGGCTTCAGAATAACCGCCGCGGCCGCTTCCCCCGGAACCATGCCGTCAGCCCTTTTATCAAACGCGAAGCATTTCCCGTTTTCCGACAGCATTCCGGCTTTATCTATCGTTTCAAAAAAGTCCGGGGTATTCATGATATTCACCCCGGCCGCAACAGCTGTTGTACACTCTTTATTCTGCAGGCTTAATACCGCCTGATGGACAGACACGAGCCCCGAAGAACATGCTGTATTTATCGCCATCACAGGACCTGATAAATTCAAGTGATAAGCCAGCCGCGCCGCCAAAATACCGTTATGATGAGACGTGACATTGCCTTTGTCCCGTGTTAAAAGGTGATAATCTCCTTCTTCCGCCCCCACAAACATACCGATCGTCTGCTGCCTGATGTGACTGGCGCCGTAGCCGGCGTCCTCAAGGGCCCTCCACGCTTCCTGAAGAAGCAGCCGCTGTTTCGGATCCATCGTTTCAGCTTCCCTCGGCGATATTTCAAAAAATAAAGGGTCGAATTCGTCCGCCCCCGGTACAGCGCCGAGTTTCCATTTTGAACTTGTGAAGCCTTTTTTTGCGACCGGTGCGACAACATCCTTTTCCTGAAACAGAATGTCCCACAGCTCGTCCGCCGTGCGCGCCTGAGGAAATCGGCCGCTCATGCCGATAATGGCAATGGAATCAGCTGCCTGACTGCCCTCGGTTCCGGCATTCAGCTTATTTCTTCCCCTCTGCTTCTTTCGCTTTTCCGTTCCTGCCTTTTCAAAGACAGATTGATCTGCGGATTCAGGTTTCTTTTCTTCATAGACATGCTCCATGACGGACTGGTGTTCCGTCAGAAAATAGCGGACGACCTTCTCCAGTGTAGAATGTCCGAAAAACAGGGCCGGTGTCACTTCAATTCCGTAATGGGCGGACAAAGAAGAGGCGAATTCCGCCAAACTGATAGAATCAAAGCCGAAATCAGCCAGATTGTCAGCGTCCGTCAGTCTGTTCTTGTCTATTTTCAAAAGCCCCGCCGCCAGTTCTTTCACATCCCAGCTTACGCATTCTTCCAGTGTAAAGCCTTTCATTTCACTCCGCCTTCCTGAAAACGGGACGTTCCTGTTTACAGAACCCGAAATCGGCCGTTCGCCTTGATCTATCTGCAGGAAGCGTTTGGCCCTCGACGGAAAACCAGCCAGGACGAGATACTGGCTGGACGGCTGGACTAACAATGTTTCAAAAACTTCGAGTCCTTCCTCAGTGTATAAATAACGCTGTCCGCTTGATTTTAAATACATATCGGTGCTTTCCGCCGTGCCGACATGCATCCCCCCTTCTTTCCAAAGCGGCCAATTGATTGCAAGTGACTTGCCGCTTCTGAGTCCGAGGCTCACAAGTTTATCCCGGTGACGGACAAAAGCCATTTGGAAGCGGTTCCCCATCGCGTAGTCACAAGAACCGAAGTCTCCTAAAATCGCTGAAGAAGAAGAGAAACAACAGAAGAAGTCAAGCGGCTCCCGTGACAGAACCTGATCTAACACCGCGGTGCCGTCCGCTTTTGGCGATAAGACTTGCTGAAAGGTTTGCAGATCTTTCTCCAGAATGCTTTCAGTGCCTTGAAGACCTGCAGCGTGAATGACACCTTGAATCGGCCCGCATCCTTTCTCTTTCGCTTCTTGCAAACCTTTCTCCATCTGAGCCTGATCAGCGGCATCCGCCTGCACGTAAAACACCTTGGCGCCTGATTCTTCCAATCTCTTTATCTTGTTCAGTACCGGGCCATCTGCCGCTGATCTCCCCGTCAAAATGAGCGTAACCGGTCCTTTTTCAGAAAAATATCCGGCAAATAACAAGCCTAAACCCCCGCATCCGCCGGTAATCAAGTACGTTTTTCCGCTTTTTATCACACGCTTCTCAACAGAGGCAATATCCGTCTGCTTCATTTCCATGACGTGGCGGATTTCCCCACTGTACATGACACTGCGGAACGAGTCGCTGTGAAGTTCTTCACATACGTTATGGATCAGTTTTTCTAACGGTCCTTTTTGTCCAAAATAAACCGCGGCCGTATCCGTCTCCGGCAAGATCAGTTTCAGCGACCGTTCCAGCCCGATCCATGACTCGGCGTAACTGATATCGGTATCGGTCCCGCACTGAGCGGAAAGAAGGATCCACCTCGGTTTAGAACGCAAAGAAGCAGCTGCGCGGATCACATGATACAGAATGGAATAGTCTTTCACGGCCTTTTCATCTTCAAGCGGCCATCCATATAAAACTGCATCCGCTTTGCCTGCAGCCGTTTCAATATGCCGAAACGTTTCTTGATATGCTTGTCCGTCAGTGATTTTAATTTGATAATGCGTGTTTGAAAGCTTTTGAGTTTCCTCACCCTGTGAAATAAAAAACACGCCGGCTCCCGGATAAAGGGATTGTAAAGACTGATAAGCATGCTTTCTGGCAGCTTCTCCCGTAAGAAAACAGATGACCGTTTTCAGCTCTTCATGAATGGATTTCTTCAGAGGCTGCTGCTTCCACATTTCTTCAAATATCATCATCTCGGATTGTTCCTCTTGCCCGTGATCCTGCTGAGACGGCTGTCTCATTCTTATCCCTTTGATTTCTGCGCAGACAATGCCGGTTTCGTCACATAATTGAATGTCACAGCCGGTTTGATTCTTTTTATTAATATACATCCACATGCCGGATGAGCACGGACGCATGACGCGCAGTTCTTCAACCGCTTCAGGCACGATATGGACTGACGGCTCCGTTTTGGCCAGGACATGAAAAGCTGCGTCCAGAAATTCCGGCGGCAGATGATATCCCGGATTACGGCCGCTTTCATCTGTGAGAGCAAGCTTCGCCCAAACCGCACTTTCTCCCGCATAAAGCTTTTCAACGGTGCGGAACTCCTTACTGATCGTTACACCTGATGTGCCTGGTGTTTCATAATCGAATGAAAGCGGGCGGCAGTCTTTTTGTAAGGAGGCAATATCAAGCACGCGGGATGGCTGTATGTTCCCTTGTCCGATGATTCCATAATGATGCAGCTTCTCTTCGTCACTGTATATTTCATAATGGATGCCTTCCTCGTCTTCAGACAGAAGGGAGAGATTGACGCCCGCACCGTGAAGTCCGCCGGTAATCGGGTCAGTCCATGCCGCTGTTCGGATCCATATCTCTTTTTCTTCAGAGCTGTCTGCCGCATGATGAAAAGCCGCAAGCGCCATTTCTAAATAAACGGCTGCCGACAGAACCCGCTCCCCGCTCACATCCTGGAAAACGTGTTCCCGGCCTGTAAAAGATGTATGATAGCTTTGCTCCGCCAAGGTTGACGTATTTTCATGCAGGAAAGGATGCACATATTCAGTTGTTCCTGTTTTTGGTTCTTCCCGCTTCATCCAGTAGCTTTCTTTTGCAAATGGATAAGACGGCAGACTGATACGATGCGGCAGCGCGCCTTTATATAAAGATGCCCAATCGACGGGCGTCCCGTGAACCCAGGCATTCAAAAGACTGTCAAATTGACGTTTTTCCATCCAATCACTGATAGTGCCTTCCGTCTCCGTGACAGCACTATCACTCCGGCCCGCAAACACCCCGCTTACGGAACCAGCATTATTCAGAAAAGCAATCAGCTTCTGTTCCAATTCAGAAACAGAGTCCGCTGTCATCGCCAGCCGTTCTTCCATCGGGACCCTGCCGACTTGAAGGGTAAATGCCGCGTCAAGCAGGTTCGCATCTGTAATTGTTCCGTTTCCGGCGGCATCCGACAGCAACAGAGCCCGCTCGCGCAAGCGGTCTTTATCTTTTGCCGATAAAACAAAAAGCGCCGGACGGCCGGTGTCTGCCGAAGTCATTTCAGCCGGTTCATACTCTTCTATCAGCAGGTGGGCATTTGCTCCGCCCGCTCCGAAAGAAGATGTACCCGCGATTCTCGGATATTCTCGTGTTACTCCTTCAGATTCTATGACCGGCCGTCTCCATTCCGCTGTTTCCTGCTGCACGATAAAAGGAGAAGTTTCAAAATCAATTTCCGGGTTCAGCTGCTTTGAATGCAGCGACGGCACCAGATATCCGTGTTTCATCTGAAGAAGAATTTTGGTGACCGCAGCAATGCCCGCCGCACTTTCCAGGTGTCCGATATTGGATTTAACAGAACCGATGGAACAAAATTGGTTTGCATCCGTATAGCGGCGGAAAGCCTTGGTTAACCCTGCGATTTCAATCGGATCTCCCAAGGAAGTGCCGGTGCCGTGGGCTTCCAGATAGCTGATTGCTCTCGGGTCAATCCCTGCCCGCTCCATCGCGTCTGCGATCACTTCTCCTTGTGCATTCGGGTTCGGAACGGTGAACCCGTTCGTTTTGCCGCCGGCGTTCAGAGCGCTTCCTTTAATGACACCGTATATATGATCATGATCTTCAACAGCCTTTTTCAACGGCTTTAACACGATACAGCCGACGCCCTCTCCGTCAACAAACCCGTCAGCCTTATCACCGAACGCTTTGCACGCGTTTGACGGTGACAGCATTCTCATAGAAGAAAGTCCGATATAATGAACCGGATCTGTAATCAGGTTTACGCCGCCGGCAATCGCGCATTCAGATGCACCTGTTCTGATGCTTTCTGCGGCGAGATGAATGGCGGTTAAGGATGAGGAGCATGCAGTATCGACCGCGATGCTCGGACCGTGAAAATCAAACACATAGGATACGCGGTTCGGGATAAAGTGGTAGTGGGCCCCTGTCGGATAGTTGCCGTTCATAACACCCGCAAAGACACCAACCTTTTTACCGGGGCATAGTGAATCAGGGGTATATCCGGCATCCTCCAGGGCCGCATAAGCGGTTTCCAGAAACAGTCTCTCCTGCGGGTCCATGCGCTCCGCTTCTTTCGGAGAGATTTTAAAAAACAGCGGATCAAATTTATCAATATCTGTTAAAAAGCCGCCCCACTTTGTATACATCCGGCCTTCCTTACCTTTTGTCTCATCATAGTAGTCCCGCCAATCCCAGCGGTCTTTCGGAATTTCGGTGATTCCGTGTTCACCGGTCTTTAACCGTTCCCAGAACTCATTAACATTTTCAGCTCCGGGATACCGTCCGGCAAGACCGACAATTGCCACTTCAAAGTGTTTTGACGGCGGTTCGGAAGCGGGCGGCGCCTTTTCAGAAAAAGATGCCGCTTGGCGCTTCGTCAATCCGGCGCTTTTTTTACGGCTTTGCTTTTTCTGTAAAGTGTGCGTCGCCTTTTCGGCTTCTTTATTTGTCTTGAAAATCCCAGCCATATCTTCCTGTCTTGAGCTGACGAGATATTCCGCTAATCCGCCGATTGTCGGATACTCGAAGAACAAAGTGCTGCTGATATCAGGGACGTCTTCCCGCACGCGGTTGGTCAGCTGTACGATTAAGATGGAATCGATTCCGTATTCTTCAAGGGGCGTATGGGCTTGAACGTCCTCAATCGGCATCTTTAAGATGGCGCTGACGATCTGTTTCAGGTACTCTGTGCTTTTTTCAAGCAAAGAGCCGGATGATGCCGCTTCAGTATGAGGGACTTCTTCAGAAAATTGCGCATGCAGTTCGCGCTCCTTCGTTTCAGCCAAGAATGCGGCAAGCTCTCCTATCGTCCGGTATTCAAAAAACAGCGTGCTGCTGATATCAGGGACGAGATCCCGCAGCTCATTCGTCAGCTGAACGATCAGAATAGAGTCAATGCCGTATTCATCCAGAGGAGCCAGCGGATTTATCTCTTCTGCCGGCATTTTTAATACTTTTGCCGCAGCCCTTATCAGAAAAGCCGCTGTCTTTTCCGAAAGCCCCTCTCCCGCTTGTTTGATGGGGAGCTGACGATCAGAGGATGTTTGCGGTACGTTTGATTGGCGCTTTTGCGCGGTGTAAGCTTCCCTGCTCTGCCTGATGACTCCGTTGCTTTTCGCCGTGATAATCTGCTGGGTGTGCAGACGTTCGTTTTCAGCCGGAAATTGAATGGAATGAAAACCTTCAGCCATTAAAACGGATTTCCATGTTTCCGGATAAAGACCGGGGCACCCCGGAATCCGCAGCGCCTCGTCTTCGTACAGCCACCAGCCCTCTAATAAGCCGAATGTAACATGTGTAAACGGCGTATGCCCGCCCAGTTCATTAACAAGCAGCAAACCGTCCTTTTTCAATACGGCTTTTGCCGTCCGTAAGGTTTTCCGGATATTTTTGGTGGCATGCAGCACGTTTGCGGCAATAGCGATATCGTAGGTTCTCAGATGTAATCCCTGGCCCGCCGCAGGCTGCTCCACATTAAACAGCTGATACGTCAAATACGGATTGTCCGCGCCGTATTCCTTTTCGGCATGCATTAAAAAAGCTTTTGACAAGTCGGTATAACAGTATTCCTGAATATGGTTTTGATAGGGGCGGAGCTTTTTAAACAGTGTACTGCTCGTTCCGCCGGTGCCCGCTCCGATCTCCAGCAGGCGGATGTTTGCCTCAGGATTGTTTTTCATTACATTTTCCACATAAATACACGCTTCATTTGCCAGCACATCGTTGTAATAATCAGCGAGAATATTATGCTTATAGATTCCTTCAACAAGCTCCATTGAAGAATCGGGAAACATCACGTCAGTGGCTTTTATTTTGCCTGTTAAAATGTCAGGCAAAGCTTGAATGATGGTATCCGCCAGCAGAACCTGCGCTTTCATATCCGGATCTTTCAGCCATTCGTTTTTCTTCTTATGCCACTCTTCCCAAACCGCGGCCGTTTCACCGCTTTTAAAATCGCTGTCTAAAAGACGGATGCTTTCTTCCAGCCAGCGTTCATATAAAGGCAGACAGGAAGCCGCCGGCGCTTCGCCGGTCAGACCCATTGAACGCAGCGTCACCCGCAGCACTTGCAGCAAAAGCCGATTCAATTCTTTCATTTGATTGCTTATTTCTGTTCTTAAGGATAACTGTGTACGGTCTTTTTGTTTGTCTCCCTTACCCAAAACCTTATCCTCCTAAGAAAATTAAATTTGCTCCGTCATTTTGACAGGCAATCAGATAGTCACAAATTCATGAGGGTTCATTCCCTCGATCGGAATCGGCTTGGTCAGCTTCATCAGCCCCATGCGGGAGATCGGCTGCGTCAGCAGAGTTTCCAGCGCCTGCATCCCTTCCGCCCGGCTGATCAGCCCGAGACCGATTGCACTCAGTCTGTCAAACTCTTCAGAAATGTGATTGTCAGCCCGCTCCCAATAACCCCAGTTCATCACTTTGACCGGGCATGACAGCCGTCCGGAAAGCTCATGGGCAAATGCATCTTTAAATGCGCACCCCGCCGCATAATGACTTTGATTCGGATTCTTAATATATGAAATAACCGAAGAGAAAAAGAGAATAAAGTCCAAAGACTCTTTCGCAAATACTTCGGCAATGTTGACGGAAATATCCACTTTCGCCGCAAGACCGGCGTGAAACTGTGATTCTTCCATATCTTTTACGCTTTCATTCGCAAATACCATCGCTGAATGAACGACGCCGCTGATGGTGCCGTATGTGTTTTTAATCTGTTCATAGGCGCGCTGAAGCGATGGAAGATCAGAAGCATCTGCGGCTATATATTCGGGAGCCGGTCCTGATGGCCGGTACCGGTCTATTTTTTGGCGTATCCGGCTGTCCAGCGGCCGCCTCCCAATCCAGACGACTCGGGCTTTATACGTCGTCACTATATAATCTGTCCAAACCTCGCCGATGCCTCCCGCACCGCCGATGATGACATATACGCCTCCATATCGGTAAGGAACACTTTCAGACGGCCCGCTTTGGACCGGAAGCAATTGAGGCCGGTACCATTCCTGATGTCTGCGCACCCATGCTTTACCCGTACGGTCGCGGGGCAGGCTGAATATGTCTTCTGCGGGGAAATCCCCCCCGTCTTCAAGATCGGCGAGACGGATGTGCCAGCTCGGATGTTCTTTAGCGAGAGACCCGACGAAACCGTGCACACTGGAATGAGCGGGACGCACCTCATCATATTGGGTAATAGGCTGTGCTTGGTGCGTAATCACCGTCATCCCGAGCTGCTCCTTTCCATACCCGAGACCGATAAGAGCTTTGGCCGCTCTGAAAATTTGCAGCACCCCGCTTTTTTGATCATGGCTGTCAGAATCAGCCGGCTGAGGGGCAAACCAGATCATATGCTGAATCTTACCGAGACGGCGGAGCCGATCAGATATCACTTCAACGGAAGCACTTTGGCTGCTATCAAATCGCACAGCTTTAGGAAACAATCGTAAAACCGCGTCCGCCTGCCCGTCTGTACCGCCTATGATGACAGCTTTTGCTTCAGAAATGGGGAAGCCGGTTTGGTTGTCTATCGGTTCCGTGTCCCATACCTGCATCAGTTTGACGGCTCCGGTAAGGTTACCCGGCAGATCGTATTGCTTATTATCGGTTACGGCCGGCGCACTTTCGGCCATCCGGGCAGAAAATCCTTTTATCCTTACACACACATTGCCGCGTTCATCACATATATCAATGTCCATTCTTCGCACGGCCGGTGTTTCATGCGTCACAAACACGGCAGCCCACATGTTTGGCCTGCACGGATGAAAAACGGTCAGTTCATGCAATTCAAAAGGCATTAACGGCTGCTCCGGATAACCCGCTTGATCTTCATTCATAACGCCGATGGCCGCCTGAAAAGCGGAATCTATCAGACTAGGATGGAGCACAAACTGTTCAGCCTCATCAGAAACGGAAGCAGGGAGCACCAATTTAGCCAAGGCTTCTTTTTCCCCGCAATAAATGTGATCAATTCCTTGATGTGAAGGTCCGTATACAATTTCCGCCTTTGCAAACGCCGCATAGCAGTCTTCTTTTGACAGCACTTTTTTGCGGCATCGCGCTTTCAGCTGTTCAATATGCAAAACCGGCGCCTCAGACAGCGGCTCAATCACAGCACTGCCTTCACAATAAATGTCTGAATCATTTTCACTGCTGTACACTTGAAATGAAACATTGCCGTTATCCTCCAAAGAAAGCCCTGTCGTCATACGCAGCGGCTCTTTTTTGTGAACGGCCTGGCGTATCCAGCTGATATACCGCAGCGAAATGCCGGTTTTAGCCGTGTATTCAGCGGCTAACGGTGCGGCAGCCAGTTCAGCCGCGGCTCTCGCCATTTCAAGATAAGCCGCCCCGGGGAGAACACGCTTGTTTCGGACGATATGATCGGCTAAGAAGAATTCATCTCCGTTCAGTATCGTACTGAATTTTTGTTCTAGCAAATCTGATGTATTGCGGTGAAGCAGCGGGTGAAGCCTGCTTTCTGTATTTACGGAAGTGACGGGATGATCGGGCTCCGGTATCCAATATCGTTCCTTTGCAAACGGATACGTCGGCAGACTCATCCTGCGCGGTTTCTCCTCCTGATACAGCCGCGTCCAGTCTATCTCAAATCCTTTTGACCACAGCTCCGCAAGTTTTTTGTAAGTGCCGCTGTCCATCCATTTTCGGATCAGCTCCTCCGTATCCTGATCATCGTTCAGGAAACCCCTGATTTCCGTTCCGCTGTCAGACCGCCCTTGAAAGCAGCCGTCAATCTGCCGTTTTTGTTCTGTAAATTCAGTTAATTTCTTGATCAAGTCTGCTTGATCGTTCACTAAAAAAACAAGCCGTTCTTCCATTGCCAGCCGTCCCGTTTGCAGCGTATACGCCAGTGACCGCAAGGAAAAAGATTCATCAGGCTGCTTATCTAAGCCCGACTGGCCGAAAAGACCGGAAAGAATATTCTTATGTTTCTCATCGTTTGTAAGACATTCTGCTAAAGTCCGGACGGAAGTATGCTGTATGAGATCAGTCATGTCTATTGCCAGCCCGTATTGATCCGTCATCAGCTCAGAAAACTGTGTCAGCTGCATGACATCCAAGCCGAATTCCTTCCAATCCTGTTCATCATCTACCGAACCGGCCTCTACATGCAGAACTTCGGCCAGAACACCTCGCAACGCATTTTCCAGCTGATTTTGCATTGTATCTCTTTTGTCATGAAGCGGCCCGCTTCCTCCAAGCGCTTTATCTTTGAGAAACATCAGCAGGCGGGCAGCGTATTCCTTCAGCCGCTCCGGATTTTTCGCTGACAGAGGCACGATATACAATCTCTCTTGATCCTCCGTAATACCGGGGTTTTTAGGCCTGTACTCTTCTAAAATGAGATGAACGTTTGAACCCGTCGCCCCGAATGAACTGATGCCTGCGCGTCTCGGGCAGGCATGTTCACGGCCGTTCTCTGTATACGCCGGCCTTTTCCATGACTCGGTTTTTTGCTGCACGTAAAATGGCGAGTCCTCTAAACGGAGATACGGATTAATCGTCTCTGAGTGCAAAGAAGGGACAAGCGTTTTGTGAAACAGCTGCAAAACCGTTTTATGAAGCCCGCTGATCCCGGCAGCTGATTCCGCATGTCCGATATTCGATTTAACGGAACCGATCGCACAAAATTGCCGATCCTCCGTAAACGTGCGGTAAGCTTTAACAAGACCTTGTATTTCAATCGGATCTCCTAAAGAAGTTCCGGTTCCGTGCGCTTCCACATAAGAAATCGTCCGGGGATCGATCCCCGTCTTTTCAAGACATTCAGCTATCATATCCCCCTGCGCCACGGGGCTCGGCACGGTAATCCCGCTGACGGTCCCCACGTGATTGACGGCGCTGCCTTTTATCACCGCATAAATATGATCCTTATCTTCTTCGGC
This sequence comes from Bacillus sp. UNC69MF, assembly GCF_000746035.1. NCBI lineage: Bacteria > Bacillati > Bacillota > Bacilli > Caryophanales > Bacillaceae > Bacillus > Bacillus sp. UNC69MF. The sequence continues at coordinate 11,234 of NZ_JQKM01000019.1, read as the reverse complement.
TTTGTGGAGCGGCTTCAGCAGCACGGCTCCGATGCCGTCAGCTGAGACATAGCCTGTGCCTCCTTCGCCGAACGTGCGGCACAGCCCGTCACTCGAATGCATATCCATCAAGCCGTATGTGATATATTTTGTCGGGTGCAATGATAAATTGACGCCGCCGGCAAGAGCTGCTTCACATTCACCGCGTCTCAGACTTTCCGCCGCCATATGAACGGCCGTCAAAGATGACGAACACACCGTGTCAACCGCCATGCTCGGCCCGTGAAAATTGCAAAAATATGAAACCCGGTTTGCGATCGGCGCATAGTTCAAGGGATAAGGAAAGACCAGCCCTTTGGCCGCAGCTTCAGCGCCGGCGAGAGAATAATCCATATGCATCACCCCGGCAAACACACCGACGTTCATTCTCTTATTCGGCCCTTTCGGCTGAACGATTGTTTCCGGGGTGTAGCCTGCATCCTCAATCGTTTCCCAGCATGTTTCTAAAAACAATCGTTCTTGCGGATCTTTAGCTTCTGCCTCCCGCGGAGAAATCCGAAAAAATTTCGCATCAAAACAATCCGGATCGTCTATAAAACCGCCCCATTTGGAAATCGGCTTGCCGGACGGCGATCGCAAATGCTCATATGTCCTCGTATCCCAGCGGGAACGAGGCACTTCCGTTACGCTGTTTTCTCCATTTTTTAAATTTGCCCAAAATTCACGAAGATTTTTGGCGCCGGGGTACCGTCCCGCCATCCCGACGATCGCAATATCTCCATTCTGCGTTCCGGCTGACGCCGATTTTTTCACGCGGATTTGGGTCGTCCTCTTTTTTTCCCGGGGCAAAGGCTCAGCACTTGAATGCCCGTTTTGAGCATGGCCGAAACCGGCTCCGTAATGTTCGCACAAATATCCCGCCAATTCCGCGATGGTCGTGTATTCAAATAACAGTGTCGGCAGTAACTGCGTTCCGATTTTTTGTTCAATTTCCTTTACCATGTCCAACAGCCCCGGAGAATCCAGCCCCATTTCATAATAGCCGATATCCGGGTCAATCTCTTTCACAGGTTTGTTCAATCGGGCGGCAAGCAATTCTTTTAAATAAAGGATGCACTGTTCAGTAAGGCCGGCGGAAGCCTCCGCACGGCGGGGCTCAGAAGGCGCCGATTCCGCTTGCGGAGCCGGGACGGCATTCCGCCCGTCAGGTTCTTTCTTTTGCCGTTTCTGATTGATCTGTTCCGGGTCCCTCACCAGTTTATTGGCGAAGTTTTTCAGTTCGCCGACTTTTCTGCCTTCCTCATTGAAAAACTCCATTGTCACGTAAACGAGATCTTTCTTACGGGTGACGGATTCTTTTTTTATCTTGGTGATACATGTCGTCTGCAGCAATTCGGCGCAATAAAACGATTCATAAAACAGCGGCAGAAATAATTGCCCCTCCTTCCTCGTCAAAGGAGCGAGATATACATTGGAGCCGATGCTGCTCGCATCTATCAATGCGGGATGAAACATCGTCTCTTCTGCATGTTCCAGCTGATCCTTTTGCACCGACAGATCAATATAAATCTCTTTTTCAGTTTGGTAGACGCTTCCGCAGCCTTTCATCATTCCTGAATGAACCAGTTCTTGATCCCTGCATTCCGCGTAAATGTCCTCAAGCGGTATTTCTGCCGCCGTTTGTTTTACGGCATCCATCCGGACGCTTTCTTGGAAGCCGGCGGGCTTGACGGAATGCATTTGCGCCGCGGCATATACCTTTGTCTCTGCTGCTTCGTCACCTTGTTTTTGCCCTTTCACCTCTACCTTCCACTGTCCTTCGCCGTTCTCTGTACAATTAACGGAAAGCAGGATTGTTTCTCCCTGTTCAGGAGCTAAAGGGTGAAAAATCGATAAGTGCCTGAGTTCAAGGCCGGCATGAAAAAAACCGTTTTCTCTGAAAGTCTGATAGATCAGGTCAATATAAGCCAGACCCGGCAGCAGTTCCTTTCCATAGGCTTTATGATGTTTCAGAACGGGATGCTGATTGTTAATAAGAAGCTGCTCTTGCATATGAACTTCCTCCATATCGACGTTCAATTTTCAGCGCAATCGTAAGTCTTCATTTGTTTCCAAAACGTATTCGGACGGGACTTATGTGCGTTTCCATGCAGGCTTTCGGCTTTGTCCGGACGAATGGGCCGGCGTTTTAATTCCTGTCTCGGCAAAGGCTTTCTAACAGGGGTATACGCCTCTTGCTCCCAGGCTTCCACTATGACATGAGCATTCGTCCCTCCGTCAGCGAAGCTGCTGACAGCGGCAATCCGCGGTGAATCCGTCCATTCACGCAGAGCTTGCGAAAAATAAAACGGCGAGGCGGACAGATCGTAATGTGTCATCGGCTCTTTGCCCGAAAGGAAAGGCACACGCATTCGGCGCGAGAGCATAAGCACTGTTTTAATGAATCCGGCAATCCCTTCAGCGCATAACGGGTGTCCGATATTCGGCTTCATCGACCCCAATTCGCAAGGCGCGCTGTTTTGCATACGGTACACCGCTTCAATCGCCCTCAGTTCCAAAAGGTCTGTTACTTCAGAGCCTGAACCGTTTGCTTCAATGTAGCTGATATCCTCCGCTTTTCTGCCGCTTTTGGCAAGCGCCTTGGCCATCACTTCTTTCTGCGCCTGTATATTCGGTGTGGCAGGCCCCGCGGTTCTGCCGTCATTGTTTACGGAAATGCCTTTAATGACCGCATGAATCCGGTCCCCGTCTTTTACAGCCTGGGCCGCTGTTTTTAAATACACCATTCCGACGCCTTCTCCCAATACGATGCCGCCGGTGCGGCGGTCAAAAATATGAAACGCAGGCTCTTCGCTTAACAGATTGCGAAGTTCGAACATCCGGTGGGTTTGACCAGATTCCAGCAGACTGACTCCCCCGACCACCGCTGAGTCGATTTCACCGCAAGAAAGCGCCTGTATCGCCATATTCATACCGACAAGCGCTGAAGAACAGGCCGTATCCAAAACAAGACTCGGCCCCTTCAAATCAAAGAACTGAGAAAGATTGGCCGCTAAGTAATTCGGACCGGCTGCGACTATCGGATTTTTTGCATGCTTCAGACGGTTTTCATCAGGCATACTGCCGCCGCGTCCTCCTAAATAGACACCGGCTGACCTGCCTTTCATTTCTTGTAAAGAGTAACCGCTGTCTCTGAACAGATGAAGCGCCTCTTCTAATATAAGAAAGGACTGGATATCCATTGCCTTGATGTCTTCTTCGGGAATAAGGAAAAACTCCGGGTCAAAATGCGTTACATTTTGTAAAAGGCCCGCATAATCCGCCTTCTCCGTTTTCCAGCGCTCTTTCGGAACTCTTTGAATGGCTGACGTTCCTTCAGACAGCAGCTTCCAATAAGCTTCAATTGATTCAGCTCCCGGAAAACGGCAGGACATTCCGACAACAGCGATGTCTTGCGCCGCTCTAGCACGAGAAGGCTGAATAACAGCGGCTGCTGTTTGTTTGGGAGCGTCCGGGATTTCAGGCTGAACCGGTTTTGAAACGGCAGCTTTGATTTCCGGATATGCTGTTTCAAGCCATCCCGCCAGCGCAGCAACCGTAGGGTATTCATACAGCACCGCCGGGTCAAGGTCAGCTTTGATCCTCTTTCCGATCGCTCTGGACACTTGGGCAAGCATGATGGAATCGGCTCCGTAATCTTGAAACGGTGTATCAGATTCAAATCTTGACGGCTCCAGTCTTAATTCCCGGCAGCAAATGCCCGTCAGCCACTCCTCAACGCTTTCTGTATCGGCCTGTTCCTGCTGCTTTGTTTCAGTCAGGCCGGATGAAAGCAGCAGACGGTCAGGCTCCCATTTTTCCGGGTGAATGACGGCCGGCATAATAACAGATCCGCAATCGCCTGCCATGATGGCATCAAACAGGCTCAGCCCTTCTCTGTCAGTGATGCTCTTTAAACCGCTTTTCTGATAGGCCCGGCTTTTTGATTCGCCCATACCCGTTTCTTTCCAGCTCGGCCACTGGATGCTCAGCACCGGAAAACCTTTTGCAGCCGCAAAATAATCCATATAGGCGTTAGCCATGGCATAATCGCTTTGTCCCGCTCCTAATTCCGGCATCACGCCGGACACTGAAGAAAACAGCGCAAAAAACCGGAGAGGCTCCTTGTGCAGCGCTTGATACAAAAGGTCCAGTCCGTCTGTTTTAGGCTCAAGCACGGGCATCATCTGTTCGCTTGTTTTGCGGATAAAGGCCGGATGATCGAGATCTACTGCTCCCGCTGCGTGTAACACGCCTCCTATCGGCCCCATTTGATCTTTCACACGGCTGACGGCCTGCTCATATTCAGGGCCGGAAGATACAGACAGCACTTCCGTTCGGATACCTTTTTGTTCGAGCTCTCTAATTCTTCTCACCTTATCGGAAAACGGGGAATTCCGTTTGATATGATCATCCCATTCCGCTTTCGGCGGCATTGTTTCTTTTCCGGTAAGCACGAGTTTCGTGACTCCGTAACGTTCGGCAAAATGCCGGGCAAATAAATATCCGAGTCCCCGGGTCCCTCCGGTGATCCAGAGCACATGGTCTTTCGGAAATGAAAATTCTTTTTCAGCTAAGCTGTTTGTTTCCTTTAACCGCGCGAGATAGCGCACACCGTTTCGGTAACACACTTCGATGTCTTCAGAATCGCGAAAAAACTCCTCTGCGATCTGGTTTGCCAGCTCAGGATCTTCGGCAGTCCGTTCTGCATCCATATGCCGCGAGCGGATATCCTTATACTCACTTTGGAGCATCCGGTACAATCCGGCCTTTTTTGCACCTGAGAGATTTATCGTTTCATTTGCAAAGGGTTCAAGCCCCTTTGTCACACAAAGCAGCTGAAGCTTTCGGCCGCGGTTTCTGTTGTCAATGAGAGACTGCAGACGATGAATCCAGCCGTCATCATGATTGATTTCCGTCCCGCATCCGGTCACATCAATCAGACCGCCGAATCGGGCCGCGTCCCCGGATATTTCCGGTGATGCAGCGTCAATGATTTCAGACTCGGGGAAATAACGGGACAGCTCAACGGCTAAATTTCCTGTCTGGTGATCAGCAGCTATTCCGATGACGCCCCGCATTTCCTTAGCCGGAACACTGCTGCTTTCTGCCCAGCTTTTCTGTAAAAAGCGGATTTCACGAAATGTTTCAGAATGTGTTTCAGCATCACGAACATTGTCCGGCGCTGCATCGTCCGGCCAATACCGATCCTTTATAAATGGATAACCGGGAAGGCTGATGCGATGCGGCATGCTGCCGTTATAAAGCTCTGACCAATCAATCTTCAGCCCTTTCACCCAAAGTTCCAGAAGCTTCGCGAATTTTTTTCTTTTCATCCATTTACGGACGGCTTCCTGCATATCTTCATCCTTAAAAACGGCTAGAATGTCTTTATACTGTTTGCTTTTTCCCCTGAAGCAGCCGTCTGTCCCGCCGTCAATAAAACGCTGCAGTTTTTCCGCTAACTGCTCTGTCGACGTCACGATAAACGCCGCACGTTCTTCCATCGCTTCTCTTCCGGTTTGAAGGGTGTAAGCCGCATCCCGGAGGCTGCGGTCTGTGACGTCATTTTTTCTGATCGCTTGAAGAAGCTGCTGCGCCCGCTGCTTCAGGCTGGCCTCCTGTTTGGCGGATAATAAAATGACTGCGGGATCTTCATCTGTGAATGGCTCATAAATCTCCCTATCAGGTTCAATGTATTCTTCTATCAATATGTGGGCATTTGCCCCGCCCGCGCCAAAAGAAGAGATTCCCGCAATTCTCGGAATCTCCTTTTGCGCTCCGTTTTCCTCAATGACCGGCCGTTTCCAGTCTGCCAATTCACGCTGCACCACAAACGGCGTCCGGTCGAATGCAATATTCGGATTCAATTTCCGGCAATGTAATGAGGGAGCCAGCTTTCGTTTTTGAAACTGAAGCAGCAGTTTCGTTACACCGGCAATGCCTGCCGCGGCTTCCAAATGCCCGATATTGGATTTAACTGAGCTGATGGCGCAAAAACCTTTATCTGACGTTTTCGTTTGAAATGCGCGGGTCAAACCGTCTATTTCGATCGGATCTCCGAGTTCAGTGCCCGTGCCGTGGGCTTCGATACAGCTGATCATCCGCGGATGTATTCCTGATTTTTCAAGCGCGCCGGAAATCACGTCAGCCTGAGCGCTCGGACTCGGCACTGTATACCCGTTTGTTCTGCCGCCGTGATTGATATGAGTGCCGCGAATCACCCCGTAAATATGGTCCTTATCAGCCATCGCTTTTGACAGCGGCTTTAACAGCACGGCCCCGACGCCTTCCCCGGGAACAAATCCGTCCCCGCCTTCACCGAAACTTTTGCACGTTCCGTCTTTTGAAAGCATTCGATAGGCGCTGAGCTCCGCATAAGCCGAAGGATGCGTATACACATTCACACCGCCGGCAATCGCCATGTCGCATTCGCCGCGAAGGATGTTTTCACACGATTCGTGAATTGCAGTCAGCGAAGATGAGCACATCGTGTCGACCGGCATGCTCGGCCCTTTCAGATTAAGAAAATAGGAAACTCTGTTGGCCGCTGAACTGAACGACGTTTTCGGCTGCAGGGTGCCGCCGTTTTTCCAGTACATTCCGTACCCGTTTTTCGTAATGCCCGCAAAAACGCCGACCCGGCCGTTATACAAATTCTCAAGCTGTTCCTTCGTATAACCGGCATCCTCCAGCACCTGCCAGCACATTTCAATAAAGAGACGCTCCTGCGGGTCCATATTCAAAGCATCACGGGGTGAAATTTGAAAAAACAGCGGATCAAAGAAAGCGGCATCTTTCAGAAACCCGCCCCGCTTACTGTAACTTTTCCCTTCTTTCACGGCCGCTTCAGGATCAGGGTTGTAGTACTTGTCCTTTTCCCAGCGCTCTTCGGGAATTTCCGTCACACAGTCTTTTCCGGCCGCTAAGTTATCCCAGTACTCTTCAAGTGTTTCAGCTTGCGGATAACGTCCGCTGACTCCGATAATCGCAATCCCTTCTTTTGTCTGGTTCTCATTGGAAAAAGCAGGCCGTTTCTTTCGCTTGATAAACGACGGAAGCACCGGAAAATCTTCATTTGCCAAAACCTGTTCTGATATGCCTGAACGGTGGTCATCATCATTTGTCCATTTTCGGCATTCTTTTGGATAATCCGTGACAAAGTGAGCTGCCAGAGATCCCAGTGTCTTATATTCGTAAAAAACCGTTTTGGAAAGGTCACCGAAAAGCAGAGACAATTCGCGGTTCAATTTCGTCACAGTGACTGAGTCGATTCCGTAGGTTTCCAGCGGCTCTTCAGTATCTATGTTGGAAACAGCAATTTTTGTAGTCAGGGCAAACAGCGTTTTGAGCTGAAGAAGCGTTTGTTCATACAAACGTTCACTGCGGTGTTCGGCATTGGTTTTTCCGGGAGCGCCCGTCTTGATGACAGGTTGCAGCTTCAACCCTGATAGGGAAGCCCATATTTTCCCTTCTTCGTCACATAAATCAATATAAAAGCTCCCCGCCTTCTCTTGTATCTCGGCCCATACCTTGTCAGGACAAGATTCATAAAACAAAAGCTCGTCCAATGAAACCGGGGCGAGCGTTTTATATTCTTTGCCGCCAAGCAGCGCGCATGCCTCTGTCACACTTTTCATCACACAGGGAGGGAGGCCGAATCGGGCGGATTCTTTTTGGTTTGTCAATGGAATTGATATGTCTGCCAGCATCCGTCCTGCTGAGGCGTAAATACGCTCAATTCCTTTCATGTGCTCACTGTATTGAACGGTATCGTTCTGAGTGATGGCTTCAATTTGCTGCTGATCCATCAGGGAACCGCTGTTTTCCTTCAAGCGGCTGATATCCAGCATGCCAGGCGCAGCATCAACTGGCTGAATCATCCCTTGGCTGTACACATCATGATGACTGAAATCGGCAGAAAATGGATTGTAAATCTCAAACCTTTTGGCTTCACCCTCTGCGGGTATCAGCCTGATTTCGATATGGAACGGCTCAGCCTCAGTCAGAATGGGCTTTGACCACACGATATGTGTCAGCCGGACAGCCTCAGTCTCCTTTACTGTCAAAACAGCCGCAGCTCTCGCCATTTCCAAAAGAAGTTCTCCGGGCATAAGCTTTTTACGCTGTAAAGAAACATCAGCGAGAAAAAATTCCCGGCCGCTGAAAGCTGCCGAGAATCCCTGTCCCGTTTCATCGGAAATATGCTGCTGAGCAAGCGGATGAAGGGAAGCCGATTGGCGAAGTCCCATCCGCATATCATAATCGCGCAAAATGCCGATCGCATCCTGTTTTGTCATTTTTTTATTTTTGACGTCAGAAAAAACCCGGTGCAGAAACTCTTTCATATGGTTTCCTCCATTACGCTAATCCCTGTAAAAACCGATCGTTCTTTTTACAGCGGCTTCTATGCTTATTTCGTTTTTCTCCAATTCATCAAGCAGGCGCTCATAAGTCTCAAGCGGGGACGTATCAATCTCATAAGTCTCCCGGTGCCTTATATGCTGGGCACTGTGCGGTATCCAGCAATGTGTTTTCGCAAAAGGATAGACGGGCAGGCTGACTTTTTTTGGCCTTTCGTCCGGATATAATTTATTCCAGTCGACATGTAAACCTTGCACCCATAATTTTGCAAGCATTGTATACTTTCCTGCTTCAATCCATTGATCTACGGTCCCGCTCATTTCTGCGTTGTCCGTCATCTCTGTAAACAGCTGTTTCATCGCTTTGTTCCGGCCTGTAAAGAAATTCTGCCCCGTCTCCTTGCCGCTGAGGAAATCATTCAGCGCGTTCGTAAGCTCTTCTTTTGTTTCAGCAATAACGGCAAGGCGCTCTTCCATTTCATCCCGGCCAAGCTGAAGCGTATAAGCGATACCCGCAAGAGCTCCGTCAGCTGAATGTGTCTTTTCCAAATATCTGCGCAGCTGTTCCGCACGTTCCTTCAGCTGTTCCGCCGTCTTTGCCGAGAGAATGAATAAGGTCGGCTGAAGTTCACCGGACGTCCATTGTTTCTCTTCAACAGGAGAAACATATTCTTCGAGCACGACATGAGCATTGACACCGCCAAATCCGAACGAGCTGACACCCGCTCTCCGCGGCAGTTCATTTCCGCTATCATCAGTCGCCGCTTTCCACGGCTGAGTGTCGCGGACGAAATAAAACGGGCTGCCATCGAGGCTGATATACGGATTAACGGTTTCACAATGCAGACTTTTCACAAGCGTTTTGTGCTGCATCTGCAAAATAATTTTTAAAAGCCCGGCCATGCCGGCGGCAAGCTCTGTGTGGCCGATATTCGTTTTGACGGAACCGAGGCCGCAATGAGGCTGATCGGGTGCCGTTACTCCGGCTTTCTGATAAAGCGCTGCAAAAGCCGCTTTGAGTCCGTTGATTTCTATTGGATCACCGAGCGGCGTTCCCGTGCCGTGGGCTTCAATATAACTCACTGTACGGGGGTCGATGTTCGCTTGCTGATACGCTTTTATCATGACTTCTGTCTGTGCTTTCGGATTCGGCGATGTAAGGGAAGCCGCCCGTCCGCCATGATTTTCCGCCGTTCCGCGAATAACGGCATAAATACGGTCGCCGTCACGTTCCGCATCGGATAATGTTTTCAAAACAATCATGCCCGCACCTTCAGCTCTGACATACCCGTCCGCTTGATCGGAAAATGTTTTGCAGCGCCCGTCTTCACTGAGCATTCCCGCTTTATTAAAGCTGATATGCATATCCGGCGACACAATAGCATTGACGCCTCCTGCAATCGCGATGCCGCAGTCTCCGGCCTGAATTGCCCTGACCGCACGGTGAACAGCGACCAATGAGCTTGAACAGGCGGTTTCAATCGGTTCGCTCGGCCCATGTATATTCAGAAAATAGCTCATGCGGTTCGGACCGATTGACGGAACCGTACCGGCGGCGGAAGAACCCTCAATCTCTATATGGAACTTTGAAGCTTCCTGGGCGTAACCGCTGTTTGTCGTGCCTGCAAAAATGCCTGTATTTGTACCTGACAGGCTTTTGGCAGAGCAGCCTGCATCTTCAATCGCTTTCCATACATGCATCATTAAAAGTCTTTGCTGAGGATCCATCATTTCGGCTTCATGCGGAGAAATACCGAAGAATAAAGGATCAAATTGAGCGGTTTCATCAATGAAGCCGCCCCACTTTACATTGCTCGCATTTTTATCTTTCTGCGGATCTCCGTAATACTGTCTCCAGTCCCAGCGCTCCGGCGGTATTTCAGAAATGCAGTCCTTTTCTCCGGCTAAATTCTCCCAAAACATTTCCGGATTTTCAGCCATTGGAAATGCACAGCTGATTCCGATTATCGCCACGGGCTCAGGTGCAGCTGCGGTTTTTGTTTTAGGAAGACGGGACGGAATCAAGAATGGCTCCGTCTTCATTTTTTTACGCACAACCGGTTTCTCCGTTTCTGTTTCTGCCTGTGAGCCGAATGTATCCGGATGTTCCGTCAGCAAGTATTGGGCAAAACGAAAGACTGTCGGATATTCAAAAAACACGGCCGGTGTCAGTTCAAGCCCATACATTTTATTTAGTTCATTTGCAAACTGCGTGAATGAAACCGAATCAAAGCCATAATCTCTCATCTCTGATTCAGCATCTATCTCGTCTTCTTTCACCTTCAGAATGCCTGATATCATATGTTTGAGTTCCGCTTGTACTTTATTCGGCATATGGACGGGCGTCTTCCTTGACACATGAATGCTACGGGACGGTTCCGGCGTTTCAGGCATCAGGTTTTTTCGAATCCGTTTTTCGTCGCCCTCTGCCACCATGACCTGGTGTTCTCCGGAGGCAAAAGCGGCGTACAGCGCTTGGATGCCTGAGGCCGATCGCATGGCTTTCATTCCGGTCTGTTCATACATCAGCCGTTCTGTCTCTTTGTCCACACGCATACCGCCCTCTTCCCAAAGCGGCCAGTTGACGGACAGGGTCTGCCCGCTCCGCTCGTTGTCCCGCACGAGACGGTTCCGGCGGGCTGCATAAACATCCATAAATGCGTTGGCTGCCGCATAACCGGCCTGCCCCGGATTTCCCATACCTCCCGCCAAGGAAGAAAACAGAATGAAAAAGTCCAGCCGCACATCTTTCGCTGCTTCATCAAGATTGATAAGCCCTTTCACCTTCGGCGCCATGACGGTCTTCCGTTCGTTTTCTGTCTGGTTCAGAATGTAATTGTCAGCGATCACGCC
>NZ_JQKM01000018.1:0-45631 GCF_000746035.1 Bacillus sp. UNC69MF | reverse complement strand
CTGCTTCCCGCATGATGCCAAGCTCACGAGGGGTCTTACAGATAATCATTTGCTCAATCCTCCAAGAAGCTCTTTCACATCTTTGTACACGTCGTTAATGTCCTGCTGGCCATTGACGTTGACAAGATACCCTTTCTCAGAATAAAAATCGAGTAAAGGCTGAGTCTGCTTCATGTTGACCTCAAGCCGTTTTGAGACGGTTTCCTCATTATCATCTGCCCGTTGATAAAGGTCTCCTCCGTCTTTATCACAAACACCCGGCGTTTTCGGCGGATTGAAAACCAAATGATAGGTTGTGCCGCAAACACTGCAAATTCTGCGTCCAGTCAAACGTTCCATTAAAGAGTCTTTGTCTACTTTAATGTTAATGACATAATCAATCGGCTTGCCGTATTCCTCAAGAATGTTTTCAAGAGCTTCAGCCTGAGCGACTGTTCGCGGAAATCCGTCCAGAAGAAAACCTCTTTCACAATCATCTTTGCCGAGTCTTTCTTTGACAATGCCGATTGTGACTTCGTCCGGTACGAGCTCGCCTTTATCAATATAAGACTTTGCTTCGAGTCCGAGTGGTGTTTCTTCTTTCATAGCAGCACGGAACATATCTCCCGTTGAGATATGAGGTATCCCATAATCCTCAACAATTCGTTCTCCCTGTGTGCCTTTACCGGCTCCAGGAAGTCCCATTAAGACTAAGTTCATTCGGATTTCCCCCGTCCTCTCTTATTTAGAGGAATGGTTAAAACCAGTCCTCTAATTTTTCATAAATCCTCGGTAATTACGTTTCACTAACTGGCTCTCCAGCTGCTTCATTGTCTCCAAGGCTACCCCGACGACAATTAACAATGATGTTCCGCCAATCTGTGCACTTTGAGGCAATCCAGCGAATTGAATGAAAAAGATAGGAAGAATGGAAATCACGGCTAAGAATATAGAACCCACAAACGTAAGTCGATACAAAATGCTCGTAATTCTATCTTGAGTCATTTTCCCTGGACGAACCCCCGGGATATAGCCACCCTGTTTTTTTAGGTTATCAGCCATTTGTTCAGGGTTTACCTGCACAAAAGCATAGAAGTACGTAAAGGCGATAATTAATGCGACATAAACCGCCATGCCCACCGGATGTGTATTGTCAAAGTTGGCTTGAATCCACTTTGTCACATTGTTTTCTCCGAAAAATGACGCGATAGTACGCGGCGTAATAAGAAACGCAACCGCAAAGATTACCGGAATAACCCCTGCCGGATTCACTTTAAGCGGAAGGTGAGTTGACTGGCCTCCGCCAACAGGTGAACGACCTTGCCCTTTTGCATATTGAATTGCGATTTTGCGTACGGCCTGCTGAATGAAAATAACACCAACAATAACGGCCAAAATCGCAATCACCAGTAAGGCGATTTTCACAATATGAATAAACAGCTGATCGCTGCTGCCGACAAATTGAGTCTCATAAATCTGCCCAACAGTTTTCGGAATACTAGCCACAATCCCCGCGAAGATGATGATCGAAATTCCGTTACCTACTCCATTGGAAGTAATTTGTTCTCCCAGCCACATTAAAAAAGCAGTTCCTCCAGTGAGTACTAAAGCAATAATCAGATATGTCGATATGCCGGATTTTTCAATCAGCATACCGTTTGCCAGGTTGTTAAACCCGTAAGACATACCTAATGCCTGGATAAAACCAAGCACAATCGTAAAATATCTCGTGAACTGAGCTAATTTACGGCGGCCGACTTCACCTTGCTTAGACCACTCGGTAAACTTCGGCACAACATCCATCTGAAGCAGCTGAATGATGATTGAAGCAGTGATGTAAGGCGTAATTCCCATCGCAAATATGGAGAACTGATAAAGCGCACCGCCGCCAAATGTATTAAGGAGATCAAAAACCCCCATCGAACTTTGTGTCTGCAACGCCTGAGCATTTACATATGGCACAGGGATAAACGCACCTATGCGAAAGACGATAAGCATGAGTAATGTAAAAATGATTTTATTCCGAATATCACTCACACGCATAAAGTTGGAGATTGTCTTAAACAAGTTAGATCACCTCAGCTGTACCGCCAGCAGCTTCAACAGCTTCTTTCGCAGAAGCAGAGAATTTATTGGCTTTTACAGTTAATTTTTTCTCTAATTTACCGTTGCCAAGAATCTTTACTCCTGCATTAAGTTTGCTAATAACACCAGTCTCAAGAAGAAGTTCAGGAGTGACTTCCGTTCCTTCCGCAAAACCGTTCAATTTGTCTACGTTCACAATAGCGTAATCCTTACGGTTGATGTTTGTAAAACCGCGTTTAGGAAGACGTTGGAATAAAGGCATTTGTCCCCCCTCGAATCCAGGACGTACACCGCCGCCAGAACGAGCGTTTTGACCTTTGTGACCTTTACCAGCTGTTTTACCGTTACCAGAACCAATACCACGACCTACGCGATTGCGTACTTTACGTGAACCTTCTGAAGGCTTTAATTCATGAAGTTTCATTAGGACACCTCCTTAGCCTATAATTTATTTTTATTGTTCTTTAACAGAAACTAGATGAGACACTTTATTAATCATACCGCGGATCGCAGCGTTATCTTCATGAACGACAGTTTGGTTTGTTTTCTTTAAACCAAGTGTTCTTACAGTAACGCGCTGATCTTCCGGGCGACCGATTACACTGCGTTTGAGGGTAATTTCTAATTTAGCCATTAATGTTCCCTCCTTATCCTAACAGTTCTTCTACAGATTTTCCACGAAGCTTCGCAACCTCTTCGGCACGTTTAAGCTCACTTAAACCTTGAAGTGTTGCACGGATCATGTTGATCGGTGTGTTAGAACCTAAAGACTTAGAAAGGATATCAGCAACGCCAGCAAGCTCAAGTACCGCACGTACAGGGCCTCCAGCGATAACTCCAGTACCTTCAGAAGCAGGTTTCAACAAGATATTGCCTGCACCGAAACGTCCGATGATTTCGTGTGGAATCGTAGTTCCAACCATTGGTACTTCAATCAAATTCTTTTTCGCATCTTCAACAGCTTTGCGGATTGCTTCAGGTACTTCTTGTGCTTTACCAGTACCGAAACCTACGTGACCGTTTTTGTCACCGACAACGACTAGAGCTGCGAAACGGAAACGACGACCACCTTTAACAACTTTCGCTACGCGGTTAACCGTAACTAAGCGTTCTTCTAACTCTAATTTGCTTGGGTCAATACGACGCATAATCATGTGTCCCTCCTTTTTTTATTAAAATTTCAGTCCGGCTTCACGAGCTGCATCGGCCAGAGCTTTTACACGTCCATGGTATAAGTATCCGCCGCGGTCAAATACTACGTCAGAAACACCTTTCTCAGAAGCGCGTTTCGCAACGAGTTCACCGACTTTAGCAGCAGCAGCGCTGTCACCAGTGCTTTCCACGTTCAAATCTTTATCGAGAGTAGAAGCACTAGCAAGTGTAACGCCATTTACATCATCGATGATTTGAGCATAAATGTGTTTGTTTGAACGGAACACATTCAGACGAGGTCTTTCAGCTGTGCCTGAAAGTTTAGCACGAACACGGGCATGTCTTTTTTGACGAGCAGCATTTTTGCTAGTTTTCGTAATCATCCTTAGGTCACTCCTTTCTTCACTTTAAGCGGTCTTACTTAGCAGATTTACCTTCTTTACGGCGAACAACTTCACCTTCGTAGCGGATTCCTTTACCTTTGTAAGGCTCTGGAGAACGTACAGCGCGAATGTTAGCAGCGATAGCTCCTACACGCTCTTTGTCTGTACCTTTTACAACTACTTTAGTTTGAGAAGGAACTTCGATTTCGATGCCCTCTTCAGGAACGATCTCAACAGGATGAGAGTATCCAACGTTTAAAACAAGTTTGTTTCCGGATTTAGCCGCACGATAACCGACACCGACTAATTCCAAACCTCTTTCAAATCCTTTAGATACGCCTTCAACCATGTTTCCAAGCAGACTGCGAGTCGTACCATGCAGCGCACGGTGCTCTTTGTGATCAGAAGGACGAGTAACTGTAAGCACGTTGTCCTCAATTTTGATTTCCATATCAGGATGGAAAGTACGAGTTAATTCTCCTTTTGGTCCTTTTACAGCTACAGTGTTGCCTTCGTTCAGCGTTACTGTAACTCCAGAAGGGATCTCAAGCAGTTTTTTACCTACACGAGACATACTAAAACACCTCCATTCTTGTTAAACTTCTTACCAAACGTATGCTAGAACTTCTCCACCAGCTTGTTTTGCACGGGCTTCTTTGTCCGTTAAAACACCTTGTGATGTAGAAATAATCGCGATTCCAAGACCGTTAAGTACGCGAGGTACTTCATTTGATTTAGCGTATACACGCAAACCTGGTTTGCTGATTCTTTTAAGACCAGTGATAACGCGCTCGTTGTTTTGTCCGTATTTCAAGAAAACGCGGATGATACCTTGTTTGCTGTCTTCTACGAACTCAACGTCACGAATGAAACCTTCACGCTTTAAAATGTCAGCAATTTCTCTTTTCAATTTAGAAGCAGGAATTTCAAGCTTCTCATGACGTACCATGTTTGCATTGCGAATACGAGTCAGCATATCTGCAATTGGATCTGTCATAACCATTATATAATTACCTCCTTCCCATTCTTGGGGATTACCAGCTGGCTTTTTTCACGCCAGGAATTTGTCCTTTATATGCAAGCTCACGGAAACAAATACGGCAAAGTTTAAATTTACGAATGACTGAGTGCGGACGTCCGCAGCGTTCACAGCGAGTGTACTCTTGCACTTTAAACTTTGGTGTACGTTGTTGTTTCGCAATCATTGACTTTTTAGCCACGATTTCGCCTCCCTTTCATTGATTATTTCTGGAACGGCATACCTACTTGAGTTAATAGCTCACGAGCCTCTTCGTCAGAGTTAGCAGTCGTTACGATAACGATGTCCATTCCGCGAACCTTTGTTACTTTATCGTAGTCAATTTCAGGGAAGATTAACTGTTCTTTGATACCAAGAGTGTAGTTTCCGCGACCGTCGAAAGATTTCTTAGAAATCCCGCGGAAGTCACGTACACGCGGTAAAGATACAGAAATAAGTTTATCAAGGAAATCATACATGCGCTCTCCGCGAAGAGTTACTTTCGCACCGATAGGCATTCCCTCACGAAGACGGAATCCAGCAATTGATTTCTTCGCACGAGTAACGACAGGTTTTTGACCTGCGATAAACGTTAATTCTTCAACAGCACTGTCGATTGCTTTTGCGTTTTGAACAGCATCACCGACACCCATGTTGATTACGATTTTTTCGATTTTTGGCACCTGCATAACAGAGTCGTAGTTGAACTTCGTCATTAAAGCAGGTGAAATTTCTTTATTGTACTTTTCTTTAAGGCGGTTCATGAGATAGACCTCCCTTCCTTTAAATACTATTTATCTAAGACTTGCCCAGATTTTTTTGCAACACGAACTTTTTTGCCATCTTCCACTTTGTATCCTACGCGAGTCACTTCACCTGTTTTAGGATCGAGCGGCATAACGTTTGATACATGAATTGGCGCCTCTTGATTAGAAATACCGCCTTGAGGGTTTGCTTGAGTTGGTTTAGAGTGCTTCTTCACCATGTTTACGCCCTCAACTAGAACGCGGTCCTTTTTAGGGAAAGCAGCAAGGATCGTACCTTGTTTGCCTTTATCTTTACCAGAGATAACCATTACTTTATCGCCTTTTTTCACATGCATCCTGATCGCACCTCCTTGAGTAAGGCATTTATTTCATTAGATAACTTCTGGAGCCAGAGAAACAATTTTCATGAAGTTGTTTTCACGTAATTCACGGGCAACCGGTCCGAAGATACGAGTTCCACGCGGGCTCTTGTCGTCACGGATGATAACACATGCATTCTCATCGAAGCTGATGTATGATCCGTCAGTTCTGCGTGCTCCGCTTTTTGTGCGAACGATAACAGCTCTTACGACTTCACCTTTTTTGACAACGCCTCCTGGTGTTGCTTGTTTAACCGTGCAAACAATTACATCACCAATGTTAGCCGTTTTACGTCCAGAACCGCCAAGAACTTTAATAGTAAGTACCTCACGCGCACCGGAGTTGTCAGCAACTTTTAAACGAGTCTCTTGTTGAATCATTATTTGTTACCTCCCTTCGGAAAAAGAATTCCGAACTTTATTAGATAATAACAGCTTCTTCGACAACTTCTACTAGACGAAAACGCTTAGTTGCAGATAATGGACGAGTTTCCATGATCTTTACGATGTCTCCGATTTTAGCTTGGTTATTTTCATCATGTGCTTTGAATTTCTTTGAGTATTTTACGCGTTTACCGTAAATAGGATCCTTTTTGTATGTTTCAACAACAACAGTGATGGTTTTATCCATTTTGTCAGAAACAACACGGCCTTGGTAAACTTTGCGTTGGTTACGTTCGCTCATGCTCACGACCTCCCCTCAGTGATTATTTGTTGGCAGCAATTTCTCTTTCACGAATCACAGTTTTCATGCGCGCGATAGCTTTGCGCACTTCACGAATGCGAGCAGTATTTTCAAGTTGTCCTGTCGCTAATTGAAAGCGAAGATTGAAAAGTTCTTCTTTAAGAGACTTTACTTTTTGTTCAATTTCAGCAGTGGTAAGGTCACGAATTTCATTAGCTTTCATTTGATTCACCACCAATTTCTTCACGTTTTACGAACTTCGTTTTAATTGGCAATTTGTGAGATGCAAGACGAAGAGCTTCACGAGCTACCTCTTCAGACACACCAGAAATTTCAAATAAAACTTTGCCCGGTTTTACAACAGCTACCCAGCCTTCAGGAGCCCCTTTACCGGAACCCATCCGTACCTCAAGCGGTTTAGCAGTGTAAGGTTTTGAAGGGAAAATTTTAATCCAAACTTTACCGCCACGTTTCATGTAACGAGTCATCGCAATACGTGCAGCTTCGATTTGGCGGTTTGTGATCCAAGAAGCTTCAAGAGCCTGGATACCGTACTCACCAAAATGTACTTCAGTACCGCCTTTAGCGCGACCGCGCATTTTTCCGCGATGCTCTCTGCGATATTTAACGCGTTTTGGTAATAACATATTATTTTCCTCCTTCCTCAGTTTTCTTCTTAGTAGGAAGAACCTCTCCACGATAGATCCAGACTTTTACACCAAGCTTACCGTAAGTTGTGTCAGCTTCAGATGTTGCATAGTCGATGTCAGCACGTAAAGTGTGCAATGGAACAGTTCCTTCACTGTAGTATTCAGAACGAGCAATGTCAGCTCCGCCAAGACGGCCGGAAACCATTGTTTTCACACCTTGTGCTCCAGCACGCATAGTGCGTTGGATTTGTTGTTTCTGCGCACGGCGGAAAGAAATACGGTTTTCTAGTTGACGAGCGATGTTGTCAGCTACAAGCTGAGCATCAAGATCTGCTCTTTTGATTTCAAGAATGTTAATGTGTACACGCTTGCCAGTAAGGCTGTTAAGGGCTTTACGAAGTGCTTCAACTTCAGATCCGCCTTTACCGATTACCATACCAGGCTTAGCAGTGTGGATCGTAATGTTAACGCGGTTTGCTGCGCGCTCGATTTCTACTTTAGAAACAGAAGCGTCAGAAAGGCGTTTGCTAATGAATTCACGAATTTTTAAATCTTCGTGCAGGAAGTCAGCGTAATCTTTACCAGCGTACCACTTAGATTCCCAATCACGAATGACTCCGATACGAAGACCGACTGGATTTACCTTTTGACCCACTACTTATCCCTCCTTCTTTTCTGATACAACGATTGTAATGTGGCTCGTACGTTTGTTGATTTGGCTCGCACGTCCCATAGCACGCGGGCGGAATCTTTTTAACGTTGGGCCTTCGTCAACAAATGCCTGAGAAATAACCAGATTGTTAGCGTCCATCTCGTAGTTGTGCTCAGCATTTGCGATAGCAGATTTTAAAACTTTTTCGATGATCGGAGAAGCAGCTCTCGGAGTTAAGTTCAGGATAGATACTGCTTCGCCTACTTGCTTACCTCGAATCAGGTCCATTACTAGACGTGCTTTACGAGGAGCAATACGGACTGTTCTTGCAACAGCTTTAGCTTGCATTTAAAAGCCTCCTCTCTTAGCGTCTTGTTTTTTTATCGTCACTGGCGTGGCCTTTGTAAGTACGAGTCGGTGCGAATTCGCCCAACTTGTGGCCTACCATGTCTTCAGAAATGAATACAGGCACGTGTTTACGTCCGTCATATACTGCGATAGTGTGACCGATAAATTGTGGGAAAATAGTTGAACGGCGAGACCAAGTTTTTACAACTTGTTTCTTGTCCGTTTCATTTAATTTCTCGATTTTTGTCATCAAGTGTCCATCGACAAATGGTCCTTTTTTCAAGCTGCGAGCCATTTTGGAACCTCCCTTCGTGATTGCACTACGGTCCGAAATGAACCGTAGACAACCCCGTTATTTATTTTTACGACGACGTACGATAAATTTATCAGATTTGTTCTTTTTCTTACGTGTCTTGAATCCAAGAGTCGGTTTGCCCCAAGGAGACATTGGTGATTTACGTCCGATTGGCGCGCGACCTTCACCACCACCGTGCGGGTGATCGTTAGGGTTCATTACAGAACCGCGGACTGTAGGGCGGATGCCTTTCCAGCGAGAGCGTCCTGCTTTACCAACGTTGATAAGTTCGTGCTGCTCGTTACCTACTTGACCGATAGAAGCGCGGCAAGCAGAAAGGATCATGCGAACTTCACCAGAGTTAAGACGTACAAGAACGTATTTGCCTTCTTTACCAAGAACCTGAGCAGATGTACCAGCTGAACGTACAAGCTGTCCGCCTTTACCAGGTTTTAATTCAATGTTATGCACAACTGTACCAACAGGGATGTTGATAAGCGGAAGTGCGTTACCTACTTTGATGTCAGCTTCAGGGCCGGACATGATTTCAGTACCTACTTGAATTCCTTTTGGTGCAAGAATGTAACGTTTTTCTCCGTCTACATAGTTGATTAGTGCAATGTTAGCTGAACGGTTTGGATCGTACTCAACTGTAGCAACGCGTCCAGGTATACCATCTTTATCGCGTTTGAAGTCGATAACACGGTATTGGCGTTTGTGTCCGCCACCTTGGTGACGTACAGTCAATTTACCTTGGTTGTTACGTCCGCCTTTTTTGTGAAGGGGCGCAAGCAAGGATTTTTCCGGCTGGTCAGTCGTGATTTCAGCAAAATCTGAAGTTGTCATGCCACGACGTCCGTTAGAGGTCGGTTTATACTTTTTAATCGCCATTTTGAATTTCCCTCCTTCTTTTTACAGATAATTAAGCTTCAAAAATTTCGATTTCTTTGCTGTCTGCAGTAAGTTTTACGATCGCTTTTCTGCGACGGCTAGTCATACCAGTGTAGCGGCCGACACGTTTTGATTTCCCTTTGTAGTTCATGATGTTGACTTTGTCAACTTTCACTCCAAAGATACTTTCAACTGCATCTTTCACTTCTGTTTTATTAGCTCTTACATCAACTTCAAAAGTATATTTTTTTTCAGTCATTAAATCAGCAGAACGTTCAGTAATGACGGGGCGCTTAAGAACATCACGAGGATCTTTCATTATGCAAGCACCTCCTCTACTTTTTCAACCGCAGCTTTTGTAATCAGAAGCTTCTCGTGGTTGACAACGTCTAACACGTTGATTCCGTTAGCTTGAACAACTGTAACTCCAGGGATGTTGCGTGCAGAAAGAGATACTGCTTCGTTTGCATCCGCAGTTACGATTAAAGCTTTTTTCTCAACAGATAATCCTTTAAGGATAGCTGCCATTTCTTTTGTTTTAACCGTATCAAGAGTAAGATCTTCAAGAACAATAATGTTGTTGTCGTTCACTTTAGAAGACAATACTGATTTGATTGCCAAGCGGCGAACTTTTTTAGGTAATTTGTAAGAATAGCTGCGTGGTGTTGGGCCGAATACGACACCACCTCCGCGCCATTGCGGTGAACGGATTGAACCTTGACGGGCACGACCTGTACCTTTTTGACGCCATGGTTTGCGACCTCCGCCGCGTACTTCAGAACGATTTTTTACTTTGTGAGATCCTTGACGTAAGGAAGCTCTTTGCATAAGAATAGCGTCGAATACTACGCTCTCATTTGGCTCAATTCCAAATACAGACGCGTTTAATTCGATATCACCAGCAGTAGAACCGTTTTGGTTGTATAATGCTACTTTTGGCATGATCAATTTCCTCCTTTCCTAAGAGACTTATTTAGATTTAACAGCACTTTTAACAGTGATTAAAGTTTTTCTCGCACCAGGTACGTTACCTTTAATCAAAAGAAGATTGCGCTCAGCATCTACTTTTACGATTTCAAGGTTTTGGACAGTGATTTGATCTCCGCCCATGCGTCCAGGTAATAGTTTACCTTTGAATACACGGTTAGGATCTACAGGTCCCATTGAACCAGGACGACGGTGGTAGCGTGAACCGTGAGACATAGGTCCGCGAGATTGTCCGTGGCGCTTGATTGCACCTTGGAAACCTTTACCTTTAGATACTCCTGTTACATCTACGATTTCTCCTGCAGAGAAAATTTCAACCTTGACTTCCTGACCAATTTCATACGCATCCATATCCACGCCGCGTAATTCTTTAACGAAGCGCTTAGGAGCAGTTTCCGCTTTTGCAACGTGTCCTTTTTCCGGTTTGTTTGAAAGCTTTTCACGCTTATCGTCAAAACCAAGCTGGATCGCTTCATAGCCATCGTTTTCAGCTGTTTTCTTTTGAAGAACAACGTTTGGAGCTGCTTCAATAACAGTTACCGGGATAAGATCACCGTTCTCTGCGAATACTTGCGTCATACCAATTTTTCTTCCTAAGATTCCTTTGGTCATTCGTCACACCTCCTATTAAGATCATTCTATATTTTAGAATTAAAGTTTGATTTCGATATCGACACCAGATGGTAAGTCTAATCGCATGAGAGCATCAACAGTTTGTGGTGTTGGGTTCACAATGTCGATTAAACGTTTATGTGTACGCATTTCAAATTGCTCACGAGAATCTTTGTATTTGTGCACCGCACGAAGGATTGTGTAAACTGATTTTTCAGTTGGCAACGGAATCGGACCAGATACGCTGGCACCAGAACGTTTTGCCGTTTCAACAATCTTCTCTGCAGATTGATCAAGGATTCTATGATCATATGCTTTTAAACGAATACGAATTTTTTGTTTTGCCATTATTTTCCCTCCTTTTCGCCTACATCACGTTAGACAGTTCTCCGTGAGAAAAACCTGATCACCTTGCCATGGCAAAGCGGCCGGGTGTGTCAGCAACCTCTCACTTCATCGCAGTCAAAGACCAACATACACTATTATACAGAAAATAGACGCATGTTGCAAGGTTTATTTAAAGAACCTTGTGGTTTTCACACTTTGATTATTATACAGGTGATACCATGATTAATCAAGGATATGCCTGTTTTCTTTCAGAGATGGAACGATGCGAACCGGCTGACAACTTCGGCAAAGCGATCCGGTTCCTCCAAGTGAGGCGAATGGGCTGAGTTCTCAAACCAATGCCATTCTTTATACGGCGCATCAACCTTCTGATAATATTCATAAGACGTCGTCCCCGGGACCGTCAAATCGTATCTCCCTGACATAAAACAGCACGGTATTATAATAGAAGAAACTGATTCTCCGGCATCAAAGAAAATGAGATCCTCCCACAGGTGTTTCAGGCTGAACATTTGCCCCCGCGCGGCTAAGAAGCTCCCCCTCACACCGTACGGTTCACCAAACAGCATTCGCCCCCCTGCTTTAAGAGCACCGATCGGATGATGGGTAAAGCCCCCTCCCCTCATCTCGATACAAAGCAAAAATAACGATCGCTGCAGCTGTTTCTCCCATGGAGGCGCTCCGATAAAGCGCAGCGTCTTTTCCAGCAGGAAATGTTTGCGTTGCCTGCTCCATTCCATCATCAGCCGGTAAGCTTCCATTTCTTCCTTTTGAATATTAACCACCTGACTGATACCGATATACCCATAATACAAATCAGGTCTCTCTTGAAGAACATGAAGCGCCAGAACTGAACCCCACGAATAGCCGGCGATATATATTTTTTGCCTGCTGAATTGCTTGCATAAGTGTTCGGTCAAATGAATGGTATCGGCTGTCAGCTGATTTAAAGTCATAGATGAACCCGGAATTTCCTTTGAATAAGAGAGACCCGCCCCTCTCTGATCCCAGTTCACAACGGTGAAATGCTTTTCCAGCTTATTCTGGTATTTTCTCGCATAGCCGATTTGAGGCGTGCCGGGACCGCCGTGCAAAAATAAAAGCAGCGGATTACTCCTGTCATCACCATTAATCATAATGGTTTGTTCACTGCCATTAATCAGCAATTGCTGAAGCATTGAAATACGATTGGTTTTCTTGAAGTTATCGTTCATCGGTCTGCTCCTAAAATTTGTATACGTTCTATTATACATGGAATCAGCGGGGAAACAAAAAAACGAGGCCCCATAAGGGACCCCGCATTAATGAACGAGTCGATTACTCAGTGATTGTAGAAACAACGCCTGAACCAACTGTACGTCCGCCTTCACGAATAGAGAAACGAGTTCCTTCTTCGATAGCGATTGTAGAGATAAGTTCAACGATCATTTCAGTGTTATCTCCAGGCATAACCATTTCTACGCCTTCTGGAAGATTGATGATACCAGTTACGTCAGTTGTACGGAAGTAGAACTGAGGACGGTAGTTAGAGAAGAATGGAGTATGACGTCCACCCTCTTCTTTAGAAAGAACGTAAACTTCAGCTTTGAATTTGCTGTGTGGAGTGATTGTACCTGGTTTAGCAAGTACTTGTCCACGTTGGATATCTTCACGAGCTACACCGCGAAGAAGTGCACCGATGTTGTCTCCAGCTTCAGCGTAGTCAAGAAGCTTACGGAACATTTCAACACCTGTAACAGTTGTTTTGCTGTTTTCTTCTTGAAGACCGATGATTTCAACTTCGTCACCGACTTTAACTTGTCCGCGTTCTACACGGCCAGTAGCAACTGTACCACGACCAGTGATTGAGAATACGTCCTCAACTGGCATCATGAATGGTTTGTCAGTGTCGCGTTCTGGAGTTGGGATGTACTCATCAACTGCAGCCATAAGTTCAAGAATTTTTTCTTCGTACTCAGCGTCACCTTCAAGAGCTTTAAGAGCAGAACCTTTAACAACTGGTACATCATCACCAGGGAAGTCGTATTCGCTAAGAAGATCGCGAACTTCCATTTCAACAAGCTCAAGAAGCTCTTCGTCGTCTACCATGTCGCATTTGTTAAGGAATACTACGATGTATGGTACACCAACGTTTTTAGAAAGAAGGATGTGCTCACGAGTTTGTGGCATTGGGCCATCAGCAGCAGATACTACAAGGATAGCTCCGTCCATTTGCGCAGCACCAGTGATCATGTTTTTAACATAGTCAGCGTGTCCTGGGCAGTCAACGTGTGCATAGTGACGAGTGTCAGTTTCGTACTCAACGTGTGCAGTAGAGATTGTGATACCGCGCTCACGTTCTTCTGGAGCACCATCAATTTGATCGTACGCCATAGCTGTACCTTTACCAGATTTCTTATGAAGTACTGTTGAGATAGCAGCAGTTAATGTTGTTTTACCATGGTCAACGTGTCCAATTGTACCGATATTGGCATGTGATTTGGAACGGTCGAATTTTTCTTTAGCCATTCTAAAATCCTCCTTAAGAGCTTTTAATTAGTAATGTATAGAGTGATAGAAAGTGAAAGCAAGCTTTCACTTCCTCATCTTACAATAGTAGTTATACTTGAGTTAAGTGGTAAAATCAATTATTCGCCTTTATTTTTTTTGATAATTTCTTCAGCGATGCTCTTCGGCACTTCTTCGTAGTGATCCATGAACATTGTGAACGTACCGCGTCCTTGCGTGTTAGAACGAAGGGCAGTAGCGTAACCGAACATTTCAGCAAGAGGTACCATCGCACGCACAACTTGAGCGTTACCGCGAGCTTCCATACCTTCTACGCGTCCGCGACGAGAAGTAACATCACCCATGATGTCTCCCATGTATTCTTCAGGAATAACAACTTCAACTTTCATGATTGGTTCAAGAAGAACTGGGTTACATTTGCTGACTGCATTTTTCAATGCCATAGAAGCAGCGACTTTAAACGCCATTTCGTTTGAGTCAACATCATGGTAAGATCCATCAAAAAGTTTCGCCTTGATGTCGATTAGCGGGAATCCGGCTAGGACACCATTTTCAAGAGAGTCTTCAAGACCTGCTTGTACGGCTGGGATGTATTCACGAGGAACAACACCACCGACGATTGCGTTTTCGAATTCAAAGCCAGCGCCTTCTTCGTTCGGTTCAAATTCGATCCAAACGTGACCGAACTGACCGCGTCCGCCTGATTGACGTACGAATTTACCTTCAACTTTTGCACCGGTACGGAATGTCTCACGGTACGCAACTTGAGGAGCACCAACGTTAGCTTCAACTTTGAACTCACGCTTCATACGATCAACAATGATATCAAGGTGAAGCTCACCCATACCAGAGATGATTGTTTGACCCGTTTCAGGGTTTGTTTGTGTACGGAATGTAGGATCTTCTTCAGCAAGTTTCGCTAAAGCGATACCCATTTTATCTTGGTCAGCTTTTGATTTAGGCTCAATCGCTACGTCGATAACAGGCTCTGGGAATTCCATTGATTCAAGGATTACAAGATCCTTCTCATCACATAGAGTATCTCCAGTAGAAGTATCTTTTAGACCTACAGCAGCTGCGATGTCTCCAGCGTAAACAGTAGAGATCTCTTCACGGCTGTTAGCGTGCATTTGAAGGATACGTCCTACGCGCTCACGCTTGCCTTTTGTAGAGTTCTTTACATATGAACCGGAATCAAGTGTACCGGAATATACGCGGAAGAATGTCAGCTTACCGACATAAGGGTCAGTCATAACTTTAAATGCAAGTGCAGAGAACGGCTCTTCATCAGAAGAATGACGAACGATCTCTTCATCTGTGTCAGGACGTACACCTTTGATTGCAGCAACATCAGTTGGCGCAGGAAGGTAGTCAAGAACAGCATCAAGTACAAGCTGAACACCTTTGTTTTTGAAAGCAGAACCAACAAGTACAGGGTAGAATTCAACATTCAGTGTACCTTTACGGATAGCAGCTTTCAGTTCAGGGATAGTGATTTCTTCACCTTCAAGGTACTTTTCCATAAGCTCTTCATCAAGCTCAGCTACAGCTTCAATCAGGCTGCTGCGAAGCTCTTCAGCTTGCTCTTTGTACTCTTCAGGGATTTCTTTCGCATCTGAACGAGTTCCAAGGTCATCTTCGTAGAAATACGCAACGTTTTCTACTAAGTCAATGATACCTTCGAAGTTGTCTTCAGCGCCGATCGGCAATTGAATTGCGTGAGCGTTAGCTTGAAGACGGTCTCTTAAAGTGCCTACAGAGTAAAGGAAGTCTGCGCCGATTTTGTCCATTTTGTTGACAAATACAACGCGCGGTACTCCGTAAGTTGTTGCTTGGCGCCATACTGTTTCTGTCTGAGGCTCAACACCTGATTGAGCATCAAGTACGGCAACCGCACCATCAAGTACACGGAGTGAACGTTCAACTTCAACTGTGAAGTCTACGTGTCCCGGTGTATCGATGATGTTTACACGGTAACCTTTCCACTGTGCAGTCGTTGCTGCAGAAGTGATTGTGATACCGCGTTCTTGTTCCTGCTCCATCCAGTCCATTTGCGAAGCACCTTCGTGAGTTTCGCCAATTTTGTGGATACGGCCTGTGTAGAACAAGATCCGTTCTGTAGTAGTCGTTTTACCGGCATCGATGTGAGCCATGATCCCGATATTACGAGTTTTTTCTAAGGAGAACTCTCTTGCCATTGGGTAATTTCTCCTTCCTTATTAGGGAATTATTATTTTGATTATATGAATCCTACCAGCGGTAGTGAGCAAATGCTTTGTTCGCTTCTGCCATCTTGTGAGTGTCTTCACGTTTCTTAACGGCAGCACCAGTGTTGTTAGCTGCATCAAGAATTTCGTTAGCCAGGCGCTCTTCCATTGTTTTTTCTCCGCGAAGACGCGCATAGTTAACCAACCAGCGAAGACCAAGAGTTGTACGGCGTTCAGGACGAACTTCTACAGGCACTTGGTAGTTAGCTCCACCTACACGGCGTGCTTTTACTTCAAGTACAGGCATGATGTTTTTCAATGCTTGTTCGAAAACCTCCATTGCATCATTGCCAGTGCGTTCTTTAATGATATCGAATGACTTGTATAGGATTGTTTGAGATTTACCTTTTTTACCGTCGATCATCATTTTGTTGATCAGGCGGGATACCAGCTTAGAGTTGTAAAGCGGATCAGGTAAAACATCTCTTTTTGCTACAGGACCTTTACGTGGCATCTGAATATCCTCCCTTCATAGTTTTAATGATTTATTTGATTACTTTGCTTTAGGACGTTTCGTACCGTATTTAGAACGGCCTTGTGCACGGTTTTCAACTCCGGCAGTATCAAGCGCGCCACGAACGATGTGGTAGCGTACCCCCGGTAAGTCTTTTACACGTCCGCCGCGGATCAGTACAACGCTGTGCTCTTGCAGGTTGTGACCGATACCAGGAATGTAGGCAGTAACCTCGATTCCGTTAGTCAAACGAACACGAGCATATTTACGAAGTGCTGAGTTCGGTTTTTTCGGTGTCATTGTACCCACACGAGTACATACCCCGCGTTTTTGTGGAGAAGATACGTTAGTGTGCTCTTTTTTAAAGCTGTTGTATCCTTTGTTTAGTGCAGGTGACTTAGAGTTTTCAACTTTGCTCACGCGTCCCTTGCGAATTAGCTGATTAATTGTAGGCATGTTGTGTTCCTCCCTTCATTACGTTTTATAACCCACATACCCAGGTGGTTCATCATTAGGCAAAAAACAATGTCTTTACACAAGATTGATATCTTATATAAAAACAAAAAGTACGCTATAACATAATGGCAACAGCTGCTGCTCCCACTTCAATTCCGCAGGCTTTGCCGAGCTTTTTCATGGAATCCACCATACAGACAGCGGTATTTTGGTTCTTTGCAAGCTGGATAACGCCAGCTGTAAGAACTGAATCCGCGTCTTTTGCCACGACGACTTCCTTCACTGAACCTCGTTTTAGAGCTTTCACTGTTTGCTTCGTACCAATAATAATTGATTTGGCCTGTGATACTTTATCATAAGACATAAACATATCCTCCAAAGTAACAGGTTTTATTTCGAGCACCTTGGTTATATTATCACTCTGCGGGACGGATGTCAACAACGTATGACATTTTTTAGTGCAGTCCACCGCCAGAATAATTGTAATACTGAGGAAAAGCTGTCGAAACAGCCTTTCCTGCAGCAGTTTCTATTATTCAGCCGGAACCATATCTTCCGAAGGCTGAACGTTTGAAACAGGTTTTACTTTTCTGTAATTCATCATACCGGTACCGGCCGGAACCAGTTTACCGATGATAACATTCTCTTTCAGGCCGAGAAGTTCATCGCGCTTGCCTTTAATCGCAGCATCTGTAAGAACGCGTGTTGTTTCTTGGAATGATGCGGCAGACAAGAATGAATCCGTCTCGAGTGAAGCTTTTGTGATACCGAGAAGGACAGGACGGCCTGTAGCAGGTCGATTGCCTTCAAGCAGCACTTTTTTGTTCGCTTCTGTGAATTGGTGAATATCTAGCAATGTGCCAGGGAGAACATCAGTATCTCCGGCATCGATCACACGGACTTTGCGAAGCATCTGGCGAACCATTACTTCTACGTGTTTATCGCCGATTTCAACCCCCTGCATACGGTAAACCTTCTGAACCTCATGCAGAAGATATTCCTGAACCGTTGTCAGGTCAGTGACTTTAAGAAGTTCTTTCGGATCGATAGAACCTTCTGTCAGCACTTGACCGCGGGTAATCTGATCACCCTCAGCCACTTTCAGGCGTGAGTTGTAAGGTGCCGTGTATGAACGTGTCTCAACAGCGCCCTGAACTACAATCTCCTGCTGTTTGTCGCGGACTTCATTGATTTCGGCAATTGTACCGTCAATCTCAGAAATCGTCGCTTGACCTTTCGGATTACGCGCTTCGAAAAGCTCTTGGATACGCGGAAGACCTTGTGTGATATCGTCTCCGGCAACCCCGCCTGTGTGGAACGTACGCATTGTTAACTGTGTTCCAGGCTCACCGATAGATTGAGCGGCGATAATACCTACTGCTTCGCCGACTTCAACATCAGTTCCGGTTGCAAGGTTACGTCCGTAGCATCGTTTACATACACCATGAGGAGTGTTACATGTGAACGCAGAACGGATCCACACTTCTTCGATTCCGGCTTCAACGATTTCCAGCGCTTTATCTTCATCGATCAATTCATTTTCGTTAATGAGTACAGCACCCGTTTCAGGATGTTTGATCTGTTTTCTGGCGAAACGTCCGATCAGACGCTCTTCCAGACGCTCGATGATTTCCGTGCCTTCTTTGAGCGGTTTTGCAAGAATACCGCGGTCTGTTCCGCAATCAGTTTCACGAATGATAACATCCTGCGCAACATCAACAAGACGGCGTGTAAGGTAACCTGAGTCAGCTGTTTTCAGGGCGGTATCGGCAAGACCTTTACGCGCACCGTGAGTGGAGATAAAGTACTCCAATACTGTCAGACCTTCACGGAAACTTGATTTAATCGGCAATTCAATGATTCGTCCAGCCGGGTTGGCCATCAGACCGCGCATACCCGCAAGCTGTGTAAAGTTAGATGCGTTACCACGGGCTCCTGAGTCACTCATCATGTAGATCGGGTTGACTTCGTCTAATGATTTCATCAGTTTGCCTTGGATAACATCTTTCGCTGAACTCCAAATTGAAATGACTCTTTCATAACGTTCTTCTTCGGTGATTAAACCGCGTCTGAACTGTTTCAGGACATTATCAACTTTGCTTTGTGCTTCTTCAAGGATTTCCTGTTTGTCATCGAGAACGACGATATCAGAAACCCCTACTGTGATGCCGGCTTTCGTTGAATATCTGAAACCGAGGTTTTTCATGCGGTCAAGCATTTTAGACGTTTCCGTGATATGGAATCGTTTAAAGATTTCCGCGATGATTTTACCGAGAATGCCTTTTTTAAACGGTGCGTTGATCGGCTGCTCAGCAATCACAGCTTTTACGTCAGCACCTTTATCTAAGAAGAAACGGTCAGGTGTCTTCTCTTCAATGTTGCTCTTCGTTGGTTCATTCATGTAAGGGAATGATTCCGGAAGAATTTCATTGAAGACGAGCTTACCGACAGTTGTAATTAACAATTTTGAACGCTGTTCTTCAGTAAATGTCACATTCTTAAGGGAGTTCGCTGCAACAGCAACTCTCGTATGAAGGTGAACATAACCGTTTTGATAAGCAAGAAGCGCTTCGTCCGTATTTTTGAAAACCATACCCTCGCCGACTGCTCCGGCGCGCTCAAGCGTCAGGTAGTAGTTTCCTAATACCATATCCTGAGACGGCGTAACAACCGGTTTACCATCTTTAGGGTTCAAGATGTTTTGGGCCGCAAGCATCAGAATGCGCGCCTCAGCTTGAGCCTCAGCTGATAAAGGTACGTGAACCGCCATTTGGTCACCGTCAAAGTCAGCGTTATAAGCTGTACATACTAACGGGTGAAGACGGATGGCGCGTCCTTCAACAAGCGTCGGTTCGAAAGCCTGGATACCTAATCTGTGAAGAGTAGGGGCACGGTTCAGTAAGACCGGATGCTCCTTAATGACAGATTCAAGCACATCCCATACTTCAGGCTGCACGCGTTCGATTTTGCGTTTTGCGCTCTTGATATTGTGAGCAAGGCCTTTTTCAACAAGCTCTTTCATGACGAAAGGCTTGAAGAGCTCAAGCGCCATTTCCTTCGGCAAACCGCACTGATACATTTTCAGATGCGGACCTACGACGATAACGGAACGTCCTGAGTAGTCTACACGTTTACCGAGAAGGTTCTGACGGAAGCGCCCTTGTTTCCCTTTCAGCATGTGAGAAAGAGATTTAAGCGGACGGTTACCCGGTCCGGTAACCGGACGGCCGCGGCGTCCGTTGTCAATCAGAGCATCGACTGCTTCCTGAAGCATACGTTTTTCGTTCTGAACGATGATGCTTGGCGCGCCGAGGTCTAACAGACGTTTTAAACGGTTATTACGGTTGATGACACGACGGTAAAGGTCGTTCAGGTCAGACGTTGCGAAACGTCCGCCGTCAAGCTGAACCATCGGTCTTAATTCAGGCGGAATAACCGGAAGCACGTCGAGGATCATCCAAGACGGCTTGTTTCCTGAATTACGGAAGGCTTCAAGCACTTCAAGGCGTTTGATCGCACGTGTACGGCGCTGTCCTTGAGAAGTCTTCAGCTCTTCTTTTAACATATCAACTTCTTTGACAAGGTCGATGTCCTGCAGAAGTTTATTAATGGCTTCCGCACCCATAGAGGCTTGGAATTTGTTTCCGTACTTATCCAGATACGCACGGTATTCCTTTTCAGATAAAAGCTGTTTCTTTTCGAGCGGTGTATTGGCCGGGTCAGTTACGACGTAAGAAGCAAAGTAAATAACTTCTTCCAGCGCACGCGGTGACATATCCAATACAAGACCCATACGGCTCGGAATACCTTTGAAATACCAAATGTGAGAAACCGGGGCAGCCAGTTCAATATGCCCCATTCTCTCACGACGGACCTTAGCCCGCGTTACTTCAACTCCGCAACGGTCACAAACTACGCCTTTATAACGAACCCGCTTGTACTTGCCGCAATGACATTCCCAGTCCTTAGTCGGTCCGAAAATGCGTTCGCAGAACAGGCCGTCCTTTTCAGGTTTCAATGTACGATAGTTTATCGTTTCAGGCTTTTTCACTTCACCAAAAGACCATGAACGGATTTTATCCGGTGAAGCAAGACCGATGTTCATATACTCAAAATTGTTCACATCTAGCAAGGGGCCTACCTCCCTTTTTATCTTCGGATTAACCGATGTCACTTGCCTTTATCAATCAGAGACTATTCTTTCGTTACTGCGTCACGTTCAACGTCTGGAGATGCTGTTTCTTCCGGCGCTTCATCACCTGATAATGCAAGGCCGTCAGCCTGTTTCGCATCTTCCTCGTCTTCTAGATCTCTCATTTCTATTTCTTCTTCATCGCCTGAAAGGATTTTTACGTCCATACCTAAGCTTTGAAGCTCTTTGATCAATACTTTGAATGATTCCGGAACACCAGGCTCTGGAACATTGTCGCCTTTGACGATGGCTTCATATGTTTTCACACGTCCGACCACGTCATCGGACTTCACAGTCAGGATTTCTTGAAGCGTGTAAGCTGCGCCGTAAGCTTCAAGCGCCCAAACCTCCATCTCACCGAAACGCTGTCCGCCGAATTGGGCTTTACCGCCGAGAGGCTGCTGCGTAACAAGTGAGTATGGACCTGTAGAACGGGCATGAAGTTTATCATCAACCATGTGTGCCAGTTTGATCATGTACATGATTCCGACAGATACACGGTTGTCAAACGGTTCTCCCGTACGGCCGTCATAAAGAACTGTTTTAGCGTCTCTTGACATGCCTGCTTCTTCAAGTGTTTCCCACACATCTTCTTCACGCGCGCCGTCAAATACAGGTGACGCGATGTGAATGCCGAGGTAGCGGGCAGCCATACCCATGTGAAGTTCTAATACCTGACCGATATTCATACGTGATGGTACACCCAGCGGGTTAAGCATGATATCGATCGGCGTGCCGTCAGGAAGGTAAGGCATATCTTCTTCAGGAAGAATCTTCGAGATAACCCCTTTGTTTCCGTGACGTCCGGCCATTTTATCACCTTCAGAAATCTTACGTTTCTGAACGATATATACGCGTACAAGCTGGTTCACTCCCGGAGGAAGTTCGTCGCCGTCTTCACGGTTGAAGACTTTTACGTCGTGGATAATTCCGCCGCCGCCGTGAGGCACACGGAGAGAAGTATCACGGACTTCACGCGCTTTTTCTCCAAAGATCGCATGCAGAAGGCGTTCTTCAGCCGTAAGCTCAGTTACACCTTTAGGCGTTACTTTACCTACGAGAAGGTCTCCGTCGTTGACTTCCGCACCGATACGGATAATTCCGCGGTCATCAAGATTGCGAAGCGCGTCTTCCCCTACGTTTGGAATATCGCGGGTGATCTCTTCCGGCCCAAGCTTTGTATCACGTGCTTCTGATTCATATTCTTCAATGTGAATAGATGTGTATACATCATCTTTCACAAGGCGTTCACTCATGATGATGGCATCCTCATAGTTGTAACCATCCCATGTCATGAAGCCGACCATTACGTTGCGGCCGAGAGCAAGTTCACCAAGCTCCATTGAAGGTCCGTCAGCAAGGATTTCTCCTTTGACTACTTCATCGCCGACACTGACGATCGGACGCTGGTTGTAGCACGTACCTTGGTTGGAGCGGACAAATTTCAGCAAGCTGTACTTATCCAGGTTGCCTTTTACTTTTTGGCCGTCAATTTCTTCATAGCGGCGCACCCATACGTTTTTCGCTTCCACCCGTTCAACGATACCAGGGTGTTTACAAATAACGGCTGCACCGGAGTCTTTACCGGATACGTATTCCATACCCGTTCCGACGATCGGAGCTTCCGGCTGCATCAAAGGCACAGCCTGACGCTGCATGTTCGCTCCCATGAGGGCACGGTTCGAGTCATCGTTTTCCAAGAACGGAATACATGCTGTCGCAGCAGATACAACCTGTTTAGGAGATACGTCCATGTAATCCACGCGGTTGCGGGCTACAACGGTGTTTTCCCCTCTGAAACGCGCTACGATGCTGTCATCCAAGAAAGAACCGTCATCGCTCAGCTTAGCATTCGCTTGGGCTACGACATAGTTATCCTCTTCATCAGCAGTCAGGTAGTCGATTCTAGGCGTTACTTTTCCTGTTTCAGGATCAACGCGGCGGTATGGCGTCTCAATGAAACCAAAGCGGTTTACTTTCGCAAATGATGACAATGAGTTGATCAAACCGATGTTCGGGCCCTCAGGCGTTTCAATCGGACACATACGGCCATAGTGAGAGTAGTGAACGTCACGTACTTCCATACCTGCGCGCTCACGTGTCAAACCGCCCGGTCCGAGAGCTGACAGACGGCGTTTGTGCGTCAATTCAGCAAGCGGGTTCGTCTGATCCATGAATTGAGAAAGCTGTGAGCTTCCGAAGAACTCTTTAATAGACGCAATAACAGGTCTGATGTTAATCAGCTGCTGCGGCGTAATTGTATTCGTGTCTTGAATAGACATTCTTTCACGTACGACACGTTCCATCCGGCTTAAACCGATACGGAATTGGTTTTGCAGGAGCTCACCTACAGAACGCAGACGGCGGTTTCCGAGATGGTCGATATCATCAGTGTCGCCCACTCCGTGCAGGAGGTTGAAGAAGTAGCTGATAGAAGAAATAATATCAGCAGGCGTAATGTTTTTAATCGCCTCTTCGATGTAAGCATTGCCGATCACATTGATCGTCTGCTCTCCTTCTGCATCGGTAGGAGCATAGATTTTAATGGATTGAAGCATCACTTCATCCTCGACAACGCCGCCGTTAGGATAAAGCTTTCTGAAGCCGATTCCATTTTCTAAGTATGGCAGTACTTTATCAAGTGTTCTTCTGTCAAGAATCTGCCCTTTTTCAGCGAGAATTTCACCGGTTTCCGGATCCACCAGTGTTTCTGCAAGGCGCTGGTTAAACAGGCGGTTCTTGATATGAAGCTTTTTATTAATTTTATAGCGTCCTACATTCGCAAGGTCGTATCGCTTCGGATCGAAGAAACGGGAATCCAGCAAGCTTTTTGCGTTTTCTACTGTAGGCGGCTCTCCGGGACGAAGGCGCTCATAGATTTCAAGAAGCGCTTTGTCACTGTTTTCAGTGTTGTCCTTATCCAGTGTATTGCGGAGATATTCGTTCTCACCAATGAGATCGAGAATCTCTTGGTCGGAACCGAAGCCGAGAGCACGCAAAAGAACCGTAACCGGCAACTTACGTGTGCGATCAATGCGGACATACACAACATCTTTCGCATCAGTTTCGTATTCTAACCATGCGCCACGGTTTGGAATGACAGTCGCGGTAAAACCTTTTTTACCGTTCTTGTCTACTTTACCACTGAAATATACACTTGGAGACCGAACAAGCTGAGATACGATAACACGTTCTGCACCGTTGATGATAAAAGTACCGGTATCTGTCATAATAGGGAAATCACCCATGAAGACATCCTGGTCTTTTACCTCTCCAGTTTCTTTGTTAATTAAACGAACCTTCACTCTCAGCGGAGCTGAGTAAGTCACATCACGTTCTTTTGACTCTTCAACGGGATACTTAGGATCTCCTAAACTGTAGTCAATGAACTCTAGAGAGAGGTTACCAGTGAAATCCTCAATTGGTGATATGTCTTGAAACATCTCTCTAAGACCCTCATCAAGAAACCACTGATAAGAAGAGGTTTGAATTTCAATGAGATTTGGTAATTCTAACACTTCGCTAATGCGAGCATAGCTTCTGCGCTGGCGGTGTCGTCCATACTGAACTAGTTGACCTGTCAACTGATTCACCCCTCAAATCATGCGTATTATATGTGTAATAAGCATCTCTTACGATAAAGAAATACTTTTACAAGACAAAAGAAAAAAGGGTTTCTAATTAAGAAAACCACATCCAAAAACAAATACCGATTTTATTAGCATTTCCATGTTTGTATAATTTATACATGCACTATGATTATTTC
The DNA here is from genome assembly GCF_000746035.1 of Bacillus sp. UNC69MF. NCBI lineage: Bacteria > Bacillati > Bacillota > Bacilli > Caryophanales > Bacillaceae > Bacillus > Bacillus sp. UNC69MF. Next base: position 20,777 of record NZ_JQKM01000018.1, on the reverse strand, counting down.
AGCATATCATGCAAAATATATACATTGGCATTTTACAATATTAACATAGCTGAAAATTCAAGTCAAACTTTTTTTGCTTTTATGATATAATAGCCTTTCTTTTTTTGAACCACAGAAACTTCGTCAAAAAGCTCCTTCAGTTTTTCAATGGCAGAAGGCCCGCCCTGTTTTTTCTGTATAACGATCCACAATTCACCTGAAGCCCTTAAATGCTCAGCGCTTTTTTCAAAAATGGCATGGACAACTTTTTTTCCGGCGCGGATTGGGGGGTTTGTAATAATAGAAGCAAATGTTTGAGCAGAATCAATATTTGAAAATAAATCACTCTGATAAATTCGAACGTTTTTTATTCCGTTTTTTTCTGCATTTTCATTTGACAGCTCTACGGCTCTTTCATTCACGTCAATCATGTGCACGGTCCGGTCTGTAAATTCACCGGCGAGTGACAGACCAATCGGGCCGTAACCGCAGCCTGCATCCAGGAAGTCGCCATCGATCTCCGGCTCTTCAAACGCTTCAATTAAGACACGCGAACCGAAATCAACTTCCTTTTTCGAGAAAACGCCGCTGTCACTTGTGAATGTATAAGATCTGTTCCGCAGTGTAAATGACCATGTCTGTTTATCGCTTTTAACTGAAGGTTTTTCTGAATAATAGTGATCACTCATTATTAGAACCTCCTTTTATAATGGCACTTAAAGAAAAGCAAAGAAAAAGCCCGCCTCATAAAAGCGAGCTTCCCCTACAGGCAAGTGAAGATTACTTAACTTCTACAGAAGCGCCAACTTCTTCAAGTTTAGCTTTAAGCTCTTCAGCTTCTTCTTTCGCAATACCTTCTTTAAGTGGTTTTGGAGTGTTGTCAACAAGTTCTTTAGCTTCTTTCAAGCCAAGACCAGTGATTTCACGAACAACTTTGATAACTTTGATTTTCTGAGAACCTGCACCAGCAAGGATAAGGTCGAATTCGCTTTGCTCTTCAGCAGCTCCGCCAGCAGCAGCTCCGCCAGCTACAGCTACAGGAGCAGCAGCAGTTACGCCAAATTCTTCTTCGATTGCTTTTACTAGGTCGTTCAATTCAAGTACAGTTGCTTCTTTAACGGAAGCAATGATTTCTTCGATATTTAAAGCCATTTGAAATTCCTCCATTTGTTTTATTTTAGGGTAAAATCAGATTAAGCGCCTTGTTCTTCCTTTTGGTCTGCAACTGCTTTAGCTGCAAGTGCAAGGTTGCGAACTGGAGCTTGAAGTACGCTAAGCAACATAGAAAGTAAGCCATCGCGTGAAGGAAGTTCAGCAAGAGCTTTCACTTCTTCAACAGAAGATACTTTTCCTTCGATAACGCCCGCTTTGATTTCCAGAGCTTCGTGATTTTTCGCGAACTCGTTAAGAACTTTTGCCGGAGCGATAACATCTTCAGTACTGAATGCGATCGCATTCGGTCCAGTTAAGACATCATTCAAACCATCAAGTTCAGCTTGTTCAACCGCACGGCGAGTCATTGTGTTTTTGTACACTTTGAACTCTACGTTAGCTTCGCGAAGCTGTTTACGGAGTTCAGTTACTTCAGAAACGTTAAGTCCGCGGTAGTCAACGATGATCGTTGATTTGCTTTCTTTCAGTTTAGAAGCAATCTCTTCAACAACAACTTTTTTTGTATCAATTGCGCTGCTCATGGTTACACCTCCTGTAGATTTTGTGTAACACTTATACCGCTAGGTGATCACGACTGTGACGACGATTTCATATAAAAAGCCTCCATGTGGACATGGAGGCTGTATATACAAGCATACGTAACGTAATAGCTGTGATATATATACACCTCGGCAGGATATTAAGCCTCAACGGCCCCTGCTGTCTACGGTATAAATGACATATTATATTTTACAACATTTTGAATCATATCAGAATGCTGATCTAAAGTCAAATATTATTTTACGTTGAAAGTAGAAGCGTCTACTTTGACACCAGGGCCCATAGTAGAAGTAACGGCAACGTTTTTCACGTAAACACCTTTAGCCGCAGCCGGTTTTGCTTTCAGGATTGTATCATACATTGTTGTGAAGTTCTCAACAAGTTTTTCATCCTCGAAAGAAACTTTTCCGATCGGAACATGGATGTTACCAGCTTTGTCAACGCGGTATTCTACTTTACCAGCTTTGATTTCGCCGATTGCTTTTTCTACTTCGAATGTAACAGTTCCTGTTTTAGGGTTTGGCATAAGACCTTTTGGTCCAAGCACACGGCCGATTTTACCGACTTCACCCATCATGTCAGGAGTCGCAACGATTACATCGAATTCGAACCAGCCTTGCTGGATTTTCGCGATGTAATCAGAATCGCCAACGTAGTCTGCACCGGCAGCTTCAGCTTCTTTTGCTTTTTCGCCTTTAGCGAATACTAGCACGCGCTGAGTTTTACCAGTTCCGTTAGGAAGTACAACTGCACCGCGGATTTGCTGATCGTTTTTACGAGGGTCAACCCCTAAACGAAAAGCAACTTCAACTGTAGCGTCGAATTTAGCTGTGTTTGTTTTTTTAGTAAGCGCCACTGCTTCAGCGACGTCGTAAGCTTTCGCACGGTCTACAAGCTTCGCAGCTTCAACGTACTTTTTACCTTTTTTAGCCATTTTAAAATTTCCTCCTTATGTGGTTATAGCGGAATAACCTCCCACGAATAAGGGTTGCGAACTTGTGAAAACTCGCAACCCGACAAGAAACAAATTAATCCTCGATAACGATACCCATACTGCGGGCAGTACCTTCAACCATGCGCATTGCCGCTTCAACGTCTGCTGCGTTTAAGTCAGGCATTTTCGTTTCAGCGATTTCGCGAACCTTATCGCGCTTAACGGTTGCCACTTTATTACGGTTTGGTTCACCAGAACCAGACTCAATTCCAGCTGCTTTTTTAAGCAATACTGCAGCAGGCGGAGTTTTTGTAATAAATGTAAATGAACGGTCTTCGTAAACCGAAATTTCAACAGGAATGATTAAACCAGCTTGGTCAGCTGTACGAGCGTTAAACTCCTTACAGAATCCCATGATATTTACACCGGCTTGACCTAGTGCAGGTCCAACTGGCGGCGCTGGGTTAGCTTTTCCAGCAGGAATTTGCAATTTTACAACTTTTACTACTTTTTTAGCCACGAGACACACCTCCTTAAGTCCGTGATGTGGTAATAGGGTAAACCCTCCCACTCAAGGTTTCATTCTTTATATGAATGACGAAATATCAAGCTAGCTGCCTTGGATTAGTCCAAGACGTACCTTTGCTATATTATCATTAATATATAGCAATTTCAAGTTTTTTCACATTACAATTTGTCGATCTGGGTAAATTCCAGTTCAACCGGCGTTTCACGGCCGAACATGTTAACGAATACTTTCACTTTGCTCTTATCATAATCAATCTCTTCAATTGATCCTGTAAAGTTGGCGAAAGGTCCGTCTATGACTTTGACTGTCTCATTCAATTCAAAATCAATGTCGGTTTTCCGCTCATCCATGCCCATGCGTTTTAAGATGGTTTCCGCTTCGCCAGGAAGAAGCGGAGTAGGCTTTGAGCCTGAACCGGCTGATCCGACGAATCCGGTAACGCCCGGCGTGTTGCGGACCACATACCAGGAATCATCAGTCATGACGATTTCAACAAGCACATAACCCGGGAACACTTTCTTTTTGACTACTTTTTTCTTGCCGTTCTTAATATCAGTCTCTTCTTCTTCAGGGACGACAACGCGGAAAATTTTATCCTGCATTCCCATTGATTCCACACGTTTTTCAAGGTTCGCTTTTACTTTGTTTTCATAACCGGAATACGTATGAACAACATACCAATTCTTTTCCATTCTATCAGGACTCTGCAGTCCTTCCCTCCCCGCATTTAAAAATGAAGTGTAAAACAAAAAATAGGCTCAGGGCCTATGAATCCTTTTTTCAACAACACAATAAAAAACCCGCTGAACGGGTTTTGGCAAACGATATTATGATCTATTATAGCACGTATTGCTGATCATTATTCAACTATTAAACGAATTAATTGAGAAATTCCTGTATCAAGGAGGGCAAAAAAGATAACAAAAAAGATAACCGTTGAAATCACCGTGATCGTATAGCGCGTTAACTCTTTGCCTTTAGGCCAGCTAACCTTTTTCATTTCTTTCCCAACATCTTTAAAGAAACTCATCATGCGCATGTAAAAGACCTCCACAATTTAAAAAGCGAACACTATTTTGTTTCTAAATGAGCTGTATGTGAATTGCAAGTGCTGCAGTACTTCTTAACTTCTAACCGCTCAGCCGCTGATGCAGAGCTTTTCATTGTCGTATAATTACGATTTCCGCAAGTTTTGCATGCCAGCGTAATCTTTTTTCTCATGTCGTTACACCTTTTCCTAAACATTCATTTATCTTAATAAAATAGCACAGTCAGAAAAATTCTGTCAATATGACACAGAAACCTGCTACAGGCTGATCTCTCTTATTTCTAAATATTTTTCAAGCTTGCGCTTCACGCGCTGCAGGGCATTATCGATTGATTTTACGTGTCGGTTTAAGTCATCTGAAATCTCTTGGTAACTTCTTCCGTCCAAGTACAAAACAAGCACCTTTCTCTCCAGATCGCTCAGCAGTTCTCCCATTTTCATTTCGATATCATCAAATTCTTCCTGATTAATAATCATCTCTTCAGGATTTAACGTTTTAGCGCCTGAAATGACATCAAGCAGTGTTCTGTCAGATTCTTCATCAAAAATAGGTTTGTCTAAAGAAACATAGGAATTTAAAGGAATGTGTTTCTGACGGGTAGCTGTCTTTATTGCGGTAATAATCTGGCGGGTAATGCATAATTCTGCAAAAGCTTTAAATGAAGTAAGCTTGTCCTCTCTAAAGTCTCGGATAGACTTATATAAGCCTATCATCCCTTCCTGTACAATATCTTCTCTGTCGGCCCCTATTAAAAAATAAGACCTTGCTTTCGCCCGTACAAAATTACGGTACTTCGTAATCAAGTAATCTAACGCATCACTATCCCCAACATGAACCTTTTCAATGACCTGCTCGTCCTCCAACTGGCAAAATTGCACTTTGTTGAACTTTCCCTTGCTGTTCTGTAGATTCACTGCGATCCCCCCGGCGCACGTAGATAGAAATATTATACATTAATGGGCGAAAAAGCGTCAACCTAATCCAGACCGCCTCGGCGCCACTTTTCAAACGTTTTCAAAACCTCTTCGGACAGCTCGATTTTACCCGGTGGTTTTTCAGAAGTGATCTTTGAAACCCGCCTTTGAATCCGGCGTTCTATCGTATCCACTTCCCTCAGGAGCTCCCGGGCGGATTTACGGAGAGCCCCTTGTCCGAAAATCGCCCACTGCTCCGTATAATCGGAGGTTGCGACATGAATCTGTGTTGCAATATTATTCAGCGCCTGGGCAAGCTTCTCGATCCGCTCATCCGCCGTTTCATTCTCCCGTGTGAAAATCACTTCGACTCTGTGATTCGTTTGTTTTTTCTCTATGCCTTTTACCAGGTGTGCGTCAAACACCACAATGACTCTGATTCCTGTGTAGGACTGATATTCCGCCATCTTCTGGATCAGTACATCTCTCGCTTCTTCAAAACTGTTCGCTTTTAAATCCTTTAGCTGCGGCCAAGCTCCAATCATGTTGTATCCGTCTACTAACAGGATGTCCATCTGTCTTCATTCCCCTAAAGGATTGCGCTTCCGGTAGACTTCATACATGAGAAGGCCGGCCGCTACCGACGCATTCAGAGACGTGACTTTTCCGGCCATCGGAAGCTTAATGAGAAAATCACATTTCTCTTTCACAAGCCGGCCCATTCCTCTGCCTTCGCTTCCGATAACGAGCGCCAAAGGCATCTTGCCGTCCATAGAGCGGTAGTCTTCCCGGGCGGATGCATCCGTTCCGACGACCCAAATCCCCCGCTCCTTCATTTCATCAAGTGTCCGGGCAAGGTTGGTCACCTTCACGACGGGAATGTGTTCAATCGCACCGGTCGAAGCTTTTGCGACCGTCGAAGTCAGTCCGACCGCTCTGCGTTTCGGAATCACGATGCCGTGTGCACCGACAGCGTCAGCCGTTCTCATGATGGAACCGAGATTATGAGGGTCTTCCAGCTCGTCCAGTATGAGAAAGAAAGGCTGTTCGTTTCTCTCTTCCGCTCTTTTATATAATTCGTCTAATTGTGCATATTCATATGCCGCCACCTGGGCGACAACACCCTGATGCTGCCCCTCCACCATCTGATCGAGTTTTTTCCTCGGTACAAATTGAATGGTGACGCCGCGCTTTTTAGCAAGCTCCATAACTTGCTGGGCCTGTCCTTTTACTGTGTTTTCCGCCATCCATAACTTATACAGCTTGCGATCTGACTTCAACGTCTCAATCACCGCGTTTTTTCCTATGACGTAATCATGTTGCTGACTCATTTGTTTTCCTCCCTGACGTCCCGACTTGTATAGCCTCAGCAATCAGCTGATTCAGTCTTTCTTCTCTTTTCTCAAGAAAAAGGTATCCGAGTAAAGCCTCAAAAGCTGTACTATGGCGGTACGTCTGTACATCTGTGTTTTTAGGCGTCGTCCCTGATTTCGCGTTTCTGCCTCTTCTCAGCACGGCTTCCTCTTCCTCCGTGAAAAAGGATTCGTCCTGAAGGCGGAACAATATGTCTGCCTGTGATTTTGCCGATACAATCCGGCTCGCCTTCTTATGAAGGTCATTCGGTTTCGTAAAGCCCTGCTTAAGCAGGTGATGCCGGACGTATATTTCAAAAATGGCATCACCCATATAAGCAAGCGCAAGACCGTTTAACTGCTTTGAATCTTTGATTTGTTCAAATTGAAGCATCCGCTTACTCTCCCCGCTTCCAGCGAGTTCCCTGGGCCGTATCTTCAAGAATGATATTCATGCTTTTCAGCTGATCGCGAATCTGGTCTGACAAAGCAAAATCGCGATTGCGGCGGGCTTCATTTCTCTTCTCAATCAACTCTTCAATCTGTTCGTCGACAAGCTCTTCTTCGCCGAGAGTAAGTCCGAGAACAGATCCGATTCTGTCAAACATGCTGATAAAGGCTTTAATGACGTGATCCGCCGTATTGTCTTCCTGCATGTAGTAATTGGCGAGCTTCGCCAGATCAAACCAAACGGAAATTGCATTCGCCGTATTAAAATCATCATCCATTGCTTCTTCAAACGCAGTGCGGTGCTCTTCGATTTTAGCGAGCCATTCCTCATCATTGTCAGTCAGATTCGTGCTGCTAATCAAACGATGGTTTAAATTACTGTAGGCCGTCTTCAGGCGGTTAAACGCGTTTTTTGTTTTCTCAAGCAGCTCTTCCGAATAGTTGATCGGGTGGCGGTAATGAACGGACAGCATGAAAAATCTCAAAAGCTGCGGGTCATGTTGCTTAATGATATCGTGCACCAAAACAAAGTTGCCGAGCGATTTTGACATTTTCTCATTATCGATATTGATATATCCGTTGTGAAGCCAGTATTTTGCGAATGTCTTGCCTGTTAATGCTTCAGATTGGGCGATTTCGTTTTCATGGTGCGGGAATGTCAGGTCCTGACCGCCGGCATGAATATCGATTTCGTCACCCAAATACTTTTTCACCATTGCGGAGCATTCAATATGCCAGCCCGGGCGGCCTTTTCCCCAAGGGCTATCCCATGAAATTTCTCCGTCCTTAGCAGCTTTCCAAAGAGCAAAGTCCAGCGCATCCTCTTTCTTCTCGCCGACACGGATACGCGCGCCTGATCTGAGTTCATCAATTGATTGCTGAGATAGTTTGCCGTACCCTTCGAAGGCCCTTGTTTTGAAATAGACGTCGCCTTCTGATTCATAAGCGTAGCCTTTTTTAATCAGTTCGCTGACAAATTCAATAATGGCGTCCATATTTTCCATGACCCGGGGGTGAAGATCCGCTTTCCGGCATCCGAGGGCGCCCACGTCTTCAAAATACGCTTTAATGAACCGTTCAGAAACGGTCGGGACGTCCTCGCCGAGCTCGTTGGCCGCCTTAATCAGTTTGTCGTCAACATCGGTGAAATTCGATACGTATTGAACATCGTATCCTTTATACTCTAAATAGTTGCGTACGGTATCATACACAATCGCCGGACGGGCGTTTCCGATATGAATATAGTTGTATACAGTCGGTCCGCACACGTACATTTTTACTTTTCCTTCCTCAAGAGGAACGAATGTTTCCTTTTTCCGTGTCAATGTATTATAAAGTGTAATGGTCATTTTTGGTTGATCCTTTCTTTTTTATCTTCCAGTTCAGCCTGCAGCTCAAAAATCTGCTGCTCCAATGCTCTTAACCGGTCAGCAACCGGATCGGGCAAGTCTTGGTGATTGAGATCGCGTTTGATTTTTCTTCCGTTCTGAATGACGACTTTTCCAGGTATGCCGACAACGGTCGAGAAGTCGGGAACATCACGAAGCACAACGGAACCGGCCCCTACTTTAGAACCCTGCCCGACCGTAATAGAGCCGAGCACCTTCGCTCCGGTTGCAATTAAAGCATCATCTTTTATGGTCGGATGCCGCTTCCCCTTTTCTTTTCCCGTTCCCCCGAGAGTGACACCTTGGAATACCGTCACGTTATTGCCGATTTCACATGTTTCCCCTATGACGACCCCCATACCGTGGTCAATGAAAAACCTTCTCCCGATGGTCGCGCCGGGATGGATTTCAATTCCGGTAAAGAAACGGGCAATCTGTGATATCAGGCGCGCCAGGAAGAAAAATCTCCGTTTATATAAAGCATGTGCAATCCGATGCGCCCATATAGCATGTAAACCAGAATAAGTTAAAACAACTTCGAAATAGCTTCTTGCTGCCGGATCTTGATCGAACACTGTATCTATGTCTTCTTTTAGCATTTTAAAAAACACATGCTTCCCCCCATTCTCTCCCCGCTCCAGTCTGTTTTTCCGCCTATAAAAAAAGCGCCTCTGCATGTAAACATGACAGAGACGCTTTTACCGCGCGGTTCCACTCTGTTTGAAAAACAAGTCACTGTTTTCCCAACTTAAAAGCCGGTAACGGCGGCGGCCGCCTTTAAATACTGATTTCCGCAGAAATGTTCTTCAAAGGTCTTAAGGGCGCACTTCTAAAACATGACGCATGAATCTCTCTCAGCCGATGAAGATTCTTTCTGTAATGGTCATTGTTTTATACTCTTCCCTGTCAACAATCGTATATTTAAATGCTTTTCAGGCGTCTGACGGCTGTTTCTCTGCCGATCAGCTCAATGGCCTGCGGAAGCTCAGGACCGTGTGTCTGACCGGTAACCGCTACGCGAATCGGCATGAACAGCTTTTTGCCTTTATGACCTGTTTCTTTCTGAACAGCTTTGATTGAGGCTTTGATCAGCTCAGGCGTAAATTCTTCAAGCTCTTCAAGCTTCGCAGCAAATACGCTGAGCACTTCAGGCACCTGTTCCTCTTCCAGAACGGCTTTTGCCTCTTGATTATACTCGATCTCATCTTTAAAGAACAAATCAGTCAGCTCGACAATTTCAGCGCCGTAGCTCAATTGCTCATGGTAAAGAGAAATTAATTTACGAACCCATTCCTGCTCCTCGGCAGAAAGCTCAGTGCCGACTTTTCCTGCTTTTTGCAGGTGCGGCAGGGTCAGCTCAACCACTTGATCAAGATCCAGCGCTTTGACGTATTGGTTGTTGACCCATTTCAGTTTATGCATATCAAACAGAGCCGGTGACTTAGACAAACGATTTACATCAAAAATTTCAATGAATTGTTCTCTTGTGAAAAGCTCTTCTTCACCGACGGGAGACCAGCCGAGAAGTCCGATAAAGTTAAACAGCGCTTCAGGCAGGTAACCCAGCTCATCATACTGCTCAATAAACTGGATAATTGATTCATCACGTTTACTTAATTTTTTGCGGCTTTCGTTTACGATAAGCGTCATATGTCCGAAGACAGGAACATCCCAGCCGAATGCCTGGAAAATCATGATCTGTTTCGGTGTATTTGAAATGTGATCCTCACCGCGGAGCACGTGCGTCATTTTCATTAAGTAATCGTCAATCGCGACGGCAAAGTTATACGTCGGTGTTCCGTCTTTTTTGACGATGACAAAGTCGCCGATGCCGTCTGATTCAAAAGAAATCTCGCCTTTTACGATATCGTTAAATGCGATGATTTTCCCTTCCGGCACGCGGAAACGGATGCTCGGCTGTCTGCCTTCGGCTAAAAACTGCTCCTGCTCTTCCTGAGTCAGGTTTCTGTGTTTGCCGGAATAGCGCGGCATTTCCCCGCGGGCGATTTGCTCTTCACGTTCTTTCTCAAGTTCTTCTTCCGTACAGAAACATTTATAAGCAAGCCCTTTTTCAAGAAGCTCTTCATAGTACTTTTTGTAAATGTCGTTACGCTCAGACTGGCGGTACGGGCCGTATTCTCCGCCGATATCCACACTTTCATCCCAGTCCATGCCGAGCCATTTCAAATAGTTGAGCTGGCTTTGCTCTCCGCCTTCAATATTTCGCTTTTTGTCCGTATCCTCAATCCGGATAATAAACTTTCCGCCTTGGCTGCGGGCAAATAAATAGTTAAAAAGCGCCGTTCTGGCGTTACCGATATGCAAATGTCCGGTCGGACTCGGTGCATAACGAACGCGTACTTCATTTCCCATGTTCAAATACTTCCTTTCATCTCGTCTGTAGCCTCTAGCCGAATATATGTATCTATTCTACCACCAAATAGACCGGGCATCAAAACAATGATCAGGCTTTTTGGATCAGAACGGTCGCCTGAGCGGCAATTCCTTCGGCTCTTCCGGTAAACCCGAGCTTTTCTGTTGTCGTCGCTTTTACGTTTACTTGAGAGACGTCCGCCTCAAGGCCTTCCGCTATCCGTTTTCTCATAGCATCAATATGCGGCGCCATTTTCGGCTTTTGCGCAATAATCGTGCAGTCTATATTTCCGAGTACGTACCCTTTTTCTTTTACAATGTTCCAGACATGCTGAAGCAGCTTAAAAGAGTCCGCATCCTTGAATTCCGGATCAGTATCCGGGAAATGCTTGCCGATATCTCCTTCACCTGCCGCTCCGAGACACGCGTCTGCGACTGTATGCAGCAATACATCAGCATCTGAATGTCCGAGCAGCCCCTTTTCATAAGGAATTTCAATTCCGCCGATGATGAGAGGACGGCCTTCCGTTAATTGATGCACATCAAATCCTTGTCCGATTCTAAACATTATGATTCCCACTTTCCGCTTTCATGATTGCTTCCGCAAATATCAGGTCATCCGGCGTTGTCAGCTTAATATTGGTATAGCTGCCTTCAACGATACTCACCTGATATCCATCAAGACGCTCGACGAGGCTGGCGTCATCCGTCCCTAAGAAGCCTTTGTTTTCCGCTTCCATATGCGCCGTCTTCAATAAAGAAAGACGAAAAGCCTGCGGCGTTTGAACGGCCCACAAGCTTGAACGATCAAAGGTCTCCGCAACCCGGGAGCCTTCCGCCCGTTTTATCGTGTCTTTCACAGGAACAGCCAGGACAGCCGCTCCCGCCTCCTCTGCTGTTTCCACGAGCTTATCGATATGCTGATGTGTGACAAACGGGCGCGCTCCGTCATGAACAAGGACGACCGATTCCTTATCAATCACTTTCAGTCCTTCGTATACACTGTGCTGACGCTCCGCACCCCCGGTAACAAGCTCAATTTCCGTCTGAATCGGAAATTGGGCCAGCAGCTGTCGAAAATCTTCCCGTTCACTCTCGTTTATCACCAGGATTATTTTCTGACAGGGTGCGTGGCTTTCAAAAACCCGCAGTGTGTGTATAATAACAGGTGCACCTTTTAAGCTGATGAACAGCTTATTTTTCCCGGCCTTCATCCGTTTTCCTTGTCCGGCAGCCGGAATAACGACAACATACTCCATATGAACTCCCTCTTAAAGAGCTTTCTCAAGCAGCTTGGGCTTGGCAAAAATCATTCGTCCCGCCGCTGTCTGCAGTACGCTGGTTACGAGCACATCAATATGTTTCCCTATATAATTGCGGCCTTCTTCCACAACAATCATCGTCCCGTCATCCAAGTAAGCCACACCTTGATTATGCTCTTTCCCGTCCTTAATCACCTGCACATTCATCTCTTCGCCCGGAAGCACAACCGGCTTCACCGCGTTTGCAAGGTCATTAATATTCAGTACCGCAACCTTCTGAAGCTCACATACTTTATTTAAATTAAAATCATTCGTCACAACGACGCCGGATGTCAGCTTCGCAAGTTTGACAAGCTTGCTGTCAACCTCCTGAATGTCCTCGAAGTCGCCTTCATAAATTTCAACCGTAATATCCAGTTCCTTTTGAATGCGATTCAAGATATCCAGTCCGCGGCGTCCTCTGTTACGTTTTAAAACATCTGAAGAATCAGCGATATGCTGTAATTCCTCCAGCACAAATTGAGGAATGACAATGACGCCTTCTAAAAAGCCCGTCTGACAAATATCTGCAATTCTCCCATCAATAATAACACTTGTATCCAAGATTTTCAGCCTTTTATCCTGTTCCTCCTGCTCCTCATCAGCACTTCCCTTTTTCTTCTGCATTCTTGCAGAAATGGAGAAAAGACTGATCAGTTCATCCTTTTTCTTAAATCCGACTTGGAAGCCCAGGTAACCGAGAAAGAAAGCCAGAAAGACCGGAATGATAGTGCTGAATATACGGTACGGAATATTGTCCAGCGGAATCACGTTTACAATGAGATATGCGATGATAAGTCCAAAAACCAATCCGAGACTCCCGAATAACAGATCCGGCACCGGAGCTCTCAGCAAAGAATCTTCAATCCATTTTACCCAATTAATCACATATTCTGTCGTCCATATACTGATGAGAAAAAAGATAATAGCACCAATTGCAGCAGACGTATATGCGTTTGTTATTAAAGGTATGTCCTGTATATTTGACAGCACAAACAATTCAGGTATTAAAAAGATACCGACAACGCCGCCCACAATAATGAAGAACGCCTGAACTATTCGTTTTAACATACCTCCACCTCCTTTTAAGTAGCATTTTTTCAGCAGACTGGGTCAGAGCCTACAAATTCAGAATAAACAAAAACTAACAATAATATACCCGGATTCCGACAGGTTTAAGCGATTCTTAAAGCTGTCTATCTATATAGTGTTTTTCCTGAAGGCGTTTTAAGCCTTTTTTGATTTTTTTGGCGCGCACTTCGCCGATACCCTCAACATCATCAAGCTCTTCTACAGTGGCTTCCGTTATGCTTGGCAAAAATCCGAACGCCTCAACCACATTTTCAACAATCGGCATCGGCAGACGCGGAATTTTGTTCAGCAGCCTGTATCCTCTCGGGAGCACATAATCATCAAGATTGGTAGAAGCCGGATATCCAAGCAGCTTAAACAGAATGGAATCATCAAGCAGATCATAGCTGGACATATCCTGAAGCTCTTTTAACAGCACGAACGGATCTTTGATTTTTTCTTTGACATAGTCTTTGATGAAAAGTGCCGCCTCTTCTTCCATGTCCGTAATCAGTTCAATCACCTGCAGACGGATTAAGTGGCCTTCCGTTCCGAGTTCTTTAATATACATATTGATTTCATTTTTTATTCGGAGCACCATTTCATATCGATGCATGACGGACAGCACGTCACTGAATGTCACAAGCTCCTCAAACTCTAATGCGTTTAAAGCCGTAATCGTTTTGTCTAAAATGGTTTTATACTTCTCAAGCGTTTGAATGGCCTGATTTGCCTTTGTTAAAATAAATCCTATGTCCTTTAGTGTGTACTTCATGCTGTCCTGATATAACGTAATGACATTTCTGCGCTCTGAAATGGCGATGACGAGACAGCCGGTCTGCTTCGCCACCCGTTCCGCCGTACGGTGCCTCATTCCCGTTTCTGAAGAAGAAATGGTCGCCTCCGGCATAAGCTGCGTATTCGCATAAAGAATTTTCTGGCCGGAATCACTTAAAATAATGGCACCGTCCATTTTGGCCAGCTCGTATAAGTGAGCGGGCGCAAATGATGTATTAATATGAAAACCGCCATCCACGACTTGCTTTACCTTATCATTGTATCCGACAACAATCAGGCCGCCTGTATTTGCCCGAAGTACATTCTCTATCCCGGCTCTGAGCGGGGTGCCCGGTGCAACGAACTGCAGAATTGCAGACAGGTCAAGCTCTTGTTTCGCCCCTTTTTTCTCTTTTTCCATCTATTATGATCCTCCTAATGAAGTACGAAGCGCTTCTGCAACATTTGCTACTCCGACAACCTCAATCCCTTTTGGTATTGTCCACCCGTCTGCATTCGCCTCAGGTATAATCATGCGCTTGAAGCCGAGTTTTGCCGCTTCCTTTACGCGCTGTTCGATTCTTGACACCCTGCGGACTTCTCCTGTCAGACCCACTTCACCGATAAAGCAATCTGCGGGATTCGGCGGTGTATCTCTGAAGCTTGAGGCAATGCTGACGGCTACTGCCAAATCAATCGCCGGTTCATCCAGTTTGACCCCGCCGGCGACCTTTAAATACGCATCTTGATTTTGAAGCAAAAGACCCACCCGCTTCTCAAGCACAGCCATAATTAACGATACCCTGTTGTGGTCAATGCCTGTAGCCATGCGGCGCGGGTTTCCAAAACTGGTCGGTGAAATGAGCGCCTGGATTTCAACCAGAATCGGTCTCGTTCCTTCCATTGACGCAACGATACTCGAACCCGATGCCCCGGCAGAACGCTCTTCCAAGAAAATTTCAGAAGGGTTCAGCACTTCCGTAAGCCCCTCTTCCCGCATTTCAAAGATGCCCATTTCATTTGTGGAGCCGAAACGGTTTTTTACGGCCCGCAAAATACGGAATGTATGGTGCCGCTCTCCTTCAAAGTATAGAACGGTATCGACCATGTGCTCAAGCAATCTCGGCCCCGCGATCGATCCTTCTTTTGTGACGTGCCCGACGATAAAAATAGGTATGCCGTTTGTTTTCGCAATTTTCATCAATTCGGCCGTACACTCTCTTACTTGTGATACACTGCCGGGAGCTGAGGTGATATCACTTTGGTAAACGGTCTGAATGGAGTCTACGACAACAAATGCGGGTTTCATCTCTTGTATAGCAGACGAAATATACTCCATATCGGTTTCAGATAAAACATGTAACATTTGGCTGTTGATTCCAAGTCTGTCGGCGCGCAGCTTCGTTTGCTTCACGGATTCTTCCCCTGAAATGTAAAGCACGCTGCCGGCCGTATCAGCTAATTGTGCGGATACTTGGAGAAGGAGCGTTGATTTTCCGATCCCGGGATCGCCGCCGATTAATACTAACGAGCCTTTCACAACGCCGCCGCCAAGCACTCTGTTGAATTCTTCAAGCTTTGTGTGAACGCGGGGTTCTTCCGATGTTTCAATTGATGTAATGGGTGATGGTTTCTGGACGGTTTGAACGGAGTGGGAGAAAGCCGCCCGCCGATTCGCCGGCGCTTTTTTTATGGTTTCTTCCACCATTGTATTCCAAGCCCCGCAGCCCGGGCACTTTCCCATCCACTTTGCGGATTCATAACCGCATGAGTGGCAGATGAATTTTGTTTTTGATTTAGCCATATATGTTGTAAGACCTCTTCCTTATCGAATATTTCTCTATATAACAAAGTGAGGCATACACTCGCTTACGTATGCCTCATGTTTGTCACTTATATTAGTTCGTTTTAGCAGTTGTTTTTACGACAAATTCGCCGTCCTCAACATCAAGAACAATGTGCTGGCCTTTATCAATATTGCCTCTGAGGAGTTCTTCTGATAACCGGTCCTCCACATGCTTTTGAATCGCTCTTCTTAACGGACGTGCGCCGTATTCCAAATCGACGCCCTCTTCTGCCACTTTTGCTTTTGCAGCATCCGTCAGCTCGATAGAGAGATCTTGTTCTTTCAGACGTTTTGTTAACTGATCAGACATAAGCGACACGATGTCTGTAAGATGTTTTTTCTCAAGGGAGTGGAAGACGATAATTTCGTCAATCCGGTTGATAAACTCAGGTCTGAAGGCACGCTTCAGCTCTCCCATGACTTTGTCTTTCATGTCTTTATGGTTTTGTGATTCATCCTGCACATTGAAGCCCACATATTTGTTACGTTTCAGCTCGCTCGCTCCGACGTTTGACGTCATAATCAGGATCGTGTTGCGGAAATCCACAGTGCGTCCTTTTGAATCAGTCAAGCGTCCGTCTTCAAGCACTTGCAGGAGAATGTTAAACACATCAGGATGCGCTTTTTCAATTTCATCAAGCAGTACGACAGAGTAAGGTTTTCTTCTCACTTTTTCTGTCAGCTGGCCGCCTTCATCATAGCCGACATATCCCGGAGGAGAACCGACAAGACGTGAAGTTGAGTGTTTCTCCATGTATTCGGACATATCCACTCTGATCATCGCTTCCTCATCACCGAAAATGGATTCCGCCAGCGCTCGTGCCAGCTCTGTCTTCCCAACGCCTGTAGGGCCTAGGAAGATGAATGAACCAATCGGGCGTTTCGGGTCCTTCAGACCGGCTCTTGCACGTCTGACAGCCTTTGCAACAGCTACAACAGCTTCATCCTGGCCGATGACGCGGGAGTGCAGAATGCTTTCCATATTGAGAAGCTTATCTGTTTCCGTTTGAGCAATTTTAGATACAGGCACCCCGGTCCAGCTGGATACAACCATTGCGATATCCTCTACAGAAACTTCGGAGTTCTCCTGGCCTTGTTTTTCTTTCCACGTTTTTTTCGTGTCTTCCACCTGTTCTCTCAGGCGCTGCTCCGTATCACGAAGGGAAGCCGCTTTTTCAAACTCCTGGCTCTGAACGGCAGCGTCTTTTTCCTTGCGAACTTCATCGAGTTTCTGCTCAAGCTCTTTTAAGTTCGGAGGCGTTGTGAACGAACGGAGACGCACTTTTGAACCGGCTTCATCAATTAAATCGATCGCTTTATCCGGAAGGAAGCGGTCAGAAATATAACGGTCGGACAATTTTACCGCCGCTTCAATCGCTTCATCGGTAATGGATACGCGGTGATGCGCTTCATAGCGGTCACGGAGTCCTTTTAAAATTTGAATGCTTTCATCGGCTGAGGGCTGATCGACCTGAATCGGCTGGAAACGGCGCTCGAGAGCGGCGTCTTTTTCGATATATTTACGGTATTCATCAAGCGTTGTCGCACCGATGCATTGAAGCTCTCCGCGGGCCAGTGAAGGTTTTAAGATATTCGACGCGTCAATCGCACCTTCTGCTCCCCCCGCTCCGATCAGTGTATGCAGTTCGTCAATGAATAAAATAATATTGCCGGCCTGACGTATTTCATCCATTACTTTTTTCAAGCGGTCTTCAAATTCTCCGCGGTATTTCGTCCCGGCTACAACCGTACCCATGTCTAATGTCATTACGCGTTTATCACGTAAAATTTCCGGCACTTCATTATTGATGATCTGCTGTGCGAGGCCTTCAGCAATCGCGGTTTTACCTACACCCGGTTCTCCGATAAGAACGGGGTTATTCTTCGTTCTGCGGCTTAATACCTCAATAACACGCTGAATTTCTTTGCTTCGGCCGATAACCGGATCAAGACTGTCTTCCTTCGCAATCGCAGTTAAATCACGCGCCAGACTGTCCAGCGTCGGCGTGTTTGCATTGCTGTTCGTACCGGATGCAGAAGATCCCGTCTCATTGCTTCCCAGAAGCTGCAGCACTTGCTGTCTCGCCTTATTCAAGCTGACACCGAGATTATTCAGAACTCTCGCCGCTACGCCTTCTCCTTCACGAATCAGTCCGAGAAGTATGTGTTCTGTTCCCACATAAGAATGTCCTAGCTTTCTGGCTTCATCCATGCTGAGCTCAATGACTTTTTTTGCTCTTGGCGTATAATGAATCGTTTGAGACATTTCCTGTCCCCGTCCGATTAAGCTCTCCACTTCTTTCTGAATTTTATCCGAACCGAGTCCGAGTGCTTGGAGTGCTTTAGCCGCAATCCCTTCTCCTTCACGAACCAGACCTAATAAGATATGTTCAGTTCCAATATTGTTATGGCCTAAGCGCAGTGCTTCTTCCTGTGCCAGTGCCAATACCTTTTGAGCTCGCTCTGTAAACCTTCCAAACATCATATCGAATCATCCTCCTGTCTATTTGCACTCATTTCTAAATGCAGCCTTTCCCTGATAAGAGCCGCTCTTCTCGCGTCTCTTTCGTTCGGCCGTAATGCACCGCCCGAATATTGCTGGAGAAAACCCGGCTGTGTCAAAATCATCAGTTCATTAAGTATATTGCTTGATAGCCCTTTAATGATCCCCAGGTCTATCCCCAGCCGAACGTCAGAAAGGCATTTCGCCGTTTCCTTTGATTCAATCATACGGCAGTTGGATAAAACACCGTAAGACCTGAATACCCGGTCCTCCAATTCAATTTTCGAGGTTTGGTAAAGCGCTTCTCGGGCTGAACGTTCCTGCTCAATCAGCTGGGCAGCCACACTGTTTAAATCATCTACAATGTCCTGTTCTGATTTTCCGAGTGTGATTTGATTTGAAATTTGAAAGATATTTCCTAATGCTTCGCTGCCTTCACCGTAAATTCCTCTAACAACTAAACCTAATTGGTTAATTGCCGGTATAATTCGATTCATTTGCCTAGTTAATACAAGGCCCGGCAAATGCATCATGACTGAAGCCCTTAGTCCCGTCCCTACATTTGTAGGACAGCTTGTTAAGTACCCTCTCTTCTCTCCAAAGGCGTAATCCACTTTCTCCTCAATCCAGTCATCAACCTGGTTTGCCGCTTTTATGGCATTGAGAAGCTGGAAGCCGGGGAAGAGGCATTGAATTCTGATATGATCTTCTTCATTTAACATAATGCTGACTTCTTCATTTTCAGAAAGCAGACAGCCGCCAAAAGGGGATTCCGTTAAATTCGGGCTGATCAGATGTTTCTCCATCAGCACCCGTTTTTCCAAAGGCTGAGCTTCACTCATTCTGATTAAATGAAATTGACCGATATCAGGCAGTTCTTTTCCTGAAAAGTGATCTTCGAATTGCTGAATGATGGATGAGGCTTCTTCATTCGTATACCGGGCGGGAAACTTTATATTTTCAAAGTTTCGGGCCAACCGTATACGGCTGCTGAGTACAATGTCACTTTCAGGTCCCTTTTGCTTCATCCAATTGCTTAGTGCGTCCTGAATAAAATGCTTGAGCGACATTACCCTTGTTCCCCCTCACTGTCTTTACTTTTTAACTTCTGCTCTAACGATCGGATCTGATCCCTGACCTCCGCTGCTCTTTCAAACTCTTCGTGGTGTATTAAAGATTCAAGTTCTTTTTTTAACATTTCCATTTGCCGTCTTACATGCAGGTTTCCGCCTATTCGTTTTGGAATTTTCCCGGCATGCACCGTATTCCCGCTGTGAACTTTTCGCAAGATCGGCGTAATTTGGCTGTAGAACGTATCGTAACATTCCGCACAGCCGAAACGCCCTGTTTTTCTCAGCTGCTGAAACGTCATACCGCATTTCTTACAAGCTGTCCCTTGCTCTGAATAGCCGAACATTTGAGAACCGGTGTTTTGAAATGAAGACTCCATATTCAGCAGTCCTGATAATAAATTATGGATCGAGAACCCTTGGTTTCCACTTATACTGTATGAATCGCTATTTTCTTTTGCACATTGTTCACAAATATGAACTTCTTGTTTTTCTCCATTAACAACTTTCGTAAAGTGAAAAGTGGCCGGTCTCTCATTGCATTCTTGACAAATCAATCTTTTCACCCGCTTACTTTAGTTTTAAAGATGTGAGCATTGCTTTCATCATTCTGGCTCTTAGTTCATCCCGTTCGGGCAAATCAATATATAGAACTGAACGATCCATTACACTCACCATCATTTTAGCTTCTCTTTCCGAAATAACTCCGTCCTCTAACAGTCTGAGAATAATGTCATCAGAGGCTGCCTGGGACAAGTGGGTATGAATCTGCGAAATAATATTATTGATGAGGACGACTTCGTTATTCATTTTAATTTTGATAATACGAATATAACCGCCGCCTCCCCGTTTACTTTCAACAATATATCCTCTTTCACTTGTAAATCTGGTGTTGATGACATAATTTATTTGGGAAGGAACACATTGAAATTTATCAGCGATTTCACTGCGTTTGATCTCTAAAATTTCTTTGCCATTTTGATCTAATACTTGTTTCAAGTACTGTTCAATGATGTCAGAAATATTATGTCCCACTCAACCCCCTCCTTCATTGACTTTGACTATATTTGACTTTAACCTTACTATAAGGTGTTTCGCAAAATTTTTCAACTGTATCGCTCTATCTCTATTATTTCCACTTTGCACAAGCATAAAACCTGCTTTTGCAAAAAGGCATATCGTTACGTTTCTCATATTATATAATGTATGCAGAAAAACACAAAAAAGGCAGCTCATAATGAGCTGCCTTTACCGTAATGATAGCTTGGCGGCGTCCTACTCTCACAGGGGGAAACCCCCGACTACCATCGGCGCTGAAGAGCTTAACTTCCGTGTTCGGCATGGGAACGGGTGTGACCTCTTCGCTATCGCCACCAAACCATTGAGAGTGTTCTCTCAAAACTAGATAACAGTAAGCATACATTCAAATTGGTTAAGTCCTCGATCGATTAGTATCTGTCAGCTCCATGTGTCGCCACACTTCCACCTCAGACCTATCAACCTGATCATCTTTCAGGGATCTTACTTC
>NZ_JQKM01000017.1:0-55481 GCF_000746035.1 Bacillus sp. UNC69MF | reverse complement strand
ACAACCATCCGGTATTAGCCCCGGTTTCCCGGAGTTATCCCAGTCTTACAGGCAGGTTACCCACGTGTTACTCACCCGTCCGCCGCTAACATCAGGGAGCAAGCTCCCATCTGTCCGCTCGACTTGCATGTATTAGGCACGCCGCCAGCGTTCGTCCTGAGCCAGGATCAAACTCTCCGATAAAGTAGTTTGACTGACTACGCACATCGCTGTGCGATTTATTTAAAACTTTGAATTAACAGGTACGTTTTGTCTTGTTTAGTTTTCAAAGATCATTTTGTCTTTCGTTCAAGCGACTTTATTATTATATCTTATCAATCTCTTGAAGTCAACAACTTTTTAAATTTCTTTTTTTCGTCAGCGCCTTGTTTAGCGGCAACGAATAATAATATACCACCTCGCAAATAATAGTGCAATAGTTTTTCAAAAGAAAATCAAAAAAGTTTTATGAGCGGCTTGTTTCTAAAAAAGCGCCGTACTGCGATAAGCAGAAACGGCGCCTTCCCTTTTATTAGCGTTGTCTCATTTGAGGGAATAATAAAACGTCTCTGATAGACGGAGCATTTGTTAACAGCATGACAAGGCGGTCGATACCGATACCCAATCCCCCGGTCGGCGGCATGCCGTATTCAAGAGCTTCAACGAAGTCTTCATCCATCATATGCGCTTCATCGTTTCCTTCTTCTCTTTCTTTTAATTGCGCTTCAAAGCGTTCCCTCTGGTCAATAGGGTCATTCAGCTCCGTAAACGCATTAGCGTGCTCACGGCCGACGATAAACAGCTCAAAACGGTCTGTAAAGCGAGGGTCCTCCGGATTTTTCTTAGCAAGAGGAGAAATCTCTACAGGGTGGCCGTAAATAAATGTAGGCTGAATGAGTGTTTCTTCAATTTTTTGTTCGAAGAATTCATTGATGATATGACCCACCGTCATTGAGTTTGTGATCTCGATACCATGCTCTTTTGCATGACCGCGCGCTTCTTCAACAGTCATCTCATTCCAGAAATCTACACCTGTCGCTTCTTTGACTGCATCTACCATGTGGAGTCGTTTCCATTCAGGTTTCAGATCAATCTGCTCTTCGCCGTACTGGATTGTGGTGCTTCCAAGCACTTCCTGCGCAATATGTGCAACGAGGTTTTCCGTAAGGCTCATAATATCTTTATAATCGGCGTACGCTTCATACAGCTCGATCATCGTGAATTCAGGGTTATGGCGTGTAGAAACACCTTCATTACGGAACACACGGCCGATTTCGTAGACTTTTTCCAATCCGCCGACAATCAGGCGTTTTAGGTGCAGTTCAATCGCAATACGCATATAAAGAGGCATGTCGAGTGCGTTATGGTGCGTGATGAACGGGCGTGCAGACGCTCCTCCCGGTATGCTGTGCATCGTAGGTGTTTCAACTTCTAAGTATCCATGGTCATCTAAGTATCTTCTCATCGCTTGGATGATTTTGCTGCGTGTGATAAACGTTTGTTTGCTGTCAGGGTTTACGATGAGATCGAGATAGCGCTGGCGGTAACGCTGTTCAACGTCTTTTAACCCATGATATTTATCAGGAAGAGGACGCAGTGCTTTTGTCAGCAGTTCGAAAGATGTCGCTTTGACAGAAAGCTCGCCTACGTTTGTTTTGAAAACTTTCCCCGTGATGCCGATAACGTCTCCGAGGTCTGAAGATTTAAAGATTTCATATTGTTCTTCGCCGACACTGTCTTTTCTTACGTAAATTTGAATTTGACCTTCTAAGTCCTGCAGATGCGCAAAGCCGGCTTTCCCTTTTCCGCGCTTTGTCATCATACGGCCTGCAATGGTCACTTCGATCGCTTTTTCTTCCAGTTCTTCTTTAGAAAGCTCCTGGTAGGCGTCAATGATCTGTTGAGATTGATGCGTTCTCTCGAAACGTTCGCCGAAAGGGTCAATGCCGTTTTCTCTCAGCTGGTTCATTTTATCTCGTCTGACTTGCAGCTGGTCGTTCAATTCCTCATGATTTTGCTCTTCTTGACTCATTGGTATCACTCCGTTACATTTTGATTTCACGAAAAAGCAGAAAAACTGCCAGCGGTAAGCTGGCAGTGAGCAGCAATAGAGGGTGTATATTAACCTACTTTTGCATCTTGAAGCTCTTTTGCCTCTGCTTCGGCGGTAAATGCATCTAAAAGCTGCACAACTTCTTCACGCGTCTCACATTGGTTAATTTCGTTGCGTACATTCGCATTGCCTCTGACACCTTTCAGGTACCAGGCAGCGTGTTTTCTCATTTCTCTGACTGCCACATTTTCGCCTTTTAACTTAATCAGGCGGTCTAAGTGCAGTTTGCATACCGACATTTTTTCACGGACTTTCGGTTCGTCTTTTAACTCGCCGGTTTCAAGGTAGTGCACCGTACGGTAAATCATCCACGGGTTGCCGAGTGCGGCCCGGCCGATCATGACGCCGTCAACTCCTGTTTCCTCAAGCATGCGTTTCGCGTCCTGAGGCGTTTTGACATCACCGTTTCCGATGACGGGAATGGAGACGGATTGCTTCACTTCTTTAATGATATCCCAGTTCGCAGTGCCTTCATACATTTGCACTCTTGTGCGGCCGTGCAGGGCAACGGCTTTTCCGCCGGCACGTTCAACGGCTTGGGCATTTTTCACCGCATAAATGTGCTCTTCATCCCAGCCCATTCTCATCTTCACTGTAACCGGCTTATCAACAGCATCTACTACTGCGGATACCATTTCATAAATCTTATCGGGATCGAGAAGCCATTTGGCGCCCGCATCACATTTTGTAATCTTGGGTACGGGACATCCCATGTTAATATCAATAATATCAGCAGTTGTGTTTTGATCTACAAACTTCGCCGCTTCCACAAGGGTTTCCTTTTTTCCTCCAAAAATCTGAAGGCTGAGCGGTTTTTCACGTTCATCAATGTAAAGCATCCCCATTGTTCTGGCGTTATTGTAAAGAATCGCTTTGTCACTGACCATTTCAGCGCATACCAATCCGGCTCCGAATTCCTTTACAGTCAATCTGAACGCTGAGTTGCAGACACCGGCCATAGGCGCAAGCACAACCCGGTTTTTCAATTGAATATCACCGATTTTAAACATTTTTCCCCTCCTTTCATTTGTCTATTTTTCAGGCGGGGCCAATTCGTCCGCACTTATATTTAAAACATCTGCCGCATCTTGAATGATGGCATCTGACGGCAATCGGTTTCCGCGTTCAATTTCACCGACAATAGAAACTGATATACCTAATGCTTTTGCAAATCCTTCTTGAGTATAACCTTTCAGCTTTCTGAATGCACGAATTCGCCTACCCCAGATTTCTGCTTCCATACTCTTACACCTTCTTGGTTTGTTTCAGCGCTTATCGTGATATGATCCGCCTGCGGGCATATTTCTTTTAACGGCGCAAGGACAAATAAGCGCTCATACATTCTCGGATGCGGAACAATCAGCCGCTCTGTTTCAATATTTTCACGATTATACAGCAAAATGTCAAGGTCTGCCGTCCGCGGTCCCCAGCGAATCTCTCTCGTTCTGCCTAATTCAGCTTCAATGCTCTGCGTTACATCAAGAAGTTCAAAAGGAGATAACGACGTTTTCACTTCAACCGCCATATTAAGAAACTGATCTTGATCCTCATAGCCGACGGGATCTGTTTCATATATGGAGGACACCTTTGACACCGTCACGCCATGATGCCGGCTGAGCATGGCCACTGCCTGACGCAAATAATGTTCACGGTCGCCCATATTGGAGCCGAGGCCGATATATGCCGTATTGTTCATGATTTCTTTCTCGTCATTTCTATGGCTACTGATTTATAATGGCCGGGAATCGGCGGGTCAGGCTTAACAACCTTTACCGTACATTGCTGCACCGGCTCAAATTTCTCAAGGACGGTGTCTGCGATCCGTTCCGCAAGGGTCTCGACCAAATTAACGGGCTCGCCCTCAACGATGCCGCGGCAGACACTGTACAATTCCGCATAGTTAATGGTATAAGAAAGGTCATCCGTTTGTCCCGCTTTGCTCAAATCCAGTTCGGCAGTCAGGTCTACTTTGAAGCGCTGGCCGAGTTTGTTTTCTTCTTCGAACACGCCGTGATATCCGTAAAACTCCATACCTTCCACATATACTTTATCCATAATGTACGCCTCCTTTGTTCAACATAGCATCCATCATCTTCGTCATTCTTGCGATCTCTTTGACATCGTGCACCCTCACAATGTCGCAGCCTTTTTGGACGCCAAGGCATACTGTCGCTCCCGTTCCCTCGGCACGTTCTTCAGGGGGAAGGTCAAGCACACGGCCGATGAACCTTTTTCTCGATGTCGCCAGAAGCAGCGGATAACCTAACCCGCTGAACACCTCCAGCTTGTTCATGACAGCCAGATTGTCCTCATAGTTTTTCGCAAAGCCGATCCCCGGATCCAGAATCATATTTTCATCTGTGACGCCGGCTTCCGCGGCAATTTTTACGCTTTCCATCAAGTCTGCAAGCATATCAGGAATAAGATCGTTGTAGTTTCTTTCCATGCGGTTATGCATTAAGATAATCGGAACCCCGTGTGCGGCGGCTACTGACGCCATGTCAGGATCACCTTTCGCCCCCCAGATGTCATTAAGGATAGAGGCTCCCGCTTTGACCGCTTCGTCTGCCACGGACGCTTTGTACGTATCGATTGAAAGCGGAATGTCCAGCTCGCTTGTGATCCGCTCTATGACGGGGATGACTCGTGACATTTCCTCATCAGCCGACACGAGTGATGCGCCGGGTCTTGTCGATTCGCCGCCGATATCTATGATATGCGCCCCTTCTTCAGCCATCTTCGCCGCATGCAGAAGCGCCCTTTCCGTACTGTCGTATTTACCGCCGTCAGAGAAGGAGTCTGGCGTTACATTTAATATCCCCATAACGAGCGTCTTCTCTTTATAGGACAGAGCGCCTTTTTTTGTATGAATCAGTTTAGGCTGTTCAATTGTTTGCTGCGCCATTTTGTTCCTCCTCCTGTACATTCATTTTGTTTATTTCCTGCTGATACTGATTACGGAGCAATTGCACCGTTTTTCCGCTCACTCCGGGCAGCGGCACTTCCTCTATTTTAGAAAACGGGATGATTTCAAGCACGGAGTTTGTCAACCATGCTTCATCCGCTTCAAGCATTGATTGAAAACGGAATCGGCCTTCGGTGACTTCTGTCCCCTGCCGTTTCAATTCATCAATGACAAACTGTCTCGTTACACCATCGAGAATTCCCGTATCCAAGGATGGCGTAAAGACCTTGTCTCCTTTTCGCCAAAACACGTTGGAGACAATGCCTTCCGCGACATCTCCTTCTCCGGTCAGGAAAATGCCTTCAAAATTGGGATCATTCCCGATCTCCCGTTTAGCATACATGTTGTTTAAATAGTGATGGGATTTTAACCGAAAAGTTCCTTCAGGCGTATTTCTCCTGATAGAGAGAAGCCTGCCTTCTTTTTGAACAGGCAGAGTTTCCGGATTGAGCCGGTTGACGAAACAAAGGACGGTCGGCTTTTCATAAGTCTGCGCGGCAAATCCCTTATCGCTGACGCCTGCCGAGATGTTAAGCCGGACACGTGCGCTGCCGTCCTTGATCTCATTGAGGAGCAACAGTCTCCGAAGCATATCAAGCAGCTCCTGTTTGTTCACCTCATATGCAATCTGCAGATCCCGAAGCGCCCTGTTGAGCCTGGCGACATGCGCATCCGGCAGAAACGGCCGGCCGCTGTAAAGCCTGAACGTCTCGAACGCGCCGATCCCGTACAGATAACCATGGTCAAAAGGAGAAAGCGCCGCTTCTTTCTCCTCTATATATTGACCATTCAAATATATAATCACACCGTCACTTCCTTTTTGCGGTGTGTCTCTATAAAGTTTCTGAGCATCTCTTTGCCGAAGGAGGTCATGATGGATTCCGGATGGAACTGAACACCTTCAACAGGCAGCTCATTATGGCGGATTGCCATAATTTCTCCTTCTTTGGTTTGAGCGGATACCGTAAAACAATCCGGCAGCGTGTCCGCTTTGACAATAAGTGAATGGTACCGGGTGGCGACAAGCGGATTTTGCAGGCCTTTAAAAATCGTCTGTCCGTCATGCATAACTTCTGACGTTTTGCCGTGCATGAGCCGCTCCGCTCTGACGACGTCGCCGCCGAATACTTGCGCAATCGACTGATGTCCGAGACATACGCCGAAAATAGGAATACTGCCGGCAAAATGTTTGATCGCTTCGAGGCTGATCCCCGCTTCATCAGGACTGCACGGCCCGGGTGAAATCATTAAGAAGTCCGGACCCAGCTCTTCAATCTGCTCAATCGTAATCTCGTCATTCCGTCTGACGATCAGTTCCTCCCCGAGCTCACCCAAATATTGAACCAAGTTGTACGTAAATGAATCATAATTGTCAATCATTAAAATCATCTCTGCTCACCTCGTCTGATTTTTTGTCTCTTCTTCGCTCAGCTCTAACGCCTTTTTCATCGCAAAAGCTTTTTTGAACGATTCCTTGTATTCATGCTTCGGAACCGAATCAATGACCACTCCTGCTCCGGACTGCATGAAAGCATGTCCGCCGGCTGCATAGATCGTCCGGATCACAATGTTAAACTGCAAATCTCCGTTGAATCCGAACCAGCCTATAGATCCAGTATAAAGCCCCCGTCTTGTCGGCTCAAGCTCTTCTATAATTTCCATCGTTCTCACTTTGGGCGCTCCCGTGATGGTGCCCCCCGGGAAAACCGCATGAATAATGTCTGTCGCGTCATATCCGTCCTGCAGTTCCCCCTGTACGTTTGACACGATATGCATGACGTGGGAATACTTTTCGATTGCCATAAATTCGTTAACCCGCACGGAGCCGTAGCGCGATACGCGCCCGAGGTCATTGCGCTCAAGATCAACAAGCATGACATGTTCCGCACGTTCTTTTTCGTTGTGAATTAATTCATCAGCCAAAGCCTTGTCTTCAGCATCGTCTTTTCCTCTTGAACGCGTACCCGCGATCGGTCTCGTTTCAAGCTTCTTCCCCTTCTTTGTCACCAATAGCTCCGGCGACCCGCATATCACTTGAAACCCCGGTGTCTCGAGATAGGCCATGTAAGGAGACGGATTGACGTTTCTCAAGTGTTTATACACCTCATACGGATGAACGGATAAGGACTGAGACTGCCTGATGGACAAATTAACCTGGAACACATCGCCGCTCGCGATATATTGTTTAATTTGTTCTACAGCCTGTGAAAATCCTTCCTCGGTGAACGGAGCGGCGTACGATCCGTCCCCATTCCGATTCAGCGGTGAAAAAGGCTCGTCCGCCGTTTGGAGGGAACACCACATGTCCTCTAAGCGGGACAGCTTTTCTTCCGCAAGATCCGCTTCTTCCGCTTCAGTATGGGTAATGAGCCATAACGCCTCTTCCTCATGGTCATAAACGGCCACATCATCAAAAACAAGAAAGTAAATATCAGGTGTTTCCAGATCATCTAACGACAGCATCTTAAAATTCTCAATATATCGGGCGTAGTCGTAACTGATAAAACCAATCGCACCGCCCTGAAAGTCCGGAAACTCAACGTTTGTTTCCGTTCCGAGCGTTCCAAACCATTCATGAAAGGCCCGCAGCGGGTCACCTTCTTTAAACAGTGTTTCCCCCTCATGCTTGATCGTTGTAATTCCGTCTTTCCCTCTGACGGACGCAATCGGATCTAGACCGGCTATACTGAATCTTCCCCCTCTCGCGCTTTCGAGCAGAACATGCCGTTTTCTCGATTTCGAAAGGTTTTCATATCGCTGTAAAAATGCTTGTTTCGTAAAAGGTATTTTTCTTCCTGCCGGTCTGCGTTGTGCCATCATATCAATCCTCTGCTTCGTTTTACTGTAGTTTTATTTTAAAGCAATCACACTGGTGAAAAAAGTGAATTTCACTTCCAACCATAAAATTCGAAACGTTTTTTGGATTTTCGATGCTTCAGGCACAAAAAAAACTCCCGGATACAGCCGGGAGCCGTGTGTATGTCTCTATTCAAACTGATAAAGCGGTGTGCTTAAGTAACGTTCTCCGTTACTAGGGATGATCGCAAGCACTTTCTTGCCTTTCCCCAATTTTTTCGCGATTTCCAGTGCCGCGTAAATGGCCGCTCCGGAAGAAATGCCGCCGAGAATCCCTTCTTCTTTTGCCGTTTTACGGGCATATTCAAATGCATCCTCGTTTTTGACGGGAATGATCTGATCATAGATGTCCGTATTCAATGTTTCAGGGACAAATCCCGCTCCGATACCCTGAATTTTATGCGGGCCCGGTTTTCCGCCGGAAAGAACTGGAGAATCCGCCGGCTCTACCGCATAGATTTTGATGGATGGATATGCTTCTTTCAGCACTTCGCCCGCTCCCGTGATGGTTCCGCCGGTACCGATTCCGGCCACGAACGCATCAAGCTGGTCGTCACCAAACTGTTCTACGATTTCTTTCCCTGTCGTTTGGCGGTGAATTTCCGGGTTTGCCGCATTGTTGAATTGCTGAGGCACAAAGTATCCGTGTTCCTCGGCAAGTTCTTCCGCCTTTTTAATGGCGCCCTTCATTCCTTCTGCGCCGGGAGTCAGCACAAGCTCCGCTCCGTATGCGCGCAGCAGATTGCGTCGCTCCATACTCATTGTATCAGGCATAACGAGAATGGCTCTGAGACCTTTAGCCGCTGCCACCATCGCAAGACCGATTCCTGTATTTCCGCTTGTCGGTTCAATGATTGTGTCGCCGGCTTTTAATTTTCCTTCTTTTTCAGCCGCTTCAATCATCGCCACTCCGATCCGGTCTTTTACGCTGCTGCCCGGATTCATGTATTCAAGCTTCAGATATACATCTGCACTGTTTTCATCCGTCAGGCGATTCAATTTCACAATAGGAGTATTTCCGATTAGTTCAGTAATAGAATTTGCAATACGCACCATGTTGGACACCTCAATTTCCGACTAAATTTATTGGTATTATAAATATAAGTTATCAATTTCAAAATTTTTTGTCAATCATTTAGTTCTTTTTTCCCCGTAGAACCAAGAGACCCCCGCCTCTTTCCACAGCGTTTTGACTGTCGCCTTGTCACCTAATTGATCCATCGCGATCTGGCGTCTGATTTGGCTCTTCACTTCATTGTATGAGAAAGTTCTCGATTTAAGCTTTTCTTTCAGCTGAATGACGGCGTATCCTGAAGAAACTTTAATCGGTTCAGCGGACCATTTATCTTCTTTAAGATTTTTAGCTTCTGTGATATATGCCTGCGGGATATTTTCCTGGTTTTCTGTCACAAAGCCGAGGTCTCCGCCATACTGAGACGTGTATCTGTCCGTGGAACGCTCAGCGGCGACGGCTTCAAAGCTGGAACCGCCTTTCAAATCAGCAAGCACCCTGTCCGCCTCATCTTTGTTTTTGACGACAATGTGCCGGATTCTGTAGGAATCATCGAAATGGTACAATTCTTTATTTTTATTATAAAATGATTGCATTTCCTTATCCGATATATCGATGTCCTTCGTCAGCAGTTCTTCAAGAAGAATGTTGTAGCGGATCTGGTCTCTCCATTCTTTTTCGGTAATATGGCTGTCTTCATAAAATGAATTATCTACCGCTTTGATTAAAAGAAACTCCCGATCCAATTCGCTGTTTGAAACTGTGAGTTTATTCTTTTTCGCAAGCTCTTCC
Source organism: Bacillus sp. UNC69MF (assembly GCF_000746035.1). NCBI lineage: Bacteria > Bacillati > Bacillota > Bacilli > Caryophanales > Bacillaceae > Bacillus > Bacillus sp. UNC69MF. The sequence goes on along the minus strand of NZ_JQKM01000017.1, from coordinate 45,764 downwards.
ACTACTTGTGCATTAATCATGTCTTCCAGAGTTGATTTTCCGTACTGGTCTTCCATCTTTTTCATCCAGTCTTGCCGTGTGATATGTTTATCACCGATTGTCGCGATGGATTCTTCAGATGACCCCGCGGCTTGGGATTTTGTTAACTTATACGCCACTGTCACACTGCATACTAACAGCGCCGCTACAATAATCGTCAAAAGTGTTCTCGATTTCAAAATCTACCCCATCCCTTTTATAAAATAGAACAACCCGCTAAAGAGCTAGCGGGTTGTTTCGTCACGAAGCTCTTCCAGTTCTTCTTTTGTAAATAAATATTTCTCATTACAAAAATGGCAAACCGCTTCGGCTTTTCCGTCTTCTTCTATCATATCTTGTATTTCTTTTTTGCCTAGTCCTAAAATGGCCGTTTCGAATCGATCTTTTGAACAAGAACAGTGAAATTTGACCGGCATTGTTTCGAGAACGTCCGGTTTTTGACCTAGAACTTCTTCTAAGATTTCTTCCGGTGTCAGGCCTTTTTGAATCAATTTTGAAATTGGTTCGATTTGAGATAATTGCTTTTCAATTGTTGAAATGGTTTCTTCATCAGTCCCCGGAAGAAGCTGAATGATGAACCCGCCCGCAGCGAGAATGGTGTTATCAGGATTTACTAGAACACCTACGCCGACAGATGAAGGGACTTGTTCAGAAGAAACAAGATAATATGTGAAGTCGTCACCGAGTTCACCCGAGACAATCTCTACTTGTCCCGTAAAATAATCACGTAAGCCCAAATCTTTTACGACACTGAGTGTTCCGTCAGTTCCGACCGCCCGTCTGACATCCAGTTTCCCTTGTTCATTGAGATCAAAATGAACGTGCGGGTTTGATACGTATGCTCTTACCTCACCCTTTGCGTTCGCATCTGCGACAATGGCTCCGATCGGGCCGCCGCCTTCTATTTTGACTGTCAGCTTATCTTCACCCTTAAGCATCGCTCCTAGCATCAGAGAAGCTGTCATCGTCCGGCCGATTGCGGCTGATGCCGTCGGCCACGTGTCATGCCTTCTTTGCGCTTCATTAACCATATCTGTCGTTCTGGCTGCATAAGCCCGCACTTTACCGTCATATGCAATTGCTTTAATTAAATAATCCATCGTTTACCTCCTATACGTGACCCACGCGATTTCGCTCATAAATGATTTCCAACCCTTTCAGAGTGAGAAACGGGTCAACAATATCAATACAGTCTGATTCGTTTGCGATTAATGACGCAAGCCCGCCTGTCGCAATGACTTTCGGTTCCTGTGTTGCCTGCCATTTCATCCGCTTTACAATGCCTTCAACTTGTCCGACATAGCCGAAAAGGATGCCGGACTGCATGGCGCTTACCGTGTTTTTGCCGATGATATTGTCCGGTCGGGCGATTTCAATTCTCGGAAGCTTCGCCGCACGTGAGTACAGCGCTTCCGTTGAAATCGTAATGCCGGGAGCAATCGCGCCGCCCATGTATTGTTTGTTTTCATCAATGTAGCAATACGTCGTCGCCGTTCCGAAATCAACAACAATTAAGGGGCCTCCATACTGCTGGATCGCCGCAACGGCATTGACGATCCTGTCAGCTCCCACTTCTTTCGGATTGTCATACTTTATATTTAAACCTGTTTTCATTCCCGGGCCGACAACTTGCGGCTCGATGTGAAAGTATTTTGTGCACATTCTTTCTAAAGAAAACATAATTGGCGGCACCACGGATGAGATGATAATCCCTTCAATCTGTTCAAACATGAGTCCGGAATGTTCAAATAAGGAGCGGAGCAGCATGCCGAATTCGTCTTCTGTTTTGTGCCTGCTCGTTTCTATGCGCCAATGATATTCTAATTCCCCATCATGATATACACCAATCACGGTGTTGGTGTTCCCCACATCTATAACCAGTAACAACCTCTATCACCACTTTTGAATAGTTTCTAATCATAACATTTTCAACATTCTACAATACCATACACGATCTGCGGCTCTTTTGTAAACAAAACGGAACCAGTAAAAAAACCGCCGGTATATGCCGGCGGTTTTCATATCAGAAAGCGAGCTATTCTTTCGGCTCGTCTTTCTTTTCGTCTTCTGTTTTAGACAGGATGTTTACTTTCACATCATCTTTTTGAAGATGGTCATCTGAGAAATTGCGCTCAGGGAGTTTTCCGTGATCCACGAGATGCTTGATTTGTTCCGCATCTAATGTTTCCACATCAAGCAATGTCTGAGCAATCAATTCAAGCTTATCGCGATTTTCAGTCAGGATGGTTTTCGCACGCTCATAACATTCTTTAATGATGCGCTGAATTTCCTGATCGATTTCGTAAGCGATCTGATCACTGTAGTTTTGCTCGTTGTTGAAATCCCGGCCCAGGAATACTTGACCGCCTTGAGATTGACCGAACTGAAGCGGTCCGAGTTTTTCAGACATACCGAACTCTGTCACCATTCTTCTGGCAATGTTCGTTGCCCGCTGGAAGTCATTGTGAGCGCCCGTGCTGACTTCGCCGAAGATAATTTCCTCGGCAACGCGTCCGCCCAGAAGACCGACAATTTTATCGAGAAGTTCAGGTTTTGTCTGGAAGTAACGGTCTTCTCTCGGAAGCATGACCGCGTATCCGCCAGCCTGCCCCCTCGGAACGATCGTTACTTTATGAACCATATCGGCTTCATCCAGCACAAGTCCGATAACGGTGTGACCGCCCTCGTGGTACGCCACGATATTGCGTTCTTTTTTCGAGATGACGCGGCTCTTCTTCGCAGGACCCGCAATGACACGGTCCGTTGCTTCATCAATGTCGCGCATATCAATTTTCTTCTTGTTTTGACGGGCAGCAACGAGTGCCGCTTCGTTAAGAAGGTTTTCTAAATCTGCGCCTGAGAAACCGGGTGTTCTTGAAGCGATTGCTTTTAAGTTCACCGTTTCATCAAGCGGTTTGTTTCTCGCATGGACCTGTAATACGGCTTCACGGCCGATGACATCCGGACGGTCTACCGTAATCTGACGGTCAAAACGTCCCGGACGAAGCAATGCAGGGTCAAGAATGTCCGCACGGTTTGTCGCAGCGATAATAATGATTCCTTCATTCGCACTGAAACCGTCCATCTCAACAAGCAGCTGGTTCAGCGTCTGTTCGCGTTCATCATGCCCGCCGCCAAGACCTGCGCCGCGCTGACGTCCCACCGCGTCGATCTCATCAATGAAGATCAGACAAGGCGCATTCTTTTTCGCATTTTCGAATAAATCACGCACACGGGAAGCACCGACACCGACAAACATTTCAACGAAGTCAGATCCGCTGATGCTGAAGAAAGGAACGCCCGCTTCACCGGCTGAGGCTCTCGCAAGCAGCGTCTTACCGGTTCCCGGAGGTCCGACCAACAGCACGCCTTTAGGGATTCTGGCGCCAAGCTCGGCGAATTTGCGAGGATCTTTCAGAAACTCAACAACCTCAACAAGCTCCTGCTTCTCCTCATCCGCGCCGGCTACATCTTTAAACTTCACGCGTTTCTTTTCTTCCGTATACAGCTTCGCTTTGCTCTTTCCGAAGTTCATGACACGGCTGCCGCCGCCCTGAGCCTGATTGAGCAGGAAGAAAAACAGAATAAAGATGATGACAAACGGAATGATCGTCGTTAAGAACGTCACCCACCCGCTTGTTTCCTGTGCGGGATCAACTTTTACGTCCGTCTTTTTAATTGCATCAAATATCTGGTCTGCTCCTTTTCCTTCAGGAACATGTGTTAAAAAGTACTGGTCTTTGTCGTATTTTTTCAGCTGTCCTTTTACCTCATAAACACCTCTGACAGGCTGAACCGATACGCTATCAACTTTCCCTTCATCGAGGTTCTTGATAAACGTACTGTACGACATATTTTCTGTCTTCGGGTTTGAAGTCTGGAAGTAACTCACAACCCCGATTACTACTAATAAAATAAGTAAATAAAAAATGGTATTACGGAAGACCCGATTCATTCCTTACCTCCTCCCACAGTAAGCACAACTATGTTCAATAGTACCATAGAAAATCATTCCAATACAACCGATAACCATCTCGGAAGCAGGCAGCCGATCAGCTTTCATAAATCGCCGGTTTTAATACTCCGATGTAAGGCAGATTGCGATAGCGTTCGGCATAATCAAGTCCGTAACCCACAACAAACGCGTCAGGAACTTCAAAGCCTACGAAGTCTGCTTTAATGTCCGCTTTTCTTCCGCTTGGTTTATCCAACAGGGTAACAATCTTAATTGATTTCGCTTTACGATATCGGAAGAGTTCTACGAGATAGCTCAAGGTTAACCCACTGTCGATAATATCTTCAATGATTAAGATGTCCCGGCCTTCTACAGATGTATCCAAATCTTTGATGATTTTGACTTCTCCGGAAGAAACCGTGGAATTTCCGTAGCTTGATACATCCATGAAGTCCATTTCCAAATATGTATCAATATGCTTTATAAGATCAGCCATAAAAGGAAGCGCTCCCTTTAACACACCGATTGCCAACGGAAACGTGTCGCTGTACTCGCTTGTTAATTGTTCTCCAAGCTGTTTTACTTTCTGCTGGATCTCATCTTCTGAGATCAGCACTTTTTCGATATCCTGTTTCATGTTAATGCTTGCCCCCTACACTTTTCATGCTGTCTATATTGTAATACAATGCGGTCACTGTTTGAAATCACAAGATCGTCAAAGATGGATTTTTTCAAGCCAGGCAGCCAGATAATTTCACCGCTCGCATCCGTTACAATCGGCCATTCGTCCCGATCCCACAGAGGCAGTTTATGATCAATAAATATATCTTTCACCTTTTTCGAGCCATTCATCCCTTTAAGTTTGATCCGGTCGCCGATTTTTCTCGTCCGGATTGTTAAAGGAAATTGCACCTTGTTTCTGCTTGTCATAAAAACAGCATTCCCATTTTTGATATGAGGGTCAGCCTGATCGGCCACCTCTATCATAAAGCCGTTGGGGAGAACAGCAGTCTCGCCTTCCGCTCCTTGCAGCTGCAGCTCAAAGGGAACTTTTTCACATTGCCATTGTTCAAATGTAAACAAACATGTCTGATATGATTTGACCACCTTCAGCCCTTTCGGAAAATCAAGCACTCCCGAGGCGCTTCCATTTTCCGCCCATTCGAGAAACTGCTGTATGTGGCGGGCGGAAAACGACGATGGAACGTTTTCATAAAGATAGTTTAATATTAGTTGAACTCCTCTTCTTTGTAAAGGTATCGGAAGGGCAAGCAATTGAGAGGAATTGACTTCAACCGATGTGTCAGACTTGCTTGTAATAACCTTATTCATTCGTTCTTTCGTTAATGACTGCAGGTATTGTTCGTCTTCTGTCAGTGCTTCACTCACCTTTTGAAACATTTTATGAACGTCAGGTGATTCATGTTTTAAAAAAGGAAGCACGGTCTTTCTGAATCTGTTTCTTGTATAATCGTCTTTTGCATTGCTCTCATCCGTTCTGTAGCTGAGCCCTTCTTGACGGCAGTATTCAAGGATTTCATCCTTTGCCGCATAGAGGAAAGGCCTGATCAGCCAGCCGGATGCAAATTCGCGGACGGGCTGCATTCCCGCAAGCCCTGCCCCGAGCGTACCTTTCGCAAGCCTCATGAGCATTGTCTCAACCTGGTCATCGCCGTGATGAGCCAGCGCCAAAAACTTCGCTTGGTGTTTTGTCATCAGATCTTCGAAAAACTGATATCTGCAATCACGCGCGGCAGCCTGCTTGTTCAGCTTATTCTTCTTTGCGTATGCAGAAACATCAATCTGTACCGTTTCGCAGAGGATATGTTCCGCTTCGCAATATGACTGCACAAACTTCATATCTTCTTCAGATTCAGGACCCCTGAACTGATGGTCGACATGCGCCGCTATGATAACGGAAGAATGCCCGAAGTGCTTATTCAGCATACTGAGAAGCGCCATTGAATCAGGGCCTCCGGAGACCCCGGCAATAATCGTTTCTCCCTCCGCCTGAAGATGATATGTTTTGAAAAAATCTTCCACGCTTTTCACAATGTCCCCCTCACAATGAGCAGGTTTTTTAAAGATATACATATCCTATCACTTTCATTCCCTCCAAGCAAAGAAGAAGCATGAGCGCAGGCGTCCGGCCGGCACTAGATGAGAAAAAAGACGATGTAAGCGAAATAAAGGGCGAGAACGCTGATTAAAATAAGTGTTGTTTCAAACAAACCATTGTGCTTTGCGGGTTTTTGTTTAGGTTTATACCGCGTTTGAGATACAGTGCCCTGCCGCGGTTTTGATTGCGGCGGCTTAGGCTTGACGGCGGCTTTCCTTTTGCTCCCGGCACTCTGCCCCGCCGTCAGGATGTCATGCTTCATGGCTTCCGCAGACGGATATTGGCCGTTTAAAGCAGAAAACAGAACCTTCTTATACTTATTCAGAAACGGGTGGCCTTCAATGATAGAACGAAGCTGTTCTTTCGGCTGTCCTGACTTTTTGCACTCTTTCTTCTGGACACAGTGGATCATGATCATTGCGACAGCAAACAGGTCATAGGATGGTTCTGCTTTTCTTGTTCCATACCCCCAATAGCCCCTGTCGTAAAACTCCGTATACTCTTTAATCGCGCGGCCCTGTTTTGTCGTTCCCCCTACATCAATGCAGCGAATGGCAGCCGGTGGTCCGGTTACAATGAGATTGTCCGGTTTGAGGTCGCCAAAAACCCACCCTTGCTGATGAAGGACTGACAGGCTGGAAAGAAGCTGCACCATCAGCACCGGAATCCACTCCGCTCCCTTACTGCTGATATATTGCGGAAGAAGCGGCCCTTCTATGTACTCCATCACGTAAAAAGAGACATTTTTATTCAGCTGCGGAATAAACGCGTCGTCCGCATCAAAAAAAGAAGGCCCCATCGTTTGCGACCGGGCCTTTGAAAAGGATTTTAAGACATTCACTTCAGAGGTAACAGACATGCTGTCGCTGCTTATTTTCAAAGCGACCTGTCCGCCTGATGCTTCTGCCAGATATACAATACCGTTAGCCCCTTTTCCAAGCTGTTTGAGCAATCTGTAGGATTTGCCGTTCCATTTGCCCTGAATTGCCGTCCCCGGTGCCAGACTACATGCCAAACTCGTTAAAGCGTCGTTCATCATCAGCCAACATGCTCCTTCTTGAGCGGATTCTCTCAAACTGCTGCGTCGCTTCCCGGATAGCGGGGCCCGTAGGGGTGATACCGCCGGTCGACAGCTTCGCAAAGAGTGCAGAAAGGGATTCAAGCTTCGGCGTCCAATTCAGCACAAGCTCAACTTCCTGGCTTTTCCCGGGAAATATACACATTGCAAATTCATTTTGCCCGGCCCGGGAATTTAAACTGATGGAAAGATCGATCAGCGCTTCTTTCACCGTCGGCAGTTTCGGCGCCATACTCGCACTCGTATCAACCAGCACAAGCACTTGCAGATGAACCGTTTCGCCGAGTTCATCAACCACTTCCATCACTTCGCCGCGTTTTTCAGGAGAAAGCTCTTCCATTTCAACGTTTTTCCCTAAGATTTGTTTAAGCTCTTGATTGACGACACCTTGCAGCGTCTGGGTCATTGCTTTTTTCGTCACCATTTGAACCGTCTGAGACAATTGTGACGCATACACAACTTGATGGACGCCGCCTCCGGCCATGGCGATGCCTTCAACTTCCTTCATTGCCTCTTGGTCAATCGCGTTTTCTTCCATAATTCCTATAACATTCACCGTAATCCCCTGCTCCTTGGCGAAAGCCGCCATTGCGATCGGGTCTTCACCATGATTGGAGCAGCCATCTGTAATCAGCAGAACTTGATTTAAATGTCCCTTATTCACATACATTCCTCCCGGTGATACGATTAGTCCCATCTTCGCCAGAAGGAAAGTGATTTATACGAATGGATTAAGAAATCTCCTTTTTATTTTGGAAAACCGCCGGCACCGGTATGGAAGCCCATTTCGGCGTGTTGTGGTCAATCCGGACAACAACCACTGTCATATCGTCTTCGATTTGGCCGGAACGCGTTCTGATGACCTCTTCCATTAATATATCAGCGATTTCTTGCGGGTCTTCGGTTTTCAGCCCTTTCATTTTCCGTTTCATCCACAGGTCGTGGTTTTCAACGTGCTTCGGCCCTTCAAAAATACCGTCACTCATCATGACGAGCAGATCCCCCGCTTTTAACTGCTCACTTACAACCTCCACATCAAATTCATTGATGATGCCGATCGGCAGATTGCTGGCCTGCACTTTCATGACTTGATCTCCCCGCTTGATAAAACTCGGCGTTGAACCAACCTTCAAGAATTTGCAGCTTGCATCCTGAAGATCAATGATAGAAAGATCGAGAGTTGAGTAGATTTCGTCTGTCGTCCGTAAAGACAGAATACTGTTGATCGTTTTTATCGCTATTTTTTCATCAATACCTGATTCGAGAATTTTTTCGAGCAGCTTAATCGTTTCATTGCTCTCATAATGGGCCCTCGCCCCATTGCCCATGCCGTCACTGATCGCGGCCGCATATTTTCTCGCCCCCAGTTCCATCATGCTGTAGCTGTCGCCGGAGACAAGGCCGCCGCCTTTTGCCGCATGAGCCGCGCCTGTCGATACCCGGTACGACTTGGTCGAACCGAACGCAACATGGCTGTAGCCATTCGGATGAGTCGAGTGCTGTTCGCTTTTGACAAGTATCTGCTCCTCAAGAATGTCAGACAGCATCGGGGCGATAATTTTCTCACTCTCGCCGTGTCCTCCGCTGAACGGGATTGTCATTTCGATATCAATATTGCCCTGCTCCAAGCTGTATATCTCGACATGCTGAATCTCGATTCCGAAATGCTGAAGCGCCTCTATCATTTGTTCTTCCTGAATAAAATGCTGCTCCCTCTCCCGTTTTATTTCCCGAGAAAAGTCCGCCATGACCTCAGAAACCCCCAACAGCTGCTCGGCAACAAGCCTTCTGCTGTCCTGAACTTTTCTCTTCAGTGTCAGATGGGCGTGATGGTGGGCAAGTTCGTCCTCAATCAGCTCTTCCACCTGTCTGGATTTGGAACAGTGCTGTTGAAACTCCTTTTTTAATCTGCGGTTTGAGGCATACTGTTTTTCTTCTGTTTCATGCATAACTTGTTTCATTAAGTCATATGTTTTATCAAAGTTTTGAACCCAGCATTTGCTTTTCTTATAGCAGGATTGGCACGAATGCTCCGTGATTTTGCTTAAAAAGAGATCCACTTCCCCTTCTTCCGCCTGCTCATCGGAAGACGTCTGATGAAAGGTGGCGAAGCTCTCCGACAAGGCATGAAACACATTGGAGAACTGGTCTACTTTCTGGGCGGTGACATCTCTGATTTTCCTCGCGTACTGCTGCTGTTCCTGACTGTGCTCAGCAGTGCCCGGTATGTATCGCGCCACCTTTTTCGTAATCGATTGAGGCGTAATCAAAAACAAAACAACGGCAATCAAAGATTCATAAAGAGTGGTCATTAATCCGGCAGACCCTTCTCCATATAATGAAATCAGCAGTGAGCCGATCACTAATCCGACTGCGGCTCCGGCTTTCTTTCCTTCTTTCAGCAGCCCGCCAAGAAGCCCGGAAAACGCAAGCAGACTCATTTGATAGAGGTTCCCGATATTCGCAAGCCCGAGGATCAGTCCGGTCACAACACCGACCGTACAGCCGATGCTTGCCCCGCCGACAAAGGAAAAACTCAGCACGACATAGCGGGCCAGGATATGTTCAGCCTGCATTCCCTGAAATGAAACACCGGCAAGCCCGGTTAAAACGGATGCGATCAAGATCATAAAACAGATGATTTCTTCTATTTTTAACGATTGCTTCACTTTTTTGATCGTGAAGATCGGCAGGCTTTGCAAAAAGATCAGCGTCAATATAAAGGCCAGGCCCGCCTCGACAACAGCCATCACATAATCATAGGTGGTAAAAGCGCCGCTTTCAAAATAAACAAATCCGATTCTCGCGGCAGCCATAGAGAAAAACACCACGATCGGCAGCATTTTCACCCGGTCCTGCACGATATATGTACCGATTTTTGAAAATAGAGTGAAGACGGCCAAAGCTGTGAGAATCAATAAAGAGTGTTTCGGCGAAATGGTTAAAGCGCCCGCAAGTAAAGACAGACAAGCATAGAAGGCTTTATCTCTTCTGATCAAAAGCATCGCTCCGAAAAACGGCAGCGCAAACGGAAGAACCTCAGATAATATGAAAGCCCGTCCAAGTAAAAAACCGATCACGACATAAATGAAACCCTTATAGAAAAAAAGTGAATGCGCTTGATGGACTGTAAGCTTTGCCGCCTTTTCAAAAAACGATTGCAGTTTTTCCAGAGCTTGTCCCGCCATCGGCCCGTTCACTCTTCTTTCCGCTTTTTCCATTGCTCTCATCCCCCACCTGTTTTATTCGTTGCTTGTCATTATAAATGAAAGCCCAGATAGGATTTTGTCAAAAGAAGGTAACAATTCCAAAGAACTCTTCGACGCTTTCTCCCTTGTTCCCCTTTCCTTTCGTATTTCCTCCGACATTTCTCAAAAAGTTGTCTAAATATGAAAAAATCGGCTTCTGCAACAGAAGCCGATTCGCTTGATGACCCGTACGGGATTCGAACCCGTGTTACCGCCGTGAAAGGGCGGTGTCTTAACCGCTTGACCAACGGGCCATATATATGGTAGCGGCGGAGGGGATCGAACCCCCGACCTCACGGGTATGAACCGTACGCTCTAGCCAGCTGAGCTACACCGCCATATAGGTGCTTATAAGCACAAGTTATATAATACAAAGGTTTCTTCATTCCGTCAACAGAAACTTTAAAGTTTTAATTTTCTGACTATATGGGTGAATACAAAAAAAGCACCCGCTGGGATAGACGGATGCTCCATGTATTTATAGAAAGCAGCAAGTTATCCTCTTCTTGCTCCGCGCCCTCCACGTTTTGATTCCGTGTTTCGTTTTAAAGATGATAAGCGGTCTTCGCTATCTTTAAGAAACTTGTTCATTTTCTGTTCAAAAGATTCTTTCGGACGGAAATCATTTCTAGGTCTGGCTTGCGGACGGTCTTTAGCTTTTTTAATTGATAAACCAATTTTCCCGTCTTTTTCAACGTTGATGACTTTCACTTCAACTTGATCGCCGACTTTTAAATGCTCGTTAATGTCTTTAACATAATTATCGGCTACCTCACTGATATGAACGAGACCGGTTGAGCCTCCAGGCAATTCAACAAATGCTCCGAAATTTGTAATACCTGTTATTTTCCCTTGCAACTTGCTGCCAACTTCAATCGACATAAAAAAAGTGCTCCTCCTTAGGCTTATAAAAAGATCGTTTGTTTAATTATACCTAAATAAAAATTTAAGTGTCAACAAGGCTACTTGCTCTTCTTTTCTACATTGAAGAGAATCTCACCATTTCCTGACATAAACAAGTCTCTTCTGGCAAGCTCTGTGACGTAATCCTCATCCTTTAATTTGGAAATTTCATCTTTTAAATCAGCCTGTTTCGCGTTCAATTCTTTCACTTGTTTTTCCAGCTGAGCTTTCTTTTCTTCGTTTGCGCTAAGGGAAGAGGTCTGTGACCACAGAGAACCCGCTAAGACAATAGCCGTCAACAACACAAGGGCGCCGAATACGATCAACCGTCTGAAAAGCCCTTTCCGCCTTCTTTTCATAAGCTGGGATTGCCGTTCAACCTGCTCTTTATAGTCGTTTTGGATTTCAGTTATTGTACGTTCTCTAGATAGATTCAAACCAGACGGTCCTCCTTTCACCTTTTCAAAATACGTATCATGGTCGATCTGATTGTTATGATTAGTTTCTTGCTCTTTTGTAAAAATCCTGCACTTTTTTGAAAATATCGTTTGAAAGTAAGACGCCACTTTTCAGGAAGAAGTTTCAATAATTGTTTCAACAGGAAGAACAGCGGATACAGCAAAAACGTTACGATCTTAAAAAGACACTTCGCAAAAAAGGCACTCACCCGATAGGAGTATAAAGAAGCAACCGTGATCAGCCCGATGAGCAGCTTAAAGAGCAGAAGCACCGGACGGAACAGCACGTGCTGAATGAGCTTTTTTGCGAATTGGTAAAGAGACACCGCAAGATGAATGGCAAATTTCAGTATTTTTATATACATTCGTTTAAACAGGCTTTGGTACGTCGCAATCCCCAGTAAGACAGCCAAGAAAATGTATACCCTGAGTTCTCCTTCATTCACGTTGAGCAGCACATAGAAAAACAGCAGACCTTGTACAATCCAAAAGAGAATGTCATGAATGAATAACAGCCATCTGGCCGTTTTGGCGCGGCTGACAAACAGCCTGTATGTATCAAGCGACGCTCCGAGCCAGGCGCCCATACCGGTCATTGCCAGCATCGTATAAAATTGGGTGGTCAGCGTCATTTAAACAACTTGCTAAAAAACCCTTTAGCTTTATCCCCTTGCTGCTCGTCTAAATATACAAGGTCAAACACCCTGCCTTTTATAGATACAATCCCTTTTTCCACATCAAGGTTTTTCATCTGCAGGTTCTCGCCTCTGACGGAAAGCATTCCCATAACCGTTTCCAGCAAAAACTCTTCGTTGTCAAAACTTTCTACATGCTTGACGCCCGAAATGTCTAAATGCTTTCTCCCTTTCATCGTTACATCATGCTGTTCCGGAACAGAAGAAGAACCTTTTTGCTCATAATATGAATTCATCTATTCAGCCCCCATATCCTCGATACTTTTAGCATTATTACTGCATTGTATGAGACGGGAGCCTTGTTTAGAACAAGCCTATTCGCCGAGTTTTTCTTCCTTGACGATTGTATACATGCCCGCGGCTTCTTCTTTTTTCGTTGTTTCTTTCAATTCGTTTACCTTCACGGTGACAAGTTTCTGGCCGAAGCGGACCGTCAGTTCATCACCGGCTTTTACGTCTGAGCTGGCTTTCGCCTGATTCCCGTTAACGGTGATTCTCCCTTGATCGGCGACCTCTTTCGCCAATGTGCGGCGTTTAATTAATCTGGATACTTTTAAAAACTTATCAAGTCTCATATCAGAATCTCCTCTCCATTTCTTTTGCTTCATCCCACAATTTGTCCATTTCCTCAAGTGACATTGCGGTCAATTCAAGTCCCTTTGCCGCCGCTTCTTTCTCAATATAAGCAAAGCGTCTGCGGAATTTGTCATTTGTCATGGCGAGCGCTTCCTCAGGCTCAATTTTATAGTATCGGCCGATATTGACCAATGCAAATAAAACATCGCCGAATTCAGCTTTTAAGCTGATTTCATCTGCTGATTCGGCGGAAGCCTCTGCAGAAAATTCCTTCAGCTCTTCATTTACTTTATCCCATATATCCTGAACGTCATCCCAGTCAAAGCCGGTTTTTGCGGCTTTTTTCTGAAGCTTGGCCGCTTTTGCAAGAGAAGGCAGTGTTTTCGGCACGGCATCCAGCAATGAAGAGGATGTTGTTTGCTTTTCCGCCTTTTTGATTTCTTCCCAGTTGGCGACGACATCATGTTCATCCTGAACCTTAACATCCTTAAACACATGCGGGTGCCGTCTGACCATCTTCGCACTGATGTCTCTGATGACATCATCAATTGAGAAATACCCCTCGTCTTCTCCGATCTGGGCGTGCAGCATAACCTGAAGCATGACGTCCCCGAGTTCTTCTATCATGTGATCCGTGTCCTCTTCGTCAATGGCCTCAAGCAGTTCGTAGCATTCCTCAATCATATATTTCTTTAATGACTGGTGTGTCTGCTTTTGATCCCACGGACAGCCGTTCGGCCCGCGAAGCTCGCGAATAATACTTCGGAATGCAGAAAATTCCTGGTAAAGGAGTTCTTCTTTTTTAATCGGCGGAACATACACGCTTGTTAAGTTATTTATTTCTACATTGCGGTCAAGCTCAAACAAAGGCACCTTGGTCATCTTTTCTCCCTTGCTTCCGGCTGCCGTGACGATGACCACTTCATAGTCGTCAGGCAATTTCTCCATAAGCGTCAGCTTGACCTCAGAGGCCGTCATTTGGTCATAAACCTGGCAAATGATCAGGTGATGGCGGAGTTCGAGCTCATCCGGCGTCATTGTTTGCGCATCCGTAAATTGAAACCCTTCAATCGGATCAATTCGCAATGCATTAAAAGTGGCATCCAAAAAGCTTTGCCCTCCGGCAGTATGAACAGCTACCTGTTGTTCTTCCCGGCGTTCAAATAACAGCTGAACGGTTTTCTCAGCGACAAACGGATGCCCGGGCACAGCGTAGACGACATCCTCTTGCTTCGCTTTTTCAAACAGAATGTCCGCGATCTCTTCATAGACCGCTTCAAACTGATCATGTTTTTCATAAATATCATCAAAATACCGGATGTCCACTTCCGTCTCTTGCTCTAATTCCGGAATCAAAGGGTGGTCTTTCGTTCTTATATATAAATGCTTCGCCTGAGTCAGCAGCTTATGTACGCCCACTGTCAACTGATCCATGTCTCCGGCGCCGAGGCCGACGACCGTAATGTTACCTGCCATGTTTTTCTCTCCTCTTTTTCAATTTGCTTAAAGCACTGCCGAAAGGAAGGCCGCTCAGCTCTTCGTCCGTGAAAATCTTCATTCTTATCATACAATAAATAAACAATAGCCCTCCGATGACTGACGCAGACAGACTCTCACATACAGCTCCGGCCCTGCTGACGGGAACAAATAACTGCCATAGCTTCATATATACGAGCAGAAAGAAGACCATCAGCAGACTGCACCAGCACAGACGGGCAATCACGCCGCCGATATTCGTCAGCCAGCCCTTCGACCAAATTCTCCGGAGATTCAGGCACGCAACTGCGGCAAATGCCAAGACGGTCGCCAGTGCCGCTCCTCTAATACCCCAGCCGGGGACCAGCCAAACATTCAGCACCCATTTCAGCGCCCCTCCCGCCAAAACGGATACGGCGGGGAAAACGGTATGTCCCGCTCCTTGCAGAATCGCGGCTGCTGTAAGCGCAATCGAGGCAAAAAAGATAGATAAGCTGAATATTTGTAAGGTCTGCGTCCCCTCACTGTTTTGGAAAAGCATGATATTCACCGGCTCTAAAATGCAAAAAAGCCCGGCTGATGCACCGATCCCTACCGCAAGGCAGAGCTTGACGGCTGATGTCGCTTTCTCTTTTATGATAAACGGCTTATTCTCATGCACCGCTTTTGAAATTGAAGGAACCAATGACGCGGCGATACTGACGGCAAACACGGTTCCCAGCTGAAGGAGCGGCTGTCCGCGGTCATATATGCCTTTCAGCTGTTTCGCGGCATGGCTCTCCGTCCCGTCTGAAAGCAGTGAATATAAGTTTAAGGCGTCTACAAGCTGAATCAAAAGCATGAGTACACTGCTGATACAGATGGTGACTGAATAAAGCAGCAGCTTTTTTACAATGACGGCCGTTGCGATATGTCCGCCGTCTTTCTTGGTTTCTTCCCGCTTATACCAGAAAACAGCCAATACACAAAGGGCTGCCAAGCTTCCGGCAATTGATCCCGAGGCCGCCCCCGCACCAGCGGCGTATAATGAACGGCCGCTTTTCAAAAGCCAGAAGGATAAACCGAGAAGCACCGCCACGCGAAGAAGCTGTTCCGTAATCTGGGATAAGGCTGACGGCATCATATCATGCACGCCTTGGAAATACCCCCGGAAAACCGCCGTAAACGGAAACAGTATGAAAGCGAACGCCGCGACCCTTATCAGCATCACAAGGCGGGCGTCACCCATAAAACCGGCCAACGGCGCCGCACCGGCATACATGAGCGCAAACAGAACAAGTCCGGCCGCCGTGACATAAAGGGCGGAAATTTTCATTATTTTTTGTTTATGATCGCTATAATCGTTCATTAATTTTGAGATGATAACCGGAAAACCGGATGTTGACAGCATGACCGCGATCCCTAAAAACGGATACACCTGCTGATAAATGTAAAATCCGACGTCACCGACAATATTCTGAAAAGGAACCCTGTACACGGCGCTTAATATCTTCGTCACGATACCCGCAACGACGAGCACAAAAGCACCTTTCCATGCCGATTGCCGCTTGGCGCCAACTGAATCGTTCATCCAAAAGCTCCTTCCAGCCGCTAGAAAATTACGTCTATAAAACGAGCTTATTATATCACAATCCTAACGGCCGAACCGATAGAGAGCACATATGAATATGAAAAAGAACAGCACTTGTATAAGAGCTGCTCTTTCTCCGTTTTCTTATTTCAATAATGGTAATAAGACCTACTGCTCCATTTGTCTCGCCAAAAAACTGGCTGCCGTTTCTACCGCTTTATGTTCTACTTCTCCAAGTGCCTGTTCCTTGGAAAAGATGACCACGGCACCGATAGGATCGCCATTTGCCACGATCGGAGCTATTGTATAGGAGCTCATATCTTCATCAATGTCATTAACAAGCTGCGCGGACTTCACGTCGTTTTCTACCACTGAGCTGCGCTGATCCATCGTTTTTTCGAGCAAATCGCTGATGGCTTTGTTCAGAAATTCTTTTTTCGAACTGCCTGAAACGGCAATATACGCGTCACGGTCGCAAATCAAGACGGAATGGCCGAGACTGTCATACAAAGCATCTGCATATTCCTTCGCAAAATCGCCAAGCTCACTGATAGGAGAATATTTTTTCAATATAACTTCTCCGTCGCGGTCAACGAATATTTCAAGCGGGTCTCCTTCCCTGATTCGCAGTGTTCTCCGAATTTCTTTAGGAATGACGACCCGTCCTAGATCATCAATACGACGTACGATACCTGTAGCTTTCATCTCTCTGGTGCCTCTCTTTCATGTGATGATATTTAAGGGAAAGTACTAAAGCTCTTTACTTTATGTAGCTTCCGCCACTCGCTTGAAATTAGTATCCGTCACATCAAATGTAATATACACCAGAGAGTAACAATTTTTATGAAGACGCGATTGTTTCTTTCTTCACATCCTGAAGGCCTTTCAGCATGCCGAGCACGGTCTCCAGCCACTCTTCCGTTTTGCGGCCTTTCGTCTGTACTGAGATTTTCAGCTTTTTCCCTTCCATTCCCAGTCCGATCTGCCGGCCGTATTTATTGCCGAGTTCGAACAATTTCTGACCGTCAATCTGTGCGCTGGCCTCTTCAGAAATGGTAAATCTGATCGCGTCTTTATCCTGCTTGATGAGTTCGACGCGTTCATATTTTCCGTATACCTTCATCTCAGCAACCGTAAACAGCCATTCAACTTCTTTAGGGTAGCTGCCGAACCTGTCGATGATTTCATCTTGAAGCTCATTTTTCTCCTCAATTGTGGCGATTGACCTGAACCGTTTGTACATGTCGATTTTTTGCTTGCCGTCTTGTATATAGTTTTCAGGAATATACGCGTCAAGCTCGATATCGATTTCTGTCTCAAACTGTTCGCTTTTCGGAATATCGCCTTTCCGCTCTTCAATCGCTTCCTTGAGCATTTGCGAGTACAGGTCAAAACCGACTGAGTCGATAAAGCCGTGCTGCTGGGCGCCGAGAAGGTTCCCCGCTCCCCTGATCGTCAAGTCACGCATGGCGATTTTAAAGCCTGAGCCCAGCTCGGTAAATTCTTTAATCGCCTGCAGCCGTTTTTCCGCCACCTCAGTGAGCACTTTGTCTCTGCGGTACGTAAAATACGCATAAGCGACGCGGTTGGAACGGCCGACCCGTCCTCTCAGCTGATACAGCTGAGACAGCCCCATTTTGTCTCCGTCGAACACAATCAAGGTATTGACATTTGGTATATCTACGCCTGTCTCAATAATAGTCGTGCTGACAAGGACGTCTGATTCCCCTTCCAGAAAATTGAGCATGACGCTTTCCAATTCATTTTCAGTCATTTTTCCGTGGGCATATGCCACTTTCGCATCGGGAACAAGCATGGAAATTTCATCAGCCTTCCGCTCGATGTCATCCACGCGGTTGTACAAGAAATATACCTGTCCTCCGCGCGCCAGTTCTCTTTCGATGGCTTCCCGCACAAGCGCGCCGTTGTATTCCACGACATATGTCTGAACAGGGAAACGGTTTTCCGGCGGCGTTTCAATAACAGATAAGTCCCGCACACCGAGCATGGACATATGAAGCGTGCGCGGTATCGGCGTCGCTGTAAGAGTCAGCACATCGACATTGGCTTTGATCTGTTTGATTTTTTCCTTATGCGTTACGCCAAAGCGCTGCTCTTCATCAATGATGAGCAAGCCGAGATCTTTATAGACGACGTCTTTAGATAAGAGCCTGTGGGTTCCGATTACGATGTCTACCGTTCCGTTTTTCAGGCCTTTAATCGTTTCATTGGATTCTTTTCTCGTTCTGAATCGGCTGAGAAGACCGATGTTAATCGGATAGTCCTGGAAACGCTCCATAATGGTTTCATAATGCTGCTGCGCGAGTATTGTCGTCGGCACAAGAAGCGCGACCTGCTTTCCGTCGGCGATCGCTTTAAAGGCCGCTCGGATGGCTACCTCCGTCTTCCCGTAACCCACATCACCGCAAAGCAAACGGTCCATCGGGCGCTCTCTTTCCATATCCTTTTTAATCTCCTGAATGGAACGGAGCTGGTCCTCTGTTTCCTGATAAGGGAAAGCAGATTCGAACTGCCGCTGCATTTCATGATCCGGCGAGAACGCATAGCCCTTGCTTGCTTCCCGTTCCGCATAAAGCTTAATCAGATCATCGGCAATATCCTGAACGGAGTTTTCAACTTTTTTCTTCACCCGTTTCCATTCACTGCCGCCCAGTTTATAAAGCTTCGGTTCTTTTCCTTCAGAGCCGACGTACTTCTGCACCTGGTCGATTTGTTCTACAGGGACGTACAGCTTATCGCTGCCCTGATAATGAATGTTGAGGTAATCTTTATGAATGCCTTTGATTTCTAGTGTTTCGATCCCCAAATACTTACCGATCCCGTGGTTGACGTGGACGACATAGTCGCCGACCTGAAGCTCGGAATAGCTTTTGATCCGTTCGGCATTTGTCAGCTTCTGCTTTCTCGGCTTTTTCTTGATTCGGTTTTTGAACAGCTCTTCCTCCGTAATGACGGCCAGCTTCATCAGCGGCAGTTCAAAACCGGATTGCAGCTCGCCTTCCATGACATAGACCTGTCCTTGCACAAGCGCTTTGGAGCTGTCCGTTTTTGCGGCTTCAATTTCGTAATCGGCCAGCACGGATGCCAATCTGTCGGTTCTGTCCTTATTTGCGCCTAAAAAGACGACGGTGAAGTTTGATTTCTTAAAGCGCTCCATTTCACCTGCGAGCACATTCATCTGCCCGTGAAAACTCTGCATCTGCCGGCTTGTCACATTCACGATATTCTGAGGGCTTGTATGCTGGACATGACGCAAAAATAATGAATAATAAATAGCCGGGCGCCGCTTTTCGCTCATAAGCTCCTGAAAGCTGAAGGATAAATGAATGTCATGCAGAATTTTCCCTTCCTCGAGCAGACTTGTCATAAATTCGGCCTCTTCTTTTTGCAGCTGATCCTCCATTTCATGAATGCGGCTGACCTCGTCTAACAGTAACAACGTGTCTGCCGGTGTATAATCTAGCAAACTAGCAGGTTTTTCGTAAAAGTACGAGAGATACTTCACAAGTTCCTGATCAGTCTGTCCCGTTGATAACCGTTCTTTATCATGTGAGATATTGATATGAAGCATTTCCTTTTGTTTGTCCTGCTTCAGCTTTTTCAGACTGTCGGCAAGCCCTTTATCGAGCCTTTCCATCGCCCGGGCTTTTTCTTCCGCCCTGATGATCAATTCCTTCGCCGGTCCGATCGCCACATGTTTGAGCGTCTCAATTGATCTCTGGTCATCAGAATTGAAGCTCCTGATGGAATCGACCTCCGTATCAAACAGTTCAATTCGCACCGGATGCTCCGACGTCAGCGGATAAATGTCGATAATTCCGCCGCGAATACTGAATTCACCGGGTGCAGAAACCATATCGGAACGCTCATACCCCACCTCTACAAGGCGCGCGGACAGCTGATCCGGTTCTATTTCGTCTCCGAGTGAAATGACGAGCTGGCTGCTTTTCCACAGCTCCTTCGGCGGAAGCATTCTTCTCACTGCCGCAACGGGCGCCACAACGACCGGCGCTTCTCCGTTTGTTAATCTATTAATGACATCAAGCCGCTGAGCACGCAGTTCAGGGCTCGCTACCGCAATTTCTGAAGAAATCAATTCATTCACGGGGTATAAAAAAACAGATTGATCCCCGAGAAGCGCTGTCAGATCTTCCGTCACTTTTTGGGCCTGATATAAATTATGGGTGATAAAGAAAATCGGCCTTTTCGTTTCCTGTGCAAGGGCAGAGGTAAAAACAGAACGCGCGGAACCTGACAGACCCGCAAGCAGCTGTTCCTTCAGCCCCTCATGTAAACCGTTGACAATGGATTTAAAATCATCGCTTTCTTTAATAAAGGTTTGAATGTTGTCCATATGGGCCCTCCTCTCTATTTTCTGCAAGAACAGAAAAACGCTTTGGTCTAGAATCTACACCAAAGCTTCTTATTGAATAAATGTGTTGTGTTCATGGTAGTGCGGATTGCGCTCCAGCGCCTCTTGGCAGTCTTCACAAATTGTAAGAACATGGACATCTCCATTGTCTTTATATGAAATCATATCGTTTCTTTCCTCATTTGTTAAGTGCTGAAATCCAAGTGACTGTGTCGGCACCGTCGAATATTCCAGGCTCCCTACCTTAAAGCCGCAGTGGCGGCAGAAATAATGCAAAGCCATACGTTGGACCTCCTGATGTGAAAAAATCATTTTTCCCTAGTATGGTCTCCCATTATTTATCTTATACATTTGCATTAAATTCGTTCATGACTTCTAAAAATGGTTTCGTTAAGGAAGCTTCGCAGGCTTTTACGGTTTTTGTGACGGCATCATTGATATGCGGCGCTTCTTCCTTCGTAAAAGCTCCCAGTACATAGTCAACGACTTTCATTCCGTTGACGGGGCGGCCGATTCCGATTCTGACCCGGTCAAATTCAGGGGTTCCGAGGTGCTGTATAAGCGATTTAATTCCGTTATGTCCGCCTGCGCTCCCCTTCGTCCGGAGCCTGATTTTTCCCGTCGGAAGATCAAGGTCATCGTATATGACTTTCAGATCTTCATGATCGGCATCATAATAATCCAGTAGCGGCCGCAAACATTTCCCTGATAAATTCATATATGTAAGCGGTTTAACAAGTAGAACTTTTTTTCCGGAAACAAACCCCATTCCGTAAAGTCCGTTGAATTTCGTTTTATTCAATTCAATATTCCATTCTTTAGAAAGCTCGTCAATGGCCATAAAGCCGACATTATGTCTCGTGTTCTCGTAGGTTTTTCCCGGGTTACCGAGACCGGCAATCACAAGCATCGTAAATCCTCCCTCAACATCGCTGTAATTCTTCTCATTCTAGCACAAAAGACGTAACCTCGGGCGGGTTACGTCTTAAAGCGCTTATTGATTTTCTCCTTCGGGCTCTTCCCCAGGAGACGGTTCTGCATCTTCTTCGAATGCTTCCTGCTTAGGAGGAAGGATGGAAGCCACGACTTCTTCCGGGTCGTTTGTAAATGTATAATTGCCGTCAGCAGTCAGATCTGCGATGGTCAGCACATCATTCATCTCAAGTCCGGAAATATCAACATTGATTGTCTGAGGGATGTCCTTCGGTCTGGCCTTAATCGAAAGCTCATGCAGCGGCTGCTGGATGACGCCTCCGTCTTTGACTCCCTTCGCCTCTCCCGTCAGCTGAATCGGCACCTCGGCCTCCAGCTCCTCACTCATATTCACGACTTGAAAATCGGCGTGCGTCAATTCGTTTTTGAGCGGGTCTGTCTGAAGATCAGTCACCATAACCGATTGCTGATTTCCGTTGACATCAATTGTGATAATCGTGTTTTTTCCTTCGTCCCGCAATGTTTTAAGCAATTCGACACTGTCTAAAGAGACAGGCGTATTCGTTGTTTCTTTACCGTATATAATCCCTGGAACATGTCCTGAATGACGGATTTTCCGAAGCGTCGAACGTTTAAAATCTGTTCTTTCATTTGCTTTTAAAGTTGCCATATTCAGCACCATCCTAATTATCGTTTTATCGTCCTATTAGAACAATACCCACAATAACTGGGATTTAAACCTTAAAGTTTCGGTTTAGCTGAATAAATAGCTGACAGATTGTTTCTCGTGAACGCGGATAATCGCTTCAGCCAGAAGCGGTCCGACAGAAAGCTGCTTAAAGCGTTCGATTTTTTTCTCATCAGGAAGCTTAATGCTGTTCGTTACGACAAGCTCCTTGATTTTAGAGTTATTGATCCGCTCAACGGCAGGACCTGACAGTACAGGGTGCGTACAGCATGCATACACTTCTGCAGCTCCGTTTTCAACCAGCGCGTTAGCGGCAAGTGTGATTGTGCCGGCCGTATCAATAATATCATCGATCAGAATCGCTGTTTTACCTTCCACGTTACCGACGATGTTCATCACTTCTACCTCATTCGGTCTAGGACGGCGTTTGTCGATAATCGCGATCGGCGCTTTCAGACGGTCCGCAAGTTTGCGGGCGCGCGTCACACCGCCGTGGTCAGGAGAAACAATAACAATATCTTTCAAGTCTTTACCTTCAAAGTAATGGCCTAAAATCGGAACACCCATTAAGTGGTCAATCGGAATATCAAAGAAACCTTGAATTTGCGGCGCGTGTAAATCAAGCGCGATCACGCGTGTCGCACCCGCTGTTTCAAGCAGGTTTGCAAAAAGTTTTGCCGTAATCGGTTCACGTGATCTTGCTTTTCTGTCCTGGCGCGCATAACCGTAGTACGGAATGACAATGTTGATTGTTTTCGCGGAAGCGCGCTTTAAAGCGTCAACCATAATCAGCAATTCCATGATGTGCTCGTTGACCGGCGCACTTGTAGACTGAATGATATAGCAATCACAGCCGCGAATACTTTCTTCTATGTTGATCTGGACCTCTCCGTCACTGAATCTTGTAACAGAGCACTTTCCTAATTGAACCCCTACATTATCCGCGATTTCTTTTGCAAGTTCTGGATTTGAATTCAAAGAAAAAATCTTTAAATTCTTATCTCCGTATTCGTTAGACATGGTAAACCTCCGATTTTAGGATTATTTTTTATGAATATTTTTCACATAATCTTCTTTATTTACTTGTCTTGCTCTGGCAATGGCAAGCGCTTCGCCCGGCACATCTTCAGTTACGGTTGAACCCGCAGCGACGTACGCGCCTTCTCCCACTGTAACAGGAGCGACCAGATTGGAGTTGCAGCCAATAAAGGCGCCGTCTTCAATTTTGGTTAAATACTTTTTCTTCCCATCATAATTGACCGTGATGGAGCCGCATCCCAGATTCACATCCGTGCCCACTTCGGCATCACCGATATAGCTTAAATGAGATGCTTTGCTCCGGTCGCCGAATTGTGTTTTCTTGATTTCAACAAAGTTTCCGATCTTCACTTCATTGCCGATTGCGGAATCGGGTCTGATGTGAGCAAAAGGACCGATATTTACATCATTCCCAACTTTGCTGCGATTGACAACGGATTGTTTAATCACAGTGCGGCTGCCGATTGAGCTGTCCTCTATCTCAGTGTGGGGGCCGATGACACATTCATCGCCGATTTCAGCTTGTCCCTTTAACACAGTTCCGGGATAAATAACTGTATCTTGTCCGATACGTGCGTCAGGTGAGATGTACGTATTCATCGGATCGATTAAAGTGACTCCGTTCTGCATATGCCGTTTGTTAATACGCTCTTTCATATACATTTCAGCCTGAGAAAGAGCGACTCTATCATTCACTCCGAGCGTCTCTTGGAAGTTACCAGTCTGGTAAGCGGCAACAGTTTCGCCTTCGTCTTTGAGGATTTCGATCACATCCGGCAGATAATACTCGCCTTGGGCATTTTCATTCGAAACCTGTTCGATGACACGAAAAAGAGCCTCGTTATCAAAACAGTACGTTCCCGTGTTGATTTCTTTCACAAGACGTTCTTGCTCCGAAGCATCCTTGTGCTCCACGATTTTTTGAACGGCGCCGTCTTCACTGCGGATGATTCTTCCGTATCCGGCGGGATCGTCGGCAACGGCCGTTAACACCGTGGCTTTTGCACCTTTGTCTGTATGTTCATTCAGCATGGCTTCCATCGTCTCCGCCGTCAGAAGCGGTGTATCGCCGCAAATAACGATCGTGACACCCTTTTCTCCGTGAAGAAATGGTTTTGCCTGTTTGACCGCATGAGCCGTACCGAGCTGTTCTGCTTGGAGAGCGTAATCGCTTTTCTGTCCGAGCTGCTTCTTCACATCTTCGGCTCCGTGTCCTACGATGGTGACAAGCTTCGCTAAAGATAATTTCAGAGCTTCGTCTGCGACGTGCTCTACCATAGGCTTTCCGCATACCGGATGAAGGACCTTGTAAAGCTTCGATTTCATTCTCGTTCCTTTTCCGGCAGCTAAAATCACTGCAAACCGCTTATCCATTTAATGGCCTCCAATATCCCTTTTATCCATAGAAAAATATATCCTAAATAGCTGTTGATTTCAAGAAGACATCAAAAAGTGCAAGAATTTTCTATGTAATCGCTTTATTACTGAAAAATCAGATTTAAAAAAGGACTGCCGGAAAAGGCCTTGTGTCAGCCTTTATCAGCAGTCCTTACATTTTGTTATGTTTAAGAAGCCCCGGCTTCTTCATATTCTAATGCTTCAGAATCACCCAAACGATGATACTCATTTAAAACAGCATCCTGGATCTTGCCCCGCGTGCTAGAATTAATAGGATGAGCAATATCGCGGAATTCTCCATCAGGGGTGCGTTTACTCGGCATCGCAACGAAAAGACCATTGTTTCCATCAATCACACGAATATCATGTACGACAAATTCGTGATCCAGCGTGATGGATGCAATCGCTCTCATGCGACCATCGGTATTCACGCGGCGTAATCTTACGTCAGTAACTTCCACAGTAGTTCACCACCTTTTCCCTATATAAAAGCATTAGTCTAACAATTCCACGATTCTTTTTAAATTCCTGCACGTTTCAAAAAGTTTTTTTGAAAATATAGGATATACATACACAATTAGGTGATAAACCATATTTGGGGATCATATACTGCATAAAAAAAGTGATCCCGGAGACCGGAACCACTTTTCTGAGATTTAAGATTTCACCAGCGCAATGACTTCAATTTCCACGAGAGCGTCTTTCGGCAGTCTCGCCACTTCCACACAAGACCTTGCCGGCTTATGTACATCAAAGTATTGTCCGTACACTTCATTCACTTCCGCAAACTGCTCCATATCAGCAATAAACACCGTTGCTTTGACAACCGTCTCGAGAGAAGCGCCCGCTTCTTTCAGCACAGCTTTTAAATTGCTGAACACCTGATGCGTTTGTTCTGTGATATCACCGTTTACCATTTCTCCTTCAGCAGTAAGAGGAATCTGGCCTGAGCTGTAAAACATGTTGTTTACGATGATTCCTTGTGAATATGGCCCGATCGCTGCCGGCGCGTGTTTTGTATGGATTGCTTTTGTCATTTTTCTGTCTCCCCATTCTTTAAATGCTGTTCTTTAAAAAATCGCAGAAAATTGCCGTTTTGAATCTCAATCGTTTTGTCTTTCATATTGATGGTTGAAAGCGTGAGCAGTGACATGTATTCATCGACAAGCCGTTCATTCACTCCCTCGGCTTCAACCAAGACGCCTATTCCCGCAACGTTTGCGTTAAACTCATCAAGCAGACTGATCATGCCGTTAATGGTGCCGCCGGCTTTCATAAAATCGTCAATAATCAAAACGTTCGAACCCGTAGCCAAACTTCTTTTCGCAAGCGACATCGTTTGAATGCGGTTAGATGACCCTGATACATAATTGATGCTCACCGTGGAGCCTTCAGTCACTTTGTTGTCCTTTCGCACGATGACAACCGGAACGTTCAGATAACTGGCCGCTGCGTAAGCAAGAGGGATTCCTTTTGTCGCAACGGTCATCACCACATCAATCTCCCGCTCCGCAAAAACGGAAGCAAAAAGCCTGCCTACATGAGAGAGGACAGATGGTTTTCCTAAGATATCCGTTAAATATACATAACCGCCCGGAAGGATACGCTCAGGATTTACTAAAGACTGTCCCAGCTCCTGTATAAACGCTTCTGCTTCAGCCTGTTTCACTTTCGGAATGTATTTGACGCCTCCGGCAGCTCCCGGCACTGTAAGCAGCGTCCCAATGCCTTGCTGTTCAAAGGTCTGTTTAATAATCGTTAAATCTTCACTGATTGATGACTTTGCTGATTGATACCGTTCTGAGAAAAACGTTAACGGTATTAATTCATGCGGATGGGTTAACAAATAATTTGTTAAGTCCACCAATCTGCCGCTGCGACGAAACTTCATGAACTTACCCCCAAAATCCGAATAATTTAAAAATAATATAACTTAACATACGGATTTAATCAAGAGCATTCTGTTCGCCGATCATCCGCACCGCGTACACTTGATCACAGAAACCTCTTAACCCGTTATAAATCCGCTGCACCTTCGATTCGTATTGAACCAAACCGAATACAGTCGGTCCGCTTCCGCTCATTAACACCGCATCAGCGCCGAAGCGTTTCATTTGATTTTTAATCATCGCCACCTCGGGATGGAGGCTGAGCGTAACCGACTCCAATACGTTTCCTAATTGTCCGCATACCTTTTGGAAGCTTTTTTCTTCAATCGCGTCAATCATCGCCTGCACATCAGGATGCCGAACCTGCTGTAAGTTCAGCCGGCGGTACACTTCGGCAGTCGATACCCCGATCGTCGGTTTGGCGAGCACGACCCAGCAATGAGGCGGAGCACTGATGTGCCTGATCTTCTCACCGCGTCCGGTTGCCAGAGCAGTGCCTCCGTATACACAGAAGGACACGTCTGAACCAATTTCAGCTCCAAGCTCCGCGAGCTCTTCGACAGAAAGCTTTAAATCCCAAAGCCTGTTCAGCCCTCTGAGCGTGGCTGCCGCATCGCTGCTTCCGCCGGCAAGCCCTGCCGCTACAGGGATCACTTTTGTAATCATAATGGAAACGCCTTTTTTGACTTGAAACCGTTCTTTAAGCAGTTTGGCTGCCTGATAAGCCAGATTCCTTTGATCATCCGGAACAAAGCGATTATGCGACGCCACTCTGATAACGTTTTCGGGCAGTTCTGTCAGTTCAATCCGATCTGCCAAATCAATTGTCGTCATGATCATCTCCACTTCGTGATAACCATCCGGGCGTTTACTCGTCACATCGAGGGACAGATTGATTTTGGCCGGCGCTTTTTCTAAAATACGCATAGCTTTCACCTACTTCTCCATCTAAACATAAGTATGAACATTGTATCACATTTGGAGACCCGGAGGTACTTATCCGAAATTGAAGCCGGTTTTGACAGCCGATAGAAAAAACCGGGGAACGGATTGTCCCCCGGGCCACTGCATTATCGGTTATTTTGGTTCTGAGCCGCCATCTGCTGTTCGGCAATCTCAATCGCGCGCTTTACCATATTCCCGGCGTCACGCGCCCGAATGCCTCCCCAGCCCTCGTTTTTCACCGTATCGTAAAAACCAAGGTCCTTCGCCAGCTCATATTTGAACTCATCTGACATAACTCCACGACGTCTGCCCAAACGAAACAACCCCTTTTATAGAATTGATCACCATTCGTGCACGCCACGATAAAACATGTGACACTTATAGCTTCCGTTTAATCGGCTGAAACTTTCGAGGGAATAATTAGAAGAGCTTTAGAAGGCAAAACAAAAAGCAGTAAACAAAAGGTTCACTGCCCATTAAAATGCTACTGAGCTTGCCGCATCGTCATTGAATGTCAATTCAACAGTCTCAGTCAGAATATCAGCATAACTGTATGAAACTCTTTCAAACGAATTCTCGTCTTGATCTAGTTGTATCACAAAAACAGAAGGGTACGTCTCAGCTAAAATGCCCGAACGCTCAATCGTTTTTCGGCGGCCGCCGTTTGCTTTTAACGTAAGCCGTTTACCTAAATTCCCATCAAGCGATCTTTTTATATCGGACAACGTCTTCGCCATTGCATCCACCTCACTACATTTATTGTACAACAAGAGCCCAATTTTGTCAAATAAAATTTAAATTATATCAACGTTAATAAGTCATTGTCAACAAAATTATTTTGACAAAATTCTATTGATTTCTGCGTTATTTTTCACAAGTTCCGGAAATTTATGTATCAATATGTAAAATAATTAACCCGCATAGCGAAATATATGCGGGTTTTATCACTCATCCATTTGATTTATACGGCATACCGACACGCAGCACACCCTTCGTTTCAATTCCTCCCAGCCCTTTCTCTCTCGTCAGCGTATTTCTCAGGACATCCCATACATTGATCCGCTCCATAAATGGGGTGAAGCTGATTTTCGCGACAATATATACCGGGTCAAGCGCGTGGATATTGACGCGTGACGGAGAACTTGCGAAATTCGCGCCCGCTCTGATTAAAGACTCGAAATGAGATTGGCACGCCCCCGCGAATATGACCAGCTGATCCAAATGAGGGACTTTACGCCTCGCTCTTTGAACGGTTTCGACAAAGTGTTTGGAATGCCTGTAGGCGCTTAAATCATTCACGCCTCCCTTATGCTTGGAATATGCATCATGGCCGGTGATGACTAAAATATCCGGCCTGTATTTATCAAGCAGCTCGTCAATTGATGCCGGCATTTTTTTCTCATGACAATGAATTCCGTATACCGGCACACCGATTTTTTCATAAAAGTTCAGGCACTTTTTCAAATAGGCCTCATCGCCGTCCAGATGCAATACCTTTCCGGGCATATGAAAGTAGTGCTCCTGATGCTGATATTGATTTGTCGCATAATATTCCTGTTTTTCCCGAAGCAGCTTATAATCCTGGCGGAGCAGCTCGAGAGATTCATTCATCCTGCTTTCATCTCTTTTCTTTCTCATGGCCTGTTCGTCTTTTCTGACAGGCTCCAAATCAGAAAAATCAGCATCCGCAATCAATCTGACTTCGTCACCATGCAGGATGGCAATTGAATTTCCGTTGCTTGTTTGCTCTATACCGATAATGCGAAATAAAACATCCATTTGATAGGATTTCCTGGCTACCATATCTCCTATTTGAAATTGCACGTTACCCACTCCACAAATAGACTAAGCCTCATCATGAAAGAAGTCTTGGCAAATACACCTCTTTCCGCTGCGGCGCTTGATGTTTCAAGCTTTTCTTGCAGTTGAATGAATAAGGTTCTCCTCTAGCCTATGTAGCGGCAGTCCAAGTGGTGACGCAAAACAAAAAGCCCTCTTAGAAAAGGGCTTTATGCAATCCGTTGGACAGGAGCGCGAATTCTTCTATGGACAGGGATTCACCGCGCCGCTTTCCGTCAATATTCGTTTCTTGAAGAACTTCTTCAATTTGAGCTTTTTTCTCTTTTCCGCCCGGAAGATTGTTCACAAGGTTGTTAAGCAAGGTTTTCCGGCGCTGTGCGAAGCTTGCTTTAATCAGCTGGAAGAAAAACGGTTCATTATCGACGTCAACCGCCGGGCCGTCACGAAGCAAGAGACGGATGACGGCAGAATCGACATTAGGCTGAGGCACAAACACCGTTTTCGGGACGGTCATGACGGTTTTGGCCTCCGTATAGAACTGAACCGCAATGGAAAGCGATCCGTACTCCTTAGAGGAAGGATCAGCGGCCATCCGCTCAGCGACCTCTTTTTGCAGCATCACGACAATCCCTTTTAACGGAAGATGTTCTTCCAAGAGCTTCATGATGATCGGCGTCGTCACATAATATGGGAGATTCGCCGTCACCATAATTTCATCACAATCCTGAAACTGCTCTTCAATGACAGATTTGACGTCTGCTTTCAGCACATCTTGATGAATGATCGTTACATTGTCATACGGAGACAGCGTATCATTGAGAATGGGAAGCAGGCGCTGATCAATTTCAAACGCGACGACCTTTTTCGCCCGTTTGGCAAGCTGCTCTGTCAGCGCGCCGATTCCGGGCCCGATTTCAATGACTCCGGTCCGATCCGTAATTTCCGCATGGTCCACAATTCTGTCCAATATATTTGTATCAATTAAGAAATTCTGTCCCAGACTCTTTTTAAAAGAGAAACCGTACTTTTTCAGAATTTCCTTCGTTCTGATAGGTGTCGCGATATCTTTATTGTTCATCCTGTTCCTCCTGCCTCATAGCATCGAGCGCATCAATAAAATCACTTCTTTTGATTTGAAACATTTGCAGCCGTTTTTGAAGCTGCTTGCCGTTTGTATAGCCGATCTTCAGCAGGTCGCCCAATCGTTCGCGGCGTCTTTTGGCAGCCGGTCCGCCGATCAGACCGGCCTGTATGACATCTTCAGCTGAAATCTCACTCGGCTTTGCCTCCATCTCTTCATGCACATTTTCCAGACATGCTCTGATGCTTTCAATGGATGCGTGCTCAACGCCAATGCCGCGCTTGTTTTTCGGTTTGGCAAGATGTTTGGGCAGAAATGCGTGTTTACAGCCGGGTACTGCTTCAGAAATGGTTTTCCGGATCTTTTCCCCCGGAAAATCCGGGTCCGTCAGCACGATGACCCCTCTCGTTTCCTGCGCCAGCCGAATCTGTCTGATGACTTCGTCTCCGATTGCGGAACCGTTTGTCTCGATCGTATCCGCATCAACGGCAAGTTTTATGCGCGCAGTGTCATCGCGTCCCTCGACTACAATAATTTCTTTAATTTTCATTACTTCCTCCAAAAAAACTTTTTATATCCAAAACGAAACCTTTGCTTACATGTCACGTCTAATATACTGAAAATACACTTTACCTATTATAACGAAAAAAACAGAGGGCGCAAAACCCTCTGAGTGAATCGGAATTAATTTAAGATTTTTATTTTGACCTGTTTCTTTCCCCAGCGGTAAGCTGAAGATTTTTCAGGGAAAAAGACATCAATCCGTCTTCCTTTAATGGCTGAGCCTGTATCAGCGGCCACGGCATCCCCGTATCCGTCTACGTGGACTCTTGTGCCGAGCGGAATGACGCTTGGGTCTACCGCAATGACTTTAGCATTCGGATTGCTTGTCAGGTTAACGCCTGTAGCCGTATGGCCGGAACAGCCGCTGCAGCTTGCGGTATAAGCCGTGGAAGACACGGTAATCACTTTACCGGAAGATCCGGTTTCGCCAGAAGATGCCTTCACAGGTGCACTGAGCTGCTCAATCTTGGGACTGTGCCGCTTTGTGCCGACCGCAATGATTTGATCTTTGCTTTTTTCAGATGTTTCTTCTTTAACAAGCTTTCTTGAAACTTCTTTTCCATTTTCTTTGACAACATGAAAATGCTTTTTAAGTTTGCCTTCTTTTCCTTTTTGAACGATCTTTTCTTTCCCGCTGTCGAGAGACGCATCTTCTTTTTCTTTGACTTGATACGCTATTTTTTCCTCAACTACATCGGTGACTTTTTCGATACGAGTGATTTGTATGCCGGCCTGATTTTTTGTGAGCTTTTCGTGTAATGCCGGTTTTACTTTATCTTCGTCTTTCATGTCCATCTTATGCTGCGTTAAAAAGTCAGCGACCGTAGTCGAAGTCGTCCATATTTTCTTTTTCTTTCCCGCATCATTTACAGTGACCTGAAAAGCCGGGTCGACCGTGACTTTCATGCCGTTTGTCACTTTCGTATCTGCTGCTGGATCTATTTTATCGTGCTGATTCACAGGTGTATGCTGTTCGTTCAGAAATGCGCCGACTGTTTTTGCCGTTGACCATAAAGTCTTTTCTTCTCCGCCTCTTGTCACACGGATCTGCTTTGCAGCTTCATACACGACATTCATGTTGTCTGCCAATGCTGTCTGCTTAGACGGGGTAATCCGGTCTTCATTTCTCGTCTCTATATGTAAATCTTCCAGAAGTTCCCCAACCGTTTTTGCATGAGTGCGTATTTGCTTTTTCTTGCCGTTGATAGAAACAGAAACTGATTGTTTTGAGAGCTCATGTGCCCCGTATGCAGTCCCGGTTCCGCCCAGCAGAATAATAGCTGCAATAAGAATAACCTTGCTTTTACCAAGCTTTACGGAAAACAGTTTTTTCATTTTTTGTGTGATGAAAAACGCCTCCTTCTCCTCGGAGAGATTATATAGAGTATCTAAAATGCTGTCAACCCTCCCATCTCGAAGATGAAAAACCTTCAGCGTATCCCTCATTATGCAAAAACAAAGCAAAAAAAGGAAGAGAGACATATCGACAACCTATCTTATGAGGAGAAGGAAGCTTGTAGAACCGTTTTACATATCCACTGAATCGGACAAGCCTTTACACGTTACGACAGCGCATTCTGTCAGTTCATGCGGAAAAGTCTTTTTGCGTTTTCGGTTGTAATTGAGGCAATTTCTTCATATGTCAGCCCTTTTAATTCAGCGAGCTGTTCAGCAACATATTTTACATAGCTTGGCTCATTTCGTTTGCCGCGGAAAGGATGCGGTGTCAGGAAAGGACAGTCCGTTTCAATCAGCAAACGGTCATTCGGAATTTCCTTTGCTACTTCTTTTGGTTTCTTCGCATTTTTGAAGGTAACCGGTCCGCCGAATGAAATATAAAAATTCATATCCATACACTGCCGCGCAACCTCCGCGCTCCCCGTAAAGCAGTGCATAATACCGCCGACTTCTTCCGCCCCCTCTTCTTTCAAAATCGTGACAACATCTTCCGTTGCATCACGATTATGAATGATAATTGGAAGGTTCACTTCTTTGGCGAGAGCGATTTGTTTCCGGAATACTTCTTTCTGAACGTCTTTTGGGGATTTATCCCAGTGATAATCAAGGCCCATCTCTCCGATTGCCACGACTTTTTCGTGAGAGGACAGTTCCTTAATCCATGATAAATCTTCCTCTGTCATGTCAATTGCGTCTACCGGATGCCAGCCGATCGCAGCGTATATAAAGTCATATTCCTCAATCAGCTCCATCGCACGCGTGATAGTGGGTTTGTCGAATCCGACAACGACGATCCGTTCAACTTTTTCAGCCTTTGCACGCGCAATGACTTCTTCTAAGTCTGTGTCAAATTGCTCGGCATTTAAGTGCGCATGTGTATCAAAAAGCATCATAAAAACTCCTTTCTTGTTGAAAAACAAAAGGTGTTCGACGGAATGTTACACGTGAAACACCTTTTGCATCTATTATTTAATTCGAGTGCCTTTCGGTAATGACTGGTCGACAGCTACAACTTTGAGAACGCCGTCCGATTCTCCTGCCAGTATCATTCCTTGAGAAAGCTCGCCTCTCAGTTTTACCGGTTTTAGATTCGTTACACAAATGATCTTCATTCCCACAAGCTGATCCGGTGTGTAATGCTTCGCGATACCTGATACAACTTGGCGCTGTTCAAAGCCCAGATCAATTTGCAATTTCAGCAGCCGATCTGCTTTTTTCACCGGCTCTGCGGACAAGACTTCTGCGACGCGAAGTTCTGTATCCATAAATTGATCAAATGTAATTTCAGGAAGACGCTCTGCTTCTTGCGGCTCTTCCGCCTTTTCTTCTTTAGCAGGAGCAGTTCCTTGCATTTTTTGCTTGATGTAAGCTACTTCCTCTTCAGCTTCAAGACGAGGGAAAAGCGGTTCCCCTTTATTCACTTTCGCGTTCTTCAATTGGCCGAATGTCTGAATACTGTCCCAAGCTTTAAGAGACTGATCCTCAACTCCGAGCTGGGCAAACATTTTTTCAGGCGTCTGCGTTAAGAAAGGCTGGAGCAATACGGCTGAGATACGTAAAGATTCAGCTAAATGATACATGACGGAACGTAATTCTTTTTCTTTTTCCTGGTCTTTAGCAAGCACCCACGGAGCAGTTTCATCAATATATTTGTTCGTACGGCTGATTAATTGCCATAGCGTTGATAAAGCGACTGAAAACTCCATGTTTTCCATTGCCTTTTCATAAGCTTTAACCGTTTCACCGGCTACAGAAGAAAGCTCTGAATCAAAATCGGTCACATTTCCTTCATATGAACCAATCTCACCGTCAAAATATTTTTGGATCATTGCGACTGTACGATTCAGAAGGTTTCCTAAGTCGTTCGCCAAGTCATAATTAATCCGTTCTACGAAACCTTCCGGCGTAAAGACACCGTCTGAACCGAATGGCACTTCGCGAAGCAGATAATAGCGAAGCTCATCCAAGCCGTAGCGTTCAATTAACGTTACCGGATCAACGACATTTCCTTTTGATTTTGACATTTTTCCGTCTTTCATCAATAACCAGCCATGCGCGAATACTTGCTTAGGCAGCGGGAGATCAAGCGCCATCAGCATAATCGGCCAGTAAATGGTATGAAAACGGACAATTTCTTTACCGACAAGATGGACGTCAGCCGGCCAGTACTTTTTGTAAAGCTCATCATTTTCCGTATCGTAACCGAGCGCTGTAATATAGTTGAACAGTGCGTCAATCCATACATACACGACATGCTTCGGATTTCCCGGCACTTTTACGCCCCAGTCGAACGTCGTTCTGGAAACGGCCAAATCTTCAAGCCCCGGTTTAATGAAGTTGTTAATCATTTCATTTTTGCGTGATTCAGGCTGGATGAAAGAAGGATTTTCCTCATAAAACTTCAGCAGGCGGTCTGCGTATTTGCTCATGCGGAAGAAGTATGACTCCTCTTTGATTAATTCGACCGGGTGGCCGCTGTCCGGGCTTTTTCCGCCGACAACCTCACCCTTCTCATTTCGTTCCACATCCACCAGCTGTGTTTCCGTATAGAATGTTTCATCAGGGATGCTGTACCAGCCCTCATACTCATCCAGGTAAATGTCACCATTATCAAGAAGTTTTTGAAACACTTTCTCGATAATTTCTTTGTGCCGGCTTTCCGTCGTCCGGATGAAATCATCGTGAGAAATGTCGAGCTGCTTCCATAGTTTTTGGATTTCAGCAACTGCACGATCCACATAAGCTTGAGGCGTGATATTCTCTTCCTCCGCTTTCTGCTGGATTTTCTGTCCGTGCTCATCCGTTCCGGTTAAGTAGCGTACGTCAAATCCTTTTAATCTTTTGTAACGCGCCATCGCATCGCCGGCCACGGTAGTATAAGCATGGCCGATATGTAATTTTCCGCTCGGATAATATATCGGGGTCGTAATATAAAAAGTATTATTGTCTTGCGGCATGTTGCAACCTCCCATTCAGAATGTCGAAAAGCTCACGCCCAAAGGACGAGAGCGGTTTTATTTGATATACAATATTGATATTTGTCCTCTATCTATGATACCATCTTAGCCTTTAAGATCAAGGATATATACGTACTGCGCGTAAAAGAGTAAATAAAATTAAAAATTTTTATTGAAATTAAAAAAAGTCTTAACATGTCGAAATTTGTCGTATATAATCTACTAATATAAAACATCTTGGTTCGAAAGTCTTGATTTAAAAGGATTTTCAGTAGGATAATAGGTTCGAAAAAGCAGTCAAAAAGCCTGTTATTTCAGGATTTCCAAGGCTTTACTTACTATAAGAACTAATTCTTACAATCAATAGTAAACAAAAAGATTGACGATTATTGGAAACCTTGTTATGCTAGGAATGTAAGGAATTTTGTCGAATAATGACGAAGAAAAATATAAACTACAAAATAATTATCTCTCGGGAGGAGACTGTTAATGAAATCTACTGGTATCGTACGTAAAGTTGATGAACTTGGACGCGTCGTTATCCCTATCGAACTTCGCCGTACACTGGGCATCGCAGAAAAAGACGCTCTTGAAATTTATGTTGATGATGAAAAAATCATCCTTAAAAAATATAAACCAAACATGACTTGCCAAGTAACTGGTGAAGTTTCTGATGATAACCTTAAACTTGCCGGCGGCAAATTGGTACTCAGCAAAGAAGGCGCTGAGCAAATCATCTCTGAAATTCAAAACCAGCTTCAAAACCAAAAATAAGCTATTTCATACAAAAACCGTTCTTGTTACGATACAAGAACGGTTTTTTTTATGATTGAATGTGATAAGCGTCATAAATCTCGCGTTTCGGAACGCCCCGATCTACCGCTGTTTGTTTTATGGCCTGTTTGGAAGATGCTCCTTCGTTTATGTAATGCTCCACATGCTCTTTCTCAGAAAGCTCCGTCCACCAAGGCTTTTCCTCTTCATCCGGTTCAGCGGTTTGATTTCCTTCGACAACGAGACAGAACTCACCGCGGATTTGATCTTCATTTGCCCATTCCATCACCTCGGCGATGGTTCCTCTGATGAATTCCTCGTACTTTTTCGTTAATTCTCTCGTGACGGCGATGGTTCGATTACCCAAAACGTCATGCATTGCTATTAATGTTTCTTTTAATCTGTGCGGCGCTTCGTAAAATATCATCGTTTCCTGCCGTTTTTTCAGGATTTCGAGTTCTTTCTTCTTTTCTTTTTTCTGTCTGTTTAAAAATCCGTAGAAGAAAAACGGCTGCGGGGTGATGCCTGATGCGGTCAGCGCGGTTAATGCCGCATTAGCACCCGGGAGCGGAACGACATATCCGCCGATTTGGGTGAAATCTCTCACAATCTCAGCCCCCGGGTCGGAAATTGTCGGCATGCCGGCATCACTGACCAATGCCACATTCTTTCCGCTTTTCAGCCATTCAATGATTTTATGGCCGCTGCTTTCTTTATTATGTTCATGATAGCTGATGAGAGATGTTTCTATGTCATAAACATGGCACAGCTTTTTCGTCTGTCTCGTATCTTCGGCAGCTATGACATCGGCCGATTTCAGCGTCTCTACTGCACGAAAGGTCATGTCCTCCAAATTGCCGATCGGTGTAGGAACAAGGTACAGAGTTCCCATTTCAGATTTTCCGTTAAAACTCATCTGGCGTCTTAACATATACAGCCTCCTTGCTGCGTCGTTTTTCTTCTATATATTGCTCTTTTTTCTTTCGGGTCAGCTGCTTAAAACGGTATTCCGCCTGCATCGCTTCCCGTTTTGTTTCAAATGATTCCGCATGGCATAACGAAACCGGCCTTCTCGCCCTTGTATATTTCGCGCCCTTTCCCTCATTGTGGGTTTTCAGCCGTTTTTGCAGATCATTTGTATAACCGGCATACAGACTGTTGTCATTGCACAGCAGCACATAAAAGAAATGACTATTTGTCTCCATATAAAATCGTGCGGATCTCTTTCGTATATTCATTTTGTTCATTGTATACGAACAGCGGGGGAAGAATTTTGAGATCAGGGCGGCCGCCTTTAATTCCTTCAACCAAAATGGTATTCGCTTCTTTACCTTGTTTCGGATAAATAAACTGAACCCGTTTCGGTTCTATTCGGTACGCTTTCATTAATTCAAAGATTTCCAAAAGCCTCCCCGGCCGATGAACGAGAGCCGCTTTTCCGCCTTGCTTCAGCAGTTTGCTGCTGACGGAAATCACATCTTCAAGCGTGCAAAGAATTTCGTGCCTTGCGATTCTGAGATGCTCGTTCAGGTTCTGCTCCGCCTCTTTCGGTGTTTTAAAATAAGGCGGATTGCAGGTGACAACATCATATTTATTATGTCCGAGTCTTTCCGGCATATTTTTCAGATCATCATGAATGAGACTGATCTGACCGCCCAGCCCGTTGTATTCCACGCTTCGGAGCGCCATATCATACAAGCGTTCCTGAATTTCAACCCCGGTGATATCAGCTTTTGACCTTGTGCTGAGCAAAAGCGGCACAATGCCGTTCCCCGTGCATAAATCAACGATGTTCCCCTTTTGAATCGGAACGTATGCAAACTTAGACAGCAGCACGGCATCTAATGAAAAAGCGAAAACCGTCGGACTCTGTACTATTTTCATATCCTCTGCTAATAAGTAATCCAATCTTTCATCATCACGTAATGAAACCATAATCTTATTCCTTTCGGCACTCTTTGAAAAAGGCTTCCGACATCAGCGGAAGCCTTTTCCTTATTTTTTATTTAAGAAGGACAGACAAAAAAGGCAATCTCCCTTGCGGACGCTCCCATAATGGACGTTGCAAATATGAAAGCCTTCTTGATACAGCCGGGCCAGATTGTCGTACCCTTCTCCTATATCACTCTGCTCTGCCTTCTGTGTTTTTGTTTCTTTCTGATCGGCTTTGAATTTCTCAATTTGCTCTGTCGTATCATCAAGCCGCTTACGCAAATGCTTATTTTCAAGCTGAAGATGGTGATTCTCTTCAATCATTTCGCCGATATGCTGCTTTAAGTCACCCAGCTGACGGTACAGCGAACCGATTTGTTCCTCCAGGTTTATGACAGTATCAAATAACTCTTTTTTATCCAAGGTTCCACACCTCGTTAATCTGTGGTTTGTGCGGATACGACGCCCTCTTCCAAGAGCTCTTCCCAAGTATATTCTATCACTTTTTCACGATTCTTCAGTTCCACCTGAAGCACCCGTTCCAGAATATTAAGACCGACAACCTTTGCGGGGCCGTTTGCCGTCGTAATCATTTCGCCT
Organism: Bacillus sp. UNC69MF; assembly: GCF_000746035.1. NCBI lineage: Bacteria > Bacillati > Bacillota > Bacilli > Caryophanales > Bacillaceae > Bacillus > Bacillus sp. UNC69MF. The sequence goes on along the minus strand of NZ_JQKM01000017.1, from coordinate 7,197 downwards.
AAATCCGGCAGCTGTTCTTTTGCCGTCTCATACTCATCATTTTCGTACTTCAAACAGCACATCAAACGGCCGCACAGACCGGAAATCTTCGTTGGGTTCAACGATAAATTTTGATCCTTCGCCATTTTGATGGACACCGGTTCAAAATCACCGAGGAACGTGGAGCAGCAAAGCATTCTCCCGCATGGTCCGATACCGCCGAGCATTTTCGCCTCGTCCCTCACCCCGATTTGGCGCAATTCGATTCTCGTTTTAAAGATAGAAGCCAAGTCTTTGACCAATTCCCTGAAATCAACCCGTCCGTCTGCTGTAAAGTAAAAAATGACTTTATTGCGGTCAAATGTAAACTCAACATCAACCAGCTTCATATCTAAGCCGTGGTCAGCCACTTTTTTCTGACAGACTTCAAAAGCGGACAGGGCCTCCTGTTTGTTTTCTTCTACAATGAGAAGATCGCGTTCATCAGCAACGCGTATGACCTTTCGAAGCGGAAGCACAACATCATGCTCGTCCACTTGTTTATTTGCGATGACAACCTGCCCGTATTCGACACCTCTTACGGTTTCAACAATGACGCAGCTGTCTTGTTCTATATCAAATCCGTTCGGATCAAAATAATAAATTTTCCCCGCTTTTTTAAAGCGGACGCCTATTACGTTGTACAAGCTTATCCCTCCTGCAACGTTAACACCAAGTGCTCCATTAATCCCTGCACATTCACATTGGAATGAAGCCGTTTTTTTGCTTCTAAAACAGCGAGAATTTGGTTCGTAACGCTTTGTTGTGTAAATTGCAGCGCATGCTGTTTTATTGATTGGAATAAGTCTTGATAAATCAGTTTATCTTCATTTCCAATTTGGATGGATAATACATCACGGTATATCAATAAGAGCATATCAAGACCCATTTCTTGATGGGTTTTTTCTTTGAAAAAGGGCACCCACTGATCCTGAATGAAGAAAAAGGCATGTCCTTTCCGCTGATGTAAGACTTCATACAATTTTATCACTTTCGCTCTGGACTCTGCAAACTCATCATTTCGACTTAATTCGACTGCTTCCGCAATATTATTTGTCATATTTGCTAAGAGCCGGGCCATGTGAGGGCTCACTTCCTGTTCAATCAGTCTTTCTTCTATGGCTTTCGGCTGAAGCGGCTGGAACGGGAGAACCTGACATCTCGAAACGATGGTATCCAGTATTCGGTGGAGCTGCTCAGTAATAAGAATTGCGATGGTGTCTTGACTCGGCTCCTCTAAAAATTTCAGCAGACTGTTTGCTGCATTTGTCGTCATTTGATCCGCATGGGATATAATGTACAGCTTTTTATGCGATTCCAGTCCTGTTTTAGAAAACTCTTCCTGAAGCGATTGGATCTGAGCCTTTTTAATGGATAATCCGTCGGGCTGAACCACATGGAGGTCGGGATGGTTTCCGGATTCAATACGCTTACAGTTCCGGCACTCCCCGCAAGGCTCAGTCCCGTCTTCAAGGCAAAAAAAGCTTTTTGCGAGAAGCAGTGCGGCATCCAATTTGCCCGTTCCTTTTTTGCCTTCAAACAGATATGCGTGAGAAAGCCTTTTCTTTTCAATGCTGTTATGCAAAAGCCGCATCACTCTGGGCTGCTGCCCGGTCATTTCCTTCCATGATATTGCCATTGTATCACTCTCTATGTGTAAAGGTTAATCAATAAACCTTTTATTTCTCCGATTCGATCCAGCAAATCAATTGCCGGTTTTTCCTGATCTAACATTTCTTCCGTCAGCTGAAGCAGTTTTTCATCTATTTCTTTCACAAGCCCCAGAGTCCGGCTGCTTCCGTACAGGTCAAAGCTTTTCTCCGTCTCATGCGATAACCCGCTGTCTACGGCCTCTTTTACAAAACGTTTTACCAATCCTTTGAATTTCGCTAAGTCTTTGAAGTTTCTCGACTTCGTCAGCCTTTTCCCGAACGTTTCTATATCCGTTAAGAACCTGCTCAGCTGATCAAATTTCAGCTTGCTGCTTTGGCTGTCCATTGAACTTTTAAATGTTCCGGAAAGCTCTGCCGCTTTATAAGCAGGCTGCTGCTTTTTCTCAATAAATGTACGTAAGTCAGAATTTATTTTCACGTCGTCAAATCCTTAAAATTGATGAAATTCATCGACCGGGAGGACAAAGACCGTCGCTCCGCCGACTTCCACTTCGACGGGATATGGAACGTAGGAATCCGCATTCCCGCCCATCGGGGATACCGGGGCAATCATCTGATCACGTTTACAGCCATTCTCTTTAATGAGGCTGAGCGCTTTATCGACACGGATATCTTCCACCCCGATCATAAACGTCGTATTGCCTGATTTAAGGAATCCGCCTGTTGTCGCAAGCTTCGTCACCCTGAAGTTGTGGTCGGTTAATACTTTCAAAAGCCTGTTGCTGTCCTGATCCTGCACCACTGCCACTATTAGTTTCATTCTCTAGGCCCCCTTTAGGTTGGAAAGAACATTATCGTTACATTCATTATAGCAACTTATGAGAAACAGGTCACAACTGAATTTTTTTCAATGCTTCATTTATCACTTGAAGTGCGTCCTGAATGACGAGTTCCTTCTTTTTCGATGCGTCGATTGTATGGAATCTTTCCGGAAAACGCTGCATTACCTTTTGGTATCCTTCCCGTACTTTCGTATGAAAGTGCAGGGCCTCAAGATCGAGACGATTCTTCTCTCTTGAATCATTCGACGTAATCCGTTTCAACCCTTCTTCCGGCTCAATAGAAAAATAGATGGTGACATCAGGCATCGTATCGCCGATTGCAAACTGGTTGATAGAAAGGACTTCATCAATGCCGAGCCCTCTCGCATAGCCTTGGTAAGCCAGCGAACTGTCGATGAAACGATCGCACAGCACAATGCGGCCTTCTTTCAATGCAGGCTGCACCTTTTCGACTAAATGCTGTCTTCTCGCCGCAGCGTAAAGCAGCGCCTCCGTTTTGGCATCCATCAGTGTATTGTTTTTATTTAAGATCACTTCTCTGATCTGTTCCGCAATGTCGATGCCGCCCGGTTCTCTTGTCGCTGTCACCGGGAGCCCCTCTGCCGACAGAATCTCTTTCATTTCCTGAAGCACAGTCGTTTTCCCTGCACCTTCAGGACCTTCAAATGTTATAAATAAACCGCTCATGATTTCTCCTCTTCTATATAGACAAGTAATTGTTCCCCGTTTAACAAGCCTTGAATATGCGCGTCCATGCCGATTAAACGGGAAAGCTTTTGTAGAATCTCTTCTGTTATCCGTTCTCCGTCCATGATCAGCGGAATTCCCGGCGGATAAGGAATAATGTTCCCCGCATGCAAGCGCCCGGCAGCCTTATTTATATCTGTAAGCTCTTTTTTAAACTTCCGCATCTCATTTTGCGGATATTCAATTGTCGAAATGGACGGAAATGTCCAATTCACGGCATCCGGCAATTTATCGGGCGGTGTATTCTCCAGTTTCTGCTGTATGTTTCTTACGGTTGCCTGTTCTATCATCCGCCGGCCGCCTATCGGCAGTACGAGCAATACTTGGTACTCGTCAGCCAGCTCGGCAACAATGTCTTCACTCTCCAAAATCCGTTGTAATGAATAGCCGGAATGTCCGAGCTTTGACCGAAGAATTAATTTTAACGGGTCCGCCCGCAGCCCATATCCGGAAGGCTCGATTATTTCAATAGAAGAAATTGATGCGAACCTTCGTTTGATTTTCTCAATGCGCTCCATATGAACGGGAAGTGTCCCTTTTTCAGCAATATCCTGCACATAAGCGCGCGCCGTATCTAAAGATGCCATAATCGGGTATGACGGGCTGCTGCTTTGCAAACTGCTTACATAATAAGTTAATCGATCTCTGTCAATTCTGGTGCTGTTCAAATGAAAGTAAGACCCCATCGTCATAGCCGGAAGCGTTTTGTGAGCCGATTGAACAACGGCGTCTGCCCCCATAGCCAATGATGAAGGCGGGAAAGGCTGGCCTAACACAAAGTGAGCCCCATGAGCCTCATCCACCAGTACAGGAACGCCGTATGAATGGGCTTTGTTAACTGCCGCAGTCAAATCGGCAGCATGCCCGTAGTAAGTCGGATTGGTCAGAACAAGTCCTTTCGCGTTCGGATATGACGCCAGCGCTTTTTCGATGACTGAAAGGGATACATGTGCCGGCACATGCATGTTTTCATCGATTTCCGGCGCCAAATAAACCGGCTTGGCTCCGGCCAATGCCGCCGCATGGAAAACAGACTTGTGACAATTACGCTGGATCAGAATGGGTTCACCCGGTTCACAAACAGCTAAAATCATCGCCAGATTGCCGGCGGTCGTTCCATTGACGAGAAAGAAACTTTCCTGAGAGCCGTAAAATCTGCTCACCAAATCCTGCGCTTCCTTAATGACCCCCGTCGGGTGATGCAAGTCATCAAGACCCGTGATCTCAGTCATATCAATAGATAAAAGAGATTGATATACAGATTTGGCTTCATCAAAAAAGACATCTCCATTGTGATGTCCCGGAACATGAAAAGAATACGTATTTCGGTGCGCATGCTTCATCAGCGCTGTATATAAAGGTGTGTCCATTTTTAAACAAATCCTTTTCCTGTCTTTCTTATTATATCGTGCCTGCGAGCCAACTTAAAGCTAAGACTTTTTGCCATCTAGCCGTTATCCCGGCCGGACCTCATATCAAGCAGCTTCTTTTTTAAATCGCCTTCCATGATAACAAGCTCCTCCTCGGCACGCCTGCGTTTCACCCTGCCTTCTTCTTGGATAGACATGATTTCTTCAAGTGTGCTGACTAAGCTTTCCTGCACTTTTTTGAGGGTGTCCGCCTCAACAAGTCCGCGCTCATTGGCTTTGGCGGTCTCGACTGTACTTGTTTTCAGAAGTTCAGCGTTTTTCAGCAGCAATTGATTTGTCGTATCCGCTGCCTTCTGCTGCACATCTGCCGCACTCCGCTGCCTCATAAGCGTCAGCGCGATGGCGACTTGATTCTTCCATAAAGGAATAGCCGTAACAATGGAGGACTGAATTTTCTCTGCCAGTGCCTGATTCGTGTTTTGAATCAGGCGGATTTGCGGCGCACTCTGAAGCGTAATCTGCCTGCTCAGCAGCAGATCATGCACCCTCTTATCCAGACGGTCGGCAAACTGGCGAAGATCATTCACTTCCTGCGCGGCCATTTGATTGTGTTTTTGTAATTCGGCTTTTCTTGCCGCTTCGGGTATCAGCTTTGTTTTCAGCTCATCTAATTTCAATTCCCCCGCTGCTATATACATAGTTAAATCAGAAAAGTATTGTTTATTTTGGGCGTACAGCTGATCTAACAATTTATTGTCACTCAACAGCACATTTTTAGAATGTTCCAGCCTTCTGCTGATACGGTCAATCTGCACACTTGTCTTTTGATATTTCGAAAGCACTTCCTGCACGGAACCGGACACCCTTTTAAACAGCCTGGCGAAAAACCCTTTGTTCTTCATCTGCAGATCATCGGGGTTTACCTGGTCAAGCTTAATCATCAGATCAGCCAATATTTGTCCCATCTCTCCTGCATCTTTTCTTTGCACGTGCTCTATCATCGTATGGGAAAATTCCAGAAGATTCGCCTGCGCCTGTGAACCAAACAGAACAATGCTTTGCATGTTCCCAGGGTCCAGTTTTTCAGCGAGCTGAAGTGCCGCTTCTCTTTTTTCTTCCGGCAGCGTATCTGCAAGCTTTAGAGGAGTCTGGTCATTTTGGGCGCCCATGCTGTCGTCGGAACGGTCTTTGGCCATTTCCTTCTTCCTTTCTTATTTTCTCAGTGAATGCTTTGCCATATCTAATTCAAAGTGCAGGTCGTCGATGTCCTCCTTCATCAGTTCATGAAGATCCTCTTCCAGCCTTCTGGAAAGCCCTGCCAGAGTCATCCTCGTCTCACTCAAGGACATTGATAAATCTTTATTTTTTCGCGGCTGTGAGGAGAGCAGAGCATACTTTTCCGTCAGTTCTACAACAGAATCAAGCGTTTGATAATAGAAACGCTCTGCCTGATAAAAACGCTTCGGCTCCTGCTTTGTGAGCAGATATATTCGTCGGGTTATCCGCAGTATCTCTGCATTCTGCTTCAGCATTTGTATACTTTTAGAGTGAAAAAGCGCCCTGCGTAATCGGATGATTTTACCCTTTGCTTCCTCAAGATTTTCCTTGATATAAGCATATTCTTTTCTTGTCAGCCGGTGTTTTTTTAAAAAGAGACGCTTCGCATTCCACAGGCCGGCCGCACTGACAGCGGCTCCGCCGGCTGCCCCATATAAAAGCGAATACAGAAAAGGCTGATGCCCTATCGTAAAGAAGGTTATCCCCGCTAATACAAAAACTGTGCTGCCGCAAAGCGTCCATTTCATATATTGAATAAACGGTTTCATACTTGATCGACTCCTATTTATTCACTTTTATCAGTATTATCTATTACATTCCATGTCTAAACAAGTTCCTCTTCTTATCGTATCAGTTCTTTTATAAAAAGTGTAAAAACTCCTCTGATTTCAGGCAAAAAAAAACCCTTTTCAGGGTTAAGAATATAACGTCGGTGTATGAAGGCTTTTCAGTTTACGAACGAAAAATTCATAATTTGGATCAGAGGTCGGAGTGGAAACTACTTTCTTCTCACACTCTAAACATATAAATTTCGTATAAATATGGATTCCCCTGCTTTTTTTGGTTTCACACACAATACATGTCTCTTCATGGCTGGACGTTTCATTCATTTTGCCCACCTCCGTATGAATAGCCTTCCCTTAAGCTGTTGATTGTATACACAATTTGGACCTTTTTGAAGTTTGCAATTAGTATATGGGCGTTTCCGTATTTCGGTGTTTGTTTTGTTTTTATTCAAAAACAAACAAGGCAGCTCATGATGAGCTGCCTTTATCATAATATAGCTTGGCGGCGTCCTACTCTCACAGGGGGAAACCCCCGACTACCATCGGCGCTGAAGAGCTTAACTTCCGTGTTCGGCATGGGAACGGGTGTGACCTCTTCGCTATCGCCACCAAACCATTGAGAGTGTTCTCTCAAAACTAGATAACAGTAAGCATACATTCAAATTGGTTAAGTCCTCGATCGATTAGTATCTGTCAGCTCCATGTGTCGCCACACTTCCACCTCAGACCTATCAACCTGATCATCTTTCAGGGATCTTACTTC
>NZ_JQKM01000016.1:0-56657 GCF_000746035.1 Bacillus sp. UNC69MF | reverse complement strand
GTAACGAATCTCTGCCTGCAGTTTCTCTAAATCGGAAGAATACTCCGGACCTTTTCCGTAAGTGTATTGCTTTCCAACAGGCTGTTCGAATCGATGTGTATCACCAGCCTTATACCATCTAACCCATGTCTGAACCTGTGTCTTATTCTTAATATTCAACTCCTGCAGGATCTCTTTCATAGGTACGCCTGCCAATCTCATTTCTACAGCCTTCTGTTTCACTTCAACCGGATAACTCACTCTTGTCCCCATAGAAAAAACACCTCCAAGTCTAATTTCGGATAACAATCATCCGTATTCAAACTTGAAGGTGTTTTTATTTGTCTCATCTTATGGGGTCAGTCCCAACCCGCCGGGGTGTTTTTTTATTGCTCATTCATCAGACGGCCGTTTTGTAAGAGCTTTCTCCGAAAATCTTTTTGACGGAATTTAATATACAATATATAATATATCACATGTAAGGAGTTCGTTTTCCTAATTATTGTAAGTTAATATCAGAACATCAGAATCGGGGGTGTCTATCCTGGAAAAACACGCTGCTCTTTCTTATTCACGAACAACAGGCATTTGGCTTGTGCTTACAGGAGCTATCTTATGGGGGGTCTCGGGAACGGTTGCCCAGTATCTGTTCCAGCACCGCCATTTTAATACAGAATGGCTGACTTCGGTGCGCCTTCTGGTGTCAGGGGCGCTTCTGCTCGGCATCGCGTACCGCAAAGAAAAAGGACGGATATGGGCTGTTTGGAAAGACAGACGGGACAGAATTCCCCTTCTTTTATTCGGGATTTTCGGAATGTTAGGCGTTCAATACACCTACTTCGCGGCAATTGAGTACGGCAACGCGGCAACTGCTACCGTTCTTCAGTATTTAGGGCCAGCGATCATTACATGCTTTTTAGCGATTCGCGCAAAGAGAATTCCTTCAGGAAAAGAGCTGCTCGCCGTCTTATTGGCGGTTGCCGGCACATTCATTTTGGTCACGCACGGGAATGTCGGAAGCCTGTCCGTATCCGGTCTGGCCGTCTTTTGGGGCATCAGTTCGGCGTTTGCACTGGCGTTTTACACCCTTCAGCCGCATCGTCTGCTGAAGAAATGGGGATCTGCCATTATTGTCGGATGGGGCATGCTGATCGGCGGAGCCGCCCTCAGCTTGATCCGCCCGCCCTGGAAATTTGAAGGCGAGTGGTCCTTTCCTGCATATGCCGCGATCGTGTTTATCATCATTTTCGGAACGCTCATCGCTTTTTATTGCTACTTGGAAAGCCTGAAATATCTGAGTGCCTCTGAAACCAGCCTGCTCGCTTGTGCAGAGCCGCTGTCGGCAGCTTTTTTAGCTGTGATCTGGCTGCATGTTCCCTTCGGAATATCAGAATGGCTGGGTACTTTGCTGATTTTAGCTACCATCGCTTTATTATCTATCAAGAAAAAATAACCTCTCTTTTTTAGAGAGGTTTTTTCCTAGGCCCAGAGCACCCCTTAGTCTCAATTACCCATATATTAAAAGGCCTTTTTTCATTTTACTATCATCCAAAAGAGGAAAATAGACCAGTTGTCAATAGAATCAGAGTCTAATAGAATGATGTCGACAAGTAAATCATGCAGGATTGTTACTGATAAAGCAGGCAAGACCTAAAATGTGTTAAGGGCAAAGTGTATTCTTTGGCGTCACCCCATACATATTTTAGGTCTTTTTTTCTGTAACAAACCTGCCATCCATGAATGCAGGAGGATCGAATCGGCAGATCGCAAAAAAAGGTACATACAAAAGGAGACATGAACATGAACATCAAAAAATTTGCAAAACGAGCCACAGTTCTAACTTTTACGACTGCACTTCTGGCAGGGGGAGCGACTCAAGCCTTCGCGAAAGAAAATACCCAAAAACCTTACAAAGAAACGTACGGCGTCTCTCACATCACACGCCATGATATGCTGCAGATCCCTAAACAGCAGCAAAGTGAAAAATACCAAGTGCCTCAATTCGACCAATCAACAATTAAAAATATCGAGTCCGCAAAAGGACTGGATGTGTGGGACAGCTGGCCGCTCCAAAACGCTGACGGAACAGTAGCTGAATACAACGGCTATCACGTCGTGTTTGCTCTTGCCGGAAGCCCGAAAGACGCTGATGACACATCCATCTACATGTTTTATCAAAAAGTCGGCGATAACTCGATCGACAGCTGGAAAAACGCTGGCCGTGTCTTTAAAGACAGCGATAAGTTCGACGCCAACGATGAAATCCTGAAAGAACAGACACAAGAATGGTCCGGTTCTGCAACCTTTACATCTGACGGGAAAATCCGTTTATTCTACACTGACTTTTCCGGTAAACATTACGGCAAACAAAGCCTGACAACGGCGCAGGTAAATGTGTCAAAATCTGATGACACGCTCAAGATCAACGGAGTGGAAGATCATAAAACGATTTTTGACGGTGACGGAAAAACATATCAAAACGTTCAGCAGTTTATCGATGAAGGGAACTATACATCCGGCGACAACCATACGCTGAGAGACCCTCACTACGTTGAAGACAAAGGCCATAAATACCTTGTATTCGAAGCCAACACGGGAACAGATAACGGATACCAAGGCGAAGAATCTTTGTTTAACAAAGCGTACTACGGCGGCAGCACAAACTTCTTCCGTAAAGAAAGTCAGAAGCTTCAGCAAAGTGCTAAAAAACGCGATGCTGAATTAGCGAACGGCGCCCTCGGCATCGTAGAATTAAACAATGACTACACATTGAAAAAAGTCATGAAGCCGCTGATCACTTCAAACACGGTAACTGATGAAATCGAGCGCGCGAATGTTTTCAAAATGAACGGCAAATGGTATCTGTTCACTGATTCACGCGGTTCAAAAATGACGATCGACGGTATTAACTCCAACGATATCTACATGCTTGGTTATGTATCAAACTCTTTAACAGGTCCTTACAAGCCGCTGAACAAAACTGGTCTTGTACTGCAAATGGGTCTTGATCCTAACGATGTAACGTTCACTTACTCTCACTTCGCAGTGCCGCAAGCCAAAGGCAACAATGTCGTGATCACAAGCTACATGACAAACAGAGGCTTCTTTGAGGATAAAAAGGCAACATTTGCGCCAAGCTTCTTAATGAACATCAAAGGCAAGAAAACATCCGTTGTTAAAAACAGCATCCTTGAACAAGGACAGCTTACGGTTAACAACTAATAACAACAAAAAGAAAATGCCGATACTTCATTGGCATTTTCTTTTATTTCTCAACAAGATGGTGAACTCAATCATGGCACGAAAATGGCCCGTTGTAATATTGATCTTTTTGGGTGCGTTCCTGTTTGTCGGCTTACTGCCGAACAAAAGCCACAATTCCTCTGACACAAACACGGAGCATAAGAAAGATTACCGTGCGGCGTATCATTTTACGACCCCGGACAAATGGAAAAACGACCCTCAAAAGCCCATTTTTTTCGAGGGGAAATATCATTACTACTATCTTTATAATCGGGATTACCCGAACGGCAACGGCACAGAATGGCGGCACGCCGTATCAGAGGACTTGGTGCACTGGACGGACGAAGGCACGGCTATTCCGAAATACACCAACGAAAACGGCGATATATGGTCCGGTTCTGTCGTCATTGATAAACACAACACCGCGGGCTTCGGCAAAAACGCGCTGGTCGCCGTCACAACGCAGCCGACAGCCAAAACAAAAGCCCAGGAACAATATTTATGGTACAGCACGGACAAAGGAAAAACGTTTACTTCCTATAGTGATCAGCCCGTGATGAAAAATCCGGGAACTAAGGATTTCCGGGACCCGAAAGTGATCTGGGATGAACAGGATGACAAATGGGTGATGGCCATGGCCGAAGGCGAAAAAATCGGTTTTTATGAATCACCCGATTTAAAAAATTGGACATACACGGGCGGTTTTATCACTCAGCAGATCGGCCTCGTCGAATGCCCCGACCTTTATATGATGCGTGCAGATGACGGAACAGCCAAGTGGGTTCTGGGCGCAAGCGCAAACGGCAAACCCGCAGGCAAACCGAATACGTACGCGTATTGGACCGGAAACTTTGACGGGAAGGAATTTTCCGCCGATCAAGAAGAACCGCAATGGCTCGATTACGGCTTTGACTGGTACGGCGGCGTCACATTTGAGGACGGTAATAGCGAAGATCCGCTGACAAAACGCTATGCGCTGGCATGGATGAACAATTGGGATTATCCGAATGAAACACCGACACTAAAAAACGGCTTTAACGGTACGGATTCTATCGTCCGTGAAATCCGCCTTCAGCAGCAGGACGGCGGCACATACAGCCTTGTGTCAGAGCCGGTTGAAGCATTGAACCAATTAACCTCTTCAACTGACAGCATAGAACTCAAACAGGTGAACGGTTCAGAGACACTGCCGATCAAAGGTGATACATATCAGCTTGATATGGATATCGCTTGGTCAGATATCAAAAATGCAGGCGTCAGACTCAGAGAATCAGCAGACCAAAGTCGGCATATTGATGTCGGTATTTCGGCAGAAGACGGCTATGCCTATGTGAACAGATCGTTTACAGACCAGCCTGATAAAACCGGTGCATACGCCGAAAGCAAAGCCCCATTTGACGGAAACAAAGGGCGCGTCCATCTGAAAATTCTCGTGGATAAAACAAGTATTGAAGTATTTGCAGACGACGGAAAAACCGTTTTGACAAATGAAGTGTTCCCAAAACACGAAGATCAGGGAATCACGCTCTTTTCTGAAGGCGGCTCCGCTGACTTTCAGCATATTGAGATGAAGCATCTCGGTTCGATTCATTCTTAGACGTCCCTCTTCATTTCTAACCAGCGCCCGGACTGTGGTAAAATGCAAATATGTATACTACGATTCATGAGGTGTTCCATTGGATAATCAAAACAAAGAACCTGTGCTGAAAAGAACCATCATGCGGGACGAAGTGTATCGCACACTCAGAAACTGGATCATAACGGGCAAGCTCAAACCGGAAACAAAGTTAAAGGACAAGGATTTGTCGGAAACATTGGGAATCAGCCGCACCCCGATACGGGAAGCCTTATTGCGGCTGGAAGATGACGGCTTGGTGATAACAAAAGCGAACAGATGGACGCTTGTCGCTCCGATTGAGTTAAAAGAAGCGGAAAACTTGTATTCCATCGTCTGGACGCTTGAAAAACTCGCATTGCAGCAAGCTCTCCCGCATGTGGACGATGCCGTGATTCAGGAATTGAAACAGCTGAATGAAAATCTTCTTCAAACAATGAAAGACGGCGATAAACTGGCCATCCTGGAAGCGGACAATGCATTTCACCATCGCATCATTCTGCTTGCGGACAACGCCGAACTTCACAAATTGCTAGTAAGCCTGAAAGTCAAAATTCAGAGAATGGAAATCCGCTATTTCAGTGAAAACGGCGCTTTAAACAGATCATATAATGAACACTCTGATATCATTCACGCATTAGAACAGCAAGATGCCGCCGCTGCTTTTACAGCGCTTGAAGCGAATTGGAAAAACAGTTTAGAACGGCTGCAGAACATGGCATAGCAAATGAAAAAGCCAAATCACTCATATGATTTGGCTTTTTTACGGATATCACAAGACAGCCGCGTTGGCTGTCTTGTTTACTTATTGTTTATATATAAATACATACCGTAATCCGTCGGCACAGAAGCATACCCCATCTGTCTGAGCATGGCTGTTATATTCCCGCGATGATACGTTCCGTGGTTCACAACATGGAGGATCATATCGGCCGCTGCGGTTTTCATGATGTCACCTGACGGATGCTCTATTTCAAGAGGGAGACTGATATTTTCTTCCTTTTGCAAAAATAATTGATACCGGTCTGATAATTCCGAGAACATATCTTCCAGCTCTTCTATCTCTTTAGACAAGATGTCCTCTTTTTGCTGTTCAGCTGATTTCAGCGTATCCTCCAGACGCTCTCCGGAGAACACATCAAACCACCCCTTATCCGACAGATACACATGAGTCAATACACCGGCTATCGACGGAAAGACACTTTGAATCTCCTTACGATACACATCCTCCGGAAGCTCTTTAAGCCGGGTGAATATTTGCTGATTTGCCCAAAGATGATAATCATACAATTGCAGTGCCAGATGTCCCACATTACCCTCTCCTCTCTCGATATAGAACGTACGTTCCTCATTATACTACACTACATGCGGCTTTGTACCATCTTCTTCATTCGCAGCTGAGAAAATCCGATAAAAGCCGAAATTAATAAGAGGAGGCCTGCGCCAATATAAATAAACCGCACGCCGAATACATCCGAGATAACCCCCGTTCCGATAATGGAAAACATAAAAATGAACTGAACTAAAGCTGATCTCGCCGCTAATATATTGACCCGTGTCTTTTCGGTCGTGATGTTTTGAAGGAATGTTTCCTGCGTGAGATCTCGTAATACACAAGCCGGCCCCATACACAGCACCAGAAAAAGGGCCGTAACGGCGCTTGTGATCAACCCATAAATAAACGTGAACATTCCATATGCCAAGGCTCCCGTCAGCATAAGCGGAATGAGATGATGCTGAAACTTACCGGATAACTTATAGATGATCAGTCCGCCGATCATCGTCCCTGCATAATAGACTCCGTTGACATACCCCCACCAAGCCTCTCCTTTATGAAGGACGTCATGCACATAAGTCAAGGACACAGACCCGATCCATATCATGCCTGCCCACGATTCGATCACATCCATCACAATGAGAACCCTGAGCTGTTTTTGCTGAAATAAATACACCCAGCCGCTTGCCGCATCTGCAAAAAGGGAACGTTCCCTGACTGCTGCCGGCGCACACAAGCGTACTTGAAGAAACAGAATGATGCCCAAAACCGAAGAAACCAATAACATGACAGTGACGATCATTGTATCGCTCTCTCCCAAGAACGCTATGATGACGCCGCCCAGAGACCACCCCGCAAACTGAACGGTCTGATCCGCCGCAGATAATAAACCGTTCGCTTTCGCCCTTCGATCAGGAGGAATGATTTCCCCAATCAGTGCGCTTTTTATCGGAGCAAACCATCCGTTGCAAAAAGAAATGCCTCCGATCAGACAAAACATCAGAAAAAAGAATGCGGATGAACCGGTTTGGATGACAAAAAACAAACAGACTAACAGTGTGATCTGAATCAATTGAGAACTGATTAACAAAGACCGAAGCGTGAACCGGCCGGTGACCAGCGGCAAAATGGCGCTGCCCAATACGCGACATACAATGCTGACGAACGTCATAAGAGAGGCCATCGCCGTCGAACCGGTTTTTGTAAACAAAAACAAGATGACAGCCATCGTATAAAGTGAGAACCCCAAGTTGATAGCGGTCTGGCTGTATAAAATAGCGTAATACGCTCTCTTCATATTCATCTTCTCACTCCCTGATTATGTAAATCATACCATATTTGCTGATCAGCTCTCTTTTTTTAAAAAAGGTAGGTATGGAGTCAAAGCTGGCTGACATCGAAAATGTCATTAAGATTCCGGACAAAAACAAAAGCCGATGCGCGCAGGCATCGGCTTTCAAATTAACCTATCATCTCAAGAACAAGCGACACAAAAGCTTCAGCGGCCGGAAGCTGCCATTTTTTCTTTTTGACCAGCATATGAGAATAAAGCCGCTCGAACGGCTCAGACTGCTGAAGAATTTTCAGCTTCCCCGCTTTTACCTCTTCTTTTACCGTAATATAAGGTAAAACGGAGAAACCGAGTCCGCTCATCACCGTCTGCTTAATTGCTTCTATACTCCACAATTCCATTGTTTGTAAATGACTGATATCATGCTT
The DNA here is from genome assembly GCF_000746035.1 of Bacillus sp. UNC69MF. NCBI lineage: Bacteria > Bacillati > Bacillota > Bacilli > Caryophanales > Bacillaceae > Bacillus > Bacillus sp. UNC69MF. The sequence goes on along the minus strand of NZ_JQKM01000016.1, from coordinate 48,825 downwards.
GACGAGAAATCGTTCAAACATAGTCCGATAGCTGCATCCTTCTTCATTTGTAATAAAAAAGTGCTTGCCGCTTTGTTGATAGTCGTCAAAATGTTCCGGTGCGTCACTGCCCGCCACGAGGACGATGCGTTCCTCCAATAAAGAATGATGTATGCATTTTTCCATTTGTATCTCCGGATACACCATAAATGCGATATCCACGCGGCCACTTACTAATTCCACCTGATTCTGCCCGCATGTTCCGTTGCTCAATATGATATTGACGTTCGGATACTTCATGGAATATTCTCTGATAATCGGCCCCAGTCTGGAAATGGTCAAAGACTCCGGCGCCGCAATTTTTAAAACGCCCTTCACCTCGTGAATGCTTTGCATATTTTTGATCTTGTCATGGGCGGAAAGTAAATCCTCGGCTAACGGTATCAGCTCTCTCCCTAAAGGCGTCAGTTTCAGACGCCTTTTTTCGTACGTAAATAATGCGCCGCCGATCTCCTGTTCAAGCGCCTGAATATGAGTCGTAATCGTCGACTGCGTATATCCCAGCTTCGCCGCGGCCCCTGTATAGCTTCCCTTATCTACAATGGCCTGAAATGTAATAAGATGTCTGATCTCCATATGAATTCACCTCTAAGATGTATCGAAAAAATCAATAATGCGATTTTATTTTTCAATTTTATTTATAACTATTCTTATCATACAATAAAAAACGGTTCCATCACATTAGCAAATGAAGGTGATTTAATGAGTATCATAGCTTTTCTTTCTTATGTCCTGATGACATCTATTACGCCCGGGCCGAGCAATATTTTAATGATGAATGAAGCGCGCAGAGCCGGCTTTATCGGTTCATGGCGTTTTAACGGCGGCATCCTGACGGGATTTGCAGTGCTCGGCATTCTCAGCGGTCTGTTTACCATGAGTGTTTATCATTGGATTCCCGTCGTGGAACCTTACTTTAAAATTGCCGGAGCCGTCTATTTGCTCTATTTGGCTTGGCAGATCTCGCTGCCCAAAACATCAAAAGGCGATTCTGAAAAAACCCGATCGTCTTTTCTATCGGGATTTCTGTTTCAAATGATCAATATAAAGAGTATTTTATTCTTTTTAACCTTAATGAGCGCCTTTATATTGCCATTTCAGCACACGTATCCATTGATTGCGTTCTGGCTCGCGTCGGCTATTCTCCTGGGCTGGGCGGCTTTACTGCTGTGGTCGGCGTTCGGCTCTGTTTTTAAACATCTCTTTGAGAAACACGATAAAGCGTTTCGCATCGTGATGTGTCTGCTGCTCATCTATTCTGCTGTAAGCATTTATCTGTAATTCAAAAAAGATAAACGCCTATTGGTGTTTATCTTTTTTTCGTTTCGTCAATAATCCCAGCCAGACTGAAACGGCTGCTGAAACGGCAGAAAGCGCCGTGATCATGACGGCAATGCCGCCCCAGCCGAATTGGTGATAGAAAGCGCCGCTTGCAGTCCCCCCGATGCTCCCTCCCACATAATAGGAAAACAAATATAAGGCCGCGGCCTGTGCCTTATCGCGGACGGCCAGTTCACCAACCCAGCTGCTGGAGATCGAATGGCCCGCAAAAAAGCCGAATGTGAAAATCGCAACTCCTAAAATCATGATCCCTATATCAGCAGATAAAGTAATGCAGACACCAATCATGACAATCACCAATGAGAATGGCAGGATTTTTCTTTTGCCGTATTTGTCTGCTAACATGCCCATCCACGTTGAACTGAACGTTCCGACAAGGTATACGAGAAAAATAAATCCGACTGCCGTTTGGCTTAGTGAATAAGGCGGCTTCATCAATTGAAAACCGATATAGTTATATAAAGATACAAAGCCGGCTTCCAATAAAAAACCGATGATCAAAAGGCAGCCGAAACCGGGCGTCCTGTATTGACGGTAAAATGAGGTAAAAATGTCGTTTCTTTTATATGTCCGGGGCGTAAAATGAGAAGAGGCAGGAAGGATCGTCCAGAAGATAATGCTTGCCAGCAAACTGATGAGGCCGATCGTCAGCAAAGCCGTATGCCAGCTGAAGGAATCCGTCAGAAAGCCGCTGATGATGCGTCCCGTCATGCCGCCAATCGAATTTCCGCTGATATAAAGCCCCATTGCCATTCCCAAGCTGTCCGGCTCAATTTCTTCAGCTAAATAAGCCATTGCCGCCGCGGGAAGCCCCGCTAATGCGGCTCCCTGCAGCGCCCTGCAAACGACGAGCAGCTGAAAGTCCGAAACAAACCCTGTGAGAACGGCTAGGACGGATGCAGCAAATAATGACACGCCCATTATCTGCTTCCGCCCGTACATTTCTGATAAAAAACCGGCGAATACCAGACTGATGGCTAAAGCAATCGTTGCCGCTGATTGGCTTAAGCTTGAAACCGCCGGTGACAGGTGAAAATCGTTTGCGATATCAGGCAGCAGCGGCTGCGTTCCCCAAAGGATGGCAAACGTGCAAAATCCGCCAGCAAACAAAGCGAAGTTTACCTTTTTGAATTGAAGTGTGCCGCGGCGGATGTGAGTCATTTATCTTCCCCCTTTTCTGTTAAGCCGGGTTTGAATAAACGCTATAAAATTCTCCGCTGCCGGCGATAAATAGCCGTCTTTCCTCCAAGCCAAACCAATCTCTCTTTTACAGATCGGATTGGTGACACTTAGAAGTTTGACCTTTGTTTTATCAAAAACGTGCAAGTCAGGGATAAGAGACACCCCCAGTTTAGCGCCGACTAACCCGGAAGCTGTCACAATATCTTCTCCCTCAAATACGACATCCGGTGAAAATCCCGCTTTTTCACACAACTCTTTAATCATGCCGTGAAGAACATTTGTATCTTTAAAAGAGATAAACGGTTCACGCTCCGCCATTTTCAAATCAATTTCATCATATGAGGCGAGCGGATGTTCAGCAGAAACGGCTAAATATAACTCTTCTGTTAAAAGCGGCTGGCAGATCACCTCATCGTTTTCATCACGAAGCGAAGTCAATGCGATGTCCACTTCTCTTGACGTTAATTGCTCGATAATCTGCTGATTTGATGCTTGGGTCAACTGAAAATTGACATGAGGATACATGTGTTGAAACGAGCTGATCACATCCGGAACCATACTCATGCCAAGCGACGGCAAAAAAGACAACAATATTGTGCCGTTGTTGGGATGGATTTCATTCCACACTTCCTGTTTACCGATTTCAATTTGTCTGATAGATTGTTCCACACGATGCAAAAACATTTTCCCGTACCGATTCAAATAAATATTCCTGCCTTTGCGATCAAAAAGCTGAACGCCCAGCTCGTCTTCAAGCTTTGAAATCGAACGGCTGAGAGCGGGCTGAGATATGGACAGCTGTTTTGCTGCCTGTGTAATATGCTGCACTTGCGCCACTGTCTGAAAATAATTAATCTGATGCCAATCCATTGATTGCCTCCGCGATTTGTTATTTTCACTTATCATACGTTACCCGATCTATAACTTCTAATTGTTAGTTTGCATGAAACTGATGCATATAAGGAATGATTTTCAAAACAGAATAAAAAAAGAGGGCTTCCTTTCCGGAAGCCCTCTTTCCGTCTGCTACGCCAATAAAAGAAAAATAAGCGCTAAAACAGCCGGAAGTCCTTGTTTTACGATAATTGATTTGTTTGAAGTAAAGCCTCCGAAAATGGCCGCGATGACCACGCAGATGACGAAAAACATTTGAATCATATGGCCAATCGGATCAGCTCCGAGGATCAGCCCCCAAATGAGGCCGGCAGCCAGAAATCCATTATACAGACCCTGATTTGCAAACATGACCGCTACATTCCGATCACCTTCTAAATGCTTCGGCAATTTGAAGGACCGCTTAGCTGCCTTCGAATTGATAAAAAACATTTCAAGTATCATGATAAATACATGTTCTAAAGCTACAATTCCGACGAAAACAGCTGCAATCATGTCCACTGTCCCTCTCCTCTCAGCTTCACTTCAACCTTATTTCCATTGTGCGATTGTTTCGATAGGAAGACGGTAGGAAGCATATCCTTCGTCTGCCGCTTTTCCGATTGATAACAGCATGACCGGTACATAACGCTCTTTATCCATTCCGAAAACCTCGGCAATCTTTTCTTTATCGTAGCCGCCGATTGGGTTTGTGTCATAGCCGTGCGCGCGTGCCGTAAGCATCAGCTGCATGGAAACGAGTCCTCCGTCAATCAGAATCGTTTCACGGTTCACTTGCTCCGGAAGTTTTTCAAAATGCGCCGTCAACGCAGCGATTTGTCTGTCTTTTACTTCCTGCGGCATGTAGCCCAGTTCGACCGCTTTTGAATAAATTTCTTCTAAATAGTCATCACTGTTCATATCTGCGAAAACCGCGATCACCGCAGATGATGTGCTGACTTGTGTTTGGTTAAAGCTGGCAAGCGGCGCGAGTTTTTCTTTTCCTTCAGGGCTGTCAATGACGAGAAAACGCCACGGCTGCGCGTTGACTGAAGACGGCGCTGTCGTTGCTTCTTCCAGGATTTGAGTCATTTCTTCTTTGCTGATTTTAACAGCCGGATCATAATTCCGAATGGAACGGCGCCCTTTCATAATGTCCATAAAGTCGTTTGTTTTCAGTTCTGTTTTCATGTGTAAAACACTCCTATGCTTTCATATTTTCTATATTATTCTGCATCTGCGACAATACGTTTTTTAACATACTGCGTTCTTCCTCGCTGACACCGGCAAGCATTTCCTTTATGAAACGCTCCTTCTCCTTTTTGGAAGCCTCAATTCTCTCCCGCCCCTGTTCAGTAAGCCGGACAAGTATAATTCGGTTGTCCTCGGGCTTCCGCCTTCTTGTGACCATTTCTTTGGCTTCAAGCTGTTTCAAGTGTCTTGTCACGGCTGCGCCATCAATATTCACCTTTTTCTGAAGATCGCTTTGGCTGATCTCATCGACGTAAAAAAGCACGGCGAGAAGCTCAAGGCGGGATTGGCTGATTCCGGTGCACGCTTCAAACTTCGTGCCGATCACTTTATGCAGTGATTGGAGCTGATATAAAATCTCGCCTTCCTCTGAACAACATGCTGTCAAAACCCATCCCCACTTTCTTTTGCGCAATTAATTGACTAGTCAATATTTGATATATCAATAATATACAGCCGTCATTCTATTTTTGCAAGTTTTTTCTCCTTTTTTAAAAAAAGCTGCCGATTAACGGCAGCTCTCTACTTAATGATTATGGACTTTTCTGAAATTACTGCCTTTTACTTCTGCGACATCATATACCGTCACAAAGGCTTGTTTATCAATGTCATTAATAATTTCTTTCAGTTTGGTTTCTTCCAAACGGTTGATGACACATGTGATTTCTTGGAATTTTTCATGAGAAAAACCGCCGTATGCTTCTTTATAAGTAGCGCTCCGGCCCAATTCTTCACGAATGGTCTCTACCATTAATGCAGGCTCATTGGTGATAATCTGAAATGTTTTAGAACCGCTTAAGCCTTCCTCAACCACATGAATCACCTTAGATGCAATGTAGTAAGCAATGACGGAAAGCAATGCGCCTTGCAGCCCAAATACAAAAGAAACAAAAATAAACACAAACATGTTTAAAAATAAAATGAGGTCGCTCGTGCCAAACGGCAATTTCCGTGACAGAAGCACAGCCAGCATATCAATTCCATCTAATGCGCCGCCGTTGCGCAATGCCAATCCCATTCCAAAGCCGAGAATAATCCCGCCGACAACGGTGATTAACAGGGTGTCTCCCTCGATGATAGCCGGTGTGTGGTGGAAAAAACTCGTGCCCGCGGCAAGTGAGACAATACCGATAATTGATAGAAACGCAAAACCTTTCCCGATTTGCTTATATCCTAACCAGACAAACGGTATATTGATCACCGCAATTAAGATCCCAAGAGGCAAATGAAACAGCTGTGAACCGACAATGCTGAGTCCGGTCACACCGCCGTCAGATACACTATTCGGAATCAATACGGTTTCCAGTCCATACGCGGCAATAATTCCGCCGATGATGACCATGATGGCCCGTACGATTGATTTCGCTCTGAATTTCTTACGTCTTTGTTTTTCGATTGTACTCATATCATTCCCCGCTTCAATTATTTTTTCTTATTTAAATATACCATAATTGATACTTTTCGTTAAAAATAAGCCTATCGGCTATGTTGAAGCAGGAACCGAGGAAGGAGATGTCACAGATAACGTATCCATTTATGACTTTAATCATTCACAACGCAATCATTCACTAAAAGGAATTAATGACCATTAATAATCTCTTTTATTCCCCTTCTTCACAAATTCCCAATCATGTTCTATATTTTTTCTCACCCGCTGAAGAAGGCTGAAAATGGTTTCTTTTTCCTCAGATGTAAAGCCGGACAGGGCTACCTCCGCAGAATGCTCTCCTTCTCTTTGCAATAACGGATAAACCTTTCTCCCTTTTTCAGTCGGAAACAGTTTTTTTATTTTTTTATTTTGATCATCAGGACGCTTTTCAATAAACCCCTGTATTTCCAATTTTTTGATTGCTCTCGCCGCTGTTGTTCGGTCGACTTTAATCATTTCCGCCACTTTTTCCTGTATCACTCCCGGGTTTTCACATATCCGCACAAGATAGAGATACTGCCCTTTTGTTAAGTCTAATTCTTTAAATTCAATATTGCTGATGGAATCCAGTGCCCGTGCGATCATGCCGATTTCCCGCAAAATATCAGTCATATCTTTTCAAACCCTTCATGTTTTGTTGCATTTACAATATAATTATTTTATCGTTACTTCTATAAGACCACAAGCAAGCCGTGCAGTCCAGACTAACATGTGAAAAGGATTGGTTGATTATGAGGATAAAAAGAATAACAACGGAAATTGATTTACAAGCAGCGCTTGAGATTAGAAAAGCAGTATTCATTGAGGAACAGCAAGTACCTGAAGCCGATGAATTTGATCAGTTCGATACGCTTGAGGATCAGTGCGGGCATGTCTTGGTTTTTCATGAAAATCAGCCTGCCGGCACAGGACGCGTCCGCATTGTAAACCATACAGGCAAGCTCGAACGAATCTGCATCCTGAAGCCTTATCGCAAATACGGGTTGGGCAAAGTCATCATAAGCGAATTAGAAAACATGGTAAAAGAAAAAGGCATCACCCAATGTAAACTGCATGGACAAACACATGCGGAAGGCTTTTATCACAAACTGGGCTATCAGACAGATTCACCGGAATTTATGGAAGACGGCATCCCGCATGTCTTGATGACAAAAGAGCTGTGAGCTGTCACTGAATGAGCAGCCAAACGGCTGTATGAATTATTTACCGAAAGCCTTGTATAAAGGCTTTTTTTCTTAGCCTGAAACTCAAATTAAAAGGTATGTGTGCGCAGCCGGTGCTTGTCACAAATGGCCGCCACAAAAAAATCAAATCTGGAATAAAACTACCAATTTAAGCTTTTAATCTATTAAAAATTAACAGTTAAAGAGATTGTAAAAAGGGAAGAAAATCTCAAATTATACAAGAAAGACTGATTCTCTCTAATATGGACTGCTGACGCGTTACATTTTTTCTATCTTCACATATCTTTAATACTAAGTACGTTATAAATAGATTCCAGGAGGAGATATGAAGTGGAAGAAACGAGTATGGAGCCATCACGGCTCTGCAAAGAATTTGCTAGAATTCTCAATTCAACGCCCAGTGTCGTAAATGGCGTATGTACGGCGACAAGATTTCGAAGCAACATTCATCCGGTGGTACTCGGAAGAAGAGCCGAGGCATTTCCTTTTATTCCTCAGGCCTTTTCATTTGAAAGCATGGATCGGGAAGGCAGAGCTTTATGTTTAGGTGAGACTGTTTTACTGCAAGAAGAAGTGAACCCGTTAATGAGTGAGCTGCGCAAATTCGGTATCATCGTAACTGCCGTTCATAACCATTGGCTGTTTGATAAACCGCGTCTGATGTTTATGCATTTTGAATCAATTGATAAACCCCTCAATTTTGCAAGAAAAGTGAGAGAGGCCCTGAGAGTTCTAACTACTAAAACTGTGCGTGCGGTACCAAAAACTGACGGGGAGCTGATTGAACGGCATGGTCTTTGTGACGAGTTCAACGATATTCTAGGCGGAACCATGCATACGTTTGAAAATGGAATTTGTACAGTAATGAGATCACGAACGAATATAAAACCAGTAGTACTGGGACGGCCCGGAAGATCATTCTTGCTCATTCCGCAAATGTTTTCATTTGAATCAATGACAAAAGACGGCCGTGCTCTCTGCAGCGGAGAAACTGTCATTCTGCAAAAAGAAATCAATCCATTTATCAGCGTTCTTCGGAAACATGATCTGATTGTAACGTCACTTCACAATCACTGGCTGTTTGATAAACCGAGACTGATGTATATTCATTTCGAAGCGATTGATAAACCTGTCAACTTCGCCTTAAAAGTAAGAAATGCTTTAAAAGTGCTTACTGATAAAGAGGTCGAAGGTTAGCATGTTTCTAAGTATTAAAAAGCGATTAAAATAATCGCTTTTACATATGATCAGCCGAAAACAAAAAAGAGGTCAGACATTTGTGTTAAAAAACAGCCTTATAGGCTGTCGTTTTGTGTATATTCTATTGATGAGTTTATACTAATTCATCCCGCATTCCCCAAGCTCTTTATTTCTCAATGGTTTTCTACATGTCGTTGTGCAAACACTTTCTTAGCCACTGAAAGAGCATTAAGTACACGCGGGAAGCCTGTATAAGGAACCAATTGGGTGATACTCTCTACAATCTCAGTCGGTGTTAATCCGGATGTAAGCCCTGTATTGATATGAAGTTCAAGCTGCGGCTCGGTTCCTTGCGTTACAAGGGATGAAATGGTAACAAGCGCACGTTGTTGATTGGTTAATCCCGGCCGTGAATATATATCTCCGTAAGCAAATTCTATCATGTACTTACTTACATCTGGGGCGATATCTTTCAAGTCTTCAGAAATCTTTAAATGCGTAGAGATTTTATCATCGCTTGTTAAAGTGTACTCCATTAATTTGTCTAAACCTTGTTGGTAACGGCTTTGATCCATTTGAATTTCCTCCTGAAAGGTACTTATTTTCTGACATAAGATAATATATCGCAGCCCTCTCTAACCGTAAAATACATAAAAACTATAAAAACCATTCATTTTTTTCATGAGTTATCTTGATTTACGTAATTACTCTTACAAAAAAATGAAATATACCGGATAAATTCGCGTACTGCGTGCGAAACGTATTTTCCTTTTTTTAAAATAATCGCCACTTTCCAAGGAATTGATGGATTAACAATGGAGATTGCCTTAACTAAACTTTGATCAGTCTTTTTTACTATAGACTGAGGAAAAATGGAGATACCTAGTTCTTCTCCAATCATTTCGCTGATAAAATCCCATTGAGAACTTTCATAAACGATATTTGGACGAAAACCGGCTCTAATACACTCTTGAATAATCCGATCGTGAAGAGAAAAGTCTTCACTAAACAGGATGAAAGGTTCATTTTTCAAGTCCTGCATTTCCACAATCTCTTTATGAACAAGCGGGTGAGCGGAATGAACGAAGAGCATCAGTTCTTCATTAAGCAATGGAATGATATCAAACTGCTCTTCGTCCACTGGCTCAATAACCACGCCAAGGTCCAGTACCCCATCTTCAACCTCCTGTTTCACCTTGTTTCCCCCATGTTCTATCAGCTTGATGTTCACATCAGGATACAATTGTTTAAATCCTCTAATGATTTTAGGAAAAAACAAGACACCGATAAGCGGCGGTATTCCAATTTTCACTTTTCCTTTTTTTAAATGTAAAAGATCGTATAAGTTCGTCGACAAGTCATCTATTGACTTCATAATCATTTGGCCTTGCTCAAATACAATTTCGCCTGCATCTGTCAAAGCGATTTGTCTGGCTGATCGATCAATGAGCTCAACCTTTAATTCCTCTTCCAAACTTTTCACCATCTTACTTAAGGCAGGCTGTGACAAATGCAAATTTTCTGATGCCTTAGTAAAACTGTTGGATTTAGCAACTTCAAGAAAGTAAGTGATTTGGCGTATATCCATCGTATGATCTCCATTCCATAAGTTTAACGAATACATTATATTCTTTTTATTCATTTTACTTATACAACTGCTGGGTGTAAACTTTTAGAAGAACAAAATGAATCCTGGAGGGGTTACTATGAGTAAATTATTGGAAAGTAAAGTTGCTCTTGTTACAGGCGCGGCGAGTGGAATTGGTTTAGAAATTGCACGTGAATTCGCTAAAGAAGGCGCAAAAGTTGTGATTTCCGATTTGAACGAAAAAGCCGTGCAACATGCAGCTGAGGAACTTACGGAACAAGGATACGAAGTCCTCTCTGCGGTTTGTGATGTAACAAACGAAGAACAAGTAGAAAAAAGTGTCTCTAAGACACTTGAAACCTTTGGACGATTGGATATTCTGGTAAACAATGCGGGGATTCAGCATGTGTCGGATATAGAAAACTTCCCGACTGATAAGTTTGAATTTATGCTGAAATTAATGCTTACTGCTCCTTTTAGTGCGACAAAAAGAGTATTCCCTTTGATGAAAAAACAAAAATTTGGCCGCATCATCAATATGGCTTCCATAAATGGTTTAATCGGTTTTGCAGGGAAAGCGGCTTATTGCAGCGCCAAACACGGTTTGATCGGTTTAACTAAAGTATCAGCATTGGAAGGAGCGGAATACGGAATTACCGTCAACGCCTTGTGTCCGGGATATATCGACACTCCATTGGTGCAAAACCAGTTAAAAGATATTGCAGAGACTAGAGGCATTTCTAAAGAAAAGGTGTTTGAAGAAGTCATTTACCCCTTGGTTCCTCAAAAACGTTTATTAGCCGTGCAAGAAATCGCTGATTACGCAGTATTCCTCGCCAGTGACAAAGCGAAAGGAGTTACAGGACAGGCAGTCGTAATGGACGGCGGTTATACGGCCCAATGATCTGAATTTCATCTGCAGGAGTCATAGCGCTTTGGATTAAATGATTTACTCTTCAAGAACCAAGCCGCTGTTCTTCTAGGAGAGACATAGCCATACAGATTGAAGTTTGAATAAAAACAAGGAGAGCAGAAATTAACATTTTTTTGACATTCGGCATCTTAACTTAAGAAAAGCCGCTTTGTTGGCGGCTTTTTTACTGGTTTTCATGAGGGGAAAAGAAGCATTTGAAAAAGCGAAACGCGAAAACAAGCAGATTCTTGTCATTGATAGCATGTCCCTGTCTTTTAGTAATCATTATATTTATCTGCTTGCCAATTCCTTAATCATCAAACCCAATTCATAAATTCCCTTTTGAAGGTCTTCAAGAGATGCATAAGCATATGATAAGCGAATATAATTCCCTTTTTCTTGAGCATAGATACTGCCGAGATTGAGAAGTATCCCTTTTGTCAAAGCTTTTGTATAAAGTAATTTCATAGATAGTGAAGGCAATATTTTTACCCAAACAAAGAATCCTCCCTTCGGCATATTCCATGCAGCGACATTCTTCAAATTGGTTTCTAAGAGACTCATGACCAATTGCCTTCTCACCTTTAATTGACTTCTCACCTGTTCTAGATGTTGCTGGTATTCACCCGATGTAAACCACTCTGCCGCTACTCTCTGAGATAACGAACTGGAGCCGTAATCTGTTTGCATTTTTATGTCGGATAAACGTTCAATCACTGGTTCTGGACCGACGATCCATCCAATCCTCAAGCCCGGACTTAACGTTTTCGATAAACTGCCTATGTAAAGCACATGCCCATTTTTATCTATTGTTTTAATAGGATCTGGAGGAATCTCATCTATCCATAACTCACGATAAATGTCATCTTCAATAATGGGAAGCTGTGCATTCTCACTTGCCGCAAGGATTTCTTCCCGTCTCTTTTTTGACATTAAAATACCTGTCGGATTATGAAAACAGGGATTTGTATATAAGATAGCCCTCCCCCGTTCCCCCCTTGCCATGCGGATGTGTTCCGGCAAAAGCCCATCGTTATCCATAGGAACTCCAGTCAGCTTCATACCGGCTGATTGAAATACGTGTAATGAATAAAGATAGGACGGCTGGTCAAGATAAACGGTCGATCCCCTTTGTAAAAGCCCCATTGATATAAGCTGCAAGGCTTGCAGTGCGCCCGAAACAATAAGAATGGAAGAAGGAGACGCTTGAATGCCGATTGTTCTTAAATAGCCGCTTAATGCCTCTCTCAAAGGCAAATAGCCTTTTGGTTCCTCATACCCGAATGCCTCTATGTTTTGAGATACCTTTCCCATGATCTCTTTCATAACAGCTAAAGGAAAAATCTCATGTGAAAGTTCTCCTTTACTGAGCTGTATAAGATCAGAATTCGATTCTGATTTATTGATCTCTTGAACGATTTTTTGGCTTGGCTGCTGGATTCCGGAGGTTACATACTGATCCCAATCGGGAGCGGAATTCTTAGCCAAAAGTGTCCATGTATTGTTCGTAACAACTGTCCCTTTGCCCATTCTGCCTTCGATTAATCCATCCGCCGTCAATTCCTCTAAAGCTGTAATGACTGTGCTCCTGTTCACCTCAAAGTGTTTAGCAAGCGTGCGCTGGCTTGGAATCTTACTTCCAATCGGCCATTCTCCATTTCCTATTTTCTCTTTTATAAATTGAATGATTTGTATGTACTTAGGAAGCTTTTTCATCTTTTTTTCTTCTGGAGCGCTCATAAAAAGGATCCTCCTTAAAAGTGGTTGGGTCAAAATCTATTTAACTGGTTGAAGTCATATCATCAAATCTTTATTAATATAGAAACACATTAAATAACTGGTTGGTTTTTGTAAAGAGGAGTGAGAAAGATGAGAAAGAAAACAGTTCGAATCGGTATATCTTACAGTCTGATGATTGGGTTGTGGGCATCAGCTTTCCCGGGAATTCGCGCGGGTTTGGAGAGTTACACGCCGGAACACCTCGCTTTGTTTCGCTTGTTGATTGGGTCAATGGCACTGTTGGTTTTTGCTGTTTTGACTCATATGCGTTTACCTGACATGAAGGATATCCCTGCTATTTTATCGTTAGGATTTTTAGGTTTTGCACTATATCACATTTTGCTGAATATCGGAGAAAAAACAGTCAGCGCAGGGACAGCAAGCTTACTCGTGACCATGACACCTATTTTTTCTGCAATGTTATCCCGTCTGTTTTTTGGTGAACATTTTGGGCTTTATAAATGGATTGGCTCTATCATAAGTTTATTGGGTGTGTCGATCATTTCATTTGGGGCAGGAAACTATACAAATTCAGTGAACGGCATTTTGTTAATCCTGCTGGCAGCTTTTTCGGAGAGTATTTATTTCGTTTTTCAAGCTCGCTATATAAAAAAATATGGATTTATTCCATTCGTTACATTCACTATTTGGGGCGGGACAATACCTATGCTTGATTTCTGCCTGGCTTAGGGGAAGAGTTTTTGAACGCTTCAATGAACTCAACATTGTCTATCGTTTACTTAGGTTTATTACCAACGGTTGTGCCTTACTTTGCACTTGCGTATGTAACTTCACTCGTCGGTGCTTCAGAAGCAACCATTTCACTTTATTTAACACCCGCTATAGCCTTGGTCATTTCTTGGGTGTGGTTAGGTGAAGTACCTGCGTTTATTGCACTGACAGGCGGGATGGTTACAGTCGCCGGGGTGTGTTTCACCTATCTAACAGTAAATAAAACGATAAAGATTTTAAATCCTTACTTCTTATCTAAAAAGCAATAAGGTAGATGAAGTTTAACCCTAAAAATAGAGTCATAAGCAGTTCTCCTTTTTAATGACTTGGGTTTGGTTCACAAAGTTGAGTGTATGAATTTTTTTAGAGGATTGTGGTATGTTAAACATACAAATATTAATAGAAAGCAGGTGAGCCCATGCCAAACAATAGCAAACCCAACAGTTTAATCACGGAGAAGTCCCCCTATCTGCTCCAACACGCCCACAACCCCGTAAACTGGCATCCTTGGGGAAAAGAAGCCTTCGAAAAAGCAAAACGCGAAAACAAGCCGGTTCTTATCAGCATCGGCTATTCGACGTGTCACTGGTGCCACGTAATGGCCCACGAGTCCTTTGAGGACGAAGAGATCGCCGGTATGTTAAACGATAAATTCATAGCCATCAAGGTTGATCGTGAGGAGCGGCCTGATGTCGATTCCGTGTATATGAGAATCTGCCAGCTGATGACGGGGCAGGGCGGGTGGCCGCTGAACGTGTTCGTCACACCAGATCAGAAGCCGTTTTATGCGGGGACGTATTTTCCGAAGACGAGCAAATTTAACCGTCCGGGCTTTATCGATGTGCTTGAACATCTGTCCGAAACGTTTGCGAATGACCGGCAGCATGTCGAGGATATTGCTGAAAACGCCGCCGCTCATCTTGAAGTCAAGGTTCACCCGGCCGAGGGCATGCTTGGCGAACAGGCTGTTCATGACACGTATCGCCAGCTGGCCGGCGGGTTTGATACAGTGTACGGCGGGTTCGGCCAGGCTCCAAAATTTCCGATGCCGCATATGCTCATGTTTCTGCTTCGCTACTACAGCTATACGGGCAAGGAACAGGCTTTGGCCGGCGTAACCAAGACACTCGACGGCATGGCGAACGGCGGGATTTTTGACCACATCGGGTTCGGCTTTGCCCGCTACTCGACTGATAATGAATGGCTCGTGCCGCATTTTGAGAAAATGCTGTATGACAACGCCCTTCTCCTGACCGCATATACAGAAGCCTACCAAGTCACAGGTAATGAGCGCTACAAACAGATTGCGATGCAGATCGTAACGTTTATTCAGCGGGAAATGATGCATGAAGACGGCAGCTTTTTCTCAGCTTTAGACGCTGATACCGAAGGCCGTGAGGGGAAATATTACATATGGTCCAAAAAAGAGGTTATGAACCTTCTCGGTGATGAACTCGGCCCGCTTTACTGCAAGGTGTATAACATCACAGATCAAGGCAATTTTGAAGGCGAAAACATCCCGCACCTCATTTTCACGCGGCGTGAGGCCATCCTCGAAGAGACCGGCCTCACCGGACATGAGCTGGCCGAACGCCTTGAAGAGGCAAGAACAAAATTGCTGGAAGCGCGTGAAAACAGAAGCTATCCGCATACAGATGACAAAGTGCTGACCTCATGGAACGCGCTCATGATTGCCGGGCTGGCAAAAGCCGCAAAGGTATTTCACGAGCCTGACTTGCTCAGCATGGCGGAAACAGCGATCCGCTTTCTCGAACGGCACCTCATGCCGGACGGGCGCGTCATGGTCCGCTATCGCGAGGGCGAAGTGAAAAACAAAGGGTTTATCGATGATTATGCTTTTCTCATCTGGGCTTATCTTGAACTGTATGAAGCGGGTTTTAATCCGTCTTATCTGCAGAAAGCGAAAACGTTATGTACAAGCATGCTGGAGCTGTTCTGGGATGAACGGCACGGAGGTTTCTTCTTTACGGGGAATGATGCTGAGACCCTTCTTGTCAGGGAAAAAGAGGTTTATGACGGGGCCGTGCCTTCCGGAAACAGCGCGGCTGCCGTACAGCTGCTTCGTCTCGGCCGCCTGACGGGTGATATATCACTGATTGAAAAAGCCGAAGCGATGTTTTCTGTGTTCAAACGGGAAATAGAGGCCTATCCGAGCAGCAACGCTTTCTTCATGCAAAGCGTACTGGCACATACAATGCCCCAAAAAGAAATCGTTGTTTTCGGAAGGAAAGATGACCCGGACAGAAAACGTTTCATTGAGGCGCTTCAGGAGCATTTCACTCCCGCCTATACGATTCTCGCCGCAGAACATCCGGAAGAGCTTGCCGGCATTTCTGACTTTGCCGCGGGTTATCAAATGATCGACGGGAAGACAACGGTCTACATTTGTGAGAATTTCGCCTGCCGGAGGCCGACGACGGATATTGATGAAGCGATGAACACCTTACAAATCAGCAGCAGAGCCTAGGCGGCCTGCTGCTTTTCTTTTTTCACAAAACGGAACGCGAGCCATACGAAGATGATATTGATCACCAGAGTCGATATGCAATCATATATTTCATAGCCGCCGGCTGCTGTTGTAAATATCGACGGAATGCCGCCGTACACCGAATGATCCTCTGTGAGAAAGATAAATAAAAACATATTATTGGCAGCGTGACCGCCAAGGGACATCTCCAGACTGCCCGTTTTAATCGTGATAAAGGTCCAGATCATGCCGATGGTGACATATCCGATTCCCGCCCAGAGAGCTCCATTTTCCATCTCCGGATTCCCGAAATGAAGTGCGCCGAATAATCCGCCGATAATGACTGTCAGAACCACCGCATTTGCCGTCAATTTTCCGGCGAACTGAAGCAGAAAACCGCGAAAGAGAAATTCCTCCGCAGAGGTTTGAATCGGCACCAACAAGACGGCCGCCGCTAACAGCAGCAGAAAACGTGAAGCATGGAATTCCTGAAGCATGAAACGATCCGGATGAATTGTAAAATCAATCAGCCCCGCGACAAACATCAGCACAACATATGTGCCGAATCCAAAGAAAATCCTCTTCCAGTTCAGCGACTGATTTGGTGTGATGATGGATAAAAACCGCCGTTTCATAATGAAACGAACCGCTATCCAAATGCCCGGAATCGCTATGAAATAGACGATATGCTGTAAATAAATATCCGCCAGCGGGTCACTTAATGCCCCCTCATCCCAATTTATCGTCAGTGAAGGATTGAAAGCGGACGTGAAAAACATATAAAACACGGTCAGTATGCTTCCGAAAAAGAACAAACCCACAATGACCAACAGAGAAAGGAGATATCTCGATACACTATTTTTTCCCTCTGCGGGCCGTACAAACGTATTCATATTTATGCATCAACTTCCTTTCCTTCAACATTTTACAATATAAACAAAAACAGATATAGGAAATGTTATATATTTTAAGAAGAAAGCGCTATGCCGTTTCCTTTGGCTCTGGTTATTTACACTCTGTTTTTGCCAAAAAAAGACCTTTATAATGTATTCGTCAGATAAATTCACAGTATTTTCTGATTACAATTGCAAAGTCAGGGGGTTGTTTATGAAACATCAGACATTCTCAAATGTAGCGAACCGATTAGACCGTCTCCCCATTTCACGTGTGCATTATCAAGTATTAACCGCTCTCGGAATCATCTATTTTTTTGATCTCGCTGATCTGTTTACGCTCAGCAACGTGGCTCCGGCGCTGATTGAGCATTGGGGCGTGAAGCTGTCCACCATTGCCGACATCACGGCCGCATCATTCCTGGGCATGTTTTTAGGCGCGTCCATCGGCGGAAGGCTGTCCGATCGGATCGGCAGGAAAAAAGCGCTGAATTGTTTTGTCCTTGTCTTTTCGATCTCATCTTTTCTGAATGCGCTGGCATGGGACATTCCGTCCTTAATGATTTTCCGCTTCTTGACCGGGCTCGGCGTCGCGGCCGCCATGATTGTGACGAACAGCTATTTGGCAGAATTTTTTCCATCCTCCGTACGGGGAAAATACATCTCCCTTTGCGCCATGATCGGACTAATCGGCGTTCCCGTCACAAACGTTGTTTCCGCTTTTGTCATTCCTTTAGGCTCATGGGGGTGGCGGCTCGTATTCGTATGGGGGGCGGCCGGTCTCATTTATTTCTTTTTTATCCGCCGGCTTGAGGAATCGCCGCGCTGGCACGAAAATCGGGGCGCATATGATCAGGCAAACGCCATTATGAACCGTCTTGAAGCACGTGCAGAGAAAGAAAAAGGCCCGCTTCCTGCGCCAAAAGAGGCGGCAGAAGTACATACAGTGAAGCACGCAGGCTACTTAGGGCTGTTTCAGGGCAGGAATTTAAAGATCACCATCATCCTGTCAGCGGTATGGATTCTTGAAACCTTTGGCTTTTACGGCTTTGCTTCATGGGTGCCCAGCCTGCTGAAAAGCAACGGCATCACCATGGAAAAAACGCTGTGGTACAATGTGCTTCACTCTGTCGGCGCGCCGCTTGGCGCATTGCTCGGTTCCATGATATCCGAGACGTTCCAAAGGAAATGGATTCTGGCCGCAAGCGCCTTTCTGACTGCCATTGCCGGACTGTTATACGGCATGACGTTTATTCCCGTCATGATTATTGTGTTTGGATTTGTCGTTAACGTCACGGAACGGATCTTCACCTCAAATCTATACGCCTACACATCGGAACCGTATCCTACGGAATATCGCTCGGCCGGGAGCGGGCTGGCGTATGGGCTCGGCCGTTTTTCCAACATATTCGGCTCCCTGCTCGTCGGGTTTATTGCCGTTAAGCTCGGCTACATCAGCGTCTTTTTGTTCATCGGCGGCTGCTGGCTTCTGTGTTCCGTTTTGTTAATCCTCTTCGGCCCGAAAACAAATGCACAGCAAATTTAATCAAAAAAACAGTGCGGAATCACTCCGCACTGTTACACTGTGATTTCTATCAAATTGCCTTCCCCATCCTCTATCACGCTCTCATAATATCCGTCACCCGTCACGCGCGGGCCGCTTACAACCTGAAATCCATCATTTTTAAACGTTTCCGTCAATTCATTCACCCGCTCCTTGCTGCCTGTAGAAAATGCGAGATGCGCCCATCCGGTCATATTCTGTGACGGAACTTCATCAATGCCGCCTTTTTTCATAAGTTCCAGCCTGCATCCGGAGTCAAATGAAAGAAAATACGATTTGAAATCTTTTTTCTCATTATGATAAAGGTCATTGGCCTTGGCGCCGAAGTATGTCTCATAAAACTCTTTCATCCGTTCCAAATCTTTCACCCATATCGCTGCATGTTCAATTCGCATATGTCCGCCTCCCTTTTTTTCTCAATCTATTTATAAAGCATGAAACCCATTTCAGCTCAAGACTTTTTTCCGCTGAAATTGATGCATAATTTGTTTTTTAGCTGTTTCTTCGTGAAAAAATAATAAAAATGCTTCCTTTCCGACCCGTTCCAAATGAAGTTCCAGGGATGGAATATTCAATGCCCGGCTGACGCTCAGATTTCCCTCGCCGATGATCTCCGCGTCCCATTTCTGTTCTTTCGCAAACTGGTACAAGCCGGCAGCCACGTCATCACTGTGCGCATAGATGGCCGTCGGCGCCTTGTCGAAACCCCAGAAGTGCTCACCCGCACGCTTTCCGTCGTCCATATCATGGCATCCGACCAGAATGCGGGTTTCATCAAGAGAGCCGAAGACCGCCTTATATGCGGTTACCTTGTCGGCCGTACTCGGGCTTTTTTCCGCTTCCCGCACACATGTAAAAGCAACGTCTTGATGCCCGCGGTTTTTCAAATACAAAAAGCTTTCTCTGTATGCTGCCTGCCTGTCATTATAAGCGCAGGGAATCTCTTGATGCTGTGTATATTCACAAGCGACAATGGGACCGTATTCCAGGTAAGGCACGGCGGTCTCCCATTCATTCGCGCGGGACGTGACAATCAGTCCGTCAATCTTTTTCATTTTCAGCAGTTCGAAATATGTCATCTCTATAGCGGGGTCATAGTTGGTGGGGAGAAGGGTTGTCACGTAATCATGGGCAAACGCTTCCTTCGTGATACCGTTTACAATTTTGTCAAAGCAGGGATGGTCACTGTACGGCAAAATCACGCCGATTGTATTGGTCTTTCCGCGAATCAGATCAATGGCGGTTCGATTAGGGGTATAATCCAGCTCCTTCATCACTTGATTCACAAGACGCCTTTTCTCCTCAGATACGTACGGGTGTCGGTTTAATACGCGTGATACGGTGGCCACCGACACATTCGCCAGTTTCGCAATCTCTTTTATATTTGCCATGTGCTCCTCCATTTTCAGTGATAAAAAAGCAGCAAGAGTGGATTTCTCTTACTGCTATCTCATCATAAATCCACTGTCATTTCAACAGGGCAATGGTCAGAACCCATGATATCGGCACAAATGGCCGCTTGGCTGATCCGCTGCTTCAGTCTGTCTGAAACAATGACGTAATCAAGCCGCCAACCGATGTTTTTCTCACGTGCGTTCGTCCTGTAAGACCACCAGGAATAGGCGCCTTCCCGATCAGGATATAAATAGCGGAATGAGTCGGTAAATCCCGCGTTCAGCAGGGCGCTGAACGCTTCCCGCTCCTGCTCCGAGAAACCGGCGTTCTTCCGGTTGGCTTTCGGATTTTTTAAGTCTATCTCCCTGTGTGCGACATTCAGATCGCCGCATAAGATCACGGGCTTCTTCCGGTCAAGCTTCTGCAGATAATCCTTAAAATCGGCTTCCCATTGAAGACGGTAATCAATTCGCTCTAATCCGCGTTTGGCATTCGGCGTATAACAGTTGACGACAAACACATGCTCAAATTCAAGCGTGATCACCCGTCCTTCTTGATCATGGTCGTCAATCCCCAGTCCATAGAGCACGTGCAGCGGCTTTTCTTTCGAAAAAACAGCCGTGCCTGAGTAGCCTTTTTTCACCGCATAGTTCCAATAGGCGTGATATCCTTCAGGCTGTAATGATACTTGTCCGTCCTGTACTTTTGTTTCTTGCAGACATAGAATATCAGCTTCCGTTTCCTGAACGTAAGTATTGATATCTATCTTTTTCATCACGGCACGCAAGCCGTTTACATTCCAAGAAATCAGTTTCATGTGATCCCTCCTGTCCGGCTCAGCCGGTATTCCAGTGTTTCAATGTTTCCGCCCTCTAATGCCAGCAGCTGCTTTTTCATTTCTAAACCGCCTCTGAATCCGGTCAGTTTCCCGTTTTTTCCGATGACGCGATGGCACGGAACCGTAATCAATACCGGATTTTTTCCAATCGCAGCGCCCACGGCTCTTACGGCTGCCGGTTTCTGAATCATTTTTGCTATATCCGAATAGGAGTATATCTCGCCGTACGGTATGTCCATAAGCGCTTTCCATACAGCAAGCTGAAATTCTGTTCCGTAAAGATCCACCGGCACTGAAAAAGCTGATCTGCCATTTTCAATGTACTCGGACAACTCTGCCGTGTAAGGCGCCAGCTTTTCATCATCACGTGCCAATCGGTATTGCGGCAGTGATTTTTTTGCCCACTGCTCAAGCTCTTCAAAGCTTCCATGATTTGACCCTATAAAGCAAAGCCCCTTAGATGTGGCGGCTGTATACAGGCTCCAATCATTCCGTGTGAAGAGTGTCCAATAGATCATAGGCTCTTTACTCATATTGAACCTCCCTGTCCCATTTTGGCCGTTTTTCTGTATTCTGTGGGCGAACTCCCGGTTCCCTTTTTAAAAAGGGTCGCGAAATGCGCTGTGTTTGGAATTCCGACAGTCAGAGCGATCTCCATGACTGTCATATCAGTATGCTTTAAAAGGTGTTCCGCCTTCGACAATCTTATTTTCTGTATATACGCAATCGGGGATATTCCCCTGATTTTTTTAAATGTCCGCTGTAAATGATAGGGGCTGCCGTGACACATTTCGGCCAGTACACTCAGAGTCAGGGATTCGTGATAATGGCGTTCAATGTATTCAATGATTTGAGCAATCCATTCTTCATCAGGAAGACGAAGACCGTTCGGCCGGCACCTTTTACAGGGACGAAAATGTTTCTCGAGCGCTGCATCAGCCGTATCAAACACCAGCACGTTTTCTTTATTCGGAACTCTCGATTTACAAGAAGGCCGGCAGAAAATCCCCGTCGTTTTTACTGCATAATAAAATGCCCCGTCATAAGAAGCATCATTATGTATGATTGCGCTCCACTTTTCATCAGTCAGGATATTTCTGTCTGTCTCCATCTCAGCCACCCCCTGTTTTTCAGTATAAACAAATTCATTGCATAAGTACGCGTTTTTGAATAGAGGAGCAAGATAACAAAGATAGGTGTCAGGAGCACTTCCATGTTTCATGTGAAACATTTCGGCAGGATGGAGGGGGACTGATATAAAAAAAGAGCAGGAGCCCGCAGGCTCTTGCTCTTTTTTCGGCTTACTCGCCAGTTACGTATGGAAGTAAAGCCATTTGACGTGCGCGTTTGATCGCGATAGTCAATTTACGTTGGTATTTCGCGTTTGTTCCAGTTACACGGCGAGGTAAAATTTTACCACGCTCAGAAACAAACTTTCTAAGAAGATCTACATCTTTGTAATCGATGTGCGTAATGCCGTTAGAAGTGAAGTAACAAACCTTACGGCGTTTCGCACGACCGCCTCTGCGTCCTCCTGCCATTGTCATTTCCCACCTTTCTCGTTATGAATATAGCGATAATCTATTAGAACGGAAGATCATCATCCGAGATGTCAATCGGCTTGCCGTCGTTGGCAAATGGATCATCATTAAAGCTGTTCCCTTGATTTCGTCTCTGGTTGTTCTGATTTCCGCCGAACGGATTATCATTTTGGCCTCCGCCAAAGTATTGGCCTCCGCCGCTGTTTCCTTCGTTGTATCCGCCTGATCCAGAACCGCCGCTGTTTTTAGGCTCAAGAAATTGAACACTTTCAGCTTGGACTTCTGTCACGAAGACACGCTGTCCCTGCTGGTTTTCATAATTTCTTGTCTGGAGTCGGCCGTCTACGCCGGCAAGGCTTCCTTTTTTAAGAAAGTTTGCAACGTTTTCGGCTTGTCTTCTCCAAGTGACACAATTAATGAAATCGGCTTCACGTTCTCCGGACTGGTTCGTGAATGTACGATTCACAGCAAGAGTAAACGTGGCGACAGCCGCACCGCTTGGCGTATAACGAAGCTCTGGGTCTTTTGTCAGTCTTCCGACTAATACAACTCGGTTAAGCATATGAAAGACCACCTTTTAACATTATATATTTCAAATTGCTTATTCTTCTTCTTTAACAACGATGTGGCGAATGATATCGTCACTGATCTTAGCTAAACGGTCGAATTCAGCAACCGCTGCAGCTTCAGACTGAACGTTTAAGATTTGATAGAAACCGTCACGGAAATCGTTGATTTCGTAAGCAAGACGACGTTTACCCCAATCTTTTGTTCCAGTGATCTCCGCTCCGTTAGAAGTCAATACGTTGTTGAAACGCTCGATAACTGCCTTCTTTGACTCTTCGTCAATGTTCGGACGGATAATGTACATAACTTCGTACTTTTTCATCTGTTTGCACCTCCTTTTGGTCTAAGCGGCCCTATAATGGGCAAGGAGCAATAATTCTATTACTCACAAGTTTATATTATACCAAAGCTCTTGTCCCTTTACAACTGTGTCCTATACATTAAATCGGAAATGAATGACATCTCCGTCTTGGACTACATATTCCTTACCTTCCAGACGCACTTTTCCGGCTTCTTTCGCTCCGGACATTCCGCCGCCTGCCAAAAGGTCTTCATAAGCAACCGTTTCAGCGCGGATAAAGCCGCGTTCAAAATCAGTGTGGATGATACCCGCACACTCAGGAGCTTTCATGCCTTTTCTGAATGTCCATGCGCGCACTTCCTGTTCGCCCGCCGTAAAGTATGTCGCAAGGCCGAGAAGAGAGTATGACGCTTTAATCAGCTGATCAAGACCTGATTCTTCAATGCCGAGCTCCTCAAGGAACATTTGCTTTTCTTCGCCTTCCAATTCAGCAATTTCAGACTCAATTTTCGCACAGACGACGATAACTTCGGCGTTTTCACCCGCGGCGTACTCCCGGATTTTCGCAACATATTCATTATCTGAAGGATCAGCCACTTCATCCTCGCTTACATTTGCTACATAAAGCACAGGTTTTGACGTAAGCAAATGAAGCTGCTTCACAAGCTTTTGCTGTTCTTCCGTAAATTCAACGGAACGGGCAGGCTTTTCTTGTTCGAAAGCTTCTTTTAATTTAGACAGAATGTCAAATTCAAAAACCGCTTCTTTGTCTTTTTGCTTAGCAAGCTTGCTTACACGCGTGATGCGTTTTTCGACTGTCTCCATGTCGGCAAGAATCAATTCAAGATTGATCGTTTCAATATCGTCAATCGGATCGACTTTCCCTGACACGTGCGTAATATTGTCATCAGCGAATGCGCGTACAACGTGGCAGATCGCATCAACCTGACGGATATGAGAAAGAAACTTATTTCCGAGTCCTTCACCTTTTGATGCGCCTTTTACGATCCCCGCGATATCAGTGAATTCAAACGCAGTCGGCACCGTTTTTTTCGGGTTCACCAATTCAGTCAGCTTTTGCAGACGTTCATCCGGCACTTCCACGATTCCCACGTTCGGATCAATTGTACAGAACGGGTAGTTGGCTGATTCGGCACCAGCCTGGGTAATTGCATTAAATAACGTCGATTTTCCGACATTCGGCAAACCGACAATTCCAGCAGTTAAAGCCATTCTTTCATCTCCTCTATATCAAACCATCATCGTATAAACGTATTGTAACCTAGAGCAATTATAAGGAGGTTCATAGGAAAAGACAAGCTGAGAAAAAAGCATTTCCCGCCCTCTCTCTCCTTAGATTATCCTTTTTTAACCGCTACCAGACAGTCAAAAAGCGTACTTCCCATTCCATTATCAGAATTTGAATCCTTTGTGAGCATGTTGACGGAGCCTCCGAATGCCGCCCACATGCCTTCATCTATATTCACCGTCTTCGGGTGAGCCTGCTTCATGATTTTCACCCTGCCGCGCAGACGGCCGCGGTCATTGTATACCTCTGCCGTATCTCCGTCTTGAAGTGAAAGCTCCTCGGCGATATCCGGCGACAGATCCACCTGAATCTGCTGAAGCTTTTCAATAAACGGCACGTGCTGTGAATGATTGGAGCGCTGCGGGTGAATGGACAGCAGCGTATACGGATATTTCCCCGCCAGTCCGGCGTCATGATAAACAGACTCCTCCGGCACTTCCAATTGAGGGAGGCCGCTGTATCCTTTCTCTTCTGCCAGTGACGAGACGAATTCAAATTTTCCGCTCGGGGTTAAAAATTGAAAATCACTCCACGGAACCTGTTTGACCGGAAGCGGCATATGTCCTTTTTCCTTTAATTGCTCAAGGGTGATTCCTTCTTTCTCCAAAGAAGAGAGCCCCATTTTTAAGAAATCTTCCGTACTGTAATCAAAGAGCTCCCCGAATCCGAGACGCTTTGCGAGTTCCGTCCAGATCCAGCGGTCTGATTTTGCCTCTCCCTGCGGTTCCGCAAGCTTCTTGCCATATTGAACATAGTGATGATACATGCTGGAATAATAAATATCTTCCTCTTCGAAAACAACGGCCGTCGGCAGCACATAGTCACAGAGCTTCGCCGTATCGGTCATGACAGAATCAATGGCCACTGTGACCGGTGTTTTTTCAAATGCTTCCTTCACTTTTTTTGTATTCGGCACCTGTGTCAGCGGATTGCCGCACGTCACGATGATCATCTCAATCGGCGGATCGGCTGCATTCAGCGCCTCTTCGGCTTGAGTCATCATCGAAAACGTTCTCGAACTTTTCTTCAGATCAGGACGGGTGAGCTCAGCCTTTGCAAAGCTTTCACCGACTTGCACATTTCCGAAGTTTGCGCCGCCGCCTTTGATACCGACATTTCCGCTCGCCGCAGCTAAAGCGTCAATCCACCGTATCGTCCCGCCCCCGTTTTTATATCTCTGCATCCCAAGACCCATAAAAGTGGAGGCGGGACCGTCAGCATATAAATCAGCAAGATATTCAATCACTTCTAAAGACGTTTCTGTTTTCTCAATGATCTCCTCAATAGAAATCGTCTGCAGAAGCTTTTCTATTTCTTCAAAACCGACCGAATGCCTTTGAATGAAATCGGAATCGGTTCTGCCGGTTTGGCATAATACTTTTAAACCCCCCGCCGCAAGCCAGCCATCCATGCCGGGTTTAACGGATATATACCGATCGGCAAGCTTTGCAGTCGGGTTAAAAATAGGATCAATGACCGTCAGTGTCGCTCCTTTTTTCTTCACCTGCTGCAGATGATGATAGAGGTGCATATTCGTCCGGGACACGTTTCTGCCCCATACGATCACATGCTTGCTGTGATAAATATCAAGCGGTCCATGCCCGTAAGAACGCCCGAAATCCCAGCGCTGCGCTTCAATGCCGGAACCCCAGCAAATGCTGCCCGCAATCTCCGTCACACCGCCGTATCCATTGAAAAAACGCTGGTCGAGCGCCTTCAAAAGACCGTTATTGGCGTAATCATGACTGTGCAGCACTGCGGCAGTGCCCAACGTCTCCTTAATCACCGCCATTTTTTCAGCAATTTCATCTAACGCCTGCTCCCAGGAAATGCGGACAAATTCGCCGTCTATCTTTTTTAAAGGAAAACGAAGCCGTTCCGGCGCATTCGTTTTCGCCTCCAGCATTCTGCCACGGCCGCAAATTTTCCCTTCCGTAATGGGATGATTCGGGTCTCCGTCTACTTTCGTCACCTTTCCATCCTCAACTGTTACCAAAAAGCCGCAGCTGTCCCAGCAATTCAGCGGGCACGCTGACTGATGCACTTTGCTCATCGGGCCTCTTCCTCTCCTCTATATGAAAAAGCATGAGCGCCAGCCCTTATGATGTAGGCTCCTCATGCTTGACGAGTACTTTTTTCAGCTTTCTCTCAAAATCTCTTCTCGGAATCATAACACTGTGGGAACAACCCGTGCATTTGATCCGAATATCCATTCCCATCCGAATGATTTTCCACCTGTTTTCACCGCAAGGATGCGGTTTCTTCATTTCAACAATATCATTCAGGCCAAAGTCTTTATCCGCCAAGACCCTTCACCTCTCTCCATAGACTGCTTTATTTATTGTACAAAAAAAGACAGGATAAGAGCAACGGCCGCACTCAAAATGAGCATTATACTTTTTTCCATCTCCCTAAAATAGGGTAAAGAAGAAGACATACCAGCAAATAAAGACTTAAAAGCCCGTAAATGGGATATAAAATCGCGATCAAATCTGAAAAACCGATTGTCGTAAAAGGCACCATCACAGCTAAAAGAAGAGATACGAGCGTCCATCTCGGCAATTTCACAAATGCAAGCATGCGGCTGGACAGCCCGAACAGACCGGTCACGGTTGTCGTATAGATGGCTAAAAAAAGCACGGCGGCCATACAAAGAAATAACGGATAAGGAGCGCCTTCAAGGACGGCGAAAAGAGGAATCTCATATTGTGTAAGACTGCCTGAAAGCTGTACAAGCGTTTCATTGTAAACAAATGAAATCATACCGAAAATCAGCCCGCTTGCAACGCTTGCGATTTTCGCTTCTCCCAGTCCCTTCATATCTTTCCCGATTGAAGAAAGAACAGCGACAACAGAAAGGATGTTTAAGGACGTGAAGGTAATGCTTGCCGGCCAATTATACTGGCGGGTCAAATCTATCGTCCACGTGTAATGATGGGTTGTCTGAAAAAAGACCAATGCATATAACAGCCCCGCTACAAGAATCGGTATCAAAATACTATTCAGAGATAATATTCCTTTTATATCCCAAAAGAATAAACCGACGGTCACAATGCAAAGAAGAAAAATACCGATCCAAAACGGCAGCTTGTACATTTGCAGCGTCACACCGCCGCCGGCAATCATAACCATCGTCATTGAAAACAAATAAAACATAATAAGCACATCATAGACTTTAGCAAGAGCCGGCCCCATCAGATGCTCAAGCACAGGTAAAAAGTGCGTTGATTGAACCCGATAGCTGATCTTCAACACAATATAAGCCGAAATCGTAAACATGACTGTAAACAATACAATAGCCAGTCCGCTTTCGACACCGAAAAACTGCCATATTTCCTGCCCGCTTGCATACCCAGCCCCAATCTGGCTGCTTAATATGAGCAGCATCCACTTCATCCCGGCTCTCCACACCCTCATCACCTCATAAAATTTCTGATAATCTCCGCATATTGCTACTATATTGAGTGACAGCGGCAATCATTCATACAAATGGGACAAATATGGTATGATATCGACGATTGACTATTCAGAAAAATTCACTTATGCAAGGAGCTCAAACCATGTACATCAGGCGTTTAACCGCAAATGATACCCAGCCTTATACCGATATCAGGCTCAAAGCTTTAAAAGATCACCCGGACGCATTTGCCGTCAGCTATGATGAGGAGAAAGAATGGCCGTCCGAAAAATTTAAAGCCAGGCTTGAAGCCGACAATGCCATCGTGCTTGGCGCCTTTGAAAAAGACAGACTGATAGGAATCCTCAAGATCTCCAAGCATCCGCTGTTTAAACTAAGACACATTGCGGTTATCGGTTCTATGTATATTTCCCCCAAACACCGAGGGTCAGGCGCGGGAAAAGCGTTAATGACGGAAGCCATCAGCCGAGCAAAAAAGATGAAGGACACAGAACAGCTCCATCTCTCTGTTACCTCAACAAATGAACCCGCAATAAAACTCTACGCTCAGTTAGGATTTATCCTCTTCTCTACAGAAAAAAGAGCGCTGAAATTAGATCATCAGCAATATGTTGATGTAGATCAAATGGTCTTATTTCTTTCATGAACTTAGAGAATAACTGCTCTGGGTTCTTTTTTCTATCCCGCTCTTTTCAAACAACCGGCATGCTGATCATGACATAAGCATAAAAAAAGGCAGCGCTGGATATACTGTAAACAACCATACATCACCAAAAACAACAATGTAATACTCGTATGACATGACAAGGAAGTGAACCTTATGAATCGAAAAGGCGGGCTTTTTTCTCAAGAACGGGCAAAACAATATGTATCTCATACGGATTCTTCTGCTGCGAATCAAATACAAGCGATCCTTACTTCATCTTTACGTAAAGCAGCCGGCAGACCGTTAGTCACCGTGTGTATCGGCACAGATCGGTCGACCGGAGATTCATTAGGTCCGCTCGTAGGAACAAAGTTAGAAAAAATGAATTTAGGCAGATTGCACGTTTACGGCACGCTGTCAGATCCTGTTCACGCCGTCAATATGAAAGACAAGCTGAAAGATATTCAACATCTACATAAAAATCCGTTTATTATAGCGGTTGATGCTTGTTTAGGCCGCGTCAAAAGCGTAGGGTCATTTCAAATCGGCGATGGGCCGCTGAAGCCCGGAGCAGGTGTTCAAAAAGATCTTCCTGAAATCGGTGACGTTCATATCAATGGAATCGTCAATGTCAGCGGGTTTATGGAGTATTTTGTCCTGCAGAATACGAGGCTTCATCTTGTTATGAGCATGGCAAATGTTTTAGCAGAGGGGTTACAGCTGACAGATAAATCAGAAGGCCGGCAGGAACGGCTCAGTCCATTTCATAAGCTGACAAGACGTATATAAAAAACCATCTTTTTTTAAAAAGATGGTTTTTACGCTTCTCTTTCAGACAATAGTTCTAGGATACGTTCAAGATCTTCATTTGAGAAAAACTCAATCTCAATCTTCCCTTTTTTCTTTTGTCTCTTAATATTTACTGTTGTTCCGAAGTAATTTTGCAAATACGATTCCCGCTCTTTTAACACCACATCTTGGACAGGTTCTTTTTTCTTTGTTTCACGTGGAACATTGTTGTTTAACTGCTGAATCAGCTGCTCAAGCTGACGGACGTTCAGCTGTTCTTCAACCACTTTCTTCACAAGCGGTTCAAGCTTGTTTTTATTTTTCAAACCAAGCAAGGTTCTGCCGTGTCCCATGGATAACGTACCTTCTGCAATGAGGTTCTGGATGCTTTCCGGCAGCGTCAGCAGTCTTAAATGGTTGGCAATATGAGGCCTGCTTTTTCCGAGCCGTTTAGCGAGCTGTTCCTGGGTTAAATCCAAATGCTTCAGCAGTGAGTCATATGCCAGAGCTTCTTCAAGCGGTGATAAGTCTTCACGCTGAAGGTTTTCCAAAAGAGCGATTTCCCGCATCAGCGATTCAGATAAATCCCGCACGATAGCCGGCACTGTCTCTTTACCGGCAAGTTTTGCGGCGCGGTAACGGCGTTCGCCGGCTACAATATCATAGCCCTTCAATGATTTTCTCACGATAATGGGCTGAAGAATGCCATGCTGAATGATGGATTCCTTCAGTTCAGCTAATGACTCATCGTCAAATTGTTTTCTTGGCTGATAAGGATTGGGGCGTAAATCACTGATTTTAATCTCTTCCACTGTCTCTTCAGACAAATCAACCTGATTAAACAACGCGTTAATCCCTTTTCCGAGCCCGCCTTTAGCCATTCGCTGCCACTTCCTTTGCTAAATCTAAATATACTTCCGCACCTCTCGAACGCGGATCGTATAATATGATCGGCTTGCCGTGACTCGGCGCCTCACTTAAACGGACATTTCGAGGGATAATGGTTTGATACACTTTATCTCTAAAGTATTTCTTTACCTCTTCTATCACTTGAATGCCGAGATTCGTTCTGGCATCAAGCATCGTCAGAAGCACTCCTTCTATCATTAAATCGGTATTTAAATGTTTTTGCACAAGCCGAACTGTATTTAATAATTGACTCAATCCTTCAAGAGCGTAGTATTCGCACTGAACCGGGATAACGACTGAATCTGAAGCGGTAAGCGCATTAATCGTTAATAACCCGAGAGACGGAGGACAATCAATAATCATGTAATCGTAATTTTGTTTCACTGATTCTAATGCTCTTTTCAGCCTGACCTCCCTTGAGATCGTCGGAACCAATTCGATTTCCGCTCCCGCAAGCTGGATCGTGGCCGGAATGACATCTAAGTTCTCTACTGAAGTCGGTTTAATAATATCTGTAACATCTGCATCATCTACTAAAATGTCGTACACACAATGATCCACATCGGCTTTTTCAATCCCTAATCCGCTCGTTGCATTGCCCTGCGGATCAATATCAACAAGAAGAACCCTTTTACCTATGTAAGCCAAGCAAGCCCCCAGATTAACAGAAGTCGTCGTCTTCCCGACTCCGCCTTTTTGGTTCGTAATTGCTATGATTTTTCCCACGATGTCACCTACCTTCACATGAACATGTACTGTCTTGTTTCTATCTTATCAAAAAAAGAGTAAAGCGTTTTATTTTTTTCATAATTTGTTTATCAGCAAGTGAAAAAAATGTAAACGAAAAAGACACTTTCTAATATAAGTTCTCCGATAAAGTGACTTTTTTGACTGTAAAAAGACAATTCACGACACAAAAAGATAAAATTTTACATATATAATGTATAGTGCACAATAAATCTATCATTATCTCAAAATAGTTTTTTGATTAAAATAAAAACTCCCCTGCTGATCAGGAGAGTTTTTACTTAGGTATCCGAATGGTAAGCTGGATGTACTCTTCGAATTCTTCTTCTTCAGTATTCAGTCTGACGCCGCTGTCTTCTACCATAGACAGTGACTGACGAATCGTATTCATCGCAATTCTTGTATCCCTGCTGAACGCTTTGCGTCTCGGCTTTGGTTTCTGCTTATTCTGTTCAAGCATTTTCACCACTCTGTCTTCCGTCTGCTTAACGTTTAAGCTTTTCTCAATGATTTCCGCAAGCAATGTGACCTGAAGCTCCGGCTGTTTGAGCGGAATCAGTGCTCTTGCATGACGTTCCGTAATTTTTTTCTCCATAATCGCATCCTGGACGGGTTCCGGGAGCTTTAACAATCGGAGCTTGTTCGCAATCGTTGACTGGCCTTTTCCTAAGCGCTGCGCCAAGGCTTCCTGTGTTAAATCATGAAGTTCTAACAGCCTTGCGTACGCATGAGCTTCCTCAATGGAGGACAATTCTTCCCTTTGCAGGTTTTCAATCAAAGCGACAGATGCTGTTTCCGTATCAGAAAAATCTTTAATAATTGCGGGAATCTTCTCCCATTCAAGCGTCTGTACCGCTCTCCAGCGCCTTTCACCCGCAATGAGCTCATATTGTCCTTCATCTTCTGTATGTCTGACAACAATCGGCTGAATGATGCCGTGTGTATGGATAGTCATTGCTAACTCTTTGATTTTTTCATCTGAGAAAATGGTGCGTGGCTGAAAACGGTTGGGAACGATAGCATGTACCGGTATTTCGAGTATCTCTTCTTTGTTTGTATCATGCTCAGCTATCTCCGGTTCCTCTTCCTTCTCACCAAACCCGAAGAAACGAGAGAATGAATGCTTCATGTACCTACACCACCTTTAAAAACTGCCATTTTTATAATTCTATTTTCTCATGGTTTTTCCTGCTGTATCTTCATCAATTTTGCAGAAAATATGATGGAATTGTCACATCAGGCTGTCTAAATTACCCTTCAATTGGCGATTTATTTGGAGTACCCGGTTTTCTCGGATATTTTTTCGGAGTGCTTTTCGTCTTGCGAATGATCATGATGTTCCGTTCACTTTCTTCAACAGGAAGTGTAAAGGAATGAACTTGTTCAAGCTCTCCTCCCAATACTTTAATCGCCTTTTGCCCCGCTTTCAGCTCTTCATCAGCTGCTGCTGCTTTTAGTGCGGCAAATACGCCGTTTTTCTTGGCCAGCGGCAGACAAAGCTCACTCAGGACCGACAGACGCGCCACCGCACGGGCCGTCACGAGATCGAAGCTTTCCCGTACGTCTTTCCGTTGTCCGAATGTCTCCGCTCTGTCATGGACAAATGTCGTATGCTCTAATTGTAAAGCATCAGAGAGAGTTTCCAAAAACGTAATCCGCTTATTCAGTGAATCGACGATGGTGACATGCAGATGCGGGAAGCAGATTTTGATGGGCAGGCTTGGAAAACCGGCGCCGGCGCCGACATCACAAAGAGTGGTGACCTTTTCAAAATCAATATAAAATGCCGCCGTTATCGAATCATAAAAATGCTTGAGATAAACTTCCTTTTTCTCAGTGATGGATGTCAGATTCATTTTTTCGTTCCATTCCACGAGCATCCGGTAATACAACTCGAATTGCTCCAGCTGGCGGTCAGAAAGGGAAATCCCTTTCTCCGCTAAACTGGATGTAAATTCCTCTATATTCATGCCGTCATCCTTTCTATTCAGCTACCTTGGCAATACGGCCCTGCTCCAGGTATACCAGCAGGATTGAAATGTCTGCCGGATTGACGCCGGAAATACGGGACGCTTGAGCAACTGATAAAGGACGCACTTCTTTCAGCTTTTGACGGGCTTCAGTAGCAATTCCTTTAATGGCGTCATAATCAATCCGATCAGGGATTTTTTTGTTTTCCATTTTCTTCAGCTTTTCCACTTGCTGCAAGGATTTTTCGATATATCCTTCATATTTCACCTGAATTTCCACTTGTTCCGCCACATCTTGCGGAACCGGAGAATCTGCAGGCGCAAGTTTTGTCACTGTTTCATAGTTCATTTCCGGACGTTTCATTAAATCTGTGCCGCGCACTCCGTCTTTCAGCTCGCTTCCGCCGAGTGAACGGATATATTCCTGATTCTCAGGAGACGGCTTGATAATAACAGACCAGAGACGTTTTTTCTCTGCCTCGATCGCCGCTTTTTTCTTCTCAAACGCTTCATAGCGCTCATCAGAAATTAAGCCGATATCGTGGCCGATTTCCGTCAGACGAAGATCCGCGTTGTCGTGACGGAGCAGCAGTCTGTATTCCGCCCGTGAAGTCAGCAGACGGTACGGTTCATTGGTTCCTTTCGTTACCAAATCATCAATCAATACACCGATATAAGCATCGGAACGGCTGAGGATCACTTCTTCTTTTCCAAGCGCTTTGCGGCCTGCGTTGATCCCTGCCATAATTCCTTGCCCGGCTGCTTCCTCATAACCTGATGTACCGTTAATTTGACCGGCCGTGTACAGGTTAGGGATTTTTTTCGTCTCCAGTGTAGGCCAGAGCTGCGTCGGTACAATCGCGTCATACTCAATCGCGTATCCGGCTCTCATCATCTGCACCTTTTCCAGTCCCGGAATGGTCGCCAGCATCCGCTGCTGCACGTCCTCAGGAAGACTCGTGGATAAACCTTGAACGTATACTTCCTGCGTATTTCTGCCTTCCGGCTCAAGGAAAATCTGATGACGCGGTTTATCATTAAACCGAACGACTTTATCTTCAATCGAAGGGCAGTATCTCGGTCCCGTTCCTTTAATCATACCGGAATACATTGGCGAACGATGCAGGTTGCTGTCGATGATCTCATGAGTCTCAGGACTCGTGTAAGTCAGCCAGCAAGGCAGCTGATCGGTAATGTATTCAACCGTTTCATATGAGAAAGCGCGCGGAACCGGGTCCCCCGGCTGGATTTCTGTTTTGCTGTAATCAATGGAATCGCTTGAGACACGAGGAGGCGTACCCGTTTTAAAACGGACGAGATCAAAACCGAGCTCCTCTAAGTGCTCAGAAAGTTTAATAGACGGCTGCTGGTTATTCGGACCGCTTGAGTAAGACAGATCACCGAGAATGATCCGCCCTCTTAAATACGTTCCGGTTGTCAGCACGACCGTTTTTGCCTTATATTCAGCACCGGTTTGCGTAATGACACCGCGGCACTCCCCGTCTTCAATGATTAAACGCTCGGCAATCCCTTGAAGAAGTGTCAAATTCGGTGTTTTTTCCAGCGTATGCTTCATTTCGTGCTGATATTGGAATTTATCCGCCTGCGCACGCAGCGCCCGTACGGCCGGACCTTTTCCTGTATTCAGCATTCTCATTTGAATATGAGTTTTATCTATATTTCTAGCCATTTCTCCGCCGAGCGCGTCAATTTCGCGGACGACAATCCCTTTCGCGGGGCCGCCGACAGACGGATTACATGGCATAAACGCAACCATATCAAGATTGATCGTCAAAACAAGCGTTTTGGCTCCCTGGCGCGCGGATGCGAGGGCAGCCTCAACACCGGCATGCCCGGCGCCGATGACAATCACGTCGTATTGGCCTGCTTCATACCCCATGGTTTTTTCCTCCCTTTTATTTACCTAAACAAAATTGTGAAAAGAGCTGATCAATTAAGCTTTCGTGGACGGCATCACCGATGATTTCGCCCAGCAGCTCCCAGCACCTTGTCAAATCAATTTGCACCATATCAATCGGAACATCCTGTTCAATTCCGTTCAGCGCATCATCAATCGCTTGCTTTGCCTGATGCAGTATCGAGATATGACGGGTGTTGCTGACATAGGTGAGATCTCCGCTTTCGATCGCTCCTGTATAAAATAGCGACTGAATCGCTTCCTCTAAATCTTGAATGCCTTCTTCTTTCAGCAATGAGGTCGTGACGACAGGCCGGCCTTTCGCCAGTTCCTTGACGCGCTCAGCGTCAATCTTAGCCTCAAGGTCCGTCTTATTCATAATGACAATGACGTCCATTCCCTCAACCGCTTCAAACAATTTCACATCTTCTTCAGAAAGCTCTTCGCTGTGGTTAAGCACAAGCAAAATGAGATCCGCTTCCTTCAGAACCTGCCGTGACCGTTCCACACCGATTCTTTCGACGATGTCTTCTGTCTCACGGATTCCGGCGGTATCGACAAGCCGAAGCGGCACGCCTCGGACATTGACATATTCCTCAATCACATCACGCGTCGTTCCCGGAATATCGGTTACGATCGCCTTCGTTTCATGGACAAGGCTGTTAAGCAGAGAGGATTTTCCGACGTTCGGACGGCCGATGATCACGGTAGACAGTCCCTCACGCAAAATTTTCCCCTGCTCAGACGTACGGAGCAGCGCCTCGATTTCTTTCTTCACGCCGCTTGCCTTCTCCACTAAAAGCTGATGCGTCATTTCTTCGACGTCATCATATTCCGGATAATCTATATTAACCTCAACATGGGCAAGTGTTTCTAACAACTCATCACGCAGACGGCGGACAAGCGCGGAAAGCCGTCCTTCCATCTGGTTCATGGCGACATTCATGGCACGGTCCGTTTTGGCCCTGATCAGATCCATCACCGCTTCCGCCTGTGATAGGTCAATCCGTCCGTTTAAAAATGCGCGCTTCGTAAACTCACCGGGTTCTGCCAGTCTCGCACCTTCTCTTAAAGCAAGCTGGAGCACCTGATTAACCGTCACAATACCCCCATGACAGTTGATTTCAATGACATCTTCCCTTGTGAATGTTCTGGGCGCTCTTAAAACAGACACCATGACTTCCTCAATAATCCGTCCCGTCGTGCTGTCCGCGATATGCCCGTAATGAATGGTATGCGATTCTGCCGAACTGAGCGTTTTGCCTTTCGGACCCTTGTACATTTTGTCGGCGATCTTTACGGCTTCCGGGCCGCTCAGCCGAACGATCGCGATCGCGCCTTCACCCATCGGAGTTGAAATCGCTGCAATTGTATCCATGCTGTTCACCTCTCTTTATCTCTGTTTCCATCTATATAAAAAATTTTATTTACGCCAAAATTAAAAGATAACATAGTTTGGTTTGAAGTGGAAGATACGTTATCCACAAAGGCAGAAATTCATCCCTTATTACTTTAACTTATCCACATGTGAATAACAATTAATTTTATTTCCTAAAACCTTTTTTATCAACAGCATAGACCGAAAAAGAAAAAACTTAAACGCAAAAAGTGCGATTCTGCTTAGGAATAGAGCCATTTTTACCAATAAAAAAACCGAAGTTCCGATTTTACCCGGACTTCGGTTTTCTGCTATCTTTATGGGAAATAACGAGATGGCGGTACCGGCCTTCACCGGTAGAAAACGTTTTGATATTTGGATGCTTTGACAGCGCGTCATGGATGATTTTTCTTTCACCTGACGGCATCGGTTCTAAATGCACATCTTTTTTCGTTTTCGACACTTGCTTGGCCAGCCTGTTTGCCAGCTGCTCCAGAATTTCTCTTCTTTTCCGCCGATAATTCTCAGCGTCGACAACGGCTTGGCGATACTGGCCGGAGCCGTGGTTCAAAACAAGCTGCGTCAATGTTTCCAGGGCATTGAGTGTTTGTCCTCTTTTGCCAATAAGCAGCGCCGCTTTTTCACCTTTAATGTGAAAACAGACTGTTTTCTTGTTTTCTTCCGTAACAATCTCAGAAGGTCCGGCAATGGAATGGATGATTTCTTCCAAATACGCTTTCGCTTCATGAACAGGATTTTTTTTCTCTTCCAGTTCTACGATCGCATTCTTTTTTCCAAAAATACCCAAAAACCCTTTGTATCCTTCTTGCACCACCGTTATTTCTACTTGATCTTTCGTCAGTTGAAGTTCCTGAAGGCCTGATTGAACTGCTTCTTCGACATTCCGTCCCGCAGCAGTCACCTTCTTCACTTTTTCTTTCCTCCCGCTTTCTGCGTTTCCGGATCGTGTTTAATGTCAGGTCCTTTAATAAGGAATGTCTGAGCAATCATAAACAGGTTTCCGACTACCCAATACAGAGAAAGCGCGCTCGGGAAGTTGATCGCAAATACGATGATCATGATCGGCATAATCCATACCATCATTGCCATTTGAGGATTCTGAGTCGGATTTCCGGCCATCATCAGCTTCTGCTGGACAAAAGTGGCCACACCGGCAACGATAGGAAGAATATAGTAAGGATCCTTCTCTCCTAGGTCAAACCATAAAAAGCTGTGCTGTGAAATGGCTTGCGTACGCATAATGGCGTGGTAGAATCCGATCAAAATCGGCATTTGAATCAGGATCGGGAAACATCCCGCCAGCGGGTTTACCCCGTGCTTTGAAAACAGGGCCATCGTTTCCTGCTGAAGCTTCTGCTGCGTTTTTTGATCTTTAGAGCTGTATTTTTCTCTGAGCTTCTGCATTTCAGGCTGCAGCGCCTGCATCGCTTTTGAGCTTCGAAGCTGCTTGATCATCAGCGGCAGAATCAGCAGACGAATTAAAATCGTAACGATGATGATCGATAAACCATAGTTATCGCCCGTCAGTTTCGCTACGTACGTAATGACTTCTGACAATGGATACACAACATATTTGTCCCAGAAATGCGGACTATTCGCCGTAATCGGCTCTTTCACACTCGAGCACCCGGCCAGCAGCACGAGCATACCGACCATACTCAGTAGTAACCATATTCTCCTTTTCAAGAACGTTTCCTCCTATACCAATCTTTATGAACCTTGTATGTATTTTAGCATCTTTCAGTTTCAAATGGCGTTCATTTTTCGCCAAATAAAAGGAAGCGCTTTTAAAAACGTGAAGAAAACAAAATATGAGCTATTTTGACGAAGATTTCTTATATAATGAGGTTTTTCTGAATAAGTGCTGCAGACTCTTTTTCGTTTCTTCAAAACTGAGGTCGCCGGCGGGTTTTCTTGCGATAATAATAAAATCTTTCGGCTTGAGCAGCTCTTTTTCCTCCTGAACAGCCTGTCTGATTAACCGCTTCACCCGATTGCGCACGACGGCATTGCCGATTTTTTTACTGACAGAAAGCCCTACCCGGAGCTCTTCCTGTTTCGGCTGATCAAGCGTATACAGCACGAACTGGCGGTTTGCCATAGACGTTCCGCGTTTAAACACTTTTTGAAAATCTTCATTTTTCTTTAACCGATTTCGCTTCTTCACTTTAATTCACTCCGATATTCACTCGCAGAAACTTTTATTTCTATCTAAAAAAAACGGGCCGCCGGAATACTGAAGAAATTTCTCCAGTACCGGGCGACGCATGACATCTCACTCTCTTAATGTGAAAAAAGACCACTGACATTATTCAGTGGCCTAAGCTGATAATACTTTTCTGCCTTTGCGGCGACGGCGTGCTAATACTAGACGACCGTTTTTTGAACTCATACGGCTTCTGAAGCCATGAACTTTACTGCGTTTACGGTTATTCGGTTGGAATGTTCTTTTCATTTATGACACCTCCCTCGAGGAATAGCTGTTAAAGACAGTCTTACTTATTATATTTGTGCTGCCTATTCATTGTCAACTTCAGCAGTGCTTTTATTTCTTACAACCATAATAGGATAACATACCTTAACCAGTTTAGAAACCTTATTTTTCATATTCCTTTTTTTAACGCAAAAAAAAAGCCGCGCTCCCCCGGAAAAACGACATGTGGATAATTTTTTTGCTTTTTTTTAATATCCACAGTCGTTATCGACAACATTTTCACATTGCTAACTCCTGTGGACAAAGATTTTTCAACAAGTTGTCAGGTTTGTGGATAAGATTACGAGAACCATTGCAAGTCCTCGCTTAATTTGATATTATATTTGTGTTTTAACTCTTAATTACTTATCCAGCCCATTCTCTTTATCCACAAACTGTGGATAAGTTGTGGATTGTTTTCACACAGCTTGTGTAGATTGTTGTCCACAACTTGTGGAATTTGTCGAAAAGCTGTTTTTCTACTATACTATATGTTTTCAACATTTCGTGTGTACGAATGGTCAGAGCCATATGCTCTTTTTTTGTGTTCTATAACAGGGAAAGGGCGCTGATTTTTAAAGAAAAGGAGGGCTGTGCCGGATAATGGAGAATATATTAGATCTTTGGAATCAAGCTCTAGCTCAAATTGAGAAAAAGCTAAGCAAACCGAGTTTCGAAACTTGGATGAAGTCGACGAAAGCCCATTCGCTGCAAGGGGATACCTTAACCATCACCGCTCCCAATGAATTTGCCAGAGACTGGCTGGAGTCCAGGTACTTACATCTCATTGCAGATACCATATACGAATTAACCGGGGAAGAATTGAGCGTCAAATTTGTCATTCCTCAAAATCAGGACGAAGAAAACTTTCTACCGAAACCGCAAGTGAAAAAAGCGGCAAAAGAGGAACCGTCTGATTTTCCCCAAAGCATGCTCAACCCGAAATATACATTCGACACATTCGTCATCGGATCGGGAAACCGATTCGCCCATGCAGCATCACTGGCTGTGGCGGAAGCACCCGCTAAAGCGTACAACCCTTTATTTATATACGGGGGAGTCGGCTTAGGAAAAACCCACTTAATGCACGCGATCGGCCATTATGTCATTGATCATAATCCTTCAGCCAAAGTGGTGTACCTGTCTTCTGAAAAATTCACAAATGAATTCATCAACTCAATCCGCGATAATAAAGCCGTTGATTTCCGCAACCGCTACCGGAACGTTGATGTACTTTTGATAGATGATATTCAATTTTTAGCCGGAAAAGAACAAACACAGGAAGAGTTTTTCCATACATTCAACACGCTTCATGAAGAAAGCAAACAAATCGTGATTTCCAGCGACAGACCGCCGAAAGAGATCCCGACCCTTGAAGACCGCCTGCGTTCGCGGTTCGAATGGGGATTGATTACGGATATCACACCGCCGGATCTGGAAACGCGGATTGCCATCCTGAGAAAAAAAGCGAAGGCGGAAGGCCTTGATATTCCGAACGAGGTCATGCTTTACATCGCGAATCAGATTGACAGCAACATCCGCGAACTGGAAGGGGCATTAATCCGGGTTGTCGCCTATTCATCTTTAATCAATAAAGACATTAACGCAGACCTGGCTGCAGAAGCATTGAAAGATATTATTCCGTCTTCTAAGCCGAAGGTCATTACGATAAAAGAGATTCAGCGGATTGTCGGACAGCAGTTCAACATTAAGCTTGAAGATTTCAAAGCGAAAAAGCGCACGAAATCCGTGGCGTTCCCAAGACAAATTGCGATGTATCTTTCAAGAGAAATGACAGATTCTTCTTTGCCTAAAATCGGGG
This sequence comes from Bacillus sp. UNC69MF, assembly GCF_000746035.1. Taxonomy (NCBI): domain Bacteria; kingdom Bacillati; phylum Bacillota; class Bacilli; order Caryophanales; family Bacillaceae; genus Bacillus; species Bacillus sp. UNC69MF. Next base: position 8,327 of record NZ_JQKM01000016.1, on the reverse strand, counting down.
AAGAATTTGGCGGGAGAGACCATACAACCGTCATTCACGCCCATGAAAAGATTTCAAAACTGCTGATTGATGACGAGCAGCTTCAGCAGCAGGTGAAAGAAATAAAAGAACTGCTTAAATAATAGTGCCCTCGGATGAATCGGGGAAAGTGTGAATAACTTTTTCATAGCCATACACAGTCTGTCCACATGTGGATAGGCTGTGTTTCCTGTCTTTTTCACAACTTATCCACAAATCCACAGGCCCTACTATTACTACTGCTATTTTTAAAATATATTAATTATATTATCCGTTAGGAGGATAAACATGAAATTTACGATTCAAAAAGATCGTTTAGTCGAAAGTGTACAAGACGTTCTAAAAGCCGTTTCATCCAGAACCACAATTCCCATTCTCACCGGTATTAAGATCGTCGCCTCAGATGAAGGGGTATCTTTCACAGGAAGTGACTCTGATATTTCAATCGAGTCATTCATTCCGAAAGAAGATGATGATAAAGAAATCGTGACGATCGATCAGCCAGGAAGTATCGTGCTGCAAGCGCGTTTCTTCAGCGAAATCGTTAAAAAACTTCCGATGGCGACTGTTGAAATCGAAGTTCAAAATCAATATTTAACGATTATCCGTTCCGGAAAAGCCGAATTTAATTTAAACGGCCTTGATGCAGATGAATATCCGCATCTGCCGCAAATCGAAGAGCATCACGCCATTCAGATTCCGACGGATCTTTTGAAAAACCTGATTCGCCAAACCGTGTTCGCTGTGTCCGCCTCAGAAACACGCCCTATCTTGACAGGTGTAAACTGGAAAGTCGAAAACGGTGAATTATTATGCACTGCCACGGATAGCCACCGACTCGCTTTAAGAAAGGCGAAGCTTGATATTCCGGAAGACAGCTCTTATAACGTGGTCATTCCTGGGAAAAGCTTAACCGAGCTGAGCAAAATTCTTGATGACAACCAAGAACTGGTTGATATCGTCATTACAGAAACTCAAGTTCTGTTCAAAGCGAAAAACGTATTGTTCTTCTCAAGATTGCTTGACGGAAACTATCCGGACACGACCAGCTTAATTCCGCAGGAAAGCAAAACGGAAATCGTCGTAAACACGAAGGAATTTTTACAGGCGATAGACCGTGCTTCTTTATTGGCGAGAGAAGGCCGCAACAACGTTGTAAAGCTTTCTGCCAAACCGGCGGATTCGCTGGAGATTTCATCAAATTCTCCGGAAATCGGGAAAGTGGTCGAAGCTGTGCTGGCTGACCAGATTGACGGCGAGGAATTAAATATTTCATTCAGTCCAAAATATATGATGGACGCACTGAAAGTACTTGAAGGAGCGGACATCCGTATCAGTTTTACGGGAGCGATGAGACCGTTTCTTATCCGTACGCCGAATGATGAAACCATCGTTCAGCTCATCCTTCCGGTCAGAACGTATTAATCAAACAGAATGTGCTGCCGGCTTAGTTCGGCAGCTTTTCTATTCATCAGCCGCTCCCTCAAGTTTTCCCTTTCCTTATTTCAGGATTTTTTAGTACAATTAGATATTAGTGATATTTGAAAGAGGTCGATAATATGGCAAATCCGATTTCGATTGATACAGAAATGATTACGCTTGGCCAGTTTTTAAAATTAGCCGATGTGATTCAGTCCGGCGGCATGGCGAAGTGGTTTCTGAGCGAGCATGAGGTGACTGTCAACAATGAACCTGACAATCGCCGCGGCAGAAAGCTTTACGTTGGAGACGTGGTCGCGATTGAAGGATTTGGTTCATTTCAAGTCGTCAATTAAAGCGGGTGACAGCGGTTGTATATCCAAAATTTAGAATTAACATCCTACCGTAATTATGAGCGCGCTGAGCTTCAATTCGAAAACAAGGTGAATGTGATCATCGGGGAAAATGCCCAAGGCAAAACCAATCTGATGGAAGCCATCTATGTCCTTTCGATGGCAAAATCACACCGCACCTCAAATGACAAAGAACTTATACGGTGGGACGAAGACTATGCTAAAATAGAAGGAAGAGTGATGAAGCGTAACGGGGACATCCCGATGCAGCTTGTCATCTCCAAAAAAGGTAAAAAGGGCAAGGTCAATCATATAGAGCAGCAAAAACTCAGTCAGTATGTCGGAGCGCTGAACACCATTATGTTTGCCCCTGAGGATTTAAATCTCGTCAAAGGAAGCCCTCAGGTGAGGAGGAGATTTCTCGATATGGAGATCGGGCAGGTTTCTGCCGTTTATCTGTATGATTTATCTCTTTATCAAAAAATCCTTTCACAGCGGAATCATTTTCTGAAACAGCTGCAAAGCCGGAAACAGACTGACCGGACTATGCTTGACGTTCTCACTGATCAGCTGATTGAAGCAGCCGCAAAAGTTGTCGCCAAACGTCTGCAGTTTACGGCGCAGCTTGAAAAATGGGCGCAGCCGATCCATTCCGGCATTTCCCGGGGACTTGAAGAACTGACGCTTAAGTACCACACGGCGCTTGATGTATCAGATCCCAAAGATTTGTCGAAAATAGGTAACAGCTACCAGGAGTCTTTTTCGAAATTAAAAGAAAAAGAAATAGAACGAGGCGTCACATTATTCGGACCGCATCGGGATGATGTCCTTTTTTATGTGAACGGACGCGATGTGCAGACGTACGGTTCACAGGGACAGCAGCGTACGACGGCTTTGTCTTTGAAGCTGGCCGAAATAGATTTGATTCATGAAGAAATCGGAGAATACCCCATTTTACTTTTGGATGATGTACTAAGCGAGCTGGATGATTACCGACAGTCCCATTTGCTTCATACGATCCAAGGCCGTGTGCAGACATTTGTCACCACGACAAGCGTGGATGGCATTGACCACGATACCTTACATCAAGCAGGAATGTTCCGTGTGGAAAACGGTACGTTAGTGAAGTGAAGAAATGAGGTGAGCGATTGTATATTCATTTAGGTGACGACTTTGTCGTTTCAACACGCGATATCGTCGGCATTTTTGACTGCAAGGTCAATGTATCGCCGATCGTTGAAGAATTTCTGGACAGACAGAAAGAAAAAGTAGTGCCGTCCGTAAACGGCACGCCAAAGTCTATCGTAGTCACGACTGAGAATATATATTACTCTCCCTTATCTTCCGGCACACTGAAGAAACGTGCGCAATTTATGTTAGAAATAGATTCTTAGCGGATCTTTACAATGAATATATCGTTTAAGAAAAGTGTAGGTGAATGTGCATGGCTATGGAACAGCAGCAAAATAGTTATGATGAGAATCAGATACAGGTATTAGAAGGTTTGGAAGCTGTTCGAAAGAGACCGGGGATGTACATCGGATCAACTAACAGCAAAGGCCTTCACCACTTGGTGTGGGAAATCGTCGACAACAGTATTGACGAAGCCCTGGCCGGTTATTGTACAGATATTAACATCGAGATTGAAAAAGATAACAGCATTACCGTTAAGGACAACGGGCGCGGAATTCCGGTCGGTATCCAGGAGAAGATGGGCCGCCCTGCGGTTGAAGTTATCATGACCGTTCTCCACGCCGGCGGTAAATTTGACGGAAGCGGATATAAAGTATCCGGCGGTCTTCACGGTGTAGGGGCATCTGTCGTAAACGCCTTGTCGACCACTCTTGACGTTACGGTTCATCGTGACGGAAAAATCCACTATCAGGCGTACGAGCGCGGTGTACCTGTGGCCGATCTTGAAGTGATCGGTGATACTGATAAGACCGGAACGATTACGCACTTCGTTCCGGATCCGGAAATCTTCAAAGAAACAATCGTATACGACTATGATCTGCTTTCAAACCGTGTCCGGGAATTGGCCTTCCTGACAAAAGGCGTAAACATCACGATTGAAGACAAACGTGAAGGACAAGAACGGAAAAACGAGTACCACTACGAAGGCGGAATCAAAAGCTATGTTGAGTACTTAAACCGTTCCAAAGAAGTCGTTCATGAAGAGCCGATTTATATCGAAGGCGAGAAAGACGGCATAACGGTTGAAGTTGCATTGCAATACAACGATAGCTATACAAGCAATATTTATTCTTTCACGAATAATATCAACACATACGAAGGCGGGACGCACGAAGCCGGATTTAAAACCGGTCTGACCCGTGTCATAAACGACTATGCAAGAAGAAAAGGGATTTTCAAAGAAAATGATCCGAATTTAAGCGGGGATGATGTGAGAGAAGGGCTGACTGCCATTATTTCAATTAAGCACCCTGATCCGCAATTCGAAGGGCAGACGAAAACCAAGCTCGGCAACTCCGAAGCGAGAACGATCACTGATACGCTGTTTTCTTCTGCGCTGGAAACATTCCTTCTTGAAAATCCGGACTCAGCCCGCAAAATCGTTGAAAAAGGTTTAATGGCCGCAAGAGCGCGGATGGCAGCGAAAAAAGCGCGGGAATTGACCCGGCGCAAAAGTGCGCTTGAGATTTCCAATCTGCCGGGCAAACTGGCGGACTGTTCTTCTAAAGATCCGAGCATTTCCGAGCTGTATATCGTAGAGGGTGACTCTGCGGGCGGATCAGCGAAACAGGGACGGGACCGTCATTTCCAAGCTATTCTGCCGCTGCGCGGTAAGATTCTGAACGTTGAGAAAGCCAGACTTGATAAGATTCTCTCAAACAATGAGGTCAGATCAATGATCACGGCCCTCGGAACAGGAATCGGAGAAGATTTTAATCTTGAAAAAGCGCGTTATCATAAAGTGGTCATCATGACGGATGCCGATGTTGACGGCGCCCACATCAGAACGCTTTTATTAACGTTCTTCTACAGATACATGCGGGAAATCATCGAAAACGGCTATGTCTACATTGCCCAGCCGCCGCTTTATAAAGTGCAGCAGGGAAAACGGGTGGAATACGCTTATAATGATAAGCAGCTTGATGAGCTGTTAAAAGAACTTCCGCAATCACCTAAGCCCGGCCTCCAGCGTTATAAAGGTCTTGGAGAAATGAACGCGACTCAGCTTTGGGAAACGACAATGGACCCTGCGACCAGAACGCTTCTGCAAGTTAATCTTGAAGATGCAATGGACGCTGACGAGACTTTTGAAATGCTGATGGGTGACAAAGTAGAACCGCGGAGAAACTTCATAGAAGCAAACGCCAGATACGTGAAAAATCTTGATATTTAACCAAGAAAGCCTTATTTTCGTTAAGAAATAAGGCTTTTTTCTCAAAGCGGCTTCTAAAGCCTCTGAAAACCCGCAAAACCCGTATATTCTACTAAATTAATGTGTATAAACACAAGTTTATTGATATAATGGAGAATAGTGAAATCGTATTGAAGATCATAATGGACAATCTACTCCCACATTATTTCATGTGATACTTCAGGGAGGTTTTTTTAATGAGTGAACAAAACACACCACAAGTACGTGAAGTCAATATCAGTCAGGAAATGCGGACATCCTTCCTGGACTATGCAATGAGCGTTATCGTATCCCGGGCGCTTCCGGATGTGCGTGACGGTCTGAAGCCGGTTCACAGACGGATTTTGTACGCGATGAATGATTTAGGCATGACCAGTGACAAACCATATAAAAAATCTGCCCGTATCGTCGGTGAAGTTATCGGTAAGTACCACCCGCACGGTGACTCAGCGGTTTACGAATCAATGGTCAGAATGGCGCAGGATTTTAACTACCGCTACATGCTTGTTGACGGACACGGCAACTTCGGTTCGGTTGACGGCGACTCAGCGGCTGCGATGCGTTACACAGAAGCGAGAATGTCAAAAATCGCAATGGAAATCCTCCGGGACATTACGAAAGATACGATTGATTATCAAGATAACTATGACGGCGCAGAAAGAGAACCTGTCGTCATGCCTTCGAGATTTCCGAATCTGCTCGTCAACGGAGCTGCCGGTATCGCGGTCGGAATGGCGACAAATATTCCTCCGCATCAGCTTGGGGAAGTCATTGAAGGCGTGCTTGCCGTAAGTGAGAATCCTGAGATTACAAACCAGGAGCTGATGGAATACATCCCGGGCCCGGATTTTCCGACTGCAGGTCAGATTTTAGGCCGGAGCGGCATCCGCAAGGCATATGAATCCGGACGGGGATCCATTACGATCCGGGCTAAGGCTGAAATCGAAGAGACATCATCGGGAAAAGAAAGAATTATTGTCACGGAACTTCCTTATCAGGTGAACAAAGCGAGATTAATTGAAAAAATCGCAGATCTTGTCCGGGACAAAAAAATCGAAGGAATTACCGATCTGCGTGACGAATCCGACCGTAACGGAATGAGAATCGTCATTGAGATCCGCCGTGACGCCAATGCTCACGTCATTTTGAATAACCTGTACAAACAAACGGCCCTGCAGACGTCTTTCGGAATCAACCTGCTGGCGCTCGTTGACGGACAGCCGAAGGTACTAAGCCTGAAACAATGTCTGGAGCATTATCTTGATCACCAGAAGGTTGTGATCCGGCGCAGAACGGCTTACGAACTCCGCAAAGCGGAAGCGAGAGCTCACATTCTGGAAGGTTTAAGAATTGCTCTCGATCATTTAGATGCCGTTATTTCTCTTATCCGCAATTCCCAGACGGCTGAAATTGCGAGAACAGGTTTGATCGAACAATTCTCACTGACTGAAAAACAAGCGCAAGCCATTCTGGATATGCGCCTTCAGCGATTAACCGGTCTGGAGCGCGAAAAGATTGAAGAGGAATATCAATCACTTGTTGCGCTTATCGCCGAGCTGAAAGATATTTTAGCCAATGAAGCAAGAGTTCTTGAGATCATCCGTGAAGAACTTAATGAAATCAAAGAGCGTTTCAATGATGAGAGACGCACTGAAATCGTGACGTCCGGTCTTGAAACAATTGAAGATGAAGATCTTATCGAGAGAGAAAATATCGTCATCACACTGACCCATAACGGCTATGTTAAACGTCTCCCGGCGTCCACATACCGCAGCCAAAAACGGGGCGGAAAAGGCGTACAGGGAATGGGAACGAATGAAGATGACTTTGTGGAACACTTAATTTCCACATCAACGCACGATACGATCCTGTTCTTCTCTAATAAAGGGAAGGTATACCGTTCTAAAGGATATGAAATCCCTGAATACGGCCGTACGGCAAAAGGCATTCCGATTATTAACCTTCTGGAGGTTGAAAAAGGCGAATGGATTAATGCTATTATTCCGGTCAGCACGTTTGATGAGGAGCAATACCTCTTCTTTACGACCAAACAAGGGGTGTCGAAACGTACGGCACTGTCCCAGTTTGCGAATATACGGAATAACGGGCTGATCGCCCTAGGTCTCCGGGAAGACGATGAACTGATGGCCGTCCGCCTGACTGACGGCAAGAAACAAATCATCATCGGAACGAAGAACGGTTTGCTGATCCGTTTCCCTGAAGCAGATGTAAGACAAATGGGACGCACAGCTGCGGGTGTTAAAGGCATCACGCTGACAGACGATGATGTCGTGGTAGGCATGGAGATTCTTGAAGAAGACTCCCATGTCCTCATAGTGACAGAAAACGGCTACGGCAAACGCACACCGGCTTCAGAATACAGAGTTCAAAGCAGGGGCGGAAAAGGCCTTAAAACATGTAAAATCACTGACAGCAACGGTCCGTTAGTAACCGTGAAAGCAACAAAAGGCGAAGAGGACTTAATGATTATTACGGCAAGCGGCGTGTTAATCAGAATGGATATTAATGATATCTCCACTACGGGACGCGTAACACAAGGCGTCCGTCTGATCCGCATGTCTGATCAAGAGCATGTAGCCACTGTGGCGCTTGTGGAAAAGAATGAAGAAGAGCCGGAAGAAACGGAAGAAACGGAAGAAGTATAAACGTAGAAGCGCAGCTGTAGCAGGCTGCGCTTTTACTATATAAAGAAATGAAAAAAAGCTTTGACACATAGTGATGATGCTGATATAATCATTTTTGTTGTCTTTTTAATAGAAAGGCAAGCCTAGCGAAAATATTTTTTAAAAAAGTATTGACCTAGCAAACTGAAAATGTTATGATTAAGAGGTCGCTTCGAGAGAAGCAACAAAGTTCTTTGAAAACTAAACAAGACAAAACGTACCTGTTAATTCAAAGTTTTAAATAAATCGCACAGCGATGTGCGTAGTCAGTCAAACTACTTTATCGGAGAGTTTGATCCTGGCTCAGGACGAACGCTGGCGGCGTGCCTAATACATGCAAGTCGAGCGGACAGATGGGAGCTTGCTCCCTGATGTTAGCGGCGGACGGGTGAGTAACACGTGGGTAACCTGCCTGTAAGACTGGGATAACTCCGGGAAACCGGGGCTAATACCGGATGGTTGTTTGAA
>NZ_JQKM01000015.1:0-63491 GCF_000746035.1 Bacillus sp. UNC69MF | reverse complement strand
TGTCTCAGGTAACGAATCTCTGCCTGCAGTTTCTCTAAATCGGAAGAATACTCCGGACCTTTTCCGTAAGTGTATTGCTTTCCAACAGGCTGTTCGAATCGATGTGTATCACCAGCCTTATACCATCTAACCCATGTCTGAACCTGTGTCTTATTCTTAATATTCAACTCCTGCAGGATCTCTTTCATAGGTACGCCTGCCAATCTCATTTCTACAGCCTTCTGTTTCACTTCAACCGGATAACTCACTCTTGTCCCCATAGAAAAAACACCTCCAAGTCTAATTTCGGATAACAATCATCCGTATTCAAACTTGAAGGTGTTTTTATTTGTCTCATCTTATGGGGTCAGTCCCGATTCCGCAGGCTTTTCTTTATCTGTTATTGAACGCCTTTCATCGCTCGTTTAATAACGGGAGACAGAAGAATCAAAATAATACCGAGAATGATCGAAACAAGACCGATTGAGCCGAAGTAGGCCGCTTCAGAAATCTTATCAAACAAACCGACTACTTTTGCGTTCAGGGCTTGACCGCAGGCGTTTGTTAAAAACCACATACTCATCGTCTGCGCTGAGAAAGCGGCAGGCGCAAGTTTTGTTGTGACGGATAAACCGACCGGTGAAAGGCAAAGCTCACCAAGCACAACCAAAAGGAAGCTGAGCACAAGCCAAAGCGGGCTCACAAGCTCGCCGCTTCCGCCCATAACCGGAAGCACCATGACTAAAAATGATAATCCGGCAAGGATAATGCCGATCGCGAATTTAATCGGTGTTGAAGGCTGGCGTTTGCCGAGCTTCATCCAGATCCAGGCGAACACCGGCGCGAAAATAACGATGAATAACGGGTTCAGAGACTGGAACCATGAAGACTCAAGATGCATGCCTGCAAAGGAAAGTCTCGTGCGCTGATCCGCATATAAAGCAAGAATCGTCGCGCCCTGCTCCTGAATCGCCCAGAACATTGCCGCTGCAATAAACAGCGGAACATAAGCCGCAAGCCGTGATTTTTCCGTTTTCGTCGCTTTTTTGCTCGTGAACATCACGATAAAGTAAATAACCGGAATGACAATGCCGAGGATACTGACGGTGTCAATCACACGCTGGATCGTCAGCCAGCCGGTTTGAATCAGAACGATAATAACGGCTGCTGCGATGACCACTCCGATTCCCGTGCCGATCACTGATGATTTAGAAATCGGATTCGGTACATTGGAGCCTGCTTTGCCGAGGTATTTCTTTCTCGTAAGAGCGAAAACAATCAGTCCGAGGAACATACCGGCCGCGGCGCATCCGAAGCCTAAGTGGTAGTTGTACTTCTGTCCGAGTGTTCCGACAATTAGCGGCGCAAGCAATCCGCCGAGGTTGATCCCCATGTAAAAGATGCTGAAACCTGAGTCGCGGCGCTCGTCTTCCTTCGTATATAAATCTCCGACAACGCTGGATACGTTTGGTTTAAGCAGGCCGGTTCCGATAATGATCAGAGCCATGCTGGTAAAAAACGCTGCCGTGCTGCCAGGGAAGGCAAGAGCGATGTGCCCGAACATAATTAAAATTCCGCCGTAAAATACGGTGTTTGCCGTGCCGAATACCCGGTCGGCCAGCCATCCGCCGATGACGCTCGACATGTATACGAGAGATCCGTATATGGACATGATGGCAACTGCGGTCGTTTTATCAAAGCCGAGACCGCCATGAGCGACTTCCGTGTATAAATAGTAAAGCAATATGGCTCTCATACCATAGTAGGAGAAACGCTCCCAAAATTCGGTGAAAAACAGTGTAAACAAGCCGCGGGGATGACCGAAAAAGCCTCGTTGCGGCACAGTTTCTGTTATAGAGTCCTTATCAATAGATGCCACCTGAGCCAACCCTTTCTTAAAAAAGTGTATTACAAAAATCATATTCTTATATAATACTTGTGTCAATATAATTTATACTGAATTCAAAAAATTCCAGAATGAAAAGATATTAAAACGTTGAATATAGACGAATTTCCCTAATTCCAATGACTTATTTTGTTATATTATCTAACTAAACTATCTTTATAAACTTTTTTAATAAAATTTAAAGTATGTACAGGCGGAGCGGGATATGGCGGAATAAGATGACAATAAGAGAGGAAGGAGGAGATTATCACTTGCCGAATCGTATATTGGATATTACGGATTGCGGTGTGGCGGCAGACGGAAAAACCGATGTGACGGGCGCCATCAACCAATGCTTGGCCAAGGCCGTCAGCGAAGGCTGTCATACGGTGTTTTTTCCGCCGGGAACCTATAAAATCAACGGCACGCTTGGCGGGGACAGCAGCCAGCCGTTTCGGAACGCCGGGATTAACGTGCCGAGCCATCTCACCATCGTTTTAGATCCGGAATGCACGATTAAAGTGGCGCCGAACAGCTCCTGGGGCTACTCGGCTTTCTATATAGGCAGGCGGGAAAATGTCACCATCACCGGCGGCCGGATCATCGGCGAACGGGATGAACACACGTATACCAATGTCCCTTTGCGTTCGACCCATGAATGGGGGTTTGGAATCTGTATTGAAGGCAGCAGCAATGTGCTGATCGAAAATGTGAAGATTTCGGATTTTACGGGAGACGGCATTATTGTCAGCCCGCTCGGGTTAAAAACAAACAGTGATTACGAAACTTCAGAACAGGTGACCATCCGCCGCTGTGAGATCAGGCAGTCAAGGCGAAACAACATTTCAATCACCGGCTGCAATACCGTTACGGTGGAAGAATGTGTGATTGAAGACGCCGGGCAAGGGAACGGAACGGCTCCGAAATTCGGAATCGATATTGAATCGTACGGAGAAGGCGATATAGATTATGAAGAAGCTCTTCATATTACAGTCCGCAACAACTTCTTTTCCGGAAACGCCGCAAGCTCAGTCACCAATTTTAACGGATATAATGTGTTAATTGAAGGAAATCATTCCGATAACACGATCAGCTACGGGTATGGGGCACATACCGTCATTTCAGGGAATGTCTTCTTTCGGTCAGACGGAGGTTCAAGGACCGCAATCGCCGGACAAGGTGTGTCACAAGGACAGGACAGCAGCAATGCCGTCATTTCCAACAATCTGATTACCGGTTTTTCCACCGGAATAGATGTAAGGGGAAAAAGCGTCCTCGTCACCCATAACAAAATCAATCAATTTGAAAATACGGGCATTTCCGTCTATCAGGCAGAAGATGTAACCGTTGACGGCAATGTCATTGAAAACGGACGTTCCGAAACCAGACGAAGCACGGGGATGCGGGCGACGCTGTCCGAAAACGCCGTCTTTACGAATAACACTCTGAATCAGGTGACAGACGGAATCACCATGTCGGCCGGCAGTATCATCGTGAAACAAAATGTGCTGAAATCGTTCAGCCGGGGCATATGGGTCACAGGCGGAAATGCCGTTATTGAAGGAAATACGCTCATTCCGAATGCGTATCAGGGCGCCGCGGAGTCCTATGCCGTATCTGTGACAAATGACGCCAGGGCTGTCATCAAGGGAAATCTCTTCAAAAGCTACAAAAACTATCCCATTTTCAGTTCAACATCCTCGGGAACCTCTGTCATCAGCAACCGTTTTGAATCATCACCGCTTATCGTTACCGTGTATCTGAATTCAGGCACGCATGAAGTCATAGACAATACGCTCACGATCAACCGAACGGCGGGCAGCCCGATCGGCATCTATCTGAACGGATCCTCAAATTCTCTCGTGTCGGGAAATACCATTAACAACCTTTCCGCCGCTTCTGCTTCCGCCATCCAAACCAATTCCTCCGCAAGTACTAAAATCATCGGCAACCGCATTATCAAAGGCGTCATTGTGAAACACGCGACAGATACGGACAGCGGAAATATCGTCATCTGAAAACAATCTGCATCGGAAAAATAAAAAGAACACATGAACTCCGAAAGAAGGAGGGATGTGTTCTTTTTTGACACAATACAGCCGTGCGCCTGTCAGGCATCTTTTTTACCTGATTTATATAAAACGATCATTTCTCTGATTAAAAAGAGGGCGAATAAAAACAGCATCAGCCATTCTGAGAAGGTGGTCAATTTAAAAGCGGACAGGTTGTTTTGGACCGCTCCATAGAAACTGAAACCTTGCAGCATATCTATCGTTACTGAAATGATCAGACAGGCAGCCAGCAAAAAAAATGAAACCCCTAATATTTTCATGCGCATCACTCTCCCTTTTTATCCTTTTCGATTACGCAGAACTTATACAGACTTTCCGCCGTGCATAATCTTTTGCCGTACAGGAAGAATATGAAAAAAACGAGGAAAGGTTTTTTGCGATATGCCGCCATTTTTTAAGCAGAAGAAACAAAAAAAAGCCGATCAAAACGACCGTGACAATGAAGGCAGAAAAGAAGCGGACAGCCAGCCGGACAAAGAGCGGGATGAGCCGATCTCCCTCAGCTTAAAGCAAAATATGAAGAAGCTGTCTGGGAGGTTCGGCAACAGTGCCGATGTCGTCATCCGCCGGCTGAAAATCGGAAAAGAAGAGCTTCCGGCCGCAATTGTGTATATCGCCGGTTTGGTAGACGAACAGCTCGTCAGTCAATCCCTTCTGGAGGATTTAATCGACATCCCGTCCGTTCAGCCGGAACAAGCGGTCTGCCTGATATACGATAAAACGCTTGCGATCGGCGGGGTGAAAGAGGAAGAAAAATGGAAAAGTCTTTATGCCGGGCTGGTGGCGGGCAGCACGCTCATTTTTGTCGACGGGGCTGACAAGGCGCTGATCGCCAGCACGGAAGGGGGAGAGCATCGGTCCATTCAAGAGCCGAGCACCCAGGTCTCTTTCCGCGGCCCGCGGCAGGGATTCACCGAATCTCTGCAAACCAATATTTCCATGATCCGCAGGTATGTAAAAACGCCTGATGTATGGGTTGAAAAAATGGAGATCGGACACGAAACGAATACGGATGTCGCGCTGATGTATATTAACGGAATTTGCGATAAAAAGCTGATTAAGGAAGTCCGCAAGCGGCTGAAGCACATTGACATCGACAGCATTCTGGAATCCGGCTACATTGAACAGCTCATTGAAGACGCGCCGTTTTCTGTGTTTCCCACCGTATATCATACGGAGCGGCCGGACGTTGTGGCGGGGAATCTGCTGGAAGGACGATTTGCGATTATCGTGGACGGAACGCCGTTCGTTCTCATCGCGCCGGCCTTATTTATTCAATTTTTTCAATCTGTTGAGGATTATTATTCACGATTTGATATCGCCACTAGCATCAGGGTGCTGCGGGTTTTGATCTTCTTCATTTCACTGGTGGCGCCGGGGATTTATGTGGCGGCGACGACCTTTCACCAGGAAATGATTCCGACGCAGCTGCTGATTGTCATCGCGGCTCAGCGGGAGACGGTGCCGTTCCCGGCCGTGATTGAAGCGCTGACGATGGAAGTGGCCTTTGAGATTCTCAGGGAGGCGGGTGTCCGGCTTCCGAGAGTTGTCGGCTCCGCCGTTTCCATAGTCGGAGCGCTTGTCATCGGCCAGGCCGCCGTACAGGCCGGCATTGTTTCCCCAGCCATGGTTATCGTCGTCGCCCTGACGGCGATTGCCAGCTTTGCGACCCCGGCTTTTGACATGGCGATATCTGCGCGGCTGATCCGGTTTCTCTTTATTCTGTCGGCGGCGGTCATGGGATTTTACGGGCTGATTCTGGGCATTATCATGATGTTTGTCCATCTGTGCGGCCTGCGTTCATTCGGATTTCCGTATATGTCCCCGCTCGCTCCTTTAACCCCGGGCGGGCTGAAAGATTCCCTCCTCCGAGCTCCGTTATGGGCGGATGAAAAAAGGCCGGGACTGCTCGTGCAGGAAAACAACAGGCGCCAAGGGGAACATCAAAGACCGAAACCGGAGACATCCAGAGGAATGGTTAATAAAGATGTAGAAGAGGGCGACGGTAATGAAAAGACGTAAATGGATGCTTATCCTTTGTACGATGGTTTCCCTTATGTTTGTATCCGGATGCTGGGATAAAAGGGAGCTGACCGATTTAGCGGTGATCTCCGCCATCGGTATTGACCGGACCGAAACGGGAAAATACGTCCTTCACTTGCAAATTATCAATCCTGGAAACGTGGCCGGCGGTCTGCAGGGCGGCGGAGCGGGAGACCGGCCTCCGGTTTCCGTCTATTCGGTGTCCGGAGACAATATGACGGAAGCTTTGAGAAAAGGCTCGATGAAAGTGTCCAGAAGGCTCTATTTTGCGCATACGAATCTCGTGGTGTTCAGTGAAAAACTGGCGAAAGAGGAAGGGCTCAGTTTTATTCTGGACAATCTTGACCGCGACACCGAATTCAGGACGACCGCAACTGTTGTGATCGCGCATAATTGCAAGGCTGAAGACATTATTAAAGTGCTGACGCCGATTGATAAAATCCCTTCCAATAAAGTGAACAAGACGCTCAGCTTCACGCAGGAACAATACGGCAGAGTCATTAAAACCAGCCTTCAGGACGTTCTGATTGATCTCGCTTCTCCGGCCGGGTCGCCGTTTATTCCGGGTTATGAAATGCACGGAGACGATAAAGCCGGTCCTACGATGGAAAATACGCAGACAACTGAACCGAAAGCAGTGCTGTCAGCGGACGGACTGGCGGTGTTCAAAAAGGATGGGAGGCTGGATTACTGGATTGAGGATGACGACAGTGTGGGGGCTGTATGGCTGCTCAATAGGATCAAGCATACGTTCATCAATGCGGATTGGAAGAACGTGAAGCATGCAATCAGTCTGCAGGTCACCCGCCAGAATACAAAGGTGACGGCCACTTTTCCGAACGGAAAACCGCATATTCACGTGCATGCTCAGGTCGAAGGGCTGGTGGACGCTGTCAGATACCCTTTCCATCTGTCTGATCCGCAAGTGCTGATGACGATGCAAAAGGCGCTCAGTGTGCAGCTTGAGAAAGATATCACCAAATCGATTGAAGATATAAAAGCCCATAAGAATGACTTCGTCGGCTTCGGAGACCTGATCTATCGGAAGCATCCGGACAAATGGAAAAAGTTCAAAGGGAAGTGGGATGAAGAATATTTCCCCAATCTCCCCGTAGATGTCAAAACGGAAGTCATTATCAGAAGAACGGGCTTGCGGAATAATCCTCTCTCAGACAAGCTTGAGCATGATTGATTTGAGGAGAAAGGAGCGAAGCGTATGGAAAATGCGAAAATCGGCACGCGTCAGCTGTTTATTATGATCATTTTGTTTGAATTGGGCAGTTCGTTATTGATCCCGCCGGGCACGATGGCCGGGCGGGATGCGTGGCTGTCCGTGCTTCTCGGGTGCGTTACCGGTCTCGGACTTTTCTACGTTTATCAGGCGCTGTATCAATTTTTTCCTGAGTCTTCTCCGAGAGATTACATGAACGAACTGATCGGCAGACATCTGAGCTGGGCGGCCTCCCTTCTTTATATTCTCTATTTTGCTTATATCGCCGCCCGCGTATTGCGGGATTTTGGCGAAATGCTTGTCACCTTCGCCTACCAAGATACGCCGCTTTTAATTGTGAATGCCATGCTGATGATCGCCGCGATATTTGCGGTCAGAAAGGGAATTGAAGTGATAGCGAGAGCCGGCGAGCTGCTGTTTGGCATTATGTATTTCCTGACAGCCGTCGGGCTGATCCTCATTATCAGCTCAGGCACGATAAACCTCAGATTTCTCCAGCCCGTTTTAGCGGAGGGTGCAGGAACGGTCATTTATTCCGTGTTTAAACAGACGATGTTCATCCCGTTCGGTGAATTAATCGTGTTTGTCATGATTTTTCCTTACTTAAAGGATCGGAAAAAGGTGCGGAAAACCGGATTTCTGGCGATTATCATCAGCGGCCTGTTTTTGGCGATGTCAGTGGCGATTAATATTTGTGTGCTGGACGTCAACTTAATGCTCCGCTCTCAATTTCCGCTGCTGAGCACCATACAGACAATTAAAGTGGAAGAGTTTTTAGACCGGCTGGATGTCTTTTTCATGCTCGTGCTCGTCATCGGCGGTTTTTTCAAAGTCAGCCTTTTTACATATGCGGTTGTCGTGGGCGTGTCCACGCTTTTTAAAGAAAAAAATCCGTCCCAGCTGGCCTTCCCGGTCGGATTGGGGGTGCTGATTCTCTCCATCAGCATCGCAAGCAATTTTTCGGAACACATGAATGAAGGCTTAAAAGTTGTGCCGACCTATATTCATCTTCCGTTTCAAGTGCTGTTCCCCGTTTTGCTGCTTATCATTGCCGTTATTAAGAAAAAGATCAAAGGGACCGTCTATACAGTTTCGAAGAAATAACCCGGCCGGTGCGCCGGGTTATTTTAAAAATCATGATTTTTGTCTTAATGCATTGACAAACTTGCGTGACAATTGTACATTTTGATTTATTCTTATAAAATTACTAGGAAATATAGGTTTAATCATGTTAATATGTTCCGAACCGTATTTCAGAATAGAAGGAGATCCATCATGACAAAGAAAAAAGAAATCAAACTCGGTGTGTTTCTCGCGGGTACCGGCCATCATGTCGCTTCTTGGAGACATCCTCAGGCACCGGCGGACGCGAGCATGAATTTGGATTATTTCAAAGAACTGGCGAAAACGGCTGAGCGGGGGAAATTGGACATGCTGTTTTTGGCGGACAGTTTATCAATAGACGGCAAATCACACCCGAATGTGCTGACGCGCTTTGAGCCGTTTACGCTGCTGTCGGCGCTCGCTCAGGTCACATCCCGCATCGGTCTGACGGCGACCGCGTCTACCACATACAGCGAACCGTTCCATATCGCGAGACAATTTGCATCGCTTGACCATCTTTCCAACGGCCGCGCGGGCTGGAATGTCGTCACATCTTCGATTGAATCGACCGCGCTTAATTTCAGCGGCGAAAAGCATCTTGAGCACCATCTCAGATATCAGCGCGCGGAAGAATTCGTTGAAGTCGTCAAAGGATTATGGGATTCGTGGGAGGAAGACGCCTTTATCCGTGACAAAGAATCAGGAGCATTTTTCGATAAAGACAAAATGCATGAATTGAACCATAAAGGAACATATTTCTCCGTGAGAGGGCCGTTAAATGTCGCCCGCACACCTCAAGGGCGCCCGGTCATTATTCAGGCCGGATCATCAGGAGACGGAAAAGCGCTGGCCGCCAAAACGGCGGAGGTCATTTTCACCGCGCAAAATCATTTGGAGTCCGCGCAGGAATTCTATCAATCTATTAAAGAACAAGCGGCTTCTTTCGGCCGTGATCCTGAAAAAATCGCGATCATGCCGGGAATTTTTCCCGTTATCGCCGATACCGAAGAAGAAGCGCAGGCAAAATATGAAGAGCTCCAAGACCTCATCATTCCGTCTGTCGGCCTGAACATTCTGCAAAACTATCTGGGCGGCGTCGATCTTTCCGCCTGCCCGCTTGACGGCCCGCTGCCTGAATTGGATGCGGATGCGTCGAATGCCGTTAAAAGCCGCTTCAAGCTCGTTCAGGAGATGGCCAAACGCGATAACATGACCATCCGCGAGCTGTACAAATATGTGGCGGGTTCAAGAGGCCATCATATCTTTGTCGGAACGCCAGAACAGCTTGCCGATAAGATGGAAGAATGGGTCGGAAAACAAGCTTGTGACGGTTTCAACATCATGCCGCCGCTTTTGCCTGAAGGTCTCACTCTTTTTGTAGACAAAGTGATTCCGATTTTACAAGAACGGGGCGTGTTCAGAAAAGAGTATGAAGGAACGACGCTCAGAGAACATTTCGGACTGGAAAAACCGGCAAACCGATATGCCGACTAAAGGAGGGCTCATCATGTCAAGACAATACCGGCTCGCAACGGAGGCAGACGCTGATGAGCTGCTTTCACTGACACTGCGGGCGTATGAACCGATCCGCAAGCTCGGCATCAACTTTGCCGCTGCCACGGCGGATAAAGAACTCGTTTTGAATAACATACAAAAAAACGCCTGTTACGTTTTGGAGGAAGACGGCCGGATTCTGGCGACGATTTCTCTGCGGATGCCGTGGGGGCCGAATCCCGGGCCGTACGGTGTTCCACATATTTGGTGGTTTGCCGTCGATCCTGAAACCGGAAAAAAAGGGACGGGCTCAGACATGCTGGAGTGGCTGGAGAATACAGTGCTCCGCGACACATTAAAAGCGCCTTTCGTGTCACTGGGCACAGCGGACAAGCATCCGTGGCTGATCGGCATGTACGAGCGAAAAGGCTACGTCCGTGCAGGCGAAAAGGATCTAGGAAAAGGGCACATCACCATCTATTTAAAAAAACAATTGCAGGATTAACATATTAATAGGAAAAGGCGGGATTTTAATGAAGAAGAAAACATGGGCTTTGCTGCTGTCTGCCGCGCTTTTGGCGGTCTTATCAGCATGCGGAAACGGAAAAGAAAGCGAAGGCGGCGATAACGTACTGCATGTCGGCGCCACGGGACAAAGCTATCCGTTCGCATATAAAGAAAACGGCAAGCTGACCGGCTTTGACGTGGATGTCATGGAAGCCGTTGCGAAAAAAATCAACATGAAACTGGACTGGAAGCTGCTTGAATTCAGCGGTCTGATGGGAGAGCTCCAGACCGGCAAACTCGACACCATCTCTAACCAGGTCGCTGTCACGGACGAACGCAAGAAAACGTATAACTTCACAGAACCGTATTCGTATGCGGGCACTCAAATCGTCGTCAAAAACGATAACAAAGACATCAAATCAGTCAACGATCTAAAAGGAAAAACAGTGGCGGCCGTTCTGGGCTCAAACCACGCGAAAAACCTTGAGAGCAAGGACCCGGATAAAAAAATCAACATGAAAACGTATGAAACACAAGAAGGCACGCTGAAAGACGTGGCTTACGGACGGGTTGACGCTTATGTAAACAGCCGCAGCGTCCTGATCGCCCAGATCAAAAAGACCGGTCTGCCTCTGAAATTAGCAGGAGACCCGATTGTCTATGAAAAAGTCGCTTTCCCGTTTGCGAAAGATGCGGCTCACGATAAAATCCGCAAAAAAGTAAACAAAGCCATTGAAGACCTGCGAAAAGACGGCACGCTGAAAAAGCTGTCTGAAAAGTACTTTAAAGAAGATATCACAACAGAAGCAAAGCATTAAGAAACGGCGGTGAAAATCGAGAATGAACAGCATTGATTGGGGATTTATGTTTTCAGCTTTTCCCGCGTTAATCGAAGCCTTGCCGATCACATTACTAATGGCCGTCGCGGCCATGGTATTTGCCGTGATCGGCGGCCTTATATTAGCGCTTATCACAAAAAATCGTGTTCCTGTGCTTCACCAGCTGTCAAAGGTGTATATTTCATTTTTCCGGGGCGTGCCGACGCTCGTCCAGCTTTTCTTAATTTATTACGGCCTGCCTCAGCTGTTTCCCGGAATGAGCAAGATGACGGCGTTAACTGCGGCGATTATCGGGTTAAGCCTGAAGAATGCCGCCTACTTGGCTGAAATCTTCCGCGCGGCGCTCAACTCAGTCGATGAGGGGCAGCTTGAAGCCTGTCTGTCTGTCGGAATGACAAAATCCCAGGCGTACAGGCGGATCATTTTCCCGCAAGCCGTCAGAAACGCGCTTCCCGCGACGGGAAATACGTTTATCGGCCTGTTAAAAGAAACATCGCTCGCCTTTACATTAGGAGTGATGGAAATGTTCGCCCAAGGAAAAATGTATGCATCAGGCAACCTCAAATATTTTGAGACGTATTTAGCCGTCGCGGTCATGTACTGGATTCTTACGATTATTTACAGTGTGCTGCAGGATCTGCTCGAACGGGCGATCAGCAAGCCTTATCGCACATAGGAGGAGGCTCAGGATGATACAAGTCAGACATATTCGAAAAGCATTTAAAGACCTTACCGTACTTGACGGGATCGATCTTGAGATCAAAAGCGGCGAAGTCACGGCCATCATCGGCCCGTCAGGCTCGGGAAAATCAACGCTCCTCCGTTGTTTGAATCTGCTGGAGCGCCCGGATGACGGCATCATTGAAATCGGTGATGCAAAGCTGAATGCAGCGTCCTATTCGCGCAAAGACGTTCATAAGCTTCGCCAGCAGACGGCGATGGTGTTTCAGAATTACAACCTGTTCAAAAACAAAACCGCCCTGCAAAATGTGACAGAGGCGCTGATCACCGCGCAAAAGAAACCGAGAAAAGAAGCGGAACAGATCGGTATGGATCTGCTGCGGCAAGTCGGTTTAGAACACAAAGCTGACAGCTACCCGATTACGATGTCAGGCGGACAGCAGCAGCGGATCGGGATTGCGCGTGCCTTGGCCGTTGATCCTCACGCGATTTTACTGGATGAACCGACTTCGGCCCTTGACCCTGAGCTTGTAGCCGGGGTGCTCCAAGTCATCAAATCAATTGCCGAAAAACAGACAACCATGATCATCGTCACGCATGAGATGGCTTTTGCGCGTGAAGTGGCCGACAAGGTCATATTTATGGCGGACGGACGCATCATCGAACAGGGAACGCCGGAAGAGCTGTTTGACAATCCGCAGAACGAACGGACGAAAAAATTCATTAAGCAAGTGGGAGAGCCCGCCGAACTTGTCTAAGAAGGGAAGAAGAAGAAATGGCAAATGAAACGTATGAATCATTAAACAAACGTTTAATCAATATCCGCCGCGACCTTCATGAACACCCTGAGCTGTCAGGCGAGGAATACGAAACGACGAATAAAATCCGCCGCTGGCTGGAGGAAGAAGGAATTACGGTTCTTGATATGCCGAAACTTCAAACCGGAGTGATCGCTGAAATCAAAGGAGACAAAAGCGGCCCCGTCATCGCCGTCAGAGCGGACATCGACGCATTGCCGATCGAAGAGAAAACAAACCTTCCGTTTGCTTCGCGCAACAGCGGCGTGATGCACGCCTGCGGCCATGATTTCCATACGGCATCTATCCTCGGCACGGCTTTTTTATTAAATGAGAGAAAGCATGAGCTGAAAGGAACGGTGCGGTTTATTTTTCAGCCCGCGGAAGAAATCGCCGCCGGAGCAAGACAGGTCATTGAAGCCGGCGCGCTTGACGGTGTATCGGCGATATTCGGCATGCATAACAAACCTGACCTCCCCGTCGGCACGGTCGGTCTGAAAGAAGGCCCGCTGATGGCGAGTGTCGACCGCTTTGAAATCACTGTTAAAGGAAAAGGCGGCCACGCCGGAATCCCTGATAACAGCATTGATCCGATTCAGGCGGCAGGACAGATCATCGGCGGCCTGCAATCAGTTGTCAGCAGAAATATCAGCTCGCTTTATAATGCTGTCGTCAGCATCACAAGAGTTCAAGGCGGCAGCTCTTGGAATGTCATCCCGGACCATGTTGAAATGGAAGGCACCGTCCGGACGTTTCAAAAGGAAGCGCGTGACGCTGTTCCGAAACATATGAAGCGGGTTGCCGAAGGAATCGCGGCCGGGTTCGGGGCAGAAGCCGAATTCCGCTGGTATCCTTACCTTCCGTCAGTGATGAACGACGCCCGTTTCATACAGGCGGCGGAACAAACGGCTGAAAGCCTCGGGCTTCAGACCGTTCGGGCAGAACAGTCGCCCGGCGGGGAAGACTTCGCGTTATATCAAGAAAAAATCCCCGGCTTTTTCGTCTGGATGGGAACAAACGGAACAGAAGAATGGCACCATCCCGCCTTCACACTCGACGAAAAAGCGCTCCCGGCAGCGGCTGAGTTTTTCGCCCGGCTTGCCGTCAATGTATTGGAGCAGACGGAATGAATACGGAAAATCTGACGGCCGGACTTGCTCAGGCCGTCATGTCGTCTGTGCCGGAAACATCTGCTGAAGCGATGAAAGAAGCGCGCAAAGGACTGCTTGATTTTACAGCGGCAGCTTTTGCGGGGAGACGGGATAAAGGAGTTGAAAAGCTGGTAAAACTGGCCGAAGAAGAAGGCGGGGTGCCGATAGCGCCGCTTATCGGTAGAAATCAAAAAACCACGCCGTCCCAATCCGCGCTCATTAACGGATTCATCGCACATGCGCTTGATTTTGACGATGTTCATTCTGATGTAAGAGGACATCCGAGCGCAGTCATCCTCCCGGCTTTGATTGCAGCGGCATCAGCCGGCCGGATAGACAAAAGCCGCTTTCTCGTTGCTTATGTGACGGGAATTGAAGTGATGGCGCGGCTCGGCGAGTCAGCTGGAAGGCATCATTACGAGAAAGGCTGGCACAATACAGGAACGTTAGGTGCCATTGCGGCCGCATGCGCCGTCGGATTCGCGGAGAATCTGAATCAAACCCAATTGCAGAAAGCAATCGGGTTTGCGGCTGCCCGTTCCGGAGGCATGAGAGTGCAATTCGGGACAGAAATGAAGCCGCTCCACGCCGGACTGGCCGCTCAAGCCGGATTGTTCGCCGTGCAGCTTGCAAAGGCCGGTTTCGGCGGCTCAGTTCATGCGCTCGACGGGGAGAAAGGTTTTTTCGGACTGTACGGCGATCTTGAACGGGCAGAAACCCTGCTTGTAAACGGGTGGGGAAAACCTTGGCGGATTGTGAGCCCGGGACTTTGGTTTAAGGTTTATCCGTTTTGCTCGGCGGCTCATCATGCGGCGGACGCCATTCTCAAGCTGAAGGCCGAACATGGTCTCACTTTCGGCCAAACGGAACGGATCGACGTGATTTATCCGCCGGGCGGTGACGCTGCATTGACAGAACGGCGTCCGAAAACAGGCGAAGCGGGAAGATTCAGCGTGGAATATGTGATCACCTTAGCTTTGCACGGTAAGGATTTTTCAGTTGAACATTTCACATCCGAGCCGATTCCGGAATCCCTTCAAAAAGGATTTGAGCGGATTCACCGCAGCTGCGATGATCAAATTCAGCCGGCTGACAACGCCGTTCCGAAGGGCCGTTTTACAATTGTACGGGTCACGGCTTCCGGCGGTCATGTCTATGAAACACGTATCGACTGTCCGAAGGGAGCGCCGGGAAACGGTCTTTCTGAAAAAGACATTGAAGACAAACTCCGGCTCGCTTTGCCGGGAGAAGAGAAAAAGGCGGAAGAATTGATCAAAGCAGCCGGACAATCAAATATGGACCGTTATTTACAGCTGATATAAATAAAAAGAGCGGGGGGATGCAGCCCTCGCTCTTTTTACGTTCACTTCTATTGAATAGGGGGATATAGGGTGCGCCCCTGTCTGCGCTGGCAGGGGCGCGGTATCAGGAAACGGCCGTGCCGTTTTCTTTAACCGTGAAACTTCCTCTTGATAAGCGGATGTTGATATCCGAAACTTTGGCAATTTGTTCGTCGTGCGTAACCATGATGACGCATTTGCCGTCTTTATGCGCCAGATCCTGAAAGAGCCGGACGATTTCCTTTGACGTATCCTCGTCGAGATTTCCCGTCGGCTCGTCCGCGTAAATCAAATCCGTGTTACAGCAGAAAGCCCGCGCAATTGAAACGCGCTGCTGCTGTCCGCCGCTTAATGTCAGCACCCGCTGACGGGCCTGCTGTTCGGTGATGCCGACTTTTTTCAGCATGCTGAGCGCGAACGCATCTTTGTTGTTCTCCTTAGAGCCGGTGATCTCCATCGCCGTTGTGACATTCTGGAGCGCCGTCATATACGGGATCAGATGATAAGATTGAAAGACGATAGAGACATATTGATTTCTGAATTTGGTTAATCCGATTTTGGAGATGTCTTTTCCGTTATAAAGGATGCTTCCCTCTTTAGGTGTGTCAAGGCCGCCCGCCAGAGACAGAAACGTTGTTTTCCCCGTTCCGGAGGCGCCGACAATTGTATAAAACTTCCCTTTTTCAAAGCTGATTGTTATATCCTGAAACAGCGGCTGTGATTTGTCTTGGTACCAGTAGCCGGTCTGTTGAAAGGTTAATAGGCTCATTATGCTGCCTCCTCTTACTCCTGCTTGGTCAGGATCGTTTTAGGGTGAAGCCGCATGACTGATACAGACGGCAGTAATGTGGCGATGACGGCAATTGCGACGCCGATCCCGCCAAGAATCAGAAGGTCATTCAGTGAGACGTTTACCTGCATTGTACTGATGACATCCGCGCCGGATGAATGCTGACCGAACAAGCCGCCTCCCCGCGGCATTTCTCCGCCGCCCCAGCCGCTTGTTTGCTGCTGTGAATCATTGGCTGAGCTGACCTGCTGGGAAAGAAGCTGATTTCCGAGCTGATTCGCCACAAGGCTGCCCGTGACGGATGCGATCCCGATGGCAATAACGGCGACAACCAGAATTTCCGTTAAGAATTGTCCGATGAGCTTCCAGCGCTTTTCGCCGATCGCCATCAAGACACCCATTTCATACTTGCGTTCCCTGATCGACATCATCACGATCAACCCGAGAATGACCGCGCCCGCGATGGATACAAGGTATACCACGTTTTTAGAAAATGACGCGACATTTTCAATCGGGCCGGCCATTTGCTGATACACCTGATCATTTGTCGTCAGCGCGTAGGTTTTATCATCTATAGATGTTTTTTTCGCAGCCGCAACGAATGAGTCAATATATTTGGCATCATCCATATAATAAACGGCTGAGCTGATTTTGTTTTTGTTATCAGACCCTTTTAACGCCGCCGCGGCGGTGTAAGGCGTATAGATTTTATTGTCAGGATTTAAGAATAAAAAATGCTGTGCCTGATCGTCTCCTGATGATGTTGTTTTATAGATTCCCACAATTTTAAGCTTCGTTTTCTTAGAATCATCCGCTGCTGAGGAAACGGTAATGGAGCCGCCGACCTTCAGCTTGTTTTGATCTGCCAGCGTTTCATTAATCACGGCGACTTTTGCGTCCGCATCTGTTTTTGTGATGGCGCGGCCGTCAGTGATTTTTGAGCTCCCGCCTGTGAAATCATCAAGCAATGCCGTAGAGAGCACGCCTTCGATCGAGATATCCGCTGAAATCATCTGTCTTCCGCCGCCTTGAAAACGGCCGGCGCCGGAACTGTTATCGGCTGATTCGCCTGAGCTTTTTATCGCATCAAAGCTTTCTGCATTTGCTGACGCTGTCGTGAGGAAGTTGTAATTTTTAACATGCTGTAAAGATGTAAGCTTCTTGGCATCTGAGACGGAAATCGGCGTTGATTCAAACGTCCTCTTTTCACCGTCTTTTTGCTGCTGCGCCATTTGCTTTTGGCGGTCAGCCTGGAGTGTGACGCTCCCGCCGAGCTGCTGCCTTGCCAGTTCGCTTGATTTCTTTGCCGCTGACTGGATCGTAAGACCGGACAGGACAAAAATGCAAATCACTGAAAACACAACCAGCTGCAAAAATGTTTTTCCCTTTTTTGCCTTCATGCTCCAAAAGGCTCTTTTTATAAAGTTCATGTCTGTTCCTCCGTGTGGGTGTCAGATCTTGTAAAACCGGCCTTCTTTAGCACCGGCCATCCGATATGTATATAGTAGGAGAAATGTATGAAAAAAATATGAACAAACTATTTCCGGGTGATGAAATAAAAACTAACAATTGTGAAACCCGAAAACACCCGGGTAAAATGGTGCTATTATAAGAAAAAGCGTGAAGATAAGCGGAGGAACCAATGAAGATATTAATGATAGAAGACAATATAAGCGTATGCACCATGACGGAAATGTTCTTTTTTAAAGAAGGATTTGAAGCCGAATTTGTCCATGACGGAGTGGAAGGCTATCAGCGTTTCACGGAAGAGGACTGGGATTTGGTCATTCTGGACATTATGCTTCCATCAATGGACGGAGTGACGATCTGCCGGAAAATAAGAGAGACGAGCAGTGTGCCGATTATTATGCTGACCGCAAAGGACACGGAGTCTGATCAGGTGATCGGGTTTGAAATGGGGGCGGACGACTATGTCACCAAGCCGTTCAGTCCGCTGACACTAGTAGCGCGGATTAAAGCGGTGATCAGAAGATACCGGGCGACGGGGCAGGCCGTAAAAAGCGACGACTTGATCGAAACGGCGTGTTTTTCAATCAATAAGAAGACGCGGGAAGTGTTTCTGCACGGAAAACCTGTCGAGAATCTGACGCCGAAGGAATTCGATCTGCTCTTTTATCTCGCACAAAACCCGCGCCAGGTTTTTTCGAGAGAGCAGCTGCTTGAGCAGGTGTGGGGCTATCAATTTTACGGCGATGAACGTACGGTTGATGTTCATATTAAACGGCTGCGCAAAAAACTGTCCAGTGAGGAAAAACCGTTTTTATACACGGTGTGGGGGGTAGGATACAAATTTGATGAGGATTAAATACTTATATCAGCTGCTGTTCAGCCATGTCAGCATTTTGATTTTGGCCTTTTTCATCATCATTTCCCTGTTTTCGCACTTTGTGAAAGATTTTGCGTATCAAAATAAAGTGGATGAGCTGTCTTCTTACGCGCAGCAGATCACTAGTGAGCTGAACGGCCGCGATCTTGATCTGCGCCGCCTGTATCCGTATCAGGACATGTTAAAAACGCGCGAGACCAGGTTTATTATTTTTGATGAACATCAGCGCCCTTACTTTTTTCCTGACGATATGCCGCCGCGCGAGAAGCTGAAAAGTAAAGAGTGGCACATGCTGAAGCAAGGGAAAACCGTTCAGATCAGAGCGGAGATGAACCGTTTTAATACGGAAGGCTTGGAAGTATCGCTTGTCGCAAAACCGCTTTTTATCAACGATCAATTTAAAGGCGCGGTGCTGCTCGTGTCTCCCGTCAGAGGGGTCGAGCAGATGATCAGCCAGGTCAACCGCTATATGATTTACGCGATCATCAGCACCCTTATCATCACGATTCTGCTGAGCTGGCTTTTATCTAAATTTCACGTCAAGCGGATTCAGACATTGCGGGATGCGACCGGAAAAGTGGCATCCGGTGATTACGATATTTCGCTCAAGAACAGCGGCGGCGATGAAATCGGCATGCTGGCGTCTGATTTCAACACCATGGCCAAAAATCTGAAGCAATCGAGAGAGCAGATTGACCGCCTCGAAAAACGGAGGCGCCAATTTATCGCCGATGTCTCCCATGAGCTGAGAACGCCTTTGACGACCATTAACGGACTTGTGGAGGGGCTTAACAGCAACACCATCCCGGAAAAAGATAAAGAGAAATGCTTCTCGCTGATCAGCGAAGAAACGAAGCGGATGCTCAGGCTCGTGAAAGAAAACCTGGATTATGAAAAAATCAGATCCCAGCAAATCAAACTGGACAAGCTCAGTCTGCCGCTCATCGAGGTGTTTGAAATTATTAAAGAGCATCTCAATCAGCAGGCGGAGGAAAAGCAAAATCAGCTGCGGATTCAAGTGGAGGATGGCGTCAAAGTGTTCGCCGATTATGACAGGCTGATCCAGATTCTCGTCAACATCACGAAAAACAGCATTCAATTTACGCAAAAGGGAGACATCACGCTGCGCGGGTATGAAGGCTATAAAGAAACGGTGATTGAAATCGAAGACACCGGGATCGGCATCTCCAAAGAGGAAATTGAGCATATATGGGAGCGGTTTTATAAGGCGGACGTGTCCCGGACGAATACGGCATACGGCGAATACGGACTCGGCCTTTCCATCGTCAGGCAGCTCGTCGAAATGCACAAGGGCACGATAGATATTGACAGCGAAAAAGGAAAAGGCACGACCTTTACAATCCGCCTTCCGCTGAATACGAAAAATGAATCATCTTGAAACCGGCGGTCCCGTCTGGCCGCCGTCTGTTTTATCTCCACTCGGAAAATTGCGCTCTGCCGAAACAAAGTTTGCGTGTTTTTCGGGATGGAAAGAGACGGAAACGTGATAAAATAACTGGTAAACAGGTCTTGGATGGGGAGGGTGAAGGAATGAAGAGCGGGTTAATTCCTTCTTCAGCAGTCGGGCAGAAAATTAACGAGTGGTATCGATACATCAGAACATTCAGCGTGCCGGATGCGGAGATCTTGAAGGCCGAGATCAAACAAGAGCTTGACCATATGGAGCCTGATTCGAACTTAGTGCTTTATTATTCCCTCATGGAATTTCGCCATCAGCTGATGCTGGACTACTTGGAGCCGCTGGAAAAACTGAAGATAGAAGACCAGCCGACCCTGTCGGAAATTCTTGATAACATTGATAACAGCCAGGCCGGCCTCAAAGGGCTTCTCGATTATTACGTCAACTTTTTCAAAGGCATGTTTGAATTTGATAAAAGAGAATTTATCTCAGCGATTACATATTATAAACAAGCTGAGAAAAAACTGGCCTTCGTATCGGACCACGTGGAACGGGCGGAGTTTTATTTTAAAGTGGCCGAAGCTTATTATCATATGAAACAAACGTATTTTTCTTTGATACATATAAAAAACGCTTATGAAATTTACGTAGAGCAGGACACATATAACGTCCGGATCATTCAATGCCATTTTGTATTCGGCGTCAATTTAATGGATGAAAGGCGCTTTGAACAGGCGGCCAAACATTTTCAGCACGCTCTGCAAATGGCCGAAAAAGAACAAAAAGCGCAGCTTGTCGGGAGGGCGCTGTATAACCTCGGACTGTGCTACTACAATCAGGACCGCATCGGCGAAGCGATTCCGTACTTTGAACGGGCGGTCGATACATTTGAATCACAAAGAATCGTCAATTCTCTTCCTCAAGCATATTTTCTAATCACACTCATTTACTTTAAACTCGGAAAAAAAGAAAAAGCGTCGGAATATCACAAGCGGGGATATGAATATGCTAAAGAAACAGACGATCCCGTTTATACGGTAAAATTCGAATGGCTGCAGGCTCTGTATCAGGCGAAACCGGATGAGGAAACAATCAGCGCGTGTTTCCGTTACCTGGAAGATAAAAATTTATACGCCGATATAGAGGATTTAGCACTAGAAGCAGCTAAATATTACTATGAACAAAATTGCTTTAAAATTTCTTCTGACTATTTTCTGAAAGTCGAAGAGGCAAGGAAACAAATACAAAGGAGTGAGGGTTTGTATGAAATTGAAATCTAAATGGTTTGTTATTTGTTTAGCAGCCGCCGCGATTTTTACAGTGACAGGTGCAGGCCAGACAGATCAGGCTGAATTCCATGTAGCTGAAAGAGGAATGACGTGAGGAGAAAATAACCAGAACAAAGGAAAAGACTGCCCGAGAATGTTCTCGGCAGTCTTTTTTGCGCGGCCGGACTTGGACAGCGGCGGAAAACAAAAGAAAACGCCGCAGGTCAAAACCCGCAGCGTCCTCATATAGACGGAGTGATGTTTAGAAACCGCCAACGAAGGCAGTACCTACAATAATCAACAGGATAAATAAAACAACGATCAAAGCGAAAGAGCTGACTCCAGAATATCCTGACATGAGCTTCACCTCCATATTGTCTATACCATACAATATGTAAAAGAAGCTGCTTTGTAAGGGATATTAGTGGACAAGAGAAAAAAGAGGCGGTGTCCTATGAGAGTAAGACTCCGGCGAAAAATTCATCATACAGTGCCCGCACCGCGTGTTTTTCCTGTTCTTCTTTCACTCCGAACATCATGCTGACTTCCGATGACCCTTGATTAATCATCTCGATGTTGACGCCGGCTTCCGACAGTGCTTTGGATGCCCTGGCGGTTGTGCCGACATTATGGCGCATCGCTTCCCCGACGACCATAATCAGCGCCAGATTGTGCCTGACTGTGACTTCATCTGCTTGAAGTTCCTGCTTCAGACGGGTGACGAGCCTGTGTTCCAGTTCTGAGTCCATCTGATTGTGCCGAAGGATGATCGTGATGTCGTCAATGCCGGATGGAACGTGTTCATACGTCAATCCTTCTTCCTCCAAAATGTGAAGGGCTTTGCGGCCGAAACCGATTTCCCGGTTCATTAAATATTTGCTTATGTAAATGCTGCAAAAGCCCGTGTCGCTTGCGATGCCGATGACTGGCCCGTTCGTATTGTCACGGCTGCTGACGACGCGTGTTCCTTTCGCATCCGGATTATTCGTATTCTTAATCTGAACGGGGATGCCGGCCCGAAATGCGGGAATCAGCGCTTCATCATGAAAAACGGAAAATCCGGCATAGGAGAGCTCACGCATTTCCCGATACGTCAGTTCGTTAATTTCTTTCGGATGCCGCACGATTGACGGGTTGACGGAATAGACGGCGTCCACATCAGTAAAGTTTTCGTACAGGTCGGCTTTTAAGCCGCTGGCGAGAATGGAGCCGGTAATATCAGAACCGCTCCGGGAAAACGTCACAATCTCATGCTCCTTCGTGTAACCGAAAAATCCCGGAAAAATGATCAAGCCTTCACGGTTTCTCAGACGGTACAAATGACCATAAGACTCGGGGAGCACCTGCGCGCTTCCGGGTTCATTCGTCACAAACAGCCCCGCTTCTTTCGGACTTACGTATTCCGCTTTCACGCCCTGCCGTCGGAAGTAGGCTGCGATCAGCTTCGCGTTGTTGTCCTCGCCGCTCGCCTTCACCGCATCCATATATTGTTCGGGATTGGTTTTACAGCTGTTTAAAAGAGCGAATAGGTCACTGCGGATTCTTTCTATAATAGAGAAATCCAGGTTCAGCTCACGCGCGATGGCGGCGTACCGTTCAATGACCGTTTCGGCAAGCTCGGGCGCTGCACCTTTTTGCAAATAATGCTCCGCACAGCGGATTAACAGATCCGTCACCTTTGTATCGTCCGAGAAGCGTTTTCCCGGTGCCGATACGACGACGGCTTTCCGCGCGGGATCAGCCGTCACGATTTGAAACACTTTCTCAAGCTGGGCTCCTGACGCAAGAGAGCTGCCTCCGAATTTTACAACTTTCATGATTTACATCCCCTAATATTTAAATTTTCTCACAAATTTAATTTTTATTATCTCTCTTTCAAACATGTAAATCAAGGATTTTTTCTACGTGGGGAGAACATTTGTATTTTCATGGAGGAATTTTGCCGCTGTTTGTCAGATTTGTTTCCCTCAAGCGTGTCATCATGTGCAAAAAATGATAAGCAGCCAAATGAAGGTTATAGAAAATCCTGCAAATTCTTGATAGACTGATTGTAAGATAATTTAGTGTACGGCCCGCGGATGACCGCTTTTGAAAGCAAAACTGTATTGACTGCGCTTGGAAAGATGATAAGATTATAATTGTCGTTGATAATGATAATCATTACGAGTGGGATATATGGGAGTTGTTTGGCAATCAGTCATACCGTTTGTGATGGGTGCAGGGAGGCAGCATGAAGCTACGTTACTTACTTTTGCTACTGGCGGTTTTGGCGTGTACTTCTATATTTATCGGTGTAGAAGATTTGTCGCCGCTGGATATTTTTCATTTAAATAAAGAACAGGCAGGTACATTGTTTGACAGCCGGCTGCCGCGTTTGGTGAGCATTATCATCGCCGGCATGAGCCTGAGCATCTGCGGATTAATCATGCAGCAGATCAGCCGGAATAAATTTGTATCGCCGACGACTGCGGGGACGATGGACTGGGCAAGGCTCGGAATCTTGATTTCATTAATGCTTTTTACGTCAGCGAGTCCGCTTGTGAAAATGTCTATCGCTTTCGTTTTCGCGTTGGCGGGGAATTTCCTTTTCATGAAAATCCTCGAGAGAATCAAGTTCAATGATGCGATTTTTATTCCTCTCGTCGGTTTAATGCTTGGGAATATTGTCAGCTCAATCGCCACGTTTATCGCATATAAATACGATCTGATCCAAAACCTGTCATCATGGCTGCAGGGAGATTTCTCACTGGTCGTCAAAGGCCGGTATGAGCTTTTATATCTGAGTATCCCGCTGGTGATCATCGCTTATGTGTATGCAGATAAATTTACGGTGGCGGGAATGGGAGAGAGCTTTTCCGTCAATCTCGGCCTGAAATACAAACGCGTCGTTAATATCGGTCTGATTATCGTGTCGCTCATCGCTTCACTGGTGATCCTGACCGTCGGGATGCTGCCGTTTCTCGGTTTGATCATTCCCAATATGGTGTCGATTTACAAAGGGGACAACCTGAGGAGCAGCCTGCCTCACACCGCTCTGCTGGGCGCTGTTTTTGTGCTGTTTTGCGACATTTTGGGAAGGGTGATCATCTTCCCGTACGAAATTTCCATCGGCCTGATGGTCGGTGTTATCGGCAGCGGCATCTTCCTGTATATGCTGTTAAGGAGAAAAGCATATGAGTCATAATAAAAAAATTACGCTGCTGGCGGCGCTCGCCATGATATGTATCGGATTCTTCCTGTTCTACGGACTGGGCAATTGGGAATACTCCCTGCCGAGACGATGCTTCAAAGTGCTTGCCATGATGCTCACCGGAGGAGCGATCGCGTTTTCAACGGTCATCTTCCAGACGATTACAAATAACCGCATACTGACACCGGGCATTTTAGGCCTCGATTCCCTGTATATGCTCATTCAGACCGTCATCGTGTTCCTGTTCGGTTCAATGAATATCGTCATGATGAACAAAAATCTTAATTTCGTCATCTCCGTCGGGCTGATGGTGCTCTTGTCCCTCGTTTTGTATCAGCTCATGTTTAAAGGCGAGGGGCGGAACGTGTTTTTCCTTCTGCTTGTCGGCGTCGTGTTCGGCACGCTGTTCAACAGTCTGTCATCCTTTATGCAGATGCTGATTGATCCGAATGAGTTCCAGGTTGTTCAGGACAAAATGTTTGCCAGCTTTAACAATATCAACACCGATCTTTTATGGTTTGCCGGTGCTGTCTTTCTTCTGACGGGCATTTATGTCTGGCGGTTCACGCGGTTTTTTGACGTGCTGTCGCTCGGCAGGGAGCACGCCGTCAACCTGGGGATTGATTACGATAAGCTTGTGAAACAGATGCTCATTGTCGTCGCCATTCTTGTGTCTGTCTCTACGGCTCTTGTCGGGCCGATTATGTTTTTAGGACTGCTTGTCGTCAATCTGGCGAGAGAGTTTTTAAAAACCTACAGGCACACGTATTTAATCGCGGGTTCTGTCCTGATCAGCATCGTCGCGCTCGTCGGGGGCCAGTTCGTCGTGGAGAAAGTGTTCACGTTTTCCACGACGCTGAGCGTCATCATTAATTTTGCCGGCGGGATTTATTTTATCTATCTGCTGTTAAAGGAGAATAAATCATGGTAGAGGTCAAAAATGTAAGCAAACAATACGGAGGGAAAACCGTCCTTGAGAAAACGTCTCTATCCATTCAAAAGGGCAGGCTCACCTCATTTATCGGTCCGAACGGCGCGGGAAAAAGCACGCTGCTGTCTATCATGAGCCGGCTGATTAAGACGGATTCCGGGGAAATCACGGTCGACGGGCAAGAGATCGGGGCCTGTAAAAGCAACGATCTGGCAAAAAAAATCAGCATCCTGAAGCAGACGAACCAAATCAATATCAGGCTGACGATTAAAGACCTGGTCAGCTTCGGCAGATTTCCGTATTCCCAGGGGAAACTGATGGATGAAGATTGGGTGCATATCAACCAGGCACTCAGTTATATGAAGCTGGATGACTTAAAGGATAAATATCTCGATCAGCTCAGCGGGGGCCAGTGTCAGAGGGCGTTTATCGCGATGATCATCGCTCAGGATACGGACTATATTTTTCTCGATGAGCCGCTGAACAATTTAGATATGAAGCATTCCGTTGAAATGATGAAGCTGTTGAAGCGGCTTGTGGAAGACTTCGGAAAAACGGTCGTCGTAGTGATTCACGATATCAACTTCGCATCCGTATATTCAGACCATATCGTTGCACTGAAAAACGGCCGGATCGTCAAAGAAGGGCCGGCGGAGGAGATCATTGAAACCTCCGTGCTTGAAGATATTTATGATATGACCATCCCGATTCAAGAGATTGACAGTCAGCGGATCGGTGTGTACTTTTCTTAAAAACCAGATGAGGTGAAAATCATGAAAAAATTCGCATTGCTATTCATTGCGCTCGTTACGATTTTTGTTGTTTCTGCATGCGGAAACGGGGACAAAACATCAGGCAAATCAAAAGAAACAATCACAATCAAAGATGACCTGAACAAAGAAGGCGTCAAAGTGCCGAAGAATCCGAAAAAAGTCGTCGTATTCAACTTCGGAATGCTGGACACGATGGATGAACTGGGTTTACAGGATCATGTGGCGGGGCTTCCGAAACAAAACATTCCAAAATACTTATCTTCATATAAAAGTGATAAATACACCAATACAGGCGGTTTAAAAGAACCGGATTTTGAAAAAGTCGCGGATATTGACCCGGATTTAATCATTATCGCTCACAGACAATCTGATTCTTATAAAGAGTTCTCAAAAATCGCGCCGACGATTTACCTTGATGATGACTATACAAACTACGTTGACAGATTCAAGCACAACACCGAAGTGATCGGCAAAATCTTTAACAAAGAAAATGAAGTGAAAGATAAGCTTGCGAAAATTGACAAATCCATTGCGGATCTGAAGAAAAAGACAAGCAGCACGGATAAAAACGGGTTAGTGGTGATGGCGAACGACGGCAAAATCAGCGCGTTCGGATCTAAATCAAGATACGGCTTCATTCATGATGTGTTCGGCGTCAAACCGGCTGACAAAAACATCGAAGCCTCATTGCACGGACAAAGCATTTCTTATGAATATATCGCCAAAACAAACCCTGATTATATGTTTGTCGTTGACCGCGGAACAGCGATCGGCACAAAATCTTCAACAAAACAAGTGGTTGAAAATGATTATGTAAAATCGGTGAAAGCGGTGAAAAACAACCATGTTGTCTACCTTGATTCAGCTACATGGTATTTATCAGGAGGCGGCCTGGAATCCATGGCGCAAATGGTGAAAGAAGTTAAAGACGGAATCGAGAAGTAAAAAAAGAACCCGGTCACATACGTGATCGGGTTCTTTTTGGTTTACCGCGTAACGGCCTGCTGCTGCTCGGGCTGACGCGGTTTTTTCTTCAATATAAAAGATAGGAGGAAGCCGGCCAGCGCGATGCAGGCGGCTACGACAAATGCCGCATTCATGCCGTGCAGGGCGGCGTTTGCCGGAGTTGTCGCATTTGCGTGCGCGGCCTGGCTGCTCATCACGGAAACTAGCAGCGCCGTACCGATAGAACCGCCGACTTGTCGGACGGTATTGTTCATGGCTGTGCCGTGCGGAATTAAGTGGCGCGGCAGGGCGTTGATACCCGCTGTCGTCACCGGCATCATAATCATGGCTGTTCCCAAAAGCCGCGCGGTATAAACGACGACAATCCAAATGAGAGACGTCGAGTCCGTCAGATTCATAAACGGCAGGGACGTGAGCAGGATGATGAAGAATCCGGTCATCGCAAGGCCCTTTCCGCCGATTTTGTCAAACACCCGGCCGATAAACGGAGACATCATCCCCATCACAATCGCGCCCGGCAAAAGCATTAATCCGGTATCAAACGCGGATACGCCCCGGACTTTTTGCGTGTAAAGCGGGAGAATGGTTTCCGTTCCGATCAGCAGCGCGAAAACAAGCGTTCCGAGCAGGGTGGTCAGGCTGAAAATCCCGAAAGAAAACACACGGAATTCCAGCATCGGTTTTTTGAGCTTCATCTGTCTTGCGATAAAGAAAATCAGCGCGACCGCTCCGACAAGCAGCGAAGTCAGCACTTCAGCACTGGTCCACCCTGATGAACCGGCGCTTGAGAAGCCGTAAAGCAGACCGCCGAATCCGAGGGTCGATAAGATCACAGATAAAATATCAATCTGTGTTTCTCGTAATGTCGTGACGTTTTTCATCAGAATAATCGCTAAAAGCAAATCGATGACTGCGATCGGGAAGATAATATAAAACAAAGACCGCCAAGAGAATGCTTCGACCGCCCATCCGGAAAGCGTCGGGCCGATCGCCGGCGCGAACGAAATAACCAAGCCGACCATACCCATGGCGCGGCCGCGCTTTTCCATCGGGAAAATCGTGAGAAATACCGTCTGCATGAGCGGCAGCATAATTCCGGCGCCGGCCGCCTGAATAATCCGGGCCGTTAAGAGCACCGGAAAGTTCGGGGCGAATGCGCCGACAATGGTGCCCGCCGTGAAAATACTCATGGCGGAAATCAAGAGGGTGCGGCTTGTGAATTTCTCTATTAAAAACGCGGTAATCGGAATCAAAATCCCGTTCGTCAGCATAAACGACGTTGTCAGCCATTGCGCTTTGTTGGCGTCTATATTGAAGTCATTCATAATGTGCGGCAGCGCCGTAATAAGCAGTGTCTGGTTCAAAATGGCGACGAACGCACCCGCCAAAAGAATCCCGACAATGACAGAGCGGTTGTATGGTGCAGTTTTAATACTCTTATTCAAGCTGATTCCTTCTTTCTTTATAGTTTGAGCAATGTTTTAACGGCTGCAAGCGGCTGGTGCAGCGGTCCGGCCTGCTCCAAATAACCGATGAGCGCTTTTATAAGAAAATCTCGCGGCTGTTTGTCCGCTGATTCTTTCTCCAGCATAACCGCCGCGGAAGCGAGTCCTGCGGCGTCATATTTTTCCTCCGGAAGGGCTGAGACGGCTTCTTTCAGTTCCTTCAGGCTTTCAGCCAGCAATACGGTTTTGTCTTTCGGCTCAAATGAGGAAGCGGAGGCGGTATAAAGGTCAATCATCTCCTGAGGCAAAGCGGTTTCGGTTGTCCTGTTTTCGACGATGAGATTGAGATGGCGGATGATAAACTCCGTGAGCGGCTCCAGGGCGAGCGGTTCTTTTTCCAGCTTAATCAGCGTGATGCATTCTCTCAGGAGCCCCTGCAGGACGATCACCAGCTCCCATACATAAGGAATAATGTCTTCGCCGTACGTCTGAATCAGTGAATCGCGATGCCAGCAGATAAAGGTGGAGCGGGCCCTGTGAATATGCCGTTTTACCCGCTCATTAATGGAAGAGGGGCTTCCGTACATCAGCATATTAAAAAACTGCTGGTTGCGCCTGAAGCCTTCAAGCTCAGCCATCAGTTTTTTGGCAAACCGTTCCTCAGGGGAGAGGCTCGTTTCTTCATTTAATAATGAAGCGGCCGCTACCATCTGTTTCTGGTTAAAATCGAGCAGCTCCAGGAGCAGGTCTTCCTTTGATTCAAACAGCTTATACAAAGATGCTTTGGAGACTTTGCACTCCTCTGCGATCGCCTGCATCGAAACCGACGAAAAGCTTTTCCCGGAAAAAAGCTTCCTTGCCGCCAGCAGAATATCCGTTTTCTTATCATTCATAAGCCCAGATTCCTTCTTTCGTCACAATAGAAAACCCATCGGTTCACAGAAAACCAATGAGTATATGATGAAAATATTAACAAAAATTTTTACATAGTGTCAACGTTTTTGTTTGAGAAATAGAAAAAACCTGCCGGAGTGTTCCGGCAGGCTGATACGTTTATTTATCCGTCTTAAATCCTTGTTTTTCAAGCATTTCACGAATGTGAGGATAATAAACCTGCTTATAGTAGGAAGTGATGCCTTGTGACCAGTTTCTTGTTTCCTGTCCGTCGGTGCGTTTTTTCATGTATTCGGACATCTGCTTGTCATAGGCCTCGATATGGGTTCTTAAATCTTCTTCTTGATACGTTTCATGATGCAGAACGGCTGCTTGCGGCAGACGCGGTTTTTTCGCGGAGCGGTCTGCCGGATGGCCGATGACGAGACCGGAAACCGGGAAAACGTATTTCGGAAGTTTCAGCAATTCAATGAGTTCGTCAGGTTTGCCGCGCACGGCGCCGATCGGCACAGTGCCGAGTCCCATTGATTCAGCCGCAGCCGTTGCCGTACCCAGCGCAATCCCGACATCTACGGCTCCGACTAGAACGGACTCTAAACCGTTCGTGATCTCAAGCGGTGTATCATTATATTCTTCAAGCGCAATTTTGGCGCGGTTAAAATCAGCGCAGAATAAAAGGAAAACCGGCGCTTGGTCAATCCACGGCTGGCCGCCGGCCAATTCGGATATTTTTTTCTTCCGCTCCTTATCTTTCACCGCAATAACGGTAAATTGCTGGCCGTTAATGGAAGTCGGCGCTGCCTGAGTTGCTTGGATGATAAGGTCCAGCTGCTCATCCGATACGGGTTCATCTGTGTAGCTGCGGATGGAACGGTGGTCTGTTAATATTTGAAGGACTTCGTTCATGTCATTCATCCTTTCGTTACTCTGACAGTTCTGTGCGGACGACGTCAAGCGGCGCACTCAGCACTTCTTTTGCTTTTGCCACGAATCCTTGGAAATGGTCAGTTGCGTTGTGGAATTTCATCGCTTCTTCATCTTTCCATTGCTCAAGCATAACGAATGTATTTTCCTCACCGACTTTTTCGAAAAGATCGTATTGCACATTTCCTTCTTCCGCGCGTGAATGCTGAATAAGTGATTGTGCTTCTCCTAAAAATTCCTCGCGTTTATCCGCTTTTACTTTCATGTAAGCCTGTAAGACGATCATGGTTATTCCTCCTGATTGGGTTAATTTGTTATAGTTCGAATATTATCGAACTAACTGTAACATGTTTCGCTGCGAATGGTAAAGGAAAAACCCTCACCGCCTAAATTGTCACCCGCCGATGATCTGTGTTACATTTGACTCATGAACATTCCAAACCATCCTGAAACCGAACGCTTACAGCTGACAAAGGTTCTTCATGCTCTGAGTGATCCGCTCCGCTTAGAGCTGGTCAAACAATTGGCGGAAACAACAGAAAAAACGTGCGGAACCTGCGCTGATGTCCGGGTCGCTAAATCAACGCTGTCCCATCACTTCAAAGTGCTGCGGGAAGCGGGGGTCGCCCAAGTACGTATAGACGGGAAGCACCGTTATTATTCCCTGCGCAAAGATGATTTACAAGCGGCGTTTCCCGGCCTGCTGGAGGCGATTTTGCAGACAGAGCCGGACCGCTGGTAAATAAGTCCCCGAATTCCGAGGGTTTTTTATGCACCGAAAACTGCCCGGTAAAGCCTGTGGACGCCTTCTTGAATATCGCTCTCCTTCAGGCGGGCGAACCCCAGGATAAGCTGCGGTTTGTTTGAATCGCCTCCTGCTTTCAGACGGAACCGGCTCATCGCAAACAGGTCGAGCTGTTCTGCATCCGCCCGTGCCAATATCTCTTTTTCTGAACGGGCGCAGTCAAACTCAGTGACAAAATGAAGCCCCGCATTGGCGCCCTTTACACTGATTCTTTCACCGAATGTTTCTTCCAAAGCCGAAATGAGGCGTTCCCGCATGTTCTTATAATGCTGCTTCATCTTTTTAATATGTTTCTGATATTCACCTGATTCGATAAATTCTTTCAGCGCGAGCTGGGCAAGCGTGCTGCACGTATGCAGGTCATACGCTCTCTCTTTGAACGTCCGCAAAAGCCCGGGCGGCAGAACCATATAGCTGATGCGCAGACCTGGGAAAAGGGATTTTGAAAAGGTCCCCATGTAGATGACATTTTGAAACCGGTCAAGGCTTTGAAGCGCCGGTATCGTATCGGCGTCATATTTAAATTCACTGTCATAATCATCTTCAATGATGAAGCGGCCGTTCTGTTCGGCGGCCCAGTTTAAAAGCTGAATCCGCCGGGAAGCCGGCATGATCACGCCTGAGGGGAATTGATGGGAAGGCGTGGTGATCAATACAGAGGGCCGGCGTTTTTCGATTTCGTTCATGGACATGCCTTTTTCATCAAGGCTGATCGTCGCAACCTTTTTCCCGAGGTTTTGCAGCAGCCGGTACATCCTCATATATCCCGGGTTCTCCATGGCATAGAGCGCGTCTTTTGGCAGCAGTTCCGTCAGCAGCTGCATCAGCATTTGCGTGCCCGCTCCGAGCACGATTTGTTCCGGGCGGCATGTAACGCCCCTTGTCAGGGAAATAAGCCGCGAAATTGTTTCACGGACTTCATATAAACCTTGCGGGTGGACGAGTTCTCCGAGTGTATGAAATGAACGGGCGGCTGCTTTATGCTCACAGCGGAACCAGCTTTTCAGGGGGAAATGCGCCGTATCCACGCTCATATGAGAAAACGAAATCCAGCCGCTTTTATCCGTCTCCCGCTCTTTTAAATCTTCAGGCAATGAGAGCGAAGGCGTTTCTTCATGATCAAACGTTTCAATTTCCTCCACGAAAAAGCCTTTTCTTTCAACCGCATATAAATAACCTTCCGAAAGCAGCTGCTGATAAGCTGAATTCACTGAATTTACGCTGACCTTCAGCGTCTCGGCAAGCTCCCGTTTAGACGGCACCTTTGTATGAGGCATCAGGCTGCGCTTTAAAACGGCCGCTTTTATGTGCTGATAGATCTGCTGATAGATATAATCCGCCGTTTCCGAATGGTCAATGGAAATCGTCAGCATCCAGACCCTGCCCCTTTCTGATACCATGGATAAATTGATTTTGGTACTTTTCATCATACCAAAAAGAAGTCAGAATGATAAGAAAACAATGCAGGGGGATGGAATCTATGAGTCGAACAGCATCATCGGAAGTGACAACTGCCCAGTGGCAGCAAAAACGGGATCAATTCGTTTCCAAGGGGGTCGGCAACGGAAACCGCAGCATGGCGGTAAAAGGGGAAGGGGCGCTTTTGTACGATTTGGACGGCAGACGATTCATTGATTTTGCCGGAGCGATCGGAACGCTGAATGTCGGCCATTCCCATCCGAAAGTGGTGGAGGCCGTGAAGAAACAGGCGGAGGATCTGATTCACCCGGGATTTAACGTCATGATGTATCCGTCTTATATTGAGCTGGCCGAAAAACTTTGCGCCCTTGCGCCGGGAGATCATGCGAAAAAAGCGATTTTTCTCAATTCGGGGGCGGAAGCGGTGGAAAACGCCGTGAAAATCGCCAGAAAATATACGAAGCGCCAGGCTGTCGTGTCATTTACAAGAGGGTTCCACGGCCGCACGAACATGACGATGAGCATGACGAGCAAGGTGAAGCCTTATAAATTCGGTTTCGGCCCGTTTGCCTCAGAGGTGTATCAGGCGCCGTTTCCTTACTATTATCAAAAGCCGTCCGGCATGAGCGACGAGCAGTATGACGACTTTATCATCAGCGCTTTTGAGGATTTCTTTATCGCCGCAGTTGCACCGGAAACCGTCGCCTGTGTCGTCATGGAGCCGGTTCAGGGAGAAGGAGGCTTCATCATTCCGTCAAAACGTTTCGTCCAGCACGTCGCCGCTTTTTGTCAAAAACACGGCATCGTTTTTGTGGCGGATGAGATTCAGACCGGTTTTGCCAGAACGGGAACGTATTTTGCGATTGAACATTTCGGGGCCGTTCCTGATTTGATCACCGTTTCCAAATCACTTGCGGCCGGATTGCCGCTCAGCGGCGTCATCGGCCGGGCGGAAATGCTTGATGCCGCCGCGCCGGGGGAACTCGGGGGCACATATGCGGGAAGCCCGCTCGGCTGTGCGGCTGCGCTTGCGGTCTTGGATATTATTGAAGAAGAAGGGCTGAATCAGCGTTCCGAGGAGATCGGCCGGATCATCGAGCATCAAGCGCTCGAGTGGAAAAAAGAGCATGCCTGCATCGGAGAAGTGCGCAGACTCGGCGCGATGGCGGCCATCGAAATTGTCAAAGATCCGGACACGCGGGAACCGGACAAAGCAAAAGCCGCGGCGATCGCCAAAACGGCGAACGAGAACGGACTGCTGCTGCTGACGGCCGGCATTAACGGCAACATTATCAGATTCCTGACGCCGCTTGTGGTGACGGATGAGCAGCTCAAAGAAGGCCTTTCCATTATCGAAGCAGCTCTGTGAGTTCAATTATTGGAATGCCGGCGGATGTGTCTGCTATCATGAAAGTGTGAGATACATCAACTAGCATTCAATGGCTTTACTATAGCAGAGAAAGGAATGTTCAATATGCCAGAACAATTAACAGTGTACAACCCGGCAACGGGAGAGGCGATCGAAAGCATCCCCCAGCAGACGGCCGAAGATGTTGAAAAAGCGATTGAACGTTCACATCAAGCGTTTCAATCATGGTCCAAAACATCAGCGGGAGAACGTGCCTCACTTTTGAGAAAATGGTATGAGCTGATTGTTGAAAATAAAGAAGAACTTGCGGAATTAATTACGAAAGAAAACGGCAAACCGTACGAAGAAGCGGTCGGAGAAGTTTTATACGGCGCCGGCTATATTGAATGGTTCGCCGAAGAAGCAAAACGGATTTACGGCAGAACAGTACCTGCGCCGACAACGGGCAAACGGATTGTCGTCACCCGTCAGGCGGTCGGCCCGGTAGCCGCGATCACGCCGTGGAATTTCCCGAATGCGATGATTACAAGAAAAGCCGCGCCCGCTTTGGCGGCAGGCTGTACATTCATCATCAAACCGGCGGAGGATACGCCGCTTTCCGCT
Organism: Bacillus sp. UNC69MF; assembly: GCF_000746035.1. Taxonomy (NCBI): domain Bacteria; kingdom Bacillati; phylum Bacillota; class Bacilli; order Caryophanales; family Bacillaceae; genus Bacillus; species Bacillus sp. UNC69MF. Next base: position 29,224 of record NZ_JQKM01000015.1, on the reverse strand, counting down.
TACGCCCTTGCGCGTCTCGCATATGAAGCGGGAATTCCGAAGGACGTGCTGCAAGTGGTAATCGGTGACGGAGCGGAAATCGGAAACGTCTTCACCAGCAGCCCGAAAATCCGCAAAATTACCTTTACCGGCTCAACGCCTGTCGGCAAAATCCTGATGAAAAACAGCGCCGACACCGTAAAACATATGTCAATGGAGCTTGGCGGACATGCGCCGCTGATCGTGGATGAAGACGCTGATCTTGATCTGGCGGTAGCCCAAACAATGGCCTCTAAATTCAGAAATGCCGGCCAAACCTGCGTCTGTGCGAACCGGCTGATCGTACACGAATCCGTAAAAGACGAGTTTGCGAAAAAACTGAGTGAAGAAGCTGCGAAACTCAAAGTCGGAAACGGTCTTGAAAAAGGCGTAAACGTCGGCCCTGTCATCAACAAAAAAGGCTTCGATAAAATCGTCGGCCAAATTAATGACGCCGTGGAAAAAGGCGCAAAAGTGCTGACGGGCGGAACGTATGACCAAAACGATGAAAAAGGCTGCTATTTCGTGACACCGACCGTGCTGTCAAATGTAGATACATCCATGAACATCATGCATGAAGAAACATTCGGCCCGGTTGCGCCGATCGTTACGTTCTCAGATATTGATGAAGCGATCAAGCTTGCGAACGATACGCCGTTCGGGCTTGCGGCTTATTTCTTCACAGAAAACTACCGCCGCGGCATCTATATTTCTGAACAGCTTGAATACGGCATCATCGGCTGGAATGACGGCGGTCCGTCCGCGGTTCAAGCGCCGTTCGGAGGAATGAAAGAAAGCGGCATCGGCCGTGAAGGCGGTACGGAAGGCATTGAGCCGTACCTGGAAACCAAATACATGTCTATCGGACTTTAATGATCCGAAAAGAAAGCCCCGCTTCTAAGCGGGGCTGTTTTTATTGAGCAGTCTGCCGGTGAATATCGCCGGCAGGCTTTTTTGATCTTGCGGGAATAATCGGTTCGATTCCAGACAAAATAACAGCAAATACGATTGAAAGAAGGTCGCCATCATGGATATATTATTGGCTCTTCTCCCGGCTTTATTTTGGGGGAGCATCGTGTTATTTAACGTCAAATTAGGCGGCGGGCCTTACAGCCAGACGCTGGGAACGACAATCGGGGCGCTCATCGTTTCGTTTGTGCTGTATCTGTTTGTCCACCCGGTGCTGTCCGGGCGCATTTTTATTGTCGGCATCATCTCGGGGCTGTTTTGGTCGCTCGGCCAAAGCAATCAGCTTAAAAGCATACAGCTGATGGGCGTTTCAAAAACGATGCCGATATCAACGGGAATGCAGCTCGTCTCGACTTCTTTGTTCGGTGTTATCGTATTCAAAGAATGGTCAACCCCGATCGCGATTACGCTGGGTATTCTCGCCCTTATTTTTATCATCATCGGGATTGTGCTCACATCTTTAGAAGATAAAAAGGGGCGGGCGGACGGAGAACCGGGAAACTTAAAAAAAGGCATTGTCATCCTGCTGATCTCCACGCTCGGTTATTTGGTCTATGTCGTTGTGGCCCGGCTGTTCGGCGTATCCGGATGGTCAGCGCTCCTGCCGCAGGCGATCGGGATGGTCATCGGCGGACTGCTCCTGACGTACAAGCATAAACCGTTTAATAAGTACGCCCTCAAGAACATTCTGCCGGGAATCATCTGGGCGCTCGGGAATATGTTTCTGTTCATCTCACAGCCGCGCGTCGGAGTTGCGACAAGTTTTTCCCTCTCTCAAATGGGGATCGTCATCAGCACGCTCGGCGGAATCTTCATTCTCCGTGAGAGCAAAACGAAGCGTCAGCTGGTCGCCATTGCCATCGGGATTATCCTGATCATTGTGGCCGCGGTATTCTTAGGCGTTGCGAAATCAAATTCATAACAAATGCAGGAGGTTTGAACATGTACACGGATTTAAAAGGAAAAGTCGTTGCCATTACGGGAGCTTCATCAGGATTAGGAAAAGCGATGGCGATCCGCTTCGGACAGGAGCAGGCGAAAGTCGTGGTTAACTACTATAGTAATGAAAAAGACGCCCAAACCGTTAAAGAAGAGATTCAAAAAGCGGGAGGCGAAGCGGTCATCGTTCAAGGAGACGTCACAAAAGAAGAAGATGTCAAAAACATCGTGCAGACCGCGGTGAAGGAATTCGGGACATTGGATGTCATGATCAATAACGCCGGCATGGAAAATCCGGTTCAGTCACATGAAATGCCGCTTAAAGACTGGAACAAAGTCATCAATACCAATCTGACCGGCGCTTTCTTAGGAAGCCGCGAAGCCATTAAATATTACGTAGAGAATGATATTCAAGGAAACGTCATTAACATGTCGAGCGTACATGAAATGATTCCATGGCCTCTGTTTGTTCACTACGCGGCGAGTAAAGGCGGCATCAAATTGATGACGGAAACGCTGGCGCTTGAGTACGCGCCGAAGCGCATCCGTGTCAACAACATCGGGCCGGGAGCCATCAATACGCCGATCAACGCGGAAAAATTTGCGGATCCCGTTCAGAAAAAAGATGTGGAAAGCATGATTCCGATGGGATATATCGGTGAGCCGGAAGAAATCGCGGCTGTCGCCGTCTGGCTTGCTTCAAAGGAATCAAGCTACGTAACCGGCATTACGCTGTTTGCTGACGGGGGAATGACCAAATATCCGTCATTCCAGGCAGGCCGCGGATAAGAAAAAAAGCGATCGCAGGCTCTTTAGAGCCGGATCGCTTTTTGCTTACGCGCGTTTTTTCTTTACAAGCGCCGTGATGGAAAGGATAATCGCCGCAGCTGACAGAACGATGGCTGCAATATCAAGCGCTGATACGCCGGATTTGCTTTCTTCGTTTGACTGTTCAGCTCCGTGCGCATCCGTCACGCTGGCCGATTTCGTGATTTTCGTAATCGAGTGAGGCGTGTCGGCTTTCTCATCACCCGTCCATTCTACAATGCTGCCGTCTTTGTAATATTGGTAAGCGTCCCAAGCGGCATCTCCGCTCTTTTCAGGATTTTTCGCAACGAACGTGAACTGCTGGAATTGGCCGGGCTGGATGCCGCCGTCCTTTGCTTCCCAAGTGACGGAGACCGCTTTGTCATCATGTTTGGATACGGATGTTTTCCAGCCCGGAATCGGCTGATATTGCTGAAATTCAACGCCGGCGGGCATTTTCAGCACGACTTTCGTTGTCGGCTGATTCTTTTCCACAGGCACTTTCATCGTGTACGTTTCCCAAGAACCGGCCGCGGATTCCGCGGGTTTGACTGAGACGTGGGCGCTTGCTGTCGCCGTAAAACCGACGAGTGACAGGGTCACGGCGGATATGAATAATAAAGCCTTTTTTTTCAACATGAGATACACTCCTTAGTTTGTCGTTGAGAATATTTGGTTGATTTCATTAAAATCGTTTGTCAGCCCGTGGACTTTGATCTTCCAGTTTCCCTTTTCGGTGATGGACAGGTTGGCGGCTTCAAATGTGCCTTCCTTCGTCTTCTTCAAATCAAAGGTGCTTTCATGCTGTTTGCCGCTGAAGCCCGTCTGGTAAACAGTGACCGTAAATTGCTGAATGTCTTTTACCAAGCTGCCGTTGTGATCGGTGACAATGACTTGAAATTCATTTTTACCCGGCTGGTTCGGCGTAATGTGCAAGGACAGGGTTTCCCCGTTTCCGATCGTTTCTGAGCCGTTAAAAGGCAATGGCGCAGGCGGCGGCGGACTGGGCAGGCTTGTGAAGACGGCGGTTGTAAATAACACCGCGATGCCTAGTGCCCATTCGGCCTTTATCGTTGCGCTGATGCTCCTTTTTCTGCTGAACTTCGTCATCCATACGTGAACGGCGCCGAGCACAAGCATGCTGACAAACAGTCCGATTTTCAAAAGGAGCGTCTTACCGTAAGCGGTGTGAAAGAGTGAATCAAACGTGCGGATAATGAAAAATCCGTTCAGCACACCTGAAAATAACAGCACACCGACAGAGGCGAACGCCCAAGGAGAAAACCGTCTGACCGTTTCCCAAGCGATGGTTTTATCGGGTTTTCTCCACTCTGATGAAAGAAGCAGCACAAGCGCGGCGATACCGCCCATCCATACAGACGCGGCCGATAAATGGAGAAAGTCCATCGCGATGCCGACCGCTTTTTCGTCGATAACCGCCGCATGCCCGGCGAATGCTTTTGCCAAAAGCGAAGCGAAGAAGAACAACAGCGGCGCCGTCCAGTACGCAAATGACCGGAATGCTTTCTTCTTCAACAGCGGGATCATGGACAGGGCGAGCAGGATAAATAAGCTGATCTGGATCATCCAGACGTACCCGCCTGCCGTTTTCAGAAGCGTTTCTTTTACATAGTCCGGCTGGAACGCGGCGCTCCAAGCGCCGCCCGCGTTTTCTTTCGTCTGGATCGGGAGCTGGCAGATAAGCGCGAGCCCCGTTACACATAAAGAAATCACGAGCAGCTTTACAGTTCGTTTTGCTTTTGATGAATCTTTATTATTTCTGTACCAAAACAGATGGAAAAAAGCCGTGCCGATAAACAGGGAGAGAGCGGTGTACAAAATACCGCGGTCGATGGCCGCTTCGGGATGAAGCGCCGCTTGCGATGATGTCTGCTCCTGAAGTTCTCCGCCGGCTTTTCCGACACTGAAAGGGATGACGCCTGATACCGGATGTCCGTCGGCCGATACCGCGTTCCATTCCGCTCTGTAAATATCATGCGGCAGATTTTTTTTCAATGCCGCGGTCATGATGCGGGCATCATTTTTTTGAATCACCGTTTTGCCCGCATCGACCCGTTCGCCGGATGAATTATAGACCTTAATGGAGTGGAAGCCTTCTTCAATCTGTTCATTAAACTCAATTTCAATCTGCTTCGGCGCTTGTTTTAATTCGCTGTTCTCACCCGGATTTGAGTTTGTGATGTAGGCGTGGGCGAAGCTTGTTTTCGGAATCAAAACAAGGAACAGCAAAAAGATGAGCCAGCGTTTGTTCTGTCTCATGGATGATGACACCGCCTTCCGGTTGGTTGTTGTTATGTCTTGCTGCAGGTGCATCCCTTCTGCCTGTCGTGTAAGATGATGTCCGCCGCCTCGTCAAAGGTGCAAATGATCCCGCCGAATCCTTTTTGAAACCGTTCTGCGTAATCAAGCGTTGAGAAGGGAATCGCCTGAGGCCGGCAGCAGTGAAGGTCAATATCGGCATGGACTAAAAAGTATGCGGAAGCGGCCGTCAGCGTCGTCTGGAGAAGAAAATCTTTACAAATGACGTGGGACACTTCTTCCTTTTTATCCTCATACCGCAAAATCGCGCAATGAATGCAGCACATCTGCTCAACGGCTTGTGAAACGGTAATAAGCTGAACAGAATACGAATGCTGAATCGGCCGCAGGCAATAGCCGCATTGATTGGCGCTTCGTTCTGAAGCGGGAGGGAGCGTAATGCCGCCGGGTGTCCGGATAATCCGGTTTGCATCCGCCAGCTGATTGACATCTCTGTACACGGTCATCTCGGAGACGCCGAATCTCTCGCTTATGTCAGAGATTTTCAGCGCGCCCTCTTCTTTCAGCCATTCAAGCAAGGTTTGCTGTCTGTGAATCGGAAGCAATTCTGCATCCTCCTTTTTATGCGAATGAGTGATGAACCTCCCTCTAAGAGTAGATGTTTTCACAGATGCACACAAGAGCCTGATGATAAAATATGTGAAAAAATGTTGAACAATCACAAATGTAAAAGACGTAGTCAGACTCTGTTATAATAGAAGAGTTGAATGGAGGAATAAACATGAAAGAAACGACCTGCCCGAACTGCGGCAAGCCGATTACAGGCGACATGGTCAGATCATCCATGATCCCGTGCCAGTTTCAGTGCGGGCATTGCCATGTGAAATTGCGTGAATATAAAGTATCAGCTCCGATTATGGCTGCGGCCATTGCGATCACGGTGCTTTTGATTTATCTTGTGCAGATGGCCAGAACCGCCGTCATGCCGATGTTTCCGGCAGCGCGGTATGTGCCGGCCGCCATTTTCGCGCTCGTATGTGCGTATCCGGTGTTTATTGTCAGTGAGCGGCTCATTGCCAAACTCGTCGTCACAAAAGGACACATTATATACAGAAAGCGGTAAGACACCTTTGATGAGGTGTCTTTTTTTTGTTAAGGAGTTGTCACAGTCTCTGTGCCAAACTCCTCTTTACTTTTCATTGAATGGGGATTGTAAGCGTTTTATGATGAAGACACAGGGGAGAGAGAAACCCCGTGTCTTATTTATTTTCATCTGAAGGCAAGCAAACAGGGAGGGAATGAACATGCAGCAAGAACAGCAAGCTGGCATGAAAGTGAAGATACAGCGGTTCGGCAGTTATTTAAGCGGTATGATCATGCCGAATATCGGCGCATTTATCGCATGGGGAATTATCACCGCGCTGTTTATTCCAGCGGGATGGTTTCCGAATCCGCAGCTGAATACATTGGTAACCCCGATGATTACGTATCTACTGCCGCTTTTAATCGCATATACGGGCGGAAAAATGATTTACGATCACCGCGGGGGAGTCGTCGGAGCGACGGCGGCCATCGGAGTCATTGTCGGAGCGGACATTCCGATGTTCTTAGGGGCAATGATTATGGGGCCTTTGGGCGGTTATCTCATTAAACAATTAGACCGTGTGTTTAAAGATAAAGTCAGACAGGGTTTTGAAATGCTGATCAACAACTTCACGGCGGGAATTATCGGAGCTGTGCTGACGATTATCGCGTTTTATGCGATCGGCCCGGTCGTCCTGTCTCTTAACAAATTGCTGGCGGCGGGTGTGGAAGTCATTGTCCACGCGAATTTGCTGCCGATTGCAAGCGTTTTCGTAGAACCGGCGAAAGTCCTGTTCCTGAATAACGCGATCAACCACGGCATTTTAAGTCCGATCGGAATCGAGCAGGCCGCCAAAGCGGGTAAATCCATTCTGTTCTTAGTGGAAGCGAACCCCGGGCCGGGACTCGGTATTTTACTGGCATATATGTTCTTTGGGAAAGGCTCTTCAAGATCGACGGCTCCGGGAGCGGCGATCATTCATTTCTTCGGGGGGATTCATGAAATCTATTTCCCTTACATTTTAATGAAACCGATGCTGATCCTCGCGGCGATCGCCGGGGGAGCGAGCGGACTGCTTACATTCTCGATCTTTAACGCGGGTCTTGTCGCCGCATCATCTCCGGGAAGCATCATCGCCATTTTAGCGCTGACGCCGAAAGGAAGCTACCTCGGCGTGCTGGCGGGCGTCATCGTTGCCGCGGCCGTATCGTTTATCGTCTCGGCGTTTATTCTGAAATCGTCTAAAGCGAGCGAAGAAGATTTGACAGCCGCGGCGGAAAAAATGCAGGAAATGAAAGGCAGGAAAAGTGAAGCGGCGGCCGCGTTGGCAGACAAAGAGGAAGAGCCGGAAAACAGCGCCGCTGATATTTCCGCCGACCAAGTCAGCCGCATTATCTTCGCGTGTGACGCGGGTATGGGATCGAGCGCAATGGGCGCCTCCATTTTAAGAAACAAAGTGAAAAAAGCAGACCTGGATATTGATGTGACAAATACGTCGATCAATAATCTTCCGAATGACGCGGATATCGTCATTACGCATAAGGACCTGACTGACCGCGCGAAAGCGAAGCTGCCGCAGGCGGTGCACATTTCGGTTGATAATTTCTTGAACAGCCCGAAATACGATGAACTGATTGAAAAGCTTAAAAACTAATCAACAGAAAGAGGGATCTTCATCATGGAAGTATTGGCTAAAGCGAACATCAAACTGAACCAGACGGTGAACTCAAAAGAGGATGCCATCCGCCTCGCGGGACAGACATTGATTGATAACGGCTACGTGAAGAACGGCTATGTGGAAAAAATGTTCGAACGTGAAGAAACATCATCCACGTTTATGGGGAATTTCATCGCGATCCCGCACGGCACGGAAGATGCGAAGGATGAGGTGCTTCATTCAGGCATTTCCGTCATCCAGATTCCGGACGGTGTGGAATACGGTGAAGGCAATACGGCAAAGGTCGTTTTCGGTATCGCCGGAAAAAACAATGAACACTTAGACATCCTGTCAAACATCGCCATCATCTGCTCAGAGGAAGAAAACATCGAACGGCTGATCAGTGCAAAGACGGAAGAAGAACTGGCCGCTATTTTCAGCGAGGTGAACTGACATGATTGCCCTTCATTTCGGAGCGGGAAACATCGGGCGGGGCTTTATCGGCGCCCTGCTCCATCATTCCGGCTATGAGGTAGTTTTCGCTGATGTGAATGAAACGATGGTCAGCCTTCTCAATGAAAAGAAGGAATATACCGTGGAGCTTGCCGACGGCGGCCGGCAGACAGAAATCATCGGCCCCGTTTCAGCCATCAACAGCGCGGTGCAAGAACAAGAGCTGTACAGGCTGATCAATGAAGCGGCGATCATTACGACGGCGGTGGGCCCGAACGTTCTCAGACTCATCGCCCCGTCCATCGCGGAAGGGCTGAAGCGCAGAACGTCCTCTGAGCCTCTCAATATCATTGCCTGTGAAAATATGATCGGCGGCAGCAGTTTTCTGAAAAAAGAAGTTTTCGGACATTTGACGGAAGCGGAGCGGGAATTCGTGAACCGGACGGTCGGCTTCCCGGATTCTGCGGTGGATCGGATCGTGCCGATTCAGCACCATGAAGATCCGCTGAAAGTATCCGTAGAACCGTTTTTTGAATGGGTCATAGACAGAACCGGCTTTGCCGGCGGCCAGCCGGTACTGGAAGGTGCGTTGTTTACGGATGATCTTACGCCTTTCATCGAGAGAAAGCTGTTTACCGTCAATACCGGTCATGCCGTTACGGCGTACGTTGGCTATCAGCGCGGATTAAAAACTGTCAAAGAGGCCATCGGCCATCCGGAAATCCGGCGTGTCGTGTACGATGCACTTTCAGAAACGGGCGAGTACTTAGTGAAAGCGTACGGCTTTAAGCAAGCCGAACACGAGCAGTACATGAAAAAAATCATCGGCCGCTTTGAAAATGAATACATCACGGATGATGTGACAAGAGTCGCCAGATCACCGCTCAGAAAACTCGGAGCGAATGACAGATTAGTAGGGCCGGCCAAAAAAATAAAAGAACCGAACGCGCTGGCAGAAGGCATCGCCGCCGCCTTGCGTTTTGACTATCAGGATGATCCGGAAGCGGTTGAGCTGCAAAAGCTTATCGCGGAAAAAGGCACGAGCGGCGTTCTTCAAGACATTTGCGGTATTCAGCCGCATGAACCGCTGCACGGCATCGTGCTCAAAAAGCTCAATCAATAAAAATGAACCCGCGTCGGGGGACGCGGGTTTTTTCTTGCGTTATAATGAGAGAGAAGGGAGGCTGCGTGATGAATCAGAAGCTATTGCCCCATCGTTTTCCGTTTCTTTTGATGGACGGCACGACGAACAGTGAAGCCGGAAAATGGGCGGCTGCTTACAAAAACATCAGTGAAAATGACTGGTTTATAACTGAATCCCAAAGAGAGATGCCATTTTCGCTCGTCGTTGAAGCAATGGCCCAAACGGCGGCTTGCGCGGGAATTACCGGCGGTGACGGCCTCGGTCTCTTATCCGCGGTGAAGAAAGCGGAAAGGTTAGGTGCCGCTTTGCCGGGAGACCGTCTGGATCTTTTTTTTGAGGTCACGCGAATCAGACGCGGTTTTGTGTTCGGCCGGGCGAAAGCGTCCGTTGCCGGGAAGCCTGTGGCGGAAGCTGAGCTCAGCATATTTATCCAGCCATCGTAAAAAAAGCCGCCTCCAGCGGCGGCTTTCGGACAAGCCTGTTATTTTGTATCATAATCTCTTTCACTTTGTGAATTGTCCCTTTGGTCATGTTTGTGTTTTTCGTCATTGGCGTTTTCCTTCAGCTCTTCCAGCGGAATCGGATCGGTTAAATCATGATGTTCAGGATTTTCATTCGGTTTGTTCTTTTGTTTTCTTTCTTTCATCCTCCATCACCTCAATATTTCTTTTCCTCAACGTTCTCCCCGCCAAACGCAGGAAGCGGTTTTTTGTTCCTGTGGGTCATATGTATTAAAATAGAGACGACTACATTATAAAAAGTGAGGTACATATATGCCGATACAAAGAGAAGACGCAGATATTAAACTGATCGCGATTGATATGGACGGAACCCTGCTCAATGACGAGCAGCTCATCCCGGAGGAAAACCGGCGGGCGATCAAGGAGGCGGAGGCGAAAGGAATTCACGTCGTCATCAGCACAGGACGCACGCTGATGACCTGCCGCGAACTGGCTGAGTCTCTCGAGCTGTCATCCTTTTTAATCACGGCAAACGGCAGCGAAATCTGGGATTCCGACTTTGAGCTGGTTGAGCGCAAGCTTCTTCATACCGATCATATTCAAAAATTATGGGATCTGAGGAATAAGCACAACACGAATTTCTGGGCCTCTACCGTCGATAGAGTGTGGAGAGGGGAATTCCCGGAAACGATTACGGATCATCAGTGGCTCAAGTTCGGATTCGAAATCGAGGATGACGAAGTGCGGAATGAGGTGCTGAAAGAGCTCAAGGAATACAAGGAGCTCGAGATCACAAACTCCAGTCCGATCAACATCGAAGTCAATGCCCTCGGTATCAACAAAGCGGCTGCGCTGGCGAAGGTATCGGAAAAACTCGGCTTCACGATGGAAAATGTGATGGCCATGGGTGACAGTCTGAATGACATTGCCATGATTGAAAAAGCGGGTGTCGGCGTCGCCATGGGGAATGCGCAGGACATTGTGAAAGAAACAGCTGACTGGGTGACTGATGTCAACACGGAAAACGGGGTCGCCAAAGCGATCCGCCACTGGGTGTTATAATAGAAAAAAGAGAGAGTCTCAGTATGAGGCTCTCTTTTTTTGTTTTGTCAGATTTGTGACTAGGTCCATGGTAGGTTTTCTGACAAAAGGATGTTCAAACCTGTCAGAAATAAATATAATGAAGAGAAATCCAACAATTCGGAATAGTCATTCCGAATAGCGGAATGATAATCATATAAAACGTTTACAATACAGGAGGGATCTTATGTTTCAGATTGACATCAATTGTGATTTAGGAGAGAGTTTCGGTGCTTATAAAATCGGGCTGGATGAAGAGATTTTGGATTATGTGACATCTGCAAACATCGCCTGCGGCTTTCATGCGGGTGATCCCAGCGTGATGCGCAAAACGGTTGCGCTTGCGGCGGAAAAAGGCGTGAAAATCGGCGCTCATCCCGGGCTGTTCGATCTGCAGGGATTCGGGCGGCGGCAGATCGCGATTACACCCGAGGAAGCGTATGATCTGACGCTGTACCAAATCGGCGCGCTGTCAGGGTTTTTAAAAGCAGAAGGTGTCGAGATGCAGCATGTGAAGCCGCACGGCGCTTTATATAATATGGCCGCCGTCAATCCCGGCCTGTCAGAAGCCATCGCTCAGGCGGTCTGTCATTTTGATCCCGGGCTTATTCTTTTCGGGCTTTCCGGAAGCGAGCTGATTAAAGCGGGAGATCGAATCGGACTGAGGACGGCAAGCGAAGTGTTTGCGGACCGCACCTATCAGGAAGACGGCACGCTGACGCCGCGTTCAGAGCCGGATGCGCTGATTCAGGATGACAAAAAAGCGGTCGGTCAAGTGATTCAAATGGTGAAAGACAGCACGGTGACATCACGTAAGGGACAAGCTGTAAGCCTGAAAGCGGACACGGTCTGCATTCACGGAGACGGAGCCCACGCCCTCACATTCGCAAAAACAATCAAAAAAGAATTAAAAGCGGCAGACATTCAAATCAGCGCACTTTCAAAAGACTGAGCAGCAGAGGGAGGAAGACAGCATGGAGCAAAAGAAAAAAACAGCCGGAAAGGCTTCCGGCAAATGGTCGCTTCTTTTAGGCGCGACATTTTTGATGGCGACATCATCAATCGGGCCCGGCTTTCTGACGCAAACGGCCACGTTTACCAATACATTGGCGGCAAGCTTCGGCTTTATCATTTTAATTTCTATTATTTTGGACATTTTCGCGCAAACCAATGTATGGCGGATTATCGCGGTTTCCGGAAAGCGCGGCCAAGAGATTGCCAATATGGTGCTTCCGGGCGCCGGTTATGCCATTGCTTTTCTGGTCGTGCTCGGCGGACTTGCGTTTAATATCGGAAACATCGGCGGCGCGGGTCTCGGTCTTCAAGTATTATTCGGGATCAAACCGGAGATCGGCGCTTTAATCAGCGCAGCGGTCGCGGTGCTGATTTTTGTCATAAAGGAAGCCGGAAAAGTCATGGACCGTTTTATGCAGATCGCCGGAATCGTCATGATCGTATTGACTGTGTATGTTGCCGTAACGACGGCTCCGCCGGTCGGACACGCCGTTGTGAAAACTTTTATGCCTGATCATATCAGTGTGCTGGCGATCGTGACGCTTGTCGGCGGCACGGTCGGCGGATACATTACATTTGCCGGCGGCCACCGTTTGCTTGATTCAGGCATCCAAGGGAAGGAAGTCCTCCCTCAGGTTACGAAAAGCTCCATCACAGGCGTTCTGATTACATCGATTATGCGGATTGCCCTGTTTCTCGCCGTGCTCGGCGTCGTCTCAAAGGGCCTGAGCATTGATCCTGATAATCCGGCGGCTTCTGTATTCCGGCTTGCGGCGGGAAATGTAGGCTATAAAATTTTCGGCGTCATCATGTGGTCTGCCGCTATCACGTCTGTCATCGGCGCCGCCTATACATCGGTATCATTTTTCAAATCATTTTCAACAAAAATCGAAAAGCACTCACATGGCGTCATTATCGGTTTTATCATCGTATCCACTCTTATTTTTGTTACGATCGGCCAGCCTGCCAAAATTCTGGTCGCGGTCGGTTCGCTTAACGGCTTAATTCTGCCGCTTGCATTAGCAATGATACTGTTGGGCGCTTATAAGAAAAAAATCGTCGGCGATTACAAGCATCCGGTCTGGCTCACGATTGCAGGGGCGATCGTAGTGGTTGTCATGGCGGTTATGGGCATCTATACATTATTCACGCAGATGCCGCAGCTATGGAGCTGATGATATGAAAAACCATATGAGTGACATGAGCCCCGAAGAAGTCAGACAGCTGATCAGGAAGGGGCAGATGACCGGGCCGACGGCGGGGATGGCCGCTTCTTACGCACAAGCCAATCTCGTCGTTTTGCAAAAGGATCTTGCCTTTGATTTTCTCTTATTCTGCCAGCGCAATCAAAAGCCTTGTCCGGTGCTTGATGTGACGGATGCGGGTTCACCCGTTCCGGCAATAGCTGCGCCGGGAGCTGATATCCGGACGGACTTTCCGAAATACAGGATTTATCGGCATGGCGTGCTTACTGAAGAGGTAACGGATATTACGCCGTATTGGAAGGATGATTATGTCGGGTTTTTAATCGGCTGCAGTTTTTCATTCGAGCAGGCCCTTATTAATCAGCACATTCCAATCAGGCACATCGATGAGGGTGTGAATGTCCCCATGTATAAAACAGACATTGACTGTGTTCCCGCCGGCCCGTTTTCTGGAAAGATGGTCGTCAGCATGAGACCGATTCCGGAAAGGCTTGCAGTCCGCGCGGCGCAGGTCACGTCACGTTTTCCCGCCGTGCACGGCGCCCCCGTCCGCATCGGAAATCCGCAAAGCATCGGTATCAGCGATTTGCATCAGCCGGATTTCGGAGATGCCGTAACGGTGCGGGAAGGCGAAGTTCCCGTATTCTGGGCTTGCGGCGTTACGCCCCAGGCGGTGATCATGAAAGCAAAGCCTGACATCGTAATAACACATTCACCGGGGCACATGCTGATCACCGATATACGAAATGAATCGCTTGCTGTCCTGTAAGTGAGAAAGAATACAACGAGGTGATGACAATGATGCAGTATAGCGGAAATACAGCGCTTGATATACAGCCGTACGGTGATTCCGCCGTTATCATCCGCTTTGGCGGGCACATCAGCGAAGAGGTCAACAGCCGGGTGCATGCGGCGGCAGCCTGTATGGAAGAACGGCCGTTTCCGGGCTTCGTTGAATGTATTCCGGCATTCACAAGCTTAACGATCTTTTATGATGTGTATGCCGTCTCAAACATAAAAAAAGGCGTCTCTCCTTTTGCCCTGGTCAAGAAAGAAGTGACAGAACGTCTCAGCCATATAATGACCGGCCGCAAAGAAGAGCGCCGGGTGATGGAAATCCCCGTTTGCTACGGCGGTGATTTCGGTCCCGATTTAGAAGAGGTCGCTGAGATGAACGATCTGACCCCGGAAGACGTCATCCGCATTCATACTGAAGGCGAATATCTCGTTTATATGCTCGGATTTGCGCCGGGATTTCCGTTTTTAGGAGGAATGTCTGAGCGGATCAGAGCGCCGAGAAAGGCGTCGCCAAGGCCGTCCATCCCGGCCGGTTCAGTAGGAATCGCGGGAATGCAGACCGGTGTGTATCCGATATCCACTCCCGGCGGCTGGCAGCTGATCGGCAGCACCCCGCTCCGTCTTTTCAGGCCGGAAGAACATCCGCCGAGTCTTTTGAGAGCGGGCGATACGGTGAAATTCGTCCGGATCACGGCAGAGGAGTACAGCCGCATCAAGGAGGGAGCCGAATGAGTATGAAAGTGGTAAAGCCCGGTCTCTTGACGACGGTTCAGGACAAGGGGCGGACGGGATATCAGAAATACGGTGTGCTGGGAAGCGGCGCAATGGATACGATCTCACTGCGCATCGCCAATCTTCTTGCCGGAAATCAAGAAAAAGAGGCGGGACTGGAAATTACGCTCATGGGGCCCGGGCCTTCCTTTGAATTTTCAGAACCTGCGGTTATTGCTGTCACGGGAGCTGATTTCGCCCTTCATATTAATGGGGAGCCCGCCCCTCTGTGGAAACCGGTTTTGATAAAGGAAAACAGCGTCGTCTCATTCGGGCCGTGCAAGATGGGGAGCCGCGCTTATCTCGCCGTCGCGGGGGGATTTGACGTGCCCGCCGTCATGGAAAGCAAAAGCACGTATGTCAGAGCGGGGATCGGCGGTTTTTGCGGAAGAGCGCTGCAAAAAGATGATGAGCTGCCGCTCGGCCGTATGACGCCATGTTCGGAATCAATCGCGTACCGTCTGAGCGATTCTTTCGGACAGCATGGTTTCTCAGCGCCTGATTGGTCTGTCAGCAGCAGAGGATTTCTGCCGCTGAAAAAAAATCCGGTCATACGAGTGCTTGAAGGCGCTCAATTTCACGCTTTTACAGAAGAAGCAAAATTGCGTTTTTACCAAGAGTCATATACGGTCACGCCTCAATCCGACCGAATGGGCTACCGGCTGAAGGGCGCTCCGCTTGAATTGCGGGAGCCGCTGGAGATGGTATCTGAGGCCGTGACGTTCGGAACGGTGCAGGTGCCGCCGGACGGCAATCCGATTATTCTGCTGGCTGACAGACAGACGACGGGGGGCTATCCGCGGATGGCGCATATCATATCCGCTGATCTTCCTCTCGTCGCCCAAACGATGCCGGGGGAACATATCACGTTCCGGGCCGTTTCGCTGGAGGAAGCGGAAATGCTGCTTTTAGAGAAGGAACAGCAGCTGAAGGAGCTGAAAGCAAGGCTCAAAATGGAATGGCTGATCTGACAAAGGGGCTAAAGACCATGGAAAACAAAAACAAAACCGTCATCAAATCAATGGAACTGCTTCATTTGTTTCTGACTGAACCGAGCCTGAGCTTAAATGAGCTGGTTTCTCTATCGGAAATGCCGAAGACCTCGGTTCACCGGATGGCAAGCTCGCTGGAGGAAACGGGATTTCTCACCCGGGCAGCGGACGGCCGTTATCAGCTTGGTCTGATCTTTTTACAATTCGGCCAGCTCGTCTCTGAACGTCTGGACATCAGGAAAATAGCTAAACCGATTATGGAAGAGCTGTGCGGCGAAGTGGATGAGGCCGTTCAGCTGATCATGAGGGACGGAGATGAAGCCATTTACGTCGAAAAAATTGAAGGCACTCAAACCGTCCGCCTGTATACGGCAATCGGCCGCCGGTCGCCGCTGTACGCGGGAGCGTGCGCCAGAAGCATTCTATCGTTTCTGCCAAAAGAGGAGATTGACACATACATTCAGAAGACAAAGCTTGCCGCAATCGCCTCAGGCACGATGACGGATCGGGCTGAACTGCTTCAATCCATTGAAAGGTCCTTACAATCAGGTTATACGATCAGCTATTCGGAATTAGAAGATTACACGGCGGCGATCGGGGCGCCGATTTTCAATCACGAAGGTAAGGTGGCTGCCGGAATCAGCATCGCCGGCTTCGAAGCCCGGTTTTCAGAGGACAGGCTGCCGTATTTAACCGAAAAGGTCAAAACCGCCGCACAGCATATTTCTGAGAAATTGGGTTATTGACCGAGCCAATTTTTCTTCACTCGCGTACATTACAATATCGATAGTAACGAGTGGAGGAAAGTAAATGGGACTTGTTTATACGGCGCTGGGGGATTCTTTGACGACGGGGAGGGGATCCGGGCCGTTTTCCGCCGGTTTTGTCCAGCGGTTCGGGCGTATGATGGCAGAAGATTTACAGACAAGAACCGACGTATCCATCTTTGCCAAATCAGGCCTTGAGACGGGAGAAATTCTCGGGCTTATGTCCTTGCCGTACATTCAGAGGCGGATTCAGGCTGCTGATATGATTACGATTACAGGCTGCGGCAACGATTTGATCGATTCGGTTCAGGCATATCAGCAAACATCGGACGCTTCGGTGTTCACCAGCGTGTCCAGTCACTGCCATGAGAACTTTGAAAAGATGATTGCCAAGATCGCTGCCTTAAAAGGGCCGCACCCGTCTCCTTATGAGATCCGCGTCTTCAATTTATACAATCCTTTCCCGGGAATCTCCATTGCAGAAAAATGGATATCCTCTTATAATGCGCACCTCAGCACACTCGCATCGGCGCCGTACGTCAAAATCGCCGACGTCCACAGCGCTTTCAAAGGAAAAATGAATGAATATCTCTCTCATGACCGCGTACACCCCAACAGCAAGGGATATGAAGTCATGGCATGCGTCCTGCGGGGGCTCGGATACGGAAGCCTCGCCCGCTCATAACCGCGCGCTCCTTTTCATCGGGAGCGCGCTTTTCGTGCTCCTTAAAACAAACTTAAAATTGTCCGACTTTCGTTCTATCCGCGCAAAAAATACGCTAGAATAATGGGGGATAAAGACAGAAATAGAATTGTGTTCAAAAAATGATAACAGAAAGGATGGATTGCTTTGCTGCGCGCCTTAAAACTGTCACTCGCGATGCTGATTATTATACTTGCGGCCGCCGCATTTACGTATGCGGAACATACCTCTGTCATACAGCCGGTTATGCTCGTGTTTCTCGGTGCGGTCATGTTCATTCAGGGGCTGGAGGAAAAACGGAAAGAAAACGACGGCTCCGGGAAATTCAATATCTATACCGCCGTTTTTGTATGGTCGATCTCCTTAATCGGTTTTACGCTTCACGCGATCTGAGTCTGATAGATCCTGAAAATGCTCCACAACGGGAAATGGTGAATAAAAACGGTGCAGTAAGGCTTTCCATTCCTGATATTCCGGCGATCCGCGAAAGCCTTTTGTATGATCTTCTAATGTCTCCCATTCCACAAGCAGCAAATATTTATGCGTCTTTTCCATACATTTGGACAAGGAATGGGACAGATAACCTTTCATGCCCTCGATAATCGGCTCCGCCCGGCGGAATGCCTCTTCGAATTCCCCCTCAAGACCTTCTTTTACATACAGCATGGCTGCTTCTCTGATCATCTGAAATTCCCCCTTTTTTTAATAGATACATTGTATAAGAATATGGCCCGTGACGGCAGGAAAAACAAAAAAATTTTAAACAATATGAGAAAAAAATCCTTGCCAGCCTGATTTGGTTTAGGAGAAAATAACAGTTGGAAGGCAGGGGAATAGACAGTGAAAAAAGGGTTATACCTATTACTTTTACTCGCAGGAATCATAGGTTTGATCGGCTGCTCGAAAACGGAATCGGCCGAAGACAGAATGAAAGATTTCGTAAAAGACTGGAACGGCGGTCACTACGATAAGATGTACCAAAGCCTCACCCAGGATGAAAAGAAAAAACGATCCAAAAAGGATTTTGTAAAGCGATATGAAACCGTTTATGAACAAGCAGGGGTCAAAAATCTGAAAGTCACTGCCGAAAAACAGGACGAAGACGACAAGAAAAAAGATGACCTCCAGCACATCGATTATAAAGTCAGCATGGATACAAAAGCAGGGAAGGTCGCTTTTGAAAACACGGCCGTCCTGAAAAAAGAAAAAACAGACGATGGAGAATCATGGAACATCGACTGGAATCCTTCTTTTATTTTCAAACAGCTTTCCGATGACAAAACCGTGCAGATCGCAAATGAAGAACCGAAGCGCGGACAAATTTACGACAAAGACGGAAAAGGTCTCGCCGTGAATACCGAGGTGCCGGAAATCGGCATTATCCCTGGAAAACTCGGCAAGGATAAAGACAGCGTGATCAAAAAACTGTCTGAAAAACTGGACCTTTCTGAAGACGATATCAAAAGCAAACTGAACCAGGGCTGGGTAAAAGACGACTCCTATGTCCCGCTTCAAAAAATCAGACCGGATGATGAAAGCAAGGTCAAAAGCCTGCTCGCATTAGACGGCGTGACGAAAACGAAAGTCAGCTCCCGCTACTATCCGTACGGCGAAAAAGCGGCCCATCTGACCGGTTATATTAAAACCATCACAGCGGAGCAGCTGAAAAAAGCGAAAGACGGCCAATACAGCGATACTTCCAAAATCGGCATCGCCGGCCTTGAGAATGTATATGAAGACAAGCTGCGCGGCACGACCGGCTGGAAAATTTACGTCCCTCAAACAGGTGAGGTCATTGCAGAAAAGAAAGCCGAAAGCGGGCAGGATATTCATGTAACGATTGATATGAAAACGCAGACGAAGCTGTATGATTCTATGAAAGATGACAGCGGAGCGGCAGTCGCCCTCGAACCGCAAACGGGAGAGACCCTCGCGCTCGTCAGCGCACCGTCTTATGACCCGAACGGCTTTATTTTCGGCTGGAGCGGAAAAGAGTGGAAAAAGCTGAATGAAGATAAAAACAATCCGTTTTCAGCGAAATTCAACAAACTTTATGCGCCGGGATCAACGATTAAACCGATTGCCGCGGCAGTCGGCCTGACAAACGGCACATTGAAAGCGTCAGAAAAGAAAAAAATCACCGGAAAAGAGTGGCAGAAAGATTCAAGCTGGGGCGGTTACCATGTCACACGCGTATCAGAGCGCCTGAATGAAGTGGATCTCGAAAACGCGCTGATCACATCGGACAACATCTACTTTGCGCAAAATGCCATAGATGCCGGAGCGGACGCGTTTACAAAAGGATTAAAAACATTTGGCTTTGATGAAGAGATTCCGTACCAATTTCCGATTGAAAAGTCTTCAATCGCTAACGGCAAGCTTGATTCCGAGATCCTTCTCGGAGATACGGGCTACGGCCAGGGGCAGATGCTGATGTCTCCGCTGCACTTAGCGGCTGACTATACCGCATTTGTCACAGACGGAAATCTCGTCAAACCGACATTGATCAAAGACGGAGAAAAAACACCGCAAATCTGGCATAAGCAAGTGGTGTCGAAAGCCAATGCCGAAGAAATCACAAAAGGGCTGAGAGGCGTCGTTGAAGATCCGCGCGGCTCTGCATATCAGCCGGCCGTAAGCGGCATTACCGTAGCCGGAAAAACCGGTACAGCCGAGCTGAAAACGTCTAAAGAAGATAAAGACGGCAAAGAAAACGGCTGGTTTGTCGGTTACGATTATAAAAAGAAAGACCTCTTGATCGCGATGATGATTCAAGACGTCAAAAAACGCGGCGGAAGCCATTACGTCGTTGAAAAAGCGAAAAAGCAGTTTCAGAATCACTAAATGACGATTTTTGCGGGCTGAAAGGAAAATCAGCCGCCTAAGCAGAATGAAACAGCATGGGCAATTCCTGAAAACAGAGATACAAGAGGCTCTAAGAAAAAGGGGGATTTCACATGCAGCGCATTCAATTGGCTGAAGACCTGGAATTTTCAAGAGTGATACACGGGCTTTGGCGTCTGAACGAATGGAATGTTTCAGACGGAGAGCTGCTGAATTTGATTGAATGGTGTATCAGCCAAGGCATCACCACCTTCGACCATGCCGATATATACGGCGGTTATACGTGTGAAAAGCTCTTCGGCGGCGCTTTGTCCCTTTCGCCTTCAATAAGGGAGCGAATCGAAATCGTCACAAAATGCGGGATTGTCATTGAATCACCGGAACGGCCCGGAAACAAGTCGCATCATTATAATACGTCGAAGTCTCACATTTTAGCGTCGGCGGAGGAGTCGCTCTTGAATCTGAATACGGATTATCTGGATGTGCTGCTCATTCACAGACCGGACCCGCTTATGGACCCGGAGGCGGTGGCTGAAGCGTTTCATGCGCTGAAAAGCTCGGGAAAGGTCAGATATTTCGGGGTGTCGAACTTTAAAGCGCACCAGTACAGAATGCTCGAATCCTATTTGGATGATCCGCTCATCACAAACCAAATTGAAATCTCGGCGTACGAGCTGGAAAATATTCATGACGGCACGCTGGATTTCTGTCAGGAAAAACGCATTCCGCCGATGGCGTGGTCACCGCTTGCGGGCGGGAGCGTCTTTACCGGACAATCAGATAAGGACGTCCGTATCCGTGCCGCGCTTCGTTCCGTACAGGAAGAAATCGGCGCCGCTTCCATTGACGAAGTCATGTACGCGTGGCTGTTCACCCACCCGGCAGACATCATGCCGATTGTCGGCAGCGGAAAAGAGAACCGCATTTCCGCCGCGGTGCGTGCATCCGCGTACAAACTCAGCCATGATCAGTGGTTCCGGATTTATACCAGTGTCCAAGGCTGCGATATTCCATAAACAGAACAAACGCCCGGAAGCTATCTTCCGGGCGTTTGTTTATGTGGTGTGCAATGTCTAAAAACAAGTAAGGTCACTTTGAAGTATAGCCGTGCGGATCAAGAGTAACAAGCGTCATGGCATATTATCTGACACATTTTTCTTTTTCAATACTGTCACACGGCCCAGTGCCAAATTGCCATTTGAAAATGGTTGAATAATCATTGAAAGCGTTTTATATTATAACTTACACCACTTTCCCCGGCAGCACTCCCCATATGCCATACTTCTCACAACTAGAAAATCTGGAGGCGCGTTTCATGTATATGACAGCGAGAGAACAAAAATTAATGAAACATCTATTACTGCAGAACCGGTACGAGACAGTGCATGAACTGGCGGAAGCTTTACAAGTCAGCACAAGAACCGTTCACCGCGAGTTGAAAACAATCAAACCGATGATGGAATCATTCGGTCTGGCACTTGATAAACAGCCCGGCAAAGGACTGAAAGCGGTAGGAAACCCGGAGGACAAACAAAAACTCCTGTCAGACCTGTCCTATGAACAGCATGAATACAGCGCTGAGGAGCGGAAACTTTTAATTCTATGTTCACTATTAGAGTCTCAAGAGCCGATCAAGCTCTACAGTCTGGCGAACGAACTGCAAGTGACAAACGCGACGATCAGCTATGACCTGGATGAGCTGGAGACTTGGATTGCGCCCTTCGGCTTGACGCTGATCCGAAAAAGGGGCTTCGGCATTCAGCTGACGGGGCCGGAAAATGCGAAACGGAAAATCGTCGGCAATCTCATCGTCAACCGCCTTGATATTCAAAGCTTTTTGGAAGCGGTTGAATTGAATATTAAAGGAAAACCGGACGATGCTGAAAAAATGTTCGGCGTCGTAAATAAAGCGGAACTTTTGAAAATGGACCGGCTCTTAATTCAGCTCAAGGAAAAAATCGCGATCGCCTTATCTGACAGCTCATACATGGCGCTTGCGGTTCATTTAACCTTTGCGATGGACCGGATCAGGCTCGGAGAAACCATCACGATGGAGGCTTCGGAACTAAAAGCGCTGCAGCAGACGAAGGAGTACGGCTCTGCGCTGGAAATGGCAAAAGAGCTTGAAAAAGCGTTCGGCGTTTCAATTCCGGAAGCTGAGATCGGATATATCACCATTCATTTGCGGAGCGCCAACCGCAAATACAAAACGGAATTCAAACCGGAAGACATAGAGGTTGAAACGGCCTTGCAAACGAAGCAGCTGATCGGCTTCATTTCTGAAAAAATTAAAATTGATCTGACGGAAAATGGCTCTTTATACGACGGTTTAATCGCCCATCTGGAGCCTGCGATCAACCGGGTAAAAGAAAATATCGACATGTACAACCCGATGACCGAGCAAATTAAACGCGACTACTTTCTGCTGTACATGGCCGTAGAAGAAGGAATGGAAAAATTCTTTCCGGGGCTTCTTTTCTCTGATAATGAGATCGCTTTCATCGTTCTTCACTTCGGCTCCGCTTTGGAAATCAAACGGGAAGAGGCGAAGATCAAAGCGCTGATCGTCTGTTCAAGCGGCATCGGGTCGTCCAAAATGCTCGCATCCAGGCTGAAAAAAGAGCTTTCGGAAATCCGTTCCTTTGATATGTCTTCCCTCATCGAACTGAAGGATCGAGACATCACCGCGTATGACATGATCGTATCCACCGTTCCGATCCCGTATGAAAACATTGATTACGTCATGGTCAGTCCGCTTTTAAACGAAGAAGACGCTGATCAGGTCAAGCAGTACATCAAAAGAAAAATTCCGCTGATTCTTGACAAAAAAAGAAACGGTAAAAGAGAAGAGAAGCAGCCGGAGACGCCTGATATGCTGGAAGCGGCCGGCCGTATGGCGCATTACGCGGCGGTTATCCAAAGCGTGCTGCGGAACTTTTCGGTCAAATCCATTGATTCAAACACGGCGTATGAGCTGTTTTTGAACCGTATGTTTGACATGCTGGAGCAAGAAGGATTGGTTCATAATGCCCAAAAAACCGCACAGCGCCTTGCTGAGCGTGAACGACAGGGCGGACTCGGCATTCCGGGAACGGCGATGGCCCTATACCATCTCAAAAATGAAGAAATTGTCACGCCTTTTTTCAAAATTTATGATTTGACAGCTCCATGCAGTGTCAAAGGCATGGACGGAAATTCCCTGACCGTCGACCGCGCTTTGGTGATGATGGCGCCGGCTGATATGCCCGCTGAAGGGTCGGAAATACTAAGTGCGGTCAGCTCGGCCATCATCGAGTCCGAAGACAGTATAAAAGCCTTCCAGACTGAGGATGAGGCCGATTTATACAAACGTTTAAACAAGCTGTTTTATCATTTCATTCAGGAGAAAGGACAGCGGTAAACAGGAAGCGCACACCTCATGTGGGGTGTGTTTTTTTGTGCATGTATGAGGGTAAGGGGAAGGGAAGAAACTAAAAACACGGGACTATTGTATCATTCACTGATGGAATAGTTCTAAAACAAAATAGTTTTACAAGTTATATTTTTTGGTTTAAAATGGGTTGCGTGAGAAAGAAAATCTGACAGAGTTTTTTTGTGATTTATCATTATGGGAGATGAAAATATGGAGACATTACAGCATCTGATTCTGCATGACATTTCAAATAGCGAAGAGATTGAAGCTGTAAAAAGCGGTGCGCATACCCTGACCTACGCTGAATATCGAAAACGAATCAACCAGCTTGCACAAGCGCTTCTTGATAAAGGAATAAAAAAAGGCGACAGAGTGGCGATGCTTTGCAAAAACGGCCACGCGGCATCCATTGTCATGTTTGCGGCACTCGAAATCGGCGCGGTAGTTGTGCCGGTCAGCTGGCAATTAACACCTTACGAAATGAAAGGCATTTTAGCAGCCTGTGAACCGAAAGCTGTTTTTTACAGCACTGAATTTAAAGAGATTATGGAAGAAGTGCTTCCTGCGCTGGTATCTTCTCTTAAACTGAAGGTCGAGACCGGA
Organism: Bacillus sp. UNC69MF; assembly: GCF_000746035.1. NCBI lineage: Bacteria > Bacillati > Bacillota > Bacilli > Caryophanales > Bacillaceae > Bacillus > Bacillus sp. UNC69MF. The sequence goes on along the minus strand of NZ_JQKM01000015.1, from coordinate 5,223 downwards.
ACAGCTGCGGAGACAACGCCTCAGTTTGACGCTTTATTGACAGGCTCCGGTGAGACACCGGATGTCGAAACGGTGTCTGAAAACGATACGGCATTGCTGATGTTTACCTCAGGTACAACCGGCAATCCGAAACGCTGCATGATCACTCACGGCGGCATATACAACTACGTAAACGCGACATTGGCATACACGGGGAGAATGCAGCATGTCCGCTTCTTAGCATGCCATCCGAATTACCATACGAGCGCGATTATCTGCCAGATGGTCGGCACGATGAGCGGAACGACATTCATTATGACAGACAATCAGGACCCTGTGGAAAACCTGAAGCTCATCGAAAAAGAAAAAATTCAAACCATCATGGCGCTGCCAGTCTATTTCACATACCTGCTGAAAGCATGGGAAACGCACCAGACTGACATGTCTTCTATCGTTTATATGATGACGGGAGGCACAAAGGTGCCAAGCAGCCTGATCCAGCAGTATCTCGACATCGGCATTCCGCTCATGCACGGATACGGAAGCACGGAAGCGTGGGGCATCAGCTCTTGGAATCCGCAAATGGGAATGGATAAAGCCGCTTCCGCGGGTAAACCGATGGAAGAAGTGGATGTCCGCGTTGTAGATCCGGAAACAGGTGAAGTCCTTCCGCAAGGCTCAATCGGAGAAGTCGTTGTGACAAGTCCGTTTTTATTCAAAGGCTACGAAGGTAACGAAGAAGCGACACGAAAAGTGCTGAAAGACGGCTGGTTCCATACCGGCGATTCCGGATATGTGGATGAAGACGGATTTATCTTTATCACCGGACGTTATAAAGATGTCATCATCTACGGCGGCGACAATATTTATCCCGACCAGATTGAAGAGGTCATTCAGCAAGTGCCGGGCATTCTCGAAACGGCGGTTGTCGGTATCCCTGATCCGCTTTACGGTGAAAAGCCGAAAGCGTTCATCGTGACAAACGGCAGAGAAGACCTGACAGAAGAAGAAGTGACCCGATTCCTTCAAGAACGTCTTGCCGCCTTTAAAATTCCGGAAATTGAGTTCGTCAGCGAACTTCCGAAAAACAACCTTGGAAAAGTGAGAAAAGACGTGCTCCGCAAACAAGCGGTCCGTTCATAATTGAAAACAAAAACCCGGCTGCCAGCCGGGTTTTTTTCTTGCGTTCCATGTGAAACATTTTTCTCCGAAAACGTTTTGAACTGTCTCAATCATGTTTATCCGGAGGACTGCCGAGGTAGACAGGAAATATGAGATCGAACAAGAAGGAGGAACTTGACATGGAAAACTATCCGAAGGAATTCCCGGCGGAATCACAAAACCGCCAGCCGGGCATTGAAAGCGAAATGAATCCGGCGCCTGTTTATGAATACAAAGAATATAAAGGCGCTGATAAATTAAAAGGGAAAACCGCACTTATCACAGGGGGCGACAGCGGTATCGGACGCGCCGTAGCGGTTGCTTACGCGAAGGAAGGCGCAAATGTCGCGATCGTCTATTTTGATGAACACGGTGATGCGGAAGATACAAAAAAACGAGTGGAAGAAGAAGGCGTAAAATGTCTGTTAATCCCCGGCGATGTCGGTGAGGAAGACTTTTGCAATGAAGCGGTTGAAAAAACGGTTGAAGAATTCGGGCGTCTTGATATTCTCGTGAATAACGCCGCGGAACAGCATCCGAAAGAAAGCATTAAAGACATCACAAGCGAGCAGCTTCACAGAACCTTTAAAACAAACTTTTACTCACAATTTTATTTGACTAAAAAAGCGATTGATTACATGAAGCCGGGCAGCGCGATCATCAATACGACATCCATTAATCCTTACACAGGCAATCCGCAGCTGATTGACTACACGGCTACAAAAGGCGCGATTAACGGTTTTACGAGATCCATGGCGCAAGCGCTCGTCAACGACGGTATCCGTGTCAACGCCGTGGCACCGGGGCCGATCTGGACACCGCTCATTCCGGCGACATTCTCAGAAGAAACAGTCGCTTCCTTCGGTCAGACTACGCCGATGGGCCGGGCAGGCCAGCCTGTTGAACATGTCGGCTGCTATGTGCTCTTGGCCTCAGATGAATCATCTTATATGACCGGGCAGACGCTGCATGTCAACGGCGGCAAATTTGTAACCACATAAGGGGGCTGAAGCATGACGATATCGAAACATGATGTGAATGCATACTATCAAAAAGCGGGAATCGTTCTGACTGATAATGAAGTCGAAGACATTCAAATCATGGATTACGGCTTAGGCAAGCTTGAGGAAACCGGGCTTCAGCTGTTTATTTACGTGAATACCGACCGCTACTGTTCGAAAGAATTGGTGCTCTTCCCGCGCCAGACGTGTCCGGAACACCGCCATCCGCCGGTCGGCGGCGAGAAGGGAAAACAAGAGACATTCCGCTGCCGCTGGGGGAAGGTGTATCTCTATGTGGAAGGCGAAAAGACAGAGAACCCAAGCGTCCTCCCGCCGGAAGATGACAAGGAATACTACACCGTCTGGCATGAGATTGTGCTTGAGCCGGGCGGACAATACACCATTCCGCCGGATACGAAGCATTGGTTTCAAGCGGGAGAAGAAGGGGCGGTCGTCACGGAAATGTCATCGACAAGCACGGATGATCACGACATTTTCACCGACCCGCGCATTTAAGGATGAGGCTGCACGCCTCATCTTTTTTGTATGGAAAAAAATGAATTTACCTGTATAATGGCTAATAAAGGAAAGAAGGTGTGATCGTGTTTTCCTGTCAAATCCGGGAACATCTGACGATCAGATTGCTTGCCAAAGAAGATACGGACGAATTGTATTCTGTTATGAAGCGAAATCAAAACCATCTCAGCGAATGGCTCAGCTGGGCGGAAGACCTGGCTGATATCGATACGTACCGCGATGTGATCATCCCCGAATGGCGCTATAAATACGCGGAAGAAAATGGGTTTGACGCCGGAATTTTTGTGAAGGGCCGGTTTTGCGGCATGATCAGCATCCATAATGTCGATACAGCCAATCAAAAAGCAGAGATCGGCTACTGGCTGGATCGAGAGCATGAAGGATTCGGCATTATCACCGCAAGCTGCCGGGCGGTCATCACCCATGCATTTCAGGATCTCGGCCTGAACCGCATTATGATCAGCGCGGCTGAAAAAAACATGAAAAGCAGGGCGGTGGCGGAGCGGCTCGGATTTCAGAAAGAAGGACTGACGAGAGAAGGCATTTTCGTACAGGGCGCCTATCATGACACGGTGAACTACAGCATGCTGAAGCGGGAATGGAGCGAAGATCGGCAGAAGAGCACATTTCTTGGTTTAAATGTCTCCCCAATGTGGAAAAGTAAAAGCGGAGACGTTAAAAAGGAGTGATTCTTCATGAATCAAAATGAAATCAAAGAAAAAGTGCTTGAAGTACTGGATCATCATAAAGTCGGTTCGCTTGCGACGGTAGAGCAAGGCAAACCGCATTCACGCTACATGACATTTTTCCATGACGGCTTAACGATTTACACGCCGACGAGCAAAGACACTCATAAAGCGGAAGAAATTGAAAACAATCCGAATGTTCATATTCTGTTAGGGTATGACTGTGAAGGATTCGGAGACGCTTATGTGGAAGTGGCAGGAACCGCCAAGCTGAACAACTCAGCCGATTTAAAAGAAAAGCTGTGGGATCCGAAACTGGAACGCTGGTTTGACGGAAAAGACGATCCGAACCTGGTGATTCTGGAAATTGAACCGAAGCAGATCAAGCTCATGAACGCGGGTGAAAAAACGCCGGCCGAGCTGGAACTTTAATAAATCATTTGATTATTCAGGGGCAATCTGGTATACTTAACTGCTAAGTGACAACATGCAAATAAAAAAGAAAGTAAACTTCTTTTTTCTGTTTTGATATAGAAGCTTCAGGCTTCAACGGACAGCTTGAAAAAAAGCTGAGCTTATTCTTTTCCTTCTGACATTCGCCCCTAACGAAGAGATGGAAAAAAGACTTTTTGTTTTACAATTCACACCGGCGCGGCTTCGGAGCCGCAGTGACGATTGAGAGGTAGGGCTTTCGTTGTCTTGTGTTCAAGAACTTCCATGGTGTTTACTTTCGAAGAATGATTCTGTCGGAACTGTTAATACGAATCACCCGCGGGCTAAGGCGGGCAACCATATATTATTTATTTGCGTAAGAAAAGAATAAGACAAAACCGCGCCGGACATCCGGGCGGTTTTTTTATGTAAACGGCCGAAACCTCGCCGCAGTCTGCAGAGTCTAATCAGTAGAAAAGATTTGGAGGAATCATACATTGCACGTTATTACTTCACAAGTACTGTTTATCTTCTGTTTTCTGCTGCTGATACATTCGATTGAAACGCTTGCCTATGCAACACGGCTTTCCGGCGCGAGAGTCGGTTTTATCGCGTCCGCGCTGTCATTATTTAATGTCATGGTCATCGTGTCGCGCATGTCAAACATGGTTCAGCAGCCGTTTACCGGACATCTGATTGATGCCGCCGGATCAAACGCCCTGTCTGTTGTGGGTGCTCAGTTTCGATTCTTAATATTCGGCTCCACGGTCGGAACGATGCTCGGCATCTGTCTTTTGCCGACATTCGTCGCGTTATTCTCCAGGGCGATTATACACTTGGCGGACGGAGGAGGCTCCGTCATGCAGGTATTTAAAAAAGGATTTTCACTGAATGGGCTGAAGCATGCGCGTTCTTATATCAGACTGCCGTCAGTCTCCTATTTAAAAGGGCTTCAATTCCGAATGATTCCGAAACGCTTGTTTGTCATTAATATGGTCATTACGTCTATTTACACGATCGGTGTTCTGTCCGCTCTGTACGCCGGCCTTCTGGCGCCTGAGCACAGCACGACCGCCGTGATGGCATCAGGCTTAATCAACGGAGTTGCGACTATGCTGCTGGCTGTGTTTGTTGACCCGAAAGTATCCGTACTGGCAGACGATGTGGCGAAGGGCAAGCGCAGCTACGTCTCCTTAAAATGGACATCATTGACGATGGTCACATCAAGGGTCGCTGGCACACTTCTCGCCCAGCTCGTATTCATCCCCGGCGCTTATTATATCGCCTGGGTGACGAAATGGATGTAACGCATGAAAAAAGCTCCTCTGCAGAGGGACTGACCCCATAAGATGAGACAAATAAAAACACCTTCAAGTTTGAATACGGATGATTGTTATCCGAAATTAGACTTGGAGGTGTTTTTTCTA
>NZ_JQKM01000014.1:0-74335 GCF_000746035.1 Bacillus sp. UNC69MF | reverse complement strand
TTTTCCGTAAGTGTATTGCTTTCCAACAGGCTGTTCGAATCGATGTGTATCACCAGCCTTATACCATCTAACCCATGTCTGAACCTGTGTCTTATTCTTAATATTCAACTCCTGCAGGATCTCTTTCATAGGTACGCCTGCCAATCTCATTTCTACAGCCTTCTGTTTCACTTCAACCGGATAACTCACTCTTGTCCCCATAGAAAAAACACCTCCAAGTCTAATTTCGGATAACAATCATCCGTATTCAAACTTGAAGGTGTTTTTATTTGTCTCATCTTATGGGGTCAGTCCCCACTCTGCAAGCTTTTTTATTATGACCGCTTCCGTTCAACAAGGCGTTTCGCTTTTTGCGTATTGGCAAAATGAAGTTTGGTGAACGTTCTGAGCGCACCTTCTCCCTTATTGATGATCAGCTTGGCGGCAGCTTCATCGACATGCGGCCCCGCGCCTTTCGGAATCGTCATCCCAGCCTCACGGGAAAGCTTATCCATTTCAATTAAGAAAGAATATCGCGCAATGATAGAGGCTGCGGCGACGGAAAGATGTATGCTTTCCGCTTTCGTGCTGAAAAACGTTTTTTCTTTTACGATATCCCGTCCGGAAAGATGCTTAAAATAAATGCCGGGCTCTGCGAATTGGTCAATCAGAATCGCTTCCGGTTTAACGCCGTTCATTTTTCTCAGCAGATTGGAAATCGCCTGATTATGAAGGAGCGCCTTCATTTTTCCTTGGCTCATGCCTTTTTCCTGCATCTGATTGTATTTTTCGTTTTTTAACACAAGCAGGCTGTAAGGAATGGTTTTAATTAACAGTTTGGCGATTTCAATAATCTGCGGATCTTTTAAATCCTTCGAATCCTTCACACCGAGTTCTTTCATTAAAGAAAGCTTTGATTTGTCGGCGTAGGCGCAGGCAACCGTTATCGGCCCGAAGTAATCGCCTGTTCCGACTTCATCAGAGCCGATCACTGACATGGAGGCAATGCCCGCCGGGGGAGCGTAAAGCGGGTCGGCCGCTTTTTTGACGGTTTTCTTTGCTTTCGGCGCCTCAGCCGTTCCCCAGCGGGCCGCTTCTGTGCCGGCGTTTTTTCCTTGAAAGAGAACCTTGCCCGAGCGGTAGGCTGTAATGGTACAGCCCGGAGGCTTGGCCTGGAAGACGGCGCCCTGCGGAACGGCGGGAGTAAGGGAGCCGGCATAGGATTGTTTCATTTGTTCCATAGCGGAAGCGGATACTTTTATAACAGAATGGGACACGATATAATCTCCTTTTTTGGCACTTTTCACTGTATATACCAGTGTATCATAACAGCCCGAGGCTCGTCTTTCCATTCAAACGATAATCGTGGTATGATAGGAACTAGGATTCTCGCGGAATGGAGGAGAAACGTTGTCTGACGGCAAAAAAACCAAAACGACAGTAAACATTTACGGCCAGCACTTCACCATTATCGGGGAAGAAAGCAAAGCGCATATGCGCCATGTGGCCGGAGTGGTTGATGATAAAATGAGAGAAATCAACGAGAAAAATCCATATCTTGATATAAATAAGCTCGCTGTATTGACTGCGGTCAATGTCGTGCATGATTATATGAAACTGCAAGAAAAATATGAAATACTGGAGCGGCAGCTTAAAGAAAAGGAATGAACACCATATGATAGATATCATCATCTTAGTTTTGCTCTTAATGGGCACATTGCTTGGATTAAAAAGAGGATTTATCCTCCAATTTATATATTTAACGAGTTTCATCCTCTCGATTGCGTTTGCGGCGCTTTTTTACAAAAATCTGGCCCCGCATCTGAGCTTTATACCCGCGCCTGATTTTTCCGGCGGGCAGGCGGCTCTGTCTTTTATTAAAGGAAACGTAGAGACGGCTTATTACAACGCGATCGCGTTTGTCATTTTGTTTATCATCGCAAAGATTCTGCTCCGGATTATCGGAGCGGCGCTTAATATCATCGCCAGCATTCCGGTCATTAAACAGATCAACAAACTGCTGGGCGGGGTGCTCGGATTTCTGGAAGTCTATTTATTTGCGTTTATCCTGTTATACGTCGCATCCGTACTGCCGGTAAGCGCGCTTCAGGATATGCTCGCACAATCGACGCTTGCAAATATCATCACACATCATACGCCGTATCTGTCAGGGCTCCTGCAAGAACTGTGGGCCCAGTACGGGGCATAAAAAACTTCTCTTGACCGGAGAAGTTTTTTTCAAGCTCTGCGTCAGTTGTGCCGGAGGAGAAAAATTTGTATGATGAAAAGCAGGAAACGACTGGGGGTTAACAGTATGCATAAAAAAGATATCATCAGGCTGCTTGAAACGATTGCGGTCTATATGGAACTGAAAGGGGACAACCCGTTTAAAATATCAGCCTTCCGAAAAGCGGCAGCGGCGCTTGAGCAGGATGACCGCAGCCTGTCGGAAATCGACGACATGATGTCTTTATCCGGAATCGGAAAAGGCACCTACGGCGTCATTCGTGAATATATGCAGGAAGGTGTGTCCGGCACGCTTCTCCAATTGCAGAAAGAAGTTCCGGAAGGCTTGGTTCCTCTTTTGAAGCTTCCGGGCCTCGGCGGCAAAAAAATCGCCAAGCTGTATCAGGAACTGGGCGTTCATGACGCGGAATCGCTGAAAGAAGCATGCGAGCAGCAAAAAGTACAGGGGCTCGCCGGTTTCGGCAAAAAAACGGAGGAGAAAATCCTCCAGGCTCTCGGAGAAGCCGGAAAACAGCCGGAACGGTTTCCGATCGGCTATGCGCTCAGCATTGCTTCAGTAATTGAAGAACATTTGGCCCGGCTAACGGATATTCAGAAATATTCCCGGGCCGGCAGTCTCAGAAGAGCGCGGGAAACCGTAAAAGATCTCGATTACATTATCGCTACAGATCATCCGGAGGCTGTCAGAGAACAGCTTCTTTCCCTCCCGAACGTAAAAGACGTGATAGCGAGCGGGGATACAAAAGTATCAGTCATCCTGACCTTTGAATATGAGACGAGTGTGGATTTCCGGCTTGTGACAGAGGAACAGTTTGCCACCACACTGCATCATTTTACCGGTTCTAAAGATCACAACATTAAAATGCGCCAGCTTGCGAAAGAGCGCGGTGAACGGATCAGTGAATACGGAGTAGAAACCATAGAAACGGGAGACGTCAAAACATTCCCGAGCGAAGAAGCGTTTTACGCCCACTTCGGTCTGCCGTTTATTCCTCCTGAGCTCAGAGAAAGCGGTCAGGAGGTCGACACGTACCGGGAAGAAACGGATCTTGTGGAGCATAAAGCGATAAAAGGCGATCTCCACATGCACTCAGCCTGGAGTGACGGCGCTTTTTCCATCAGAGAAATGGCAGAAGCGTGTATGGCAAAAGGCTATCAGTACATGGCGATCACCGACCATTCCCAATATTTAAAGGTAGCCAACGGGTTAACGGCCGAACGGCTCAAAAAACAGGCGGAAGAAATTGACGCGTTAAATGCTGAATTTGAAAATTTTCATATTTTTAAAGGCGTAGAAATGGACATTCTCCCCGACGGTTCGCTTGATTATGATGACAGTGTTCTGTCTGAAATGGATCTTGTCATCGCATCTATTCATTCAAGCTTCAGCCAGCCGGAGCATGTCATTATGAAACGGCTTGAACAGGCGCTGACGAATAAGCACGTGGACATTATCGCCCACCCGACGGGACGCCTGATCGGCAGACGGGCCGGCTATGAAGTCGACATCGACATGCTGATTGAACTCGCCGCCAAAACAAATACAGCGCTTGAACTGAATGCAAACCCCGCGCGCCTTGATTTACGGACTGAGCATCTGATCAAAGCAAATGAAAAAGGCGTGACTTTGGTCATTAATACCGATGCCCATAATATCGAGATGCTCGATGATATGAAAACGGGCGTGACCGCTGCGCGCAAAGGGTGGACGGAGACAAAACATGTGTTAAACGCCCGGCCGCTACACGAGGTCAAAGCATTTCTGACGCGCAATGATTAAGTAAGGAGGATCACAAAACCGTGCAGCAAAAAGTGTTATCATCACTTGAATTTCATAAAGTAAAAGAACAGATTACCGCACATGCCGCCTCATCGCTCGGCCGGGAGAAGCTTCTGCAGCTGAAACCTTTGACGGATCTCTCAGACATCCAAAAACAGCTGGATGAAGTCGAAGAAGCATCCGCGGTCATGCGCTTGAGAGGCCATGCTCCGTTCGGCGGCCTGACCGACATAAGATCCGCTTTACGGCGGGCGGAAATCGGCAGTGTGCTGACGCCGGCGGAATTTACCGAATTGTCCGGGCTGCTGTATGCCGTTAAACAAATGAAGCACTTTATCAGCCAAATGACAGAAGACGGCGTCAGCATTCCGCTGATACAGGCCCATGCAGAAGAACTGATTACATTGGGTGATTTGGAAAGGGAGATTAACTCCTGCATTGATGATCACGGCGAAGTGCTTGATCATGCATCCCCCGCTTTAAGGGGAATCCGCACGCAGCTCAGGACGCTTGAATCAAGAGTCAGAGACCGGCTTGAATCGATGCTGCGTTCATCTTCCGCTTCTAAAATGCTGTCTGACACCATCGTTACGATTCGGAATGACCGCTTTGTCATCCCGGTCAAACAGGAATACAGATCAAGCTACGGCGGAATTGTCCACGATACATCTTCATCCGGTGCGACACTGTTTATTGAACCGCAGGCGATCGTAGATATGAACAACTCGCTTCAGCAGGCGAAAGTAAAAGAAAAACAGGAAATCGAACGGATTCTCCGGATGCTGACGGAGCATACGGCTGAACACACACAAGAAATCGCTCAAAATGTGGAAGTGCTGCAGACACTGGATTTCATTTTCGCTAAAGCGAGATACGCAAAAGCGATGAAGGCGACAAAACCACTCATGAACGGAGACGGTTTTATCCGTCTTAAAAAAGCACGCCATCCGCTGCTGCCCCAAGATCAAGTCGTGGCCAACGATATTGAACTGGGCGGAGATTATTCAACGATCGTCATCACGGGACCGAATACGGGCGGTAAAACCGTTACGTTAAAAACACTCGGGCTGCTGACGATAATGGCGCAGGCAGGATTGCACATACCGGCTGATGAGGGATCGGAAGCAGCAGTATTTGACAATGTGTTTGCCGATATCGGCGATGAACAGTCGATCGAACAAAGTCTGAGTACGTTCTCATCCCACATGGTCAATATCGTCAATATTTTAAAAGACGTGTCTGAAAACAGTCTTGTGCTGTTTGATGAACTCGGTGCCGGAACAGATCCGCAGGAAGGAGCGGCGCTTGCCATGAGCATCCTTGACGAAGTTCACCGGACAAACGCCAGAGTGCTTGCGACAACCCATTATCCGGAACTGAAAGCATACGGATATAACAGACAAGGCGTCATGAATGCCAGCGTTGAATTTGACATTGAAACGCTTTCGCCTACCTATAAGCTTCTGATCGGAGTGCCGGGCCGAAGCAACGCATTTGAAATCTCAAGACGCCTTGGGCTTCCGGAGCATATCATCGGCCAGGCGAAGTCAGAAATGACCGCCGAACATAACGAAGTCGATCTGATGATCGCATCGCTTGAAAAAAGCAAAAAAAGAGCGGATGAAGAGCTTTCTGAAACCGAATCAATCAGAAAAGAAGCAGAAAAACTGCACAAAGAACTTCAGCAGCAAATCATTGAGCTAAACGCCCAAAAAGATAAAATGATGGAAGAAGCCGAGCAGAAAGCTGCGGAAAAACTGGAAGCCGCCGCAAATGAAGCCGAACAGATCATCCGCGAGCTCAGGTCTATCAAGCAAGAACACAGATCCTTTAAGGAACACGAGCTGATTGACGCCAAAAAACGTCTCGGAGACGCGATGCCGGCTTTTGAAAAATCAAAGCAGCCGGAAAGAAAGACAGAGAAAAAACGCGAGCTGAAGCCGGGCGACGAAGTAAAGGTGCTCACATTCGGACAAAAAGGGGCGCTGCTTGAGAAAACCGGCGAGAAAGAATGGAACGTCCAAATCGGCATCCTCAAAATGAAGGTGAAGGAAAAAGATCTTGAGTTTCTCAAATCGGCTCCTGAACCGAAAAAAGAAAAAGCAATCACCGCCGTAAAAGGGAAGGATTATCACGTATCCCTTGAACTTGACCTCAGGGGAGAGCGTTACGAAAACGCCCTCAGCCGCGTCGAAAAATATTTAGATGACGCGGTGCTTGCCGGCCATCCGAGAGTGTCCATCATTCACGGAAAAGGCACGGGCGCCCTCCGAAAAGGGGTGCAGGATCTTCTGAAAAACCACCGCAGCGTGAAAAGCTCGCGGTTCGGGGAAGCGGGAGAAGGAGGATCAGGCGTAACGATTGTCGAACTAAAATAAAAAGGGAGTAAACGTCATGAATGCTTTTTGGGAAAATGAGCTTGTTGAAATCGCGGCTTATTACAGTGTAGCGGTCTTGTGTCTCGTCATTTTTCTGACCGTGTTTGAATTGGTGACATCCTATAAAAACTGGGTGGAAATCCAAAAAGGCAATCTTGCGGTGGCAATGGCGACCGGAGGGAAAATTCTCGGTATCGCAAATGTCTTTCAGCACAGCATCGCCCAGCATAATTCGCTTTTGCAAATGATCGGCTGGGGCGTATACGGATTTATTATGCTTTTAATCAGCTATTTTATCTTTGAATTTCTGACGCCCCGGTTTAAAATTGATAAAGAAATTGAAAAAGATAACAGAGCTGTCGGCTTTATTTCATTTGTCATCTCAGTCGGCCTGTCATTCGTGGTGGCCGCCGGGATTTAAGGGGACGGGGAAAAATGGAGAAGCTTGCGAAAGTGCTGCTGTCGGCAGCGGGAATTTTTCTGTTCATCGGACTTATTTATCTGGTCATGACATCTTAATACTGAAAAAAGGCTGCCGAACTAAAATCGGCGGCCTTTTTTATTGAGAATACCAGTTTATGCAGGCCGTATCAGAGCAAATGACGGCTTCCCAACTCATGGCGCGGATGACAGACGGCATGTCTTGATCTTCCATGAGAAAGAGTGTCGTAAAAGAATCATATATGCTCATAAAAGCGGCGCGCCGTTTTTCGTCGGCAATGATCATGTCAGCCCGCAGCAGTCCGCATACATCCGAAGCCGCCGTTTGATTGAGTGAAAATATGCCTTTCTCTTCGACCGGCTCATAATAAGTGCAGCGCTTTATGCCTTTTGAACGGAACACATCCAAAAGTCCCGGTATCAAAAATGGCGAAGTGACATCATCGCTCGGCAAGTACAGATCGGGATGATGAAGCCGATTTAACAGCTCGGCGGATTCAGGATGTGCATATTCATCCCGAAGTGCCATGACAGCGCTCATAAGCGCAAGCGCTGTCTCTTTTTCAGAGCGCAATCCGCAAACGGTCATGACGGATTTCCAGGAAACGGGTCTGCCCATCGCGATGATCTCCTCATCACTCGGATACATATGTTCATAAGGCCGTTTGCGCTTTTGCTCTTCCCACCCATCAGGCATCCGGACAAAGGGATGGAGCAAAAAGGCGGCCGACGTAAACGGCTTCGGCAGCTGGCGCAGGATAGGAACTCCTTCTTCAAAATGCAGCGTTTCCAGCAAGCTCAACACCTCCTGAAACTCGAAATTTCACATGAAACGCTTTCCCATTCCAATCACCCTTCTGCTATAATAATAGCGTATAGGAAAACAGAAGGGAGAGGTATTATGCAGTCTGAAAAGCCATGGCTTTCTCAATATCCCGAAGAGATTCCGCATGAGCTTGAATTTACCGATCAAACCCTGCCATCCAATCTGACAAACTCCGCAGCTCAATTCCCGAACCATACCGCCATTTATTTTCTCGGAAAAAAACTCACATTTCAAGACGTTCTCACAGATTCATTAAAGCTAGCCGCTTTTTTACGCAAAACAGGCCTGAAAAAAGGTGACAGAGCCGCCATTATGCTGCCCAATTGTCCGCAGTCGGTCATCGCTTTTTACGGCGTATTGTTTGCCGGGGGCATTGTCGTTCAGACCAATCCTCTCTACACGGAACACGAGCTTGAGTATCAGCTGAAAGACAGTGCGCCGCGCGTGATCATCACCCTTGATATGCTGTTTCCGAAGGTGATAAAAATGAAAACGTTATCAATCGTCGAACGCATTATTACAACAAGTATAAAAGACTTTTTGCCGTTTCCGAAAAATATGCTGTATACGCTCACGCAAAAACAACAGGTGCATATTGATTATGACGGCTGCGAACAAATTCACAAATTAGCGGATATTTTAAAAAACGAAAGCGCGGAGGAGGCAGAGCCATTTGATATTGACCCTGCGCATGACATCGCCGTGCTTCAATACACGGGCGGAACAACCGGCTATCCGAAAGGCGTCATGCTCACACACCGGAACATTCAGGCTAATACAGAAATGTGCGCCGCCTGGATGTACAAAATGAAAAAGGGAGCCGAAAAGGTGCTCGGCATCGTGCCTTTTTTTCATGTGTACGGATTGACCGCCGTGCTCAATTTTTCCATTATGCAGGGATGTGAAATGATCCTTCTTCCTAAATTTAATCCTTTGGATACTCTGAAAACAATCGACAGGCTGAAGCCGACGGTTTTTCCCGGGGCACCGACGATTTACATCGGGCTGTTGCATCACCCGGAGCTGAATAAGTATGATTTGTCCTCCATTGAAAGCTGTCCGAGCGGTTCAGCGGCGCTGCCGGTTGAGGTCAAACAGAAATTTGAAAAAGTGACCGGAGGAAAGCTTGTGGAAGGCTACGGATTATCCGAAGCATCACCGGTTACCCATTCAAACTTCATTTGGGGAAAAAATAAACCCGGCAGCATCGGCTGTCCCTGGCCCAATACCGATGCCGGAATCTATTCAGAAGAAAAAGGCGGGCTTGCGGGGCCGTATGAGCACGGCGAGCTGATCGTAAAAGGCCCTCAGATCATGAAAGGATACTGGAATAAGCAGGAGGAGACGGCGCGTGTCATCAGAGACGGCTGGCTGTTTACCGGAGATATGGGATATATGGATGAGGAAGGATTTTTCTACATCGCCGACAGGAAAAAAGACATCATCATTGCCGGCGGATACAACATTTACCCCCGGGAGGTGGAGGAGGCGCTTTATGAGCATGAAGCCGTTCAGGAAATCGTCGTAGCGGGCGTCCCTGATTCCTACAGAGGGGAAACGGTGAAAGCATTTATCGTTTTGAAAAAAGGTGCCGAGGCCGATGCCGATGAGCTTGATGCGTTTGCAAGAGAGCGGCTTGCGCCGTACAAAGTCCCGAAGCTTTACGAATTCAGAAAAGAGCTTCCGAAAACGGCCGTCGGAAAAATATTAAGAAGGCGTTTAGTCGAAGAGGAAGATGCTTCCCGTGAAAACAAGGTGCCTTAAAAGAAAAACTTGACAAAATCCGGATTCCTTTTTATCATGAAGTTATGAATGAATAGTCATTCATTTATCGAAGGAAGGAACGATGACATTGAACCAAAAACGGCCAAAGTATATGCAGATTATTGATGCAGCAGTAGAAGTCATAGCGGAAAACGGCTATCACCAATCACAGGTGTCCAAAATCGCCAAGCAGGCCGGCGTTGCGGACGGCACCATCTATTTATATTTCAAAAACAAAGAGGATATACTCATTTCTCTTTTTAAAGAAAAGATGGGCCAGTTCATTGAACGCATGGAAGAAGAAGTGAAAGAAAAAACGACGGCAAAAGAAAAACTCGCCCTCGTTATTAAGCAGCATTTCACACTGCTCGGCAATGACCGCCACCTCGCGATTGTGACCCAGCTTGAGCTCAGACAGTCAAATATCAAGCTGCGCCTGAAAATCAATGATATTTTAAAAGGATATTTAAACATGCTGGACACCATTTTGACCGAAGGAATCAAGTCGGGGGAATGGAAAGACAATCTCGACGTCCGCCTCGCCCGGCAGATGATATTCGGGACGATAGATGAAACAGTGACAACATGGGTGATGAACGATCAGAAATATGATCTTCCGGATTTGTCAGACAAGGTATTGGAGCTGTTGGTGTCAGGAATTCATCAAAACTAAAGGGGGTTGACGGATGAACAGCCTTTCGATGGCGGTAGAACAATCTGTTGCGGTGATCACCATTAATCATCAGCCGGCCAACGCGCTGTCCGGTGCGGTTTTAGACGAGTTGTCCGGTCTGTTCGACCGGTGTGAAACAGATGACAGCGTCAGAAGCATCATCATTCGCGGTGAGGGGAAATTTTTCTCGGCGGGCGCCGATATAAAGGAATTTACGTCGCTTGAAAATCTTGAGCAATCTTCTGCCATGGCGGATAAAGGCCAGCAGCTGATGGAAAGAATTGAAGGGTTTCCGAAGCCCGTGATCGCAGCGATTCACGGCGCTGCGCTCGGAGGCGGTCTTGAGCTAGCCATGGCCTGCCATATCAGAATCGCTACATTGGATGCAAAGCTCGGCCTGCCCGAGCTGAATCTCGGCATTATTCCGGGCTTTGCCGGGACGCAGCGGCTTCCCCGGTACGTCGGTACGGCGAAAGCGCTTGAAATGATCGGCACTTCAGAACCTGTGTCCGGAGAAGAAGCGCTCAGCCTCGGGCTTGTCACGATAGGCGCCGAACATGAGGAAGAGCTGCTGAAAAAGGCGAAAACGCTCGCGGGCAAGTTTGCGGAAAAAAGCCCGCAGTCGATGGCTTCTCTGCTTGAGCTCCTTTATTCAAATAAGATCTATTCTTATGACGGCGGCTTAAAGCTTGAAGCAAAGCGCTTTGGGGAAGCATTTGCATCAGATGACGCAAAAGAAGGCATTCAGGCATTTCTCGAAAAAAGAAAGCCTCAATTCGGTGGGCGAAGATAAAGGGGATAAGATTATGAATCTATTTGTACTGATGAAACGGACGTTTGACACAGAAGAGAAAATCGTCATTGAAGCAGGAAAGATTCAGGAGGACGGAGCCGAATTTATTATTAATCCGTATGATGAATACGCCATTGAAGAAGCCATTCAGCTGAAGGAAGAGCACGGCGGAACCGTTACCGCCGTAACCGTCGGCGGAGAAGATGCGGAGAAAGAACTGAGAACCGCCCTTGCGATGGGCTGTGACCAGGCGGTGTTAATCAATATTGAAGATGATCTGAGCGATCCTGACCAATACTCCATTTCAACTATCTTATATCATTATTTCAAGGACCGGGAATATGATCTGATTCTCGGCGGAAATGTCGCGATTGACGGCGGTTCAGGCCAAGTGGCTCCAAGGCTTGCCGAACTGCTGAACATTCCTTGCGTCACAACGATCACAAAACTGACAATCAGCGGCGATGAAGCTGTGGCAGAGAAAGACAATGAAGGGGATACCGAAATCATTAAAACCTCACTTCCTTTAGTCATCACGGCACAGCAAGGCTTAAACGAGCCGCGCTATCCGTCGCTTCCGGGCATTATGAAGGCGAAGAAAAAACCGCTGGAAGAACTTGAGCTCGATGATCTCGACATTGATGAAGATGATGCCGCACCGAAGCTCAAAACGATCGAACGTTTTCTGCCGCCGCAAAAAGAAGCGGGCAGACTGATCGAAGGAGAAGCCGCTGAGCAGGCGAAAGAGCTTGTGTCACTGCTGAGAAAAGAAGCCAAAGTCGTATAAACCGATATTAAAGAAACTGGGGGATGTCAGAATGGGAAAAAAAGTGATCGTACTCGGAGAAATTCGTGACGGCGCCTTACGGAACGTCACCTTTGAAGCCATAGCCGCAGGCAAAACCATTTCCGGCGGAGGAGATGTCATCGGCGTGCTGATGGGAAAAGGCGCAGCTGATGCAGCACCAGAACTCATTCAGTACGGCGCCGACAAAGTATTTACGGCCGATTCGCCGGGGCTTTCTCAGTATACGGCGGACGGATATGCCGCGGTTCTCGGGGATTTGATCGAAAATGAAAAGCCTGATGCGGTCATTTTCGGCCACACTTCTATGGGAAAAGATTTGTCACCTAAGCTTGCGGCCCGGTTTGAAACGGGGCTGATTTCAGACAGCACGGATGTAAGCGTTACCGGAGACAACATCGTTTTTACAAGACCGATCTATTCCGGCAAAGCCTTTGAACAGGTGATTTCAACTGATCCGTTCATTTTGGCGACGATTCGTCCGAATAATATTCAGGCATTAGAAAAAGACGCGAGCCGGACGGGTGATATCGAAGAGCTTGCGGCGCCTCCGGCAGATTTGCGGACGGTCATTGAAGAAGTAGTCAAAAAAACGGCGGACGGCGTGGATTTATCAGAAGCGAAAATTATCGTAGCAGGCGGCCGCGGTGTAAAAAGCAAAGATGGATTTGAACCGTTAAAAGAACTTGCCGAGGTGCTCGGAGCAGCGGTGGGCGCTTCACGCGGCGCGTGTGACGCGGACTATTGCGATTATTCTCTTCAAATCGGCCAGACGGGAAAAGTCGTCACGCCGGATTTGTATATCGCCTGCGGCATTTCCGGAGCGATTCAGCACTTGGCGGGCATGTCAAACAGTAAGGTCATTGTTGCCATTAACAAAGACCCGGAAGCGGAAATATTTAAAATAGCGGACTACGGAATTGTCGGCGATTTGTTCGAAGTGGTTCCGCTTCTGACGCAGGAATTTAAAAATGCCAATATTCATTCATAATCATAAACCCTCTGGCTTATTTGTCAGAGGGTTTTAATTTGTGTTAATTGGTTCGTACAAATTAAAGGTTGATAAAATAAGAGATTGACATGTACGAACCAATATAATAAGCTTTTGTAAAGCGCTTACAAACTTATCCATTCAGCATACATCCCAGATACATAGATCGGCTGTAGTGCTTTCATTCTTATTAAGGGAAAGGAATGATCAAGTTTGTCTCACAATACGGCAGTCATTCAAACTGATATCACACGGGGAACCATTAATAAAAACATATACGGACATTTCGCGGAACACCTGGGAAGAGGCATATATGAGGGCATCTGGGTCGGAAAAGATTCCGATATTCCGAATACCGGCGGGGTCAGGACGGATGTCGCCGCCGCCCTCAAACAGCTTCAGATTCCCGTCCTCAGATGGCCGGGCGGCTGTTTTGCAGATGAATACCATTGGGCAAACGGCGTAGGGAAACGCAAAACCATGCTGAATACCCATTGGGGCGGGACGATTGATTCCAATGAATTCGGCACGCACGAGTTTATGATGCTTTGTGAACTGCTCGGCTGCGAACCGTACATCGCCGGAAACGTCGGCAGCGGAACGATTAAAGAAATGGCTGATTGGATTGAATACATGACGTTTGAAGCGGGCACGCCGATGTCCGACTGGAGAAAAGAAAACGGGCGGGAAAAACCGTGGAAGCTGACATATTTCGGAATAGGGAATGAGAACTGGGGCTGCGGCGGAAACATGCATCCTGAGTATTATGCCGACCTTTACAGAAACTTTCAAACCTATGTCCGCAATTACAGCGGTAATGAAATCTATAAAATTGCCGGCGGCGCGAATGTCGACGATTACCGCTGGACTGAAACTTTAATGAAAAAAGCCGCTGATCTCATGGACGGGCTGAGCCTGCATTATTACACAATACCGGGCGACTTCTGGAAGGGGAAAGGATCAGCGACGGAGTTTACGGAAGATGAATGGTTCATCACGATGAAAAAAGCGGCGCATATGGATGAATTGATCACAAGGCACAGCGCCATCATGGATCAGTACGATCCCGAAAAAAGAGTCGGGCTGATCATTGATGAATGGGGCACGTGGCTTGATCCTGAGCCAGGCACGAATCCGGGCTTTCTGTATCAGCAGAATACGATCCGCGACGCCCTTGTCGCAGCCACGCATTTTCACATTTTTCATCAGCACGCAGACCGCGTACAGATGGCCAATATCGCGCAAACCGTCAACGTGCTTCAGGCAATGATCCTGACAGAAGGGAAAGACATGCTGCTGACGCCGACGTATCATGTGTTTGATATGTTTAAGGTGCATCAGGACGCTTCTCTTTTGGCGACAGAAACAAAAGCAGCCGGGTACGAATGGAATGACGGCCGGCTCCCGCAAGTCAGCATTTCAGCGTCCAAACAGCAAAACGGAGACATACATATCAGCCTTTGCAATATCGATCATCTGCACAAAGCTGATGTGAAGATTGAACTGCGGGGCATGAAAAAGACAGGGAAGCCTTCGGGAACGATTCTTCACGCGGAAAAAATGAATGCCCACAATACATTCAGCAGTCCGGAAAACGTCAAACCGAAGCCGTTTTCCGGGTTTGCTCAAAAGGGCGGAAAACTTGAGGCGGAGCTTCCTCCGATGGCGGTTGTACTAATCACGCTGCCTGCGAATCCATCTTAAGTTTTGAACGCCTGCCGCCCGGTTATAATACACTGTATAAATAAGATTATTTCCGGCGGGATCGGGAGAAAATAATATAAGCATTAAATTAGCATGAACGAATGGGAGATGCTATACTAAAAATCATCATTTGACAATTGGAGGAATAACAAAATGGCTATCGTAAAAGCAACTGATCAATCGTTCTCAGCTGAAACAAGTGAAGGTGTCGTATTGGCTGATTTCTGGGCTCCTTGGTGCGGACCTTGTAAAATGATCGCGCCCGTTCTTGAAGAGCTTGATCAAGAAATGGGAGACAAACTGAAAATCGTCAAAATCGACGTGGATGAAAACCAAGAAACTGCCGGTAAATACGGCGTCATGAGCATCCCGACACTTCTCGTGCTAAAAGACGGAGAAGTCGTTGAAACATCTGTCGGTTTCAAACCGAAAGAAGCTCTTGAAGAGCTTGTAAACAAACATCTGTAAGCCGAAAGCTTCCGTTACGGCAGGGCGATTCCTTTGAAGGGAATCGCCTTTTTTTGACCTTCCAAAAGCTGAGAATGGAGAAAAACAAGTGTTCGTGATACACTGAATGGACACGAGAAATGAATGTAAGGAAGGGTAACGTATGAATAAACAACTGAAAGAAAAACTGGCCCTCCTTCCCGATCAGCCGGGCTGTTATTTAATGAAAGACCGTCAAAAAACAGTCATCTACGTGGGGAAAGCGAAAGTCTTGAAAAACAGGGTGCGATCTTATTTCACCGGTTCTCACGACGCAAAAACCCAACGGCTTGTGTCGGAGATTGAGGACTTTGAATATATCGTGACTTCCTCCAATCTTGAAGCGCTAATTTTGGAAATGAATCTGATTAAAAAATACGATCCGAAATACAATGTCATGCTGAAAGATGATAAAACCTATCCCTTTATTAAAATCACCCATGAACGCCATCCGCGGCTGATTGTCACCCGGAATGTCAAAAAAGACAAAGGACGCTATTTCGGCCCGTATCCGAATGTGCAGGCGGCGCGGGAAACGAAAAAACTGCTGGACCGCCTTTACCCGCTCAGGAAATGCTCAAAGCTACCGGACCGCGTCTGTCTCTATTATCATCTCGGACAATGCCTCGCCCCATGTGTAAAGGATATATCTGAGGAGACAAACCGCGAGATTGTTGAAGACATTACCCGTTTTTTAAAGGGAGGGCATAACGAAATCAAAAAAGAGCTCGAAGCGAAAATGGCAGAAGCGGCGGAAAAGCTTGAATTTGAACGGGCTAAAGAATTCCGCGACCAGCTTGCTCACATCGAATCGACGATGGAGAAGCAAAAAATGACCATGAATGACCTTCTGGACCGCGATGTGTTTGCATATGCCTACGATAAAGGCTGGATGTGCGTCCAAGTCTTTTTCATACGCCAAGGAAAACTGATCGAACGCGACGTCAGCATGTTTCCGATGTATCAGGAAGCGGATGAAGAATTTCTGACCTTCATCGGCCAGTTCTACTCTAAAAACAATCACTTTCTGCCTAAGGAAATTCTGGTGCCTGACAGCGTTGACAGGGACATGATCACCGAACTGTTGGAAACCGCCGTGCATCAGCCGAAAAAAGGCCCGAAAAAAGAGCTGCTTTTGCTTGCGCACAAAAATGCGAAAATCGCTCTGCGGGAAAAATTCTCGTTAATCGAGCGGGATGAGGAACGGTCAATCGGTGCAGCCGAACGGCTTGGCGAAGCGCTGAATATTTACACGCCGCATCGGATTGAAGCGTTTGACAACTCCAATATTCAAGGCACAAACCCCGTATCGGCCATGATTGTCTTTATTGACGGAAAACCGAATAAAAAGGAATACCGCAAATATAAAATTAAAACCGTAACAGGGCCGGATGATTACGGCTCAATGAGGGAAGTCATCAGAAGAAGGTACACGAGGGTGCTCCGCGAAAATCTTCCGCTGCCGGATTTAATCATCATTGACGGCGGAAAAGGGCAGATTAACGCGGCGCGCGACGTGCTCGAGAATGAGCTCGGCCTTGATGTCCCGGTAGCGGGATTGGCGAAAGATGATAAACACCGAACATCCAACCTTTTGATCGGCGACCCGCTTGAACCGGTGTTTCTGGAGCGGAACAGCCAAGAGTTTTACCTGCTTCAGCGTATTCAGGACGAAGTTCACCGTTTTGCGATCAGCTTTCACAGACAGATCCGGGGAAAAAGCGTCTTTCAATCCGTTCTGGATGATATCCCCGGAATCGGTGAAAAACGCAAAAAAATGCTCTTAAAACATTTCGGATCTGTCAAAAAGATGAAGGAAGCAAGCCTTGACGATATCAAAAAAGCGGGTGTGCCGGCCGCGGCGGCCCAGCTGCTGTTTGAAAAATTAAAAAAATAGTATTGTGCTTTTCTGAAAAATCTGCTAGAATGTGAACTAATTTCATAAGATCGTGTTATATGGTGAAGATAGAGGTGCGAACTTCATTAGTAAGCCTTTGGAGAATGATGGATTCTGCGAAAAAGGCTGAAAGGGGAGCGTCGCCGAAGTGTATCACATCCCATCGGTGTGATTTGCTGGCCTTGCATTAAATAAATGTAAGGCTGTCAAGAATTCATTTTCTTGGAGGGCTATCTCGTTGTTCATAATCAATCGTAATGATATGAAAAAGCAATGAGAGCTATTCCTCTCATTGCTTTTTTTATTGTGGACAAAACGCTCTTTTCTCCTCACCCGCACGAACCAAAATGTAAAGGGTGGTCTAGTATGGGTCTTATCGTACAAAAATTCGGAGGCACTTCCGTCGGCTCTGCCGAAAAAATTCAAAATGCCGCAAATCGCGCCATTGCTGAAAAGCAAAAAGGCCATGATGTCGTAGTCGTCGTTTCGGCAATGGGAAAATCAACCGACGCGCTCGTTAACCTCGCGGCTGAAATCACATCTGAACCAAGCAGACGCGAGATGGATATGCTTTTGTCTACGGGGGAGCAGGTCACGATTTCGCTTTTGGCCATGGCGCTTCAGGAAAAAGGATATGACGCCGTCTCTTATACGGGCTGGCAGGCGGGTGTCCGCACGGAAGCCGTTCACGGCAATGCGAGAATTACGGATATTGATATCACGGCGATTCGTTCGCAGCTTGCAGAAGGCAAAATTACAGTTGTCGCCGGTTTTCAGGGCGTGACGGAAGACGGCGGCATCACGACGCTCGGACGGGGCGGTTCCGATACGACGGCGGTCGCTCTTGCAGCAGCGCTGGAAGCGGATAAATGCGACATTTATACAGATGTTCCGGGCGTATTTACGACAGATCCGCGGTATGTCCGGTCAGCGAGAAAGCTGGCGGGAATTTCTTATGATGAAATGCTGGAGCTTGCAAATCTGGGAGCGGGTGTTCTTCACCCGCGGGCGGTTGAGTTCGCGAAAAACTACCAAGTGCCTTTAGAAGTGCGGTCAAGTACGGAACATGAAGCGGGAACATTAATTGAGGAGGAATCATCAATGGAGCAGAATTTAATCGTCAGAGGAATTGCATTTGAAGACCAGATCACGAGGGTGTCCGTTACGGGCCTGACAAGCGGACTGACTACTCTTTCAACAATCTTCACCGCGCTGGCAAAACGAAACATCAACGTTGACATTATTATTCAGACACAGTCGGACGATGGGGAAGCGGATATTTCTTTCTCAGTGAAAACGGAAGATGCCGCGCAAACGGTCGCCGTGCTTGAAGAATATAAAAACGCGCTTGACTATGAAAAAATTGAAACCGAAAGAAAACTGGCAAAAGTCTCCATTGTCGGGTCGGGCATGGTTTCAAATCCCGGCGTCGCCGCGGACATGTTTGCCGTACTGGCGGAAAAAAATGTACAAGTCAAAATGGTGAGCACATCTGAAATAAAAGTATCAGCGGTTGTCAGCGAAAATGATATGGTGAAAGCGGTCGAAGCGCTTCATGATGCGTTTGAGCTTTCTAAACAGCCGTCTGCCGTGTAAACGGGCAGGCAAAAAGGCGGGACTTGGAGTCACCGCCTTTTTTCAATTATACAGGGTCCTTCATATCCCATTTTACAGTCAGGACGACTTTATCCGCTCTCTTTTTTACCTGTTCATAAGATTCTGCGATCTGATCGTTCATCAATTGAATCTGTTCGGCTATAAAACCGGCTTCAAGCTGAAAACAAGGCTCTTTCTGATGTTTGAGTCTGCTGGATACGAGCGGTCCTTCCAGTTCAAATTCCAGTTCTTGTTTTTTTGATCCTGCGTTTGTCAAAGTTCCCCAGCCGGCTTTTTCAAAAAAGGCGGGGATTTCTTCCCACGATTGAAGAGGAAATTTGCGGGCGAGGCGTTTTCCCGCCCAATACATCATCGATGAATGCTCCGGGCCGAGGATATCCGGAAGCACGATTTCCCGGATTAATTCGTAGCCGTATGCGCTGACGTCGAGTTCAGTTAAAGGTTCTAAAGCTGCTTCATAATTATTCTTCATATTATGTATTCCCCTCTCTCCTTCGTTTATTATAGCTTAAACAGGGGGGAGGATTACAGGATGATCCTATAAAACACGCGAAAAAATGTGAGAAAGATATCGCAGGAAAATAAAATTTTCCCTCCAGATAATCAATTCCGAAAATTATAATTTATGTACACGTTTTCTTGACGCCCTTTTGAGGGAGGAGTAAAATGAAATTGTCAATAAATTTTAATAAAGTGCTTACAATTGAAACGAAGTGGGGGCAGAGATTTTAGTACATTTCGCACTTAAATCAAACAGGGGGTAAAGTAATGTCTGGGAACAGAGAGTTTTATTTTCGAAGATTGCATTCCTTGCTCGGTGTTATTCCGGTCGGCATCTTTTTGATCCAGCATTTAGTCGTCAACCAATTTGCCGCAAGGGGAGCGGATGCGTTTAACAAGGCGGCCGGCTTTATGGACAGTCTGCCGTTCAGGTATGCGTTAGAAATTTTTATTATTTTCTTACCTTTAATTTATCATGCGGTTTACGGTGTGTACATAGCATTTACTGCGAAAAACAACGCTGGCCACTACAGTTATTTCAGAAACTGGATGTTTGTGCTTCAGCGTGTCACTGGTATTCTCACCCTTATTTTCGTCAGCTGGCATGTATGGCAGACGCGGATTGCCGCGCAGATGGGCGCTGAAGTCAACTTCGATATGATGGCGAATATTTTGAGCTCGCCGTTTATGCTCGGTTTTTACATTGTAGGCGTTTTATCGGTCATTTTTCACTTTTCAAACGGCTTATGGTCTTTTGCGGTCACATGGGGGATCACGGTCACGCCGCGTTCTCAAAGAATTTCGACTTACGTGACGCTGATTATATTTTTAGCGCTTTCATACGTAGGTTTAAAAGCGATTTTTGCGTTTGTGTAAGAGAACTAGATTACTAGAGGGAGAGGGGCTATCATGAGTCAATCAAGCATTATCGTAGTCGGCGGGGGTCTTGCCGGCCTCATGGCGACAATTAAAGCAGCGGAATCAGGCACGGCCGTTAAATTGTTTTCCATCGTTCCGGTCAAACGCTCTCACTCGGTCTGCGCGCAGGGCGGGATAAACGGAGCTGTCAACACAAAAGGGGAAGGAGACTCTCCGTTTGAGCATTTTGATGACACGGTATACGGAGGCGACTTTTTGGCAAACCAGCCTCCTGTAAAAGCGATGTGTGAAGCGGCGCCGTCCATTATCCACTTATTGGACCGCATGGGGGTTATGTTTAACAGAACGCCGGAAGGGCTCTTGGACTTCCGCCGTTTCGGGGGTACACAGCATCACAGAACCGCATACGCGGGAGCGACGACGGGTCAGCAGCTTCTTTACGCACTGGACGAGCAGGTGCGCAGATATGAAGTGGCGGGTCTCGTCACAAAATACGAAGGCTGGGAATTCCTCGGCGCCGTTCTTGACGATGAGCGCACGTGCCGCGGTATCGTAGCCCAAAATCTGACCAATATGCAAATCGAGTCATTCCGTTCTGACGCCGTTATTATGGCGACGGGAGGTCCCGGAATCGTATTCGGGAAATCAACAAACAGCATGATCAACACGGGATCTGCCGCATCAATCGTTTATCAGCAGGGCGCTTATTATGCAAACGGCGAATTTATCCAAATTCACCCGACAGCAATCCCGGGGGACGATAAACTGCGTCTGATGAGTGAATCGGCGCGCGGCGAGGGCGGAAGAGTCTGGACGTACAAAGACGGAAAACCTTGGTACTTCCTTGAGGAAAAATATCCGGCTTACGGAAACCTCGTGCCGCGGGATATTGCGACACGTGAAATCTTTGACGTGTGCGTGAATCAGAAACTCGGCATCAACGGTGAAAACATGGTGTATCTCGATCTGTCGCACAAAGATCCGAAAGAGCTTGACGTTAAGCTTGGCGGCATTATCGAAATCTATGAAAAATTCATGGGGGATGACCCGCGCAAGCTTCCGATGAAAATTTTCCCTGCCGTTCACTATTCAATGGGCGGACTGTGGGTTGATTATGATCAGATGACAAGCATCCGCGGACTGTTCGCAGCGGGTGAATGTGATTATTCAATGCACGGAGGAAACCGTTTAGGGGCGAACTCTCTGCTTTCCGCCATCTACGGAGGAATGGTGGCCGGACCGAATGCGGTGAAATATGTTTCCGGACTTGAAACATCAGCGGAAGACCTGTCTTCTTCATTATTTGATTCCTATGTGAAAAAAGAAGAAGAAAAATGGGCCGATATTATGAAGATGGACGGCGACGAAAATGCCTACGTGCTTCACCGTGAGCTCGGAGAATGGATGACGGCCAACGTCACGGTGGTCCGCCACAACGACAAGCTTTTGAAAACGGATGACAAAATCCAAGAGCTGATGGAACGCTTTAAGAAAATCAATATCAACGATACGACAAAATGGAGCAACCAAGGCGCGATGTTCACCCGCCAGTTCTCCAATATGCTTCAGCTTGCCAGAGTCATCACGCTCGGCGCATATAACCGAAATGAAAGCCGGGGAGCGCACTATAAACCGGATTTCCCTGAAAGAAATGACGATGAGTGGCTCAAAACGACGATGGCTAAACATGCCGGTCCGTTTGAAGCTCCGGAATTTGAATATCAGGATGTCGATGTATCACTGATTGCGCCCCGTAAACGCGACTACTCGAAGAAGAAGGTGGCGAAATAATCATGAGTGAGAAAAAGATACGGTTTATCATTACACGTCAGGATACGCCCGAAAGCGCGCCATACGATGAAGAATTCGAAATCAATTACCGCCCGAACCTGAACGTGATTTCCGCCCTGATGGAAATCCGCAGAAATCCCGTGAATGCAAAAGGAGAGAAAACCACTCCGGTCGCATGGGACATGAACTGTCTTGAAGAAGTATGCGGCGCCTGCTCCATGGTCATCAACGGGAGACCGCGCCAGTCATGTACGGCGCTGATTGATAAGCTGGAACAGCCGATCCGTCTGAAACCGATGAAAACATTCCCGGTTGTCCGTGACCTTCAGGTTGACCGCAGCAGAATGTTTGATTCACTGAAAAAAGTGAAAGCATGGGTGCCGATTGACGGAACTTACGATTTGGGGCCGGGGCCGAGAATGCCGGAAAAACGCCGCCAGTGGGCATATGAATTGTCTAAATGCATGACATGCGGCGTCTGCCTCGAAGCCTGCCCGAACGTCAACAGCAAGTCGAAATTCATGGGGCCTGCCCCGATGTCGCAAGTTCGTCTGTTTAACGCCCATCCGACGGGCGCGATGAACAAAGCAGAACGTTTAGAAGCGTTAATGACAGACGGCGGCCTCGGAGATTGCGGGAATTCACAAAACTGTGTTCAATCCTGCCCGAAAGGCATTCCGCTTACGACTTCAATCGCCGCTTTGAACAGAGATACCAATTTACAAGCATTCCGTAATTTCTTCGGAAGCGACAGAGTATAAGAAAGAGAAAAAGAGCCTCTTCCGCACGGGAGAGGTTTTTTTATAAGGAGCTGAAGGTGATGAAACAACCGCAATATATTGATATCCCGTTTGAAGAATGGAGACAGTCGTTTTCTTTCTTTACTGAAGTATCGGTTCGTTTTTCAGAAACGGATATGTTCGGCCATATGAATAATGTAACCCCTTTCATCTATTTTGAAGAAGCGCGGATCGCTTATTTCAAACAGCGAGGCATAACGGCGCAAAACTCGGAAACGATGACGGTCGTCGCAAGCCAGCAGTGCGACTATATGCGTCAGGTGATGCCGTATGAAAATCTGCGGATTTATGTGAAAGCAAGCGCTGCCGGAAATGCGTCCGTCACCCTTCATTACCTTGGAGAAAATGAGTCGGGCCTGCCGTGCTTTACAGGTTCCGTCGTTATGGTTCAAGTGTCGAAGAAAAGCGGCAAAGCGGTCAGCTGGACGGAGCGGGAGAAAGGCATTCTGCTCGCCTGAACGGATAACTATTTCTCTAAGAGACGTCACCTCCGAAGCGCCCTTTACATATGATATCTTGACTATATAAACCCATTCGTTTCAGATTCGCTCTCACCTTAGCAAGGAGGGTTACAATACTTGAAGGAGAAAGATTTTCAATCAAAGCCGCTGCTGACCAAAAGAGAAAGAGAAGTATTCGAATTGCTCGTTCAAGACAAGACAACAAAGGAAATTGCAAGCGAGCTATTTATCAGTGAAAAAACTGTACGGAATCACATTTCAAATGCCATGCAGAAGTTAGGTGTGAAAGGGCGTTCGCAAGCTGTTGTCGAGCTTCTTAGAATGGGTGAGCTAGAGCTCTGATTCTTGCCGGTTTTCCTTCTTTTCGAGAAGGAGCCGGTTATTTGCGTTGGCGCCCGGGCTGATGGGCATGCGGTGAAAATCCCGGTTTTTCCTTTTTCTCCGTCAGTCTTGCATTTTCTTAAAAAAAGAAGGAAAATAGACACGGAGCGCATAGCCCAGAAAGATCCTTGAGTGAGGGATGGACAAATGACATCAAAATCTGTAGAGCATGTTGCGGATATCGAAAAATCACTCCGCCATATCGCTGCGATCATTAAACAAAAAGGAAGAGAAATCCTTAACCAATATGCAATTACACCGCCGCAATTCGTGGGGCTTCAATGGCTTTATGAATTGGGCGATATGACAATAGGCGAATTATCAGGCAAAATGTATTTGGCTTGCAGCACGACGACGGATCTGATAGACCGCATGGAAAAAAATAAGCTTGTCGAGCGGGTGAAAGACCCGGCTGACAGACGGGTCGTCAGAATTCATCTTCTCGCTGAAGGAGAGCGCATTATCCAAGAAGTGATTTTGAAAAGACAGGCTTATTTGCGGGATATGTTTGCGACATTTTCCGAAGAAGAAACAGCCGCTTTCGAAAAATCATTATTGAAACTGCAGCATGAAATGAAAAGAAAATGAGGCGATTTTGTTGGAACAGCCGATAGGAGTCATTGATTCCGGGGTTGGCGGGTTAACCGTTGCTAAGGAAATCATGAGACAGCTACCGAAGGAAAATATCATCTATGTGGGAGATACAAAACGCTGCCCGTACGGCCCGCGTCCTGAAGAAGAAGTTCTTCAATACACGTGGGAAATGACCGATTACCTGCTGGAAAACCACCATATCAAAATGCTCGTGATCGCCTGCAATACGGCCACGGCCATTGCCTTGGAGGATATTCAGCGCAAAACGGATATTCCGGTTGTCGGCGTCATTCAGCCGGGTGCGAGAACGGCGATAAAGGTCACGAAAAACCAGCATATCGGCGTCATCGGCACGGTCAATACCATTAAAAGCAGAGCGTATGAGCAGGCGCTGCTCGGGTTAAACGCAGAACTTCAAGTTGAGAACACGGCTTGTCCGCTGCTCGTGCCGTTTGTGGAAAGCGGACGGTTTCTTCAGGAATCAGCGGAGGAAGCGGTTGAAGCATCGCTTGAGCCTTTAAAAGGTACATCAATTGACACCTTGATTTTAGGATGTACGCATTATCCGATTTTAAAAGATCCGATTCAGAACTATATGGGAGAGCATGTGAAAATCATTTCCTCCGGAGACGAGACGGCGAGAGAAGTGAGCACCATCTTGTCTTATAAAGGTTTGTTAAACCAATCGAAACATGCACCGGAGCATCAATTTCTTACAACGGGAGAGCGGAACGGCTTCGCAAAAATTGCCGAAGACTGGTTCGGCCACGAAATCGGCCATGTCGAGTGCATCTCCCTTCAAGAGCCGGTCAGAAAATAAATCAAAAAAACCCGCTGTTTACGGCGGGTTTTTTTGCGCTTCCCGGTCTATTTCCCGGACAGGGCTCGTATACATCATAGTACAAACAGCCTTAGGAGGGAAAAGTATGCTGAAAAAAGGACCTGCAGTCATTGCTGCAACATGTCTTACTTCGGCTTTTGTGTTATCTGGATGCGGTTTGTTTCAATCCGATAAAACAGCCGGGGAAATTGACCCGCCTCAAGACATTTCATATGTAAAGGATGAAGCGGGAATTCAGGCAAAATCAAAGCAGTCAGAGAAAAACGGCACTTCTAAAGCCGACCAGCCGGCCAATACAGTCATGAGAGAGCTGTATCTGATTGATAAAAACGGCTATGTCGCAGCACAGACATTGCCTCTTCCGAACAGTGAGGGAACCGCAAAGCAGGCCCTTGAGTATTTGGTTCAGGGAGGGCCTGTGTCAGAAATCCTGCCGAACGGCTTCAGAGCGGTGCTCCCTGCGGATACGACGGTAAATGTCGATATTAAAAAAGACGGCACTGCCGTCGCTGATTTTTCGAAGGAATTTAAAAACTATAAAAAAGAAGACGAACAAAAAATCCTGCAATCGATTACATGGACGCTTACCCAATTCAGCTCAATAGATAAAGTCAAAATCAGAATCAACGGGCACGAACTGAAAGAAATGCCTGTGGGCGGCACGCCGATTACGGGCGATTTAAGCAGAAAAGACGGGATTAATATTGAAACGGCCGGAGTGAATGATCTGACAGACACCCATCCGCTGACTGTCTATTATCTGGCGGAAACAGAGACGAGCGAATACTACGTGCCTGTCACAAAGCGGATTGACAATTCGGAAACAAATGACATCACCGCTGCCGTTGAACAGCTCGCCGACGGACCGGGCAAAGCAAGCGGGCTTTTGACGGACTTTAATAACGATGTTAAGCTTCTCGGCAAGCCGAAAGTAAAAGACGGCCAAGTTACACTGGACTTTAACAGCTCCATTTACGGAAGCGCCGACGAAAAAACAAAAATGGTATCATCGGGCGTACTGGACAGCATCGTTCTCACATTAACCGAACAGCCGTCGATCAAAAGTGTTTCTATAAAAGTAAACGGAAAATCAGAACTGGTGAATGAGAAAGGAGAATCCCTTTCAAAACCTGTTTCGAGGCCGTCACAAGTGAATACGGGTAGTTTTTAATTTGCGATTTTTGATATACTAGTAAAAAAGAGGTTAGCGTTCCGGCTGCCTCTTTCTTTATTCACAATCCGGAACAAAAGGTTTATGTACATATAATCGGAGGTAAAATATGAGACACGACGGAAGACAGCACGATGAGCTGCGCCCTATCACATTTGATTTGGATTTTATCACTCACCCGGAAGGCTCTGTTTTAATTACAGCGGGAAATACGAAGGTCATCTGTAATGCATCTGTGGAAGACCGGGTGCCGCCATTTTTACGCGGCGGAGGAAAAGGCTGGATCACAGCGGAATACAGCATGCTTCCCCGCGCGACGAATCAAAGAACGATAAGAGAATCTTCAAAAGGAAAGGTCTCCGGCAGAACGATGGAAATTCAGCGGCTGATCGGGCGCGCGCTCCGGGCCGTCGTTGATTTGGAGAAGCTTGGCGAACGGACGATCTGGATCGACTGTGACGTCATTCAAGCTGACGGCGGAACAAGAACGGCTTCCATTACCGGCGCCTTCTTGGCAATGGCCATTGCGATCGGCAAACTCGTAAAAAGCGGCGTTATCAAAACCTCTCCTGTGACAGATTATCTCGCGGCCATTTCTGTTGGGATGGATAAAGAAGAAGGCCTTCTTTTGGATCTGAATTATGAAGAGGATTCGGCGGCTGAAGTCGACATGAATATTATCATGACGGGAAGCGGACGTTTTGTAGAGCTTCAAGGGACGGGCGAAGAAGCCACATTCTCCCGTGAAGATTTAAACGGACTGTTAAGCCTTGCTGAAAAAGGAATCCAGACGCTTATTCAAAAGCAAAAAGAAGTGCTGGGAGAAACATTGCCTGAACTGAAATAAGAAAGAGAGGCCTGATCACCGTGAAAGAAGCCATTATTGCGACACACAATCAGGGAAAAGTGAAAGAATTCAAGGAAATTCTCGAACCGAAAGGCTACAGCGTCTCTTCTTTGGCGGAAATCGGATTTACGGAAGAAATTGAAGAAACCGGACATACCTTTGAAGAAAACGCCATCTTAAAAGCGGAAGCCGTGGCAAAAGCCGTCAACAAAATGGTCATTGCAGACGACTCCGGTTTATCAGTGGACAACCTTGGAGGCAGACCGGGCGTTTATTCAGCCCGTTATGCCGGAGAAGCAAAAGATGATAAGGCGAACATGGACAAGGTGCTGTCAGAATTAAAAGGCATCGAAAAAGAGCAGCGCACGGCCCGTTTCCGCTGCGCCCTTGCCGTCAGCATGCCGGGGCAGGAAACAAAAACGGTCGAAGGTCATGTTGAAGGGTATATTGCGGAAGGACCCGAGGGGGATAACGGGTTCGGCTATGATCCCATTTTTATTGTAAAAGATAAAGATAAAACCATGGCCCAGCTGACAAGCGCTGAGAAAAACAAAATCAGTCACAGGGCTGAGGCGCTCAAGAAACTGTCAAAGCTGCTTGATTCATAAGGGGGAGCGTATGCAATGAAAGTGCTGATAATAAGTGACAGTCACGGCCTTGAAGACGAGCTGGAGACGATTGCAAAGCGGCACGAAGACGAAGCGGATCTGATGATTCATTGCGGTGATTCAGAGCTTGACGCCGCACATCCGGCGCTCACGCCGTATCACACGGTGAAAGGCAATTGCGACTTTGGCGGCGGGTTTCAGGATGAACTCCTTCTGGACGCAGGTTCAAAGAAAATTCTGGCCGTTCACGGGCATCTTCACGGCATTAAACAGTCACTTTTAACTGTTTTTTACCGGGCGGAAGAGCTTGGGGCGGATATCGTCTGCTTCGGCCATTCTCATATTGCCGGGAGTGAAGAGCTTCGGGGCAAGCTTTTGATTAATCCGGGCAGCATCCGTCTTCCGAGAGTCCGCAATGTGAAAAGCTATGCCATTCTTACTCTTACAGAAAGAGAAGGCGCCGTGACATTTTACGACGAAACGGGTCGGGAATTGAAGAACTTGGGGACTACAATCAGTTTTTAACAAGTGATGGGGGAGATTTCATTCTTCCCCATCAAAAGTTTTTAAAAAAATATTGACTTATGATTTGAACCTGTATATAATAAATCTTGTCGCTGATACATAAAGCAAAAGCTGTCCCAGTAGCTCAGCTGGATAGAGCAACGGCCTTCTAAGCCGTCGGTCGGGAGTTCGAATCTCTCCTGGGACGTACAAAAAAAGAGCTGGTGACATCAGAGTGAAAACTGATGCCGCTGGCCTTTTTTATCGGATGACTATATTGTCAATTCGCTGAAATCATGGTAAAATGATCAGCAGAACAATTTGATTTTCATGTCCCAGTAGCTCAGCCGGATAGAGCAACGGCCTTCTAAGCCGTCGGTCGGGAGTTCGAATCTCTCCTGGGACGTATAAAAACCTCAAGCCCTGACAATGGGTTTGAGGTTTTTTTGTATTTTATTTTTTGTTTTACGAAACAAAAGTTCCATATTTGATGAAAATTGTAAAGTAATTTTAATATAAATGAAACTTAATGTAATATTTATCGTAATAAATATATGTATAAAGATACTTAAGGCGCCCTTGAGTGATAAATTATCTAATTTCTATCATACATTTTGTCAATGAATGATAGAAAGACAGCAGGAGGAATTAGCTTTTGAAGTACGCATTTGCATATAAAAATCACAATATAGAAACGATCTTTTGCGGAAAAGACGAGCTGTTTGAGGAACTGAAGCAATTTTTAATCACTCAATGCGGTTTAATCATTGTTGAGGTTTCAAGGGCTGATTACTATACGGAGCAGGAAATGAATCAATGGAATGACCGTTATACTCTGTGAATAAGAAAAGAAACCGGCCGTGGGAGGCCGGTTTTTGTATCATCTGAATCCGCTCGGAGCGCTGAAGCCCCCGGCATGGCCGCTGAAACCGCCCCCGAGCGCGCCGGGATGCGCCCCGGCGCCGAGGCTTCCGCCGACGTCACTGAAGGATTGGCCGTAGTACCCGGTTGTATAAGGGTACGGAACGAATTGCTGCCCGGCGAATGACAGCGTGCTTTGCGGGGTCTGCTGTCCGTATCCGGATGACGGGAATCCCTGCTGAAAAGAAGGGCCGCCTTGATATGGTGCTGTATGCATCGGGGCCGGAGGATAGTAAGACTGCGGCGGTAAGACCGGTAAAGGCGGAAATCCAGGAGGCAGGCCCTGCATGCCTGATAACATCTTATTCATGACATCACTCATTTCTTACGAGATAAGAACAGTGTATGCGTATGTCTGTAGAAAGAGCCTGTTCAATCGAACGGAATATCTGACAAGCATGCCGGAAGGACAGAGAAAAATTGTGTAATAAAATGTGACATATTCGTATATGAACGGAAAAATTTCATGTAATCTTGAGAGATTAATAAAAAAATGATAAAAACTTTTAACATTTACAGATCCCTTTGTACCAGTAATGAAAGCGTATACAAAATAGATTGATTAATCTAAATTGTCTAATAATTATAAAAATGCTGTTGACACTGTCTGCAAACGGGCGTAATATGAGTTCAAACAAAAATAAATAAATGATTCACGCTAAAAAGAAAAATCATAAAACACTGAAAAAACAAACAAGTGAAGGTTCTTTTTTAATAAAAGAGCTGCCATAATAAAAAGCGCAGAAGAGGATAAGTAGCTTTGCTGAAGTTTTTCACAGAGAGCCGGTAACGCTGAGAGCCGGTAAAACAAATCAAAGTGAACTCCCCTCAGAGTGCCGGTCTGAAATGTAAAGAGTAGGACTCGGCCGAGTGAACGCAATGTTTACTCGTTATCAAAACGGATAATCATTATCCATGAGACGGTCTGCATATGACCGTAAACAAGGGTGGTACCGCGGAAAGCAAAGCCTTTTCGCCCCTTTTGGCTATCGCATGAAATGCTTGGCTGAATGTGGGTGGGAAGGCTTTTTTATTTGCGTCAGCCGGCGCTGCGTTTTATGAATTGGATTTTAGAAGGGAATATTGAAAAGGAGGAACTGAAAATGGGAACAAATGTACAGGCGGATTCTTTGTCTGCCGAATGTACAAAAACAATGAACGGGGCTCTGATGCTGATTGAATCATTAAAGAAAGAAAATGTCGAGATGATCTTCGGCTATCCGGGGGGAGCCGTCCTTCCGATTTACGATAAACTGTATCAATCAGGATTGGTTCACATCCTGCCCCGCCACGAGCAAGGCGCGATTCATGCGGCAGAAGGGTATGCGAGAGTCTCCGGAAAGCCGGGGGTTGTGATTGCTACTTCCGGACCCGGAGCGACAAATTTAGTGACCGGTCTTGCGGATGCGATGATAGATTCATTGCCGCTCGTAGTGTTTACCGGTCAGGTGGCCACTTCGGTCATCGGCAGCGACGCTTTCCAGGAAGCCGACATTTTAGGAATTACGATGCCGATTACGAAACACAGCTACCAAGTCCGCCGTCCGGAAGATCTCCCCCGTGTGATTAAAGAGGCGTTCCATATCGCCACGACGGGAAGACCGGGCCCGGTATTAATTGATATACCGAAGGATGTCGCAGCATTTGAAGGAGAGTTCAGATATGATCACGAGATCAGCCTTCCGGGTTATCAGCCTGTAAAAGAGCCTAACTATCTGCAGATCCGAAAGCTCGTGGAAGCTGTCAGCAGTGCGAAAAAGCCGGTTATTTTAGCCGGAGCGGGTGTTTTGCACGGTAAAGCTTCAGAAGATTTAAAAAATTATGTCGAACAGCAGCAAATTCCGGTAGCGCACACGCTTCTCGGTCTGGGCGGTTTCCCGGCAGACCATCCTCTTTTTCTGGGAATGGCGGGGATGCACGGCACATACACAGCGAATATGGCGCTTTACCACTGTGACTTGTTGATCAGCATCGGAGCGCGGTTCGATGATCGCGTGACCGGAAATCTGAAGCATTTTGCAAAGTCGGCCAAAGTGGCGCATATCGATATTGATCCTGCTGAAATCGGAAAAATTATCGAAACGCAGATTCCGGTGGTCGGCGACAGTAAAATCGTCCTTCAGGAATTATTGAAGCAAAACGGAAAACAGGGACAGACAGAGGAATGGAAACAGCAGCTTTCAGAATGGAAAGAAGAATATCCGCTTTGGTATACAGACAACAGAGAAGAGGGCTTGAAACCCCAAAAGCTGATTGAGTATATTCACCAATTCACAAACGGTGAGGCGATTGTGGCGACGGATGTCGGCCAGCACCAGATGTGGGCGGCTCAGTTTTATCCTTTCCGAAAGGCTGATAAGTGGGTGACCTCGGGGGGACTCGGCACAATGGGCTTCGGCCTTCCGGCGGCTATCGGAGCGCAGCTGGCCGATCGTAACGCCACGGTCGTTGCCATCCTCGGAGACGGCGGTTTTCAGATGACCCTTCAGGAATTAGATGTCATCCGACAGCTGAATCTTCCCGTCAAAGTGGTTATCTTGAACAACGAATGTCTGGGCATGGTCAGACAGTGGCAGGAAATCTTCTATGAAGAGCGCTATTCTGAATCCAAATTCTCGGCGCAGCCTGACTTTGTCAAATTGTCAGAAGCCTACGGCATTAAAGGCGTCCGGATTTCATCGGAGGAAGAGGCGGAAGAAGAGCTTAAAAAGGTGCTTTCATCAAAAGAACCGGCCGTTATTGACGTCCGGGTCGCCAAAAGCGAGAAAGTATTCCCGATGATTGCGCCGGGTAAAGGACTTCATGAAATGGTGGGGATGAAACCTTGAAACGCATAATCACATTAACGGTGGTCAACCGCTCGGGAGTATTAAACCGGATCACCGGCCTGTTTACAAAAAGACACTATAATATCGAAAGCATCACTGTAGGCCACACGGAAACAAGCGGTGTTTCAAGAATTACATTTGTCGTCCATGTGGAAGGCGAAAATGACGTAGAGCAGCTGACAAAGCAGCTTAACAAACAAATTGACGTCCTGAAAGTGACGGATATTACAAACCAATCGATTGTACAGCGTGAGCTGGCATTAATCAAAGTTGTTTCCGCACCGTCGGCCAGAACGGAAATCAATGGAATCATTGAGCCGTTCAGAGCTTCCGTCGTTGATGTCTCAAGAGACAGCATCGTCGTTCAGGTTACCGGCGAATCTAATAAAATCGAAGCGCTCATAGAGCTTCTCAAACCTTACGGCATTAAAGAAATCGCGAGAACGGGCACAACGGCTTTTGCGAGGGGAACCCAGCAGAAGGCGTCATCCAATAAAACAATTTCAATTGTATAACACAAAAAAGGGAGAGATTAAAATGGTAAAAGTATATTATAACGGTGATATCAAAGAGAACGTATTGGCAGGTAAAAAAGTAGCGATTATCGGTTACGGTTCACAAGGTCACGCACATGCGCTGAACTTAAAAGAAAGCGGAATTGATGTCATTGTCGGCGTCAGACAAGGAAAATCATTTACACAGGCTCAAGAAGACGGTCATCAAGTCTTTTCGGTAAGAGAAGCGGCTGCCCAGGCTGATATCATTATGGTTCTTCTTCCGGATGAACAGCAGCAAAAAGTATATGAAGCTGAAATCAAAGATGAATTGACGGCGGGCAAGTCATTGGTATTCGCACACGGATTTAACGTCCATTTCCATCAGATCGTGCCTCCTGCTGATGTGGATGTATTCCTTGTCGCCCCTAAAGGACCTGGACACCTTGTCAGAAGAACATATGAACAAGGCGCGGGCGTACCGGCATTGTTTGCCATCTACCAGGATGTATCAGGCGAAGCGAAAGATACGGCTCTTGCTTATGCAAAAGGAATCGGCGGAGCGCGTGCGGGCGTTCTTGAAACAACATTTAAGGAAGAAACGGAAACGGATTTGTTCGGTGAGCAGGCTGTTCTGTGCGGAGGTTTAACGGCGCTTGTCAAAGCGGGTTTTGAAACGCTGACAGAAGCCGGCTACCAGCCTGAACTCGCATACTTCGAGTGTCTGCACGAACTGAAGTTGATCGTAGACTTGATGTATGAAGAAGGATTGGCGGGCATGAGATACTCTATCTCCGATACGGCTCAATGGGGAGATTTTGTCTCAGGGCCGCGCGTAGTCGATGCAAAGGTAAAAGAATCGATGAAACAAGTATTAACAGATATTCAAAACGGTACATTCGCGAAAGAATGGATCGTGGAAAACCAAGTGAACCGTCCTCGCTTCAATGCGATCAATGCAAGTGAAAACGAGCATCAGATTGAAAAGGTCGGCAGACAGCTTCGTGAAATGATGCCGTTTGTCAAACAAGGCAAAAAGAAGGAAGCGGTGGTCTCCGTTGCGCAAAATTAATGTTTTCGACACGACCCTTCGTGACGGTGAACAATCCCCCGGGGTCAACCTCAATTCCCGGGAGAAACTGGCGATAGCCAAGCAGCTTGAAAGACTCGGGGTGGATATTATTGAAGCGGGATTTCCCGCTTCATCCCGAGGTGATTTTTTAGCCGTGCAGGAAATCGCAAGAACGATTAAAAATTGTTCGGTAACAGGGCTTGCCCGATCTGTCAAAGGTGACATCGACGCAGCCTGGGAAGCGCTGAAAGACGGGGCCAGCCCGCGGATTCACATCTTTATCGCCACCTCTGACATTCATCTGAAGCATAAGCTGAAAATGACGCGGGAAGAGGTTAAGGAAAAAGCGGTTGAAATGGTGAAGTATGCAAAAGAACGCTTTCCGATCGTTCAATGGTCAGCAGAAGACGCATGCCGCACCGAACTTCCGTTTCTGGCTGAAATCGTTGAAGAAGTGATTGATGCCGGCGCGAGCGTCATCAACCTGCCGGACACTGTAGGTTACCTGACGCCGGCTGAATACGGAAACATCTTTAAATATATGAAGGAACACGTTCCGAATATCAACCGGGTAAAGCTTTCAGCCCATTGCCACGATGATCTCGGAATGGCGGTTGCCAACTCGCTTTCGGCAATTGAGAACGGCGCTGATCAAATTGAATGCGCCATTAACGGCATAGGAGAAAGAGCCGGGAACGCCGCGCTAGAGGAAATCGCCGTTGCGCTTCATGTCAGAAATGACGCGCATCAAGCCGATTCATCTCTTAATCTTCATGAATTGAAGCGGACGAGTGATCTTGTCAGCAAACTGACGGGCATGGCCGTTCCCCGCAATAAAGCAATCGTCGGAGATAACGCTTTCGCACATGAGTCCGGCATTCACCAAGACGGTTTCCTGAAAGAAAAATCAACATATGAAATCATTTCACCGGAACTTGTCGGCGTGACTGCTGATGCGCTCGTACTCGGAAAGCATTCCGGACGCCATGCGTTCAAAGACCGCCTGAATGCGCTTGGATTCCAGTTTGATAGTGAGGAAATCAATAAATTTTTTACGATGTTTAAAGAACTGACCGAAAAGAAAAAAGAAATCACCGATGATGACTTGATTTCTCTTATTTTAGAAGAAAAAGTGACAGACAAAAAAATCGGCTATGAATTTTTGTCTCTGCAAGTGCATTACGGGACGTCTCAGGTGCCGACTGCAACAGTCTCTTTAAAAAATCAGGAAAACGAACAGCTGATTCAAGAGGCGGCAACGGGGGCGGGCAGCGTAGAAGCCGTTTATAATACGCTCGGGCGCTGCATCGATAAAAATATTGAACTGACAGACTACCGCATCCAATCCAACCGGAAAGGCGAAGACGCGCTGGCTCAAGTTTTTGTCAGAGTGACCGTGAACGGAAAAGAAACATCAGGGCGGGGAATCGCGCAGGATGTTCTGGAAGCTTCTGCTAAAGCTTATCTGAACGCCGTGAACCGGCAGCTGGTGCTGGATTGCAATTTAGACGGATTAAAGAGACAGACTGCGGTCGGCTCGTAATAGAAAGGAGAACGTTTGATTTGAAAAAACGTATTGCTTTGCTGCCCGGTGACGGAATCGGACCGGAAGTGGCGGAATCAGCGGCAGATGTATTGAAAAGCGTTGCCGAACAATTCGGACATGAATTTGAATTTGAAAACGGGCTGATCGGGGGAGCGGCTATTGACGCCCATCAAAACCCCCTTCCTGAGGAGACGGTGGCTCTTTGTGAAAGATCCGACGCCATCCTGCTCGGGGCAGTCGGCGGGCCGAAATGGGACCAAAATCCTCCGGAGCTCAGACCGGAAAAAGGCCTGCTCGGCATCAGAAAAAAACTCGGCCTGTTTGCCAATCTGCGTCCCGTGACCGTATTTGAAAGCTTGTCTGAGGCGTCTCCGCTGAAAAAAGAATATATCAGAGGCGTCGACTTTGTAATCGTCAGGGAACTGACGGGCGGCCTCTACTTTGGAGAACCGAGCAGACAGTATGTCAATGAAGCGGGAGAAAAGGAAGCGGTCGATACCCTTTTTTATAAGAAAGAAGAAATCGCACGCGTTGTCAGAGAAGCTTTTAAGATGGCTGCCGGCAGAAAAGGAAAAGTGACGTCCGTTGATAAGGCGAATGTGCTTTCTTCAAGCAGGCTGTGGCGGGAAACCGCAAATGAAATCGCAAAAGAATTTCCTGATGTGACGCTTGAACATATGCTTGTCGATAATGCCGCGATGCAGCTCATCTACGCCCCGAGCCAGTTTGACGTCATCGTAACTGAGAATATGTTCGGCGATATTTTAAGCGATGAAGCCTCCATGCTGACAGGCTCGCTCGGCATGCTGCCGTCAGCCAGTTTATCAAGTTCAGGTCTTCACTTGTTTGAACCCGTGCATGGATCTGCGCCTGACATCGCCGGTAAAGGGATGGCCAATCCGTTTGCGGCGATTTTATCAGCGGCGATGCTTTTGAGAACATCTTTCGGGCTTGAAAACGAAGCGCAGGCGGTGGAAAAAGCGGTCGCAAAGGTGCTTGCAGATGGCAGCCGTACACGTGATATCGCCCGGGACGGCCAATATGCCGGAACGCATGACATTACTGAAAAAGTAAAAGCCGCATTAGCCGGCTCGAATACAAAATCTATAGTGTGACGCTTTAAAGAAAGCGGTCTTAGTTCATAGGTAGAGGGAGGAAACAAAGATGATGCCTCGAACAATCATCGAAAAGATTTGGGATCGGCATGTTGTAAAAAGCGGTGAAGGAAAACCCGACCTTCTCTATATTGATCTGCACTTAATTCATGAGGTGACGTCTCCTCAGGCGTTTGAAGGGTTAAGGCAGAAGGGGAGAAAGGTCAGACGGCCGCAGAATACATTCGCAACGATGGACCACAATATTCCGACCGTCAACCGTTTTGACATTAAAGATGAAGTCGCAAAGCGCCAAGTAACCGCGCTTGAACGGAATTGCGAGGAGTTTGGCGTCCGTCTTGCGGATCTTCACAGCGCAGACCAGGGGATCGTTCACGTGGTCGGGCCTGAGCTTGGTCTGACACTTCCGGGAAAAACGATCGTTTGCGGAGACAGCCATACATCGACTCACGGCGCGTTTGGAGCGCTTGCCTTCGGTATCGGCACAAGTGAGGTGGAACATGTTCTTTCCACTCAGACACTATGGCAGCAGCGGCCGAAAACGCTTGAAATCCGTGTTGACGGAACGCTCCAAAAAGGAGTGACCGCGAAGGATGTCATCTTGTCGGTCATCGGAAAATACGGGGTGAAATTCGGTACCGGATATGTCATTGAATACACCGGGGAAGTATTCAGAAACATGTCTATGGACGAACGCATGACGGTCTGCAATATGTCAATAGAAGCGGGAGCACGGGCGGGACTGATCGCTCCGGATGACACGACGATTGAATATTGTAAAAACCGTAAATACGCGCCAAAAGGCGAGGAATTTGAAAAAGCCGCCGCAGAATGGAAAGCGTTAAAAACCGATCCGGGCGCCGTATACGATCATTCCATCGTGTTAGACGGCAGCGAGATTTCTCCAATGGTAACATGGGGCGTCAATCCCGGTATGGTTCTTCCGGTCGATGCCCAAATACCGGCGCCGGAAACGATTGATTCTGAAGACGGTAAAAAAGAAGCCATCCGCGCGTACGAATACATGGGAATCTCACCGAATCAAAAAATTGAAGATATTAAAGTCGAGCATGTGTTTATCGGCTCCTGTACAAATTCGCGGATGACCGATCTTCGCCAGGCTGCGGATATGATCAAAGGCCGAAAAGTCGCTGACAGCGTCAGAGCCATTGTGGTCCCGGGTTCTCAAAGCGTGAAACAGCAGGCCGAGGAAGAAGGGCTGCACCGCGTGTTTCTCGAGGCCGGATTTGAATGGAGAGAATCAGGCTGCAGCATGTGCCTCAGTATGAACAATGATGTCGTGCCTGAAGGGGAACGATGCGCTTCCACTTCCAACCGCAACTTCGAAGGCAGACAGGGAAAAGGCGCGAGAACACACCTTGTCAGTCCGGCGATGGCGGCAATGGCAGCCATTCACGGGCATTTCGTCGATGTAAGAAAGTTTTATCAAGAAAAAACAGTTGTGTAAGGAGTGCGCGAAAAGATGGAACCTTTAAAAACGCATACGGGAAAAGCGGCCGTCTTAAACCGGATCAACGTCGATACGGACCAGATTATTCCGAAACAGTTTTTGAAAAGAATTGAAAGAACCGGATACGGCAGATTCGCGTTTTTTGATTGGAGATACCTTGAGAACGGTGAGCCTGATCCTGAATTTGAATTAAACCGCAAAGTCTATGAAGGCGCGTCCATATTAATTGCCGGAGAGAATTTCGGCTGCGGATCATCCCGTGAGCACGCTCCTTGGGCGCTGGATGATTACGGCTTCAAAATTATCATTGCTCCGTCATTTGCCGATATTTTTCATCAAAACTGTTTTAAAAACGGTATGCTTCCCATCCGTATGCCGTATGATCAGTGGAAAAAACTCGCCGGTCAATATGAAAATCAGTCTCTTAACATGACGGTTGATTTGGAAAACCAGCTCATTCACGACAGTGAAGGAAAAGAGATTTCATTTGAAGTCGATCCGCACTGGAAGGAAATGCTGATTAACGGCTATGATGAAATTTCATTAACGCTTCTGCTGGAGGACGACATTCAGCAGTTTGAATCGAAAAGAAGTTCATGGCTTCAAGCCTGAAAAAAGCCGCCCGGCATCTGTCCGGCGGCTTTTTTTACCGTGCGCACCATCCTTTCTTGTGTTTCCTGACGCGTGTTGATACACTTGAAAAAAATAGCGCCTGAAAGGAAATAAAGTATGACGCATGACAAGAAAAAAGCTGATATCATTCCTTTCCCCCGTCTGAAAGAACGCTTGGTTGATAAAGGAATGGCCGCCATGAAGGATAAACAGTATCAGGAGGCCCTCGAACTGTTTTCAGAGGCGGTAAGCCACGGCGATACCGAGTCCGACGTGCATTTAGGCATGGCGATTTGTTTTCTGGAACTCGGGGAATTGGAAGAAGCAAAACAAGTTTGCGAGAAAATGCTGAATGAAGGGTACGGCCATTATTTCACCGTACTGCAGGTGTACATGACCATTTTAATTCAGCTGAAACAATATGAAGAAGTCAAAAGCACAATTGAAGCTGTGCTGGAAGAAAACCAGCTGCCCGCAGAAAGTGCGGAGCAATTCTACCGGCTGCTCGAATTCAGCCGCAAAATGACCGATCCCGACCAGCAGGATGAAGCGTGGGAGGAGGAATACGAGGACATTCTTGATGCGGAAAAAGTGCTGAACAACCCCGCTGAACAAATGAATCTGATTCATTCTCTCAAAGACCGCAATATTGCAAAATACACGGGTCTCTTAAAAACGATTCTTCAAGATCCGGGCGCACATCCGCTTATCAAAACGATGATTTTGACGCTGATGGCGGAGCACGACTACAGCAAGCCGGTTCATATTACAAAATTCGGCGATTCAATGACCGCGGTTCCGAGTGAAACGGTTCAGCCTGATGCGGCTCCGATTTTGCATCGTGTTCTCCGGGTGCTTGATGAAACGCTCGGCAATGAAAACCCTACATTATACGCTGCCGTCGAGGAGCTGTGGAGAAGGCATCTGTACGTCCTGCACCCTTTTATGCCGAAGTTTTTGAACGCAGATTTATGGGCGGCGGCGCTTCATAAGGTCGGTTACGAGATGCACGGCATTGACATTGAGCTGGAGGAACTTCATATGATGTACGAGTTTGACAGCCGCGAACTTGAAGAAGCCTGCACGATGATTAAGGATATTGAAGAAATTTCTTATTTGTAAATCACACCATATAGTTGAAAGCGGTAGGCGTTATGTTATAATATAGTGGTTGTATTTATGTATAGCGGTTTAACTGAAATGAGAATTACGGTTGGACAGGCTGCCAGTTCATTACATAATGATTCTGATTCAAAGCGGTTTTTTCTTTGACAAAGCCGCGGATTGCTTTAGAATGGAAGACCGACACAACCTGAATAGATTTTTGGAGGGAAACACATGTCTGTAAAATGGGAAAAACAAGAAGGCAACGAAGGCGTATTAACGGTTGAAGTTGATGCGGATACGTTCAAAACAGCTCTTGATGATGCATTTAAAAAAGTAGTAAAACAGGTTTCTATTCCTGGATTCCGCAAAGGGAAAGTTCCCCGCGGTTTATTCGAACAGCGTTTCGGCGTTGAAGCTCTTTACCAGGATGCTTTAGATATTTTACTTCCTGTAGAATACCCTAAAGCGGTTGAAGAAGCCGGCATTGAGCCTGTAGACCGCCCTGAAATCGATGTTGAAAAAATCGAAAAAGGCGAAAGCTTAATTTTCACTGCAAAAGTGACTGTAAAACCGGAAGTGAAACTTGGCGACTACAAAGGCTTAGGAATCGAAAAAGATGACACTGCCGTTACTGACGAAGATGTACAAAACGAACTTAAAGCGCTTCAAGAGCGTCAGGCTGAGCTTGTCGTGAAAG
Organism: Bacillus sp. UNC69MF; assembly: GCF_000746035.1. Taxonomy (NCBI): domain Bacteria; kingdom Bacillati; phylum Bacillota; class Bacilli; order Caryophanales; family Bacillaceae; genus Bacillus; species Bacillus sp. UNC69MF. Next base: position 34,713 of record NZ_JQKM01000014.1, on the reverse strand, counting down.
AAGAAGGCGCTGTTGAAAACGGCGATACAGTCGTTCTTGACTTCGAAGGTTTCGTTGACGGCGAAGCGTTTGAAGGCGGAAAAGCTGAGAACTACTCACTTGAAGTAGGATCAGGTTCATTCATCCCGGGCTTCGAAGAGCAGTTAACAGGCCTTGAAGCAGGCGCTGAAAAGGATGTTGAAGTAACATTCCCTGAAGAGTACCACGCTGAAGAGCTTGCCGGAAAACCAGCTGTTTTCAAAGTGAAAATTCATGAAATCAAAGCGAAAGAGCTTCCTGAGCTTAACGACGAATTCGCAAAAGACATTGACGAAGAAGTTGAAACGCTTGCTGAATTAACTGAGAAAACAAAAAAACGCCTTGAAGAAGCAAAAGAAAACGAAGCTGACGCTAAATTGCGTGAAGAGCTTGTTCTGAAAGCATCTGAAAACGCTGAAGCTGATGTTCCTCAAGCGATGATCGACACTGAGCTTGACCGCATGCTGAAAGAATTCGAACAGCGTCTGCAAATGCAAGGCATGAACCTTGAGCTTTACACTCAATTCTCAGGCCAAGACGAAAACGCGTTAAAAGAGCAAATGAAAGAAGATGCCGCAAAACGCGTAAAATCAAACCTGACTCTTGAAGCGATCGCTCAAGCGGAAAACCTTGAAGTAACGGACGAAGAAGTTGAAGCTGAGCTGACTAAAATGGCTGAAGCTTACAACATGCCGGTTGAAAACATTAAGCAGGCAATCGGTTCAACTGACGCGATGAAAGAAGATTTAAAAGTTCGAAAAGCAATTGATTTTCTTGTAGAAAACCGTTAATATGGTTCATAATAATAGACATAATAAAACAGGGCGCGATTAATTCGTGCCTTGTTTTGTACAATTATGATATAACTCTTTTTCTTGGGGCAAGATAGTCATTGCCGGGCTGTTTTTCGTCATACATATAGAATGTGCAAGTGCGAAACACATTGTTACCGTCTTACTGGAAAGTATGGTAAAATGCAATACATACTCGATCGTAGCAAGAACCGTTTTCTTTTGCCCTTCAGGTAAAAGAAAAAGTGAGACAAGATTAAGGGGTGAAAGAATGTTTAAATTCAACGAGGAAAAAGGACAATTGAAATGCTCGTTCTGCGGAAAAACGCAAGATCAGGTTCGTAAGCTGGTTGCAGGACCGGGTGTATATATATGCGACGAATGTATTGAGCTCTGTACAGAAATCGTAGAGGAAGAGCTTGGTACGGAAGAAGAAGTCGAATTTAAAGACGTTCCGAAGCCGCAGGAAATCCGTGAGATTCTGAATGAATATGTCATCGGACAGGATCAGGCGAAGAAATCACTTGCGGTTGCGGTATACAACCATTACAAACGCATCAACTCCAACAGTAAAGTGGATGATGTCGAGCTTTCTAAAAGTAATATTTCTTTAATCGGACCGACTGGAAGCGGGAAAACACTTCTTGCCCAGACGCTTGCGCGTATTCTGAACGTGCCGTTTGCGATCGCGGACGCTACATCTCTGACTGAAGCCGGATATGTCGGTGAGGACGTAGAAAACATCCTCCTCAAGCTGATTCAGGCAGCAGACTATGATGTGGAAAAAGCAGAAAAAGGCATTATTTATATCGATGAAATCGATAAAGTAGCGCGAAAATCTGAAAACCCGTCCATTACACGCGACGTATCAGGCGAAGGCGTTCAGCAGGCGCTGCTGAAAATTCTTGAAGGAACGGTTGCAAGCGTGCCGCCTCAAGGAGGACGCAAACATCCTCATCAGGAATTCATCCAGATCGATACGACGAACATCCTGTTCATTTGCGGCGGTGCATTTGACGGCATCGAACAAATCATCAAACGCCGTCTCGGACAAAAAGTCATCGGCTTCGGCTCAGATAATAAAGCGGCAGACCTTGAAAAAGAAGAACTGCTTTCTAAAGTTCTTCCGGAAGACTTGCTCCGTTTCGGTCTGATTCCTGAATTCATCGGCCGTCTTCCTGTCATTGCAAGCCTTGAGCAGCTTGACGAAACGGCACTGGTTGAAATTCTGACTAAACCGAAAAACGCACTCGTCAAACAATACAAGAAAATGTTAGAACTTGATGATGTCGAGCTTGAATTTGAAGACGAGGCATTATCTGAAATTGCGAAAAAAGCGATCGAGCGTAAAACAGGCGCACGCGGCCTGCGTTCTATCATTGAAGGCATCATGCTTGACGTCATGTTTGATCTGCCGTCCCGCGATGATATTGAAAAATGTGTCATTACCGGAGCGACAGTCGCAGACGGTGAAGCACCGCGTCTTGTATTAAAAGACGGCACAGTTGTCGGCCAAGATAAAACATCAGCATAACATGACAAAACCTCCTGACTCGAATTGATCAGGAGGTTTTTTTCTTGTCCTGACCCTTCTGAAAATGTTTATTCCGGGCTTTGCTGGGAGATACTAGCGGACAGAGGAATGAATTGGATACATAAATCGTTTTTTCAGGAGGGACCAGCATGAGTTGGACAGGGATCGCATTATTTGTACAGCTGTTTTTCGGGATAGTCATCGGATTATATTTTTGGAATCTGCTCAAAAACCAGCGTACACAAAAAGTGACGATAGATAAAGAATCAAAAAAAGAAATGGAACAGCTGCGCAAAATGCGCGCCATCAGTTTATCAGAACCTTTATCAGAAAAGGTGCGGCCGAAAAGCTTTCAGGACATTGTCGGCCAGGAAGACGGAATTAAAGCGTTAAAAGCAGCGCTTTGCGGACCGAACCCGCAGCACGTCATTATTTACGGTCCTCCGGGAGTCGGAAAAACGGCTGCGGCGCGGCTGGTATTGGAAGAAGCGAAAAAACATAAACAGTCACCGTTTCAAAAGCAGGCTGTTTTTGTTGAACTTGATGCGACGACCGCGCGGTTTGATGAACGGGGGATTGCCGATCCGCTTATCGGTTCAGTGCATGATCCGATTTATCAGGGAGCGGGAGCGATGGGCCAGGCAGGCATTCCGCAGCCGAAACAGGGGGCTGTGACCCATGCTCACGGCGGGGTATTGTTTATTGATGAAATCGGCGAGCTTCATCCGATTCAGATGAATAAAATGCTGAAGGTGCTTGAAGATCGAAAAGTATTTTTAGACAGTGCGTATTACAGTGAAGAAAATACGCAAATACCGAATCACATTCATGATATTTTTCAAAATGGGCTTCCGGCAGATTTCCGTTTGATCGGAGCGACAACGAGAATGCCGAATGAAATTCCGCCGGCCATCCGTTCGCGCTGTCTTGAAGTATTTTTCCGCGAGCTGGAAAAGGATGAACTTAAAATCGTTGCGAAAAAAGCAGCCGACAAAATTCAGAAAGAGATTTCTGACGAAGCTCTCAGTGTGCTGACCACATATACGAGAAACGGACGTGAAGCCGTCAATATGATCCAGATCGCCGCCGGCATGGCGGTGACTGAGGACAGAAAAGAAATTACGACAGAAGATATAGAATGGGTTGTTCATTCCAGTCAGCTTACACCTAAAAATGAGCAGAAAATCGCCGATGAACCGCAAGTCGGCATCGTGAACGGACTTGCCGTCTACGGGCCGAACAGCGGCGCATTGCTGGAAATCGAAGTGAATGTCACACCTGCGCAGGACAAAGGAAGCCTGAATATCACGGGAATTGCAGAGGAAGAAAGTATCGGCAGCCAATCGAAGTCGATCCGCCGCAAAAGCATGGCAAAGGGATCTGTGGAAAATGTTCTGACGGTTCTGCGCACAATGGGCATCAAACCTTCAGACTATGACATTCACGTGAATTTTCCGGGCGGAGGCCCGATTGACGGACCTTCAGCAGGTATCGCGATGGCCGCGGGGATTTTTTCCGCGATTCACCGCATCCCGATCGACCATACGGTGGCGATGACGGGAGAAATCAGCCTGACGGGGCTTGTCAAACCGATCGGCGGCGTCATTCCGAAAATTAAAGCCGCAAAACAGGCCGGAGCAAAAACGGTCATTATCCCATATGAAAATCAGCAGTCCATTCTGAAACGAATAGACGGAATCACCATTAAAGCGGTAAAAACGTTCCAGGAAGTGCTGGACGTCATATTGGTTGACCCTCCTTCAGAACAAAAACCGTTTGATATCCAAATGAATAAAGAATCCGTATAAACCCCATTTTTATAATGGGGTTTTTTTATGGAGGACATCTTTTCCTTTTTCAGAACAGAAAGAAAGGGTATACTACGAAGAGACTGTTTTATATACAGGGCAGGCGGATAAGCCGATTAAAGCCCGATCCCGGAATTGTACAACGATGAAAAAGTTGTATTATAATGGTTCATACTAAAGTCACGGAGGTGTCAGTCACATGGCAGAAGATACAAAACGCAGCATCCCGCTCCTCCCTTTAAGAGGCTTATTGGTATACCCGACAATGGTTTTACATTTAGATGTAGGCCGTGACAAGTCGGTTCAGGCTCTTGAACAGGCAATGATGCATGATCATATGATTTTTTTAGCCACTCAGCAGGATATTTCGATAGACGAACCGGGTGAAGAGGATATTTTCGCCGTCGGCACTTATACAAAAATTAAACAGATGCTGAAGCTGCCCAACGGTACGATCAGAGTGCTCGTAGAAGGAATTCAGCGGGCGCAGATCCTTGAATACACCGAGCTCGAAGATTATACTTCGGTCGATATACAGCTGATGCATGAGGATGATTCAAAAGACGTGGAAGACGAAGCGCTTATGCGGACGCTGCTGGACCATTTTGACCAGTACATAAAAATTTCTAAAAAAATCTCCGCAGAAACGTATGCGGCTGTGACTGATATTGAAGAGCCCGGCAGAATGGCGGATATCGTCGCTTCTCATCTCCCGCTGAAATTAAAGGACAAGCAGGACATTTTAGAAACGGCGGATATTAAAGAACGTCTGAATAAGGTCATCCGTTCCATTCATAATGAAAAAGAAGTGCTGGAGATTGAGAAAAAAATCGGTCAGCGCGTCAAACGTTCGATGGAACGCACTCAAAAGGAATACTACTTGCGTGAACAGATGAAAGCCATTCAGAAGGAGCTTGGCGACAAAGAAGGAAAAACCGGCGAAGTTCAGTCGCTCACGGAAAAGATAGAAGAAGCAGGCATGCCTGAGCGTGTCAAAGAAACGGCGCTTAAGGAATTAAGCCGTTACGAAAAAGTGCCGTCAAGCTCAGCGGAAAGCTCTGTTATCCGCAACTATATTGACTGGCTCATCGCCCTTCCGTGGTCGGATGAAACAGAAGATAAACTTGATATTAAAAAAGCCGGGGAAATCTTAGATAAAGAGCACCACGGCTTAGAGAAAGTGAAAGAGCGGATTTTGGAATATTTGGCCGTGAAACAGCTGACGAAAACGCTGAAAGGGCCGATTCTTTGTCTGGCCGGACCTCCGGGAGTCGGTAAAACATCTCTTGCAAAATCAATCAGTACGAGCATGGGGCGCCGTTTTGTGAGAATTTCACTGGGCGGAGTGCGCGATGAGTCTGAAATCCGCGGGCACCGGCGTACATACGTCGGAGCGATGCCGGGCCGTATTATACAGGGGATGAAAAAAGCCGGTAAACAAAATCCGGTCTTTCTCCTGGATGAGATCGACAAAATGTCGTCTGATTTCAGAGGCGATCCGTCTTCGGCGATGCTTGAGGTGCTGGATCCGGAACAAAACAGCACATTCAGCGACCACTATATTGAAGAGACGTTCGATTTATCGAAAGTGCTGTTTATCGCGACTGCGAATAACCTTGCTTCCATACCGGGACCTCTCAGAGACAGAATGGAGATTATCAGCCTGTCAGGCTATACTGAAAACGAAAAGCTGGAGATCGTGAAGGACCACCTGCTTCCGAAACAAATCAAAGAGCACGGGCTCACAAAGAGCAACCTGCAGATTCGGGACCAGGCGATTACGGACATCATCCGCTACTACACGAGGGAAGCCGGCGTGAGAACGCTTGAACGCCAGATTGCCGCCATTTGCCGAAAGGCTGCAAAAGCCATTGTGTCTGAGGAGAGAAAACGCATTACCGTTACAGAGAAAAATCTGGCCGACTATCTCGGAAAACGGATATTCAGATACGGACAGGCGGAAACCGAAGATCAAATCGGGGTTGTCACGGGGCTTGCGTATACGACGGTCGGCGGAGATACGCTGTCAATCGAAGTGTCATTGTCACCGGGAAAAGGAAAGCTGATTCTGACCGGGAAGCTTGGAGATGTCATGCGGGAATCAGCGCAGGCCGCTTTCAGTTATGTCCGCTCGAAAGCGGAACAGTTCGGAATCGATCCGAAATTCCATGAGAAGTATGACATTCATATCCATGTCCCTGAAGGAGCGGTGCCGAAAGACGGCCCTTCTGCCGGAATTACGATGGCCACGGCGCTCGTTTCAGCATTAACGGACCGTGCGGTAAAACGCGAAGTCGGTATGACGGGAGAAATTACGCTGCGGGGCCGCGTGCTTCCGATCGGCGGACTGAAAGAAAAGGCGCTCGGCGCGCACAGAGCGGGCCTGACCACTATTATTGCGCCTAAAGATAACGAAAAAGATATAGAGGATATTCCAGAAAGCGTCAGAGAAGGACTGAAGTTTATATTCGTTTCTCACCTGGATGACGTTTTGGAACATGCCTTAGTAGGAGAGAAGAAATGAAAGTCACAAAGTCAGAAATCGTGATCAGCGCGGTCAAACCCGAACAGTACCCTGATGGGGGGCTTCCGGAAATCGCGCTGGCGGGAAGATCAAATGTAGGAAAGTCATCTTTTATCAATTCATTAATCAATCGGAAAAACTTGGCCAGAACGTCATCAAAACCGGGGAAAACACAGACCCTAAACTTTTACATCATCAATGATGAATTGCATTTTGTCGACGTTCCCGGGTACGGATTTGCGAAAGTTTCCAAAAGCGAGCGGGAAGCATGGGGGAGAATGATTGAAACCTATATGACGACCCGCGAAGAGCTGAAAGCCTGCGTGCAGATTGTCGATCTCAGGCACGCGCCGTCTGCTGAAGACGTGAACATGTATGAATTCCTGAAGTATTACGGCATTCCCGTCATCGTTATCGCGACAAAAGCGGATAAGATTCCAAAAGGAAAATGGGACAAGCACTTAAAGGTTGTCAAACAGACGCTTGATATGGATCCTGAAGATGAGCTGATTTTATTTTCCTCTGAAACGAAAAAAGGCAAAGATGAAGCATGGGGAGCCATTAAAAAAATGATCAGCCGGTAATGAAAAACCCAAAACGCAGTGCGTTTTGGGTTTTATCGTATAGTTTTGTTCCGCTTGATAAACAATAATAAAAGGCTGATTCCGATGAAAACATACGGCCAGTATGTTTTGAAGTGTTCCGTCGGAATATGGACGGACTCCAGCCACGCCGTAATTTGTTTAAAGAAGTATAAAAAGAGGGAAAAACCAATCATGGCAACCGCTTCGTATACATATTCTTTTCTGGCTGCCGCAAATAAGGAGAATCCGAAGACGAAGAGAATCATTTCAAAATCTCCCGGCCACCATGAGAGCTCAGGTTTGGCGAAAAAGTGTAAACCTATGCCGAAAAGAAGCATGCCGATCAGGACGTGAGGCCCGGCCGCTTCCTTTTTGCCCTGATACAAGAGCACAGCGCCCAAAAGCATAAGGAGCACCGGCCATTCCCCCTGATTCGCAAACAGGTGAACCTGTCCGCTCTGAAGCCATGCGAATAATGAAGCGGCAAGCAGAAGTCCCGGTAATAAAATTGATGTTTTTTTCATCCTGTCACCTACCCGCAGTAAAGGATTTTTAGTATGATGATTACAGTGGAAACGAGCTTTTTATACTATAGCATAACATTTTTGAAATCTGTTCACATTTTCCCGAAGAAACTATGTTATAATCATTATAAATAATAAATTCTATGTTAGAATGATTATAAATAAATTGCGATGTACGGGGGTGCATGAAAGCGATGCATATTCTTGTTGTGGGAGTAGATTATAAATCCGCCCCTATTGAAATACGCGAAAAAATAAGTTTTCAGCCGGATGAGCTTGCAGAAGCGATGCTCCGTTTACAAGGAGAAAAAAGCGTTCTTGAAAACATTATCGTGTCAACCTGCAACCGCACCGAAATATATGCGGTGGTCGACCAGCTTCATACCGGCCGTTATTATATAAAGACATTTTTATCCGAATGGTTCTCACTGCCGAAAGAAGAGCTGTCTCCGTTTCTGAAATTTTATGAGAGCGACGCGGCGATCGAGCATTTATTCCGTGTGGCGTGCGGCTTGGATTCCATGGTCATCGGAGAAACGCAAATACTCGGCCAGGTCCGCTCAAGCTTTAAAACGGCGCAGGCAGAAAAGACGATCGGCACCATTTTCAATGAGCTGTTTAAACAGGCGGTCACCGTCGGCAAACGCACGCATGCCGAAACCGATATCGGCGCCAATGCCGTTTCCGTCAGTTACGCCGCCGTTGAACTCGCGAAAAAAATCTTCGGCTCATTGTCAAATAAGCACATTTTGATTCTCGGTGCGGGAAAAATGGGCGAGCTCGCCGCAGAAAACCTGCACGGTCAGGGCATCGGCAAAGTAACGGTCATCAACAGAACGTTTTTGAAGGCAAAAGCGCTTGCTGACCGTTTCTCCGGAGAAGCGCGCAGCTTAAACCAGCTTGAACATGCACTTGCTGAAGCTGATATTTTAATCAGTTCGACAGGCGCAAGTGATTTCGTCGTGTCTAAAGAAATGATGGAGAGAGCGGGCAGACAGCGGAAAGGCCGCCCGTTATTTATGGTGGATATCGCTGTGCCGAGGGACCTCGATCCGGCGCTGAACGATCTTGAAGGTGTTTTTCTGTACGATATTGATGACCTTGAAGGAATCGTTGAAGCCAACTTACAAGAACGCCGTGAAACCGCTGAAAAAGTCGAGCTGTTTATTGAAGCGGCAATTGTTGAGTTTAAGCAGTGGCTTAATACGCTCGGCGTCGTGCCGGTCATTTCGGCGCTGCGTGAAAAGGCGCTGTCCATCCAGTCTGATACGATGCAGAGCATTGAGCGCAAGCTGCCTCATCTGACGGTAAGAGAGAAAAAACTTCTCAGCAAACATACGAAAAGCATCATTAACCAAATGCTGCGCGACCCGATTCTGAAAGCGAAAGAGCTTGCGGCTGAAGCGGATTCAGATGAAAAGCTGAAGCTGTTTATGCAGATATTCGATATTGAGGAAGAGGCCGGCCGCCAGCTGGACAAAAGCCTGGATAACCGCCAGACGGTTCATTCGTTTCAAAAGGCAGAAGCAAAAACGGGCTTACGTCCGCTTGTAAGTGAGTGAGGGCTGTATGATTGATACAGCAATGGCAAGACTTAATGAAGCGACAATTGTTATTTATGCAGTAAGCGTCCTTTTTTACTTTATAGATTTTCTTCAACACAACCGGAAGGCTGGGAAAATGGCCTTCTGGTTGCTTTCTATTGTCTGGACTCTGCAAACCGTCTATCTTTCTTATTTCATGTGGCAGACGGGCAGATTTCCGGTCTTGAATATTACGGAGGCCCTTTACTTTTATGCGTGGGTGCTTGTCACGCTCTCACTTGTGGTCACGCAGATTCTGCGCGTTGATTTTATCGTGTTTTTCACGAATGTCATCGGTTTCTCGATGATTGCGATCCATACGTTTTCACCGACGGATCAGCATTCGGCCGCTTTTTCCGGCCAGCTGGTCTCGGAGCTTTTGGTCATTCATATTACAATGGCGATTCTGTCTTACGGCGCTTTTTCCCTTTCTTTTGTCTTTTCGCTTCTTTATCAGTTTCAATACTCTTTATTAAAGAAGAAAAAGTGGGGAAAATGGCTGTTGAGAATTGAAGATTTGTCAAAACTTGATTATATGGCTTACGTTTTAAATGTCATCGGGGTTCCGATGCTGCTGTTGAGCCTGATATTAGGCGTGATCTGGGCGTATGTGTCGCTGGAAACGCTGTACTGGTTTGATTCAAAAGTGCTCGGCTCGTTTATTGTGCTGCTTTTATACAGCTACTATTTATATATCAGAATGATTAAGGAACTGCAGGGAAAAGTGGCGGCGTTATGGAATTCAGCATGTTTTCTCGTGCTGATGATTAATTACTTCCTGCTCGGAAGCCTGTCGCAGTTCCATTGGTTCAGTTAACGCACGCGCCCAAACAGATTCGGGAGGAAAGAAAATGAGAACGATTAAGGTAGGTTCCAGACGGAGCAAACTGGCTATGACCCAGACAAAATGGGTGATTAACAAACTGAAGGAATTGAACCCTTCCTATAACTTTGAAATCCGGGAGATTGTCACAAAAGGCGACCGCATCCTCGATGTTACACTGTCAAAAGTGGGCGGCAAAGGTTTGTTTGTCAAAGAGATTGAACAGGCGCTGCTGCATCAGGAGATTGATATGGCGGTTCACAGCATGAAAGACATGCCCGCCGTTTTGCCTGAGGGTCTTGTCATAGGCTGCATACCGAAACGTGAGGATCCGCGTGATGCGCTGATTTCAAAGGGGCATCAAAAGCTGGACGACATAAAAGAAGGGGGCATCATCGGCACCAGCAGTTTAAGAAGAAGCGCCCAGATTCTTGCTGAACGCCCTGATCTTACAATTAAGTGGATCAGAGGCAATATCGATACGAGACTTCAAAAGCTTGAAACGGAAGATTACGATGCTATTATTTTAGCGGCTGCGGGACTTTCAAGAATGGGCTGGAAAGATGATGTCGTATCTGAATTTCTCGAACCGGCCCGCTGTCTGCCTGCGGTCGGCCAAGGCGCTCTTGCCATTGAATGCAGAGAGTCAGATGAGGAGCTTTTGAAGCTGTTTGCGCAATTTACCGATGAGTATACGCAGCGCACGGTGGCAGCCGAACGGGCTTTCTTACACGCGATGGAAGGCGGCTGCCAAGTGCCGATAGCCGGGTATGCGTCCGTCAATGACCGGGATGAGGTTGAATTGGTCGGTCTTGTCGCGTCTCCGGACGGAAAGACGATTTATAAAGAAACAGCGGCGGGACATGATCCGGAAGAAATCGGAAAACGCTGTGCGGCGATGATGTCTGACAAAGGAGCCAAAGCATTAATCGACAGCGTGAAACAGGAGCTCGATCAGGATGGCAAATGACCTTCCTTTACAAGGAAAGACCGTGCTTGTCACTCGGAACAAAAGACAGGCCGCTCCGTTCCGAAAAAAAGTGGAGGCGCTCGGCGGAACGGCTGTTTCCGCTTCGCTGATCGCTTTTCAGGAAGCGCTCCCGGATGAATGTGCGGACAGTCTGCGGGAAGACCTTTCTGAGCCGGGATGGCTTGTGTTTACAAGCGTAAACGGTGTCCGGTTCTTTTTTTCCTATCTTGATCGTCACGATCTTGCGCTTTCGGGACGGAAAAAAATCGCAGCCGTCGGTGAAAAGACTGCGCGCGCCCTGAAAGAGCGGGGAGCCCGGACGGATGCGATGCCTGACGAGTATGTGGCGGAATGTCTGGCTGATACTTTAAAACGGCACGCATCAGCTGCCGAACCCATTTCAGTGATAAAGGGCAATTTATCACGCGATGTCATAAAAGCGGAGCTTGAGCCGCTTGGCTATCAAATAAGGGAATGGGTGTTATACAATACCATTCAGGATGAAAAAGGCATGGACGAGCTGAGACGGGCTGCATCCCGCTCTCATTTTGATTTTATTACGTTTACCAGCTCATCGGCGGTGCATACGTTTATGCACGCGGTCGGAGACGGAGAAAAAGCGTGGGAAAACAGCGGTGCGAGCTATATCAGCATCGGCCCTTTGACAGAGAAAGCGCTCTTGGAATACGGGATCTCATCCCATGTGCCTGACACTTATACGATTGAAGGCATGCTGGACGTCATGTGCAGCATGTCGGGAAAGGATTGATAATGATGAATCAAACATTTAACAGACACCGCCGTTTGCGTGCGAACGCTGCGATGAGAGATTTAGTAAAAGAAACACGTCTTCACCCCTCAGATTTTATTTACCCGTTATTTGTCGTTGAAGGGCTCGAAGGAAAAAAAGAAGTTCCTTCCATGCCGGGGGTTTATCATGTATCACTCGATTTGTTAAAGGATGAAATGGCTGAGCTGATATCGCTCGGCATTAAGTCGGTCATCGTTTTCGGCGTGCCGGAAGAAAAAGACGCCTGCGGAACCCAGGCTTTTCACGATCACGGCATTGTGCAGAAAGGGATTGCTGAAATTAAAAAGCATTATCCTGAAATGATCGTAATCGCTGATACGTGTCTCTGTGAATACACGGATCACGGCCATTGCGGGGTCGTGAAAGACGGAGAAATCCTCAATGACGAGTCGCTTGAACTGCTGGCTCAGACAGCCGTCAGCCAGGCCAAAGCCGGCGCTGACATCATCGCTCCTTCAAATATGATGGACGGTTTTGTCACAGTGATCAGGGAAGCGCTCGACAAAGAAGGATTCACGAATATTCCGATCATGTCTTATGCCGTGAAATATTCAAGTGAATTTTACGGTCCGTTCCGCGACGCGGCTGACAGCACGCCGCAGTTCGGAGACCGAAAAACATATCAGATGGATCCGGCCAACCGCTTGGAAGCGCTCCGTGAGGCTGAATCAGACGCGGCAGAAGGCGCTGACTTTTTAATCGTCAAACCGTCTATGTCATACTTAGATATTATGCGTGATGTGAAAAACCGCCATCACCTGCCGCTGGTCGCATATAATGTGAGCGGGGAGTATTCCATGGTGAAAGCGGCAGCCCAAAACGGCTGGATTAAAGAAAAAGAAATGGTGCTGGAAATTTTAACGAGCATGAAACGTGCAGGAGCCGATCTGATTATGACGTATCATGCAAAAGACGCAGCAAAATGGCTTGCTGAGTAACGATTTCATTTGACGGGAGCTGAGGCAGATGAGAAGCTATGAAAAATCAAAAGCCGCTTTTAAAGAAGCGCAGAAACTGATGCCGGGCGGAGTGAACAGCCCGGTGCGCGCGTTTAAATCAGTCGATATGGATCCGATTTTTATGCAGCGCGGAAAAGGATCGAAAATATTTGATATTGACGGCAATGAATATATCGACTACGTCCTGAGCTGGGGGCCGCTCATTTTGGGTCACACGAACGACCGGGTCGTTGAAAGCCTGAAAAAAGTAGCCGAGAACGGGACAAGTTTCGGAGCATCTACTGAGGTGGAAAACGAACTGGCCAAATTGGTCATTGACCGTGTGCCGTCTGTTGAAATCGTACGGATGGTCAGCTCCGGCACAGAGGCGACAATGAGCGCCCTGCGTCTGGCAAGAGGATATACCGGCCGAAACAAAATTTTGAAATTCGAAGGCTGTTACCACGGCCATGGTGATTCACTGCTGATCAAAGCGGGATCCGGGGTGGCGACACTCGGCCTTCCGGACAGCCCGGGCGTGCCGGAAGGAATAGCAATGAATACGATTACCGTTCCATACAACGACTTGGAAAGCGTTGCACTCGCATTCCGGGAGTACGGTGAAGATATTGCCGGGGTCATTGTTGAACCGGTAGCAGGCAATATGGGCGTTGTTCCGCCGCAGGAAGGCTTTTTACAAGGACTTCGCGACATGACGGAACAGTATGGCGCGCTGCTCATTTTTGATGAGGTCATGACCGGTTTTCGCGTGGATTATAACTGTGCGCAAGGGTATTTCGGCGTGACGCCTGACTTAACGTGTCTCGGCAAAGTCATAGGCGGCGGTCTTCCTGTCGGTGCGTATGGCGGAAAAGCTGACATTATGGAACGAATCGCGCCGAGCGGTCCGATCTATCAGGCTGGAACATTGTCAGGAAATCCGCTTGCCATGACAGCGGGACTTGAGACGTTACAGCAGCTCACACCTGAATCTTACCAAGAATTTGTGAAAAAAGGCGATATGCTTGAAGAAGGCATTTCAAAAGCAGCTGCAGCACATGGCATTCCGCACACGTTTAACCGGGCGGGTTCAATGATCGGCTTCTTTTTCACAAATGAGCCTGTCATTAACTATGAAGCAGCCAAATCATCTGATTTAAAGCTGTTTGCTAAATATTATAAAGGGATGGCTGATGCAGGCGTATTTCTGCCGCCGTCTCAATTTGAAGGATTGTTTCTCTCCACTGCGCATACAATGGAGGATATTGAAAAAACCATTCAAGCCGCTGAGAAAGTGTTCCAGGCGATCAGCCGCTGATACAGAAAAGCCGATGCAAGCAAGACTTGTATCGGCTTTTTTCAATGCCTCCATTATCATATTTTTCCGGATTGCGGCATACACCTTTAGTGACATCTAATTGTATGGATTAGATGAAAGGAGGATATGAACTTGCCGCATAATCACCGATTGCAATTTTCTGTTGAAGAATCAATCTGTTTCCAAAAAGGACAGGAAGTTTCTGAATTACTTTCGATTTCATTAGACCCTGACATCAGGGTGCAGGAAGTAAATGATTATGTCTCAATTAAAGGATCATTAGAACTTACTGGCGAGTACAACATAGATCACAGCAGTCATTTTGAAGAGCTTGACAGGGAGCTGAGGCATGTAGAGGAAGTGAGGGCGAGGGAGGATGGCACGGCCGAGCTCATTCATTGTTTCCCGGTGGACATCACGATTCCGAAAAATAAAGTGAGCCACCTCAATGATGTTTTCGTATTTATCGATGCCTTTGATTATCAGCTGACGGATTCAAGGATCTTAACCATTCAGGCTGATTTGGCAATTGAAGGGCTGCTTGAGGAATCCGAGCCAAAAGAGCCGGAGATCCCTTTGTACGTGGCGCCTGAATTTGCCAGAGAAGAAATGATCAATCTTGCCGGACATCATTCTGAGGACGAAAACGAACCAGAACTAATGATACGCCATGAGCCTGAAATACCTTTGAGTGTATCAAAAGAAGCAGCACAAGAAACCGAGAAGAACGAGGAAGAAACCCCGCCTTTACTCAGGCAGGAGGAAGAAGAGCAGGAAACTGCCTCTATTCTGAGGGAACGGGAAGAAGAAGAGCAGGAAACTGTCCCGATTCTGAGGGAGCAGGAAGAAGAAGAGAAAGAAACTGCCCCGATTTTGAGGGAGCAGGAAGAAGAAGAGCAGGAGACTGCCCTGATTCTGAGGGAGCAGGAAGAAGAAGAGCAGGAAGCAGCCCCGATTTTGAGGGAGCGGGAAGAAGAAGAGCAGGAAGCAGCCCCGATTCTGAGGGAGCAGGAAGAAGAAGAGCAGGAGACCGCCTCGGTTCTGAGGGAGCAGGAAGAGGTGCCGAAACCTGTTTCCTTTACTGAGCCTCCTCCTCCCGTTTCCTTCCAACACGAAGAAGAGCCGGAAGAAGCTGAGGAGCCTGCAATCATGTCGGCTGTGAGGAATGAACCTGTATTTGAGGATGATTCAGCAGAAGTGCAGGAAGAGCCAAAAGATGATAACGAGCCGGTTTTCCCTGCGTTCACTCTGACTCCGCATGCAGAAAAGCCAAAAATTGCGGAACAGCCCTTCCTTCAAAAAGAAGAGCAGCCAGAGGCCGAGCCGCTTCTCCGTCAGAGTGATCATGAGGCGGCAGAAGACGAAGATGAGCCTGCGGTTTTTCAAGAAGAGCAGGCGCCCGTTTATCGCGAGTTCGTTCCGGAACGGCAGGAAGAGGAGTTTTACAGCGCTCCTAAGCTGCTTGAAGAAGAGGCTCATGATGAAGAAGGGTTTGAAATTGAGGTAAGGAAGATGGCGCCGCCGGAGGAGGAAACCGGGAAGCCTCTCGATTTGTCTTTTCAGTTTTCCAAACTGCCGCCTGAGGAGCCGGCGCAAGCTGAACCGCCTGAGCCGCTTAAGTCTGAAAGAAAGAATGAAGAAGCTGCACCGGGAACCGAGCAGAAGGAAAATGACAACTCACATTACTTGACAAAATTATTTACAAGGGAAGAAGAAAAGTTTTCAAGAATGAAAATTTGTATCGTACAGCAGCAAGATACTATCGACCGGGTGTGTGAACGATATGACATAACATCCCAGCAGCTCATCAGAACGAATGCTTTATCGTTTGATGACGAGCTTGAAGAAGGTCAGCTTCTGTATATACCTGAATATAATAACAGCCATGCGTAAGCACAAAGAGGCCGTAAAAATGTGGTGAATGGAATGGAAGCAGTCCAATCAGTGCTTCAGGAATACGGGCTGTCGGCTGAGTATATTGAGCCTGTCAGCCCGCATGTTTGGAAGGTCTACTCAAACTACGGCATTTTTGCTTTGAAACAGCTCAAGCCGGCCCGCAGCAGTGAATTTACGGATCTTATGATTGAGATTGAGGAGAAAGGCTACCGATCATTTGTGCCGATCTGCCGCACGTATGCCGGCGATTTTTTTGCGGGAAGACAGACGGAGAATTCTTATTATTTAATGCCTTGGCTTCAGTACGATCAGGAAGAGGAACGGGATCAAAAACATGTTTACCTTTTTAAAGAGGTCGCGAAGCTCCATTCTGCGACTGTGCGGGACATCCAAATCCGGACTGAAGATATCAGCGGCTTTTATGAAGCAACGAAAAGAGATTGGGAAAATGATAAGCTTGTCTATGAACAATTCGCCGACCGGGCGGAAAAAGAGTGGTATCTTTCACCTTTTGAACTGCAGGCTGTTACGTATCTTACAGAAACGGTTTCCGCCGTCAATTTTGCTCTCGAACGTCTGGAAGAATGGTTTGACGCGGCAAAGGATCATGACAAGACGAGAACGGTGATCAACCACGGCAGCTTATCGAGCCGCCACTTTCTGTATAATGATGCGGGATCGGGCTTTTTCACGAATTTCGAGAAAGCTGCGCTGGGCCCTCCGCAAAATGACCTGCTCGGCTTTTACTCCAGAATGTTCAGAAGCTATCCGAAAGCATGCCCGGAGTGTCTGGACTGGTTTTATACGTATCACAAATCATTCCCGCTCCGTGAAGCGGAAATCAGCCTGTTTCTCAGCTATATGGCTTATCCGTCCGCCATGTACAAAGTGCTAAAACGGTATCAGACCGGCCAAAGGGGCTCTGAAAAAGAAGAGTGCACGCAATTATTAAGAGCGTTTTGGCAGATGAAAAATGTTGAGCCTTTTCTCATGAAGGTTCATCAGATTGAGCGGGAGAAAAAAATAAAAGCGGAAAACGAGTCCTCTTCATAACGGGACTCGTTTTTTTATATCCATTCCAAATGCAGGGCGCACGCTAAAAACAGCAGGATGGCAAGCAGCAGGACATCAAAAGTCGTCGGAAAGAAAATCGTCCTGATCCCCTGAAAGATCGTAATCGGGATAATGACTTGCACGGATACAAGGCGGACCTGTCTGGCCCACTGGGGGAGCGAATAAGAATTGAATTTTTTTCTCACGGGCAATTCCTCCTCACATTCGCCTTTCTATGTATCGTATGTAAGGGAAAGGGCGGGGTGCATGCCCATTTATGTATGACGGCAGCGGTTTTTGGAAAAGATGATTGACGAATCAAAAACACTTTTACTATAATAAAGAACATAATAAATAAGATCATGAGCTGATATAAATACACCTGCTTTGAACGGGAAGAGTACAAGAAAGACGCATGAAGAGAGAGAAGCTACTGTGCTGAAAGGCTTCTTATGCCGTCTCATTGGAAGGTCGCCCGGGAGCATAATTTCTTGAACATACAGTAGAGAAATTCGGGCCGCACCCGTTATCCGTTTAAGTGCATGAACAAATCTGTTCATGAAAAAAGGTGGTACCGCGAAAGAGCTTTTCGTCCTTTATCAGGATGAAGGCTCTTTTTTAGTTGCTCAGCCATTTCTAAACATGCTGGAGGGTTATCATGGATACAAACGAACAAACAATGCCGACAAAATATGATCCGTCTGCGATTGAAAAAGGCCGCTATGATTTTTGGCTGAAAGGAAAATATTTTGAAGCGGGCGGCGATCAAACGAAACAGCCGTATTCTGTCGTTATTCCGCCGCCGAACGTGACGGGCAGGCTGCACCTCGGACATGCGTGGGATACGACGCTGCAAGATATCGTTACGCGTATGAAACGCATGCAGGGCTATGACGTGCTCTGGCTTCCGGGCATGGACCACGCCGGCATCGCCACTCAGGCAAAAGTCGAAGCGAAGCTCCGCGAACAGGGCACAAGCCGTTATGACCTCGGCCGTGAAAAGTTTTTAGAAGAAACGTGGAAGTGGAAGGAAGAGTATGCTGATTTCATCCGCAGCCAATGGGCTAAGATGGGACTCGGACTCGATTATTCACGCGAACGTTTTACTCTTGATGAAGGGCTGAACAAAGCCGTGCGGGAAGTATTCGTCAAGCTGTACAAAAAAGGCTTGATTTACAGAGGCGAATATATCATCAACTGGGACCCTGCCACAAAAACGGCTTTATCCGATATTGAAGTAATTTACAAAGACGTACAGGGCGCGTTTTATCATTTGCGCTATCCGTTAGCAGACGGTTCAGGCTCAATTGAAATCGCGACCACCCGTCCGGAAACGATGCTTGGCGACACGGCTGTCGCGGTTCATCCTGAAGATGAGCGCTACAAGCACTTAATCGGCAAAACGGTGATTCTGCCGATTACAAACCGTGAAATTCCGATTGTCGGCGATGATTATGTTGATATGGAATTCGGATCAGGAGCCGTTAAAATCACGCCTGCCCATGACCCGAATGATTTTGAACTCGGAAACCGCCACAATTTAGAGCGGATTCTCGTCATGAATGAAGACGGAACAATGAATGAAAAAGCGCTGCAATATAACGGCATGGACCGGTTTGAATGCCGCAAAAAACTCGTCAAAGATCTTCAGGAATCCGGTGTTCTCTTTAAAATCGAAGACCATATGCATTCTGTCGGACATAGTGAGAGAAGCGGCGCCGTTGTTGAACCGTACCTGTCCACACAATGGTTTGTCAAAATGCAGCCGCTGGCCGATGCTGCGGTTGACCTTCAGTCAAAAGAAGAGAAAGTTCACTTCGTTCCAGACCGGTTCGAGAAAACGTACCTGCACTGGATGGAAAATATCCGTGATTGGTGTATTTCCCGTCAGCTGTGGTGGGGCCACCGCATCCCGGCTTGGTATCATAAAGAAACAAAAGAAGTGTACGTCGGCCTTGAGGCGCCTGAGGACAGTGAAAATTGGGAACAGGATTCAGACGTGCTTGATACATGGTTCAGCTCCGCGCTTTGGCCGTTTTCTACAATGGGCTGGCCTGATGAAAACGCTGAAGACTTTAAGCGGTATTACTCAACCGATGTTCTTGTAACGGGATATGACATCATTTTCTTCTGGGTATCCCGGATGATTTTCCAAGGTCTTGAATTTACCGGCGAGCGTCCGTTCAAAGACGTGCTGATTCACGGCTTAATCCGTGACGAGCAGGGCAGAAAAATGAGTAAATCCCTTGGGAACGGCGTGGACCCGATGGATGTCATCGACAAGTACGGAGCGGATTCCCTGCGCTATTTCCTGGCAACCGGAAGTTCACCGGGACAGGATCTCCGTTTCAGCTATGAAAAAGTGGAATCCACATGGAATTTCGCAAATAAAATTTGGAACGCCTCCCGTTTTGCATTAATGAACATGGACGGCATGACGTATGACGAGCTTGATCTGTCCGGTGAAAAATCAGTTGCTGATAAGTGGATCCTCACAAGATTGAATGAAACGATAGAAGACGTAACCCAGCTTGCGGATCGTTATGAATTCGGTGAAGTCGGACGCCACCTGTACAACTTTATCTGGGACGATGTGTGCGACTGGTATATCGAAATGGCGAAGCTTCCGCTGTACGGGGAAGATGAAGCGGCGAAGAAAACAACCCGTTCTGTTCTGGCATACGTGCTTGACCAGACGATGCGTCTTCTTCACCCGTTTATGCCATTCTTAACGGAAGAAATCTGGCAGCACCTTCCTCATGAAGGCGAGTCAATCACGATCAGCTCTTGGCCGGTTCCGGTGCCGGAGCATACGGATAAAGAGGCAGCGGCGGATATGAAACTGCTCGTTGAATTAATCCGTTCTGTCCGCAATATCCGGAGCGAAGTCAACACGCCGATGAGCAAGCAGGTTGAGCTTTATATTAAAACAGCTACCGAAGACATTGCCGGCCGCCTTGAGAAGAACCGTTCTTACGTTGAGCGCTTTACGAATCCGAGCACGCTGAAAATCGGGACGGATATCACTGCGGCAGACAAAGCGATGACAGCGGTCGTCACCGGAGCGGAAGTCATTCTGCCGCTTGAAGGGCTGATTAACATTGATGAGGAGATCGCCCGTCTGCAAAAAGAATTCGACAAGCTGACAAAAGAGGTCGAACGCGTTCAGAAAAAACTCGGCAACGAAGGATTCATTAAAAAAGCTCCTGAGCATGTCATTGAAGAAGAACGCGGAAAAGAGAAAGACTACACGGCAAAACGCGAAGCTGTCCGGCAGCGGATTGCAGAGCTGAAAGGCTGATAAAACAGCGGGGCGGTTTCCTAAGAAACCGCCTTGTCGTATAAAAGAGGGGATTTCATTGTTTAATACGTACAAAGAAGCGATCAGCTGGATTCATGGCAGACTCAAGTTCGGCGTTAAGCCGGGCCTTCTCCGTATGGAAAAGCTGATGGAAAAACTGGAACACCCGGAAAAGAACATTCGCGCCATTCATGTGGCGGGCACAAACGGCAAAGGATCAACCGTCGCTTTTATCCGTTCCGTGCTTCAAGAAGCCGGTTATAAAGTCGGCACGTTCACATCGCCTTACATCATTACGTTTAATGAGCGTATCAGCGTCAACGGCACGCCGATTTCTGATGAGGAATGGAGAACGCTCGTTAATGACATAAAACCGATAGTCGATGAGCTTGATAAGACCGATGCCGGAACGGTGACAGAATTTGAAATCATTACAGCGTGTGCATTTTTATATTTTGCGAAGCGGGCTGATATCGATTTTGTCATTTTTGAAGCGGGGCTCGGCGGCACATTTGATTCAACCAATATTGTGAATCCGCTCCTGTCGGTCATTACAAGTATCGGACATGACCATATGGCGATTTTAGGCAATACCATCGAGGAGATCGCCGGGCAGAAAGCTGGTATCATTAAAAATTCCATTCCGGTCATTACGGGCGTCAATCAGCCGGAAGCACTCGGCGTTATTGAAGCGGAAGCCGAAAAAAAGCAGGCTCCGTATCAGTCACTATATAAAACGTGCAGACTGTTTAATGAAGCGGCGCTTCCTTCCGGTGAAAGCTTTTCGCTGGAAACGGAAACGAAATGCTATGAAAACATTCAAACGTCGCTGATCGGCATTCACCAAAGACAGAATGCGGCATTGGCGATATTGGCCGCTGAATGGCTGAATCGCATGGAAGCCGCAGCCATTTCTGAAGAAGCGATACGAAACGGCCTGAAAAAAGCATCGTGGCCGGGCCGGTTTGAACGTCTTCAAAGCCGCCCTTTAGTGTTTGCGGACGGCGCGCATAACGAAGAGGGCGTTGAAACGCTGACAGAAACGATCCGGCAGCGCTTTGCCGGTAAAAACGTCCATGTCGTATTCAGCGCATTAAAAGACAAACCGTATCAGGAAATGATTAAAAAGCTTGAAACCGAAGCGGATTCCATTCACTTTGTATCATTTGACTTTCCGCGTGCTTCAAGCGCCGAAGCCCTTTATAACGCAAGCAGTCTAGCGGATAAGAGCTTCGATGAGAACCCGGACAGTGTGAAAGAATGGATAGAACAAAAAGACGGGGCGGATGATGTCATCATCATTACCGGCTCCTTATATTTTATTTCCGAAATGAGAAAGCGGCTTATCTGACAGCCCCTCGGATGCCCGGCGGACCATTTTACGGTTTTGCCGGGTGTTTTTATGCTGAAAATATATTTTCAGCCATTTCAGTCATGGTGTTTTTCTTTGCTATAATCTGAGCCAGATTGATAGTAAAGGTGTGGTCTGAGTGCTTTTGATTCTGTTTTTTCTCGGCTTGATTTTCGGTTCTTTTTTTTATACAGCAGCGTGCCGTATCCCGCTGCGAATCTCGGTTATTTCGCCGCGTTCAGCCTGTTCGTTTTGCCGCTTGCCGCTCTCCTGGGGGGAGCTTGTGCCCGTCGTTTCCTATATTCTGCAAAGAGGCAGATGCAGAAACTGCCGTGCAAAGCTGTCGGTTATGTATCCGGCGGCGGAATGCTGGACGGCGTGTTTATTCACGGCTGCAGGCATTCATTTCGGTTTCTCAAAAGAACTGTTAGTCGCGCTGTTATTTCTGTCTCTGCTCATGATTGTTACCGTGACGGATCTGCAATATATGCTGATTCCTGACAAGGTTCTGCTGTTTTTTCTTCCGCTTTTTATCGCCGGCCGTATGTTTTCTCCGCTGGATTCATGGTATGCAGGGTTTGCCGGAGCCGTTTGCGGATTTTTTCTGCTTGTTTTTATCATGTTTGTCAGTAAAGGAGGCATCGGCGCAGGTGATGTGAAACTGTTTGGGGTGATCGGCCTGACGCTCGGCGTGAAGCTCGTGCTCATTGCATTCTTTCTTTCCGTTATGATCGGAGCCGTATACGGTATGTGCGCCGCAGCCCGGGGCAGGCTTGGTAAAAAGCAGCCATTTCCGTTTGCGCCGGCCATCTCAGCCGGGAGCGCTTTGAGTTATTTATACGGTGAAGAGCTGTTTTCGTTTTACATCAAGCTCGCTTCAGGCGGGGCTTGAAAAATTTGGCGAACGTTTTTTGGACAAGACGACAAAAGTCTTGTTCTTTTTTTTTTCGCCTATGCTAAAGTGTGAACCATGATCAGTTCAAAGTACGGCCAAGACGAATGCAAGGGGGAAGAGACGTTGAAAAAAAGGAAGAGCAAAAAGCACAGCAAAGCCAAAAACAATGCCCTTAAAGTAACCATTAACGGACAAGAAGAAACGATGTATGGACAAGAAGATGTGAAAGAAGGCGGGGAGAAAACCGTCACATTTTCAAATTGGGAAGAAACAAAAAAGGCGGAGCAGGAGACCGCCGCATCCCATGAAGATCCGAAAGAAGAAGATTTCAATTGGGATCATGAGAAGAATTCTGAGGTATTTGAAGATGACCCGAAAGTCGTTCCGCCATACCAGAAGAAAAAAAACGGCCCTCATTTTCCGAAAAAAAAGCAGCCGTCTTCTCCAGTTAAAAAAGCGGTCACGACAATTGCCGTTGCGGCTGTTTTAGGCACCGGGCTCGGCCTTGTCGCCTTAAATATGTCGGGAAGTAAAGAAGCCTCCGCTCCCGCATCAGCTGACAAAGGTTTACAAGGGCAGACGGCGAAAGCGGGAGATGTTTCTAAAGACAAATCTGAAACAGCCGGCACAGGAGATGCGGAATCTTCAGAGGGAAACTATAAAACATATGCGGTGCAGGCCGGAAAATTTTCATCAGAAAAAGGAGCGCAAACGCTTGTTGACCAGCTGACTGAAAAAGGATACTCGGCCGTCTCTCTGGCTAAAGAAGACGGATACACATACGTGATCGCCGGGCTTGCAGCGGAAAAAAGCCTATCACAGCAATTGGGTCAGACACTGATAGACCATGATTTTGAGGCTTGGGGCGGAAAAGAGCTCAGCTTTGCGGTCGATTCAGGACTGGAAGACTCTTTTAAACAAGCATCTGAGCTCTCCGCCAAAGCGATTACCGGCAAAGATCTTTCAAAAACGGAAGTGGCTGAAGCGGCAAAAGCGGCAGACGGTGCAGACGCCGCTGACAAAAAGCAGAAAGAGGCCGTGCTTCAAGCGCTGAAAGAACTGGAAACGCCGGGTTCGGAATCCGGCTGGAAAGCCCAAAAAGAGCTTTTAAGTGTTGTAAAATAGTATCTCATTTCCCGTCATCCGGCGGGATTTTTTATTTTGTCATCAAAAAGTTATTTTTCTGAAATTGTGGTTGCCCGTTTGATTTGGTAGGATAGACAAGTATCTTTTTTTCTTAAGCAAACCCTGAAAGGATGACAATCATGACAAAACGCTTAATACTCGCATCACAATCTCCGCGAAGAAAAGAACTCCTTACTCTTCTTCAGATTCCTTACAGCATTATTGCAAGCCGCACAGAAGAAAAATTAAATCGAAACCTTTCGCCGGAAGAAAACGTCCAATGTTTGGCCGAGCAAAAAGCCGGAGCTGTATTGGCCGAAAATCCCGATGCAGTCGTTATCGGGGCTGACACGATGGTGTGCATAGACGGCGAATGCCTCGGCAAACCGCATGACAGAGAAGAAGCGGCACACATGCTGCGGAGGCTTTCCGGCCGAAGCCATCAAGTTATTACGGCGGTCAGCATTCAGACGCATGACCGGAAAGAAACGTTCTGTGACACGACGGAAGTGACGTTTTGGCCGCTCAGTGAAGACGACATACAGCTCTACATTGAAACAAAAGAACCGATGGATAAAGCAGGTGCATACGGCATCCAAGGAAAAGGCGCGCTTTTAGTGAAAAAAATAGACGGTGATTTTTATTCTGTCGTCGGGCTTCCTGTCGCTAAAACAATGAGAGCCTTGAAAGAATTTAATATAAAAGCTTGATGTTCAAACCGGGAAGGGGAACAAGGAGGGGTTGATCATCCGTGATCTGCCGTTAAAATTAAGAGATTTCCCCGAAAAAGAAAAACCGAGAGAGCGGCTTCTGCACTTCGGAGCCGAACATCTCTCTAACAATGAATTGCTCGCCATCCTGCTGCGGACGGGAACGAAACATGAGTCCGTCATGAACCTCGCTCACCGGCTGCTGCGGACGTTTGACGGGCTGCGACTGTTAAAAGGCGCCTCTGCCCAGGAGCTTTCCAGCATTCCGGGAATCGGCACGGTGAAAGCCGTTCAGATTCTTGCCGCAATTGAGCTGGGGAGCCGCATTCATAAGACATCCGCCGGGGAGCATTGCGTCATCCGCTCTCCGGAAGACGGGGCGAAGTATGTGATGGAGGATATGCGCTTTTTATCCCAGGAGCATTTTGTCTGTTTATATTTAAATACCAAAAATCAAGTCATTCATAAACGCACCGTTTTTATCGGAAGTCTGAATTCATCTATTGTCCACCCGCGGGAGGTGTTTAAAGAAGCTTTCAAACGATCCGCCGCGTCCTTCATTTGTGTTCACAATCATCCTTCAGGAGATCCTACACCGAGCAGGGAAGATATAGAGGTAACCAGGCGGCTTTTTGAGTGCGGCAATTTAATCGGCATCGAGCTGCTGGATCATTTGGTCATTGGTGACAAAAAATTTGTGAGTTTAAAGGAAAAAGGATATTTGTAACACTTTTTTTTTCGTTGATTTAAGATATAATAGATTTTATGAGTTTTTCCCTTTAGGGTATTTTTGCTTTAAGAAAGGAAGATACATACATATGTTCGGAATTGGTACAAGAGACCTTGGTATAGATTTGGGAACCGCGAATACGCTTGTGTTTGTTAAAGGAAAAGGAATCGTAGTGAGAGAGCCGTCTGTCGTTGCTCTGCAAACGGATACGAAGTCCATCGTTGCGGTCGGTAACGATGCGAAAAACATGATCGGAAGAACTCCGGGCAACGTGGTCGCGCTCCGTCCGATGAAAGACGGCGTTATCGCTGACTATGAAACAACTGCGACAATGATGAAATACTACATTAATCAGGCTGTGAAAAATAAAGGATTGTTTGCGAGAAAGCCTTACGTTATGGTGTGTGTGCCGTCAGGTATTACGGCCGTTGAAGAACGGGCGGTCATCGACGCGACAAGACAAGCGGGCGCACGTGACGCTTATCCGATTGAAGAACCGTTTGCAGCAGCAATCGGCGCGAATCTTCCGGTATGGGAGCCGACGGGCAGCATGGTCGTTGATATCGGCGGCGGAACAACTGAAGTGGCGATCATTTCTTTAGGCGGCATTGTCACGTCTCAGTCAATCCGCGTAGCCGGTGACGAAATGGACGACTCAATCATCAGCTATATCAGAAAAACATATAATCTGATGATCGGTGACCGTACGGCGGAAGCCATTAAAATGGAAATCGGTTCAGCAGAAACCGGTGAAGAAAATGCGTCAATGGAAATCCGCGGCCGCGATCTTCTGACAGGTCTGCCGAAAACGATCGAAATTACGGGAACGGAAATTGCAAATGCACTGCGTGATACAGTTCTCTCAATCGTTGACGCGGTGAAGAGCACGCTTGAAAAAACACCGCCTGAGCTGGCCGCTGATATTATGGACAGAGGTATTGTATTAACAGGGGGAGGCGCCCTGCTCCGCAATCTCGACAAAGTCATCAGCGACGAAACGAAAATGCCTGTTCTTATCGCTGAAGATCCGCTGGATTGTGTTGCGATCGGCACTGGAAAAGCACTGGAGCACATCCATCTTTTCAAAGGAAAAACAAGATAATCAGGAGTTAAATAGAAGAGGTGTATCACGATGCCGAACAAACGGTTAATGCTATTACTTCTGTGTATTATCATATTGGTGGCTATGATTGGATTCTCGCTGAAGAACGGCCGTAATACCACCTGGCCTGAAAAGCTGATCGGTGATACGACGGGAGTATTTCAAAACATTTTTCACACGCCTGCCGAATATTTTGCAGGGTTCTTCGGGGACATAAAAGACCTGAAAAACACGTACAAAGAAAACGAACGCTTAAGACAAAAGCTGGACGGACAGACACAATATGAAGCGAAGCTCCAAGAACTCAAAGATGAAAACAAGAAGCTGCGTGATGAACTCGGGCATGTCAAATCAATTTCCGACTATGATCCGATTTTAGCGACCGTTATCGCCAGAAACCCTGATCAATGGTACAAGCAGATCATGATCAATAAGGGAACGAAGCAGAAAGTGGCCAAAGACATGGCTGTCACGAACGAAAAGGGTGCGCTGGTCGGGAAGATCAAAAGCAGCGGACTCAACAGTTTCACATCCGCCGTTCAGCTGCTGAGCGATGTTGACCGCAATAACAGAGTGGCCACCAAAATCTCCGGCAAAAAGGGAAGCAAAGGCTACGGTTTAATTGAAGGGTATGATAAAAAGAAACAGACTCTGAAAATGACCATCCTTGAGCCGGATGAAAAACGTGAAGTGAAAAAAGGCGACCTCGTGGAGACATCCGGAACGGGCGGCGTATTTCCTCAAGGGCTGACGGTCGGGGAAGTGACCGATGTAGAATCAGATGCTTACGGCCTGACGAAAATCGCTTACGTGAAACCGGCTGCCGACTTGTACGATCTTGACCATGTCATCGTCGTGAACCGAAGCGTAGCAACAGGGGAGGAAGGATCGTGAAACGTTTCCTTCTCCCTTTGATTATGATTTTGGTCTTTTGTGCGGAAAGCATCTATACCGATCTGGTGCGTTTTCCTTTCGTTTCCGTCGAGCAGCAGGTCGTTCCGCATTTTCTTTTGCTTGCGCTGATTTTTATGTCCGCTTATATCAACCAAAAGCATGCGGTGATCTACGGTTTGATTTTCGGATTTCTTTATGACATCAATTATACGGGTGTTTTAGGCGTTTATATGTTTGGTTTTGCCGGTTTATGCTATCTGGCGGCCAAAGCGTTTAAAGTGCTGCAGACAAACGCCCTGATGGTCATTCTGGTTGCGGTGCTGAGCGTATGTGTGCTTGAATTTTACGTCTACGGCATTCAGACGTTAATCCGCAGCGGCACAATGACATTTAACGATTTTGTCATTCAGAGGTTCTTGCCGACCGCTTTGCTGAATATTGCGGGAGCCGTTATATTAGTCCTGCCCTTCAGGCTGTTTTATATAAGTCTGAAGAAAGAATTAAGAGATGAGTAAAAAGGATTTTATCTTTTTTTGACGAAAAGAGTATGTTGTTGAGGTGAACATTGATGAAGACCAAAAAGCAGCAATATGTAACAATAAAAGGAACAAAAAACGGCTTAACATTGCATCTGGATGATGCGTGTTCTTTTGATGAGCTTCTCGATGGTCTTCAAAACATGCTGTCGATTGAACAATATACTGATGGCAAAGGCCAAAAAATCAGTGTTCATATTAAACTCGGGCATCGGTATCTGTATCAGGAACAGGCAGAGCAGCTGACTGATCTGATCGCGTCAAAGAAAGATTTAGTCGTGCATTCAATTGACAGTGAAGTCATCGCCAAAGAAGAAGCGCAGCGGATGAAAGAGGAGCAGGAAATTGTTTCTGTTTCCAAAATCGTCCGTTCGGGCCAGGTGCTTCACGTGACGGGAGATTTGCTTTTAATCGGAGATGTGAATCCCGGCGGTACGATCAGAGCCGGAGGAAATATATTTGTTCTCGGTTCATTAAAAGGGATTGCCCACGCGGGTTATAACGGAAATAACCGGGCTGTGATCGCCGCATCAGAAATGATGCCGACACAATTGAGGATCAATCACGTGTTAAATCGCTCCCCAGACCACATTCAAAAAGGGAACGACATGGAATGTGCTTATTTAGATACTGACGGAAATATGGTCATTGAACGCCTTCAGCAATTGGCTCATTTAAGACCTGATCTAACAAGGCTTGAGGGAGGAATGTGAAATTGGGTGAGGCTATCGTAATAACTTCGGGAAAAGGCGGAGTAGGTAAAACAACAACATCTGCAAACCTCGGTACCGCCTTAGCCATTTTAGGGAAGCGCGTCTGTTTGGTAGACACAGATATCGGACTGCGCAACCTTGATGTCGTAATGGGTCTTGAAAACAGAATTATT
Organism: Bacillus sp. UNC69MF; assembly: GCF_000746035.1. Taxonomy (NCBI): domain Bacteria; kingdom Bacillati; phylum Bacillota; class Bacilli; order Caryophanales; family Bacillaceae; genus Bacillus; species Bacillus sp. UNC69MF. The sequence goes on along the minus strand of NZ_JQKM01000014.1, from coordinate 6,008 downwards.
TACGACTTAGTAGATGTAATTGAAGGCAGATGCAAGACGCATCAGGCGCTTGTCAAAGACAAACGTTTTGATGATCTGCTTCATTTAATGCCGGCTGCCCAGACAAGCGACAAGACGGCTGTTGTCCCTGAGCAGATCAAATCGCTTGTGCAGGAGCTTAAGCAGGAATTTGATTATGTCATTATTGATTGTCCGGCCGGAATTGAACAAGGCTATAAAAATGCCGTCTCCGGAGCTGATAAGGCGATTGTTGTGACGACGCCGGAAATATCAGCGGTGCGGGACGCTGACCGCATTATCGGACTTTTGGAGCAGGAAGATATCGAACCGCCGCGCCTTATCGTGAACCGCATCAGAAATCATCTGGTGAAAAACGGTGACACGATGGATGTGGATGAAGTTGTTCATCATCTGTCTATTGATCTCCTCGGAATCGTTGCTGACGATGATGAAGTGATCAGGGCTTCAAATATCGGCGAACCGATTGCCATGAATTCCAAAAACCGCGCCAGCATTGCGTACCGCAATATCGCCCGGCGCATTTTAGGAGAATCCGTTCCTTTGCAGGTGCTTGAAGAGCAGCAAAAAGGGATGATGGCGAAAATCAAGTCATTTTTCGGCGTGCGTTCATAATATATACCAGAATACAAAGATCTGATGAAGCCCAGCTTGTCAGGTCTTTTTTGTTTTTCAAGAGCGCATATTTGCAATGGACAAGACATAGGATGTACAAACCCAACGATTGCAAAGGATGATGGCGATGAGTCACAGAGCTGATGAAATTAGAAAAAGACTGGCCAAAAGAAGAAAACAGCGGCCTGAATCAAAACGGACTTTCGTTCAAAACGCCCAAACGCAGAATTTTCCCGCGTGGCAGACGGTCAAGGAGCAGGAAAAGCACAAACTTCTTCCGGACTACGAATATCAAACGGAACACCCGCCCGAATTTAACGGACGGCATCCATTGATCAGCGCTCATTCTATTATTTTAAAATGCCTGCTGGCCGCCTGTCTCGTACTGATCTCCGCTATTGCCTATAAAACTGACAAACAGCCGCTGAGTCAGATCAAACCGGCGATCGCACAAACCTTTCAAAAAGAATTTCAGTTTGCTGCCGTAAGCAATTGGTTCGTATCTTCCTTCGGAAACCCGCTCGCTTTTCTTACGCCGGGAACGAAAAAGAAGGACGGTCAGGTGGCGGTCAGTCAGGATATGGCCGTTCCTGCCGCGGGGAAAATCCAGCAGGACTTTCAAAATAACGGAGAAGGCGTCGTCGTCGAAACCGCCAGCGAAGCCATTGACAGCGTAAAAGAAGGCTACATTATGGAAGTGAGCAAAGATAAAAAAACAGGGCTGACGGTGAAGGTGCAGCACGCCGACAATACCAGCAGCATTTACGGCCGGCTAAAAGATGTTAACGTTTCATTGTACGACTTTGTCGATAAAGGGAAAAAGATCGGTTCGATCAAGCTCAACGATAAAAGTAAAGGCCAGTACTATTTCGCGATCCAGGATGGCGATAAATTCATAGATCCGATCCAGGTGATCACATTTGATGAATAAATGGCTCATCCTCCTTTTTAAAATTCATGTCCATCCTTTTCTTTGGATTATCATGGGGCTTGGTCTTATGACGGGGCACATCAAAGCGCTGCTGTGTCTTTTGCTGGTCGTATCCGTTCATGAGCTGGGGCATGCTGCTCTGGCTGTGTTTTTTTCGTGGCGCATTAAACGAATCTTTCTGCTCCCTTTCGGCGGGACGGTTGAGGTGGAGGAGCACGGAAACCGGCCGCTTAAAGAGGAATTCGCGGTCATTCTGGCGGGCCCGCTTCAGCATGTGTGGCTTCAGGCGGCAGCCTGGCTCTTTTTCATGTCAGGCTTTGCAAGTGAGCAGACATTTGAGATGTTTACCTTTTATAATCTCTCCATTCTTTTCATCAATCTTTTGCCGATCTGGCCGCTTGACGGCGGAAAGTTCGTGTTTTTATACTTCTCTAAACAAATGGCTTTTCAAAAAGCGCATCTCCTCAGCCTGCAGACATCGGCCGTTTCCGCGCTTTTGCTCTGCTGCTGGGTTGTGCTGGCCGTCCCCCTTCAGGTCAGCGCATGGGTGCTGTTCGTCTTTCTCGCCGCTTCTTTATGGGATGAATACCGGAAGCGGCATTATATTCAGCTGAGGTTTCTTTTGGAGAGATACTACGGCAAAAACCGCGATGTCGCCATGCTGCATCCTTTGACGGTCGCGGCCGATGCCAAAGTAAAGCATGTCATGGCCGAATTCAAACGGGGATGCAAGCACCCCATTATCGTTGAAAAAGCCGGCGAAAAGCTCAGCCAGCTCGATGAAAATGAAGTGCTTCATGCGTATTTTGCCGATAAACGGACAGATTCCTCTATGGAAGACCTGCTGCTGCCTTACTAGAAATAGATTGACATATCCTTTTGGTTCTGATATATTTTTTAATGTTATGGATGTAGCACCAATGCTACAACCGCTCGGGACAGGTGATAAGAGCTTTAAAGCCCCCTGTTGCTGGCGAGTCTTAGTCTAATAGGAGGTGCAGAGAATGTACGCAATCATTAAAACAGGCGGAAAACAAATCAAAGTTGAAGAAGGTCAAACTGTTTACATCGAAAAACTTGCTGCTGAAGCAGGTGAAACAGTGACGTTTGAAGACGTATTGTTTGTTGGCGGAGACAGCGTGAAAGTCGGCAACCCAACAGTTGCAGGCGCGACAGTTACAGCTAAAGTTGAAAAACAAGGCCGTGCGAAAAAAATCACTGTTTTCCGTTACAAGCCAAAGAAAAATGTTCATAAAAAACAAGGTCATCGTCAGCCTTATACTAAATTGACAATCGAAAAAATCAACGCGTAAGCATGATTGAGGCAACAATTCGAAGATCCCGGAATGACGGGGGCATATTGTCCTTTGAAATGACGGGACATGCCGATTTTGCTGAACATGGACGAGATCTCGTATGCGCCGGGGTCACGGCTGTCGTTTTCGGAGCGGTCAATGCGGTTATCGCGCTGGCTCCTCTCGAACCGATTCTTGATATAGGCGAGGACGGGGGTTATTTCTACTTTGAATTCCCTGAAGCCGCTGATCAGGAAGCTTTGCAAAAAGCGCAGCTGCTGATTGAAGGCATGATTGTTTCTCTTGAAACGATCGAGCGGGATTACAGTGAACACTTACGGTTGACTGCAAACCAAATATAGGAGGTGAGTTACATGCTTAGATTAGATCTTCAGTTTTTCGCTTCTAAAAAAGGTGTAGGTTCTACAAAGAACGGACGTGACTCTGAATCTAAACGTTTAGGCGCTAAACGTGCAGACGGTCAATTCGTAACAGGCGGATCTATCCTTTACCGTCAACGCGGAACGAAAATCTACCCAGGTGAAAACGTGGGCCGCGGAGGAGATGACACTCTTTTTGCTAAAATCGACGGAACTGTTAAATTCGAACGTTTCGGCCGTGACCGCAAAAAAGTGAGCGTATATCCTGTAGCTCAATAATGACACAAAAAACTCCGGTCGTTGACTGGAGTTTTTTTTGCAGTAAGCGGAGTAACATCAAGAATGAAAAGCAGAGGATGCGTGAGTGAACCCCGCCTTGAATGAGGACATCAGCTTCCCATACCCACTGGATATGTTCCCCAAGCAGTGATACCAAAAATGTTTCTGCCTGGCATCCGCATTGTATGCGATCCGAAAAAGGAACATGATGAACCAGGAAAAACAAGTGTTTTTTTAACAAAGCCTTCTCTGTTATAATTCATAGTACACACTTATCAAGACTCCTAAAAAGAAATTAAACGATTGGGAGTGCGAAAATGAAGGATGTATCGAAGAAACAAGAAGAACCTGTAAGCGATGCGGCTCTGATCAATGAGCTGATCCAATTAATGGGCCATTTCCGTCATGATTGGATGAATAAGCTGCAGCTGATAAAAGGAAACTTAAGTTTGCAGAAGTATGACAGGGTCGTTGAAATTATTGACGAAATGGTCATAGATGCAAAGCACGAATCAAAGCTCTCAAACCTGAAAACCCCGCACTTGGCGTTTGACTTTCTTACATTTAATTGGAAGTCCCGTTATATGAGGCTCGAATACGAAGTGCTCGGAGAAATTAAAGATTTATCGGCATATGATCAAAAGCTGTCGAACCTGATGAGAAAACTGTTTCATCTGTTCGGTCTGGCGGTAAACAATGAAAGTGAAAATCATCTGACCGTATCGCTGCAGACGGATCACCCTGACAGACAGCTTATTGTATATCTCGATTTTCATGGAACGATTGCAAATGCAGATGTGTTTGATGAATTTCGCAAATCCCGGCATGAGGACTTTGATGTCATGCAATTTGAGCTGACCGGCCATGAATGTGTGGCCGAAATTGGAATGAACTAGCGGTTTTTTACGGTTTAGAACGGAGGATATTATGTTTGTAGATCAGGTGAAAGTATATGTAAAAGGCGGCGACGGCGGTAACGGAATGGTTGCGTTCCGCCGTGAAAAATATGTGCCGAAAGGCGGGCCTGCCGGCGGTGACGGAGGTAATGGAGGCGACGTCGTTTTTGAGGTTGATGAAGGACTGCGCACGCTCATGGACTTCCGGTACCAGCGGCATTTCAAAGCGATACGCGGCGAGCACGGCATGTCTAAAAACCAGCACGGCAGAAATGCGGACGATATGGTTGTTAAAGTTCCGCCCGGCACAGTCGTAACGGATGACGATACAAAACAGGTCATTGCTGATCTGACAGAGCACGGGCAGCGCGCCGTCATCGCAAAAGGCGGACGCGGCGGACGCGGAAATACCCGCTTTGCAACACCGGCCAACCCGGCACCGCAGCTGTCAGAGCACGGAGAGCCCGGAAAAGAGCGCTATATCGTGCTTGAACTGAAAGTACTTGCAGACGTAGGTCTCGTCGGCTTCCCGAGCGTCGGAAAATCTACGCTTCTGTCTGTCGTTTCATCGGCAAAGCCGAAAATCGCCGATTATCATTTTACAACGCTTGTTCCGAATCTGGGCATGGTGGAAACGGATGACGGAAGAAGCTTCGTCATGGCGGATCTGCCCGGTTTGATTGAAGGAGCGCACGAAGGAGTCGGCTTAGGCCACCAATTTCTCCGCCATATCGAACGGACGCGCGTCATCGTTCACGTCATTGACATGTCAGCGATGGAAGGCCGTGATCCGTATGAGGATTATGTCACCATTAATCAGGAGCTCAGTGAATATAATCTGCGGCTGACGGAGCGTCCGCAAATTATCGTTGCGAATAAAATGGACATGCCCGAAGCGGCTGAAAATCTTAAAGCGTTTAAAGAAAAGCTTCAGGATGATCACCCTGTCTTTCCGATCAGCGCTGTGACGAGAGAAGGGCTCCGCGATCTTCTGTTTGAAGTCGCCAACCAGCTGGAAACAACGCCTGAATTCCCGCTGTATGATGAAGAAGAACTGGCGGAAAACCGCGTAATGTACACGATGGAAGATGAAGAAATTCCATTTAACATTACGCGTGATCCGGACGGCGCGTTTGTGCTTTCAGGTGACAGCCTGGAACGCCTCTTTAAAATGACTGATTTCTCCCGTGACGAATCCGTCAAGCGTTTTGCAAGACAGATGCGCGGTATGGGCGTTGATGAAGCGCTCAGAGAACGCGGTGCTAAAGACGGCGATATCATCCGGCTTCTGGAATTTGAATTTGAATTTATTGATTAAAAAAACGGAGAGCTTGCAATGCAGGCTCTCTGATGTAAAAGGGAGGGGTGCAGGTGAAAGAAGAGACATTTTATTTAGTGCGTGAAGACGTTCTGCCTGATGCGATGCGGAAAACCCTTGAAGTCAAAAAGCTGCTCGACAGAAAAAAGGCTGAATCGGTTGCAGATGCTGTGCAGAAAGTTGATTTAAGCAGAAGCGCTTTTTACAAATACCGAGATGCGGTTTTCCCTTTTTACACGATGGTTAAAGAACAAATAATCACACTTTTCTTTCATT
>NZ_JQKM01000013.1:0-106919 GCF_000746035.1 Bacillus sp. UNC69MF | reverse complement strand
CTGTGCGATTTATTTAAAACTTTGAATTAACAGGTACGTTTTGTCTTGTTTAGTTTTCAAAGATCATTTCAACCTCATCTCGAGGCGACTTTTTCAGTATAACATTTCAGCGAGTTGCTGTCAAATGTTTTTTTGTTTTTATTTCTCCGCCGCTGTGAGCTTTTTGTTGAAGCGCATCAGCGACGTTTAATAATATACCATGCCTATGATTCAGCGTCAACACTTTTTTTGAAAGAATATCCTCGATGATATACTTCCTGCCCTTTGGTCTCTATTTGAGATACTTCAACAAAGCCTTTTTCCGTCAGGTAATCAAGCATGACACCAAGATCTTGGGTGAAGTGCACCAGTTCAGGGTGCTGAAGCAATTCTCCAAACTGCCACATTTCTTTTTCTTTCATCACTTGAAAAAGGTGCGCAGAACCGATTTCAGCTTTTGAATGGATGAGAAAATCATTTGCTAAGAATAATAATTCGAGTCTTTTCTCCAAACTTTCGTGACTCTCGACAAGTTCGGAATATAGCTTATATACCTGCGGCTCAATGTGACGGACCTGGTTCCAGACTGTCGTTTCGGGATAAAACCCCCGGTCAATCACTTCTATGCGGGCCAAGTGGTGAAGAGCATGCACTACCGCATAATATGCATCCAGAAAATGATCAGCTTCAAAAAACGCTTTTCCTTCTACAAATCTTCTGATCAGCTTGCCGTATTCCATTCCGATCTTTAATTTCCGCTCGGCGAAAGGAAAAGTGCTGAGCCGGTCATTGAGTTCAGATATATATTCATTGCGGTCAAACAGCACTTTGCCGTTGATGATCCAATCTATGACTCTTCTATTGGTCCCAAGCAGAATCCATTCCTGAAGCAGAGCATCCGTTACAATATGTAAAGAAGCGGTTTTTTGTTCGAATTCATAATGCTTTATAAAAAGAGGTTCATCAGCCTGTTTGACAATGACAAGCATGACCGCATCAAAGTTATCCGTGATGGATGATGCTTTACTCCTTCTCTCAATCATAAGGACGGCCAGCGTATCGGGATGACTTGCTCTTTCTTGGTAAATTGGACGGAGAAGATTGTCCATTACGATTCCTCCAATGCGATTGTTTCACAAGCTTATTTCTACATTTCTATGATAAAACATGAAAGTCCTTTTTTCTAAACACATTGCACTATTATAACAAATTTCCTTTCAGGTTCCATATTTATTCTTCCCTTTTCTTACGAAAACATGAAGAATATGCCATCTGTTTTGTGCTATAGTTAAACGAGAGGGGGATGGACATGGCGAAATACTCAAGCAAAATTAATAAGATCAGAACGTTTGCGTTAAGTTTGGTTTTCGTTGGGTTTATCATTATGTACATCGGGCTGTTCTTCAAGCAGTCTGTTTTGCTTGCCAGCTTGTTTATGATTCTCGGCCTGCTGTCGATCGGGCTCAGCACCGCCGTTTATTTTTGGATCGGCATGCTGTCCACAAAAGCGGTCCGGGTGATGTGCCCCGCTTGCGAGAAAGAAACGAAGATTCTGGGCAGAGTGGATATGTGCATGCATTGCAGAGAGCCGCTTACATTGGATAAAGGATTGGAAGGCAAAGCGTTCGATGAGTCTTATAACAGAAAAAACAGTGTAAAATAAACGAAGCTGACCGTATCAAAGCGGTCAGCTTCGTTTAGTGGTTTTCTTTTTTGGAACATTCTTGGCAGACGCCGTAAATCTCCAAACGGTGGTGGCTTACCTTAAACCCCGTGACGTGAGCCGCAAGCTGTTCCACTTCGTCAAGCCCGGGATAATGGAAGTCTACGATTTTTCCGCAGCTTTCACAAATGGCGTGATAATGGTCAGAGGTGACAAAGTCAAATCTGCTGGACGCATCTCCGTACGTCAGTTCCTTTACAAGCCCCGCTTCCCGGAATACACGCAAATTGTTATACACTGTCGCAACACTCATATTAGGGAATTTCCCTTCCAAGGCTTTATATATATCGTCCGCTGTCGGATGTGCCATAGAATCCACGAGATATTCCAGAATGGCATGACGTTGAGGAGTAATCCGGACTCCCGTATCCTTCAACGTGTCTAAGGCTTCTTTTAATTCATGTGCAGCCATCCGTCATGCACCTCTCTTCTAAAAAAGATTCTTACTTTATAATGTTTATAATTAGTGTACATCTTTTTCCGGTCTCCTGTCAAATGTAATCTGAAGAAAACCCCGTGAGTTCAGCATTTGTCCATTAATTAGACGCAATTTGTTCCAATTCTCGAAGCGCCTCGGCAACGTGATCTTTCACTTTTACCTTTCTCCACTCCTTCACAAGACGGCCTTCTTTATCTAACAAAAAAGTGGATCGCTCGATACCCATATATTCTTTCCCAAAATTCTTTTTCAGCTTCCACACATCAAAAGCTTCCGCCAATTTGTGCTCATCATCAACGAGGAGCTGGAAAGGAAGATCGTGTTTTTGCTTAAATTTTTCATGTTTATCACGGCTGTCAGGGCTTACTCCGATAATAACCGCATCAAGTCCCGCGAAACTTTCGTGCTGATCACGGAAATCACATGCTTCCGTCGTGCATCCGGGTGTCATGTCTTTCGGATAAAAATAGAGAACGACGTACTTCCCTTTAAAATCCGTCAATGCTACTTCTTCCCCGCTGTCATTCACTAATTTCATATCCGGTGCTGTTTGTCCGATTTCAATCGTCATTTCTTATACCTCCGGGTTTTTTATTAAGCGTATCCAATTCACGTTAAGATTACAACCGTTATCCTTCCGCTCTTTTCTGGAAGCATGAACCGTTGTGCTCGCAATGAAGCATGCTACAATAGAACATGATGTAAGGAGATATTAGGAGGGTCATTTTTTGTATACAAAATCAGTTGAACTTCATAAGGAAGCGTTAGAGCATATCGTCGGAGGCGTGAACAGCCCGTCCAGATCCTATAAAGCGGTAGGCGGCGGTTCACCCGTTGCGATGGAAAAAGCGAACGGCGCTTATTTCTGGGATGTAGACGGGAATCAGTATATCGATTATTTAGCGGCTTACGGCCCGATTATTACCGGACATGCCCATCCGCATATTACTGAAGCGATTAAAACAGCGGCTGAAAACGGCGTGCTGTACGGGACGCCGACCAAACATGAGGTCACTTTCGCCAAAATGCTGAAGGAGGCCATTCCTTCACTTGATAAAGTACGATTCGTAAACTCAGGCACTGAAGCGGTAATGACAACGATCCGGGTTGCACGCGCTTATACAGGCCGGACAAAAATCATTAAATTCGCCGGCTGCTATCACGGCCATTCTGATCTTGTACTTGTCGCTGCGGGTTCCGGTCCGTCTACGCTCGGCACTCCTGATTCCGCCGGCGTGCCGAAAAGCATCGCCAATGAGGTGATTACCGTTCCTTTCAATGATATTGAAAGCTACAAAGCCGCGCTGGATAAATGGGGTTCGGAAATTGCAGCGGTTCTCGTCGAGCCGATCGTCGGCAACTTCGGCATCGTTGAACCTGAAGAAGGATTTTTAGAACAGGTAAATGAATTGACCCATAAAGCGGGCGCGCTCGTCATTTATGATGAAGTGATCACGGCGTTCCGTTTTATGTACGGAGGCGCGCAGGATCTTCTTCAAGTGAAGCCTGATTTAACGGCGCTCGGTAAAATTATCGGGGGCGGCTTGCCGATCGGCGCTTACGGAGGCAAAAAAGAGATCATGGAGCAGGTTGCTCCGCTCGGCCCGGCATATCAAGCCGGCACGATGGCCGGAAACCCGGCATCTATCCTATCAGGCATCGCCTGCCTGGAAGTGCTGAAGGAAGAAGGCGTTTATGAGCGGCTTGATGAGCTCGGCGCCAGACTTGAGCAAGGCATTCTCGCCCATGCGGAGACACACGGCATTACCATCACCGTCAACCGTTTAAAAGGCGCGCTCACGGTTTACTTCACTGATGAAAAGATCGTCAATTACGAGCAGGCGGAAAATACGGACGGAGAAGCATTCGCCAAGTTCTTCAAGCTGATGCTTGAGCGCGGCATCAATCTCGCTCCATCGAAGTATGAAGCTTGGTTTATCACAACCGCACATACTGAAGAGGATATCGACGCCACTTTACAAGCCGTTGAAGATGCGTTCAGACATATGAAAAAATAACTGCTGAAACAAGCGGGAGCCCGGGGCTTCCGCTTTTTCTTTTTGTCCGATTTGTGAGATAATGGTTTTTTCAAAAAAAGACCTTGAATAATTGGTATGATCCCTGTATATTACTTTATTGTTTAGCAAATCAGCCGACAGGGAAATGTAAGTGTCAGCCGTTCGTTCGGCACATAATTTATTAGAGAAAGGAATGCACGCACAAACCAATGAAACTTGGTGCCCGCATTTTCAAAACAGGGATTGCGATTACGCTCGCGCTCTACTTAGCATCATGGATCGGACTTCCGTCGCCGATCTTTGCCGGGATTGCAGCTATATTTGCCATACAGCCCTCTATTTACAGGTCTTTTCTTATCATTATTGATCAGGTTCAGGCAAATATCATCGGCGCTGTCATCGCTACGGCATTCGGACTGATTTTCGGACCGAGTCCGATTATGATCGGATTGACCGCAGTGATTGTCATCACGATCATGTTAAAACTGAAAATTGAACACACCATTTCGATTGCGCTCGTGACGGTTATCGCAATTTTAGAAACACCGGGAAACAGCTTCCTGACGTTCGCTCTGATACGAACAAGCACCGTTATTTTAGGCGTGCTGTCTTCTTTTATTGTGAACCTTGTGTTTCTTCCGCCGAAATACGAAACGAAGCTGACTCATCATACGGTTGAATATACCGATGAGATCATGAAATGGATCAGGCTGACGATGCGTCAGTCCACGGAACACTCGATATTGAAAGAGGATATTGAGAAGCTGAAGGAAAAGATGATGAAGCTTGATCATACGTACCTTCTTTATAAAGAGGAGAGAAGCTACTTTAAGAAAACGACGTATGTAAAGTCGCGCAAGCTTGTATTGTTCAGACAGGCGATTATTACGGCGAATCGGGCGCTTGATACGCTGAAAAAGCTGCACCGCTATGAAAACGAGATTTATCATATGCCGGAGGAATTTCAGGAGACGCTGACAGAAGAAATTGATTATCTGCTTCATTGGCATGAAAGGATTCTGATGCGGACGGTCGGCAAGATCAAACCGCATGATGACGATGCTGAAGAAAGCATAAGATATAAACAGCTTTTGACGAAGTCTTTCTTGAAAAATCAGCAGAACTGCGAGGATGAACTGCTTGATTACAATATGCTCAGCATTATGGCTGCGGTTGCGGAATACCGCGAGCAGCTGGAGCATCTCGATACATTAATTACGAGTTTTCAGACATACCACCCGAAAGACAGCGAATTAGAAACAGACGAAGAGTAACCCGGTGCTTCCGTAAAACCGGGTTTTTTTGCATTCAAAAAAACGTATGCCGCCCATTCGGACGGCATACGTTTTTGTATCAGTTCAAATTCTGAATCGTAAATAAGTGTCTGTACTGACCGCCTTGGGCCATTAATTCCTCGTGCGTGCCGGTTTCGACGACGGCGCCGTTTTCCATGACGACAATTTTATCCGCGTGCGTAATCGTGGACAGCCTGTGGGCGACGATAAAAGTCGTCCGGTTTTTCGCAAGCTTTTCCATCGCTTCCTGAATGTAGTGTTCACTTTCAAGATCAAGAGCCGATGTCGCTTCATCCAAGATTAACAGCGGCGGATTTTTTAAGAATACACGCGCGATGGAAATCCGCTGTTTCTGCCCGCCTGACAATTTGACGCCCCGTTCGCCGACTTTGGTTTCATAGCCTTCGGGGAAATTCATAATAAATTCATGGGCATTTGCCGCTTTCGCAGCCGCAACCACCTCATCCAGAGACGCTCCCGGTTTACCGATGGCGATATTTTCACGAATCGTCTCACTGAACAGAAACGTATCCTGAAGCACCATTCCGACTTGATTGCGGAGGCTTCTCGCTTCATAATCGCGAATATCTGTGCCGTCAATCAGCAGGCTGCCGCCGGATACATCATAAAAACGCGGTATGAGGCTGACAAGCGTCGATTTACCGCCGCCGCTCATCCCGACGAGCGCGACGGTTTCCCCTTTTGTCACCTTTAAGGAAACGTCCTGCAAAATCGTTTCTTTTCCTTCCTCATAACGGAACGAGACATTTCGGAATTCAACTTCGCCCTTAATGCCGTCAGCTTTTACTGCATTCGGTTTATCAGTCAGTTCATACGGCTCGTCGATAAATTCAAATATGCGGTCCATTGAAGCGATCGACTGGGTCAGCGTCGTCGATGAGTTGATCAATCTTCTGACCGGATTGTACATTCTGTCAATATAGCCGACGAACGCAACCATCGTCCCTACCGTCAGCGGACCGTTTATGACAAAATAACCCGCAAACGCGATAACGAGCAGCGGCGCCAAATCCGTAATGGTATTCACGACTGCAAACGTTTTTGCGTTCCAATTCGTATGACGGATCGCTCTGTCCAGAAAATGTCCGTTTTTTTCATCAAAATTGGCTTGTTCATAATCTTCAATGGCAAAACTTCTGATGACGGGCATCCCCTGAACTCGTTCGTGCAAATGTCCCTGAACTTGGGCGAGTGCCTGAGAACGCTCACGTGTCAGTTTTCGGAGGCGGCCGTAAAAGTATTTCACTGAAATTCCGTATAACGGAAACAAAATGACAGATATCAATGTCAGCTTGACATCGAGTGTAAACATAATGCAGATGACGATTAGCACCGTCATCATATCAAGCCAGATATTCATCAGTCCCGTTATGACAAAGTCTTTTGTCTGTTCGACATCATTTATCACCCGGGAAATGACTTCGCCCGTTCTCGTGTTGGCATAAAACCTCAGGCTCAATTTTTGAATATGATCAAACAATACTCCCCTGATATCATAGAGCACCCGGCTGCCCGTCCATTGCGCGAAATATTGCCGATAGTACTCTACCGGGGGACGCAGAATTAAAAACAGCACAAACATGATGCCCATTATCGTGAATAGCGATGATGTTTTAGCGCTTGCCGTTCCGCTCCCTTGAATAATGTCATCGACCACGTATTTTAACAGCAGCGGGAGAGCCAGCGGGATGGAGAATTTTATGATGCCGATTAACACTGTGATAAAAATTTGTTTTTTATAAGGTTTTACAAATTGCATATAGCGTCTGATTACGCCCACACTTTATCCCCCTCTCTCTTTAAGGCGTGTGAGCCCATGTGAAAAACCTGTTGACACCCCAACAGGTTTTTTTTATTGTATTCTTTATTTTGTATATCGCAGATACCGTTCATACCACATATCAACAAATTCCGGAGCAAACGGTCCTTTCCGCTGATGAATCCAGTGCAGCAGCGTATTCAGATACTCCTTCAGAATGCTGTCGATCTCTTTAGGGTAATTCATTGATTTGCGGTGGTCATCGTATTCATCCTCGTCAAGAATGTTATACGTCATATCCGGAAACACCTTGACATCCAAATCGTAATCAATATATTTGATGGCCTCTCCGTCATAAGCGAACGGCGAGCTGATGTTGCAATAATAGTGTACCCCGTCATCTCTCAGCATTCCGATGACGTTAAACCACTGACGGGCATGAAAGTAGCAGATCGCCGGTTCTCTCGTCACCCACGTCCGTCCGTCGGATTCCGTCACCATTGTCCGGTCGTTGGCTCCGATGATACACAATTCCGTACTTTTTAAAATCGTCGTTTCATTCCAAATTCGATGAAGCAGCCCGTTATGCTTATAGCTGTGAATTTGAATGGTTTCTCCTTCCTTGGGATATCCCATATTTCTCCCCTACTTTCTGTAAAGCCCTGCAGTCAATGCAGCCGCAATTGCTTTCCGACAAGTCTTTTCACTATTATAACGTTACGAATTAAAAAATGAAAATAAAAGAACCACTCCGCTTCCGGAATGGCACATTCATTTCTGCACATAGGAAGACGGCTTTTCCGTGCTGCGATAAGACTGGATGACTTGCTCTGTCTGCCTTTGGAATAACTCCTGTATGCCGGCCAGATCTTTTCGCTTTGTCGCAATTTCGTCCTGTACATTGTCCAGCTTTGCATCTCTTTCCAGACTGATGAGTTCCGCTTCCACCTGGCGGCAGCGGTCAAGTTCTGACTGCAGCTCGAGAAGCTGATCCATGATTTTCATCTGTTCACTTACAAGCTTTTCAAACTCTGACATCGGGTTCCTCCTTAGGCTTTTAGGTTGATACTCCTTACCATTTCGATTTTCCGCCGGAAAACCCTTTGACTCATTCTGTAGAGGAATCACAAGTTTTGTCGTTTTGCCAACAAAAAAAAGCACTTCCATCCGAAGATGAAGTGCTTTTTCGTTTCAGTGATTAGCTGTTTTGTTGTTTGTTTTGTTCAGCAGATTGGTTTTGCTTTCTTACCTGCTGCACATCAGTTTCACTGCCGAATTCAGTGCCGAATTGACCCTGACCGGAAGCTGATTGCTGGTTTTGTTTTTTCACCTGCTGAACGTCTGTTTTGCTGAATTTTGAGTTTGCCATTGTTATCACCTCCACGCACTTTAGAATGCGCAGGAGACGATAAGGCTATTCATCTTTTTTTAAAACTTATACGAGCAGAGAACGCCCGCCGTCAATAATAATGGTCTGGCCGCGGATCATGTCCGCTTTTGAAGAAACTAAAAACTCCACCGTATCGATCATATCTTTAATTTCGACCATTCTGCCGGCCGGCGTATTTTGGCGGGCATCTTCCAGCAGTTCATCTCTGTTAGGGAAATGCTTCAGCGCGTCCGTATCAATCGCTCCGCCTGACACCGCGTTTACGATGATATTTTTCGAAGACAGCTCAACCGCCAGATAACGGGTTAACGATTCTAAAGCGGCTTTTGAGACTCCGACCGTCGTATAGTTTTCAAGATAGCGGATGCTGCCGAGCGAGCTGATGCTGACGATGTGGCCGCCTCCGTTTTTCTCCATCATCTTTGCCGCTTCCTGGGCGCAGAAAAGCAATGCTTTCGCATTGATATTCATCGTCCAGTCCCAGTGTGTTTCTTCGAGTTCCATGACCGGTCTCAGCACGCCTGAAGCCGCATTATTGACGAACACGTCCAGTCTGCCGAATGTTTCGTCAATCTGGCGGAACATGTCTTTGATTTTTGCCGGCTGGCCGACATTGGCTTTAATGACGAGCGTTTTAACGCCGAGTTTTTCAATTTCTTCGGCGGTTTCTAATGCCGCTTTTTTACTGCGGGCGTAATTGATGACGATGTTGTATCCTTTTTCCGCGAGTCTGATGGCGGCTGCTTTCCCGACGCCTCGGCTGCTTCCCGTGATCAGTGCGCATTTATTTTGTTCCATTTTTCCTCAGCTCCTTGCTGTGTATAGTTCTTTTCATTCAACAAACAATAAAAGCAATATGTGTTGAAAGGGGTCTTTTATATGTATGTCGGACGTGATATGGGCGAATTGGCCATGATGCCCAAAAAAGATTGGAGAGATTCAGAGCTCGCCTATTTCCATCATGCCTTCCAGCAAATTATGCCGTATTTAAACGAAGAAGGCCAGTCCAAATACCGGGAACTGATTCAGGAAATCGAAGCCCGCGGCGGACTGAAACGGAATGAAGCGGATTACGGCCACGGCACTCGCGTCAGCTATGACTGACGCTTTTTACAGGCGGCCGCTTTCTTCCGCCATTTTCCATATCTTTTGATGGGAAACGGGAAATGCGTATTCCTCGAGCTCCTCTTTTGTGACCCGTATGAATTCCGTTGTATCCGACACTTGTTTTACTTTACCGAAAAAGACCGAAATATTCCAGACGAGATGGGTGAAAACATGTTCTACGATACCTTCCAGCTCCCCGATTTCAGCGGTTGTTCCCATCTCTTTTTCTAAATAGGCTTCAAGCTGCTCTCTTTCGGTTTTGATTCCTTTCTGGGTTTCGGTATTCGGAAACTCCCACAAGTTGGCGAGCAAGCCTTTTGGCGGCCGTTTATGAATATAGACATCGTCTTGATCGTCTGTCAGCACAACGGCTGCCATTGTTTTTATTCCGGGCTTTTTCTTTTTGCTTTTAACGGGCAGCTCCCGCTCTGTCCCTTCCGCAAATGCCGAGCAGTGCTTTTGTACGGGGCAAAGCAGGCAGGACGGCGATTTCGGGGTGCAGATGATCGCGCCGAGCTCCATTAAACCCTGATTGAATTCAGATGGTTTTTCATGAGAAATGAAAGCGGATACCGCCTGTTCGAAAATGGTTCTGGTTTTAGGTTTTGCGATATCGTCCCATATGGAAAGAATTCTCGACATGACACGCATCACATTGCCGTCTACGGCGGGGATCGGTTTGTTGTATGCGATGCTGAGCACGGCGCCTTTTGTATAAGGGCCGACGCCTTTCAGTCCGCCAAATTCCTTTTCCTCGGCAGGGACGACTCCCCCGTACCGCTCATGCACTTCTTTTACGGCACTTTGCAGATTTCTTACACGGGAGTAATAACCTAGCCCTTCCCAGGCTTTGAGCACTTTTTCCTCATCGGCTTCAGCGAGCGCCGAAACGGTCGGAAATTGCTCAACAAACCGCCGGAAATAAGGGATAACGGTTTCTACGCGCGTCTGCTGCAGCATCACCTCTGACACCCACACCCGATACGGGTCCTGATTTTCTCTCCACGGCAGAATTCTCTGTTCTCTTTCGAACCATGTAATTAAGTCCTCGCGAAATTTGTCTATATCTTTTTGTTTCATTTTTTCTTCAAGTGCGTTCATATCTTCTCCTCAGATGTTTCGGGTTCCGCTTTTCTTGACACCGTATTTTGGTGTAAACTTAGGGCACGTTACGATAATATGTTACATTAAATAGTGATAAAGAAAAAGCGGAAACATATGAGAACGGCGGATAAACGCCATGATTGGGCAAACAGAAAATGGGGAATATCTTATAATGCGAAATATGCGGGCGACTGATTGTTAACGCCTGCTAGGAGGTCAACAATGGATACTGGCACTCACGTTGTCATGGGTATCGCGCTTGGCGGAATCGCAACTCTTGATCCTGCCGTCGGCATGCACACCCCCATGTCTCAGGCAGTTATGATTGCCGCTCTTGCCGGCTCTCAGGCACCTGATATTGATACCATATTGAAGCTGAAAAATAATGCCGTTTATATTCGAAATCATAGAGGGTTCACGCACTCCATTCCCGCCGTTTTATTTTGGTCCGTTCTGATTCCGGGTATTTTGTTTATGTTTTATCCAGAAGCGAACTTTTTGCACCTGTGGCTGTGGACGCTTCTCGCTGTCGTTTTGCATGTGTTTGTTGACATTTTTAACGCGTACGGCACGCAGGCCATCCGCCCGTTTTCGAGAAAATGGATCGCTCTCGGTTTAATCAATACCTTTGATCCGTTTATTTTCGTCAGCCATTTGGCCGCGATTGCCGTGTGGTATATCGGAGGTCATCCGGGCGTGACATTTCTGATGCTTTATATCATCCTCGCAGGATATTACGCCGTCCGGTTTTTGATGCAGCTGCGGATAAAGCGAAGGCTGCGCGAAATGATTGAAGAGGAGATTGAAACCATCATTATTTCGCCGACGATGAAATTCAGGCAGTGGCGTATCGCCGTGACGACGGCGCATGCCTTTTATGTCGGCAGAAGCCTTGACGGCCATGTCGTGATATTGGATACATTCAACCGCGTGCCCGTTCCGGAAACCGATGTGATGAAGGCCGCGAAACAGGACGAAAATATTGCAGCCTTTCTTTCATTTTCCCCCGTTTACAGGTGGGAGGTCGATACCTTTAAAGATCATTATGAGGTGCGCTTTATTGATTTGCGCTACCGGAGCAAAGGCCACTATCCTTTTGTCGCCATCGTCCACCTCAGTCATGATTTAGAGCTTCTCTCTTCTTACACGGGCTGGATTTTCAGCGAGGAAAAATTGCAGAAAAAATTAAAGCTCGGCTCTGTTTAAGAGCCGGGCTTTTTTTGTCTTCTCACATATATAACCGCAAACACGAGGCTGATCACCGATAGAGCGGCCGCGGGTTTAAAAAACGGCGGGTAATACGTTAATTGAATATCGTTTTTTCCTTTTTGCGCTTTAAATCCGATAAAGGAATAATCCGCTTTTTCAATCTGCTCTTTTCTGCCGTTTATCTTCAGCTCCCAGCCTTTTTCATATGGAATCGGAAGCATGATATACGGCGCGCGGGTTTTGTTATCATACGAGATATGAAGCGTATTTCCGCGCCAGCTTAGATCGGCCCGCGGTTCTTTTTCCGCTTTTCGGTATGCGCTTTTCAGCGTATCGTATCGTTCTTCATAAAGCGCCAGTCTGTCAAGCTGATACGATCCTTTCGGCAGACGGATTTGAATGTTTTTTGTTTTCGGCACTCTCACAGTAAGATCGTTGACACCTGTTTTGTAAATGGATTGATTCGATTTTCTCGTTGTCGTGTAATCGTTCACTTTTAATGTAAAGCCCTGGTCCTTCGCTTTATTCTTCAAATAAAAGCTGACGTAATAATCGCCGCCGTCCATCTTAGCGGCTTGCGGCGTAATGATCAGGCCGCCGCCGTCTTCGTTTACCGTCAGGATGCCGTTATGATAATCGCCATGTTCGGCCGCTACCTCTGCATGGCGGATCATATTTTTCGCCTCAGTCGCTTTTTTCGTGTTGGTTGTGCTTGATTCCATGACGATCCCGTCAAGCATTGCCCGTTCCCTGGCAAGGGCGGGCGCTTTTTTCAGGCCGCCCTCGTTATATACGCGATCGGCTGTCCGTACGAACGGAAGCATATATTGATTTTGATAAACCGCATAATGGGTTGATTCCATGATTTTTTTGAACCCGTACGGCACGCCGGCCTCGTTTGTTTTTTCCGTCATATAATATTTTCCGTAAAGCAGGCTGTATAAATTAGCCCTGTTTCCTAATGTCGCATAGCGGCTGACGCTTTCTCTGCCCATGTCAATCTGGAGGTCGTTCCAGTAAAAGGACAGCAGATTGCGGTTCAGTATGCTTGAGTATACGCTGAATCCGTTGAATCCGTATATGATCGGGGTGTTATTGAAGACACCGTTCATCCAATCTAAACGGGCAAACGGATCAGGGTCTTTTTCTTTCAGACGCTGAATGAGCTCTGATTGCTCTTTGCCTTTATAGTCAGCACCCGTCATAAAAGTATGCGATACCGTATAAATCTTCCCGCCTTCTGATAAAGCATATTTTTCATATGTATTAGCCGTAAGCACAGCCGTAAGCAAAATGACGGCATAGACGGCGGGCACCGCGCCTTTCAGTCTTGTCTTTGCTGCAAAGAAAGCGGCTATGCTCAGCACCAGAAGAAGGATGACGGGCAGGTTGGCGTGATCAGAAATATCCAGACTGTACCGCCTCACCTGGCTCCAATAGAGCAGAACGACGAGTACGGCGGACATCAGCATACTCTTCATGCTGATGTCTGAAAGCTTAGAAAGCCCGGCTGAAACCGTACCGGCAATCGTGAAGCACAGGACGTATTCAAACCTGTTCTGCGGAGCTGAAAAACCGTTAAAGGCACTTGCCGCGAACGGACTGAAGTGAAACAGAATATACAGCATACTGATTCCCGCAAACAGCCGGAACAAGCGGTTTTTGTATAAAGTAAATGTAAATAGAAAAAGCAAAAAAGCCGCCGGCAGGATGATAATCCGGCTAGAAAATAAAATGTTGTCGGAAAAATCAAGCCATGCAATATGCTCTGAATACGGCGGCCGCAGATTATGAAGGTATCCGTATACGACAGGAATAAAGGAAACTGCGCTTATGCCGAACCCGAGAAGGCCCGACAGAATAAATATCCTGCATTGAGTGAGCTTTTTCGCCTCATTGCCTTCAAGGGGGATCACCCACCTGAATAAGATATAAATGCCGATGAAAATCAGATTAATATACGCAAAATAAAAGTTGTTGATCAATGTCAGCGCACAGGCGAAGATAAACCACGCCGGCTTTTTTTCCCTGATGATTTTTTCCGCGCCCAACACAAGCAACGGCAGCCACACCATACTGTCAGTGAAAAAGTCCCAATATACCTCATGCCGGAAGTAGATAATCGAGACCCCGTACAACACGGCGCCCGCAAAAGCAGGCACCGTCCGTTTGACGAAATAACGGAACACACACGCCGCCGTGAATATGATAAAACTCTGCTTGGCAATGCTGATAAAAACGGAGGCCTGCGCCCAAAACAGCGCATCAGCCTCACCCGTCAGCTGAATAAGCTGCAAAAAGCGGACAGCGGCGGAGATAAACAGGAATAGAAAAGAAGTAGAGAAATAATAGCCGAGCTGACTGTACACGCCCCCGCCCAGTCCGAACGAATAGCTGTAAAACAGCCTGCCGTTCATATATTGATCAAACAGCAGCTTTTTGAAGACCGCCATTTGGGCGATCCCGTCTCCAGACCCCGTCATATAGCGGCCTGCCGACCACTCTTTTAAGAAAAAAATATGAGCGGCTGCCGCAGCCAGCACACAGGCTGCCGGCAAGATCCATTTGTTTTTTTTCATACAACGTCCCCAGACCCTGCGCACAGCGGCGCCTGTTTAATGGTTCCACTTGCGCTTTTTTGTATAATTCGTTTCATTTTGTTCTCCGTATGTTATATTCGCTTCTTTAATTAAATAGTGCGGGCGTTTTTTTGTTTCATAGTAAATCCGGCCGATGTATTCTCCGATGATGCCGAGACTCAAAAGCTGGATGCCCCCTAAAAACAGCACGGCGGAAATAATGGTGAAGTATCCGGGTACGGACACGCCGTGTGTCAGAATATGAACAAAGGTCGTTACAATATAAACCATCGACAGAAGCAATATCAGAATACCGGTGAAAAAGCAAACCCTCAGGGGCTTGTTGTTGAAGGAGACGACACCGTCCATTCCGTAGTTGAACAGATTGCTGAATGACCATTTGGACGTGCCGTTCTTCCTTTCGACATTTTCATAAAACACGATTTTCTGGTCAAACCCGATCCAGCAGAACAGCCCTTTCGAGAAACGGTTCCCTTCACTCAGCTTCAAAAGGGCATCAACAGCCTGCCGGCTCAGCAGGCGGAAATCTCCGACCCCGTCACGCAGGTCCACTTCGACGGCTTTGTTGATAAATTTATAATACAGGGAAGAAAGCACGGAACGCACGGGGCTGTCCCCTTTTCGGTTGCGTTGCGCGATGACTTGGTCATACCCTTCTTCATAGCCTTGAATGAAGTCTTTCAGCAGATGGGTCGGATGCTGCAGATCGGCGTCCATCACGATTACCGCTTCGCCCTGCACGTGTTCAAATCCTGCCAAAATGGCCGCTTCTTTCCCGAAGTTGCGGGAAAAAGATATGTATTTGACGCGATGGTTTCTGGCGGCCAGTTCTTTAATCTGCTGAAGGGTGTCATCCGCGCTTCCGTCATTGATGTAGAAAATTTCATAGTCATAATGAATCGTCTGAAACTCTTTTTTTAAAGATTCATGGATGAGCTTGACGTTGTTCCCTTCATTGTAAGACGGAATAATAATTGAGATTAACCTTTGTTTCATGAAGGCACCTTCTTTGTATTATTCTTTTTTTAGGACGGCCTTAAAGGAATTGTCCGCAAAACTTCAGTAAGGCTTTTCCTTTTTTTAATGACGTTTAAACCCTTTTTTTGTTACAGGGAAAGAAAATTTTTTCTGCATATGATTTATATTTTGTCATGTTTTTCGGCAGATATGAGAAAAAAAAGAAAAAGTCTGTACGCGGGACAGACTTTATTGCTGAAGGTATTCATGAATCAAATGGCTGACAATGCGCGGTTTTTCGTGAATGACCCAATGTGAGGCATCATCTATGAAGATTAAGTCGCCGTTTGGAATCATCCGTTTTGTTTCCTTGGCGAGCTTTTTGCTCAGCGCTCGGTCATTGACGCCCCATATTAATCGGTACGGAACGGGCATTTTAAGCGGAACGGCAGGGCCTAAACCGCCGGCTCTGATCGCCCGGTACCAGTTCAGCATCGCCGTGAGCGCTCCTTTTCTGCCCCAAGCTTCTTTGTAGCTGTCGACATCTTCCCGTGAAAAAAGCGCCGGGCGTTCAGATAAGCCGATCGCGTGATCCAATACGCGGTAATCGTCTTCAGACAATCTCCGTTCCGGCTTTTCCGGAAGCTGAAAGAACGCGATATAAGAGCTTTTCTTCCACTGCGGCGGGTAGAACGGTGTGACCTTCCGCATAACCGCCGGGTGCGGGATATTGACCGTGATCAATTTTTCAACGTATTGCGGCCGCGTGGATGCCAAATGCCAGGCCACGGCTCCTCCCCAATCGTGGCCGATGACGACGGCTTTGTCATCTGTAAAATGAGTGATCAGCCCGATAATGTCGTCTCTGAGCGTATCAATGGTATAGTTTTCAATGCCCTCCGGTTTGTCACTGAGATTATAGCCGCGCTGATCAGGCACGACAACATGGTATCCGGCATCCGCCAGCGGTTTGATCTGGCTCTTCCAGCCGTACCAGAATTCCGGAAACCCGTGCAGCAGCACCGCCAAAGGACCGTCTTTCGGACCGGTTGAAGCCGTGTGCAGCGTCACTCCGTTTGTTTCGATCATGTGAAACGTAATGTCATTCATCGATTCTCCTCCCCGTTTGTTTCAATCTTCTTTCTGTTAAGACGATGATCAGTACGCTGATCGCAATCAATAATACGGCCTGAACGATCAGGGCGAACGGCTGAGTCAGCCGGATAAGCAGGCTGCCCGCAAATCCAGCTGCCGCCGATATAAGGCCGAACAAAATCATGAGAAGCGCACTGAATCGATTGCCTTCTTTCCACTGCGACTCATCCGCCATAGAGCGCTTCGTCCGATATCCGTACAGGCTGTTGATCGACTTCGGCGGAAAAAATGTGACTAAAATGCCGGCCGCAGCCATCAGAAGGCCGCCGATCACCATTATCATATCCCTCACTCTCCTTTTCATCTTTTACGAAAGGAAAGGCGGAAGGTTTCAGAAAAAAAGCAGGCTCATTCGCCTGCCTGAATCTTTATTTTTGAGTTAAGTCGGCCGTTTTCACATAACCTGCTTTCCCGCCGTATGTGACGTACGCCCATTTACGGTCAAACCCTCCGTCATGGCTGAACCCCCAGCCGAGCACATTGACGGTTTCACCCGCTTTAACGGACCCTTTTTTGCCGGTTTCCAAAGTCGGCGTATAAAAAGCGGTTTGTTTCGCCGTCACCGCCTTCACCGGCTGCTTCATCAGAAAATGTGTGGAGATATAGGCTTTGTGCCCTTTGTAGTCAATCTCAGCCCAATCTGCTCCTTGAAGCCGTTTAACCTTTACGGAATCCTCTGAACGAAGCGTGCCGATAATCGACCCTTGTTTATTTGGTTCTTTGCGGACGTTAAGTTCTCCTGCTTTCACGATATATGTATCTGCTGCGGTGTCTATTTTTGTCTGCTGAACTGCTGCGGCATTCGCTGCCGGATCAAAAAAAACGGTGCCTGCGGCTAAAAATAAGCAAAGTCCTGCGGCCGGAATAAATGCGGTTAACCCCTTTTTCATGTTCATTGTGGTTCCTCCCCGCTATTTTATAAGTTATTACACATTTCCACATTCCGCGGGCCGTCAAACATGATTTTTCTATTTCTTTTATAAAAAGAAAAAACCGCCGGACGGTATCCGGCGGGCGAACTGCTATGTTAATGCAGGAGACCCCTGCTTTGATCCAAATAATGAGAAACGTCTTCCCGTACGCTCTGGAACATATGGAGCTTGCTGCCGTATGATTCGATCCATTCCTTGACCACGCGTTCCGTCATTTGCTCTCCTTGATACGGGCGGCCGGCTTTTGCGTAAGTCGCTTCGAAATCTCCCCATAAAAGCTCAACCCAAGTTCGCGCTTGCAAATAGCTGAGCATGTCATTTTTCTCAAGCAGCAAATTCGTCAGTTTGTCGATATATGTATTCATGTCTCTGTCTCCTTTCCTTGGGAAAACCTGCTGCTTTTACGCAGCTTGTCACAGGCATATACTAACTTTACGTCTTCAGTCCAGAAGGCGCAACCTTTTGATATTGGCCGAGGGGGAAAACAAATGGTCCGGAACAAGGCAAAAGGATTTCCTAATCAGAACAATAATAAGTTTGAAGGCGAACCGCGGGCAAAGGATGACTACGCTTCTAAACGGGCGGACGGTTCAATTAATTCGCACCCGCAAGAGCGCATGAGAGCTTCAGGCAGACGATAACACACACCGTAAGAGACCGGGAATGACCCGGTCTTTTTTTTGCGGAAAAAAACATCCTTTTGCGGTCATAACGCTAAATAAATTCCATAATATGTTAAATGTTAAAACGAAAACCGGTAGACAAAAAAGGAGGGGTTTTATAAAATGAAGACAGTTTCACAACGATTGCTGAGCCTTACCGCATTCTTACTGTCAGTTTCATTATTTGCTGTTTCAGCTGAAGCAGCGGGCAGCCCGCAGACATCTGTATCAAACAGCGGTGAGGAGTTTGACGCAAATCAGAATCAGCCTGTACAAACAACACAGACATCCCCCGCTTATGAAGGAACGGGCCTCACCAAAAGACAGCTTGCACAAAACAGCAAAGCTGACATCAAGTCATTAAAGCCTTCCAGTATTATTGGGACAGACGAACGAATCAGAATTTCTCCTACAACATCATTTCCATATCGAGCGACAGCACAGCTGACCGTTACATACAGCGGCAGCACAAGCACCTACGGATGCACCGGTTTTTTTGTCAATGCCGACACGATCGTTACGGCGGGACATTGCGTGTATGACCAGAAAAACGGCTGGGCATCTAAAATTACGGCAGCTCCGGGCCGCAACGGATCATCGTACCCGTACGGCTCTTATTCAGGCAAGACATTCTACAGTGTCAAAGGGTGGACAGAAAACGGTGACACAAACTACGACTACGGGGCAATCAAAGTAAACGGGTCGCCCGGGAATACTGTCGGCTGGTACGGCTACCGGACGACCAACAGTTCCAGTCCGGCCGGGCTTTCCTCAACCGTGACAGGATATCCGTGCGACAAAGTGTCCGGTTCCATGTGGTCGGACAGCAAGCCGATTCGTTCTGCCGAGACATATAAACTCACTTATACGACAGATACGTACGGCTGCCAGAGCGGATCGCCCGTTTACCGCAATTACAGCGACACCGGCCAGACCGCCATTGCGATTCATACAAACGGCGGGTCGTCTTACAATCTGGGAACAAGGGTGACAAACAGTGTATTCGACAACATTCAATATTGGTCAAATCAATAAAGCTTTTGTTTTCTTTCTCGCGGCGGCCGTTTTATGCGGATGCGGCAAAGCGAATGATTCCGCCGCCAAAAAAGCATTGCCCGTTACGCTCCATGTTGAGGATGCAGACGGTTCACCGGCGGCCGGTGTGACGGTCACCGTGATGAAAGCGGCGGAGTCAGATCATCAGCCGAATATAGACCGCGGAGAGATAATAGGCAAGACTGATCACCACGGCGAGATTGCATGGAAAAGCGGCGCGAAAGGAACCTATGCCGTCGTTTTTGAAAAAGACGGAGTACCGGAAACCCGGAATATGTCCTTAGCTGAGAGTGATAAACATACGGTGATCAGCATTACATTGAAGCACTGAAAAAAGCTTGCAGGCGGAATATCCCCTGCAAGCTTTTTGTTACCCTTTATGCACTTGGTAATCATAAACATCTTTCTTCTCAGACAGATGAGCGAACGTGGAAAGCACAAGGCCGAGAGCCGTCATCAGCGCACCGCCGGCAAACAGCCATGAGTAAGATCCCGTTCCCCCGAGAATCAATCCGCCGATCCAGGCGCCGAGCGCGTTTGCCAGGTTAAAGGCGGAAACGCTCACCGCAGCGGCGATTGTCGTGCCGTTTTCAGAGGAAGAAATAACCTTGGTCTGCAAAAGCGGCGGCGTGCCGAACGCACATGCGCCGAATAAAAATGTCGCTGAAACCGCGGCGGCTGGAAAAACGGCGATATAAGGAAAAATCGCCAAGACGCCGATCAAGCCGATCATCACACCGATCATCGTGCGTGTCAGCAGTTTGAGCGGCACTTTCCCCGCGAAGAAATTCCCCGCCACTCCGCCGAGACCGTAGGCAAATAATGCGCCTGTGATGCCGACTGTGCCGAACCCCGCTGAATCTCTTAAAATCGGCTCAATAAACGTGTAAGCGATAAATACGCCTGAGTAGCCGAGAATGGTGATCGCAAAGGAAAAAATCACTTGCTTATGCTTAAAGACACTCCATTCATTCATCAGCATCGGAATCACTTTCGGTTTCCGGTTCGGTACGACCAGCATCAGTCCGATCAGCCCGATCATGCCTAAAACGGAAATAATGAAAAAGACGGCCCGCCAGTTAAGGGCATCTCCTAAATAAGAGCCGAACGGGACACCGAGCATCAGCGCCACGGTTAATCCGCCGTTCATGGAAGCCGCGGCGGCGGAACGTTTTTCAGGCGGCACCATTTCACTCGCAAACACCATGGCGATCGCAAAAAAAGCTCCGTGGATGGATGCGGATAAAATTCTGGAAATCGCCAGCACGGCGAAGTTTGGCGCAAAGACGCTCATCAGGTTGGCAAGGACGAAGATGCCCATTAACCCTAGCAACACCGGCTTTCTTGGCAGCTTAACCGCGATAATGGTTACGATCGGGCCCGTCAGGCAGACGCTCGCCGCGTACGCCGTAACAAGCATGCCCGCTGAAGATACATGTATATGAAAGTCATCGGCAATCGACGTCAGAATACCCATGACAGCATATTCCGTATACCCGATGGAAAATGTGCAAATCATTAAAACAAAAATCATTAATTTCACAGATGGCTGTTTCATTTTGATATTCAACGCAAATCGCCTCCTTTTTATTTAAAAAACAACGAATTCCATCTTAAAAGATATCAAAAATGAATTCAATCATTTTTTACTGAAAGTATGAAACGAATGTGCCCGAAAAGAAAAAGAGGCCGGAACCGGCCTCTTTTGTTATTTTTTTTCTTTTAAAACGGAAATCGGCAGTGCTTCTTCCCCGTCAGACGGGGAAGATCTGTGTCCCCAGGCGAATACGCCGTTGATGTAATCAATGCGGAAAGTGTCATCAGAACCTTCTATCTGATACACCCCGCCGGGCCGAAAGTCTTCCGGGTTCAGCATGTAAGCTTTGGCCATCGTAATTTTCCGTTCAAGCACGGCCAGTTCATTTACAATGCCCATCTGTTCCGCTTTTCGCGCTTTTTCCGTCAGTCCCGCAATTTCTGTCTGTAGTTCATGAGGCGTCATTTGACTGTATCGTTTGTCCATTTCAGTTTACTCCTCTTCCTGCAAGAATTGATCAATATCGTCAATCGAGAATCCTTTTCTGAATAAGTACTGTTTGACCTTCATTCCGCTTTCATAACTGCCGTCATAGCGGTATTTCCTGATCGCTTTTTCCGCATGAGCCTTCAGAGCTTCCATCTCGGCTTCATCATCATTTTCATACTCCGTCTGTTCCAGAGCGGCATTGATGACGTCGAAAGGGAAACCTTTTCGCTGAAGCTGCATCTGCGCCCGCTGTCTGATCTCTTTTGTGGACAGCTTTTTGTCTTTTTTCAGGATTTTGCCGATATGTTTCAGCGCTTCTTGTATTTGCTCATCAAATGTAAACGCACTGAGCGTCTCCTTGATGGTATCGTCGTCTATTCCTTTCGCTTTCAGCTCGCGGAACAGGACGTCAGGGCCTTTGCCGTTTGTTTTTTTGTGGGTGCTCGCATAGGCTTCGGCAAATTCTTTGTCATTTAAGTAGCTGTAATCGTACAGTTTATGGATGACTTCAGAAATGACCATGTCCGGTGTTTCTTTTTTCTTCAGATGATCCCGGACTTCTTTTTCAGAGCGCATCCGGTATGATAAAAATTCTACGGCGCGGTTAAAGGCTTTTTTCACGTCATCGCCGTACTGGATTTCAAGAATGTCAAGCTCGTCCAGTTCTTTCCCTTTTTTCAGGTCAAAACGCACAAGCACGTCGGCGTCGACGCTGAATGCATATTTCTCATCAAGAAAGATGTTGAAGCGCTCGGTATTTTTCTTTTGGGTCGATATTTTTGTAATAAACGGCATCCCGGTCTCCTTTCCCGCCCCGATGTTCAGGCGTTTTTCTTTTTGGCAAATGAGGTACAGTATATGTATCAACGTGTAAGGAGAGATGGATATGAATATCGCGATGACAGGCGGCACTGGTTTTCTGGGCCGGCATCTGACAGGTGTGTTTACCCGCCGGGGACATCATGTCTATATTTTATCAAGAAAACAGAGAGAAACCGAACAAAAAAATGTGACATATGTTCAATGGCTGGCCGAAAACGCGGCGCCTGAGCGCGAGCTTCCCCCTATTGATGTATGGGTGAACCTCGCCGGCAAATCCATCTTTGACCGCTGGACGGACACAACGAAGGAACAAATCATCTCAAGCAGAATAGAAGCGACGAGAGAAGTCAGACGGATTATAAAGCAGCAGCCGAAAAAACCCCGGGCTTTGATTCAGGCCAGCGCCGTCGGCATTTACGGCACAAGCACAGAAAAAACGTTCACCGAACAGTCAGATACGTCAAATGAAGATTTTCTCAGTCATACGGCTCATATGTGGGAACGTGAAGGCCAGAAAATTGAAGCGCTCGGCATCCGGACGGTATATGCCAGATTCGGGGTGATGCTCGGTGAAAAAGGCGCCCTGCCGCTCATGGTTCTCCCTTATAAGCTGTTAGCCGGCGGCACCATCGGCTCTGGACGGCAGTGGCTGTCATGGGTTCATGTGGACGACGCCGCGGAACTTATCGCTTATGCGGCGGAGCATGATGACTTGTCCGGTCCCATGAATGTGACATCGCCGAACCCCGTGGAAATGAAGCAATTCGGAAAAACGATCGCAAGCGTCCTGCACCGCCCCCATTGGATTCCCGTACCGGAACTTTTTCTGGAGAAGGCCTTGGGAGAAATGAGCCTGCTGATCGTAAAAGGCCAGCGCGCCCTGCCTAAGCAGGCGCTGACATCCGGTTTTCAATTTACGTATGAAGAACTTGATTCCGCTTTAAAGGATCTCTTATCTGCATAAAAACGGAAATAAAAGCCAATCCTATTGGTATTCTGTTTTGAAGGAGGGTCTTCTTTTATGGAAAAGAAGCGCGAAAAACATCAGCAGGGAGCCAATCTGAAAAAAATGCAGGAAGTCCTTTATTCCGGTGAATTCAAAAAAGCGGAAAGAGCAGCCAAACGGAAATAAACTGAATAAAGATCGGGACCGGGCAGATACTATGTTTGTTTGATATCACTTTTTTCAGGGGGCGATTGATATGGGCAGAAATCATACTCACAAAAACCGTGATAAAAACAAACAAAAACTTCCTCAAGTTCCGGATGCTTTGAAACGCGAAACAGACGGCACATATGAGGAATATTCAAGCGAGCTTGCTGATTCCGCTGACCGTGAAGCGCAGGCGCGGATGAAAGCCGCTGACAACAGAGCTAAAAGCAAAACCCGCTAATACGAAATCCCCGCCTCTGTATAGAGACGGGGATTTTTTTACAGTTCGGTAAACAGGCTTTTTGCCGGCGTCCGTTCTTTCGCCTTAGGCTGTTCATCCGGATAGCCCGTTTGAATGATGGCGGCAAAGCGCTCATTGTCAGCAAGGCCGAAGTCTTGGTGCACCTGTTTGTCATACATAATGCGGCCGCTTTTCCAGACCATGCCGATGCCGTTTTCATGTGCGAGAAGCTGAAGGTTTTGAATCATGCCGCTCAGCGCCGCAAAATCATCGTTTCTCGTAAATTCATTTTCATCTTCTTTTAAGACGACCAGCAAAAATCCCGGAACGGCGCTGAGATTTTTTCTCATGTTCCGCTCTTTTTCCTCGTTGAAATCATCTTTTATCTTTTTGAAAAATGAGACGTAGCTGTCCGCAAGCTTTGCTTTTCCCGCTTCGCTTGCTGCGTAGATAAAACGCCATGGCTCCGTCAGTCTGTGGTTCGGTGCGTAAACGGCCGTTTCAAGCATATCTAATATGACTTCAGAAGGTACGGTTTCCGGTTTAAACGACCGGATGGATCTTCTGTTTCTGATTGTATGTGCAAGACTTTCGTTTTGCTGTAATTGTTCGGTTTTCGGCATGCCGATTCACCTTCCTATCCAAATGAAAATGATTATCATTTATAATATAACGGATACGACCGGCATTTGTAAACCGTTACGGAAGCTGAAAATTGATTGTTTCGGCATACACGGCCGTTCCCGTCATCTTGATGTTCATCTCTCCGTTTTCCTCCGCGATCCTGATTTCCACTTTTCCGTCTTTCCCGATTTCCTGGCCTTGTTCAATCGTAAGGCATTCGGCTTCGGAGCCTCCGTATTGCCGCATATAGGCTGCCATGACGCCTGAAGCGGTTCCCGTGACGGGATCTTCGGTCGTTCCGGAGAAAGGGGAAGAAAAATGGCGTCCGTGCAGATCACTTTCCGGATGAACGGTTTCCAGAGAAAACGGATGAACGCTCGCTTTCGGAAGATCGCGCAAAATAGCGGGAAATTGTGCGTTGTCCGGCACCATATTCCGTGATGCTTTAAGTGATCTCAGCGGAACAATCAGTGTCCAGATCCCCGTTGATCCGTAAACAATCGGCAGCCCGCTGTGAAAATCCTCAGCCGTAATCCCGAGCGAGGCGGCAAGCTTTTCTTTGTCGCCCGTAAACGGCAGAAATTGCGGGGGAGCCTGTTCGAGTGTGATGTATACCCGGCCGTTTCGTTCAGCGGCTTTTGCGGGAAGAATGCCGGCTTTTGTTTCAATTTGATATGTCTGATCAGCCTGAAGCCTTCCCTTTTCAATTAATGCGTAAAGAGAGGCGACGGTAGCATGTCCGCATAAATTCATTTCGTGGCCGGGTGTAAAATAGCGGATGCGCAGATCGGCTTCTCCGCTTTTACAGAGAAATGAGGTTTCATTGTACCCTGCCATTTCGGCGATCATCTGCATCTCTTCATCTGAATAATCATCTCCGTTAAAGACGATTCCCGCGGGATTTCCCAAATCAGGAATATTGGAAAACGCTTCATATTTAAACACGGTTGCCTGTTTCATTCATCAGCCTTCCTTTCACCTTATGATCATGTTATTCAGTATAACAGAGTGAAATTAGAATTTTTAGTTAATTCTTCGAAAAAAAAGACGCCTTTTAACGGCGTCTTTTTTTGGTTTTTCCGATCAGGCGGGTGACGAGGATCATCGTGACGGACAGCGATCTGTTTTTGCGGTACGCCAAGTATTTCCCGCGCCACTCCGGTTTGTATTTTTCTTTAAAGGCCCGCAGCCCGCTGAAGCTGTACATATACCGGACGTTGTTGAAGATGACGGCCGCGATTCTTTCCGACCAGAAAGATGTAAAAGCCGTTCCTACGTTTGACAAAGGCGCCATGCCCATATTGAAGGTAGTATAGCCTTTTTCCTGCGCCCAGAGAAACAGACGGATAAAAAGCGCGTCCATAATACCGTTCGGCGCGCTTTTCCGATAACGCATCAAGTCGACGGATATCTCGCCTTCCTGATACATCGGCATCAGGTTGGCAAAAGCGATGATCTCCCCTTCCGCGTCTTTCACGTAAGCAATCGGCGCCTGTTCCAAATAATCCCGGTCGAAGAAACCGAGAGAAAAACCTTTCTCTTTTTTCGGTCCGAGCCATTCGTCCGAAATGTCTTTCAGCTTGGCGATAAACTCGGAGGAAAACGGCGGTTCCCCGACATGAAATGTGTAGCCTTCGCGGTCAAATTTGTTGTTAATCGCCCGCAGCCCCGCTTTTTTCTTACCTGAGAGCGTAAAGGCCTCCATATCCACGAACGCTTCTTCTCCAAGCTTGAAGAAGTTATAGCCGAAGTCATGATACAGCGCCAGATCTTCACGTTCGATCTGATAAAACATGACACTCAGCCCCTGCTTATGCGCTTCATTCAGAAATTCTTCAATCACAAGCGGAAAAGAGTCTCTCTGTCCTGACGGATCACCGAGCACGACAAGCCTTCTGGAAATCTGGCTGAACAATAAAAGCGCTTTGCCGTCGCTTGAAAAATAAAACCGCTTATCCCCGAGAAAGCCGAGATGGCTGAGTGCGTTTCCGCCTTCTTCCGCCAAAAAGGACTTCAGTCGTTCAGGATCGGCCTTTTCTCCGATCGGCTTCGATCTTTTATGATAAAAGAACGTAAACAAAAGGAAAAACAGCGGCACAACAATAATGGCCGTCATCGTGGCATATGTAATGTGCGAATTGTTATGGACGAAATAATCGTGGCGCAGCAGCCGATTCATTTTATCCCAAATAAAGCCGGCAATGAGATTGTAGTTAAACAAGGCGATAATAAACAGAGCGGCCGCAAAAATCATCTGGCCGAGCGTATACGAAGCCTGCTCTCTGATAAACTGCCGCTTTAACAGCACAAGCAATACGATGACGACAGGCAGAATAAAGATCGCGCTGATGTTCAATCCTTTTAAGAAACTGAACACAAAACCGCCGACCAACGCGGCAACCGCCATTGAATAAGAACGTTTCGTCCGTTTGTATAATTCAATCGGCAAGATTAAAAGAATCAAAGCCGCGCTTAACGATAACGCGTTAAACGCAAGGAGCGCCGGGCGCGGAATATGCGGGATGACCGTCTCCCTGTCAATCGGCAGGGCGACGGACGCCAGCACGACCACTCCCGCCATGAAAACCAAAAGCGACAGCGAACCGTAAAGCACCCTGATTAAGATAGCGCGCTGGAATACGAGAAGCACGTTCGTCGTTTCCACGGCGGGCGCCATCTTCGGATTTGATTCCAGCCGTTTAAGCGTATTTTCCGTTAAATCGCCAGCCGCAAAGAACAGCCCGAACACAAACGGAATAAATGAATACACAATCCGGTAGATGACGATGGATGTCACAACCGCCTCCTGCGGAAAGCCCATATTCTGCATGCCGAGCAGAAACAGAAGGTCAAACGAACCGAATCCTCCCGGCACAAGACTGATGATTCCCCCGATAGCGGCAATGGCAAATACACCGAATACATGGCGGACATCCGCGTGAATTCCCATGACATACAAGGAATAATACATGACGACAGCCGCCGCAAACCATTCAGCAAACGATGCCCCGATGTAAGAAAAAACCGGATGCCTCGGTTTTGCTTCACCGTCTTCTGCGCCAGCTTTTTTATTGTTGATCCCAGCGGCGATTAAGGCTGCCGGCACAATAAGCGCCACTCCGGCGATAACAGCCCACAGCCACGGCTTCTCACCTGTAATCTCTCCGACCGGCAGAACGCGGGCAATGGTCAACATACTGAAAACGGACAGCCCGAGCAGCGCTGAGGACGTAAGCCAGGCGATGCCTGCGACGAGGCGTTTTACGTCATTCGTATGTTCTTTGTATAGCATCGTCCGCAGCCCGACACCCGCCAGACCGCCGAATCCAAGGACATTGTTAAAGGAATTGGCGATAAAGGAGACCCTGAATACTTTCCAATTCGGAATGTTGAGGCGAAGCGTCCGTTTCAGCACAAAGTCATAAAAGGACATTGCGCTGACGGCAAGAAGGCCGAGCAGAACGAGAATAAATAAATCGTAACGCTCAATCCCGTTAATAATGTACAGCGTTCGTTTAAAAGAAAGGTCTGTCAATTCCTTTTTGGACTGATAAATGACTAAAAGCAAAACTGCAATAGGAAATAATACTTTTAATATCGATAAGGCATTCTTTTTAGTCAGCAATGTTCTCTCCAATCATCATAAAATAGCTTATTTATTATAATTCCCCCAATAATCTCCAACATATTATACACTACCACCTCACATTCAAACAAAACTCGTCTGCAACTTTCTTTCTCTGATTAAAATCAGTAATATGGTATGCAGGAGTATAAATGAGGAAGTGAGACGATGGATTATAATCTGCATGATACAACAGTATTAAGCGGCGATATTTTTTCTCCTGAGGAACGGGATATTTGGGTGCTGTACATGAAAGTGATGACATCGGCGGGGCTCGGCGATGTGTCGGAGTGGATGAAGCTTGATATGAGCATGCCGCAAATGAAGGTGCTGATGCTTCTGAACAACCACGGGACGCTTAAGGTGAGTGACATAGCGGAGAAAATGGGCGCTTCCCTTTCAAATACGACGGGGCTGCTTGACCGTTTAGAAAAATCATGTTTCATTACACGCGCTCCGTCAGAAGAAGACCGCCGTTCAGTCGTCGTTCAATTAACGGAAAACGCGAAAGATATTTTCCGCAGCCTTTATCAAAAAGGACATGTAAAATTGAAGCGTTCATTGGAAACACTGACCGCTGAAGAAAAACAAACGGTCAATCAAGGGCTTTCCATTTTGGCAAGAGCGCTTGATTCTTCCAAACAGGGATAGAGATGAAAAAGGTCTGCCGGTATCGGCGGCCTTTTTTTGTTTGACATTTAATTCACTTGAAGTGAATAATATATTCGAAGTGAATTAAAAACAGGAGGATTGATCAGTATGCCGGAGCCATTGCAAACAGTAAAAAACCAGAGCCGGGCCATCACTCTCTTTACGATCGGTGTGTTCATGGCGGCGCTGGACAACGGAATTATTTCCGCTGCTCTGACGACGATTAACAGCTCTTTTGATGTTTCTCCTTCATGGGGATCGTGGGGAGTGACCCTTTACACATTGGGACTCAGTGTCAGTGTGCCGATTGTCGGCAAGCTGTCGGACCGATACGGGCGGAAAAAGCTGTTTATGATTGAAGTCGGGCTGTTCGGACTCGGCTCTTTGCTTGTCGCACTCAGTCAGAGCTTCCCGATGTTTTTGGCGGCACGGCTCATTCAGGCGCTTGGCGGCGGCGGAATTTTTATTATCGGGAGTTCGCATGTGCTGGCCGTGCTTCCGAAGGAGAAACAAGGGAAAGCTCTCGGGCTTTTAGGGGCGATGAACGGTATGGCGGCCGTCCTCGGACCGAATATCGGGAGCTTTTTGCTTGATGTAACCGGATCGTGGCATTGGCTGTTCTTGATTAACCTGCCGATTGCCGCCGCTTTGGTTGTGTGCGGCGGTTTGTTTATCGCTGAAACGAAAGAGCCTGAGGCGAAACGGCTTGACCTCGCCGGCACAATGCTGCTGTCTCTTGCGATCTTATCTTGCATGATCGGTATCACGAATCTCGATGGGGCGAAGCTGTCAGAAAGCATAATGGACGTAAAGGTATACGGGTATCTTTTGGGAGCTGCACTTCTCTTTCTGGTGCTGCTTAAGGTCGAAAAGCGGGTTGAAAACCGAGGGGGCGATCCGATTCTCGCCTACTCGCTGCTGCAAAATAAAGTGTTTCAATGGACGCTCGTCATCGGATTTTTATCGGGAGGGCTGCTCGCTGCGGTCATTTTTATTCCTTCTTATGCGGAGCAATATTTGCACGTATCGGCGGAGAAAGCGGGTTATTGGATGACGCCGCTCGCTTTGGCGTCAGGCATCGGAGCGTGGCTCGGCGGGGCGATCACGGATAAAAAAGGGCCGGTCTTTTCCGCGGTTGTATCAGGCGCCATCGCATTTGCAGGCTTCAGCCTGTTTCCGTTATGGGTGACGGATAAATGGGAATTTGTTACATCTAGTGTCATTGCGGGGATCGGTTTCGGATTTCTGCTCGGGGCTCCGCTGAATGTGCTTGTATCAGAAACGGCGGGCCAAAACAAAGGAACAGCGCTCGGCACGCTGTCACTCGTAAGGCAGGTCGGGCTGACGCTCGCTCCGGCTTTATATGCCGGCTTCATTACAGCGGGCTTTGACCGGATCGGAGATGACATCAAAAACCGTTTAGCGAAAAGCGGCATTCCCGCTGATCAGGCGCAAACGCCGGATATCGGCGGCGGACTTTCTTCGTGGCAGGAGCAAGTGAGCCGAATCCCCGTTCCCGCTGTCAAAAAAGCGGTTTCTGATGCGATTGAAGCGGGCATTGCCAGCGGCTACCACCATCTTTATACGGCAGCCGCCGTCATTTCATTATGCACGATTGTATCTGCGGCTGTTTTGGCGTTTTTCCGAAAGCCGGCACCCTCTAAGACAGATGCCAGCCCATCCTCCGGGAAAGCTCAGTAATATGGGCGATGTGATGTTCAGAGTGCCAGACATATAGTCCGAGCGCTTGTTCCAGCGTAATCGTCTCTTTAGATACAGGATGGAAGTATGTCCGTTTGAATTGGGCTTCCGTCATGGAGCGCAAAAGAGCGGCCCATCTTCTGTGCA
This sequence comes from Bacillus sp. UNC69MF, assembly GCF_000746035.1. Taxonomy (NCBI): domain Bacteria; kingdom Bacillati; phylum Bacillota; class Bacilli; order Caryophanales; family Bacillaceae; genus Bacillus; species Bacillus sp. UNC69MF. Next base: position 76,523 of record NZ_JQKM01000013.1, on the reverse strand, counting down.
GGATCGTTAACAGCTCAAGCGCATCCCCGCAAGCGGCGGTTTTGGAATCATGAAGAGCGGCCCAGCCTTTTTCATCATAAGGACGGATTTCCGGTTCATTCTCCGTTAAGCTCAATTTAAACCGGGTATAGCCGTTCATGTGGCTGTCCGCCAGATGGTGAACCACTTGGCGGACAGTCCATCCCCCTTCGCGGTACTGCGTATCAAGCTGACTGTCCGACATCGCTCTGACAGCTTGTTTCAGTTTGGCCGGAGCGTGTTCGAGCGTATTGATCCATTCTTGTTTCTGTCCGGCCGAAATCGATTCAGCCGGCTGATACTCTCCAATCGGATAGCTGAGGATTTGTTTTTCCATTTTTGTCTCTCTCCCGTTGATCGTATTATGAAAGTATGATGGTGATGTCGCAGCCTTCCGCTTTCGCTTCACGAAAGACCTGAAGCACACTCTCGGCGCCATTTTCTGTAAGCTGCTTGCTTTGTTCAAACTGTCTCCATTCTAAAACGAGGGGGTATTCCACCCAGCCGGTCAGACAATCCCATAAAGCGTCAAGGTTTTCACCGTAGTATTCAGGAAGAGCAAGTTCCTTTTTCAATGTCTGGTGCAGGTCGCTCATACTTCTGATTTGCTCCCCATTAATAACTGCTTTATTCATGCGCGGCTCCTTTCTCATGATTTTATTCTATCAGTTTACCATTTTCCTCTTCAGAAGTAACCGGAGTCTGCCGCGGTTCCAGCTGGACGATGCCTTGCCCGCCGTCAACGGCCACCCTGTCCCCCGTTTTCAGTTTTGACGTTGCATTTCCGCACCCGACAACGGCAGGAATTCCCAGTTCCCGGGCAACGATCGCCGCGTGGGACAAAGGGGCGCCGACGTCCGTTATGATAGCAGCCGCTCTTGGAAAAAGCGGGGTCCAGCCTACATTGGTTGTCGACGTCACTAAAATTTCCCCCGCCGCAAAAGAATCCCCGTCTTCCGGAGCATCAAGGACACGGACAATGCCCTCCACTCTCCCGGCCGCTCCCGCGAAACCTTTTAAAGTATGCGCATCATCAGTTTGCGCAGGCATAAAAGCATCGTAATAATCCGCTCTTCTGTCAGGATTTTCAGCCCATTTAAACGGATTGAATCTTCCGTTAATAACGGATGGGAACGGCGGCAGTTTTTTATAGGTTTCATAGTTTTGCTTTCTCGCTTGAATCGACGCAACCGCCGGCTCTTTCCCCGCGAGCAGATCGGTTATTTCATGCAGATACAAGAAGAAAATATCGTCCTTCATGCCGGTCATTTCCGCCGCTCTGAGCGCGAATGCTCTGGCTGTCCGGTACACCCTGACAAATTCGGATCTGGTTGTTTCTCTCATATTCGCGTATTCTGACGCTTTTTCCATTTTGGCTTTGAGCCATTTGACCTTATGAGGAAACTTTTCTTCAAATCTTCGGAAGGCCTGTTCATGCGCCCGCTGCTGTTTCAAAAGCAGTTGTTCGGCATCAATACCCGACTCCTTGTGTTCTTTGATCTGCTTCGTCAGCCAATCCCGGTTTTCTCCCGGATGCGGTATGGAAAGTTCGTATTCATGCGGGCCTCGGTGGCCTTGGTTCCTGAGATATTCTTCCTCGCTCATACGGCCTTTCATGACTTGATCAATGCCGATAATCGGCTCCAGGCTGGCCAGTCCGCCTTTTCCCCTCAGATTGGACAGCAGGAGATTCGCATCTTCTATCCCTGCGAGTTTTGTTAATTGAGAGGTTAACGACGAAGAGGATTGCGCAGAATCACGCCCGCCGGATATTAACGCAAACCACGCGTTGCATAAATACGGATAGATCTCATTGTTCCATATCGCTAATAATGCCCGCTCCGTTTCGGCCCGTTTCAGCTTTTCCTCAATATTCCGGCACCACTCCGGCGATTCGTCCAAGTAGGAGGACATGTTTTTTTTCGCGAGCTTCATTTTCGACAGATACGGTTTCAGTTTTTTCGAGATGATCTTCAAAAGTTCATACTTTGAGAACGGATATAAAGGAATCTTCATTTCCGCCGGGATTTCTCCCAATGTATCGCTCATCATTTTTCCTATTTTTCCGCCTTTCGGATTCAGACCGAAAGCGGCGAGAACGGAAAGAGGCTGGCTCATATTGTTATAGGCTCTTCCGCAAATATTGCCGGACCAGACATAATAGCCCGGAATGATGCCCGACTCTTCATCCAGATTCCGGAGGAGCGACCATGTCAGCGGCGTCATCACATCGGGAATCGCTTCTCCTATATTTGTGTTTGTCCATAAAAAATCCCCGCTGAAAGAATCATTCCATTCATAGGTTTCCAGATTTCCGGCTTGTAAGGTCGTAATCGGGCGGGATTGAAGAATATACAATGTCCCGCCCGCGGCGGCCCATTCAATATCCTGCGGCCCTCCAAGATCTTTTTCCAGCTTTTTCGCCAGTTTATAGAGCTTTGACGCATATTTGCGAAATTCCCCGGGGCCGTCATATTTTTTCTTGGGCCGTGCCAGTTTAAAAGAATAAGCATCGGCTTCCCCGGAAACGAGCTGCTCCCCGAGACCGTAGACGTAATTGCCTGTCATCTCCCGCCCGCTCCCCGTAATCGGATCTGCGGTAAACAGCACTCCGGATATCTCAGACGGTATCATCAGTTGGATGACGATTGCGATTTCATGCTCATCTTCCATTCCCTGAACGGCGCTGTACGCTTTTACCCTTTCTGACTGTGCCGATCGGCGGACTTCATCAATCGCCCTGGACATGTCTTGATCTGTTTTGACATTCAACACCGTATCGAATTCTCCGGCAAAGGAAGCCTGAGCGGAATCCTCGCTCAGCGCGGATGATCGTACGGCAAACAACGCAGATGCATGGCGGCTGCGGATGGAATTCACATATTGATCAACAGCCTCTCTCGCCTGATGGCGGAGCTGCCCGTCCTGAAAGGCTGACGGCAAAATCACAAACCCTTCAGGCACAGGATACCCGCTTTGATACATTTTAGAGAGAATGCTTCCTTTTCCTCCCGCAAAGGAATAAAGTTCGGCCGGAAGTTCTCCGAATGTTTTGACACAGTCATTCATAATGTCCCCGCTCCTTTTTAGTCGTTCATCCAAGCTCACAGTTTTTCTCTTTTTCACTTTTTTTGAAAGTATTTCCTATAAGTATACAATATATCGGTCTTCACAAGGGAGAAAATCGATGGCGTTATGTTGTCATAAATGCATCCGTCAAAACGGCCGCAGCGGGGGGTTTCGTTTGCAGGTTATGTCAACTTCCGTATCAAAAAGGCGGCCGAAACGCCGCCTTTTTTTCAGACTGTGCGGCCTTGATGCGCCGCCGTATTTCTTTTGGTCTGCTTCGGCTGATACACTTTCCCGACAAACAGGTATCCGTATCTGAAATGGTTGCACACCCAAGATAAGAAAATGGGACCGAGCGTGCAGATCAAAAATAAAAGAAGGATGGCAGCCGGCAAAGGCATTGATCGCAAATAGCCTTCCAGAAGATATCCGCTGATTAAAAAGTAGGAGTGCAGCAGATAGATTGAAAACGAATAGTTGCTGATCATCATCACAATCGCGGGCACTTTTTTGAGCTTTGAAAACAGATGAAAACACAGAAAGATCATACTGACCGCGTAAATCATAATATCCGGACGCTTAGAGGAAATGGAGCCGCCGCTGATATATGAAACGGCCACAATCAATATTGCCGATACGGCCGCACTGAAGTAAACCGCATAACGGTACTGATTGATGAGCGATAAAAAACGCGGATATTCCTTTCCGCAATAAAATGCCAGACAGAAATAAAACACCCAGCCCGGAAACGGAACCCAAAAGAACGGAAAAATAGAATCAAGCCCCGATGATGCCGGCGGATGAAAGATGGAAAAGTAAGCCAGATAGACGGCGTTGATGATAAACGAAACAGACAGCACCCACATGGGAGATGTGTTGTTCAGCCAGCGGTGCAGCAGCATATGGAGAATGTAAAATTGAAAGATCACAAGAATGAAGTAGCCGATGAAGTTTCCTAAAAACACATTCTCTAAAAATTTACCGATCACTGAAACGAAGCCGGCTCCTTCTTCCGCCACGCTTTTCATTAAAATGGCATCCACCGCGGCAATAAACAGAAACGGCACGAAAATGACTTTGCCCCTTTTCTTTAAAAAACCCGCGGGAACGCCTCCCGGGTATGACCTGGCAAGCAGAAATTCCGAAATAAAGATAAACGCCGGCGTGCTGAACATCAACAGGGTCCGAAAAGCATCAACCGTATGGGCGGCACTGGCTAAGGACTCTTCCTGAATCATCAGCACCATTGAAACTACGTGAAGCAGAACCACACTTAAACAGGACAGGCAGCGAATCACAAAAATTTCTTTTATCTGCATGCGGCCGCTCCTTTTTCACAAGCGCGCCGGACTTTAGCGTATGCTTGGCGCAGCCATTTTTCCCGCAGCTCGGGTGTGCTCGTTTTGACGACAGAAAAAAGGTTCCGCTCGGCTTTTTGAATGCCGCAAAATTGCAGAATGCCTTTTTTCAGCGTAATCCAGTCCGAGTTTTTCCGGAACCACTTTAAGTACCAGCCCGGGGAATCCGCCGTATAAAAGACCTGTGCCGTCTCTGCCCGGAGCAGTCCTTTTACGCGGCCGTTTTCATATGTGTAGGCTTCTCCGGCGACAAGCACTCTGTCAAAAAAGCCTTTCATAATCGCCGGAACGCCTCCCCACCACAGCGGGTAGATGAAAATGAGATGATCCGCTTCTTTCATCAGTTTCCGGTATTTCTTCGTTTCAGCGTCCCGGTTCATGTCAGAGCGCTTTTTTTCGCCGCCGTACTTCAGCACGGGATCAAATTGGTCGGCGTATAAGTCAATGACCGTATAGCTTTGGCCGCTATCCTTTAAAGCCATGACGACGTATTTTACGAGAGCCGCATTGAAACTGTTCTCATCCGGGTTTGCATACACAATCACCGTCTTCATATGTCCCTCCATTATTTCTTAATTTTTACAATGATTATATCATGTTGTCATATGAATGAGGCAAAGACATGAGAAAGGCTTTTTCCAGTTCTGCTGCCGTTTCGATAACCCCTTTCTGCATATTTTCGCTGATTTTGCCGCCGCAGATTCAATGACAAGCATCCGGCACTTCTGCGTTTTTGAGCGGCCGTATGGTATACTAGCTGTCAAATGAATGGCTTGGAGGACAACATGAGAATTTTAAAGTACGCGATTTTAGGGCTTTTGCGAAAAGGCGAATTGAGCGGATATGATATATCGAGCTATTTTAAGGAAGAGCTCGGCCAGTTTTGGAGCGCAAAGCACAGCCAGATTTATCCGGAATTAAAAAAACTGACGGCTGAGGGATTTATTACGTTTCGCACTGCGATTCAAGGAACAAAGCTTGAGAAAAAAATGTACACGCTGACTGACAGGGGAGAGCTGGAGCTTGCTGCCTGGCTGACGAAAAAAGACCCGATTCCGGAAACGGTGAAGGATGAATTTATGCTGAAGGCTTATTTCATCTCAGCTTTGACGCAGGAAGAAGCGGATGAGCTATTCACCGACCAGCTCGTAAAGCGGAAGGAGAAATTGTCCGATCTGGAAAACAGTTATCAAGAACTGATGACATCGTCCGCGGAGGCGGATTCTTTTTCTTCTCCTGATTTCGGCCATTATCTCGTGCTGACAAAAGCGCTTGAGCGGGAACGGAATTATATTTCCTGGCTTGAAGATATTTTGGCTCTCATCAAAAAAGCATAAACAAAACGGGGCGGCTCTGTATCTGCAAGCCGCCTGTTTACGTTCTGAGAACCGCATTGATAAACGAATCAGCCATTAAAATAAGAAAAAGCAGACTGAAATACACAATCGAATAAAAAAACATCCCCTTCGACCATTGCGTGTCATCCGCCGCCTGAAAGCCTTTGACGCTCCGGTACAGCCAGATGGCCCCGAGCAGGAGAGCGGACGCGGTATAAAACGGGCTGACGTCTATATAAAGAGGAACGAGCAGCGAAACCGCAGTCAGAACCGCAATATAGCGCAGCATTTTTATTTTTGTGGCGCGGTTGCCTTTTATGATCGGCAAAAGCGGAATGCCGGCTGCACGATACTCTTCCTTTCGCCTGATTCCGATCGCCCAGAAATGCGGCGGCTGCCACAAAAACATAATCGCGAATAACAAAATCGCGGGCATATCAATGTACCCGGCCAGCGCGCAATAACCGATTAAAGGCGGAGCCGCCCCGGGAAAGCTGCCGACAAATGTGCTCCAGACGGATTGTCTTTTAAACCAAAGCGTATAAACGACGGCATACAGCAAAAAGGCAAGCAGGCCAAGAACGGCGGTCAGTACATTAAGTGAAGCAAGCATGATGAATCCGCAGGCGCCGAGACATGTGCCGTACAGGATCATGACCGACGGCGGTATTTTTCCCGTGACGCTTGCGCGGGTGCGGGTTCGTGCCATCTTTGCGTCCATGCCGCGGTCAAAGAAGTTATTAAAAACAGTGCTTGATGCCATGACCAACGCCGTTCCGATCATGGCAACCGCCATGGCGGCAAATATACCGGGCCCTCCGCCCGTCCTTTCTGACTGAATCCATGCGATCCAAAATCCGCCCAATGCGGCGAGTGAATTTGAGATGATAATCCCCGGTTTGGCAAGAATGATAAAGTCCTTGATCGTCACCCGGTTTCCGTTATGCTTCATCGGCTGTTCCGTCTGTGCTGCATTTGAGTTCATTTGTTCAGGTTCTCCTTTTTCGGCTTATCATATCAGGAAGAATCAGGAAGCACAATTTATTTTGGACATTTTTCACACAATTGTAAATTGTATATGAAAAGCCGCATCTTGTGACCGGATGCGGCTTTTGCCTTTTTCTATTCAAATTCTGCCCATACAGCTTTTTCAATCCGGCGGATGCCCTGAGCTCGGGCCGGCGATGGCGGCTCCACGCGTCATTTTTGCGCCTCACTGAGATGTTCGCTCTCTTCAGTCACTCAAAAGCCGTGTGTATATTGCAAATCGACGTTCTTCTTTCCCGAGCCTTTTCAAGAAAACTTCAGAAAAATAAAAAACCTTGCCGGTTAGACGGCAAGGTTTGTTTCTTACAGTGTAAATGCGATATCCGCCCCTGATACAGGGTCTTTGACGAATACGCCCTCTTCTTTTTCTTCGATCTCAAAGCCGGCATCGGTCAGCGCTTTTGTCACACGTGACAGCTCTTTTTGATGCGGCAGCGCGATGGTGTAATAATCCAGCCCGCTTGCATTTCCCGGTTTCGGCGGCGCATGTTTTCCGGCCCATATATTCAGACCGATGTGATGGTGATACCCTCCCGCTGAAACAAACAGAGCGGACATGCCCGCGTAATTGCCGACAATATCAAAACCGAGAATATCGGTGTAAAACGCTTTGGCTTCCTGTAAGTCCGTCACATGAAGATGGATGTGGCCGATAACAGTTCCTTCTGGGAGACGGCTTTTCCGTTCAGCTCCGGCTTCTTCCAAAAGCCCGTCCACATCGACGGGCGCCGTTTGCATGACATAATTGCCCTCTGCATCCCGGCGCCACGTGCTGCGGGGACGATCGGCGTATATTTCAATACCGTTGCCGTCCGGATCAGACAGGTAAAGAGCCTCACTGACCGCGTGATCCCCCTGACCGAGCGCGATGCCGTTTTCAATCAGCCTGGCCAATGCGATGCCGAGTTCTTTCCGGTCAGGCAGAAGTATCGCGAAATGGTAAAGGCCGGTGACAGACCGCTCCGGCAGAACGACGGCGCTTGGATTTTCTTCAAGCACCAGCAGGACGCGTTTTCCGTCTGCTGACAGTCTTGCAGAACGATCTGTCTGCGAGATGACTTGAAGGCCGATGACATTCCGGTAAAAGCCGAGCGAGCGTTCCATATTTTTAATGGTCAATTTGACATAACCGATTGCCGTATCTTGATGAATGCCGGTCATTTGAACGCCTTCTTTCTTATGCTGAAAAAGTTTCTCCCTTTTTTGATTTGAAAAGGAGCTGATCCAATGAAAGCAGACGGCTTCCTGAAAGCGCTAAATGAATTGACGCAACCAGTAAGATGAAATCAAATTCCGATCCGCCCATAAATGGTGAGGAAAGCTTCGCCGTGAAGATGGCGCCGACTAATGTGACGGCAAACAGAACGCCGATAATGCGCGTTGCCAAACCGAAAAAGATCAGAACCCCGCCGACAAGCTCAATCGTCGCGATGACATAGACCATAAAGGCCGGAAGCCCGATGCTCTGGAAAAATTGCGCAGTTCCTTCCAACCCTTGAAACTTGGATAAACCGTGAACAAAAAAGATAATACCTGTTACAACCCTTAAAAGCAGTGTTCCTGTTTCGAATGATTTATTCATAAAATCCTCCTTGAAAATTATTATCACTTACTTTATGTAAGCTAGTATATATACATAACTTATTTACGTCAAGTAATTTTGTTACATTTAACGAAAATAACTTAAAAGTACTATTTGCCTTCGCGAAAAAAAGACCTCCGCACTCTGTCGGAGGTCTTTTTCCCTATCTATGATTCCCGGAACTGGCTTTCATATAATTCCCGGTAAAACCCGTTCTGGCTTAGAAGTTCGGCATGGGTTCCTTTTTCAGCCATTTCGCCGTCTTTCAGCACAAGAATCTGATCGGCTTTTTGAATTGTGTTCAGCCTGTGAGCGATGATGACGCTTGTTCTGCCCGTCATTAAACGGCCGAGCGCTTCTTGTATTTTCACTTCCGTCACTGTGTCAATGTTGCTCGTCGCTTCATCCAAAATGAGCAGCACCGGGTCCGCCAGCACAGCTCTCGCGATGGAAATGAGCTGTTTTTGTCCTTGGCTGATGCCCGCGCCGTTTTGGGTAAGAACGGTATCGTAGCCTTTCGGGAGCCGTTCGATGAACCCGTGGGCATTGGCGGCTTTTGCGGCTTCCTCCACCTCTTTGTCAGAAGCATCCAGCCGGCCGTAGCGGATATTCTCCCTGATTGTGCCCTGAAAGAGAAAAGAATCCTGCAGGACAAACCCCATGTTTTTTCTCAGACTGGATCTCGTCAGTTTTTTGATGTCCGTTCCGTCAATGAGGATTTTTCCGTTATTCGGCTCGTAAAAACGGGCGATCAGGCTTGTAACGGTTGTTTTACCCGCTCCGGTCGGTCCGACGAAGGCGATGGACTGTCCTTTCGGAACGCTGAAGGACAGGTGTTTTAAGATCAGGCTGTCTTCCTGATAGCCGAAGGAGACATCTCGGAATTCAATCTCTCCCGTTTTGATCGGCTGGTACAGCGCATGCTCTTCATCTTCCCGCTCCTCTTTTTCATCCAGCACGTCAAACACCCGTTCAGCCCCGGCGATGGCCGATAACATCGTATTGAACTGATTGGCTAAATCATTTAAAGGGCGCGTGAACTGCCGCGAGTATTCGGCGAATACGACGATGGAACCGATCGAGATCCATCCCTTCAGCGCAAACAGCCCGCCGACCGCCGCTATAATCGTAAAGCTTAAATTGTTTAAAGAGTTCATGACTTTCGGAATGAATCCCGAAATTGTCTGCGCCCAAAACCCCGATGATTGTAACGCCGCGTTTTTTTCTAAAAATTGTTCCATGACGCGGTCTTCCCTCGAATAGGCTTTAATGACCTTCGCCCCTGATATCGACTCTTCAATAAAACCGTTCAGCTCGCCGAGGTTTTTCTGCTGCTGCTTAAACAGCAATCCCGTCCGGTTGGTGATCCATTTAATGCTCAAAAGCATGATCGGAATAATCAAAAGCGTGATCAATGTTAAAAGCGGACTCATGTACAGCATGACGGAGATTGTGCCGACGAATGTAATGACGCTCGACAGCACTTGAATGACGGATGTATTTAAAGTGGAGCTGACATTTTCGATATCATTGGTGACCCGGCTCATTAAGTCCCCGAGCCGCTGTTTATCAAAAAACGGAATCGGCAGCTCATGCAGATGGGTAAACAGCTCGCTCCGCATTTTAAACACGGTGCTTTGCGAGATATTGATCATCCAATAGTTTTGAAACCATAAGGACAATGATTGCACGAGGTAAATCCCAAACAGGATGAACAGCACCCCCGCCAATCCGTCTGTCGTCTGTCCGACGATAAAATGATCAATCGCTTTCCCGATGACGAACGGTCCGAGCAGGCCGAATATGGCGCTTATGACTACCATGATGATCACAAGGGTTAAAAGCCCTTTTTTCTCGGCTACATAAGACCAGATTCTGCGCAGCGTGCCTTTTGTATCTTTTGCTTTCGCGCGTTTTCTGCCGCCTTCATTTGATTTGAGCGGTATTTTCGGATATCGGAAAGGTTTACGAATGTCTTTTTGCATTGTCAGCTCCCTCCTTTCCGAATTGTGATTCATAAATCTGCCGGTACAGATGAGACTGTGCCATCAGCTCTTTGTGCGTGCCTTTGGCCAGCAGTTCGCCGTCTTCAAGCAATAAGATGGTGTCAGCCTTCATTGCAGTCGTTATTTTCTGCGTAATAATCAGTGTCGTGCATTCATAGGATCTGATCGCTTGTAAAAGCTTCGCTTCCGTTTGAAGATCAAGCGCGCTCGTACTGTCATCTAACAGCAGGAGGGACGGCTTTCTGATAAAAGCGCGCGCGATGGAAATCCGCTGCTTCTGCCCGCCTGACAAATTGACGCCCCGCTGTCCCAGCACCGTGTCGTATCCGTTTGACAGCTTCATAATCGTGTCATGGATTTGCGCGTCTTGGGCCGCTTCCATTACTTCATCTAGTGAAGCATCCTCCCGCCCCCAGGCGATATTTTCACGGATGGTGCCCGAAAACAGAAGCACTTCCTGCGGAACATAGCCGATTTCCCTGCGCAGCCCGCAAGCGGAGAATTCACCGATCGGTTTGCCGTCTATGAAAATACTGCCCGAATCAGCCGTGTACAGGCGCGGAATCAGCTGAAAAAGCGTTGATTTTCCTGAACCTGTCGCGCCCATAATGGCAACCGTTTCTTTCGGGCTGGCAGAAAAGGACACGTGATGCAGCGCGTCTTTTTCCATGCCCGGATAGCGGAAGGACACTTCGCGAAACTCAATCCCGCCTGCAAGCGCCCGTGCCGGGTCCTGCCCCGTTCCCTCGCCGCCTTCTGTTTCCAGCACCTCGCCGATTCTTTCTCCGGAAGCCTTCGCCCGGGAAAATACCATGATGAGAAAAGGAAGGACGGACAGCGCGCCTGTAATCCGCGTCGCATAGTTAATGACGGAAACGACATCGCCGACCTGCGCTCCGCCCTGAGCAATGCTTTTGGCGCCGAACCATAAGATAAACAAAATGCAAATGTTCATCAGCAGCATTAAAATCGGCATCGCCGCTTCCACGAGACGAAAAGCGGAGACCGTTTTTTCCATCAGCTTCGTATTCGATTTCAAAAAACGTTTCACTTCGTGGTTTGCACGGAGGAGCGCTTTAATCAGTTTGATCGCCGTCAGGTTTTCCTGCATGATCGTGTTGACCTGATCAAGCCGCTTTTGCACAGACCGAAACAGCGCGCCGCCTCTTTTCAGCACCCACAGCAAAAACAAAAGCAAAATCGGCACCGTGATCAGCAGAAAAAACCCGAGTTTCGCATTGACGGTCAGCGAGAGAATAATGCCCCCCGCGATCATTAACGGCGCACGAAGCATAAACCGGAGACTCATGAAAAGCATATTTTGGACCTGTGTCACATCGTTTGTCAGCCGGGTGATAAACGATGTGGATGAGAATTGCGCAAACGTCGAATAAGAGAAGGATTGAATTTTTTGAAAAAGCCCTTTTCGCGTATCATACGCATAGCTCTGGCTGATGTGGGCGGAGTAGAATGAATTTAAAATGCCCGATGCGAATGAAACAGCGGTCAGTCCGATCATCACGCCGCCCCACAGCCAAACCGTACCGAGATCCTGCTTTAAAATTCCTTCGTCAATGATTTTCCCGATCAGCAGGGGCTGTATCAGCTCTACCGCAAGCTCGATGAGCATGAAAAACAGAGCGATTCCCGCCAAAAGAGAATACGGTTTTACATATGATAAAGCCTTTGACATGTGTAAGCCTCCAAATCCTTTGTTCAATATGTATGTATATTTATTTTATTTGTTTGTCTTAAATGAATAAAGGATTAACCCTTGAACTCGCACTTTTATTATGTACTTTGTGTAAAAAAAACGGAAATCATTGAGGATAAAAATTGAGGGAATGAGGCGTGCAGATATATGGAGGCTGTCTTATCTTTTCTTTTTACCAGCTCCTGAACCGGAGCCTTTTATTTTAAAATGACTAGCGGAGCCTTTAAAAGACATCCGCTAGTCAGATGATCATTCATACCGTGTCATTTCATTTAACGAATAAAAACGAGAGCGACCCCGAATCCTTTATCAGCATCAAACTCATTGATCACTTTCATGACCTGCCAGCGCTGGTTTGAAGCATCAGATTTTGTTGCAATCCCGTTATGAGCGTGAATAAAATCTCCCGGTTTCACAGTCTCATCGCATCTGACATATACCTGGCCGATGAGTCCGACAATGTTCCACTCGTCTCTCTCTTCTCTTGAAGCGTAGTCTTCTTCAGGCCGAAAGTCCGGATTTTCCTTTGGCGCCATGACCGTATGGCCGTTCGCATCTTTCTGTTCTTCATAAACATAGCCGCCAAATTCATTCTTTACGTATCGTCCCGACCAGTGAAAACTCGACTCACCAAGAATCACTCCGGCGGTCTCGGAAATGACCCCAAGCATGAGGTCACCTTTTTCAGCCGGTCTGATCTTATCACCTTCAAGTGTGACAAGTGTTCCCGTCGGAATCTTTTCCCCTCTCAGGCTTTCAAAATACTCGGCGTAGTCAGAGAATGTCGAGGAACCTGTTACGCCTCCCGTAGCCTTAATTGTTCCTTCTTTTGCGTGAAGCTCAATCTTTCTGTTGGCTGATGACGGAGTGCTGCCGGCACCCCAGCCCCATACAGTTGAGTTCGCATTTGGGTTAATCGTATTATATGAACCGATTACTCCAGATTGAGAACCTCCTGCAGCCTGTCCCCGGACAGAACCGACGACAAAGCCATTAGTTCCTGTAACATGGGAATCTTTAGATGCCATAACAGAAGATCCTTTATGTTTAAACAACTCATACGGTGTTTTTTTACCGCCTACATGAAATGTTGTTTCATATCCTTGAAAATCAATATTTGATATATTCAGATCCGGACCCGAAGAATAGAGTCCGACCGTTCCGCTGCCGGCTCCCAATCTATGCCCGTATACATTGCTCACTGTACAATTATCAACGCCTCCGCCAAAAGCAAGCCCCGTCGTGCCGCCGTCAACTAGAAAAACGCCGTCAATCATGCACTTACCTACCGCATTTTCTCCGCCAAGAACATACAGATCATGAGCAGCGGAGCGGAACCCGCGGATCGTAATATTCTTCAGATTGACATACCGTCCTTTGTAATAAATCATAATGATCGTGTCATTGCTGTAATCGTATGAACGATCTTCACAAATAGCTTGGAAATTCACTATATTAACTGAATCATAGCCCGAAACAACCAACGCACTCGCTCCGACGCCTTTATATATAGAATTTTGTTTAGGATTTGTTGCCTGACAATTTACTAATTGGACATCATGGGCAGTTTTTGATGTCGGCTCAGCCGATAAATGATGGCCAATATGTCTAATGCAAAAACCGATCGCATTTTCGTAAGCACGGCAATTAGCCAGTTGAACTCGTTTAGCCGCCGGTGCATAGTCATGCGCCTTAATTTCAAAACCGCGTGCACCGCCAATTGCAACACAGCTATCTACAAATACATCTTGAGAACCGTCATCGATCTCAAAGCAATTTGAATTTGACGTGCCATTCCCATTGCCCATCGGGTGATAGGAAACACAGTGGCTGAAAGTAGTGTGGAATCCAAAATGACAAGTAAAGTTATCATCCCCGGACCCTGTTGCTTCACAATGTGAAAACGTTACAAAGTTACAGCCGTTGGGCTGATAATAAGTTGGATCATCTTTTTCTCCATGTCTGTTATAGTTCGGGCTTGTAGAATCAAAGCCGTGCAGGCCGGCGTTCTTCGCAAACACATGCTCGACAAAAGAATAGTCAACATTCGCAAAAAGCAAACAGCTTGAAGTGGGACCTTTCGGAATCTTCCAGCCGGAAGGACGCGTATCCTTGTTCCAATCCAAAGTGAGATGGCCGACATAAATATTTTCATTACCGTTCGTATAATCACTGTTGGTCAGAACAGAATGGCCGACCGGTGTTTCGTCTAATAATTTAATGACCGTTCTTTTCTTGCCTGCTCCGACAAGCATTGTATTTGAAGGAACAAACAATCCCGATGTTCTGAATACACCCGCGGGAACTGTTACGACATAACCTCCGTCGGCCATGGCATCATGAAATGCCTGCGTATCATCCGTTACGCCGTCACCTTTAGCTCCAAAATCCATAACGTTCCGCTCTGTCACATGTTCAAATCTGTTTTCATACATTTTAAGTCTTTCGTTTAAATTTTCATAAGTTGACGTGCCATTGCTAAGCGCAGCACCGATTTTGCTGTCAATCGCTTCAAAGTTTTGAGCAATGCTTTCAACCTCAATCCCCTCCGTTTTATCGGGTTTGTAAAGTCCTAAGAAAGTCGTATAGTTTGTCATTGCCTTGCCTCCTATTTGTTAATTGCTATTTAAAATACCGCAGAAGTCATTTCGTTTTTTGCACCCCCTCATTTTCACTCCTGCATGTACAGGTGGCAAAGGTATGACAAATTCATACATTTTTTCAAAACATAAAAAGAGCGCCGGATTAACAAGCGCTCTGCACATAGTCTGCTGCTGCAGTATTTTAACCGTTCAATATTTTCTCGACACGCTCCCGCATTTGCGGAACGCCTAATCCGACAATGACCTGAAGCGCCCTGCCTTTTCTGACGACGCCGTGGGCTCCCAGCTCTCTGAAATCGGCGTCACTTTTGACCTT
The DNA here is from genome assembly GCF_000746035.1 of Bacillus sp. UNC69MF. Lineage (NCBI taxonomy): Bacteria > Bacillati > Bacillota > Bacilli > Caryophanales > Bacillaceae > Bacillus > Bacillus sp. UNC69MF. The sequence goes on along the minus strand of NZ_JQKM01000013.1, from coordinate 61,473 downwards.
TGATTCATCAGCGACAGTGACGCGGAGACGGGTGGCGCAGTTGGTGACCTCCGTAATATTGTCCTTTCCGCCCAGCGCTTCAATATACAAAGCGGCTGTATCCCGCTGTGTTTCGTCTGCCGCCGCTGTTTCTTTTGAAGCCTGCTTCCGTTCTCTGTACTCCTTTTTCGAATAGAGCTTTGTTTCCTGTCCTTCCTCTTTTTCTCTGCCCGGTGTGGCGATGTTGAATTTGAGAATGAGGAAACGGAAGACGAAAAAGTAAACAGCGGTAAAACACAACCCGATAATGATCTGGTATACATACGTCAAGCCGTGGCTTGACGCCAGCGGGATCCAGTTCAAGGTCGCAGCTTCGATCAAACCGCCTCCCATATTTCCGACGACGCCGGCCATATACATGACGGTTGCCATGGAAGCGGCAAGCAAAGCATGAACCGCAAATAAAAACGGAGAGATAAAAAGGAATGTAAATTCAATCGGCTCTGTAATTCCCGCGACAATGGACGTCAAGGTGACCGGGATCAATAGGCCGGCGACGATTTTTTTCTTCTCCTTTGAAGCCGTGGCGTAAAAAGCGAGCGCGATTCCCGGAATGCCAAAGATTTTCGAGTTGCCGTGAAGCGCGAATCCCCCCTGCGGGAACAATTCTTTCAGCGGTTTGACGCTTTGAGAGTATTCCCCGAGATGCTGGGCCCAATAGGTAACGATACCGCCTTCAGTCACAGCCGGACCGTAAACAAACGGCGAGTAAATAAAATGATGCAGGCCGGTCGGAATTAAAATCCGCTCCAGGAATGTGTAAATCCACACGCCTATCGCCCCGGAAGAAACGAGAAAGCTTTGCAGCGAGCCGATTCCGGACTGAACCATCGGCCATACGTATGCCACCGCAAGTGAAATCGGTATCATAATGAAGAAAGAAATGATAACGATGTAGGAAGATCCTTGAAAAATCCCCAGAAAATCCGGCAGTTTTTTATCAAAATAACGATTGTGCAAATACACGACAATAGATGAAATAAAGATGGCACCGATAATATTCGTATCAAGCGTTTTGATGCCGGCGATCATCGTCAGCCCGCTCGTTCCGCCGGCTTCCTGAGTCATATCGACGTGAAAAGCCCCGCCCCAAACCGTTAGAATCGCATTGATAAAGTAATTGAATGTCAGATAAACTGTAAGCGCTTCCAAACAAGCCCGCGCCTGCGCTTTTTTCGCTAAGGCGACAGGGATGCCGATCGCAAACAGGAGCGGCATTTGATTAAAGACGGTCCAGCCGCCTTGTTCAATGACATACCAGCATTGATACCAAAGCCCGTCAGGATCAGCCAGCGGCCCCATCAGTGTTTTATTTTTAAACAGCGTACTCAGACCGACAATAATACCGGAAAATGCAAATAACAAAACAGGCACAAACATCGCGCTGCCGAAGCGCTGGACTTTTTGCATCATTTCACGTGACCTCCCGCTATTTATCAAAATTTTCAAGCTCTTTATAATCAACATATGCACGGAATAACGATTCGCCCACCAGAAAAAACGGGGCAAATGCGACAATTTCCGTTTTATCGCTTAACGTCACCGGCTTGCTGGTCGCATAAAGATTATACGGCGTCGTTTGCGCCAGTACGTTGTTTTTCAGATTGGTGATTGAAATAAACGGAACTCCCTTTGCGGACAGGGTCCTTACCTGCGGAATTAATTCGGGTGTTTCGCCTGATAAAGAAATAATGATGAATACGTCATCAACCTTAAAATCATCACACATGATATCAAACTCTGTGATGTCCTGAATTAAAATCAGATACTTCCGCCGGGATACAAACATCCGCTGCAGCTCACGGGCGCACACCCTCTGAGCCGTGCCCGATCCGTAAACGAAAATCCGTTTTGCTTCATCTATTAGCCGGCACATCTCCGTCATATCTTTTGACTTCACATATTTTACATTGGCTTCAATATCATCCAGCAGCTTTTCAAACGTCATATTCTCGCCCTCTTCAGGCTGATCCTCCCATTTCAGAAAAACCCGGAATTCACTGTAGCCGCTGAAGCCCAGTTTTTGGGCAAGCCGCAGGATGGAAGACCGAGAGACATTGCAGGCTTTCGCCATGTCATTGATACCGAGATGGTAGCACGTATGTTTATGATTCAATATATATTTTAAAATATAAAAATCGTTATCATTTAATTTCGCGTAATGCTGGTTAACCAGTTCTTCAAGACTCATCCCAAAAATCCCCCCGTTTTCTTTCTATTATATAGAATAACAGATAAAGAAAACGGGGAAGATTGTCATCAGGAAATAGGAGACGGACTTACATCAAGCTCAGGCCAGTAGTCCTTGTTAGCCTCCATCAGATCTTCAAGAATCAGTCTTGCCACACGGGCGTTCGGCACTGTTTTTGACAGGATCAGCGCCTGCCACAGCTTTTGAAATGACCGCTCTTCCCACGCTTCAGCCGTCAGTTTTTCGACAGACACCTGCTGTTCCATCAGGCCTTTTTGAAATTGCGGTATGTTCCCGACTGAGAGCGGTTCCGGTCCGTTTGAGCCTACGAGACAAGGAATCTCAACCATGGCTGACGGATCAAAGTTTGCGATCGCGCCGTTATTTTCAACGATTAACAGCATTCTCTCCCCTGTGTTGTAAGCGATGGCCCGGGCAAGGTCGACGATATAGGAAGCATGATCATCAATTTTAATTTCACTGTTCTCCGACGATTGTTCGCGCGTAATCATATCGCATTGGCTGAAAATGAAAGCTTCCCGCCCTTCCATGACTTCGTTGGCTCTCGTATGGTTCGGGTTTGATTTTTTCACCATATCATCCGGGAATAAGTAATATTGCAGATATGTGTTCGGAAGCGTATCCGGATCAGCCGCCTGTACGTCGCGCGCTTTTTTGAATGTGTCATTCCAGCTTGCTTCAGTCTGTTCGGCCTCCGTCTTCGGAACGTAGCCGTATTCACGGACATGCTCTTTCAGCTTCGGCATTAAATCATTGCCATGCCGGTCTGTGATGGACGTCCACCAGCCAAAGTGGTTCAAGCCGTAGTAACGGACGTTCATTTCTTTCCGTGAAGATAATCCGAGGATGTTCGCCATGCGATCCTCAATTCCGACCGGCATGTCGCAGATGTTCAATATTTTTGAATTCGGTCTGAGGCGCCGTGTAGCTTCGGCCACAATCGCCGCCGGATTGGAGTAATTCAGCATCCATGCGTCAGGCGAGTACGTTTCCATATAATCAAGAATCTCCAGAACACCGCCGATAGAGCGCATGCCGTATGCGATTCCGCCCGGCCCGCATGTTTCCTGGCCGACCACGCCGTACTTCAGCGGGATTTGTTCATCGAGCGCGCGCATCGCATATTTTCCGACGCGGATATGCGCCATGACGAAGTCAACATCCGTAAAAGCCGTCTCTGGGTCATCAGTCGCCAGAAATTCAATGTCCGGCGCTTTTTCTTTTATGAATACCTCACACGCACCCGCAATCCGCTCCTGCCTTTCTTTATCATTGTCATAAAGTTTCAGCTTTCTGATCGGAAACTCTTCCAGGTGATTCAAAAGCATTAATACAATTCCGGGGGTAAATGTGCTGCCGCCGCCTGCAATAACGATTGAGAATGATTTGTCTGTCATGTGAAGCCCTCCTCTGATAACGTTTACATTTTATTTATATCATGAGAAGGTCCGATCTGTACCGGGTTTGGAGGAGTTAGATCATTTAATCATTTTTAGTTATTTTTCTCAAAAAGCGGGAAAGTTCCCACAGGTACGAAAAAGGCCTGCTGTCATCAGCAGACCCATTCTCAAAAATGCTCTTGTAAATCAGAAAGCAGCACTTCCTGCTCAAATTGCGGATTTCCGATCGGAAAAATTCTGGCTGTTTCCTTGTCTTCGTTGACATGCTGAATATAAATCGGAACTCCTTCGTACGTCACATACGCCATGGCGGCGGATTCCGAAATGTCTTTCGCACGCTGTGTATTCACGTCTCAAACCTCCTTTAGGCCTCACACATAACGTGTCCGGCAGCCAAGAGAAGTATGCTTGTTTCTTACAATTGTCCGGTGGTGAGTTTGAATTTTTTGAGGCGTTTGTAAAACGTGCTCCGCGGGATTCCGGCCATTTTGGCGGCCAGCGTGACATTCCCCTTCGCTGATTCAAGGGCGTTTACGATGATGTTTTTCTGAATGTGCTCCCGGATGGAGACAGGGGACGCTTCTTCCTGTTCATAAGACTCGGCCGCCTCTTTAAGACCTGACGCTTCAAGCAGGGCTGCGATGGGGCGTTCTGACAGCCGTCCGTCCGGGAACATGACGGAAAGACGTTCAAATACATTAAACAATTCCCTGATATTCCCCGGCCATTTCCGGCTCTTTAATAGGTCTAAAAAGTCATCAGGAAGCTCCCCCCGCCAGCCGCGATTTCGCTGAAATTCAAGGAAGAGGCCGGGAATGTCTTCGGTGCGTTCTCTTAATGGAGGGAGGTGGATCGGACAGACGTGAAGCCGGTAAAATAAATCTTCTCTCAGCTTTTTGCATTCGACAAGCTGTCTCAGATCAGTGTGGGTGGCAGTGATGATTCTGATGTCAACGGGAATCTCTTTTGTCCCGCCGACCGGGGTGACTTTCCGTTCCTGCAGCACCCGTAACAGAGCGACCTGCATGGAGTGTGATATTTCTCCGATTTCATCGAGGAAAAGCGTGCCTTTATCGGCTTTTTGCAAAGCGCCGTTATGTCCTTTCCGTTTGGCCCCGGTGAAGGCGCCTTCCGAGTAGCCGAACAGTTCGCTTTCAATCAGCTTTTCGGGGACCGCTCCGCAATTGACGGCGATAAACGGGCCGTTTTTCCTGGAACTGTTGTTATGAATCGCCCGGGCGGCAACCTCCTTTCCCGTCCCGGTTTCTCCCGTAAGACAAACGGTTGCGTCCGTTCGGGCGACAAGCTCCAGCTGCTGAAGCATATGTCGGGATGACGGGCTTTTGCCTGCCGCACCATGGAATATAAAAGACGGCTTTTCTTCTCGTTTGGATAAATAAACGCATGTGTAGCCGTTCTCCTCCCGCTTCGCCTGCTTGATGTGAAAGCCCTGTTCCTCAAGCTCGCGCAGCGTATGTCCGGTAAAATGCTGAACGGGACGGCTTGCGGCGATAACCCGGCTCATTTCATTGCAAAGCACGATCGGATCGTGAGACCGGGTAAGCCCGGCGAACTTGCTGATCATGTCAAGTTCTGTCATTTTGATCTTTAGGGCAAGCTCCCGTTCCGCCGTATAAGCGATGGAGGAGGCAATTCCGAGCATAAACGGCTGAGCGCGGGCGGCGGGGCAGGAAATATCAATGACACCCGCCAGCCGCCCGTCTTCATAACGGATCGGCGCGGCGGAACAGCTCCATTGATGAGAAGCGAGCGAATAATGTTCAGAGCCGTGTATCATGACCGGCTCTTTTGTATAAAGAGCCGTCCCGATCGCATTCGTGCCGACGGCCGTTTCCGTCCAGCGGGCGCCTTTTAAGAAATTGATGCGGTTCGCTTCATGAATGGTGCGCGGGTGGCCGTCAACTGAATGGACAACGCCGTCTGAATCAATCAGGAGAACCATCATTTCCATTTCCCGCATCGCCGTTTTCATTCTTTCTGCATACGGCGTTGAGGCCGCTAAAAATAACGCATGCTTTTCGGCCTGCCTTTCTAAATGATCTGCCGGCATTACATTCGGCCCCTTTTCGAGATAAGGGTTGACGTCGGCTTTTTTGCAGCGGTGCCATGAGGCGGCCACCCGCTTCTGAATACGGGATTCATCAAGCACGCCTTCTTTCACAAAGCGCTTCCAGGTTTTAAAATCATTCCGAATGACATTCATTGTATTCGCTCCCCCCTGTTCAGACCATCTTTTCATATATTGTAGGGGAAAAATAAAGCGCTTTCAACGAAAAATACCCCTTCTCATCTGAGAAAGGGTATTCCGGTTATACGGAATGCACCGCAAGTCCGGTGACATTCAGCAGGGCTTCCTGAAGCGTTTCTGACAGAGTCGGATGCGCCGCGATAAAGTGCTCCGACATATCCGCCGTCATTTCACCGTTCATCATCATGACCGCCTGACCGATCAATTCCGTCACGTCCGGCCCGATCATTGACACGCCGACGATTTCTCCGAATTCCGGTTCGGCAATGATTTTCATTTTGCCGCCATGCTGATGTTTAATTAACGCTTTTCCGTTAGCAGAAAATGAGCATTCTCCGATTTTCACATCTCCGTATGTCTCTCTCGCCTGTGTTTCCGTCAGCCCGACAGCGGCCATTTCCGGCGATGTATAAATACAGCGGGGCACCGCCCGCATATTGACTTTGCTGTCCTTTCCCGAGGCATGCGCGGCGGCTGTGATTCCTTCATGAATGGCGGCATGCGCGAGCTGCATTCCTCCGGCCGCATCGCCGCATGCGTATATATGAGGCACATTGGTCTGCATATGGTCATTGACTTCAATACCGCGCGGAGAATACCGGATGCCGGCCTGCTCCAGATTCAGGCCTTGCAAACGCGGTTTTCTCCCGATTGCAACCAAAACGTGATCAGCCTGCGCCTCAATTTCTTTGCCGTCTTTTGTCCACACGGCGGTTTTCCTTTCTTTGTCAATCCGCTGAAGGGCGGCTTTTGTCTGAATATCAGCCCCGCTGTCTCTTAAAGAGTCTTCGAAAACGGCAGCGATTTCTCCGTCTTCTGCCGGGAGCAGCCGGTCAGCCGATTCAATCACCGTCACTTTCGTTTTAAACCGGCTGAATAAAGAGGCAAATTCACAGCCGATCACACCTCCCCCGACAATAAGCAGAGAAGAAGGGATTTTCTGTAAAGAAAGCGCGTCTTTGCTGTCGATCACCCAATCGCCGTCAAATGGGGCAAACGGCAGCTCCGCCGGTTCAGATCCGGATGCAATCAATATCCGATCCGCTTCCAGAATGTCTTTTGCGCCTCCTTCTCCTTCAACAAGCAATGTCTGCTCTGTGAGAAATGAAGCTGTCCCGCTGATGACTTTAATCTGATTTGCTTTCATTAAGTATTGAATTCCCTGCACGAGCCGGCTGACGATTTGCCGTTTGCGCCCCTGCATGCGGGCCCAATTGAGTGTAATGTTTTGCGGCAGTTCGATGCCGAATGTATCTGCATGCCTGATTTTATCGAGCACATTCGCGCTTTCCAAAAGCGACTTTGTCGGGATGCACCCCTCATTGAGACAAGTGCCTCCGAGCGGCCCTTTGTCGATCAGAACGACTTCTTCTCCCCTCCGCGCGGCAGTCACGGCAGCTGCATATCCGGCAGGCCCGCCGCCGATAATGGCTAGTGTCAATCTCTTCACCCTCTCTATAAAATCAATCCGGCCGGCTCTTCAAGCAGCGCTTTGACCGTTTTCAGGAAGTCCGCTGCCGGTGCGCCGTCACATACTCTGTGGTCAAAGGTAAGGCTCAGCGGCAGCATGGTGCTTTTGACCAGCTCATCTCCTTTAAACGCAGGCGTTTCATAGCTTGCGCCTACTCCGAGAATACCGGCTTCAGGCGGATTAAGAATCGGGGTGAAATGCTCAATTCCGTAACCCCCGAGATTTGTAATAGAAAATGTCGATCCGTGCAGGTCATCTCCGGAAGCATTGCCTTCCCGCGCCCGGCGTGCCGATGTGCTGATGTGATCCGCAAGCTCAAGGAATGAAAGCTTTTCCGCATCCCGAATCACCGGCACGACGAGACCGTTTTCAAGAGAAACCGCCATCCCGAGGTGGACATATGGATAGGTGATGATCCGCTCCTCTTGATAAGAGCTGTTCAGCTCAGGATGCTGTTTCAGCGCAAGCACCGCGGCCCGGGATACGAAATGTGTGACCGTCAGTTTAACACCGCTCCGCTTTTTCGCGCTGTCGGCGAGCTGCTCCTGCCATTTTACAAGCTCCGTAATGTCCGCTTTCATCGTCAGCGTCAGCTGGGCGCTGTTTTGCAGGCTTTTGTGCATTCGGTCTGCAATCACTTTTCTCATCGCTGAAGCCGGTTTTCCCTCCGGCTGTGCCGTCTGAACCGAAGACTGCGGTTCAGCTTCCGTCTTCATGGCCTTGATGACGTCAGCTTTTACGATTCTGCCTCCGGGCCCCGTCCCGTTCAGCGTTTCAACTTTCAACCCGGCTTTCTCCGCCATTTTTCGGGCAACGGGAGATATTTTCACGCGGTGTTTACGCTTTTGCACGGCTTTGGGAGCGGGAATATGTTCAGGTTCAGATTGCGGTTTCCCTGCATTTTCAGGAGCCGGCGCCTCCTTCTCCCGCACTTCTTCGCCGTTTTCCCCGATATAACAGATGGGCGTTCCCGGCGGGACTCCTTCTCCCTCTTTGACTTTAATATGGAGAAGCGTGCCGCTTTCAGGCGCTTCTATTTCCATTTCTATTTTTTCCGAGTTGATGCTGGCGATGCTTTCTCCCTTTTCAACCGGGTCGCCGACTTTTTTATTCCAGACGGATACTTCACCTTTCTTCATCGCCATTCCCAGCTTCGGCATTACTACTTTTACAGCCATTCTATATCCCTCCTTTAATTCATTGCCGGCTCGCCAAGCAATTCAAGCGTGACGCTGACAATTTGGTCTGGTGTCGGCAAATATTGATCTTCAAGCACCGGCGAAAACGGCACTGGTGTATGCGGCGCTGTAATCCGTTTAATCGGTGCATCAAGCAAATCAAAGCCCTTATCGGCGACAATCGCAGCAATATCCGTGGCGATGCTGCAGCGCGGATTGGCTTCGTCAATGATGATCAGCCGGTTTGTTTTTTCTAACGATGTGAAAATCGCTTCCTCATCTAAAGGAGACAGACTCCGGGGATCAAGCACCTCGGCGTCGATGCCTTTCTCAGAAAGCTGCGCAGCCGCTTCAAGCGCAGTATTGACCTGCTTGCCGACCGCAAAGAGCGTGATGTCGCTGCCTTCGCGTTTGATATCCGCTTTTCCGAGCGGAATTGTATAATAATCTTCCGGCACCTCGCCCTTCATGTTGTAGGACGTTTTGTCTTCAAAGAAGAACACCGGATCATTATCTTCTATTGCTGCAAGCAGAAGACCTTTGGCATCATACGGATTGGATGGAACAACTGTCTTCAGTCCAGGGATGCTGGTGAACAGGCCATACAGCGCCTGCGAATGCTGAGCGGCTGCCCGGAACCCGGCTCCGTATGTGGTGCGGACGGTGATCGGCACTTGCGCTTTACCGCCGAACATATAGCGGAATTTCGCCCCTTGGTTGATCACTTGATCAAAGCACGTTCCGATAAAATCGTTAAACATCAGTTCCGCAATCGGTCTCAGCCCTGTGGATGCCGCAGCCATGGCCGCACCCATGTAGCCCGCCTCAGAAATTGGTGTGTCCAGCACCCTGCTTCTGCCGAATTCCTGTACGAGCCCCTTTGTGACCCCCAGTACACCGCCCCATGCTTCATCATCTTGCAAGTGATCGACCGCCGCTCCCCCGGCGACATCTTCACCGATCAAAAGCACATTTTCGTCTTTTCTCATCGCAAGCTTCATTGCTTCATTGAGCGCGTCCGACATGCTTATGACTCTCGCCATCTCACATTCCCCCTTTTTCATATGACACATAGACGTCTGTCAACAGCTCTGACTCTTTCGGATATGGACTCTTTTCGCTGAACGAGACGGCTTTTTCAATCGATTCGCTGACACGCTGTTCGATGTCTGACAGTTTATTTGCATCTGTTTCTTTTAGAAGATAGTTTTTAAAGCCTTGGATGGCATCCTTTTCTTCAAGATGCTCAGTCTTTTCATCCTTTGTTTTATAAGTTTGGGCATCCCCTTCGAAATGTCCGTAGTTTCTGTAAGTCATACATTCAATCAAAGACGGTCCTCCGCCGTTTCTTGCTCTTTCTATCGCTTCCCCGGCTGCCTGATAAACTGCTAAAATATCTTTTCCGTCCACCGTGACCCCCGGCATGTTGTAGGCAGCCGCCCGATCGGCGATTGAATTACAGGCTGATGCGTACTCAAATGTCGTGGCTTCGCCGTAGCCGTTGTTTTCGGCGATGAACACGACAGGAAGGTTCCATACTGCCGCTAAGTTCAGCCCTTCATGGAAGGTCCCTTGGTTATTGGCTCCGTCCCCAAAAAAGCAAACGCTTACATTTTTAGTTTGTTTATATTTAGCCGTGAGCGCTGATCCGCATGCGAGCGTGAATCCGCCCCCGACGATTCCATTTGCGCCTAACATGCCTTTATCAAGATCCGCAATGTGCATAGAACCGCCTTTGCCTTTACACAGTCCGGTCGCTTTTCCGAATATTTCCGCCATCATGCCGTCCAGATCACAGCCTTTGGCGATACAATGGCCATGTCCCCTGTGTGTGCTTGTAATGCTGTCGCCATCATCTAAATGAGCGCACACCCCCGCAGCTACCGCTTCTTCACCGGCATACAAATGGACGAATCCGGGAAGCACTCCTTGCGCGAACAGTTCATGCACTTTGTCTTCAAAGCCCCTGATTTCCAGCATCTTTTGGTACATCCACAGCGCTTTTTCCTCAGTTAATGACAAGCCTTCTCGTTTTAACAATTCCATTTTGTGCGCCTCCTTCTATTTAGGGTTCACACTTATAAATGCAAGAAGCATGCCAGCCTTTGAAGCCCGTAAAATGAATGTTTTTATTTTTACAATGGAGACAGTTTGAGACAGGTGTCTCATTTTGTCTCGATCTGTTCCCTTTGTCTCGTTTTAAGGCATACAAAAAAGACCGGGCATCACCCTGTCTTTGACAATGATCGACGTATTTATTTCCTCGGAAATCTTTTAACTGCTTCATGCTTCTGCATACAGTCTATCGTGGCGTTTGAGTGGTTACACTCTTTTTTTCATATCCACGTGCTGCAGTTCATGCTTTTCTTCAACAGCCCGATTCAGCGCTTGAAGCATGTAGCCAATGCCTTTATACGATGACAAAGGCCAGGTGATATGCTGATGCTCTCTGATGACGGCGTTTAGGACGCTTCGGTATTTTTTCCCGCCAAGCATGACAAGCTCTTCGATGTCGGAAAAGCCTTTTTCATGAAATTGACGGCGCAGCTCGTCCGCTGCCATGATCTCCGGATGACCGGTTCCAAAAGTGACATCGTAATTTCCGGGAACCATATCATCCGGACGAAGGAATCCGTGCTTTGCCGACAAAATTACCCACTCATCGAAAAATGCTTTCGCATAACGCTCGCACGCCTGATGAAACGGGCTGAGATAAGCGTCTTCCGCCCTTACCGGACCTGTATCTGAATGGACATCCCAAATTTTTTTCTTGCCGCAGGGGATGATGCACAGTCGTTTCATTTTTCTCTCCCCTTTATGATGTATGTCCTATCAATGTACCATGATTCGTTTATTTCTGCATGACGAAACTGGCCATGGGTCTGTCTGGGTAAAAACTGCACACAAAAAGACCCGGAATTCAAACCGAAATCCGGGCCGGATGAAGAGTTATTTATGTCACTCTTGCTCCATCCCATCAAGATACTTTCTCTCAAAGTCATCGAGCAATGCACGCACTTCATCTGTTGACTTTGTATTCATGCATTGATTTCTTAATTCACTTGCTCCACGGAATCCGCGAAGATATATCTTGAAAAAGCGAGGGAGCGGTTTATATGCTCGAGCTTCTGCTTTTGAATATTCATCATGAAGATCCAGGTGTAATCTCAAAAGATCAAGCAATTCCTTACTGCTATGCTCTCTCGGCTCCTTTTCAAAGGCGAATGGATTAGTAAAAATGCCTCGTCCAATCATAATCCCGTCAACACCGTATTGTTCAGCGAGTTTCAAGCCGGTTTCACGGTCAGGAATATCCCCATTGATCGTCAATAGGGTATCCGGCGCTATCTCATCACGAAGTTTCTTGATTTCCGGGATGAGCTCCCAATGCGCATCTACTTTACTCATTTCCGCTCTTGTACGCAGATGAATGGAAAGATTCGCAATGTCTTGTTTCAGTATGTGTGTCAGCCAGCCGCGCCATTCGTCTATATCCGTGTAGCCAAGTCTGGTCTTCACACTTACCGGCAGACCTCCTGCTTTCGCCGCCTGTATTAATTCGGCTGCAACTTCAGGACGGCAAATCAGGCCGCTTCCCTTTCCATTCCCCGCCACATTAGGTACAGGACAGCCCATATTGATATCCAGGCCCTTAAACCCTAATTCCGCCATCCCAATACTCATTTGGCGAAAGTTTTCAGGCTTATCTCCCCATATGTGGGCAACCATCGGCTGTTCATCCTCCGTGAAAGTCAAACGGCCGCGCACACTATCCTTCCCATCCGGGTGACAATAGCTTTCTGAGTTTGTAAACTCTGTGAAAAACACATCAGGTCTGCCTGCTTCACTCACAACATGGCGAAAAACGACATCCGTCACATCTTCCATTGGTGCCAGTACAAAAAATGGCCGTGGTAATTCACGCCAGAAATTATCTGTCATAACAAATCCAAATCCTTTCATGATGGGATACAGCCAAACCTTGATCCCAAAATTAAAAACTGACCATGCTTCTTTTACACTTATAGCATGTGTCAGCACTTCTTATCAAACGATAGTAAATTTTGAACATTTCACTTTTTACACGTGAAAAAGCAAACTGAAGCAAAACACATTAATTGAGTTAACGTAATAGACTTTCACTCAGTCAAACTCCTTAACCTTTAAAAGGGTTTGAGAGAGAAAAAAGTGTGATGATTATCTACACCTATTTTTTTATTTATATTGTGGTTTATTAATAGTAGCGCTGACCTTCATCTTTCTTAGCGGCCTTACTTTTGCTCTTTTTGGACAAAAAGGATTCCAACCTAAATAGAATATCATATGAGTTCTCCCTATTACCAATGCAAAATAATTGTCCTGTTATCGAAGAGAAAATATTTAACGCTGCACCATATCCGTATCTCAATATCATTTGCGAAAAAATAATTTGATTAAGCAAATGGGGCTGGGGGTGGTATATCTGGGTACTCAAGAGAATGTAAATAGAAAAAGCCTTAACTTACCGCTTGTGAATCACATGGAGTAAAGAGGATGGGATGGGAAGAGAAAATAAACTCGAACTTAACAGAATTCAAGTACTTCAATCTGGATCTTTTGGGATTTGCTCATGGTTTAGAAATAACCAACGCAGCAAGTGGCTAACAAAGATTGCTTTTTTTCTGGCTCTATACAGTATATGTACTAAGGGTCGATTGGCTTTCAAACCCCATATGTTAATATCTTTATACAATTACCTATAAATGTTTGGATAAGGTTACGATTCGGTAATCCTGATCCAAAACCAATAAAATAGACTGCTGACTAAGTGCCGCAGTCTTCATTCATAAGATTAATAAGAAAGTTTCTTTCATCATTAAATAAGGCATCAGAAGTTATTGCTTTCATTTCGAATATCCTTTGTTATACCTGTGATGATTTGTATAACAGTGAAAACCCCCAAGAAAACAGTGACAATATTAAACCATGGATTATCATAGAATGAAAGATATGTTTGAAAGAAATCCAGGTCAACTATGTTTGCTGGGAATCCATTCATTTCTCTATAATTAGGACCCCATCCCGTTAATTCTGCAAAATTAAAATAAAGCTGTGAAACTAAAAATGCCAAAACCGTGAGAAACCAACCTTTTTTATACAACGGTCGTTTTTTGTTTACTTTATCCATTTCATTATCCATTTCCTTTTCTGCAATACTTTTTAGCCAAGTGACAATCTAACATCATTATATGATGAAGCATGATTGTCGCGATAATTACTTATTAAGGATATAACCATCGCAGGTATTACTGTAATAGTTGTTATCACTTGCGTTTCCGCCTCGGGTTTATTCCTTTTTTGGGAATAAGGAAAATAATCGGGGTCCTTTTTTCCTGTTTAGGCTTTCATATCATGTATAACGACCAAACATGCTTTTTTAGTGTGTTTGATCTTTTATCCACAGTTGTTGCTAATAGTAGATGTGCCAACTGCCGTTGTGATTAGTGTAAGTAAGCAACCTTGCCTTTTACAGCTTCTGCTTCAGAACCTTCGTTCAGTGGGTGAGGTTCCAATATCTCTCATTCGGTTTCACCTCCTTTTTATCATTTATTACAACTATCGCCAATAGTAGATGTGCCGATGAGTGTCGGGGACTTTATTCTTTAAGAAAGAAGTTTACAAAATATTAACTAAAATTACAAGTATTCACGGAACTTGAACGTACTTGTTATTGCTTCTGGTTCACAACAAGATCTTCATATTTTGTCTGTAATGCCGTTTCCAAACGAAAAAAAGAAAGTGTTAATAGAAAGCAGCCTACTTGGCTGTTTTTCACTTGCTTTTCCATACGTTTTTTTCAACTCTTTTTATCAGTTAAATAAAGACAAAAGACAGATAGGACAAGGGCAAAACATGAAAAAACCCGGAAATCGGAATTGTTTAATTTACCGAAATCCAGGTCTGATTACGAATTGTTTATTTTAGTTAGACGATTTTAATACAAGCTTCGCCACGGCTTCCACATGAGCCGTCTGCGGAAACATATCAACAGGCTGAATATATTCGACGCGATAGTCCTTCGACAGCGTCTGCAAGTCTTTCGCCAGTGTGGAAGGATTGCAGGATACGTAGACGAAGCGTTTCGGTTTTACTTTTTTGATGGTATCTAAAAATGTTCTGTCACAGCCGGTTCTCGGCGGGTCGACGATGACCACGTCAGGGCGGAAGCCTTCTTTCGTCCATTTCGGGAGCCAGTGTTCGGCAGTTCCTGTGACATATGCTGCGTTTTTGATGCCGTGTTTTTTGGCGTTTTTCTTCGCATCGTCAATTGATTCTTTAATGACGTCCATGCCGCGGATCTCTTTTGCGCCGTTTGAAACCCACATGCCGATCGTACCGACGCCGCAATACGCGTCTACGACTTTTTCTTTTCCTGTCAGCTGAGCCGCTTGTTTCACTTCGTCATACAGCTTGACCGTCTGCTCAGGGTTGAGCTGGAAGAAGGCGCGGGCGCTCAGTTCAAATGACACGTCGCCGAGCACTTCTTGAATGGCATGGCTTCCGGCCAGCGCTTTTGTTTTGTCACCGAAAATGACGGATGTGCGCGCGCCGTTGACGTTTTGAATAATCGATTTCACTTCCGGCAGACGGTTCTGAATGGCTTTGACGATCTCGTCTTTATTCGGCAGTGTCTCTTTCGCGGTGACAAGCACGACCTGCACTTCGCCTGTTTCAAAACCGACTCTCGTCACGATGGTGCGGACATCGCCTTTTTTGGTCCGTTCGTTATAAACGGATACGTTGTGTTTTTCCAAAATACGGCGGACGATACCCGTTGTTTTGTTTGTCGCCGGATGCTGGACAATGCATTCCTTAATCGGAACGATTTTATGGGAATCCAGTCCGTATAAGCCGGCAATGATGCTGCCGCTTTGCGAGCGTCCGACTTGGAACTGGCTTTTGTTCCGGTAATTCCAAGGGTTGTCCATTCCGATCGTATCTTTAATGTTCATTTCTTCGACATTGAATCTCGTATGACGTTCCAGAGACTGAATGACGATGTCGCGTTTTTCGCGAAGCTGCTGGGTGTATGCCAGATGCTGAAGCTGACAGCCGCCGCACTGGTCGTAGACCGGGCATGGCGGCGTGACGCGGTGTTCAGACGGCTTGCGGATTTTTTTGACGCGTGCTTCTGAAAATTTCGGCTGCACATTTGTCGCTTCGGCAACGACTTCTTCACCGGGCAGAGCGCCGGGAACGAAGACAACTTTTTTCTTAAAATAGCCGACGCCCTCTCCGTTAATGCCGAGACGTTTGATGGTCAGCGGAAATGTCTGTCCGATTTTCAATTCGGCAGGCGCCTTTTTTTGATGTTGATTCACGTTTTTTTCTCTCCGTTTCTATATAAAGCCTTTCTCATGGGAAAACGGCTGATTTGAAATATCACATCTTTTCAGTATAACATGCAGCCGGCGGTTCCTTCATGTTTTTCACTGGAAGTTTCCAAAAATCCTCATCATTCAATACTTCTCCACAAGTACAAGGACGCATAGCTTAAATACGGCGCCCATTCGCTGCTTACCTGGAGCATCACGTCTTTTGACGGTTTATCCTCAAGGGCGAAGCGGCGTTTGACGGCGTTTTGCAGGCCGATGTCCGCCAAAGGAAACAGATTCGGGCGGCCGAGGCCGAACATGAGGACGTTTTGGACGGTCCACGGGCCGATGCCTCTGATGGTGATCAGCTTTTTCATAATGTCTTCATCCGACAAATGGGTAAGTTCCGCCAGATTGAGCGCTCCTTCTGCAATCATCCGTGAAATGTCAATCGCATATTCCGCTTTTCTCATGCTGAACTGGAGCTCCCGCAAGTCCTGATACTCAAGCCCCGCGATCGTTTTCGGCTCGGGATAACACCAGACGCCGTCTTTTTGTTCACCGAAGGCATGGACGAACCGTTCCGTTAAAGTAAAAGCGAAGGACAGGTTGAGCTGCTGGTGGATGATGCATTTCATGAGACAGTTGTAGACGCCATATTCCAAGACGAGCGGGGTTCCCGCATGCTCCTCAAAAAGCGCCGACAGATTTGTTTTTGAGAAATGATCAAGCACAGGCTGAAGCGGCTGCTCCCACTGAAAAATGTGTTTGATCCGTTCAATCATCTCCTCGCGGTCCGTTTCTCCGCTGACGAGAAAGACCGGGTCTGCGGCGGTGCCTTCCGCTTGAACCGTGATGACGGACAGTTTGCCGTCCCGTGTTCTGAGCGGCACTTTGATTGATCTTGCATGAAGATCGACCGCATTCAGCGGATCGAGCGACAGCCTTTCAAGGACTTTATCAAAATGATACGGCGGTGTGACCGAAACCGTTTCCTTCCACATATGCTCCACCCCTTTTTGTCCAAGTATATCATGAAGCGGCCGGGCGGCAATTCGTATACTTTTCTTCATAACGCCGCATGATATAATGGCAGGCGGAGGGTTGTTTATGATACATATAACCGCAATCACAACACATAATGAGATATTAGATAATATCCCCCTATCACGTACAGAACAACCGGACATCGCATGGTACTGGATTGATTTTTTCGGCGCTGAGATGCATGAAACCGAGCTGCTGCGTGATTATTTTCACTTTCATCCGCTTGCGATCGAGGATTGCTTTCAGCATATGCAGCGGCCGAAAATCGACCATTATGACGGCTACCGTTTTTATGTGCTCCACGCTCTGAACCCGGACACACTGGAAATGGAAGAGGTGGACATTTTTCAGTCCGACCGTTTCATCGTCAGCTTCCATTTGCACGAATCGCCCGGCGTCTCAAAGGTGAGAGAACGGTTTTTCGCTTCTCCGGGATTAGCCAAAAAAGGGCCCGGGCACATCACTTATATGATGATGGATCAGCTTGTCGATGAATATTTCCCCGTGCTGTACAAAATTGAAGACCGGCTGAATGAAATTGAAGACAGCAGAACCCATAAATCTTACGGCACTTTAATGAATGAAGTGTTTGAATTGCGGACTGATCTTTTGAACCTGAGGCGGACGATCATTCCGATGCGCGATTTAATGTACCGGATTTTGAGCCTTGACCATGTAAAAGAAAGCCGTGAAACGAAAGCGTATTTCAGCGATATTTATGACCACCTGTTAAAACTGGCTGAGCTGATCGAGTCAAACCGTGATATGACGTCAGATTTGCGGGACAGCTATGTGACGCTGAATTCAAACCGGATGAACGCCATTATGATGACATTAACCATCGTCTCGACCATTTTTATCCCGCTGACGTTCATCGCAGGGGTTTACGGCATGAATTTCGATAACATGCCTGAGCTTCATTGGAAATACGGGTATTTTATCGTTTTGGGCGTAATGGCCGTTCTTGTGGCCGCCATGCTGTTTTGGTTCGCCCGCAAAGGCTGGTTTAATATTTTCAAGTAAGAACGGCTGCCGGCTGTTCTTTTTTTTGAGAAAACATGATAGTCTGGAAAAAAACGTAAAGAGGTGTGCGCCGTTACCATCCTTTCTCACAAAATCATTTCTTCTGTCCTCCTGGCTTTCAGTGTCATGTCCATTGCCCCGCTGTATAACGGCCGTACGGTGTCTGATTACATCTTTGAGTTACTCGGCTTTTCCTCTTGGCCGGAAGATGGAGCCCATATCTCCGTCATTCCCGGGGTCGTGCTTTACTTTGCGGCGTTAATCTGGTGTGCCGCCGCGTTCAGGCGGACGCTTCCCGCGGCGGGGCTGTTTCTGATCTTTCTCAGTATGGGGGCCGCTTCCGGTATCAGTCCTGCCACCGAATATGCCGTTTTTTCCTTAAAACAGTTCGCGCCCGAAAAAGAGGCTGTCGAGTATTTGAAGCACCGCAGCGAATGCAGTCATCTGGTTGAGCGAAAAAGAGCGGGCATGAGCTGCACGCTTTATATCAATCATTACGGAAAAGGGGAACAAACCATTTCTGTCACCCCGGATTTATCAGAAAACATAAAGGACGTCACATTCAAATCAAAAACATTCACTGTAAAACCCCGTTCAAAAACAATCATCAAAACCCGATTTACCGGATTTTATAAGGGGAAAGCCGCCTCAGACTCCGGATGGTCTTCAGAACCTGAACTGAAAGTGGCAATCCTGTACACAGCAGATTAACCATTTTGCATGTATAATGGTGGAAAACTTTTCATTGGAGGGACTGTCAAATGAAGATCGCCATCGTCGGACTCGGCAATATGGGCCGCCCCATCGCCGAAAATATCATGAAAGCCGGATACAGCCTGACTGTATATAACCGGACGAAAGAAAAAGCGGCTGACCTGCTGGAAAAAGGGGCCGGATATGCCGAAACGCCCCGACAGGCAGCTGAACATGCGGACATCGTGCTGTCCATGCTGTCAGACGATGACGCCGTAACAGACGTGACTTTCGGAGCTTGCGGCATTATTGCCGGGTTATCTGAAAACGGCATTCATATTTCAATGAGCACGATCAGTACGGCGCTGTCAGAACAGCTTTCCGCCGCACATTCGGGCAGAGGACAGTCCTTTATTGCCGCTCCCGTCCTCGGCCGCCCCGATGCCGCCGAGAAGGCCGAGCTTCGCATCATCACAGCCGGACCGGCGGAAGCGAAGAAAAAGGCCGAACCGCTGCTTAACATCCTGAGTCAGCAAGTATTTGACACTGGTGAAGAAACAAAAACGGCCAATGCCGCGAAAATCAGCATCAATTTCTTGCTCGTGTCCATGCTTGAGGCGTTATCTGAATCGTTCTTAATGATGGAGAAGTACGGGTTAGAGCAAAAACAATTTTTAGAAATCGCCGGCGCGCTCTTTGGCTCTCCCGTCTATCAAAATTACGGCACGATCATGGCTGAGGAGAAATTTGAGCCGGCCGGTTTCAAAATGTCTTTAGGGCTGAAGGATACCAATCTGGCGCTCGCCGCCGCAGAACAGGTTTCCGCAAAACTCCCTCTTGCCGAACTGGCCAAGAACCATTTTGAAAGCGGGATCGCACAAGGCTTCGGGGATCTGGATTGGGCTGCACTGATTAAAAGCTTAAAATAACAAAATAACACCTCTCCATTACCAGGAGAGGTGTTTTCTACAGGCGCGGCAGCTTCATTTCTTTCTCAAACATCAGGTCATCTATGCTTTTAAACGTGTAGCCTTCTTTTTTCAAATCGGTAATGGCATCGTCCAGAGCTTCTGAATTGTCCTTTGAAACGGTGTGGAGAAGGTAGATCGCGCCGGGATGTGCCTGCTTTATCATGTGATCATAGGCGTATTGTTTCCCTTTTTGCTCGTTAACCTTCCAGTCGACAAATGCGACGGACCAGAAAACGGTTTGGTAGCCGAGGCGCTTCGTTTCTTTCAGGACATATTCGCTGAATACGCCGCGCGGCGGACGGAGATACAGGTTGTCCCGCTTTCCGGTAATGTTGTACACAGCTTCCGTGACGGAATCGAGTTCGTCTTGAATCTGATCGCCCGTTTTTGTCGTCAGATCAGGATGATGAAAAGAATGATTGCCGATGATATGGCCTTCCTTTGACATCCGTTTAATCAAATCAGGCTGCTCTTTCACAAAATGACCCGTGACAAAAAAAGTGCCCGTGACGTGATGTTTTTTTAACACATCAAGCACTTTCGGGGTGTACCCATTTTCATATCCATTATCAAACGTTAAATAGATGGTCTTTTCTTTCGTATTGCCCAAATAAAAGGCATCATATTTTTTGACCAGATTGTTTAGCTGTCTGCCGGCATCCGGCGGCTGATGATTGACGCTGCGTTTAAATCCCCAGTTTATCCGTTCATTCGGCACGGCTTCTGCGCTGTTGATGCCTCCCGCAAGTAAAACGGCCATGCAGCAAATTGAACAAAACCATTTCATGACCAGCACTCCTTCTGCATTTTTCCTTATTTTGCAGTAGGCTCTGCCCTTTTATACAGCCGCATTATGGAAAAAGAAAAACCCCGGCATCCGCCGGGGTTTATTCCCAATCCTTTTTAAAGCGTTCGTATTTTGCTTCCAGATCATCAAGCATGCCGATGAGCCGGTCTATATCTTCAACGTCCGTTGATTCAGGGTCTAATGAATCAATGACATTCATAAACATATCGAGTCTGTTCTTCAGGTAATCGAGCTGCTGATCTTTGCTGTTTACTGCATTCCCCATACTTCCACTCCATTCATTTTTTATAATGGTAGCGTATTTTTTGCCGTTTTTCAATGGTTCCGCTACTTGCGATCTTGGCAGATCAGGTCTAAAATTAACAGTTGGCAGACGTTAGTATGCCCCATTTATAAAGGAGTTAGATAGTCATGACACAAAACACAACACTGCGTCCGATCACACCGGAGTACGATCCTTGGGAAGCGTACATGGATGTCGACCAGTATGGAGATATGAAACTGACGAACGTTGAATTCACAACGACGACTTTGTGCAATATGAGATGCGAGCACTGCGCCGTCGGGTACACGCTCCAGCCGAAAGACCCGAATGCGCTGCCGATCGACCTTTTATTAAAGCGGCTTGATGAAATTCCTCTGTTACGCTCTATCAGCATTACGGGCGGCGAACCGATGCTTTCGCTGAAATCGGTAAAGGAATACGTCGTCCCGCTTTTGAAATATGCCCATGAACGCGGCGTGCGCACACAGATCAATTCAAACCTGACGCTTGATATCGGGCGCTACGAACGGATTATTCCTTATTTGGACGTCCTTCACATTTCTCACAACTGGGGAACGGTCGAGGACTTTGCCGACATCGGATTTGCAATGATGGAGAAGAAACCGACATTTGAACAGCGGGCGCGCTATTTTGACAAAATGATTGAAAACAGCCGCACGCTGGTCGAAGCAGGCGTAATGGTTTCAGCGGAAACGATGCTGAACAAACGGACGCTGCCGCATATTGAACATATTCATCGGCAAATTACCGAAGAAATGAAATGCCAGCGGCACGAAGTCCATCCGATGTATCCGAGTGATTTCGCCAGCGCGCTTGAATCACTCAGCCTGAAGGACATGAGACAGGCCATTCATCATCTGCTCGACATTCGCGATGAAGGGACATGGATGCTGTTCGGTACGCTCCCGTTTTACGCATGCAGCCCTGATGAAGAAGACCAGAAGCTCCTCCGCCGCCTGCGGGAAGCGAAAAACGTTACGGTGCGAAACGACCCTGACGGCCGCTCCCGCCTGAATGTCAACATTTTTGACGGAAATATCATTGTCACGGATTTCGGCGATACACCGCCGCTCGGCAATATTAAAACAGACAGCCTTCCCGAAGCATATGACAAGTGGAGACAGACGAAGCTGAGCAAAGAGCTGAACTGCCGCTGCACAAACGTCCGGTGCCTCGGCCCGAACGTCCTTGTCAAAAACAGTTATTATCAGGACACGGATTTTTCATTACGAAAAGCCAGAGGTTAACAAAAGATGGAAACGACAATTACAGACATTTTGAAAAGCAAAGTGGTTGAGATCATCATCGTCGCTCTCGTGCTTTACGCCGGTGTTTTTCTGATCAACCGCTTTGTCCAGGTGTTATTTAAACGCACGGATTTCTTGGAGGAACGGAAAGGGAAAACGATTGAAAGCCTCGTCCGATCCATCACCCAGTATACGGCGACGATCGGTTTTATCTTTTACGTCATTTCTTTATTCGTTCATGATTTCGGCCGAATTTTAGCCGGGGCGGGTGTTGCCGGTATCGTCATCGGTTTCGGCGCCCAGTCGTTAATCAAGGACATATTGGCCGGTGTCTTTTTAATATACGAACGCCAGCTTCATAAAGGTGATTACGTGACGATTAACAATCTGTTCAACGGCACAGTCGAAGAAATCGGACTCCGTTCCCTCCAGATCCGTGAGTGGACCGGCAAGCTGCTTACCATATCTAACGGTGAGGTCAGACAGCTTCAAAACTATAACATTGATTTTATGCGGATTACCGAGTCCGTCGTGATCAGTTACAAGGAAGATCCCGAGCGGGTCTATGCCGTCTTAGAAAAAGCCTGCGACATGCTCAATGATGAGCTTCGCGATTCACTGAAGCGGGATGAATTTCTCAATGCGACGGAGCCGTTTCAAGTGCATGGAATTATGAGTCTGAACAAATTAACCAGAGGCATTGAATTTACAGTGAAAGGCATGGTTCAAGACACAGAATACTTCTCGGCGAGCCTTGCGGTGAGACGCGTTCTTGCCCGGGAGCTGTACAACAACAATGTGCAATTGCTCGAGGAAATGTATCACACACAAAAAAGCTGATTCCCGAACCGGAATCAGCTTTTTTTATTTATCTCGGCTGCGCTGTCATTTGAAAACCGAATGTGACGTGATCCTGCACCGGAATCCAAGCCCCGATTCCTTGCG
Organism: Bacillus sp. UNC69MF; assembly: GCF_000746035.1. Lineage (NCBI taxonomy): Bacteria > Bacillati > Bacillota > Bacilli > Caryophanales > Bacillaceae > Bacillus > Bacillus sp. UNC69MF. Next base: position 38,529 of record NZ_JQKM01000013.1, on the reverse strand, counting down.
AAGTCACATTTTTGACGACAAGTTTCCGCTTGCTGCCTTTCAGCACCAAATACACTTCACCGTATGTTACTTTTCCTTTTTCATTAACGGCCGGAGCGTAGGCATGCAGGTAGCCGAGCCGCTGCGGAGAAATTTTGTAGGTTTGATCGCGTTTTGTGCCTGCGCCGATAACCGTTTCAAACGCGAGCGGCAGTTTTGTTTTCTTCATCGCTTTTTGCATCATCATGCTTTTTACGTCTTCTGCGTTCGGCACCTTCGCTGTGAGCCCGCCTTTGATTTTGTATTGCTGTTCTTGGGCGTATGAGATAACCGCGGTTTGCTGCCCGCCCCGGTTATCCGCTCTGTTCGTATTGATTTTTTTATATTCCCAGTTGGCGACCGTTTCGTTCGATTGATAGCCAAGCGCCCATTTCCCGAGAAATATTGTCGCCCGGTATCCGATGGCAAGCGGTGAACCGGAAACCGAGGATTCATTCAGCATCTTTATCAGATGCGGATTTTCGATGTTGATCTCGGATGTATCTAACAATTCCTTTGCCAGTTTGCTCGGCTGAAGCATCGGCTGGTCCTGTGAAGCATTCGGATACGTATTTTCCTTTGAAATGCTTACGACAGAGTTGGGAACTTTAAACGGTTTCTTTGCAGCGGCAGACGGCGTTGCGAAAAAACTAAAGGATAACAGCAGAATCAGTGTGGCATGAAACAGCTTTCTCATCATATCACTCTTTCTATAGCATTTTCCTTTAGTCTTTTCCTCCGCAATCGTTGTTATCCGCATTTTTTACAGGTTAAAGCAGGAAAAAACCGATCGCCATAATGACATAAGCGGCAAGGAGCGTAGCCCCTTCAAACCAGTTCGAATCACCGTCATTTGAAATCATTGTCATCAAAAGGACGGATGAGATCATCGCGACAAGCTCGGGCAATGTGAATACAAGCGGCATATTGACCGGAAAAAAGATGGAACAGATCACAAGAACCGGAGCCACAAACATGGCGATCTGCAAAGTCGAGCCTACCGCGATTTCAACGGCGACATCCATCTTGTCTTTGTACGCCATAATAATCGCCGACGCATGCTCTGCGGCATTTCCGACGATTGCGACGATAATCACTCCGATAAACAGCTCGCTCCAGCCGAACTGTTCAGCCACCGCATGAAACGTATGGACAAGGTTTTCAGATATGTAGGCGACGATAATGGTTGAAATAAATAAGACGGCTGTCGCTCTTTTCCCCGACCACTCAGGCTGCTCCTCTTCTTCCTTTGCCTCCGGCTGATTCGGCTGATAAACACCGCGGTGGGTGACGAGCTTGAAATAAAGAGCTGCCACGTACAAAAGGATCATGATGATGCTGATGCCGACACTCAAATCAAGCTTGTTTTTTTCCCCCATATCCATGGAAAACACTTCAGGAATGACAAAAGCTACGATAATGGCAAAAATCAGCAGGCCAGAATTATGCCGGGCATCATGAATATTGAATTCCTGCCGCTTGTATTTCAAACCGCCGATAAAAAACGACAATCCCGCGACGAGCAAAAGATTGCCGAGCACCGAACCGGTCAGTGAAGCAAGCACGATACCCGTCAGCCCTTCTTTTAAGGCAAAAAGCGATATAATCAGCTCTACCGCATTGCCGAACGTGGCATTCAGCAGACCGCCGATCCGCGGTCCCGCGATAATGGCTAGAGATTCAGTCGCTCTCCCCATATAACTTGCAAGCGCAATAATCGTCAAGCAATAAATAATAAACAAAACCGCTGACGGCCAGTGCATCAGGCCGCCGATGACTGAAAGCGGCACTCCCGCCGCAGCCGTAAAGAAAAAAATCCGATTCATATCTGCCTGGCTCCTTTTTTCGAATGAGTCTTTTTATATTCTTCTCAAAAACTCCCTCAATTACACTTCCGCGGCAGCCCGAATTGGCATTTTCAGGTTGCCGGACGCGACAAATCCGTGTACGATCAAGAAAGATACTGACGAAGGAGAAAATACGCGATGTCACGACTGTACTTCTTTATTTTGGTTCTGCTTGTTTCCATCTCCGGATTTTCCCAAGGCATGCTTCTGCCGGTGATCTCCGTCATTTTTGAAACGAACGGGGAATCAGCCGCTATAAACGGACTTCACGCAACCGGCCTTTATATCGGCGTGCTTCTGGCGTCGCCGTTTATGGAGGCCCCGCTGCGCAAGCTCGGATTCAAACCTCTGATGGTCATGGGCGGATTTCTTGTTATCATCAGCTTATTCAGTTTTATTTGGCTTCAATCCATATGGTTATGGTTTTTTCTTCGGCTGCTTATCGGAATCGGGGATCATATGCTGCATTTTTCAACCCAAACGTGGGTGACGTCAAAGTCAACGCCCCGAAACAGAGGAAGAAACATTTCGCTGTACGGACTGTCCTTCGGGCTCGGATTCGCTGTCGGCCCGTTCATGGTCCCTCTTGTGAAAACAAGTCCGTCCCTTCCGTTTATCGTATCCGGCTGTATCAGTCTTGCCGCCTGGCTGTTTGTATTTGTCTTACGTAACGAGTACCCGGCGCAAGGTCCGGATGAAACATCCGGGGACAACAGCGCAAAACGGTTTTACCGCGCCCTTCTTTTCGGCTGGGTCGCTTTTCTCCCGGCTTTCGGGTACGGTTTTTTAGAAACGGCGCTGAACGGAAGCTTTCCCGTGTACGCCCTGCGCTTAGGCATATCCGTCGATGCCGTCGCGCTGATATTGCCCGCTTTTGCCATCGGAAGTATTGTATTCCAGTTCCCTCTCGGTTTATTAAGCGATCGATTCGGGAGAAAACGTGTCCTGCTCGTCATCTTATTAACGGGTGCCCTTTGCTTTTTGACGGCCGGACTGTTTCCGTCGCCTTCTGTCATCGGCTGCTGCTTTTTCACGGCGGGAATGGCGGTCGGCAGTATGTTTTCCCTCGGCATCAGCTATATGAGCGACCTGCTGCCGTCCCATCTGCTGCCTGCGGGCAATCTGCTCTGCGGCATTTCCTTCAGCCTCGGCAGCATGATCGGCCCGGTGGCGGGCGGCTGGTATATGCAGCGGTTTGAAAACGCCAATTTGTTTTACTTTATTACGGTGATTCTGGTCTGTATTTGGCTTGCGCTCGTCTTCGGGAAAACAAAGCACAGTCCCGCATCCGAATCCCATTCTTTTCCGGCCTCATAAAAAAGCCGCCTGATCTAAGTCAGGCGGCTTCTTTCTAGTGGTATCCGTTCTGCCCGTTAGCGCTTCCGCTTGTTTTATTCTTCGGGCCGTTTTTGGAGTTTTGTTTATTATGGCTTCCGCCTTTTTTCGTATGCTTGGTCATAATCGATTCCCCTCCGTTTTTCAGCTTGAACGTCATCCGTTCCTCTATAGCTTGCTCCCGCGGTACGGATTTTCATCAGGAAGCTTTTTACGTTTATGTAAAAGCGCGTTGATTTCTCCTCCTAAAATCAGCAGTGTTCCCGTAAGGTAAAACCAGATCATAAGGACGATAATTCCCCCGATGCTCCCGTATGTGGCGCTGTAGTTGGCAAAGGTGCCGACGTAAAATGAGAACAGCATACTGACGATAATCCAGCCTGCTGCCGCAAATACGGCTCCCGGCAGCACAAAACGGAGGGAAAGCCTTTTATTCGGCGCGAAAATGTAAAGCGCGGTAAACACGATTAAAAGGATAAGCGGACTGATACCCCAGCGGACAACCGACCACACCTGCAAAAACAGGCCGGAGGCGCCGATGAAATCTGCGGCAAGCATTCCGATTTCTCTGCCGAACACCGGCAGAAGCAATGCGATTAAAATCGTAACCACCATCGCGATGGTTAAAAAAATTGAGGTCAGGCGAATAATGATAAATGAGCGGTTTTCCTCGACTTCGTAGGCATGGTTAAATGCTCTGACAATCGCGTTCATACCATTCGAAGCCGACCAGATGACGGCGATAATCCCGAATGACAAAAGCCCGCCGCTGCGCTTGTTCAGCGTTTGCTCCGTTATGGATTTCACCATAGACATGGCACTGTCGGGCGCGTATTGATCGACCGCCCCGAGCACGTCTTCTGCCGATATGGGAAGATAGGCGGTGAGCGTCAGCATGAAAATCATCAACGGAAACAATGACAGCAGGAAAAAATACGCCAGCTCCGCCGATTTACTTTGTCCTTCATGGAGAGAAAACCTTGCAAACAGCTCCTTTATAAAACTCATGACATCCCACCTCAATGATCGTTTTTCGAAAAATGCTCCTTCGTTTCTTTTAACAGGTCAATGACCTGCGGCGTCGTCTGCTTCAGCTTGGTGATCTGCCCGTTTAAAAAACTCAGATCTTCCGATACGGTATTGGCGATGATTTTCACTTGATCAAGTTTTGCAGAAGCCTGCTGTTTCAGGGCTTCAGGATGTTTTCGATAAAATGCCGCACGCCGCCTGCACGCGTCCATGTTCCGGAAACATGCCTCTCTCGTCGGCTTATGTAATAAGGACAGTGCTCCGCCGGCGGCAGCGCCGATCAGAATCGCTTTTGCCATGATGCGTGTCTGCTTCATCGATCAATCCCCCTTATAAATGATGGTCTTTCTTTATTGTCTCCAGCAAATGACGGCACCCGGACTCGACCAAAGCGTACACCTCGCTGAAATTCCCGGTATAATACGGATCGGGCACGTCCGCAAGGTCCGACTCCGGTACATAATCAAGCAGCCTTGCAATACGCGGCGCCGCTTTTTTATAACCGGCCATGCTGCGCAGATGTCCGATATTTTCTGCATCCATCGCAATGACGTAATCAAAATCGGTCAGATCAGACTCACGCACCTGCCTCGCCGTGATGCCGCTTACGCTGATCCCTTTCTTCTTTAGGATCTCCTTTGTCCCTTCATGCGGCGGATTTCCCGCATGCCAGGCGCCGATTCCCGCTGAATCAATGTTAATCTGCCCGTTCAGCCCGTTTTTCTTCACCATATCAGAAAATACCGCCTCTGCCATAGGCGACCGGCAAATATTTCCAAGACAGACAAACAGCACATGTATCATATCGATAACCTCCCTATTCTTTCCCCGCATTTTGAGGATCAAAAACCTTATCATCATCTTAGCAACTTTTCTGCTGCTGTGGAAATAAGCTTTTATTCTAAATGAATTCTGTTAGAATAAAGGGTACGAAAACGGTCATGAAAGGATGCATGAATTTGCCGAGCCAACAAACAGAAACGTTAAACAAAATGATTGAAGACATTTCGCAAAAGCTCAACATGCTCAATGTCGGCGTCATCAGAGCGGAAGATTTCAGTGATGAAAAAATAGAAGATCTTACATACCTTCATCAAATGGTCATGAAAAAAGCATCATTCAGCCCGAGTGAAATGCAGGCCATTGCCGAGGAGCTCGCCTCTCTCAGAAAATAAACCCGTGTCAGACCTGCCGAAAAACGGCGGGTCTTTTTTTGATTTAAAAAAGTAAAAAATAAAAGTTCATCGGTTTGACACATATAAAAAGAAGGAGTATAGTAACTGTGAACTTGGTAGAACGATATACTAAATGAGCGGGCCGCTTATCTTTTTTTATTTAGTAGAACGATATACTCGTTGTGATATCAGCGTTATTCAAGTTTTGTATCTGCAACCGTTTTATCAAACCAGTTTTCAAAGAAAGGCAGTGGTTCAATAAAGGGGAATGGTTCTGTGCTTTTGTTAATTTAAAAATTAATTTAATTCTTTATTAACCGCATTAGGGGATGTCATCATGAAAAACATATACACCAAAATGGCAGCGGGTCTTTATATTAATTATTTCCTGCTGGGCATGATCAATATTATTATCGCATCCAATATGGAGGCATTATCAAAACAGCTTCATACATCCGCAGCCGGGGTCAGCTATTTGGTCTCCGCCATCGGGATCGGGAAGCTGATTTCGCTTCTGTTTGCCGGGAAGCTTTCGGATACATTCGGGAGACGGCCGTTTATCGTGTCGGGCGCCTTTCTGTATCTGATTTTCCTAATCGGAATTCCGCTTTCGACAAACTATACGGCCGCGTTTATCTTCGCCATTTTCGCAGGGATCGCCAATTCCTTCTTGGATTCCGGGACATATCCGGCGCTTATTGAAGGATTTCCGAAAAACGCAAGCTCTGCAACCGTGTTAATCAAAGCGTTTGTATCCATCGGCGCGACGGTGCTTCCGTTTTTCATCGCGTTTATTGCGGACAGGCATTTGTTTTACGGCTGGACGTTTTTCGTACCGGGCATTATTTTCTTCCTGAACGGCTTTTTCCTGTTAAAAGTTCCGTTTCCGAATCATAAGCAAAAAGAAGACGGCGGCCGGACGGAAGCCTCTCCGTCTGATGACGCGTTCACATCACAGGCGTCGATATGGCGCGAAGGTCTTGCGATCATTCTGTTAGGCTTTTCATCTACGGCGCTGTTTATGCTCGTTCAAGTATGGCTTCCTAAGTTCGGGCAAACCGTTTTGGGCATGCCTGAGGTGCAGGCTGTCAAATTGCTGAGCTATTACAGCATCGGTGCGCTTGTGTCCGTATTATTACTGGCCGTGCTGTTAAACAGAGTGATTCAGCCGATTACGGTAATGGTGCTGTACCCTGTGATCGCGGCAATCGCGCTGCTTGCTCTGATTTTCATTCATCAGCCGGCCGTATCAGTCATCAGCTCCTTTGTCATCGGACTTTCAACTGCGGGCATTCTGCAATTGGCGATGACGGTTATGGCTGTTTTATTCCCTAAAAATAAAGGTACGATCACATCTTTTGTTAATATAGCATCAAGCTTATCTTTTATTGTCATTCCGCTTGTAACGGGAGCGATCTCCAAAGCGGCCGGCCTGACGCCTGTTTTTCTGCTTGATATCGGAATTGCGGCCGTCAGCGCCCTTCTCGCATTGTTTATCGGAATCCGCTTTAAGCAAGTGATGAAAGCCTGACTATTTTTTAAGGGAGAGGATTTATCATGCAATCTATCACGATCAGAAACACGGTCATCGGCGAAGGGCTTCCGAAGATCATTGTGCCGCTGATGGCGGCCGGAGAGAAAGAACTGCTCGAAGAAATTGAAGCCGTCAACAGACTTCGCCCGGATATCATTGAGTGGCGGGCTGATGTGTATGAGCACATTGACAGCCTGGACGCCGTAAAAGGCATGCTTGAAAAGCTGCGGAAAGCCGCAGGCGCAACACCGCTGCTTTTCACATTCAGAACTCATAAAGAAGGCGGAAATAAAGTTATTGATGACCGCTTTTACATTGAATTGCTTAAAACCGCCATCGAAACAAAACACATTGACCTTGCAGACGTTGAGTTGTTTACGGGAGAAGCGGAAGTCAAATCAATTGTGAAAACCGCTGAAGACAACGGCGTATATGTCGTCATGTCCAATCATGATTTTCATCAGACACCGAAAAAAGAAGAAATCATTTCCCGGCTGCGGAACATGCAGGCGTACGGCGCGCACATTCCGAAAATCGCGGTGATGCCGCAAAGCACTGAAGATGTTTTCGTCTTATTGGATGCCACTCACACGATGAAAACACAATACGCAGACCGGCCGATCATCACGATGTCAATGGCGGGAACAGGTCTGATCAGCCGCCTGGCCGGCGAAGTCTTCGGCTCAGCGTGCACGTTCGGAGCGGGCAAAGAAGCATCAGCGCCCGGACAAATTCCCGTTGAAGAATTGCGCAGCGTACTCAGCATTTTAAATAAACATATGTAATCAGCGTTTTTCTGCCCTTAAAGCGGGATGAAAAACAAATGAATGGACTAACGGAGGAATACATCATGAAGAAAGATTTAGGACGGATTAACGGAAAAACTCAGCTTATCGGATTATTCGCGACACCGATCGGACACTCTTTATCTCCGGCGATGCACAACCTGGCGTTTAAAAAATTAGGATTGAACTACGCATACCTCGCGTTTGAAGTCGGCAATGAACAGCTGGAAGATGTGGTAACGGGAATGCGCGCCTTAAACGTCAGAGGCTTCAATGTCTCGATGCCGAACAAGATGAACATTCTCCCTTACCTCGATGAACTCGCGGATTCAGCGAAATTCACCGGCGCGGTGAATACAGTCGTTAATGAAAACGGCAGACTGATCGGACACTCCACTGACGGTATGGGATACGTCCGCAACTTAAAAGAACACGGCATCGATATCACAGGCAAAAAAATGACGCTGGTCGGTTCCGGCGGGGCCGCCACTCCGATAGCGATTCAATCCGCATTGGAAGGCCTCGGAGAAATCTCTATTTTCGCCCGCAATGACGCGTTTTTCGAAAAAGCGGAAGAAAATGTCCGCATCATCAATGAAGAAATGAAGGGATCTTCTTGCAAAGCGAAAGTCTTCCCGCTCGAAGATCAAGATGCGCTGCGTGCTGAAATCGCTTCAAGCGATATTTTCACGAACGGAACGGGTGTCGGCATGAAACCGCTTGAAGGCTTGAGCGTCATTGAAGATACATCCATGCTCCGTCCGGATTTGATTGTGACAGACGTCGTTTACAACCCCGTTACGTCGAAATTGCTTGAACAAGCTCAAGCGGCCGGCTGCAACACCATTAACGGCCTCGGCATGATGCTTTGGCAGGGCGCCATGGCGTTTGAATATTGGACAGGCCGTGAAATGCCGGTTCAGTATATTAAAGAGCAAATGTTTGAATAACCTATTGTGACAGAAGCGCCGAAGGACAATCCGTCTTCCGGCGCTTTATCATTTTCTCCCCCTCTCTCTTTCTTCTCATGCGCCAAAACGCTTATAATGGATGTAACGAATAAAAACCAAGTGAGGAATGCGACGTATGAAACAGCAAAAAAAACGCCGGGTGACATTGCAGCAGGTCGCTGAACATGCCGGCGTCTCAACATCCACCGCTTCATTAATCGTCCGCAATAATCCGCGAATTTCCGAAGCGACCCGTGAGAAAGTGCTGCAATCCATGCGGGAGCTGGGGTACGTATATGATCGGGTCGCCGCGAATTTACGATCACAGACGTCCACAACGGTAGGATTGATTATTACTGACATTTCCAATACGTTTTTCTCAGAGTTTCTGATCGGCGTTCAGAATACGCTTGAGGAAGTCGGATTAACGGTGCTGTTAGGCACGACATTTGATTCCGTCGCCAAGCAGGAGCAGCTGATCTCGACCATGCTGGAGCACAGGGTCGGCGGATTGATTTTGTGTCCGGTTTCAGGTACGGCTGAGGAAACCCTTTCCCGCCTTGAGCAGCTTGACATTCCGGTCGTGCTCGCCGTCAGGGAGATTGCCGATGCCGACTGTGATTTTGTCGGAGCCGATTATGAGGAAGGCACCTATAAGGCAGTGCGTCATTTCATTGAGAAAGGCCATCAGGAGATTGCGTTTCTGGGCGGCGTGAAGCACTCGTCAACATGGACGAAGCGCATGAAAGGGTTTAAAAAAGCGCTCCGTGAAGCGGATCTGGAAGTAAAAAATGACTATGTCATTGACAGCGCGCCGACCCGCGAAGCAGGCTGTGAAGCCGTGACGGAGCTCCTCCGCCGGTCTGAGCGCCCGACCGCGATTTTCTGCTTCAGTGATTTGGTCGCGTTCGGCGTCATGCAAGGGATTAGAAAAGCCGGGCTCGTTCCGGGCGAAGATATTGACATTGTCGGCTTTGATAACGTGCCGGAAGCTGAAATTTCTTATCCCCCGCTTACAACCGTTTCTTCCTTTCCGCGGCAGTCGGGAAAAGAAGCGGCTCAATTGCTGCATCATAAAATCACCAATTCCCAGCACAAAAAACAACGCATTATTCTGGCGCCTGAGCTGGTCATCCGGGAATCTTCACAAAAAAAGCGGAACGCCTGATACGGCGCTCCGCTTTTATATTACGCAAGCAGTTTTAATGATTCGCGGTTGAATGCCGGTATGTCATCCGGTGTGCGGCTTGTGACCAGCTGGTTCTGGCAGACGACGACTTCTTCATCCACAACATTCGCGCCCGCGTTTTCCATGTCGATTCGGATTGATGTAAACCCTGTCGCTTTGCGCCCGTCCAATGCTTTCGCGTTAATGAGAAGCTGAGGTCCGTGGCAAATGGCGAACACCGGTTTTTTGTCATCCATAAACGCTTTGGCAAATTGGACGAAACGGTCATCCGCACGCAGCATATCAGGCGAGAATCCGCCCGGGATCAGCAATGCGTCAAAGTCTTTCGGATTCACATCATCGATGGACGCGTCTACTTTCACTTCCGCTTCCCCTTGTTTGCCTTTGACTGTTTTTCCTTTTTCCTGTTCAATTACGGTTAATTCATGACCTGCATCTTTAAAAGCTTTCGCAGGTTCAGTATACTCGACATCCTCAAAATAATCCGTTAATACAACTGCAATTTTTTTACCCATAGTTACTACCTCCTGCTTGATGAAGTCTACATAAATCCATGTACCCCAGCCACACTAACATCAAACATAGGTAACGCGTTTGCCGCTCATCCGTTTTACATAGGTCATTATCCTCATTTTTCATCTTTTTACAAGAATCATCATGAAATCTATATGAACTTTCACAAAATATTCTTACAATGGTACTGCATGACAAAATTTGTTGAAAGGTGGAGAACAGGTGAGAATACAGAAAAGACGATGCAGCGTCAATATGACACTCCGTATTCTGCTGCCCCTAGTTATGATACTTAGTCTAATCCTCCCAACATCACCCATTAAAGCAGAAGAAAACAAATCCTCCAGTGTGAATCTCAGCATTTTAGCCACAACTGACGTTCACGCTAACATGATGGACTACGATTACTACAGCGACAAACCGACAACGGAATTCGGGCTGGCCCGAACGGCTCAGCTTATTGAGAAGCACAGGCGCGAAAACCCGAATACGCTGCTTGTCGATAACGGAGACCTGATTCAGGGGAATCCCCTCGGAGAATACGCCGTAAAATATGAGAAAAATGATATTATTTCAGGCGCAAAGACCCATCCGATCATTGAAGTGATGAACAGTCTGCATTATGACGCAGGAACACTCGGCAATCATGAATTTAATTATGGGCTTGAATTTCTGGACGGGACAATCAAAGGCGCTGATTATCCGATCGTTAACGCCAATGTGAAAACATTAAGCGGCGAAAACCGTTATACGCCTTATGTCATAAAAGACAAAACCGTCACGGATGAAAACGGCGGCAAGCATCAGATAAAAGTCGGCTACATCGGCTTTGTTCCTCCCCAAATCATGACGTGGGATAAGAAAAATCTCGAAGGCCGCGTTCAGGTCGAAGACATTGTGGAATCCGCAAAGAAAACCGTTCCGAAAATGAAAGCTGAAGGAGCCGATATCGTCATCGCCCTCGCCCACAGCGGCATCGAAAAAAAAGCGCAGTCTTCCGGAGCGGAAAACGCCGTTTTTGACCTGGCAACGAAAGTCAGCGGAATTGATGCGATCGTATCCGGCCATCAGCACGGGCTTTTCCCTGATGCCGAATACAAAGGCGCTGATCAATTTGACGTCGATAAAGGCACGATTAACGGCATCCCCGTTGTCATGTCAAGCAGCTGGGGCAAATATGCGGGCGTCATCGACCTCCGGCTTGAAAAAACAGACAGCGCGTGGCATGTGGAAGATGCAAAAGGCAGCATCGAGCCGATTGCCGGCAATGTGACGTCGGAAAACGAAACCGTCGTCAATACCGTCAAAAAAGCGCACGAAGGCACATTGAAATACATCAGAGAACCCGTCGGCCAGACAAAAGCCGATATCAACAGTTTCTTCGCCCAAGTCAAAGATGATCCGTCCATTCAAATCGTAACGGATGCGCAAAAATGGTACGCCGAAAATAAGATGAAGGATACGGAATACAAAGATCTGCCTATCCTCTCGGCGGGCGCCCCGTTTAAAGCCGGCGGGCGGAACGGCTCAAACTACTATACAAACATTTCCGCTGGCGACCTCGCCATCAAAAATATCGGCGATTTGTACCTGTATGACAACACGGTTCAGATCGTCAAGCTGAACGGAAGCGAAGTGAAGGACTGGCTCGAAATGTCCGCAGGGCAATTTAATCAGATCGATCAGGCAAAAGGCGGCAGCCAAGCGCTTTTAAATGACGCCTACCGCTCATACAATTTTGATGTCATTGACGGTGTCACCTATCAGGTCGATGTCACAAAACCGGCGAAATACAACGAAAACGGAACAGTCATTCATCCCGATGCAAGCCGGATCGTCAACCTTTCTTATCAAGGAAAGCCCGTCAGCGCCAAGCAGGAATTTCTGATCGTCACAAATAATTACCGCGCTTCAGGCGGCGGAGGATTCCCTCACTTAAGCAATGATAAAATCGTATACTCTTCTGCCGATGAGAACAGGCAGGTCTTAATGGATTACATCATCCAGCAGAAAACGATTAATCCGCAGGCTGATCATAACTGGTCCATCCTTCCGGTCAAAGGGACAAACCTGACATTTGAATCTTCCTTGGCCGCAAAGCCGTTTGCTGACCGCGCAGATGACGTCGCCTATATCGGTGAATCACAAAACGCGGGCTACGGACAGTACAAGCTCCAATTCAAAGATGATGAACCGGGCACAGATCCGCCGAAAGATGACGCATGGAAACTCACCGTTATGCATACAAACGACACGCACGCCCACCTTGATAACGCGGCGAGGCGGATGACGAAAATCAAAGAAATCAGAAGCGAAACCGACCGCAGCATTTTGCTGGATGCGGGAGACGTTTTCTCAGGCGATCTCTATTTCACAAAGTGGCAGGGGCTGGCTGATTTAAAATTGATGAACAGCATGGGTTACGACGCAATGACTTTCGGAAATCATGAGTTTGATAAAGGCCCGGGTGCTCTCGCCAGCTTCCTGAGCGGGAACGGAAGCGCGGCTGACCCGTCCGGAAAATACAATTTTCAAGCGCCTGACTTTCCGCTCGTCAGCTCAAATGTCGATGTGTCCAAAGAGTCAAAACTCAGACCATTCATGAAAAAAGCAGACACATTTACGGCAGGGAAAAAGAAAAAAGCAGGCATCTATCCATACATTCTGCTTGATGTAAACGGAGCAAAAGTCGCCGTATTCGGCTTAACGACAGAAGATACGTCCGTCACATCAAGCCCGGGAAAAAGCATTGTCTTTCATGATGCCTTCCAATCCGCACAAGATACGGTAAAAGAAATACAGAACAAGGAACATGTCAATAAAATTATCGCCCTGACCCATATCGGGCATCAGCGTGATCTCGATCTTGCCAAAAAGGTAAAAGGCATCGACTTGATCGTCGGCGGACATACGCATACGCTTGTAGATAAAATGGAAATTGTTAAAAACGAAGAGCCGACCATCGTCGCCCAGGCAAAAGAATACGGCGAATATTTAGGCCGGGCAGATGTCGCCTTTGACAAAAACGGCGTCGTCCTGCCGGAACAATCCTCTCTTCAGGCGATTCCGGTGAACGAGCAGACGAAAGAAGACCCGGATCTGAAAAAAGAGCTTGATCCGTTTAAAAAAGAGCTCGTCTCAGTCAAAAATGAAAAAGTCGGCTCAACGAAGGTCGTACTTGACGGCCAGCGCGAGCATGTCCGCTCCAAAGAAACCAATCTCGGAAACTTCATCGCGGACGGCATGCTGCAAAAAGCGAAGGAAGCGGCCGGCGCCCAAATCGCGATCACAAACGGGGGCGGCATCCGCGCAGGCATTGATAAAGGAGACATCACACTCGGCGATGTGCTGAATGTGATGCCGTTCGGCAACACGCTTTACGTCGCGGATTTAACCGGAAAACAGATCAAACAAGCCTTGGAACAAGGGTTAAGCGGAATTGAGGCTCAAGGCGGCGCCTTCCCTCAAGTTGCCGGTTTAACATACACGTTTACACTGAATAAAAAGCCGGGACACCGCGTTCTTCAAGCTGCGGCCGTACAGGATGACGGCAGCGTAAAGCCGATTTCTGATAAGAAGACATACAGAGTCGCCACCAGTAACTTTGTCGGTGAAGGCGGAGACGGATATTCCGTCTTTAACGAAGCGTCCCATAAAGAAGACCTTGGCTTTGTCGACTATGAGGTCTTCACCGAGCAGCTTGAAAAAGCGGGAAAAGCGGTGGAACCGAAAGTTGACGGCCGCGCGCAGGAAGTGTATCTGCCGACGAAACAAAAAAACGGTTCGTGGACGCTTGAAGATGACAGCGCATTTGCCGTTTATGCCAAAAACGCCAACACGCCGATCGTGTATTACGATAAGAATGACGGCGCCAAAAAGCCGATTGATCTCAGCGTGACCAAAAAACAAATCGGCCTGTTAAAGGACAGAACATCGGATTCTTCCCTTACGATCCTGCATGACAAGTTCAGCATGAAAATGCCGATGGCAAACGCTGCTTCAGCTGATACACGATTCGGCGTGACGCCGAAAGGAAAAGTAAGCGGGGCGCTTTCAAATGTATACGACTTTACAATGAAGCAGAAAAACAAAGACATCAAAACATTCAAAGCGCCGGTAAAGCTCACCCTGCGCATTGAGAATACGAAAAAGGCGAAACAGCCGGGCATTTACCATGTAGACCGGAAAAAGAACGTCTATACAAAAACAGACAACGGTTCGGTTTCACACGATCTCGTCACGGGCTATACAAATCATTTCAGTGAATACACCATATTAAACGCAAACACGAAGAGCGCGCCGCCGACAAGCGGAGACCACGGCTCCGGAAAGCAGCCAAGCGGACAAAAACCGTCATCCGGCCCTGCACAGGACGGAGTATCGCCGGGCGGCCTGCTTCCTGATACGGCCACAACGATGTATTCCATCCTTCTTGCCGGGTTTCTCATCAGCGCGCTCGGAACGGCACTGTATCTGCATCAAAGAAGAAAAGCAAAAAAAGTGAACGAAGCATAAAAAGACCGCTTTTATCGTGCGGTTCATCCCAAAAGCTCTCCTGATCTGATTTCAGGGGAGCTTTTTCTCTCGGTCCCCCTCTGAGTCGACAGCCGTACGGCCGAGTGATAAAATATGAACGTTATTCGCGAAAGACTACATCCGCATCGTTTAACACTTCACGGCAGGGCCTCTCTTTCATACGGCGCCGCCTGTTTGGAGGACTTTTTTTGAAGATAACAGGACACAAACGAAACCGCATGTCTTACAAGAAAAAGCTGTTTTACGTGATAACAGCGCTCTGTTTTATCAGCTCGCTCATTTTCGTCACTCACAACGCTTCTTTTTATGAGCGGCCGATTGCCAAAGTGACGAAAACAACATTGGAACATCAGTCTGACGTACAGGACATGCATAAAAACAAAGATAAGATTTTCAATCAGACGATCACTGCCAGACTTGAAAACGGCAGTCAGAAAGGACAGCTCATTCATTTGCCCAATCAGTATTCATCATCCGGAGCGAACGATCAGAAATATTCGATTGGCGATGAAGTATTCGTTTCTATTGATAAAGGGAAACCATCAAACAAGGATATATCGGGAAGCATTATAGATAAAAAACGGGATAAACAGCTTTTGCTGATCGCGTGGGTTTTCATTTTCACCTTGCTTATCGTCGGCAAAAAACAAGGCTTCTTTTCGATCGTCAGCCTGATGTTTAACGCCGTTTTACTGTCGTTTGCATTAGATTTGTACAGGAAGCATCCTAATATAGGGTTAATTTTCATCTGCGGTATCTGTATTCTCATCTTTACTGTCATCTCATTGCTGCTTGTCAGCGGTTTTCACGCGAAAACATACGCCGCCATTGCCGCGACGCTCGCAGGCACTTTCGTTTCCCTGCTGATTACGTATCTGGTGATGCTGGCAACCGGAGAGAAAGGTCTCAGATATGAGGAAATGCAGTATTTAACCCGCCCTTATCACACGGTGTTTATGGCCGGGGTATTTATCGGATCACTGGGAGCGGTTATGGATGTGGCCATTACCATGACGTCATCTGTCTTCGGATTATATGAAGAAAACAACGGTATCTCATTACAAGCTCTCAGACGTTCCGGGATGGAGATCGGAAAAGACATCATGGGGGCGATGACCAACATTCTGTTTTTTGCTTATATAAGCGGCTCTATTCCGATGATGCTTTTGTATTTAAAAAATGATTCCCCGATAGGATTCACTCTTTCTATGAACATTTCCTTGGAAATAGCCAGAGCATTGGCCGGAGGGATCGGAATTGTATTAGCCATACCCGCCAGTCTGTATGCTTCTATCTTTTTTATTAAACGAAAGAAGGCAAGCTCATGAATGTCATCGTAATTCTCGCGGCGATTTTATTTCTATTGATGGTCATCATCGGCGGAAAAAAAGGAGCGAGGTCTTTTATTGCGTTATTCTTAAATTTCGGTGTTCTCTTTCTCACCATCATTTTCATGACAGACCCGCATATCAATCCGATTGTTTTAACATTGCTCTCTTCCGCGGTGATTTGCAGCATTACTCTTTTTTATATTAATGGAGGAAACGTCAAAACCGTAACCGCCTTTATTTCTGCAATGCTGACGATTGTATTGCTGCTGTTTTTTATTATGTCTGTAACAAAACATACTTCGATTCAGGGATTCGGTGAAGAAGAATTGGGTGATATCGGCATATTCACACTGTTTGTCGGGGTGGATTTTGTGAAGGTTACCGCGGCTATGATCATCATGGGCACGATAGGGGCGATTACCGATGTCGCGATTTCCATTACTTCACCCATGCGGGAAATTTACAGTCATAATCCGTCCATGAGCAGAAAAGATCTGTACACATTCGGATTAAGCATCGGGAGAGATATTTTAGGAACGAATACGAATACGTTATTCTTTGCTTTTTTCGGCAGCTATTTGGCTTTAATTATCTGGTTTAAAGACTTATCATACTCAGCTGAAAAAATAGTGAACTCAAAAGTATTCAGTGCGGAAGCCGTTACCATTCTTTGTGCCGGAATCGGGATCGGCATCATCATTCCCGTTACGTCCTGGATCACCGCCTGTTTTTTAGCAAAACCAAATAAACGTTAAAAGCTGCCGGGACACGCCCGGCAGCCTTTTTTATCTTATACCCACTTTACAACGTCTTTTGAGGCAGATCTTGTTTTCGGGCGCGGTTCTCTGACACGGTAGCCGAATGCGGCCATAACAGAGATGTCGAAACTTCCGTTTTCCAGAAGCCCTTCTTCTTCAAGAATCCGGTGAATTTCTTTGTAGTTGAAGCCTTCTACAGGGCAGGAGTCGATTCCGATCTGCGCAGCGGCTGTCATCATATTGCCGAGGGCGATGTAAGTCTGTTTGGATGCCCAGTCAAACAGCGCGCGATCTGATTCTAGCAGATTGAAATCATTTTTCTGAAAGTCTTCCGTTTTACTGATATAGCCTTCATACATATCTTCCGGCATTTTTTTGACTTCCCGCAAGTGGTTTTTGACATAGTCGGCGTCAAAACGGATATCCTTTGCCGTCCGGGCAAGCAGAAGTACGAAATGGCTTGCGGTCGGCAGCTGCTTTTGCGCCCCCCATGTGAACTCGCGGAGTTTTTCACGAAGCTCCGGATTTTGAACGACGACAAATTTCCAAGGCTCCAAACCGAGTGAGCTTGGGGATAATCTTCCCGTTTCTAAAATGAATTCAAAATCGCTTTCTGAAATTTTTTTCTCAGGATCAAATTCCTTTGTGGCGTGTCTGAATTGATACGCTTCGATGATCTGCTGTTTTTTATCTGACATTCATGATCTCTCCTTTTCAATCGTTATGTACTATTGTAGCCATTATTTTTGAAAGTACCAGTACGCACATTTTTGTTGGATAGTATTCATTTTGATACTGACAAAAAAACGGGCTGCCGCGGCAGTCCGTTTTTATTTTTCTCTTCTCGCAAAGTCGACGAAACGGAATTTATCGAGCCTGTGCCGGCTTTCCGTGTACTGAAAGAGGCTGGTATCCTCCAAAAAGACGCGGTTTTTCACGACCGCCATTTGGCTGAATCCGCCGAGATCCAAATACTTCCGGTCCTCTTCCCCCGCCGGCTCCACGACAATTTCCTTTTGCGCGTAGCTGATGGACAAGCCGAGCTCTCCTTCGAGATACTCATAGATCGAACCTTCGCAAATCGCCTTCGTCAATAAAGTCACATGTTTTTTCACAAAGTAATCCTTGTCCAAAATAATATGTTCTCCGTCAATCCGTCTTGATCTGACGACTTCCCACACCTTTTCATCCGCTTCTGTACCAAGCTCTTTTGCGGCTTCTGAGGGAGGCAGGATCAGCCCGAGACGGTGAACCGTCGTTCTCGTCTCTTTTCCGAGCGTTTCCGAAAGCTCTTTGAAGCTGATCAGGCCTGAGACGGGAAAACGCATTTTTTCTCTGTCTAATATGACGGAGCCTTTGCCTTTGATTTTCTGGATGTAGCCGTTTTGCGCCAGCATATTGAGCGCTTTGCGGACGGTTTCTCGTGATGTGCCGTATTGATCGCACAAATCATTTTCAGACGGAAGAACGTCTTCAGCCTTCCGCTGGCCGCTTTCGATCTGCCGCACCATATCTTTATAGATTGTGATGTATTTATTCACTTTCATTTGACCACCCAGATTAGTGTATCACGCTTTTGTCAGATGATAAACGATCGATTCATACGGACGGAGCGTCAATCGTTCCGGCCGCCCTTCCCTCGGTTCATCATTCGTCAGCAGCACCGTAAACCGCCAGCCGTCCGTGTCTTTAAGCGGAACCGTAAAGTCCGCTTCTTTCCCGTAGAAGTTGTTGATGCACAGCAGTTTTTCATCCTTGCCGTGTCTGACGTACGCCAGAACCGCCGGATCGTCTTCAGCAAGCAGCTCAAACGTTCCTTCCGTCACGATGTCATATTCTTTTCTGAGCTTGATGAGCTTCTGATAATGATAGAAAATTGAATCCGGGTCCCGCAAAGCCGCTTCCGCGTTAACGTCCCGATAATCATCCGCCGCCGGAATCCAAGGCGTTCCCGTCGTGAAACCGCCGTGCGGCCCGCTGTTCCACTGAATGGGGGTTCTTGCATTGTCTCTTGATTTCTCTTTTAAAATGGCGATAATGTCTTTTTCGGGCACGCCTTCTTCCTTCATCTTTTTGTAAATGTTCAATGATTCGACATCGCGGTATGAGCCGATGTCATCGAATTTCGGATTGCCCATGCCGATCTCTTCACCTTGATAAATGTAAGGCGTGCCCTGCATCATATGAATGGCCGCCGCCAGCATTTTGGCTGATTTCGTCCGGTATACGCCGTCGTCTCCGTATCTGGATACGGCCCGCGGCTGGTCATGGTTGCACCAGAATAATGCGTTCCAGCCTCCGCCTTTTTGCATCTCCGTCTGCCAAAACGCTAAAATCCGTTTCAGCTTCAGAAAATCAAACGGAGCGAGCGCCCATTTTTCACCATTCGGATAATCCACTTTTAAATGATGAAAGTTAAAAGTCATATCGAGTTCTTTATTCTCAGGGTTTGTGTACCGGATGCAGTGGTCAGCCGTTGTCGAGGACATTTCACCGACCGTCATGCTGTCATATTTCGAAAACACTTCCCGGTTCATCTCATGGAGAAATTCGTGCACGCGCGGCCCGTCCGTATAATAAGGGCGCCCGTCACGCCCATCTTTGGCATCAGGAAACGATTGGTCTTTAGAAATGAGGTTGATCACATCCAGCCGGAAGCCGTCGATCCCTTTCCGGAACCAAAAATGCATCATGTCGTAAACCTGTTTTCTCATCTCTTCATTTTCCCAGTTCAAATCGGCCTGCGACACATCAAATAAATGCAGATAGTGCTGGCCTGACGCCGGGTCGAGCTCCCAAGCGGAACCGCCGAATTTTGATTCCCAGTTGTTCGGCGCCCGGCCGTCTTCCTTTCCGTCTTTCCAAATGTAAAAATCCCGATACGGACTGTCGGGTGACGAGACCGCTTCTTTGAACCACCGATGCTCGACTGATGTATGGTTTACGACAAGATCCATGACGACCTTGATTCCTCTTTTGTGCGCTTCATCGATAAGGCGTTCAAAATCCTCCATCGTTCCGTATTCTTCATAAATGGTGCAATAATCGCGAATGTCATAACCGTTGTCATTCTGCGGCGAATCGTAAATCGGCGTAAGCCAAATGACATCAATTAAAAGCTTCTGCAAATAATCAAGCTTCTCGATAATACCGTTCAGATCACCGATCCCGTTTCCCGTCGTATCATTAAAGCTCTTCGGATAAATTTGATATACCGCTGCCTTTTTCCACCATGGTGTGCTGTCTGTTTTCATTTTTCTTCACCGCCTGTAATGTTTTGAATTGAAATGGAAAAGGGACAGCCTGATAGAAGGCGCCCCGCAGTTTTTCTATTTTTGCCGTTTCAGCCGCGCATACCCGTATGTTCCCGCAAACGGGAGAATCAGCACGATCAGCATTCCGATCGCAAACGGCCCCCAGTACTGACTCATAATGGAGAAGATCCCCGGCACGCCGCCGACTCCGACCGAGCTTGCGAGAACGCCTTTGACGGAGATGAACATCCCCGCGATTCCCGAACTGATCATGGCAATCACAAACGGAAATTTGTAACGAAGATTCACGCCGAAAATCGCCGGCTCGGTAATGCCCAAATATGCGGAAATGCCGGCCGTCAGTGAAAGCCCCCGCTGTTTTTTATCTTTTGTAATCAGCATCATGGCCAAAGCCGCCGATCCTTGAGCGATATTTGACAATGCGAGCATCGGCCATAAAAATGTGCCGCCGAGCTTTGATCCGATTAATTGAAGATCGACCGCGAGAAACGTATGGTGCATCCCCGTGATCACAAGCGCCGAATACAGCCCTCCGTACAGCAGGCCTCCGATGGCGGAGAATTGTCCGAAAACGGCAATCAATCCCGCCGTCAGCGCGTTACCGATCGCAAAGGTAATCGGACCGATGATGACAAAGGATAGAAAACCGATGACCAAAAGCGTCACCGGCGCGACGACCAACAGCTGAATGCCCTCCGGCGTCCGTTTCGTCAAAAAGAGCTCAAGCCTGGCAAGTAAATAAGACGCCAGCAGAATCGGGAGCACCTGACCTTGATACCCGACTTTCTGCACCTCAAGGCCGAACAGGTTCCACACCGGAATATCGCCGCTCTGCTCGGCAGCCCCGTAGCCCCATGCGTTTAACAGATCAGGATGCACCAGCATCAGCCCGAGCACGATACCCAAGAGCGGGCTTCCTCCGAACCGCTTCACTGCCGACCAGCCGATTAAAGCCGGCAGAAAAGCGAAAGCCGTCCCCGCGATCAGATTAATCATATTGGCGAGATCCGCCCATTGCGGATACACTTGGACAATCGATTTCGTGCTGTAGAAAATGCCTTCCGCCGTTAAGATATTGTTCAGACCCATTAACAGCCCGGCCGTGACGATCGCCGGCAAGATCGGAATAAAGATGTCCGCAAGCGTTTTCACAGCACGCTGTAAAGGATTCATGTTTTGCGCCGCCGCCTTCTTCACGTCATCCTTGGACGCTTCACCCATCCCCGTTTCCTTCACTAATTCCGCATATACTTTGTTGACCGTCCCCTGCCCGATCACGACTTGAAACTGCCCGTTTACCGCAAAAGATCCTTTGACAATGTCTATTGCATCAAGCATTTTTTGGTTTACTTTGGTTTCATCTATTAATGCAAACCGCAAACGCGTCACACAATGAGTCGCCGCCTCAATATTTTCGATTCCGCCGACAGCTTCAGCGATCTGCCGCGCAGCCCGGTTAAACTCACCCATGCCATCCCCTCCGTAACCGTTTTCATTTTGTCTTACAAACTTGTATATACATGTTTATGACTCTATTGTAATGATGTATATACATGTCGTCAATCTATTTTTATAGCGCTTTCATCACAAATATACTGCGAAAGACCCTGAAACAAAAAAAGCCCCGCCGGAACCGGGCCTTGACTTCTTGTTTATCGGGAACATGTCCGGGCGGAATTCACAACAGGAGCACAAAAAGCATACAGTACTGTACAACTAAGTTAAAGAGGTGTGAAGAGATGCCATCCACTGTTATCAACCTGTACTATTTGAAGATTAACAGTATTTCTGGCAACGGATCTATTACGATTGGGGAAGCGGCATACAACAGTCCCACCACAAATAACAAATCACAAGGACTGAACTCTTCATTCGGCGATACGTCACCTATAGAATCGATGATGGAGAACTTGTTAAATGATCCTGATGTCAACGACCAGACAGCCATCGGAACCGCAGATACCGCAAATATTACGCCGGTGCCGCCCATTATAGATTAAAGGGGTTTTTATGAATGCCTTACCAAATTAACGTCGTCAATATAAAAGTAAACGGAGCAACGCAAAACGGAAACGTCGATATCGGTCAGACCGTACAAAACAGCCACACCGCCAACAGCAAATTTGTCGGCGCGAACTTTTCTTTAGGGGATTTTTCGCCGGCCGCCGGATGTTTGAATTCGGGCCATCTTGACCCTGACGTGAGCGATCAGGATCAGATCGCCAACCCGTCAATGCCGATCGCAAATCAAATATAGGGAGGTTCTGCCGAAGTGGATATCGAGAAAATGAGAAAGTGGCTTGAGATTACGAACGAGCACAAGCCCAGCGAATTTTGGACCAATGTCCTGAAACGGAAATCTCCCGAAGATTTTTTCTCCTTACAAAAAAACACCCTGACTTATGATATTTATCAGGATGAACAGCACACATTTGTCATTGTGGAAATGCCCGGCGTTTACGAAGAAGAATTGACATTGAGGCTGCTGTCAAGAACACGGCTGCATATAAGAGGAAACATCACACCCCTTTTTCCAAAGAACATGGGCGTCTGCCAAAACCGGTATTACGGGGAAATCGATGAGACGATTGAGCTTCCTGAACCGGCTGAGCCCCACCTGTTACAGGCGCAGTGCGTAAACGGCCTGCTCCACATTTCCTACCCGCGCCTTATGGAGCACATTCCTTTTCAGAAAAAAATCTAAAGAGCCGGCTTACGGGCGGCCCAGCCGTCTGTACACTTTCTCCTTATAATGAGAAGATGCGGGTTTTGAGAACATGGCTTTCTCCTCCGTCAGTTTGTCGAGTCTGACTTGTTTTTCCGTCCGTTTGTTCCGCAGGTGATCCCGCTCCTGTTCATTGCGGCACTTGGCGATCAAATAATCGAGCGTCATCAGCTCTTTCTTCAGCGCGCCCTCATCCTCGGCGATCCCGGCGTTTTTTAATATGCGGTAGCCCATTCTGAGCGACTCCGGAAGATGTGCGGCATCGTCTTTCGGCAGGGGCTTTCCCATTCCTTTGATGTCGGCGAACTCTCCATCCTTAATGGCGCGCTTGATTTTATCTTCAGCCACGATATGGGCAATATCCATCACTGTTCACCTCTTTTTTCAATAGAACCGGGTATGATCATACGGAAACACAAATCCCAGTTTGTGCCATTTATATGTTTTAAAGCTGTCATTCAACAGATCAACCGCCGTTGCGACAGCGTTTTTCGCCCTTTTTCCGATGAGCCTTTTCCACCTTTTCTATTTGCTGGTTTCATGGTATATTGATTATGTTCGTTTTTTCTATCGTTCCGTGTAAACCGTGATCGGAAAAAAGGAGTGTAACAATGAAAACATTTATAAAAGAAAGAGGACTTGCCTTCTTCTTGATAGCGGTCGTGTTATTGTGGGTGAAAACATATGTCGCTTATATTTTAAACTTTAACCTCGGCATAGACAACACGATCCAGAAAATATTGCTTTTTGTGAATCCGCTGAGCTCCAGCTTGTTCTTTCTTGGATTTGGGCTTCTTTTCAAGAAAAAATTACAGCAGACAGCCATTATTGTGATTCATTTTTTATTGTCTTTTTTGCTTTTTGCAAACATCGTCTATTATAGATTCTTTAATGATTTCATTACCATCCCGGTCATGATGCAGGCAAAGACAAACGGCGGCCAGCTCGGAGACAGCGCGTTCTCGTTAATGAGATGGACAGACGCCTTCTACTTCCTGGATACCGTCATTTTGATTATTTTGGCCCTTAAGATGAAAAAACCGGCTGAAAAACCGGCGAAGAAATCATTCAGAATCGTTTTGGCTTCCGCCGTGCTTATGTTCCTGATCAACCTCGCCGTCGCGGAATCCGACCGTCCTGAGCTTTTGACACGCTCATTTGACCGAAACTATCTGGTGAAATACTTGGGCACGTACAACTTTACGATTTACGATGCCGTGCAGAATGTGAAATCAAACAGCCAGCGCGCGCTTGCCGATTCAAGCGATGTAACGGATGTGGAAAACTATATGAAGGCCAACTATGACGTGCCGAATAACGTCTACTTCGGAAAAGCCGAAGGAAAAAACGTCATCTACGTCTCATTAGAGTCTCTGCAATCCTTTATCATTGACTATAAAATTAACGGCAAGGAAGTGACGCCGTTTTTAAATAAGCTGGCGCACGATAATCAAACATTCTACTTTGATAACTTTTTCCACCAAACGGGACAAGGTAAAACATCTGATGCGGAATTTATGATGGAGAACTCTCTGTACCCGCTTTCGCAAGGTTCTGTTTTCGTCAATAAAGCACAAAACACGCTGCAGTCCGTTCCTGCGATCCTAAAAGGCAAAAAGTACACGTCTGCCGCTTTCCACGGAAATACGCAGACTTTCTGGAACCGTAACGAAATGTACAAAGCGGAAGGCATCGATAAGTTTTTCGATTCCGCTTATTATGACATGAGCGAAGAAAACACGAAAAACTACGGCATGAAAGACAAACCGTATTTCAAAGAATCCATGCCGCTCTTAAAGAGCCTGCCGCAGCCGTTCTATACGAAGTTCATTACGCTGTCCAACCACTTCCCGTTCGGAATGGATAAAGAAGACACGGACTTCCCGGCGGGAGACTTTGGCGATTCAGTCGTCAATAACTACTTCCAGTCCGCGAACTATTTGGATGAATCAATCGAACAGTTCTTTCATGACCTGAAAAAAGACGGCCTGTACGATAAGTCGATTATCGTGATGTACGGAGACCACTACGGCATCTCCGAAAACCATAATAAAGCGATGGCGAAAGTGCTCGGCAAAGATGAGATCACTGAATACGACAATGCCCAGCTTCAGCGGGTGCCGCTCTTTATCCACGCTCCCGGCGTGAAAGGCGGCCGCAATCACAAATTTGCCGGTGAAGTCGATGTCGCGCCGACCGTTCTTCATCTGCTCGGCGTCGATACGAAAGATTATCTCATGTCAGGTTCAGATATCTTATCGAAAGAGCACAGAGAAGTCATTCCGTTCCGTAACGGAGACTTCATCTCGCCGAACTATACGAAAGTGTCCGGCAAGTATTACGATACGAAAACCGGAAGACTTTTAGATGATTCAGAAGTCGACAAAAAAGAAGACTCTCTCGTCAAGACTGAGCTTGAAATGTCTGATAAGATCATCAACGGCGATCTGCTTCGTTTCTATCAGCCGAAAGGCTTTAAGAAAGTGGATCCTTCACAATTCGATTATACGAAGCGTGAAGATTCCTCAGCAGATGATCAAAAAGAATAAACAAAAGCCAGATCATATCAATGATCTGGCTTTTTTATGTTCAGCTCCCGGCGGCGGCCATAGAGCGCTTTTGCAGGCTGTCGGAAAGAACTGAATAAGCGACGACTTTCTTTTTCTGCTGTTTGACGACATCTACATGATCTTCGTAGCTGTATACAAACACCGTCATATCTTTTTTTCCTTTTCTCGTCTTAATGACAAGCGGATCGGCTCCGTTTTGCGGATGAAGATAACGCTCTTCATCCCCTGGGTATATATAATGCCGTTCGATAAACACGGCTTCGTTAAAATCATCAATCACCCGGCGTTTGTCTTCGCCTTCCAGACGTTTTCCGCCGAGGGAAACGGCAGCGGACGCGTCACTGAGCTTTGAATGGGTTTCAAACTTGCGGAGGATCCATTCCACCGCTCCGGTAGGAAGGCATGTCAGCACAATCTTAATCAGGCTTATGACAACAATTGAAACAACTGCAATCCATGTCACCTTACATCATCTCCATACTTGTTCTACATGAATCTTAACATAGAAGAAAACGTTGTTTTTTGTACATTATGTGAAACTTGATATATGTTCAAAAAAAATCCGGATCACCTAGGTGATCCGGATTTTTCAAGTCTGCTTCTGGTCGTCACGGCGGACGGCTTCTCTCAGCTCTTCCGCGACAAATTCGACGTTCGGCCCGATAATGACCTGCGCCGTTTTATTCCCCGTTTTGATAACCCCTTTTGCTCCCGCTTTTTTAAGCGCCGCTTCATTAATGAGAGACGTATCCTGCACGGTCAGCCTGAGGCGGGTCGCACAGTGATCAATCGTTTCAAGGTTTTGCCTGCCGCCGAGCCCCTTGAGCATGGCATGTTCTTCGACGGAACCGGCCGTATCTTCACTAAGCACTTCTTCCTCTTCCTCATCATCTTCCCGTCCCGGCGTTTTCAAGTTTAACGTTTTGATGAGCATATAGAAGACGACAAAATAGATCACCGCATAACAAAGCCCGACAACGAGCAGCAAAAGCGGTTTTTCGGCAATGCCGTAGCTGAGGAGATAATCGATCGCCCCCGCCGAGAATGAAAAACCTGACCTGATTCCGAGAACATTCACGATAAATAAAGAGAACCCGGTTAATATAGCATGAACCCCGTACAAAAGCGGTGATAAAAACATAAATGCAAATTCAATCGGCTCTGTAATTCCGGTAATAAATGCCGTCAGCGCGAGACCGATCATCATTCCGGCCGTCGCTTTGCGCTTACTTGGCTTAGCCGCGGCAATCATTGCCAGACATGCGGCCGGAAGCCCGAACATCATAATCGGGAAGAATCCCGTCATATAAGTTCCCGCCGTCGGATCCTTCGCAAAGAAGCGGGCCAGATCTCCCGTTTTTCCGTGAAAATCGCCAAACTGGAACCAAAAAATATTATTCAGCACATGATGAAGACCGAACGGAATCAAAAGCCGGTTAAAAATCCCGTAAATCCCGGCGCCGATTCCGCCAAGCCCGATCATCCATTCCCCGAAAGACGTAATCACCGACTGAATCGGCGGCCACACAAATCCGAAGATCCCCGCCAAAATAATGGTAATCAGCGCCGTTACAATCGGAACGAGCCTGCGCCCGCTGAAAAACCCGAGATATTCGGGCAGCTTCGTATCCTTAAAGCGATTATACGTGTATCCCGCAATTAACCCCGCGATAATCCCTCCGAAAACGGCCATATTATTTGTCGAATTGATTGATTTTACAGCAGCGTCCAGCATGATATAAGAAATTGCTCCCGACAGAGCGGCGGCCCCGTTGCTGTCTTTCGAAATCCCAATCGCGATTCCGATCGCGAAAATCAGCGGCAGATGATCAAATACCGCGGTCCCCGCCGCGTAAATGAACGGAATATTTAATAAGTCCTCTCTGCCGATGGCCAAAATAATACCAACGGCGGGCAGAACGGCAATCGGAAGCATAAATGATTTTCCGAGTTTTTGCAAAAATTGAAGCATTTTACCCATCCCCCTTCTTTTTTCTTAAATATACCACATAAGTTATCTAGTGATCTATACCAATTTTCCTTCATTTATTCACATAAGGCTTGTTGGTTTTCTATTTATAAACCAGTTGTGGTAAGCTTGAATCAGATGATTAAAAATAGAAAGCGGGAATGACAATGATTGTAACGAACGATCAAGAATTAGAAGGCCTTAAAAAAATCGGCAGAATCGTCGCGCTGGCGCGTGAAGAAATGAAGAAAAAAGCCGAGCCCGGCATGAGCACGAAAGATCTTGACCTGATCGGAAAGGCGGTGCTTGACGAGCACGGAGCCGCTTCCGCTCCGGAGAAGGAATACGATTTCCCGGGCGTGACATGCATCAGCGTAAATGACGAAGTCGCTCACGGCATTCCGAGCGCCTCTAAAATCTTAAAAGCCGGAGATCTTGTAAATATCGATATTTCGGCGGAGTTCGGCGGTTTTTATTCCGATACGGGAATTTCATTTGTGCTCGGAGAAGGCGATGAACGTCTGCAAAAGCTTTGTAACTGCGCAGCATCCGCATTTCAGAAAGGATTGGATCAGGCAAAAGCCGGCAAACGCCAAAACCAGATCGGCAGAGCCGTCTACCACGAAGCCCGCTCCAACGGATTTACCGTCATTAAAACGCTGACGGGCCACGGGATCGGCAGAAACCTCCACGAAGCGCCGAACCACATCATGAATTACTACGATCCGTTTGATAACGCGCTGTTTAAAAACGGAACCGTGATCGCGCTTGAGCCGTTTATTTCCACGAAAGCGGAAACGATTGTTGAAGCGGGAGACGGCTGGACGTTTAAAACGCCGGATAAAAGCCTTGTCGCCCAAGTGGAACACACCATCGTGATCACAAAAGATAAACCGATTATTTTAACTGCATTGTAATGTTTCATCTCCCTTCCAAACAGGTATACAACAACTAACCCGAAGGAGGGAGACGCATGAAAAAAGATAAAGAAAAAATCAAAATCGAAAACGAAATACACGCCATGCACGGCGTAACGAAACAGCAGATTTTAGAGGATTTCGAGGAATTTAAGGCGTACCTTCATCAGAAAATTTCCGCCGGAAAAAGACTGGGTCTGGATGACAGCAAAATCATCAAAAGCGCCGCCATCCTCGGGGACTATCTCGCCAAACACGAGGAGCCCCGCAATGCGGAAGAAAAACTCTTACAAGAACTGTGGGACATTGCGGATGACAATGAAAAACAGCATTTGGCCCAGCTTCTCGTCAAACTTGCCGGACACTGATACAGTGCCCGGCTTTTTTATGCTCCGTTATAAGAGTTGTGCTACACTGGACATATGTCTGTGAAAGGAGCCATTTTTCAACATGTGGTTTATTATCTTCGGGTTTATTTTCTTTATTGAAAGCATCATTCTCACCGTTTACGGAGTGAAGAAAAAGAAGGGGATGCTGATTTATTTCGGCGTCGTTTTCGGAATCATGACACTCGGAACGGTGCTGTTAAAATTAACCGGCCATTAAGCATGAAAAGACCGCCCTTTACATATATATGTAAGAAAGCTTTACATCTCTGAATCGAAAGTCTCAGTTTTTGCGTTATCCCTTTTCAGCGTCTTTTTATAGATGTTACAATGCCAAAAGTTTGGCAAAAACTGAAGAAACCTCCCCAGCGGGAGAACGGAGAAAGGAGTTTTCTGACATGCATTATGGCAGTAAAGGCTGGTATGTAGAAGAGTTAAAGAAAAAAGGAATTACCCACTATGAAGGAAGAAAGCTTCAAAGCTTCAAAAAGTACTTCCTTGCCAATCTGCTGGAAACAAAAAAACAAGCATAACGTAAATCAGCCGTGCTGTCAGTGCAGCACGGCTTTTTTTCTATACATTAGTGAGCCTGTCTCTTTTTTTAAGGAAGGACTCCCTCCAGCTTTCTGACAGCGCTTCTTCCCGCAGTATTTCTTCAATCGCTGACAGATTGCCGGAATCACGATATTTCACTTCATTCGCATACCAGACGGAAATGCTTTCTTTTCCTCTCGACAGACGCTTGAGGACGGGACGCGGATCGACATATCCTTCTTCAAGCACCCTGAAATAAAAGCCGGTAAATCCCGTCTGCTGTACACGGAGCACCATATCTTTGATGCCATATTTGAGCGCGAGTTTGACGCAGGGCTGGCGCGGCTGGCTTACTTGAACGACGGCTTCCCCCAGCTGAAAGACGTCTCCGATCCACACGTCTTGTTCGGCAAGTCCTTTGACCGTTACATTCTCCCCGAACGCGGCGGCGGGAAGTTTTCTTGCGAGCGTTGTTTCCCAATATGAATAATGCTCGGCGGGATACACGCACACCGCTTTATCGGGACCTCCGTGATGCTTCAGATCAGCCTGCCCGTCCCCGTCAAAATGGGTTTTATACAGCATGACGGGAGAATCTGCGGGCCGCTTTATGATGCCGGAATTGATTTGTCTGCCGGCAAATTCATGAATTGCGGGCTTTCCGAGATTGATAGATAAGACAGAATAGTCTTGCGTCACCTCGTTCACATCCTTTGCGAAATCTCATATCTTTCCTTTATCATAGTAAGAAAAAGGTGGTTTTTCCATGCTTCAATATCATATGATTGCAGACGGCCGGGTTCAGGGCGTAGGTTTTCGCTACTTCGTCCAGATGGAAGCCGACAGACATAAGGTAGCCGGCTGGGTAAAAAACCGTGATGACGGCCGGGTGGAAATCCTTGCCGAAGGTCCTGAAGAGTCGTTAAAACAATTTGCCGAAGCAGTCAGAAAAGGCAGCCCCTTCTCAAATGTCACAGGCGTAACCATCGAAGAATCACACCGTCTGAAAGGGTACCGCACTTTTACCATCAGTTACTGATAAGGCTTGTCCTGATAATAATAATTCGGCTTCACAATCGTATTGTCATATGATTTATGGAAAATGTGGGTGGAAGCCGGCGAGATCGGCGGAATCAGCCAGGTCCAGTCGCCCGTCAGCTTTCTGCCCGCGTCTTGTTCCTGTTCTTCAAAGCGTTTAAATTGATTCGCCGCCGTATGGTGATCGACAATGCTGACACCGTGTTTTTTGTATGAATAGAGCACTGCTTTATTCAGTTCCACCAGCACCTGATCTTTCCACAGGTCGGTATTCAGGCTGGCGGAAATCCCCATGACCGCAGCGGCTTTTTTGAGCATATCATACCGTTTTTCGTCAGCAAGGTTCCTTGCGCCGATTTCGGTTCCCATATACCATCCGTTAAAAGGCGCCGCGTTGTACGACAGCCCGCCGATTTCAAGCCTCATATCGGCGATAATCGGAACCCCGTACCATCTGAGATTTAAATCGGCAAACTCTTCAATATCCGGATGGGTGATCGGCACTTCTTTCACGAGCGTCTGAGGCAGGTCATACCAGACCGGCTGCCCGTCCCCTTTCATCCGGAAAAGCAGCGGCAGAATATCAAAATCGGTCCGCTTCCCGCGCCAGCCGAGTTTTTCGCAGACAGCCGTCAGCTCATATGATGCCGGATCACCGACTCTTCCTTTTTCAGTCTCATATCCCGCATAGCGGATGAGCTGGTGATTCCAGATCTCCACTTGTTTTTCCCCATTCTTCTCAGGAGGGAAAATCGTAATCGTCGGTTTAATTTTTCCGCCGTTCGTGGCGATTTTGATATGTTCAAATAATGCGTCGCGCACCTCTTCTTTCGTGTTCACACCGCGCCGGTCAATGACGTTCAGCGATTGCCAGAACAGACGCCCGATACAGCGGTTGCTGTTGCGCCACGCCATTTTCGCCCCGTGTTCAAGCTCTTCCGCCGTATGGACGTAACTTCCCGTCCGATCTATCTCATCTTTTATCGCGTGCAGACGCGCGTTGATTTGCGATTCCATTCCGAGTTCCTGATAGCAGACATCAATAAAATCCTTCGCCTCATCCCAAAGTATTTCCGTATGTTTCAAAAAACTCTCTCCTTCAATTTACATCTGTTTCCCATTGTATCGTTTTTAAGTGTGAACACAATGGTTTTTTTGTATCATACTGGAAACTGCAAAGAAAAAACACCTGTGATGTTCGCAGGTGTTTTACAAAACGGAATGCAGTTTTTCAGCCAGTGTAAGCAAATCCTCACGGTAGTTTTTTCCCGTCATCGGAATTCCGTGACCCGTCAAAAGCGCTTCCGGCTCCAGTTCGGCCAGTTTCTGAACGGATGCGGCCGCCGTCTGCGTATCCGCTGTAAAATAAGCAGGCGGCCCGTGAAGCTCTTGCTTTTGAATGACAACGTCCGCAAGCGATTCCTGTTCAACAGTGATCACGGCATCACCGGCAAGCAGAACGCGGTCTTTATCCCGGAATAATGAAATATGGCCGGGGGTGTGACCGGGCGTATGCACCCATTTCCATTCTTCAAGAAACGGAACGGTACCGTCTGAAGGCAGTGCCTGAACGGACGGAATGCGGATCGTATGGCGCGGAAACAGCGGTGACAGCTTTGCGACAAGCCCTTTTTTCGCATCGGGCCTGGCAGGCGGATAATCCGCTTTCCCCGTGACGTACGGGAGCTCCTTTTCATGAATGTAAACCGGCACATCCCAAAGCTCAAGCAGCTCTTCAATCGCACCGACATGATCAAAATGACCGTGTGTCAAAATGACCGCCTTCAGCTGATACCCCTCTTTGAATCGGCGTTTCATTTCTTCTGTTATCATCTCTGCCGATTGCGGCATTCCCGCGTCAACCAGAATGATTTCCCGCGGAGCTGAGGGATTTTCGATAAAGTAAACATTCGCAATCTGCACGGTCAGTCCGTAAACGCCGTCCGCCGCTTTAAAACCGGCGCCGCTTCTCACTGAAAAAAGCGGCATAAACGGATCACTCATCATGGCACCTCCTCTGATGCCTTTAGTGTGCGACGAACCGGGTGTTTTATGTTAAAAAATCGTGATTGCGCCGATGATGAGCGCAAAGGCCGTCATGACGATAACGGCAAGAACCGCCCATTTCATCGCAAACTTCTGGTGTTCATCAATGGTGACCCCGGCAAGCCCGACTAATAAATGCGTCGACGGCACGAGCGGGCTTAACATATGAATCGGCTGGCCGATGATCGAAGCGCGGGCGATTTCCACCTTATCTACACCGTACGCCACGGCGGTCTCGGACAAAATGGGCAGCACGCCGTAAAAATAGGCGTCATTGGGCATCAGAAACGTAAAGATACCGCTCGTTAAGGCAACAATCGCCGGAATAAATCCCCCCATCTGTTCCGGAATAAGCGTTACGAGGGAAATGGCCATCTCATCAACCATCTTCGTCCCCGTTAAAATTCCGGTAAACACGCCTGCGGCAAAAATCATCGAACCGATCGCAAGCACATTGCTCGAATGGGCTGAAATACGCTCCCTTTGATCGTTAAGCTTCGGATAGTTGACAATCAGCGCGATACAAAACGCAATGATGAACAGCACGGTTAAATTCACTTTTCCTGACACTAAAAATCCCACTAAAGAAAGCGTTAACAGTAAATTGAACCACCACAGTTTCGGCCGCCTCCATTCATCTTCCGCAGCCGCAGCCGTTTCATTTGTATGGGACGGCTGCTTTAATTCGATCACCCCGAGCCGTTTCCTTTCCATCCTTCCGAGTACATAAGCGACCACAATCATACACACCATTCCGCTGGCAATGACAGGCAGCATCGGCCCCGTCAGCTCTGCCGGGTCAACGCCGAGCGCACTCGCCGCACGCGGCGTCGCGCCGCCCCATGGTATCGTGTTCATGATACCCATGCCGACACCGGCGATTCCCGCTAAAATAATCGGACGGATTCCGAGCATGATATACAAAGGCAGCATTGCGCTTGTCGTAATCATATACGTCGTCGAGCCGTCTCCGTCCAGTGCGACAAGCATGGTTAAAACGGCTGTTCCGACTACAATTTTGAGCGGGTCACCTTTAACCAGCTTTAAAATACGCGACACCATCGGATCAAATAAACCGGTATCAATCATAATGCCGAAATAAAGAATCGCAAACATAATCATGACTGCAATCGGCGCCACCTGTTCAATCCCGGAAATCATCATCTCGCCGACCCGGTTAAAAGAAAACCCGGCAAACAGCGCAAACACGATCGGCGTTAATACGAGCGCCGTTAACACTGAAAGCCGTTTTGTCATAATCAGTACCATAAAAACAAGCATCATAAGAAAGCCTAAGATTGCTAACACAGTATGTCCCCCTTATCATGAATACGCTTACATTTTAAAGGCCCGATCCCCTTTATCCGCCTTTTTGCTATCTTATGAGAATTGGATATTGAAGTAAATATTTTGGATTTTAAAGATTTTTAATTTTTTATAACCTTTTCGTTCATTTTGTTCATTTATAAATAAAAAGCCTCCCGCAAATATGCGGAAGGCTTATTTTTCGCTGCTCATCATCTCTTTATAAAACTCGGTCTGCTCTTCTAAAAAGCGTTTTGCGCCGCTGCTGTTTTTATAAAAGCTCTCCCAATCCCGTTTTTTCAACATTTGCTTCCACTCCGCGGATGAGGTAATCTGTTTCAAAGCCTGATCCCAATAGGCGATCTCGCCTTCGGTCATGTCTTTCGGCCCCATGATGCCTCTCCAGTGCGCAAAGACAAACGGCACCCCCTGCTCTTTCCATGTCGGCACATCGCTGAAGCCGGAGAGCCTTTTGTCCGACGTAACGGCCGCCAATGTGATTTTCCCTTTCCGATAGGCGTCTCTCGCTTCTGAAATGGTCATTGAGGCGGCGTCTATCTCGTGGCTGATAAGAGCTTCAATGACTTCATTGCTGCTCCCGTATTGAAAAAAGCGGATATCAAACGGAGAGATTCCGGCCATTTCCGCCGCTCTCGCAAAGGAGAGCTGGTCATCATTTCCGAGGCCGGGCGCAAATCCGATTTTTATGCCGCCCGGATGTGCTTTAATATCGCCGAGCAGCCGCTTTCCGCTTTTTATCTTTGAATCCTTCGGAAGAGCGACGGTCTGCCACTCTTTTGCGATAATGGCCAAAGGCGTAAAATCAGCTGCCTTCAGCCGGCTTTGTCCCAAAATTTCATTGCTTAACAGCAGGCTTGAATTCATACTGATGACATCCGTTTTTCGTTCGTTTACATATTTCCAGCCGCTGTCTCCGCCTCCGCCGGGTTTATAGACGATCTTTACGGGCCGGCCTAATATTTGCTTCCGCTCTATTACCGATTGCAAAGCTTTTGCCGTTACGTCCCAGCCCCCTTGAGGCGCTGCCGGGACGACAATTTCAACCGGCCCTTCGGCTGAACGGATGCCCGCCATCTGCCGTCCGTCAAAAGAAACCAGCGCCGCCAGCATGACAAGAAGCACTCCCAACCGCTTCATTTCTCCCATCCCTTATTCATGTGCTAAATAATATTTCCGTTCCGGCCTGCCGATAATGCCGTACTCTAATTCAGCGAGCGCTTCTTCCTGAGAAACGAGAAACTCGGCGTAGCGCCGCGCCGTTGTTCTGGAGGCGCCCATTTTTTCGCCCAGTTCTTCAGCCGTCATCCCTTTTTGGGCTGCCCTGAGCGCGTTTTTGATTTTTTGAAGTGTAATCGAATTAATCCCGGTCGGCAGATCATTGAGCTGTTTTTGTTCTTTCTGACCGCTTCCGAAAAACATGTCGATAACGGACTGGCTCAGCTCCGGCTGTGAGTGCAGCCATTCTCTTTTTTCACGGTACTGCAAAAGCACTTCTGTAAATTTATGTGCCGACACCGGCTTTATGACATAGTGGGAAACGCCTGATCTGAGCGCTTCCTGCAGCAGTCTTGTTTCGGCAGAAGCCGTAATAATGATGATATCAACGGAAGGAAAACGGCCGCGGATAAGCGGGAGCAGATCTGTTCCCAGCTCATCCGGCATATAAATATCCAAAAGCAGCAGATCAGGCTGCCGTTTCTCAAGCAGCGATATGGTGTCTTTGGCATTGATTGCTTTGCCGATGACATTGAATCCATCAAGATGTTCGATAAATTTTTCATGAATTTGCGCTATTCGAAAGTCGTCCTCTGCAATCGCGATGTTAATCACTCCGATTCCCCCTTTGGCCTTTCTTTCGGTATAAACACCGTAAATACGGCTCCGCCGCTCTTTTGCTGCGAAATCTCTATCGATCCCTGTAATTCACTGACGGCTTCTTTCAGATTGGCTAAGCCGTATCCTCTCCTTGTCCCCTTTGAAGAGTAGCCCTTTTCAAATATGGTTTCTGTTTTTTCCTGAGGCACGCCATCCCCTGAGTCCGCCACTTCGATGACGATATCCCTGCCGATATCAGTCATAAAAAAGGCGACCTCTTTTTTCTCTTTTTCGGCGACGGCTTCGAAAGCGTTATCAATAAGATTTCCGATGATCGTAATGAGCTGGGATGAACCCACATGCTCCGGCAGCGATTCTAAAAAGCTGTTTTCATCTATTGAAAGCTTCACTTTCTTCTCAGACGCCTTTCCCATTTTTCCTAATAGTATGGCCTGAACCCGCTGTGAATGAATGTTTTGAAAGAGGATTTCGTGCTGTTCATTCTGGATGGCGTACTCTTCTTTTATCAGTTCAATGGCTTCATTATATTCTCCCAGCTCTAACAGACCGAGTATCGCGTAAAGCTTATTCGAGAATTCATGCGTTTGCGCCCGGAGATCCTCCGAGTATTTTTTCATTTCAGTCAGCTTGTTAATCAGTTTCTTGAGCTCTGTTTTCTCGCGGAAGCTGATCACCGCTCCGTATACTTGCCCGGTCTGCTTCATTTCTTTCACGTTTAAGATAAATACTTTATCTCCGGCACGCACCTCCACGTTCGGCGGTAATTCTCCCCCTGCCAACACCGGCATGAGATTTGCGCCCGGCATGATTTCTTTTATATGCCTTCCGATCATCGGTTCCGGCAGATTCAGCATATCAGCCGCAGATAAATTCATCATGGTTACCGCGCCTTCTTTGTTTACGGCGATAATCCCTTCTTTAATCGCAAGGAGCATCGCATTGCGCTCCCTGTACAGCGCTGCAATTTCATGCGGTTCAAGGCCGAGTGTATCTTTACGGATGCTTTTTGCGAGCGCCGCCGCTCCCCCGATGCCGATAAGAAACACCAAACATGCAAAATAGCCTAAATGCCGCAGATGCGCTTTCATATCTTTTTCTATCTCATCTTGTAAAAACTCGACTGTCACCGTTCCGACGACTTCGTTATGATTTTTTTCCTCCAAAATAACCGGCGCGCTCCCCCGGACAGCCTTCATTCCGTCGGAAACCGGTGACCCGCCGAACATGACGGTTTTATTTTGCAAATTTTGATTTTCTTTCGGAATACTGCTTCGGGCCGAATGAAATGCAACATGCCCTTTTTGATCAGTGATGTAGACGGCGTGCGCGCCTGCCTGTTCTTTCATTTGTTCAATGACGTCTAACTTTGTAAAAGCCTCTTGATCCGCAAGCCGGAACGCTTCTTTTACAGGAGGCATGTATGAAATGGTTTTTGCCGTTTGCACCGCCAGCTGTTCAGCCTGCTTCTGGCCTTCCTTTAATTGCTGAAAGGCAAATATAACTGTGAGCGTTCCGATGACAAGTATTAATAAAGCCGCAATTAATCCGGCGATTTTCATTTGCAGAGAGACATAAAACCGCTTCGCTTCCAACACAGCACCAGCCGTCCTTTCCTCCTAAAATCATACCATTTTTTAAATCTTCATTTCTCATTTTTGAGAATTTTCGTGATCTTTTTCTCTTGTGGCTTACCAAAAAGGTGATGATAGATATATATTTACTTTTACACAATTGATATAACACATAAAAAAGACTGACCGAAGTCAGTCTGGCAATCTATCAGGAAATCGTAACTCCCGCGCTTGCATATCCCGCCACTGTATTAATAAGCGAAAGGCCTGTCGCAGTGGCGGAGAATACCATTAACAGCCGGGTTTGAGGAGTTACCGCAATGTTCAGCCCTGTCGTGATTCCGTTGCTGATGCTGCCGATTGACAATACGCCGGTGAGGGGAGGAGCTAAAGTGACGGATGCT
Source organism: Bacillus sp. UNC69MF (assembly GCF_000746035.1). Lineage (NCBI taxonomy): Bacteria > Bacillati > Bacillota > Bacilli > Caryophanales > Bacillaceae > Bacillus > Bacillus sp. UNC69MF. The sequence goes on along the minus strand of NZ_JQKM01000013.1, from coordinate 932 downwards.
CCGGGAATCGGCGTGAACGTATTATTCGGCACTGTGGAACTGTATAATTGTGCGGTTATCGTAACAGTCGAGCCGACAAGCGACAATGCTGCGGTTGTACTGAAATAGGCGGCAATTGATGTAATGGTTCCGCTTCTCGGAACAGAAAAAGCAAAGTTCAGCAGAGTCCCTCCGGCTCCTGTAAGATCAATTGCGCCTCCCCCTCCGACATTGACGCCCGTCACAGAATTGCCGAACCCGACAAGGCTCACCGTTCCGATTAATCCGCCGGCAATGGTCGTCACGGCAGTTGGGAGACCTGAAGCAAAAGGAATGATTGCGCCTGCTCCTGTTGCGCCGGTTATTCCGGTTGTTCCCGTTACCCCAGTTGCACCTGTGGCTCCCGTTACTCCGGTTGCACCCGTTATTCCGGTAGATCCAGTATCTCCGGTTGCTCCGGTCGAGCCTGTTACTCCGGTCGCTCCTGTTACTCCGGTGGCTCCTGTTACTCCAGTTGATCCCGTTACTCCGGTTACTCCGGTTACTCCGGTTACTCCGGTTACTCCTGTTACTCCGGTCACTCCTGTTACTCCGGTTACTCCGGTGGCTCCCGTTATTCCTGTCGCTCCTGTTGCTCCGGTTATTCCAGTGGCTCCGGTGATCCCGGTTGCTCCTGTTGATCCCGTTACCCCGGTTGCTCCTGTTACTCCGGTGGCTCCAGTATCTCCAGTTGATCCCGTTATTCCTGTCGCTCCGGTGATCCCGGTTGCTCCTGTTATTCCTGTCGCTCCCGTTATCCCTGTTACTCCTGTTGATCCCGTTATCCCGGTTGCTCCTGTTACCCCGGTTGCTCCGGTTACTCCCGTTACCCCGGTTGCTCCGGTTACTCCCGTTATCCCGGTGGCTCCCGTTACTCCGGTTGCTCCGGTGATCCCGGTTGCTCCCGTTATCCC
>NZ_JQKM01000012.1:0-128722 GCF_000746035.1 Bacillus sp. UNC69MF | reverse complement strand
TGCGTCATAACGGTCTTCAATCGGACCTTCGCCGTCAGCCGCACATACGGCGCCGCTTATGTCCTCAGCGTTCATTCCGCCATACAGCGTCACGTATCTGAAAGACGCTTCTTGTCCGCCGCCTTCATCCGGCGGTGATTCCTGCCACTTTGGCTGAAGCAAGAGCGGTTTTTCCTCCGTTTCCTCTTCCAGAAAACGGGCGGTGAGCCCCTTCAATCGGACACATACCGCGCCGTTTTCATCACACAGCTCAATATGATAGGCGCCGTCCGCTGAGGAAAGCACCGCCCACATCGTCTCCCGGCACGCAGAAAACACCTGCATATCCTGGAGGGCAAACGGCAGAAACGGCCGTCCGGACGCGGAACCGTCTGAGAGCACGAGACCGATAGAAGCCTGAAGGGCGGCGTCCAGCATGCTCGGATGCAGGATGAACGGCTCCTTTTCTTCGCGGGCGGACGGCGGAAGAGTGAGCTTTGCGAGCACTTCTCCGTTTCCGGCATAGACGGCGTCAAGCGCCTGATGCGACGGTCCGTTGGTGATGCCGAGGCTGTCGAACGCTTCATAGCACTCAGCCTTTGACAAGTGACGGCCGCCGCAGCGCGCCTGAACCGCTTCTACATCGAGAACAGGAGCACGTTCCGTCTCTTCGAGCACGGCCTTTCCCTGGAAAAAGACAAGCGGCTCTTCTCCTTCGGCATACGCTTCAAAAGCGATGTCTCCGTTTTCTTCCGGCTGAAGCTTTACATGAAGCGTCACTCCTTCAGAAAGCGCCGTCACCGGACGGAGCCAAACGATCTGTTTGAGCCTTACACCCGTTTTCCCGCCCGGCAAGTCTTCGGCGGCAAATGTAACGGCGGCCCGGGCCATTTCTAAAGCAGCCGCGCCCGGAAGCACCGGTTTTCCATTGACGATGTGATCGGCAAAAAACGGTTCATGTCCTGAAAAAACAGAAGTAAAACGCTGGGCGGTAAAGGTCGATGTATTCGTGTGGAGCAGCGGGTGAAGTCTGGCTGCTTTCTCACTTTTCGCTGAGCCTGTTTTGTCAAGTGACACATCAGCTTTTGTGACCCAATATCGGTCTTTGGCAAAAGGGTAGGCCGGGAGACTGATGCGGCCCGGGTTGCACTGATAAAGAGCTGACCAATCGACGTCAAGTCCTTTAACCCAAAGGTCAAGCAGCTTTCCGTATTTCCCTTTTTTCAGCCAGGCATTTATGGTAAGCGCCATATCTTCATCAGAAGTGAGTGAAGCCGCCAATGAATGATGTTTGGCTGTCCTGCCCCGCCAGATATGAGCATGTTCGATATTATGATCGTTTGAGAAACTCATAAGCTTCATTTTCAGTTCTTCTATCGACTCGGCCGTAAATGCAAGCCGCTCAGCCATCGGTTCTCTTCCCGTCTGAAGCGTGTAAGCGATCTTGGCTAAATCCCCGTCAGAACGTTTTTTTCTTATGACATCATCCAGAAGCCGGCGGGCGCGCTCTGTCAATTGCTGCTCATTTCGCGCTGATAAAATAATAACAGCCGGTTTTTGCGGAGAAACAGACGCGTTTTCCATTGGTTTCAGGCTGTCAGACGGCACAAATTCCTGAATGATGACATGCGCGTTTGAACCTCCTGCTCCAAAGGAGGAAATGCCGGCAATTCTCGGATATTCCTTCATTTCACCCGTGATATTCAAGACAGGTCGCTTCCATTCCGTTTCTTTTTGCTGTACGAAAAACGGAGTGTGCTCAAACTCAATATTCGGATTCAATTCCGCCGCATGCAATGAAGGGGCAATCCTCTTATGTTTCAATTGCAGAAGCAGTTTGGTGATCCCCGCAATCCCGGCAGCGCTTTCTAAATGTCCGATATTTGATTTAATTGAACCGATGGAACAAAACTGCCGGTCTTCTGTTGTCAGGCGAAAAGCTTTCGTTAACCCGTCGATTTCAATCGGATCACCGAGCGCAGTGCCCGTTCCGTGGGCTTCCAAGTAACTGACCGTTCTCGGGTGAATGTCTGTCCGTTTCAACGTCTCTGCGATCAGATCAAACTGCGCTTTCGGATTCGGCACCATATAAGCGTTTGTCCTTCCTGCTGCATTCAGCATGCTTCCTTTGATAACGCCGTAAATATGATCGCCGTCTTTCTCCGCTTGAGCAAGCGGCTTTAACACAATCGCCCCTACTCCTTCACCGTCAACAAAACCGTCCGCACTGTCTCCGAAAGATTTGCATTTATCACCGGGAGACAGCATTGAAAAAGCGGACAGCCGCTCATAGTGGGCCGGATCAACGATAAGATTGACTCCGCCGGCAATCGCTGTTTCACTCATTCCGCTCCGCAGGCTTTCTGCGGCGAGATGGACAGCTGTTAAAGAAGAAGAGCAGGCTGTATCCACAGCCATACTCGGCCCTTGGAAATTGAACAAAAACGATACTCTGTTTGCGATAGACCAGTCGCTGGGAACTGTCGGGTAATTGCTGTTCATCACACCGACAAAGACTCCGATTTTCCGGCTGTCACAAAGCGTGGCCGGGGTGTACCCCGCATCTTCAATGCTTGAATAAGCAGTCTGCAGAAACAACCTTTCCTGCGGATCCATCCTTTCAGCTTCCGCGGGAGATATACGGAAAAACAGCGGATCAAATTTATCAATGTCATCGAGAAAACCGCCCCATTTTGAATAAATGGACCCCCATTTTCCGCGTTCCTCGTTATAAAACGTTTTCCAGTCCCAGCGATCTTTCGGCACTTCAGTAATAGAATGCCTGCCGGCTTTTACATTTTCCCACAGCTCATCAACGTGATCGGCGCCCGGATACCGGCCTGACAGACCGATGACAGCGATATCCTGGATATAGGGATCTCCGTTCGTCCTGCTGCCTTCCTCGTTTTGAGGAATCTTGTTTTGTTTTACATTCAGATTATCTGTGTGATCAGACAGCTGTGCCTTACGCACACCCATCGCTTTCATAAATGCTTCCGGCTGAGAAAGAAGCAGGTAATCCGCGATTTCTTCTATCGTCTGATATTCAAAAAAGAGGGTGCTGGTCATTTGGTCAAACACGTTACGAAAGGCATTTGTGAGCCTGACGACCAGAATAGAATCCAAACCGTATGCGGTTAAGGAAACCGACGGATCCATTCTCCCGCTCGGAATCTTCAGCGTTTTTCCTATTAATTCCGTCAGATATGTGATGCCCCGTTCCCTTACGTTTGGAATCGGCGCGGCGCTTTCTGCGGGAGCCTGCACCCGTCCGGCGTTTTCGGGATGAGCCCGTCCATTCCCGAATTGCCGCTCGAGCGCTTCTTTACGGGAAGACAGAAAGTAATCAGCAAGCTCATCAATGGTTTGATATTCAAAAAATAAAGTGCTGCTGACAGAACCGAAGACGTCTTTTAACGCGTTGGTCAGTCTGACGACCAGTATGGAATCCAATCCGTATGCGGTTAAAGGTTCATGGGATAAAAGACGATGCGCCGGCACTTTAAGCGCTTCACCGATTACCTTCTTCATCAGTTCAACGCTTTTTTCTCTCAGGCTGAAGTGCAAAGTATCATCCGAAAGACCTTCTGCGTCATACGGACGGCGCTCCGGCTTCTCTTCTGACGCCTGCGTGAGGGCAAGCCTGACCGTTCCGTCACTTTCAGCCGCTATAATCTGCTGGCCTAAGTCGTGTGCGGTTTCAGCCGGAAACAGAGGATGGACGAATCCTTCAAGCGAAAGCGCTTCCGCCCAGCCGGCCGGATCAACCCCCGGACAGCCCGGAATCCGTAAATCATGATCCTCATACAGCCACCAGCCTTCAAGAAGGCCGAACGTCACATGGTTGAATATGGTGCGGCTGTTGATCTCATTTATTAACAGCTGGCCGTTTTTTTGCAGCATTGCTTTCGCATGGCGCAGCGTAGAGCGGATATTTTTTGTCGCATGAAGCACATTGGTCGCGATCACTGCGTCATACGTGCCGATGTCCGGCGCTTCTGCTGATACTGGCTGCTCAGCGTTGAATATTTTATAAGTGACATAAGGATATTCCGGACCGAATATGTCTTCTGCATGTAAAAGAAATGCTTTAGAAATATCCGTGAAACAATATTCGGCAATATGCGCTTCATACGGTTTCAATTTTCTCATGACCGCGGCGCTCGTCCCGCCCGTTCCGGCTCCGATTTCTAAAATGCGGATTTTCGCCTGCGGGTCTTTTTCCAGACGTTCCTTCAAAACTGCAATCAATGTGTCAGCAAGCTTGTCATTGAAAAAATCAGAAATGATATTATTGCGGTAAATGCCTTCCACAAGACGGAAGGAGGAGTCAGGGAACATCACTTCCGTTGCCGGAAGCTTTCCGGTTAAAATGTCTGGAAGCACACGCAATGTCTCTTCTGCCAATCTGACATGCGCCCTCATGTCTTTCTGGCGCAGCCAAGTCTCTTTTTTCCGCTCCCATTCCTCCCACACCTGCCCTAGATCCGTTTTTTCCGGAGTAAGCGCTAATTTATTCAGGAGGACAAAGCTCTCTTTCAGCCATCTGCTGTATTGTTCCGTTATGCCGGCAGCCGATTGAAATAACGGCAAAGCCTGACCAAGCCCGGCTCCCATCTCATAAAGGGTTGATACAAGCATTTTTTCAATAAGGGACTCCATCTCTCTCATGCAGCTCATGACACTTGATGCTTTTAACCGCTCAGCTTCGTCATTCTGCGTGATGTTAACCGTTAATTGTCCGAGTGCGGAAGGAATCTTTTCCGGATAAACCGTTACTTGTTCTTTCAGATCGTCTTTCATAAAAACCGGATCTGTCGTTTTGATCAGCGCCAGCTGGTCATGAGGTCCGGAAAGCAGGGTTTCCAGCGTTTTCATCGCTTCGGGCGCCTCAATAGAAGCGATTCCGTCCCGCTCCATCCGTTTCCGGTATTGTTCTGAAGCGACAACGCCGACACTTCCCCAAAAGCCCCAATTGACAACCTTTACGGCATACGGCGCTTTCTGTGAGATCCGCTTAGCAAAAGCGTCTTTAAACGTGCACCCGGCGGCATAATTGCTCTGTCCCGGCGCTTTTTGAAACGACATCATCGAAGAGAAAAACAGCAAGAAATCCAGGGGTTCCCCTTCAGCTACCCGGGCAATCTGCAAGCTCACATCAGTTTTTGCAGAAAGTGACGCGCGGAACTGATCCTCTTCCATATTGGCAAAACTTCGGTCTGATAACACGATGGCGGAATGGATGATTCCGCGGACCTTTCCATTTTCCTTTACAATGGTGTCATACGCCCGTTTGAGAGAGTCATAATCGGCAGCATCCGCGCTGAAATATTGCGGTGCGGGACCTAAAGCCGCAAGTCTTTTCAGCTTTCTTTCAATCTGTGTATCTTTTTTCCGTCTCCCGATCCAGATAATTTTCGCCTGATAGGTCTGAATCATATATTCAGTCCATACTTCTCCTATTCCGCCTGCTCCGCCGATAATCACATAAACCCCGCCGTGCCGGTATAATGAAGGCTCATCTGCATGAGGCTGGCAGACGGCCAATTGCTGGCGGTGCCACTGACCTGCACGAAAGACCCACGGATTTCCCTCGGGGTCCGCCGGTAAAGAGAAGACATCGGGAAGATGCCGGTCTCCCCTTTGAGATTCCAAATCAAGAAGCCGGATGCTCCAATTGCTGTATTCTTTTGCGAGCGCCCCCGCTAATCCGTGTATGCTTGCATGACTCGGATTGACCTCATCATGTTCATGAATCGGCTGTGCTTGAAACGTGCAGATTGTCAATGATAGTTGTTCCGTGTCAAAATTCAGAAGCAGAAGCGATTTTACCAGCCGGAAAAGCTGCATGACCCCGTGCTCCTGTCCCTCGGCCGTATCCGCATCATAAACGGATGGAATGGGATGATCCGGCGCCGCCCATATCATGTGTTGAAAAGAGCCTTGCGCTTTCAATGTTTCAGCCATTTGTTCCGCGCTGTCCAAAGAAGTGATGTCCGGAAAACGGACATCGGAATACATCTCTTTCAAAGCCTGCTGAAAATCCAGCCCGGCCCCGATGACGATTATTTTTTCTTCACGCATGAAAGACATGCCGGTTTCCGGAATGGTGACGGTGTTCCAAACCGGTGTCATAAGCAATTCCGTTTCACAGCTTTTCTTCGGCGTGACGCCAGCTTTTTGGTTAAACCCGGCGCTTTCCTGCACCTCTTTTATGATAAAATCTTTCACTGCCGCCAACAGCACGCCGCGCTCATCACAAATATGCAGATCAAATTGGTGAACAGAGGCCGCTTTTACCTCCGCATACACAAATACGGTTTTCGCTAACGGTTCAAGCAGCTGTATTTCTCCGAAGGAAAACGGTACGATAAGCGCAGGCTCTTTTTGAAATTGCAGCACATGCGCCATTGCAGTTTGAACAGCGCCATCCATTAAGGACGGATGTAGGATGTACTGTTTAAAATCGGCTTCCAAGTGTGACGGGAGCGTTAATTTGGCCAGTGCTTTCCTTTCTGTATAAGAGAATTCGCGGATGACCTGAAAACTGTCCTTTTGCACGATTCCCGCCTCAGAGAACGAGTGATAGATGTCTTCCGGCTCCGTTCTCTGCGCAAATGGCGCCGGGAGCTGAAAGGCCGGGGCCTCTAAAGACGTCCCTTTTTCTTTACAAATCACTTCTCCTTGCGAAAAGAGGGTGCCGTCCGCTCCTTTTTCTTTAATGACATAGCTTATACGCTCTTTTTCTGCTTCAAACTCTATCATGACGGATCTTGGGTCTGTCCCTGTCACAATCGGCTCCATGTACCACACACTTTGAAGAGAGACGACCGGGCGTTCTCCCCACAATCCCGCGCCGTATGCCGCCATTTCCAGATGACAGACTCCGGGAAGCACATATTTTTCGTTCACTAAATGATCTTTAAAGAAATATTCATCCTTGGAAAATATCTTTTGAAACGTCCCTTTCCGGGCGGATGAAATATTCTCATCAAGCAGAGGATGCAGCGCTTCACGCTTTTTGATATTTTGGGGCTTTTTTGTATACCGCTTTTTTTGATCGGTCAGCCAGGACGTTTCCTTTAAAAACGGATACGTAGGAAGCGGAACTTTCTGATACGGCGTTTCCGGCTTTTTGCAACCTTGAAGGCCTTTCACCCACAGCGCGGCAAATTTCTCAGGATCTGAAACGGATTGGCCTGAAACGTCCGGCCGCCCGTGTGACGCTTTTCCGAAGTACATATACCTGCCGTCGCTGTGACCGCTTACAAATCCGTCCAATCGCTGTTTCAGCTCAGAAAGGGATGATGCAATGACAGCAAGCCGGAAGGAGAAAGGCTCTCTGCCTGACAATAAGGTGGCAGCGATATTTTCCAGACTGTATCCGCCGGCAGAAGGCAGGTTTTCCAAACGGGCAAGAAAGGAGCTCAATTTCCCGGCATATTCTTTCAGCTGCTGTTCGGAATGTGCGCTTAATACGACGGCATGCGGTTTTTGCTCAGTATTCTTGTCCGCTTGCCGTTTTGGCTGATAAGCACCTACGATCAGATGGGCATTAGAGCCTCCTGCGCCGAATGAACTGATTGCGGCGATTCTCGGTTTATCTCCTTCAGCCGGCCACGGCCGGTTGTTTCGGACGACATAAAATGGCGAATCAGAAAAAGAAATCTTGCGGTTCAGTTCCTCGGAGTGCAGACTGGCGGGAAGCGTTTCATGTTTCATGCTTAAAAGCACCTTGATTAAACCGGCGATCCCTGCAGCCGCTTCCAAATGTCCGATATTGGATTTCACCGAGCCGATTCCGCAGTAGTTTTTCTCATCGGTCTGTTTATCAAATGCCATAGACAGGCCGCGTATCTCAATCGGATCGCCGAGCGCCGTGCCGGTTCCGTGAGCTTCAATGTAGCTGATATCCGCCGGACTTACCGCGGCTCTGTTTAGAGCGGATAAAATCAGGTCCCGGTGCGCTTCCGGATTCGGCACCGTATACCCGGTCGTTTTGCCGCCGTGATTAGTGGCTGACCCCTTAATGACACCGTAGATGTGGTCTTTGTCCGCAATCGCTTTTTTCAATGGTTTTAACAAAACGGCTCCCGCGCCTTCGCCGGGCACGTAACCGTCTCCGCCTTCACCGAAACTGCGGCATTTTCCTTCAGAAGACAGAAAATGCGATTGGCTTAAAAACATGTATTTTTGCGGATGTAAGCTGAGGTTGACGCCTCCGGCCAGCGCCATTTCACAGTCGCCCGACATAATGGCCTGACAAGCCTGATGGACGGCGACAAGCGATGAAGAACACGCCGTATCAACAGCGATGCTCGGGCCATGGAGATCAAGGAAATAAGAAACCCGGTTCGGAATGCCCCAATATAAGGAGCCGGGGCCTTTGTACTGATCTTTGAGGAAACCTTCTTCGTGTGCAATTAATGAATATTCATTCCAGGTCACTCCGGCGAATACACCGATTTGATCCGTCGGCCTCGCCGCCGGATTCCCGTAACCGGCATCCTCCATCGCTTCCCAGCAGCACGTGACATACAATTTTTGCTGAGGATCCATTAAATCAGCTTCCCACGGGGAAACAGAAAAAAACAGCGGGTCAAATTGATCCGGATGATCAATAAAACCTCCCCATTTACTGTATGAAGCGTATTCTGCCGTTTTCTCTTCCGAGTAATAAGAGCTGTCCCATCTGTCCTCTGGGATTTCAGTGACACAATCTTTATTTTCCATTAAATTGTTCCAAAAATCATGCTGGTTTTCCGCTTTCGGAAACATCCCGCTCATTCCGATAACCGCAATATCAGAGCTCCCGTCCGTTGCCGGTTCAGGCACCTTTTCAGCCGCCTGTACGGGAAGCAATTCTTCTTCCTGCCGGCTTCCCGTATCAGGCTCCGTTTCTGTGAATTCAAGAACGCTTTCGGGATTTCGTTTCTGCGCACTTAAAAACTCACTCAATTTCTCAATGTTCGGATATTCAAACAGCAGCGTTTCAGAAAGGCCGGTAAATTCTTTATGCAATATGGTCATGATTTCTTCACTGATGAGAGACGTCACGCCAAGAGTAAAAAAAGCGGTTTTATCTTCCGCTTCGGTCACCTCGGCACCCAGCTTTTGCGCTATTACCGTTCTTAAAAATTCGTTAATACATTTCATGAGGATACCATCCCTTGTACAAAAGAATTTTTCTGTGCTTTAACAAGTTAATCCGCCGTCTATTGCCATTGTCTGTCCGGTCATAAAGGACGATTCAGGAGAAAGCAGGAAACGAACGAGTCCGGTCATATCGTCTGTTTCACCTAAACGTCCCATCGGCGTCCTTCTGATAATCTGCGATTTTTGTTTTTCCGGCATATTTTTCGTCATATCGGTGTCCACAAAACCGGGCGCAAGTGAATTGACACGGATTCCTTTAGACCCGAGCTCCCTGGCCAGGCTTCGCGTCAAGCCGTCAAGAGCCGCTTTGGATGCACTGTAGACTGAAGTGCCTTTAAATCCTCTTGAGCCGATAATGGAGCTTATGTTAACGATTGATCCGGAATTTTGTTTCAGCATGACACGGGAAACGTTCCGGGTCAGCTTGATGACTGAGCCGATATTCAGATTGAGGATGCGGTCAATGTCTTCATCATTGGTCAGGGGCAGCAGCTGATCAAGGTTCAAACCGGCGTTATTGACCAAGCCGTCTATTCTGGAAAACTTGCGGTATACTTGAAGAACAAACTGTTTCATGGCGGCATCATCCGCCGCATCCGCCGCTTCCCAATAAAAGCGGCCGCGGTACTTTTCACTCTCTCTCAATGTGTTAATAAAATCAGATTCACTGCGGCTGAAAGCGGCTACTATGTAATCCTCATCCAAAAGCGTCTGTACAATCGCTTTTCCCAGCCCCCGGCTTCCTCCGCTGACGACCGCTACTTTTCCGTTATTCATATTTGCCTCCTGTTTTACACGTTTCTTATTTTTTTAAATCGATCATTAGACAGTTTCCGATCTGTAACAGAGATGATCTGCGGTATCTGATATGGCTGCAGCTTCTGTTTGCAATGAGCTACGGCCCGCTTTCTGAAAGATTTGATATCTTCTTCTTTTTCGAGCACGGCCTCTGCCGCGACAATCTCGCCTGTAATCGGATTTTTTCTGCCTGTTATGAGAACATCCCGGACATTCGGTATCTCCAGAAAGACGCTTTCCACCTCTGCCGGAAACACTTTCTCTCCGCCCACATTAATGATTTCACTCTTTCTTCCAAGGATTCTTATATATTCGCCGTCTGTTTCCACCTGGTCACCGGTGTCATACCAGCCGTCTTCATCGAAAGGTGACGGTGCGTTTAAATAGCCGAGCATCGCGGACTCAGAACGGACCCAAAGCGTGCCTCCGGTAATTTTGGTCTCTGTTCCGGCACCGCCCACTTTCATCCAAGTGGATTGGCTGTCTTTTGATTTCGTTGAGAATATACCCAGTTCAGTTAATCCGTATGTTTGTTTCAGCCGTACATCCGGAAACAGCCGGTGAATGCCGCGCAGCGTTGATTGGGGCATCGGTTCTGTGCCGTAAGTGATCAGCCGGAGTGAAGAGAGGTTATAGCCGGCATCCGCCTTGGACATCAGCAGCATGTTTAAAAAGGTCGGGGTGGCGGGGAGCACTTGGACAGCATGCTTGTCGACCGCCTGATAAACGGACTCCGGCGTTCTGCTGTCTGATGTGACGATGGTTCCCCCGTTAAATAGAATCGCAAACAGCGTATTAATGCCGCCGATATGATCCAATTTCAGAAAAATGAGCGTACGCAGCGGTTTTCTCTTCGCCGTTTTATATTTTTCAAGCAGCCGGCCGGCGCTTAACACGGATGCTTTGCTTTTGCCGGAAGTTCCCGATGTGAAAATAATAATGCCTGACTCCCTTCTCTCGCGCAGGTCATCAAGCAGAGGGTGAGAGGCGCTTTCAGAACCTTCACGAAGCGTCCAGCTGTCATTTTCATTTATTTCAATGATTTGATTCACTTTCGCGTCTTCAAACATATCGAGATGCTTTTCCCTTGATTCATTGCTGAGAGGGACAACGATATTTCGGTTTAACAAAAGCGCCATCAGCAAGAAAATAGCGTTCGGGGAATAATCCCCGATAAGCGCCACACATTCTCCTTCACGTATTCCGTTTTGTTCAAGTTCTTTCTGAAAAAAGCTAATTCGTGCCAGCAAATCATCATACGTAAAAGTCTGCCCTTTAAAAATGAGAAACTCACTGTCTTGCGTTTCCCTAAGCTTATCAGTCACCCAGCTGATATCTCCCCCGCTTTCTGTTTTCATGATTGAGCACTGTCCATATATTTTTGATAAATATCACAAATGCTGCCGACGGTTGTAATGCTTGAAATTGTTTCTCCTTGGGAAAAAGGATCTACTCCGGTTTCCATCTCCATCTGTGCGACTAATTGAGCGATATCCAGTGATGAGAAGCCCAGATCCTCTATGACTCTCACATCATCTCCTGCTTCGACGGCCCGATATGACTGCTGTTCTTGAATGTCCTGAATGATTTGAGCGATGATCTGCTTCATTTCCTTGGTTTGTTCCATTTGCTTTCAGCTCCATTCTTCATTTTATAGACTTCTGATGACCCGCTTATAATCCGGAATATGATCTTGTGAAGAGGTCGGCACCGCCAGCAGCTTGTCCACCTTGGAAATGGCCAGCAATGTATGATTTCTTTTCATATAGACTTCAATCTGATAGCTGATTTTCGCCACTGAGATCATACCGAGGGACTCACCGTGAAAGTCGGGATCGCATTCTTCAATGTGTCCCGTCATATAAATATCAAGCTCTTCATCTGCAAAACAATTTCCGTAATAATACGTCTCTCTTTCAAGCAAAAATAAATGCCGCGCGATTGAAACCGGAAAACCCGGCTTCGACCGGCGCGTCATCCATTCAAATTCCGCCGCATCCATTATCTTGCTGAATTTCGCAAACACCATGGCATGCCCGGGCGCAGCATCCTGATCAACAGGAACCCGATATGAAACGGGGTCTGCTGTTTTGAGATTGCCCGGCTTCATACCGAAGGCGTCCGTTCTGATTTTCTTTGACCGCATCAGGGCGTAAGGCGGCTTGGCTAGCTTAGAAAGTTCCGCAATGCATTCAGCCTTAGGCGCTGAGACTTTGCGCGTCGAACCTTCTGTTTGTGTGACGTCGACGACAATTAAACTATTGGCTTTCATAGAAGGAAACCGTCCCCGGTCCCACTCGCTTTTATCAGAGCTGACCGCTCCTTTCGGCCCGAACAAATAATCAGATTCTAATATGGTTTCTCCAAACCGGGAGATATCGACTCCGACGGAAACCTCGTCCCATAATCGGTACTGATCAAGAGGCTGATCTGAAGGAACTTTGAGATGTGTCATAAAATAAGCCGGATACAAAATCAGCCCTTGGTGATCGGCCATCTGATCAGGCCGGAATCCCGTTCCGTCCGTTAAATGGTGACTGTGTGCGTTGCCGAATAACAGCAGCAGCGCGTACTCATTCAAATTCCCTAACCCGACATGGCTCATCGTTAATTCATGATTTTCAATCAGCATGGTCTGTCCTCCGCAGAAAAAATGTAATGGCTGGTCATACTCAGCCTGTAATCGATACCAGCCTTTGCGCAAGAAGGCCGGCTGTTTCTTCCATGAGCTGTTTGCCGATCAGATCGACATGCCTGTTTCTCCAATTTTCAAGCGGGGTTCCTTTCACCCATTGATTAAACGCGCCGAGCGCAGGACCGCAATGAATTTGGTAATCTATTTTACTTTCACTTTTTCCTTCCAGAGCGAGCCTTGTCGTATGAGAAAAATACCATTTAAATACCATCGCCATTTTGTGTTTCGGATTCTGTTCGGCTTTGGCGATCTGCTCAGGAGATTTATCACGTTTCAACTGCTCATACACTTCTTCAAAACTGCGCTGGAAATACTTTTCTTCAATTAATGTTTTCGTTTTTTCATCTATTTCATCTAAAGAATTGTATTGTCTGTACAAGTCAAAGAGTTTATTGGCTCTTGCCGGGAAAAACAGGCCTTTTTTCAGCACCTGCACCCTTGCTCCCGCTTCAAACATATCTCCCGCAGGAGCGTATGACGTATCCTGCACGTTCGCTTCCTGAAGCAGATCTTTCACTGAATCACTTGTCCCGGCTTCGACCGTGCATTGATTAATAGAACCGGTTCCGATAAATTCGGCGCCGAGCAGAAACGCGGCAGCAGCCGCTTCCGGAGTGCCGATGCCGCCCGCTGCGCCGATTCTTACTTTTTTCGCATAACCGTGCTTCTCCATCATGCGGTCTCTGAGTCTGATCATGGCAGGCATTAATGTATACGGAATCCCTTGGTCGGTATGCCCTCCTGAATCCGCTTCAACGCAAATGTCATCAGCCATCGGAATTTCTTTTGCAAGCGCCGCTTCCCCGGCTGTCAGCCGATTGTCAGACACAAGTCTTTCCAGCACATGAGCCGGAGCCGGATTCAGAAAGGCCTCAGCGACTTCAGGCCGGGATACTTTCGCGATGATTTTGTTTTGAACTGACACCGACCCGTCATGATTCCTGGTTAATCCCTTTGCCCTGTATATAACAAGAGCGGGGGTTATGCCCATAAATGCCGATGCTTCAATAAGATGAATGCCGTTTTTCAAATATAAATCTATCATTCTGACTTCCTTGTCAGGTGACATCATATGATGAAGAAGATTCATTCCGAATGTTTCCCCTTGCCGCAGTGCAGACCGGATGGTTCCGATGGCCTGTCCGATCCGTTCGATACTCAATCCGCCCGTTCCGAAAAAGCCCAGCATTCCCGCTTTTGCCGCTTTAATGACCATCTGTTCCGAAGCAATTCCCCTGTACATGGAGCCCGTCATGTAAGCATATTGGATGTTATAATCTTTTTTAAAATCTTCGTTCCCTAATCTCATTCCCGCCGTTTTTTGCGGATCAGCTGCCGATGCTTTAACATCAGCAGTATCAGACTCTTCTTTCGGCATAGGTAATGGGACGGCATCTTTTTTAATCTGACGCGTCAGTTTTGTCAGCACTTCCCCGGGCCCGACTTCTGCAATTTCATTATTTTCAAGTCCCATCAGACGGCGTATCGTGTCCGTCCACTTTACCTGATTGGTCATTTGCAAAGTCAGATTTGTTTTGATTTCATCATTCTTATAAGGTGCGGCATGAAGATTTGAGATCACCGGAAAACGAAGAGGCAAAAACGCCGTTTCTTCTAAATAATCCGCGAACTCTTTTTCAGCATCTTTCATATAGCGGGAATGGAAGGCGCCGCTCACATTTAAAGGAAGGTACATTCTCACGCCGGCTTTTTCAAAGACGGGGCCCGCTTTTTCAATGTCTTGTTTCGTTCCGGCGATCACAATTTGCGAAGGTGAATTGTGGTTAGCGATATCAATGCCGGTCAGATGATAATCGGATAGAACCTCTTTTACTTGTTCAGCGGTAAACCCCAAAACCGCCGCCATGCCTCCGGGAGCTGCCTTGCTCATGAGCTCCCCTCTTTTTTTCACAAGCTGCAAACCGGTCTCAAAATCAAAGCAGCCGGCCGCAAATAACGCATTATATTCTCCTAAACTGTGCCCTGCGGCGTAATCAGGCTCTCTGCCGGACTCTTTCATTTTCTTTAAATAACTGAGTGCACTCACCGTATATAACGCCGGCTGGGTAAATTGCGTTTTCCCCAGCTGGTGATTCGGATCCTCCAGACACAATTCTTCTATAGAGTAGCCTAATATGTCATCAGCCTGACGTGTCAGATCTTGAAATTCATCAAACAGTCCGGCTCCCATTCCTTTAAATTGAGAACCCTGCCCCGGGAACACAAACGTAAGCATCTTATCCTCATCCTTTCCGCATCGCCAATTTTGTATATCACATGTGGATCTCCATACAAAAACGTCTCTTATTTCATATATTGACTGGTGTAAACACCGGCATAAAAATAAAAACACAAACGCGTTTGCGATTCAGCACAGGTTTAAAAATCGCAAACGCATTGTGTTTTCCTTTTCTAACATAATTTATATAAAGACATCTTGCTTGTTTACTGAATGTTTCGCATGACAAGCTGCAGTGCCAATATGCCCGAAAACAGCCATGACGGCACACTTCTCCCTTATCATGTATATGTAGATATATACATTACAATCATTTTTATAATCCCTATTTCCTCTTCAACGTGCCGAAACAGCGATTGAAATTTAATAGGTGCTTTACATCAATTTAATAAATTTAACAAATAGTTGCTATTTAAAGAGAATAATATCAATTTATAGATAATAATGTCAAGGTTTTATTTCGTTATTTTCTGACATTTATTCCACAGTTTTATGTTGGGTGGACAGTCGGCATAATTGTTTCGGGATAATTGTCAGATAATTCCCTGAACCCTTTTCATGTCAAAGAAAATTTCATCGCTTCTCTGTCAATTGGGTCTATACTTATTTTTCATTTTCATATATTATGTAAAAAAAAGACGAATTAGAAAAATTTTTAATCACTTTAAATACTATCCATTAAATACTTTCTTTGTATAATAATTTCTTATTATTCTAAGGAGGACCCAGTCATGAAATGGTACGCACTTTTTGTAGAGTCCGGAAAAGAAGAAACAGTTCAAAAATTTCTGCGTCTGCAGTTTGATGAGCAGGCTCTCTACTCAATCATACCCAAGAAAAAAGTCACAGAACGAAAAGCCGGAATCAAATACGAGGCACTCAAAAAGATGTTTCCGGGATATGTGCTGTTTAAAACGAAGATGACAGAGCGGACATTTCATAAAATCAAAGAACTCCCCATTTCATGCAGAATCGTGAATAACGGCGCATATTATTCCAAAGAGCGTAAAACCTATTTCACGACAATTAAGGATGAAGAAATCCTCCCTATCATTAGGCTGATCGGAGAAGGAGACACTGTAGATTATTCAAAAGTCTATATTGAAAATTCAAAAGTAACCGTTGCCTCAGGGCCTCTTAAAGGAATGGAAGGCATTATTAAAAAGATCGATAAAAGAAAAAGACGCGCCAAAATCTGCCTGTCTTTTATGGGACTGGACAAAATGGTCAACGTCGGAATTGAAGTGCTCTCCAAACCCTAGCATATCAAAAAAAGCATCAACAGCATGTGCCGTTGATGCTTTTTTTATATAAACAGACGAAAGCCCGACATCAAAATAACCCCGCTCACCACCGTCACGGTCAGACTTTTTGACATAGTTGACCTGAAGCCGGGCTGCGCCCATGAGGCAAAATCACATTTAGGGGAAGATACATTTTAATCAAGAGCGGTGAATTGACGGTTGAGCTTCATGACGAAAAGCATGTGCTGACTTCGGGCGATGCCGCACAGTTATTTTAATTCCTCGGATGAACCGGTGACATATTTTATGCTGGTCTATTATGCTGAACCGGCTTAAACGCATATCAGGCTTCTTCAGACAGAAGCCTGACGGACCGCAACCCATTCTTGTATGCATTGAATCAGTTTCTGGACAGAAGGTGTCTGCGTCTCCTTTGCATGAGCTGTCAAAATGCCGAGCTGCCTGGAGACATACCGGTCAAACCGTTTGATGAGCACATCACAATCATTCACCAAAAGCTGCGGCAAGATGCTGATCCCCAGATTGTTCCGCACCATTGCAATAATCGCTTCATCCCCTCTGATTTGATAAGCGACCCGCGGCGTAATCTTTTCTTCCTTCAGCACTTTCAGCACATCAAAATGTGTCTCCGGATAAGGCACGATACATTTGACGGACTCCATGACATGTAACGGAACCGTTTCACATTGCGCCAATTCATGCTGCGGGCTCATCACCGCTACAATCGGATCCTCTGCCAACGGGTAAAAATGCCACTTCTCGCTGTGGGATGTCCCGATCGCCGCATCAATCCGATCATCTTTCAGCCATTCTTCCAGTTCAGTAGAATTTCCTTCAAACAGATGCACCTTAATGGAAGGATACAGCTCATTAAATTCCCTCAAAATTTTCGGCAGCCATTTTACCGCCACGCTCGTAACAGTGCCGAGCCGGACTTCCCCTCTTTCTAACCCATTAATATTATCAACGGTTTCAGACAGTTTTTCATAGTTTTTTTGAATTTCCTTCATAATATGTAACACTTTCAAGCCATTTGCGGTGGGCCTCACTCCATGCCGCTGTCTGATCAAAAGCGGAAAACCGTACTCTTCCTCTAATTTACTGATCATTTGGCTGATGTTCGGCTGTGTGTAATTCAATATGGCAGCGGCTTGGGTCAGGCTGCCGCTTTCAACCGTTTTAATAAAGGCTAAATGCTTCTTTAAATCCAACCGGCTTCATCTCCCAGATATCATTCTTTATTATCCAATGCATTAGTTATATTTAGTTTACTTATACATCAATCAAAAATAAAATGGCAATGTCTCCATCATTATACTTGATCACAAACAGAAGGTGAGCGTTTCAGCATGAGTTTTCTCATTCAATTTTTTATCGGCGGCACCGTTATGGTGGCCGCCGCGTATTTAAGCAAATCGAAATACTTATTTTTATCAGGCGTTATTACATTGCTGCCGATCATGACGTTACTGAATATTCACTTGCAGCTGAAAAATATGAGCGCCGACGATTTCAGAGCCGCTCAAAAAAACGGAATATTCGGTGCCTTCGGCGCAGTGATCTTCATCAGCAGTATTTTCATCCTGACAAACTGGTTCAAAGGTGGCCACGCAGTCATCGGTGCGTTTCTCATCTATATTTGCTATATGATCGGCTGTAAATGCCTGTTATGAAGATACGGCCACGCTGTGTATAAAAAAATGCCCGTCCAGAACAATAATAACAATGCGCTCAGTCGTGAGCAGTTTATATGACTGAATGATCATGAGTTGTTATAATCAATGTCTAAAAACATTCCGGGAGGCGAAATAAATGGCCAGAAAATTATTCACACCATGGACCGTTAAAGATGTAACGATCAAAAACCGTATTGTTATGGCACCGATGTGCATGTATTCCTCACATGAGAAGGACGGAAAACTGCAGCCTTTTCATATGGCGCACTACATATCGCGTGCAATCGGACAGGTCGGCCTGATTATCGTGGAAGCGACAGCCGTTAATCCTCAGGGGCGCATTTCCGATCAGGATTTGGGCATTTGGAGCGATGATCATATCGAAGGTTTTGCCAAACTGACGGAACAAGTGAAAGCGCAAGGATCTAAAATCGGCATTCAGCTTGCGCACGCCGGACGTAAAGCTGAGCTTGAGGGAGACATTTACGCTCCGTCAGCCATTCCGTTCGATGAGCAGTCCAAAACACCGGCTGAAATGACGACAGAACAAATTAAAGAAACCATTCAGGAATTCAAACAGGCAGCGGCGCGCGCGAAAGAAGCCGGCTTTGATATTATTGAACTTCATGCGGCACACGGCTACTTAATGCACGAATTTTTGTCCCCTCTGTCCAATCACCGTACAGACGAATACGGAGGCTCACATGAAAATCGCTACCGCTTCTTAGGCGAGACCATTGAAGCCGTCAAGGAAGTCTGGGACGGCCCGTTATTTGTCCGTATTTCTGCATCGGATTATACAGACAAAGGGCTGGACATTGCGGATCATATCGGTTTTGCGAAGTGGATGAAAGAACAGGGAGTCGACCTCATTGATTGCAGCTCAGGCGCACTCGTTCAAGCTGATATTAATGTCTTCCCAGGCTACCAAGTGAGCTTCGCAGAGAAAATCCGTGAACAGGCCGAAATCGCAACAGGCGCCGTCGGTTTGATAACGACGGGAACAATGGCGGAAGAAATTCTGCAAAACAACCGCGCTGACCTTATTTTTGTCGCGAGAGAACTTCTGCGCGATCCGCACTTTGCAAGGAGTGCAGCGAAGCAGCTGAATACTGAAATACCGTCACCGGTTCAATACGACAGAGCATGGTGATGAAATGGCAGCCGGAGTTTTTCGATCCGGCTGTCTCTTTTTTTATTTTTTGAGAAACGATTGCCGAAGCTTCTCCGTCTTCCCTATAGAACCAATTAGAGGGGATGACTCCAATGAAAGCAGCATGGATGGAAAGGACATATCTGATTGACGGGTGTCCGTTTTATACGAAACACCGTAAAGGCGCCGGCGAAGTGACGATCGTCTTTGAAGCCGGCTACGGCACTTCTTCTGAAACATGGACATCATTACTCGCTGACATAGATGAAGAATTTGGGGTTTTCACATATGACAGAGCCGGAATCGGCAAAAGCGGACAAAGCCGAAACAAGAGAACGGCGGACCACATGGTACAGGAATTAAACGCTCTTCTTCTGAAGGCCGGCGTCAAGCCTCCTTATCTTGTCGTCTCGCATTCATACGGCGCGATTATCAGCAGACTTTGGGCGAGCCGGAACCGCCGTGATATTCTCGGGATGGTGATGCTTGATCCGGTTTCTGAGGATCAGGAGACGAAAGTGCTTCCGCTTCTTCCCGAAGAAATGAAAGCCGCCTATTTGAAACAGTTCATATTGGAAGGATCACACGCGGAATTTTTGACGAGCCTTCGTCAGATCAAGCATCAGCAGATTCATTTCGGCGATATGCCGCTGTTGATTTTATCATCGGGAGAGCGGGATGAGCGCTTAAAGCACGCTCATGAACAATGGGTGAAACTGCACAGAAGCATGCTTGATGTCTCTTATCAAAGCGGATGGATTCAGGCCAAAAACAGTTCTCATGCCATTCACCACGATGAACCGCACATCGTCCACCTTGCCATTTATGATGTTTGGTGCGCGGTGCGCCAGCAAATGAATGCTCCTGCCTATCAGGCGGTAAACTGATAAAACAAAAGCCATTGTGCAACGGCACAATGGCTTTTGTTATCGTGATCTATTTTGTCTCACGATGCAGCGTATACTTTTTCAACCGGGGTGAATACTTTTTCATTTCTAACCGGTCCGGATTCGTCCGTTTGTTCTTCGTCGTAATATAATTTCTGTCCCCTGTCTCTGTACAGGCCAATGTAACATTCACACGCATCATTTTCACCCCTTCAAATCGTAATTATTACGTTTTATTATATCTCATCAGAAAAAAATGTCAAGCGTCCATTTTTTAAGACCGCTCCACAGTGACCTCCATGAAGTCAAATGCGATCTTACTGTTTTCAAATACCGCTTTCGCCTCATGTTCGAGACGCTCTATCGGCGATTCTCCCTGATACCTTGCGCTGATATGAGTTAAGATCAGCTGTTTGGCGCCTGCTTTTTTTGCCGTTTGCGCAGCCTGTTCTGTCGTCGCGTGATAATAATTATGTGCGAGCTTTGCATCTTCCTTGGCAAACGTCGCTTCATGAACAAGCACATCCGCATTGCGCGCAAGCTCCGTTACCCGCTCTGATGCCCTCGTATCCCCGGAAAAAGCGACGATTCTTCCTTTTTTCGGGGGTTCCAGAAAATCCCGCCCGTTAATGATTCTGCCATCGTCAAGTGTGACCGTTTCGCCGTTTTTGATTTTCTGATAGACGGGTCCGGGCGGGATATTCATTTCTTTCAATCTGCCGGCCTGCAATGCGCCGGGAATATCCTTTTCCTGAACCCGGTAGCCGAACGCTTCCACACCGTGAATGACGGATGCTGCGGTAACAATGAATTGCTCATCTTCAAAAACCGTCCCCTCTTCGATTTCATGTACGGTAAGAGGATACGTCAGATGAGTCGCCGTCACGTTCAGGCTTGTTTCGATAAAGGCTTTAATGCCTTTTGGCCCGTAAATCGTCAGCTCTTCTTCACCGCCCTGAAATGAACGGCTCCCCAACAGACCCGGAAGACCGTAAACATGGTCGCCGTGAAGGTGGGTGATGAAAATCTTTTCAATTTTCCTCGGTTTGATTGTTGTATGTAATATCTGATGCTGAGTGGCTTCTCCGCAATCAAACAGCCATACGGAACGCCTTTCTTCAAGAAGCTTCAGCGCGACGGACGTTACGTTTCTCGTCTTTGCCGGCATGCCGGCCCCCGTCCCTAAAAATAATAATTCCACAATGCTTCCTCCTAGATCTTTGTACTACTAAGGATACAGGATCAGACTGAAAATGTGAATTCACCCGGGCCTTCTCCGGCCTGATTAATTTTTTTCCGCAAACCGCAAAAAACAGGCTGAAATGTTTGCTTTCAATGAATTTTAGATTTAAAATGAAGGAAATATGCGGGGTTTTAAACCATGCTTCAGATAAAGTGAGGTACTCTAAGTGAAAACAAACGACAAACCAAAAGCAGTAATTGTAATATTTGGTGCCACAGGGGATTTGGCAAAACGAAAACTTTACCCATCCATTCACCGTTTATATAAAAATGGTCAAATTGGTGAAGAGTTTGCAGTTGTAGGTGTTGGAAGAAGACCTTGGTCAAACGAGGACCTCCGGGAAACGGTTAAAACGTCTGTTTCTTCTGCCGGGCAAAAAGACATAGACGATTTCACATCTCATTTTTATTACCATCCGTTTGATGTAACGAATCCGGGTTCCTATCAGGAGCTGAATGTCCTGCTTGATCAGCTTGAACATACATATGAAATCCCGAACAACAGAATGTTTTACTTGGCGATGGCTCCTGAGTTTTTCGGCACGATCGCAAAATCACTTAAAAACGAAGGTGTCACAGCGACAAATGGCTGGTCCCGTCTCGTCATTGAAAAACCGTTCGGCCATGACCTGCCGAGTGCGAAAGAGCTTAACAAAGAAATACGCGAAGCTTTCACGGAAGATCAAATTTACCGGATCGACCATTACTTAGGCAAACAAATGGTTCAAAATATCGAAGTCATCCGGTTTGCGAATGCGCTGTTTGAGCCGCTGTGGAATAACCGCTACATCTCAAACATCCAGATTACGTCAAGTGAGGATCTTGGCGTTGAGGATCGTGCGAGATATTATGAGAAATCAGGCGCACTCCGTGATATGGTTCAAAACCATATTTTACAAATGGTCGCTCTCTTGGCGATGGAACCGCCGATTAAACTGAACACGGAAGAAATCCGCAGCGAAAAAGTGAAGGTGCTGAGGGCTCTCCGCCCTGTCGCCCCAAACGAAGTGAGCGACTACTTCGTCCGCGGACAATACCAAGCGGGAACGATTGACGGAAACTCTGTACCAAGCTATACAGATGAGCATAATGTAGCACCGGATTCCAATACGGAAACATTCGTGTCCGGAAAGCTGTTGATCGATAACTTCCGCTGGGCCGGCGTTCCGTTTTATATCCGCACAGGGAAACGGATGAAAGAAAAATCAACGAAAATCGTCGTTCAATTTAAAGACATTCCGATGAACCTTTATTACGGCAATGAAACGAATGTAAATCCGAACCTGCTTGTCATCCATATTCAGCCGGATGAAGGCATTACACTATATCTGAATGCTAAAAAATTAGGCGGAGCCGCTCATGCTCAGCCGATTAAGCTGGATTACTGCAGCAACTGCAGTGACGAAATGAACACACCGGAAGCCTATGAAAAATTAATCCATGACTGTCTGCTCGGTGATGCGACAAACTTTGCCCATTGGGACGAAGTGGCGCTTTCATGGAATTTCGTCGATGTGATTTCCGAAACGTGGGCAGCCGACAAAACCCTTTCTCCGAATTATGAAGCCGGGTCAATGGGACCGAAAGCTTCGGACGATCTTCTTGAAAAAGACGGTCTCCACTGGTGGAATATATAAGAAAATATCAAAAACCGCGGCGCCGTTCATGACGGTCCGCGGTTTTTAATATCAGAAAAGCCCCCGCAATAACTGCGGGGGCTTCTTCATTACTTCATCCATTCAGTATGGAAAATGCCTTCTTTATCTGTGCGTTCATACGTATGCGCGCCGAAGTAATCACGCTGCGCTTGAATCAAGTTTGCAGGAAGCACTGCCGTACGGTAGCTGTCGTAATACGCAAGTGCGCTTGAGAACGAAGGTACCGGCACGCCTTGGGCTACGGCAAGTGAAATCACTTGGCGAAGGGCGCCTTGGTAGCTTTCTGCAATGTTTTTGAAGTAGCTGTCTAACAGCAGGTTGTCAAGCTCCGGTTCACGGTCATATGCGTCTTTGATCTTTTGCAGGAACGCCGCGCGGATGATACAGCCGCCGCGGAAAATCATCGCGATTTCACCGTATTTCAGATCCCAGTTATATTCTTCAGACGCGGCTTTCATTTGGGCGAAGCCTTGTGCGTAAGAACAGATTTTACTCATGAAGAGCGCTTTTCTGACCGCTTCAATCAGTTCTTCTTTATTTTCAGTGACCGGCTTAACGTCTGGTCCGGACAGAAGGCTGCTTGCTTTCACACGCTCTTCTTTCATTGCGGAAATGAAACGCGCAAAAACAGATTCAGTGATAATCGGAAGCGGCACGCCTAAGTCAAGAGCGCTTTGGCTTGTCCATTTACCCGTTCCTTTTTGGCCTGCTTTATCAAGGATCACGTCAACAAGCGGTTTGCCCGTTTCTTCATCTTTTTTAGTGAAAATGTCAGCCGTGATTTCGATCAGATAGCTGTCAAGCTCTCCTTTGTTCCACTCAGCGAATACTTCGTGAAGCTCTTCGGCAGACAATCCGAGCACCTGTTTCAGAATGAAATATGACTCAGAGATCAGCTGCATGTCACCGTATTCAATACCGTTGTGCACCATTTTTACATAGTGCCCCGCTCCGTCCGGGCCGATGTATGTCGTACAAGCTTCTCCGTCCACTTTAGCAGAAATGGCTTCTAAAATCGGTTTTACGAGTTCGTGCGCTTCCTTTTGGCCGCCCGGCATAATAGAAGGCCCTTTCAGCGCTCCCTCTTCACCGCCTGATACACCCGTTCCGATAAAGTGAATGCCGCTTTCGGCAAGCTCTTTGTTCCGGCGCTGTGTATCTTTATAGTATGTATTTCCGCCGTCAATCAAAATATCGTCTTTTTCCAGATGAGGAAGAAGAGATTGAATCGTCGCATCCGTTGCAGTTCCCGCTTTAACCATTAATAAAATTTTACGGGGTGTTTCAAGAGACTGGACAAACTCCTCAATGCTGTATGTACCGACAACATTTTTGCCTTTTGCCTCTTCTAAAAACTCTTCCGTTTTGCTGCTTGATCTGTTGTATACAGACACAGAAAATCCCCGGCTTTCGATGTTAAGAGCCAGATTTTTACCCATTACCGCAAGACCGATAACTCCGATTTGTTGTTTTGACATATTCTAACGTCCCTTCTTCAAACGTTTAACCATTTTAAAATTTAAATTAAAATAAAATGATATTTATACTAAAGAAATTATCATACATAACCCCTTTTTTCAAGTTATTCACCTTTTCTTTTCATCCTGAAAAAAGTCTCTGTTAAAGCTCGTTCCCCTTGTTTTGCTTTCTTCTTTTTTTATAACAGCGCCTTTTCTGATCAGGTTTTGGCCGTACTTTTCATTCAGCTCGTTCATCATCTGAAAAATCGGCTCATCCTTTGCGTCCTCCTTGAATGAAAACAGATCAAGCTGTTTATACGCCTGCTGTTTTTCAACCAGTTCCGTTCCGGTGATGCCGAGAAGCCTTACCGGATTTTGGTTCCAGTGCTTGTCAAACAGTTCCATCGCCGCTTCCATGATGTCTTCTTTCTGATCAGCCGGATTGCTGAGGGTCATGCTTCTTGTGACCGTTTTCCAATCCGCATACCGAATCATGATGAACAGCCGGCAGGCCATGACCTCCTTACGCTGGAGCCGTTTGCTCACAGACAGCGCGAGCCGGTCAAACACGCCCGTTAATTCATCCCAGTCAGCCGAATCATGCGACAGGGTGGATGAGTTGCCGACGCTTTTAAATTCATATATCCGCTCGGGATTGACTTCTGCAGGATGGATGCCGTTCGCTTTATCCTTCAGCCTCGGGCCGTTTATGCCGAGAAGCGTTTTCAGCGCATGTTCATCTCCTTTTGCCAAATCACCGATCGTTTTGATGCCGAGCGTTTTTATTTTTTCCGCAGTTTTCGTTCCTATACCGTGCATCTCTTCAATCGGAAGAGGCCATAATACGTCCGGCAGCTCTCTTTTTCTTAAAATGGTGATGCCGAGCGGTTTTTTCATGTCAGAAGCCATTTTAGCGAGAAATTTATTCGGGGCGATGCCGATGCTTGACGGAAGCAAAAGCTCTTTTTGCAGTCTCGCCTGAATGTCTTCGGCTGTCTCATACGCCCTGTGGCTGTGCGGTGTGTCCGTAATATCCATGTATCCTTCATCAATAGAAACAGGCTCGACTAAATCCGTATACTCCCTCAGAATGCTGAACATTTCTTTTGACGAACTCCGATAGCGGTCAAAATTCGGAGGCACGACGATGAGTTCGGGACAGAAGCGTTTTGCCCGCCACACCGGCATGGTGGTCTTTACGCCCCGCGCTCTCGCTTCATAGCTGCAGGTGACGATGATTCCTTTCCGTTCCTTCACGTTTCCGGCAACGGCGATAGGTTTTCCTCTTAAAGACGGATCATACGCCATTTCTACGGAGGCATAAAAACTGTTCATATCGATATGAAATATAATTCTCCCTTTTCCGGCCACTCCCGGCGCCTCCTTTCCTTTCATAGACAACCTTATATATATGTAGTAAAATAAGAGCTGAATGGATGTGATAAAATGATTCTTGAGTCAATGAATGACTTTTTATTTTTAGTCGATTTTTTCACAATTATTCTTCCCGCTCTGACCGCGATCGGCATCGCTTTTCTTTTGCGTGAGCGCCGCGCAGGCGAGCATTGGAGAACGAAACGAATAGATGAACATCAAGCAGTCGTTCAGCTGAACCGAACAGACTTTCTTATTATTATATATCATCGCATTACAACTTGGATACGTAAAGTCATCCGCATGAATTCACCGGCGAATGATGATGAAGATGTCAGCTTCCTCCTTTTATAACGGCAAGTGAAGATAAAAAGGAGGAGACATAATTGTCTAAAACATATCAAAAATGGATCGCATTCGGATTGTTTTTTATCGTACTGTGCACAGGCCGCTCGGCTTTTGCAGCGACATCTCAGACTCAGACGGGAGGCCTCGGGAATATCGGGTTTTTTCACGATTACCTGATCGAGCCGTTTTCGGCACTTTTAAAAGGCGTGGCGGGCCTGTTCCACGGTGAGTACGGATTGTCGATTATTCTGGTGACGATTATCGTCCGGATCGTTGTATTGCCTTTGTTTGTGAACCAATTTAAGAAACAGCGGGTGTTCCAGGAAAAAATGGCTGTGATCAAACCGCAGGTCGACAGCATTCAGGCTAAAATGAAACAAACGAAAGATGCGGAGAAACAAAAAGAACTGCAAATGGAAATGATGAAGCTTTACCGTGAGCACAATCTGAATCCGATGGCAATGGGATGTCTTCCGATGCTGGTGCAATTCCCGATTTTGATCGGTTTTTATTACGCCATCCGCTCAACGCCGGAAATCGCTTCACACTCATTTCTGTGGTTCAGCTTAGGGCATTCTGATATTCTTGTATCACTGTGCGCGGGGGCCATGTATTTCTTACAGGCTTATATTTCCCAAAAATTAAACGAGAAATATTCACCGGCTGCTCAAAATCCGGCCGCAATGCAGTCAGCAAAAATCATGGTCTTTATTTTCCCTGTCATGATGACCGTTTTTTCACTTAACGTACCGGCTGCGCTGCCGCTTTACTGGTTTACAAGCGGACTGTTTTTGACAGTGCAGAATGTACTTTTACAGCAGACGCATCATAAAAAGAAACAGGCTGCGGCTCAGGCGGAGCCCGCCAAATCATAATACTGAAACCCTGCCGGAACCTATCCGGCGAGTTTTTCTTGTATCTGCAAGGCTTTAAACCAATTATCATGAAGAATGAAAAAAGCACCCAATCAACTGGGTGCTTCGTTTTTAGTTGGCCGCTGTTTCGATAATGGCAACGACCATTTCCGCCGTTTTGACGAGCTCTTCAATCGGCATTTTTTCATTTTTCGTATGGATTTGTTCATAGCCTACTGACAGGTTGACTGTCGGAATGCCGTGGCCGGCAATGACGTTTGCGTCACTTCCGCCGCCGCTTGTCTGAAGTTCGCTCGGCCGGCCGATTTTTGCCGCCGCTTTTTTCGCGACTTCCACAACCTGATCGCCGTCCTGATATTTGAAACCCGGATACATAACCGCGATGTCCACTTCCGCGCGGCCTCCCATCTCAGCTGCAGCAGATTCGAAAGCTTCTTTCATTTTCTGCACTTGCGCTTCCATTTTTTCAGGCACTAATGAACGCGCTTCAGCCAGAATATCAACCTGGTCGCAGACGATATTGGTTTGCGTGCCGCCTTCGAAACGTCCGATATTAGCCGTTGTTTCTTTATCAATACGGCCGAGCGGCATTTTAGAGATTGCTTTTGATGCGATTGTAATCGCGGAGATGCCTTTTTCCGGTTCTACCCCCGCATGAGCCGTTTTCCCGAAAATGGTTGCTCTCACTTTCGCTTGTGTCGGCGCGGCTACAATAATGTTGCCGACTTTTCCGTCTGAATCAAGCGCAAAACCGTATTTCGCGGTAATGTCTGAACGATCCATTGCTTTTGCCCCGACTAATCCCGATTCTTCTCCGGCCGTGATAATGAATTCAATGGTGCCGTGCTCGATGTTTTGTTCTTTCAGCACTTTAATGGCTTCAAACATTGCGGCAAGTCCCGTCTTATCATCAGCGCCGAGAATCGTCGTGCCGTCGGATTTTACATAGCCGTCTTCCACAATCGGCTTAACGCCTTTGCCCGGGACAACCGTGTCCATGTGCGATGTGAAATAAATCGTATCCGCATCTTTTGTGCCCTTTAACGTACAGATTAAGTTGCCGGCTCCATGCCCCGTCACTTCTTTTGTATCATCTTCTTTTACGCTCAATCCTAAATCAGTGAATTTTTGTTTGAGCACCTTGCTGATTTCCGCTTCATGTTTTGTCTCTGAATCAATTTGAACGAGTTCAAGAAATTCTTCAAGCAGACGTTTTTCGTTTACCATTTTCAGTTCCCTCCGTTTAAAGCGGTATATTACCGTGCTTTTTTTTCGGTCTTTCCTCTTCCTTATGCGCAAGTATGTCAAATGCCTGAATCAATTTTTTCCTCGAGTCTTCCGGCCGGATGATATCATCCACCATTCCGCAGGCCGCCGCTTTATACGGACCGGCGTTTTCCTTTTCGTATATGGCTTTTTTTTCGCGCTTCGTTTTCTCTGGCTCGTCAGAAGCCTGTATGTCTCTGCTGTATAAAATCGACGCCGCGCCTTCCGCTCCCATCACGGCGATTTCCGCATTGGGCCAGGCGAATACAAGATCTGCCCCGAGCCCTTTCGAATTCATGGCGACATAGGCGCCTCCGTAAGCTTTTCTGATGATGAGCGTCACTTTCGGCACCGTCGCTTCGGCAAAAGCATACAGCAATTTTGCTCCGTGACGGATGATTCCCGCATGTTCCTGCTGAAGGCCCGGAAGAAATCCAGGAACATCAGCGATCGTCAATAACGGAATATGAAACGCGTCGCAAAAACGGATGAATCTCGACGCTTTGTCAGCGGCATCAATCGTGAGGCTCCCCGCCAAGTGTTTCGGCTGGTTTGCGACAACACCGACTGTACGCCGTCCGAGTTTCAGAAAACCGACAGCAATGTTTTTGGCAAAATACGGCTGAATGTCAAAAAACGTTCCGTCATCCGCCAGCTCTTTTATTACCTGTAACACATCGTAAGGTTTCGAACTGTCCGCGGGAACGAGGGTGTTTAATAACGGTCTGGCGTCTTCCTTTTTAACGGGCAATGCCGTCTGTCCGCCGTGCGGGAGATAAGAAAGCAGGGTTTTCACAGCGGAAAGAGCCTCTTTTTCCGTTCGTGCGGAATAGTGGGCATTTCCGCTTATCACATTATGTATTCCCGCACCGCCTAAACTTTCCGCGTCAATCTGTTCACCCGTCACCTGTTCAATGACTTTCGGGCCTGTAATAAACATGTGCGACGTATGTTCCGCCATAATCACAAAATCCGTCAATGCGGGTGAATAAACAGCACCGCCGGCACACGGCCCAAGGATGACAGAAATTTGCGGAATCACTCCCGAGTAAAGGACGTTGCGCCTAAAGATATGACCGTATCCATTTAATGATACCACACCCTCTTGAATTCTCGCACCACCTGAGTCGTTCAGCCCGATGATCGGGGTTTTATTTTTCGCCGCCAGATCCATTACCGCCGCGATTTTTTCCGCATGTGTCTCGCCGAGCGTCCCGCCGAGTACGGTAAAGTCATGGGCAAACAAATACACGGGCCGTCCGTCAATTGTGCCGTATCCGGTAACAACGCCGTCTCCCGGAGCATTCTGGCACCCGGGCATGCGGCTTTTGGCAAACGGCTGCAGCTCTGAAAAACTGTCTTCGTCCAATAAATAGTCAATTCTTTCTCTTGCCGTCAGCTTGCCTTTTTTGTGCTGTTTTTCATTTTTTCCGCTCCGCCGCCGTTTGTTAAAAAGGAACGTCTTTCATTTAAGTGTCTGATATGATCACTCATGCTCATCTTGAGTTTCTCCTTTTTCAATTGTTTCACAAAGCTCAATCAGGACCCCGTTCGCCTCTTTTGGAGAGAGAAATGCGATCTTCTTCCCGCCCGCTCCGTTTTGCGGTTCATGATGGATCAAAGTCATGCGGCATGCTTCAAGCTCCTTGATCGTTTCCTTCATATCGGCGCAGCGGAATGCCAAATGATGCAGCCCTTCGCCTCTTTTCTGTAAAAAAGAGCTGACGGGAGACGCGTCCGACAGCGGCTCAATCAGCTCAAGCTTTGTGCCTCCCGCTTCTAAAAAAGCAACTCTCACATTTTGGCCGCTTACCAGCTCGTCTCCGATATACGTAAGCCCGAGCATCCGTTCGTAAAATCCTCTCGCGGCTTCAATAGAGCTGACGGCAATGCCGACATGATCAAGTTTTTTCATAGCGCGGCCACCTGCTTTCCGCCATAGGATATGGCTTGTTCATACAAGCAAAACACGTTAAAATGATAGACAGTAATCTTAAGGAGTGAAACAATGTCTCAAAAATTTATGAAAAGCGCCGTCATCGTCATTTTGGGCGTATTTATACTTTCAACCCTCCTCTCAGGCATTATGATGTATTTGCGGTAAAAAAGCAGGCGCCTCATTGCAAGGGGGTTTCCTGCTTTTTTATGAGGGCTTTCCGCTCTATTGCAATGTCCTCGAATGAGCGGTTTTCTTTTGTAATCAATACTTTCGTTCCGGGAGGGATAATCCGGAAAATACGGATGACATCCCGGTTTTTCATACGGATACAGCCGTTTGATACAAACCCCCCGATCAGCTCTTCTCTGTTTGTTCCGTGAATGCCGTATATCCTGCCGTCAGTTCCTTTCGCGTCAAAACCGATCCAGCGGACGCCGAGCGGGTTTTCCGGCGCGCCTCCCTTTACATTCTTCTTCCGGTAATACGGATTGACGGCTTTGACCGTTACCGTAAATTCTCCTTCAGGCGTTAAATCATCCGTTTTTCCCGTCGCCACCTGATAAATGCCTTCTATTCGGTTATCCTTCACAACAGCAAGCGCATTTGTGGCTTTATTGACGATAATATAAGGGTCACCCGGCAAAGGGTTCGCGCCAAGCGGCCAAAGCGGAGACAGCAGCAGGGCGGCTGACAATAAAAAAAATCGCATGGGCTCCCCTCCTTTTTTCATTAGAATGACCAATGAAAGGAGGACTCATGCGATTGATCCATATGTTTTTTACAGCTTGATGCCTTTGAAATAACTTTTAATCACGAGATATTGTTCCATCTCACCGAGGAGGTGGAACAAAGCCGCCCGCGCTTCAAACTCCTCGCGCGTTGCCGGGAGCGGCATTTCTTCAAATTCCGTTCTCATTTCTGCAAGTCTTTTTAAAAATTTATGAGCGGTATTGCCGGGATGAATGGCTTCCCTTAATTCATGGATGAAATGGGCGATTATTTTGCCCTGCTCCACCGTTATTGAAATAGAGGTAATCTTCGGCAGCAGCCGTTCAATGATTTCAAATTGTTTCTGTCTCATCTTAAAATAATGATAGTAAAGATTTTCATGGCGCAAAATATGATTCTGCACGTCCCGATAGGCGAGGTTTTTCGCCTCTTGAATCATCTGATGCGTCTCCGGTATTTCCTTCCCCGACCAATCTTGCTCACCAGTTAACAAATACCGTTCGATTTCGGCGAAGATGACGGAAAAGTTGTCCTCAATTTTTTTCCGGTATGCCGCGAGTTTTCTGTCGAGGCTCGGCATATACAGATTCATTAACAGCGCGACGCCGATACCTACGGTGATCAGCTGGAACTCATTCCAGATAAACGCCATCGTAATGCCGCCGGACATATATAAATGAAGAATGATTACTGAGCTGGTGACGATCCCTTCGTTTATTTTTAAAACGACTGTAGTCGGAATGAACAGCACCAGCAATATTCCGATCGCAAACGGATAATAGCCGATCAGCCCGAAAAAGACATATGAGAAGACGATCGCCAATAAACAGGCGGCAAATCGGGCCCACGAGGCCTGAAGCGACCGCTTTTGCGTAATCTGGATGCACAATATGGTGATGATTCCTGCGGATGCGAAGTTTTGCAGATGCAACAGCTGGGCTAAATAAATGGCCAGCGCCGTTCCAAGTGCGGTCTTTAGTGTGCGGTAACCGATTTTAAACATTGCTTGCTCCATTCTGTTTGTTTCTTTCTCAAAAAAAAGAAGAAGAGCATTCTTCTTCTTTTCTTACAGTTATATTTTATAATATTTTTTCTAAAAAGTCCTGTGCTCTTTTTGACTTCGGAGAAAGAAAAAATTCTTCCGGCTGCCCGTCTTCCACGATCGTCCCTTCATCCATGAATAATACGCGGTCTGCCACTTCTTTGGCAAATCCCATTTCGTGCGTTACGATCACCATCGTCATGCCCGTCTGCGCGAGCTCTTTCATCACCTCAAGAACTTCTTTGACCATTTCCGGGTCAAGAGCCGAGGTCGGTTCATCAAACAGCATGATGTCAGGATTCATGGCAAGCGCCCGCGCGATGGCGACCCGCTGCTTCTGTCCGCCTGACAAACGGTTCGGATAGTCGTTCCGTTTGTCAAGCAGTCCGACTTTTTCAAGGAGGGCGCACGCCTTTTCCTCCGCCTCCTTTTTAGACTCTTTCTTCACGCTGACTGGCGCGTATGTGATATTTTCAAGCACCGTTTTATGAGGAAACAAATGAAAATGCTGAAATACCATGCCGATATTTTCCCGCACTTTCAGTTTATTCGTTTTAGCTGCGGTAATTTCATTTTCTTTAATGGCAATCGTTCCGCCGCTCGGGGTTTCCAGCAGATTTAAGCAGCGCAGAAACGTTGATTTGCCGGAACCGGAAGGGCCGATGACAGCGACGACTTCCCCTTCTTCGATCTGTGTTGAAATGTTTTTCAGTACTTCATGTTTCCCGAATGATTTTGACAGGTTGTCGACCTTAATCATTGGCTTTCAGCTTCCTTTCTACGCCTTTTCCGATGAATGCTAAGATCAAAACGAGCACGTAATAGATTAAGCCCGCCACAATAAGAGGTTCTAAATAGTTGTATGTTGCGGCGCCGGACTGGTAGGCCCGTCTCATAATGTCGCCAAGACCGATAACTGTGACGATCGCCGATTCTTTCGTTAAGGTGATTAATTCGTTAATAATAGCCGGAGAAATGTTTTTAAACGCCTGCGGCAGCAGCAGATCTTTCATCATTTTTCCGTACGGCACGCCGAGAGCGACGGCAGCCTCTTTTTGTCCTTTGTCAATTGCGTTGATTCCCGCTCTGATAATTTCAGAGACGTAAGCGGCTGAATTGAGCGATAATGCGGTGACCGCCGCCCAAAATTGATCGATCTGAAAGCCCAGAAGCTGCGGCATACCGAAATAGATGATCATCAGCTGCAGCACGAGCGGCGTGCCGCGGAATATCGAAGTATAAAAATCCGCAATCCATTTCAGCGGACTGATCGTGCTGATTTTAAATAAGCTGAGCACGATGCCTAATACAAGACCGATGACCGCTGAAACGAGCACAATTTTTAATGTGACCGCAAGGCCTTCCAATATAAAAGGAATTTGGGGGATTGTCGCTGAGAAATCCAAATTCATACGTGTGATCTCCTTTGTCTTTATTCAAGATAAAAAGCTCAACGAAAAGTTGAGCTTTCTTTTATTTCTCGTTGGTGAACCATTTTTTCTTCAGTTTTTCGATTTCTCCGTTTTTCTCCATTTCTTTCAGCGCTTTGTTGAACTTCGCTGTCAGATCACTGTCTTTGCGGAACGCAATCGCGGAACCCGATTCGTCTGATTTCGCATCTGCTGACGCAAAGCCCTGCAGATCTTGATTTGAACTGAAATAGCCTTGTGCTACGATGTCTTCGATAATCGCGGCATCAAAACGCCCGGATTTGATCTCTTCGGTTAAGTCTGAAATCCGGTTGCGGTCTTCGAGCTGAAAACCGTATTTCGAAGCGAGCTTCTTGCCTTTTTCCTCTTGAATGGAGCCGAGCTGAACACCGACGGTTTTGCCTTTCAGATCATTCAGGGATTTAATGCTGCTTCCCTTTTTCGTAACGATCATATTGTTAGCAGTATAATAAATATCAGAAAAATCAACTTGCTTTTTCCGTTCCGGTGTAGGTGTCATTCCAGATAAAATCATATCTACCTGCTTGGACTTCAAGGCTGTAATCAGGCTGTTGAAGTCCATGTCCTGCACCTCAACGTCATAGCCAGTCTTTTTGCCTAGAGCTTTTGCCAGATCAACGTCAAACCCGGTGATCTGATCGCCGTCTTTATATTCAAATGGTTTATAGTCAGCCGATGTACCCATAATCAGCTTGTTCTTTCCGCCCTCTGAGCCTGAATTGCCTGATCCGCAAGCGGACAGCGCAAAGGTGATACATGCGGCAGCTAATACCAACAGCCATTTCTTCATGATTCATTTCCCCCATATCTACTGATCTCTTAAATTTGAATATTTATTCGTTAACTTGTATTTTAAACACTTTTTAATTGTGATGCAATACTATTTTTGAAAAATATATTTTCCTTTCTGTGTTTATTATAGTCATTGTTTTTCAGGTTAGTGACAGCTGAACGCCGATGTATAAATATTTATATTTATACAGATACCATATAAAAAAACCCCGCAAGCGCTTGGCTCCGGGGTTTTTCTTTCACTTATACTTCTTCACAATATTCTTCAAATGCTTCCTGCAGTTTTGTGACGACGGCCATCGGCTCATGGCCTTCAATTTCATGGCGTTCCACCATTTTCATGATTTTCCCGTCTTTTAAAATGGCAAATGACGGAGAGGACGGCGGATAGCCTTCAAAGTATTCTCTCGCTTTGGCTGTCGCTTCTTTATCCTGTCCGGCAAATACCGTCACAAGCTGATCCGGGCGTTTATCGTAATGTACGGAATGGTACGCGGCAGGCCGTGCAATACCGCCTGCGCATCCGCACACAGAGTTGACCATGACGAGTGTCGTTCCTTTTTTCGAAAGCGCTTCGTCCACTTCCTCAGCGGTTTTCAGCTCTGTATACCCGGCGGCCGTGATTTCCTGGCGGGCTTGACGCACGACATCATTCATAAATAAATTAAAATCCATATTCAACTGGGACCTCTCCTTTTTGATCATCTCTTCTTATGATAGCAAGGAACCTCCCTATCGGCAAATGACACCGCTCATATCCAATTGTTTTTTGTCCCTTTTATGTTCCCGATGTAAGTTTATGACCCTTTAAAAACGGGAAACTTGTTAAGGAGATTGTCTGAAATAAAGGAGCAGTCATATGAGCCAACGGAAAGCAGTTTTAATTTATAATGGAAACGCCGGTCAAAAACAGATTGATAAAACGCTCGGCACGGTCGTCCCCATTTTGGCCCAGTCAGCTGATGAACTTTTGATTAAACCGACCAAACATCAGGATGATGCCCGTCAGTATTGTGAAAATCTCGACAGTTCAGTTGACCATTTATATATTTTAGGCGGGGACGGCACTGTGCATCAATGCATCAACAGCATCAGCAAGCTTGATCACAGACCCGCTGTCGGCATTTTGCCGGGAGGAACGTGCAACGATTTCTCCCGGGCGCTCGGCATCCCGCAAAACCTTCAAAAGGCCGCTGAAGTGCTCGCGGCCGGACATAAACGGATGATTGACGTCTGTAAAACGGATGACGGCTATTTTCTGAACTTCTGGGGCATCGGACTGATCACCGAAGCATCAAGCCATATTAATGAAACTGAAAAAGCATGGCTTGGTAAAATCAGCTACTTCACGAGCGCCTTGCGGACGATGACAAGCGCGAACCCGTTTCCTGTCAAATTGACGATTGACGGCGAGGTGAAAGAAGACGAAGCCGTAATGGTGCTTGTCATGAACGGGCATTATATCGGGACAAACAGAGTTCCCCTGCCTGATGCCAGCCTCCAGGACGGCTTAGCCGATGTGTTAATCTGCCGCAACACAAGCCTTGCCGCGTTGCGGGAGCTGATGACGATGGAGCAGGGTTCGTTTGATGATTTCAAAGGGGAGCTGTCCTATATTCAGGCCTCCAGGATTGAAATCGAAACCGGACGTGAGATGGACGCGGATACAGATGGCGAGGTATACGGAACAACACCTTGTACGATCGAAGTGAAAAAACATCATCTCACTATGATTGTTCCCGAGGATTCACAATGAAAATAAAAAAGCTCCTTTTGCCGCCCGGGCAAAAGGAGTTTTTTTAATAGACGGAAGTATGTTCATCAATGTTTTCTAAGATCTCTTTGACGCGTCCGAGGAATCGGCCGCACACGAGCCCGTCGAGCACTCTGTGATCTAAAGACAGGCAAAGATTAACCATATCACGAACGGCGATCATCCCGTTATTCATGACAACCGGACGTTTGACGATAGATTCTACCTGAAGAATCGCCGCCTGCGGATGGTTGATAATGCCCATAGATTGAACTGAGCCGAAAGATCCCGTGTTATTGACGGTAAATGTGCCGCCCTGCATATCTTCCGCGGTAAGTTTTCCGTTTCTCACTTTTTTCGCAAGGTCTGTTATTTCTCTGGCTATGCCTTTAATCGTTTTTTCATCAGCATGCTTAATAACCGGAACAAACAGCGAATCTTCCGTGGCAACGGCAATGGAGATGTTGATGTCTTTCTTTTGGACGATTTTGTCTCCCGCCCACATGCTGTTCATCTGCGGGAACTCCTTGAGAGCCTGCGCCGCCGCTTTTACAAAGAAAGCGAAAAATGTTAAATTAAAGCCTTCTTTCTGTTTAAATGAGTCTTTAATGCTGTTTCTGTACGCCGTCATGTTCGTGACGTCGACTTCCATCATCGTCCAGGCATGCGGAATTTCTGTTTTGCTTTTATGCATATTGGCGGCGATGGCTTTTCTGACGCCTGTAACCGGAATTTCAATATCACCGGCTGACAGAGCGGGTGCCGGCGCTTGTTTTTGCTGTTGTTTCGGCGCTTGTTGCGTTGTTTGAACGGCAGCCGGCGCCGGTGCTTCCGACTTCTGCTTCATTCCCGAATCAATGATCTTTTGAATATCTTTTCGCGTAATTCTTCCGCCTGCACCCGTTCCTTCAACTTTTTCAAGCTGAATGCCGTGTTCTCCCGCTAATCTGAGCACGGCCGGCGAATAACGCGCTTTATTTGACTGATCTTTACCTTGACGGTTTGCATCAGTGTCTGAAGGGCTATTCTGCTCTTCTTCCCGCTTCGGCGCCTCTTCGGTTTCCGTTTCTTCTGTTTCAATTTTGCAGATGATCTCGCCGACTGCAAGAGTCTGGCCTTCTTCTCCTACAAGTTCTCTAATCGTACCGGTAAAAGAAGACGGCACCTCCGCGTTCACTTTATCTGTCATGACCTCCGCGATGGGGTCATATTTATTCACTTGATCACCGGGGGATACCAGCCATTTGCTGATCGTCCCTTCCGTCACGCTCTCTCCGAGCTGAGGCATAGCCATTTGTTCAATCGCCATGTCAAAAACCTCCTTACGTCTTTAAAACTCCGCTAATTCTCTCATCGCGGCTTCTGCTTTGTCAGGATTCATCATGAAGTATTTTTCCATTGTCGGCGCATAAGGCATTGCCGGAACGTCAGGACCTGCAAGCCGCTTGATCGGCGCGTCTAAATCAAATAAGCAGTTTTCAGAAATAATAGCGGCGACCTCGCTTATAATACCGCCTTCTTTCGTATCTTCTGTGATCAGCAATACTTTTCCCGTTTTAGACGCGGCTTCAATGATGGCTTCTTTATCTAACGGATAAACCGTACGCAAATCTAATACGTGTGCGGAAATTCCGTCTTTTTCAAGGCGCTCGGCAGCCTGCAGAGCAAAATGGACGCATAATCCGTACGTAATAACAGTAATGTCGCTGCCTTCGCGTTTTACATCCGCCTTTCCGATCGGAAGGACGTAATCATCCGCAGGGACTTCGCCTTTAATCAGACGGTACGCCCTCTTATGTTCGAAAAACAGCACCGGATCTTCGTCACGGACTGCAGCTTTCAACAGCCCTTTTGCGTCATAAGGAGTTGAAGGCATGACAATTTTAAGGCCCGGCTGGTTGGCAAAAATAGCCTCCACAGATTGGGAATGATACAACGCGCCGTGCACGCCGCCGCCGTAAGGCGCTCTGATGACCATCGGACAGCTCCAATCATTGTTTGAACGGTAGCGTATTTTTGCCGCTTCTGAAATGATTTGGTTGACCGCAGGCAGAATGAAATCGGCAAACTGCATCTCGGCAATCGGGCGCATGCCGTACATCGCGGCGCCGATCCCTACACCGGCAATCGCTGATTCAGCAAGCGGCGTATCCATCACCCGCTCTTCTCCGAACTGTTCATAGAGACCCGCCGTTGCTTTAAACACGCCGCCTTTTCTCCCGACGTCTTCCCCGAGAACAAAAACGCGCGGATCTCTTTCCATTTCTTCTTTCATTGCTGCATTAATACTGTCAATATAAGACATTACAGACATAAGTATTCCTCCCTACTTCGCATAAACGTGATCAAGCGTTGATTCAGGAGATGCATATGGCGCTTTCTCCGCTTCGTCTGTCGCTTCGTTTACGATAGCCATGATGTCATCCAGCATGGTCTTTTCTTCTTCTTCACCTAGAAGCCCGGCTTCTTGCAAGTATGCTTTGTATAAAAGAAGCGGATCTTGTTTCTTTGCTTCTTCTACTTCTTCGCGTTCTCTGTAGCTGCTGTCGTCGTCATCACTGGAATGCGGCGTCAAACGGTAGGAAACCGTTTCTATTAATGTAGGGCCTTCGCCTTTAGACGCCCGTTCGCGCGCTTCTTTTACGGCCCGGTAAACTTCCAGCAGGTCGTTTCCGTCAACAGTGACTCCCGGCATGCCGTAGCCTGCCGCCCGGTCGGATATTTTCTCGCACGCCACCTGTTTGTCATACGGGACAGAAATGGCATACTTATTGTTTTCACACATGAAAATGACAGGCAGTTTATACACGGCGGCAAAGTTTGCCCCTTCGTGAAAATCCCCCTGGTTGGAAGATCCTTCTCCAAAGGTAACGAAAGAGACGATATCCTTTTTATCCATGCGTCCCGCAAGCGCGATTCCGACTGCGTGAGGAACCTGCGTCGTAACAGGGGATGAGCCCGTTACGATTCTGTTTTCCTTTTGCCCGAAGTGGCCCGGCATCTGCCTTCCGCCTGAGTTCGGGTCAGCTGCTTTCGCAAAACCCGACATCATCAAATCCTTTGCAGTCATACCGAATGCAAGCACAACCCCTATATCTCTGTAGTACGGAAGCACATAGTCGGTATCACGGTTTAAGGCATAGGCCGCGCCTACTTGCGCCGCTTCCTGTCCTTGACATGAAACAACGAACGGAATTTTGCCCGAGCGGTTTAAGAGCCACATTCTTTCGTCGATTTTTCTGGCTAACAGCATGGTTCTATACATTTCAACGGCTTCTTCGTCAGAGAGCCCTAATGCTTGATGGCGGTTTGTAGTCATTCAAACCCCTCCTTCTTTCCTTTTAAAAATGAATCGCGTTTCCGTCTGCGGCTAACGCAGCTTCTCCAATCGCCTCTGAAAGCGACGGATGCGGATGTATGGACTGGCCGATTTCCCAAGGCGTCGCGTCGAGCACCTTGGCAAGCCCCGCTTCAGAGATCATATCGGTGACGTGCGGGCCGATCATATGAACACCGAGAATATCATCTGTATTCCGATCGGCGACGATTTTGACAAAGCCGTCGCTTTCTCCGTATACAAGAGCCTTTCCGATCGCCATGAACGGAAACTTCCCGATCTTCAGTTCATGCCCTTTTCGAAGAGCTTCCTCTTCTGTCAGACCGACGCTCGCCGCTTCCGGATTTGAATAAATACATTTCGGCACAAGAGCGGCATCAAGCGGAGCCGGATTAAGACCCGCCATATGCTCAACGGCAATGATGCCCTCACGGGAGGCCACATGCGCAAGCTGCAGCCCGCCGACAACATCACCGATCGCATAAATGTGCGATTCCTTCGTCTGCCCGGCTTCGTTCACGATGATAGAACCGTTTTCCGCTTCAATATCCGTGTTTTCAAGCCCGATCCCTTCAATGTTCGGCTGGCGGCCGATGGAAACAAGCATTTGTTCCGCGTGATACGTTTCTTTTTTTCCATTCTTTTCAGCGGCAATTGAAACGCCGTCCGCTTTTTCCAATGTATCCGGAAGCACTTTCGCACCCGTCACGATCTTAATTCCTTTTTTCGTTAACAGTTTTTCCATCTCGCTTGAAATATCACGGTCTTCCGTCGGCAAAATGCGGTCCGCATATTCAATCACAGTGATATTGACGCCGAAATCGTTCAGCATGGAGGCCCATTCAATTCCGATGACACCGCCGCCGACGATCATCATGGATTGGGGCAGACGTTCAAGCTCTAACGCTTCATCTGATGTCAGAATATATGTACCGTCTGCTTCTAAACCCGGCAGCATTTTCGGCCTTGAACCGGTTGCGATAATCAATTGTTTCGGTATCAGCATGTCGTTTTCTTCACCATTTGCGTATTCGACGGAAACCGTACCGGGAAGAGGTGAGAAGATGGAAGGGCCGAGCATACGTCCGTACCCGTTGAATACATCAATCTTCCCCTTTTTCATCAAGTGGGCGACACCGCCGGCCAGCCGGTCAACGATTCCCTGCTTTCGTTTTTGCACGCTGTCAAAGCTGAGGGAGACACCTTCCGTTTCAATGCCGAATGCTCCCGCTTCCTTTGCGGTTCGGTACACTTCCGCGCTTCTTAACAGCGCTTTACTCGGGATACATCCTTTATGCAGGCATGTTCCGCCGAGCTTTTCTTTTTCTACAACGGCCGTTTTTAAGCCGAGCTGGGCCGCTCTGATGGCGGCTACATAACCGCCCGTGCCGCCGCCCAGAATGACCACATCATACTCAGTCGCCATTTGTTTTCACTCCTTCGCCGATCTGATATTGCTTTGACTGCTCCTCACCGGCTAAAACCCGAAGCGCGCCTTGCGCGAGAGATTGCAGTTCATTTTCTCCCGGGTACACCAGTACATCCGAAATCCAATCTATGTACGATCTGATGGCGGATACGAAACTTTTCCCGTACGCCAATCCGCCCGTCAGGACGATAATGTCTACTTTTCCTTTTAAAACGGCGCTTGCCGCCCCGATTTCTTTTGCTACTTGATAAGCCATGGCGTCATAAATGAGACGCGCATGCTCATCTCCGGCCTGAATGCGTTTTTCCACCTTCACCGCGTCCGTTGTCCCCAGGTAGCCGGAGAGTCCGCCCGTGCCGACAAGTTTTTTCATCATATCGGCTTTTGAATACTTGCCGGAAAAACACATTTCTACCAAATCACCCGCCGGAACAGTTCCCGCGCGCTCCGGGCTGAAGGGTCCTTCTCCGTGAAGCCCGTTGTTGACATCCGTCACCCGTCCGCAATCATGGACACCGACTGTGGTACCGCCGCCCATATGAGTGACGATCATCTTCATCTGTTCATACCGTTTGCCGAGGGACGCCGCCGCCTGACGGGCAACAGCTTTTTGGTTCAAAGCATGGAAAATGCTTTTCCGCTTGATCTCAGGCATTCCTGATACTTTAGCGAGCGGAGTCATCTCATCCACCACGACCGGATCGACGATATACGCGGGGATATTTAATCCGTCAGCTATTTCCCTGGCAATAATTCCGCCCAGATTAGAAGCATGCTGGCCGTTGTAGCCGTTTTTCAAATCAGTGATCATGGCGTCATTCACTTCATATGTGCCGCCCTCAATCGGTCTGAGCAGGCCGCCCCTGGCACAAACGGCATCGAACTTTGAAATGTTGATGCCCTGTTCGTGCAAAGACTCAAGAATGCTTATTTTTCGAAATTCGTATTGGTCGATAATGCTGTTAAATGTTTTCAGCTCTTCTTCGGGATGCCGCAGCGTCTTTTCAAAGATACAGCGTTCATTGTGAAAGACACCGATTTTCGTTGATGTTGAGCCTGGATTCAGAATGAGAATGCGTTTTTCCTTTTCGAACATTTTCATACCTCCAGATCAAATTCCTATCGTCTGCTTAATATACTTTGGCCGTTTTGCAGAAACTGGCTTCTTGAACGGCGCATGCGCTCAATTCGTTCCTCAGCCAGACGGTCGGCCGCTAAGTATGTCGGAATGCCGTCACGCGCGGAAATATCGAGCACCCGCTCAATGTTTGCATAGATGCCTTCAACCTTTTTCAAAGCCCGCTCAGCATTGTAGCCGTAAAGCTCATCGGCCACATTGATGACGCCGCCTGCATTGATGACATAATCCGGAGCGTACACGATTCCCATTTCATGAATGGTATCGCCGTGACGTGTTTCTTTCAGCTGGTTATTGGCCGCTCCCGCAATGACTTTCGCCTTCAGCTGTTTAATCGTGTCATCGTTAATGACGGCGCCGAGAGCACATGGGGCATAAATATCGCACGCCTGTGAGTAAATGTCGCCGGGATCAACTGCGCGGGCGCCGAAGTCCTCAACGGCACGTTTAACAGATTCTTTATTGATATCCGTTACGATTAAAGAAGCGCCTTCTTCGTGAAGGTGGCGGCATAGATTGTAAGCCACATTTCCCACGCCTTGCACGGCAATTGTTTTACCTTCCAGTGAATCAGTGCCAAACGCCGCTTTCGCTGCGGCTTTCATCCCTTTGTAGACGCCGTACGCCGTAACCGGGGACGGATTTCCTGATGAACCGAATGCCGGAGAAATTCCGGTTACATAGTCTGTTTCATCATGAATGATGTCCATATCTTCAACGGTGGTGCCGACGTCTTCCGCCGTAATATACCTTCCGTTTAAGCCTTGGATGTAGCGCCCGAACGCGCGGAACATTTCTTCATTTTTATCTTTGCGCGGGTCTCCGATAATAACGGTTTTCCCGCCGCCTAAGTTTAAACCGGCAGCCGCATTTTTATAAGTCATGCCTTTTGCAAGTCTTAGTGCATCTTCAATCGCCGCTTCTTCACTGTCATATGTCCACATTCTTGTTCCGCCGAGTGCGGGGCCGAGCGTCGTATCATGAATCGCGATGATCGCTTTTAATCCGGATTGTTCATCTTGGCAGAATACCAATTGTTCGTAATCATAAGTCTCCATATATTTAAAAATTTCCATAGGTTCGTTCCTCCTACTGTTCTTGTGATGCGCAAATCGCAAGCGCAATTGAATACAGTTTATTTTCTGCGGTATCCGCTCTGCTCGTTAATGCGATCGGCGCTTTTGCACCGGCGATGACGGCAGCAACACTTGCTTTCGCAAAATAAATCATTGACTTATAAAGCATATTTCCGGCCTCGATTGAAGGAACCAAGAGAATATCCGCCTGGCCCGCTACGCTTCCGGAAATCCCTTTTTGCAGCGCAGCCGCTTTGGATACGGCATTATCCAAAGCAAGCGGTCCGTCCGCAATGCAGCCGGTAATCTGTCCTCTATTGCACATCTGGACGATCGCAGCCGCGTTCAGCGTCACCTCCATTTTCGGATTAACCGTTTCAATAGCGGCAAGGACTGCGGCTTTCGGCATAGGATTCCCTACTGAATGTGCGACATGAACAGCATTTTGCAGAATATGCCCGAGCTCTTCAAGAGACGGGGCAATGTTCAGCGCTGAATCAGTCACATACATCAGCCGGTCATAGTCCGGCACCTCAAAAACAGCTACATGTGATAACACCCTTTTTGAACGAAGCCCTTCATGGCGGTTTAAAACCGATTTCAGAAGAGTTGAGCTCGGGAGATTCCCTTTCATTAAAACGTCCGCCTCTTGTTCACGCACTGCGCGCACTGCTTTTGCCGCAGATTCTTCGGGTGAATCGGCGTGGATGATTTCAGCATTGAACTTCGGCTCATTTGCGAGAAGCTCTTTCAGCTTTCCGCTGTCACCCGTCAGTAAAAATCGTGCCGACAAGTGTTCTGCCGCCATTTTGACGGCCTGGATCACTTCTTTATCTGCTGCGTGGGCCACTGCAATGGTTTTTGCGTTTTTTGCCGCGGCTTTTTCAACTAGGTCTCTCAGCTTCATTTTGTACCACCTTCCTTGTGCGAATCCGCTTTTAACAATGCAAGTTCCGTGCCAAATATGCGGGAGGGTTTATTCCGGCTTTCTTCAAGAAAACATGCAGCTGTTTGCGCTTTCTCTGCAATTTATTGCATGCCGTCATTTGCAAGGCCGTACTTATCCATTTTGTAGTACAGATTCCGAATGCTGACACCAAGCGCTTTTGCCGTTTTGGTTCGGTTGAATTTATGCTTTTCAAGCGTTTTTTGAATGACGTGCGCTTCAAATTTTTCAACAGCCTGAGACAGCTTTTCCCCTTCCACATCCGGAAA
This sequence comes from Bacillus sp. UNC69MF, assembly GCF_000746035.1. Taxonomy (NCBI): domain Bacteria; kingdom Bacillati; phylum Bacillota; class Bacilli; order Caryophanales; family Bacillaceae; genus Bacillus; species Bacillus sp. UNC69MF. Next base: position 84,750 of record NZ_JQKM01000012.1, on the reverse strand, counting down.
ATCACTTTGGGTGCCGTTTTTTTCATTCAGCTCTGATTCAAAAACAGGCAGATGCTGCTGTTCGATCCGTTCCATGTGCGGCTCTAAAAATATCATTGCCCGTCCGAGAACATTTTCAAGCTCCCGGACGTTTCCCGGCCAGCTGTAGGCTGATAAAGCTCGCAGCGCGTTCGGCGTGAGCCCCTTTACATTGCGGCCGTAATCCTGATTGATTTTTTCAATGAGCCGAATGCTCAGCGCTTCAATATCTTCTTTGCGCTGCCGAAGCGGCGGGATTGAGATCGGATAGCGGTTAATCCGGTAATACAGGTCTTCACGGAACGCGCCTTCCGCCATGGCCTTTTCGATGTTGACGTTTGTCGCTGCGATAATTCTGACATTGACAGAAATCGCTTTAGCGCCGCCGACTCTGATAATTTCTTTTTCCTGCAGAACTCTGAGCAGCTTTGCCTGGGTGCTTTGGGTCAGCTCTCCGATTTCATCTAAGAAAATGCTGCCGTTATTCGCTTCCTCAAAAAGTCCTTTTTTGCCCCCGCGCCTCGCGCCCGTAAACGCGCCTTCCTCATAGCCGAAAAGCTCGGATTCTAGCAGTGATTCAGACAGGGCCGCACAATTGACCCGAATGAACTTATTGTATTTTCGGTCGCTTTCATTATGGATGGCGTGGGCGAAAAGTTCTTTTCCTGTGCCGGATTCTCCCCGCAGCAGAATCGTCGCCGGCGTTTTCGCCCCGAGCTTCGCCTGTTCAAGGGCGACCAGCATTTGTTCACTCGTGCCGATAATGTCGTCAAACGTGTATTTCGCTTCAAGCGTGCGGATGATCTGGCGCGCCCGATTCAGCTCAGCAGTCAGCGTTTTAATTTCTGACACGTCGTGGATGACGCCGACGCTGCCTTTTAAAATACCGTCCACAATAACGGGGGCAACATTTACGATAACATCCTTTTTATTGGGGCCGACCTTCATTCTCACACCCCGCACGGGCCGCCTTGTCCCCAATACTTTCAGGTGCATGCTCTCCCCTTCTGAGATATCGGTGGAAGCGGGTTTTCCGATGACTTCGCTTTCTGACAGCCCGGTCATTTTTGTATACGCTTTGTTGATTAACATTCCGATGCCGTTTTCATCAACGACAGAAATGGCCTCGTCTGATGATTGTATAATCGCTTCAAGCATGGTGCGGATTTGTTTTAAGTTCGTGACCTCTTCCGCCAGTTCAACTGCGTCGGTGATATCTTTAAACACGCATAACGCGCCGAGAAGTTTTCCGCCTTCATCAATGATCGGCAGTCTTGTCGTGACAATCTGCAGGTGCTTTCCGAGAAGCTGCTTCTGGTTATATTCCGGCTCTCTCGTTTCCAGAATCCGCGGCAGCTTTGTGTTCGGCACTACATCTTTAATTTGGCGGCCGATGACATCCTCCCGTTTTTGGCCGACCATTTTTTCTGCCATCTGATTAAATAAAATGATCGTTTCGTTGACGTCTATAAAAATCATGCCGTCGTGCGTTGAATTAAAAATCCGGTCATGCTTATACGTCTGCGACTTCAGCATTTGGATAAGCTGCTGTTTTTCCTCCATCAGCTGAAACACCATGTACGCCAATTTTCCCGGCATGACGATGGTTTGTTCTTTTTTCTCATGGAGCAGCTCATCCATGACCGCTTTATCGCCTGTTGTATGGATGATAATATCTATATCTTCAGTTATGTAGGGTTTCCAATCTGATGAGGTTGCAATTCCATATTTCCGGGCTTCTTGCAGCCCTTGCGCCTCCGGATCTTGATCAACCACCGCAATAATCCGGATCAGCTTTGTTTTCATCAAAATCTGTAGGAGCGCCGTGCCTCCTTTACCAGCACCTATAATCAGCACCTTCTGCATCCCGATACCCCTTTATATGAAAAAATTTGCACACCTGTATTTCCCGTTGCAATAATTTGCACAACCCCTATGTTACCACGTTTTGATCTCTTGACAAAATATTTTTTCGATTGGACAATAAAGGAAAACATATCGTAAAGGGGTTTTCTGAATATGAGCCGGCTTGTTGCGCTTTTAATTCTGGTCCTCCCCGGCGCTGTCGCGGCGCTCGGCATTAAGCTGATGAGAGATGCATTATTCGGGCATGCGTTTTCCCCGTTTCCGTCCCTTTTTCTTCAGGGGGCGGCCGGATTGGCGTTTTTTTTGTTCGGCCTTTATGTTCTGGCCGGGTTTATTCTGTACAGAGATCGGAAACGCAATCAAGTCAGCCCGCGGTTCAGGAAAAAAAAGCTGTAAAAAAAGCCCTTGCAAAAAAAGGGCTTTTTCAGTCGTCCGGCAGTATTGTTTTGGCAATGGATTGATCCAGTTCTTCATAGTCATCGTAAGCGATCGTTTCATATAGTTCTTTTCTCGTCTGCATATCCGAAAGCCCCTCTTTTTGCGAGCCTTCTTCTTTCAGAAGGCGGAAAATACGCTCAAAAGCCTTGGCCGCCGTTCTGAGTGACGTGACCGGGTAAATGACCATCTGACAGCCCATATCGGAAAATTCATCAGCACTGTAATACGGCGTTTTTCCGAATTCAGTCATGTTTGCGAGAATCGGCACACTGATTTGTTTGGAAAACGCTCTGAATTCACTTTCGGATTGGAGCGCTTCCGGAAAAACAGCGTCAGCACCCGCTTTTATATAAGCGGACGCCCTTTTTAATGCCCCCTCCAATCCTTCCTGCTGTCTGGCGTCTGTTCTCGCAACAACAAGAAGAGTCGGCGCGGCCCGCTTGACCGCTTGGATTTTTTGCGCCATTTCTTCAATCGGCACGAGCTGCTTCCCATTCAGATGTCCGCATTTTTTCGGCAGGCGCTGATCCTCCATCTGGACGGCGGCCGCGCGCGCTTCATACATTTCTTTCGCCGTCCGGGCGGCATTCAGCACTCCTCCGAAACCCGTGTCAATATCGACAAGGACGGGCAGATCAGACGAGCGGACCAGATCTTTAACCCGTTCAGCCATTTCCGCCGACGTGATGATCCCTAAATCGGGAAGCCCTCTGCTCGCCGTGTAAGCCGCGCCTGATAAATAAAGAGCCGAAAACCCCGTTTTCTTGGCGATAAGAGCGGCCATCGCATCGTGAGCGCCGGGGATCTGCAATAGATCCGGCGCTGCCATCAGCGTACGGAACCGCTCTGCAAGCTCCTCTTGAGACGACTGCTTGCTGACGATCCACGTCATGTTTGTCACCCTCCTATTTTATACGAGAAATAAGTCCATAAATTCACTGACGCTGAGCTTCTGCATTCGGCCGCAGTGTTCGCAGGCCTCTTCGATTTTACGCTGCTGCTTCAATGAAAAATGAGTGCTGATGTTTGCTGAAAACTTGGCAAGAATCTTCGGAACGGCTTCTTTTCTGCGGAACCGGTGCCCGAGCGGGTATTCACATTCAATCCGTCCCGTAGCCGTGCCGTCTGTAAAATGCACCTGTACGGCATTTGATATGGATCGCTTATTCGGGTCTAAGTAATCTTTTGAGTACGCTTTGTGTTCCGTCACCTCCATTTTGCTCCGCAATGTATCAATTCGCGGGTCAGACGCCGTTTCCTCTTCATAATGATCCGCCGTGATATCTCCGAAAAGCAGCCCGATTGCCGTAATATACTGGAGGCAGTGATCCCGGTCAGCCGGATTGTGAAGCGGCCCTTTTTTATCGATAATCCGGATTGCCGACTCATGGGTCATAATCGTGATCCTATCAATGTCTTCGATGCGGTCTTTCACCTCCGGATGAAGCCGGACCGCGCATTCCGCCGCTGTCTGGGCGTGGAATTCAGCCGGGTAGGATACTTTAAACAAAACATTCTCCATCACATAGGACCCAAGCGGGCGGGCAAGCTTCATTTCCTGCCGGTTAAACAATACGTCTTGAAATCCCCACCCAGATGCGGTCAGAGCCGTCGGGTACCCCATTTCACCTTTTTGCGCCATAAGGGCCAAATATACGCCTCTGCTCGTCGCGTCGCCGGCCGCCCATGATTTGCGTGATCCGGTGTTCGGCGCATGACGATACGTTCTGAGGCTTGAATTATCAATCCAAGCGTGAGATACGGCGTTATTGATTTCCTCTCTTGAGCCGCCCAGCATTTGTGCGCAAACAGCCGCAGTCGCCACTTTCACAAACAGCACATGATCAAGCCCCACTCTGTTTAAGCTGTTTTCCAAAGCGAGAATTCCTTGAATTTCGTGCGCTTTGATCATTGCGCAAAGCACATCGCGCACGATAAGCGGTTCTTTCCCTTCTGAAATCCGCACTCTGGATATATAATCCGCACAAGCCAATATGCCTCCGAGATTGTCAGACGGATGACCCCATTCCGCCGCAAGCCACGTATCATTATAATCGAGCCACCTGTTGATACAGCCGATATTAAAAGCAGCCGTGACCGGGTCTAAAACAAAAGGCGTGCCCGGGACTCTGCTGCCGTTGGGCACGGAGGTTCCCGGGACAATCGGGCCGAGCAGCTTTGTACATTCGGGATAGCTGAGCGCCAAAATTCCGCAGCCTATCGTATCAAGAAGCACATGTCCTGCCGTAGCGAAAGCTTCTGAACTGTCAATCTCCTGATGGAGCACGTAATCAGAAATCTCTTCGATTACAGCGTCCATTCGGCGGGGTTCTGTCATGTTTTCATCTTCCTTTCTCATCTGTTTACAGGCGCGCTCCGGTATAACGGACACGCGGGCGGAAAAGCCGGTTTCGGCTGTGCTGTTCAATGACGTGGGCGCACAATCCGACCGTCCGTGCGCTGAAGAATATAGGCGTATACAGCGGTATCGGGATGCCGAGCATGTAATAGACCGGCGCTGCGTAGTAATCTAAATTCGGATAAAGGCCTTTTTTCTCCCGCATGACGGTTTCGCCGGCTTCACACATATGATAAAGACGGAAATCACCTGAAAGATCAGACAGCTTTTTTAACGCTTCTTTCATCATGAGCGCCCTCGGGTCCATTTTTTTCATGTAGACACGGTGGCCGAAGCCCATAATTTTTTCTTTGTTTGCGAGTTTTTGAGTTAATAATTGTGTAAACCCGTCTGTATCCTTCGCTTCCTCAAGCATGTACATAACCGCTTCGTTCGCTCCGCCGTGAAGATTTCCCTTAAGCGAGGCGACGGCTCCGGTCAGCGCGCCGTAAATATCCGATTGCGTCGAAGCGATGACACGGGCCGTAAACGTTGAGTTCGGCAATTCATGCTCACTGTATAAAAGAAGCGACCTGTCGAAGATTTCTTCTTCCAAAGATGACGGTGTTTTTCCGGTAATCATATATAAAAAGTTTGCGCTGTATGATAAGGTTCCGACCGGCGCCAAAGGCTCCAGCCCGTTGATGACTCGATAGCTGTTGACCGTCAGATTCGGCATTTTGCCTATCAGTCCGCGTACGCGGTGCTGATTTACGGAAGATGAGCGGTCATCGATGTCCTTGTCAAAGCCTCCAAGCGCGGACAAACCCGTCCTCAGTCCGTCCATCGGGTGAGTATGTTCGGGCAGCAGACGGCATATGTGCAAGATTTCCTCGGGAAGGTGCCCGCCGCGCCGAACGTCTTCTTCAAGCGCCGCCTTCTCTTTCGCATCAGGAAGTCTGTCTTCCAATAAGAGATGAACAATGTCCATATAGCCGGCCGTTTTAGAAAGCTCAATCAGATCGTGGCCTTTGATTAAAATACTGCCCTGCTGTGTATCCAGGAAAGAAATCCCCGTTTCCACCGCTATGACGCCATCTAAACCGGGAGAATAAGATTCCATGGTTTCGCTCCTTTGCGCACTTTTTATTGAAGAAGATACTTAGAAATAATCAGCCTTTGAATCTCATTGGTTCCTTCATAGATTTGCGTGACTTTCGCATCCCGAAATAAACGCTCCGCGGGATACTCTTTCATATAGCCGTAGCCGCCGTGAATCTGCACAGCCTCCACCGCCGCTTTCATCGCCGCATCGGACGCGAATTGCTTCGCCATAGATGCTTCTTTTCCGCACGGAAGCCCTCGCTGATACAGATCAGCAGCATGATAGACCAATAATTTGGCAGCTTCCGCATTCGTCGCCATGTCAGATAATTTAAATGAAACGGCCTGATTCGAAGCAATGGGTCTGCCGAACTGGCTGCGGGTTTTGGCGTACTCCACCGAGCAGCCGAGCGCCGCTTCGATAATCCCGAGCGCCTGGGCCGCTATGCCGATCCGTCCGACGTCAAGGTTTTTCATGGCGATTGAAAAGCCTTCACCCTCTTCGCCGAGCCGGTTTTCAACCGGAATTTCCGCTTGGTCAAACTGCAATTCGACAGTATTGGAACCTAACAGTCCGAGCTTTTTTTCTTTTTTTCCGACAGAAAAACCGGGTGTGTTTTTTTCAACGATAAACGCTGAAATTCCCTTTCTCCCTTTACCCGGATCGGTTATGGCGAATGTCAGATACAGATCTGCCGCTCCGCCGTTTGTAATAAAGATTTTTGAACCGTTCAGAATATATGAACCGCCTTTTCGCACGGCCGTTGTTTTCAGGCTGCCCGCATCAGATCCGGATTGAGGCTCAGTAAGCGCAAAAGCCCCAATATATTCGCCCGCTGCCAGCTTCGGAATATACGTTTGTTTTTGGGCTTCTGTCCCGAAATGCAAAATCGGGATTGTCCCTACCGATGTGTGGACGGATAAAATGACGCCGACGGCCGCGCTGACTTTTGATATTTCATGAATCGCTAAAATGTAAGATGTTGTATCAGCACCCGCCCCGCCGTAAGCTTCCGGGACGGGAATGCCCATCAATCCCGCTTCGCCCATTTTTTTAATCAGCCGCTCCGGAAATTCATCTGTTGATTCCATGAGCTCAACCATCGGCGCGATTTCCTTGCGGGCAAAATCACGCACCATTTTTCTCATCATGATGTGCTCTTCTGTAAAATGCATGGCTGCCGTCTCCCCTCATGATCTTTACGTCATCTGCCGTACTCATAAAAACCGCGCCCGCTTTTTTTGCCGAGCCAGCCGGCGCTGACATATTTTCTGAGCAGAGGGCATGGGCGGTATTTCGAATCTCCGAGTCCCGCATAGAGAACCTCCATAATGGAAAGGCACGTATCCAGCCCGATGAAGTCAGCTAATGTTAAAGGACCCATCGGATGCCGCATGCCGAGCTTCATCACCTCATCAATCGCTTCCTTTGAAGCTGCTCCTTCGTAAAGGCAATAAACGGCTTCGTTAATCATCGGCATTAATATGCGATTAGATATAAAGCCCGGGAAGTCATTGACTTCGACAGGGGTTTTATTCATCCGGACGGCAAGCTTCTTTACTGTTTCCGCCGTTTCTTCCGATGTGGCGAGTCCTCTGATGACTTCGACAAGCTCCATGACAGGAACCGGATTCATAAAATGCATGCCGATTACTTTTTCAGGCCTTTTTGTGGCCGCGGCAAGCTCCGTAATGGGAAGAGAAGACGTATTGCTTGCCAATACGGCATGAGGGGGACAGATTTTATCTAGTGTGTCAAACAATTCCGCTTTTGCTTTTTTGTTTTCTGCAATGGCTTCAATTACAAAATCAGCATCTCCCGCTTCTGTGAGTTCTGCCGGGGAAATACGGCTGAAAACGGCATCTGTCTCCTGCCGTGACTTCCGTCCTTTTGCCTGCTCTTTCTCCAGGTTTGTCTTTATGCGGTGAAGACCTTTTGTTACCGTTTCCGGCTCCCAATCGTATAACATGACGGCAAACCCGGCTTCTGCAGCCGTCTGCGCGATGCCTGCTCCCATCTGACCGGCACCTGCGACCATGATTGTTTTCATTTTCATCCGGCGCTCCCTCCTTTGATCAGTACACCTCAAGCAGGACGGCATCTCCTTGAGCCGCTCCGCTGCATATAGCCGCTATGCCTAAACCTCCTCCGCGACGCTTTAATTCGTATATTAAACTCATGATGATTCTCGCTCCGCTTGCGCCGATCGGGTGGCCGAACGCAATCGCCCCTCCGTTTACATTCACTTTTTCCCGGCTGAACCCGGCTATTTTTTCACTCACGAGCACGACGGACGCAAATGCTTCATTTACTTCAAACAAATCAATATCGTCAACGGACAGTCCGGTTTTTGTCAAGAGCCGGCTGATGGCCTCTCCCGGCGCGCTTGCCAGCTCGCACGCTTCCAGTCCGACTGACGCAAAGCCAAGTATCGCTGCGAGCGGCCTGACATGCTGCTTCGCGGCTTTTTCCTCTGACATCAGCACAAATGCTCCGGCCCCGTCATTTACACCGGGAGCGTTTCCGGCTGTAACCGTTCCGTCGGCTGTAAAAATTGGCTTGAGCGCTGCAAGCTGCTCAAGGCTCGTATCAGGGCGCAGCCCCTCATCCGCTTCAACGGTATGCTGTTTGCCCTTTTTGCCGGTCCAGGTGACGGGGACAATTTCTTCACGCAATTTGCCCGCCTCGGCCGCCTCAGCCGCGCGTTTCTGGCTCAAAAGAGCGTAATGATCCTGTTCATCCCGGGAAATGCCGTACTTTTTGGCCGCAGTGCTTCCGTGGACAGCCATATGCACCTGGTCGAACGCACAGGTCAGCCCGTCATGAACCATTAAATCCTGAAACACCCCGTCCCCCATCCTCACACCCCAGCGGCCGGCCGGAATGGCGTACGGAATGTTGCTCATGCTTTCCATTCCGCCTGCAATCAGCACGTCCGCATCTTTCGCCCGGATCATTTGATCACAGATGGTAACGGCCCTGAGCCCTGATGCACAGACCTTATTAATGGTTTCAGCCGGAACGGACCACGGAAGCCCGGCATATCTTGCAGCCTGCCGTGCCGGAATCTGCCCGGCACCCGCCTGGACGACCATTCCCATCACCGCTCCTTCCGCTTCGCTTTCACTGATAGCGGCGCGCTTGATTGCTTCTTTTATGGCAATGCCGCCAAGCTCGGCTGCCTTTACCTCTTTTAATGCGCCGCCAAATTTTCCGAACGGCGTTCTTGCCGCACTGACGATAACCGTTTTTCCCACAATTTTGCCTCACTTTCAATAAGATAAAAGATAACGCTTACACAAAACGCCCTGTTACAATATATGAACCGGCTGACCGAGTTATGAGTGCACCGTCTTTTTCCCGCCCATAAAAAAAGAAGACTGTCTGAACAGTCTTCTCAGTTGCGGCATTCTTCTTTTATAGAAACAGCCAGCTTTGGATAATCGGTGAAAATTGCGTCTGCTCCCGCTTTCATCAGCTGCTTCATATCCTCAGGACGATTGACGGTGAACGGACGGAGCGCCGCTTGGTGTTTTGCAAGATGTTTGATCACTTCAGCGCTCACCGCCGGCGTACCGAGCTTCGGATGATAACCCGAAGCGGGAATGGCGGCAAGATACCGTTCAGGCCGGTACAGCACATCCATTGTCAGCACCGCCCGTTCAATTTCAGGCGCCAAGGCGTGGCAAACCGCAAGACTCTCATGATTAAATGAAGAAAAAATAACGCGCTTTTCCAGTCCGTAATATCTGACTTTTTTAATCACTTCTTCTTCCATTCCTTCGTAACGGAACACACTGTTTTTCAGCTCAATGTTTATCAGAAAATCAGCACGTTCCGCAAAACGCAGCACATCTGACAAAAGCGGAATTCTGACACCTTTAAAAGCATCTTTCCATTTTCCGGCGGCATCGGCGGTTCTGATTTTGTCATACGCCGTATCTTTCACAAATCCTTTCAAAGACGTCGTGCGGTCGAGGGTTTCATCGTGAATGACCACGATCCGGCCGTCTTTTGTCATCTGTACATCAAGTTCGATTCCGTCAGCCCCGTCCTTAATCGCTTTTTTGAACGCGGGCATCGTATTTTCAGGGCAGTCGCCCGACGCCCCCCGGTGGGCAAAAATATTCGTCATATGTGTCACCTCAGGTGTTTGTCATCGGTTTTCTCTATTATAATCGTTATGCACATAAGGAGGGCGCTATTTACACATATTTTATAATTACCGTCCGCTGTAATAGGTTTCGATTCCGTTTACAACGGCGTCCGCGGCGTGCTCTTGTCCGTTATCGCTTTTCAGCTTGTCCGCATCTTGAGGATTTGTGATAAAACCTAATTCAGCCAGCACACTCGGCATCTTTGAATATGTAATGACATAAAAAGGAGCTTCTTTTACGCCTCTGTCCTTCATCCCTAAAGACGTGACAAGCTGCTGCTGGATGTCGGAAGCAAGCCTTTCGCTGTCTGCTCCTTCATATGTCGAATTAAAATACGTTTCCGTGCCCGATGCCGTTGAGACGGCTGAATTCGTATGGAGGCTGACGAATAAATCGGATTGGCTGGCGCTTGCTTTCGCCACCCGCTCGTCCAAACGTAAAAAAGTATCGTCAATCCTTGAAGCAACAGGTTTTGCGCCTTCTGTCTCCAATTTGGCGATCACCTTGTTTGACACCGCTAAATTGATGTTTTTCTCAAGCAGTCCATTTCCGCCGGCCCCGCTGTCTTCTCCGCCATGTCCGGCATCGATATAAATGGTTTTCCCTTGCAAAGGTTCAGCTGCATAAGCAGACGGCGCAAGCAGAAGAAGAGCGGCACCGAAGGCAGCAGCGCTTTTTGTCAGTAAACCCACGTTTTTTCCTCCCCGTTTTCACATATCTGTTTCTTTTTTCAGTTCCTCAAGCCGTAATTGTCCGTTGCTCTCTTTTTTATAGGTGATTTGCACCGCCGTATGTTCAGGCAGAGACTGACATTCAAACCGCTTAGCGAAAGGCACCTTCACCTCTTGCCTTTCTCCGTCAATTTCGACCGCGATCGTATCGTTTCCGGCCGATTTTATAAATGTTCCTTCCTGTGTAAATGACGGCGCCGCATCAGCCTCCGCGGTATACTCGCAGCCTGATAACAGCCATGCGGTGAAGATCAGAAGTATGACAGACTTCACACAGATCACCTCACGTTTTCTCATTCGGCTTTATCTTTGAACAGAATGACCGATTTGTAAAGGGAGCCTCCATTCCTCCAGCGCTTTTCCATATTTGGAATGAAGGCTATCTGACCTGCTGTTTACCTGAACTTAGAAAGAAAACAAGCTGATCAGTCTATGAAAAAAGTTCTGTCTGAAGGCCGAATATGCAGAATTTAACGGAAACGGACGACTTTCTGTTCATTTTGAAAAAATATCAGATCGGCAAAAAAAGAGAGCCGCGTCATGCGCTCTCCCGAATAGAAACATTCATATTTATTTTGAGCTTTTCATAAAATGAACGGGACAACTTAAAAGAGCAGCGTATTGGCGGCAATGATGAGAATAATCACTCCGCTCAGCACCGTGCTGAACTGTCCGACGTGAAAAGAACCGATGCGCAATGACGCGGCTTTTTTTCCAAGCGAGCAGCCGATCCATATGGTCAAAAAGCTTCCGACCGCCGCAGTGATGGAAATGGCAGCGGGAGAAAGCCCGATCAACCCCGCGCTTAATCCGTTGGTCAGCGCATTTGCGGATACGGCCACCCCGAGAACCATGGATTCCAATATACCGATTTCTCCCGAACCGTCGGCATCCGCTGCCTCCGGATTTTGCAGCAGACCGGCAAAACGGCCTTTTTTTCCTGACGCGCCAACACGCGCTGTTTTTCTCGGCACAGCCAGCAGAATGATGCGGATACCGATGACAGATAAAATAAACGCCGCCAGCAATACAGGAAGAAAGCCCGGTAAAACGGCTGAAATCCATTTGCCGAAATAAATTCCGATATAACTGAATACAAAACAGATAAAAGCGATCATCATATTTGACGCATGCGATATTTTGATTTTTCTGATGCCGTATGACATCCCCACTCCTAAATTATCAATGCTCGAGGACACTGCCAAACCTAAAATCAATAACCAAGCCATGTTCGTTTCTCTCCATTCTTTGATGTCTTTTCAACATGTTGTGCCGTTGAATCTACACTATCCTATTCAGCAGCACAGAAAAGGTACCTTTTCTGCAAAAATTATTGATTAATGATCATCATTCCGGCGGAAACGAGGTGACACCCTTGACAGAAAATAAAAATACGACACTGGGGCCCCTTTTAAAATCACTGCTTGATAAGCACTCGCTCTCCATGAGAAAACTCGGCGCCTTAACAAACATTGATACGGCCACCATCTCCCGGATTATAAACGGCAAGCAGAAGGCCAATTTAAAGCATCTTCAGGAATTTTCAAAACATCTCCGCACCCCGCTGGAGGAATTGCTTGAGGCGTCAGGCATAGACATCGGCCATGAAAAAGAAGCTGCGCCGCAAGACCCGATGCACGCGATTCAGGATATGCTGAATATGGCCGAGATGTTTGATCAGCCTTTTTCCCGGGAGCAAATTGAGCGCGAACTGACCAGATATGAACAATATGCCAAAACCCAGCAGGGCCATCGCCTGATTTGCGATGAGTTTCAAAAGAAAATGGACAATGAAGAAAGCGTCGGCCCTTTTATTGATCATTTGAAAAACATGCATCATCAGTATATGGATGAATCAACACCGGCTGAAGACCGCGCGATTCTCGGGAGCGCGCTGCTGTATTATATTTTAGCGACCGACGTCATTCCGGATTACATGTTTCCGATCGGCTACCTGGATGACGCCATCGCCGTTCAAATCGCTTTGAACCGGCTGAAAAAAAAGTAAAGGCGCTTAAAAAAGCGCCCTTTTTGTGTTGAAAAATATGAAACACCGCATTACGGTTTTGTCAAAACAGAGACAGCTGTCATATGATACATCAACCTAACAAAAAGGAGGGTGTCTTCTATGGACAGCAACACAGTTGTGGCAGTGTGCGCTCTGTTAAGTGTTGTGATTCAGATCGGAACGATATTCGCCGCAGGAAAGTGGAAAAAAGAATAAATAAAAACAAATTGACGGTTTTTTCGCACAAGCGTATGCTTATAAATAACCTTGTAAAAGATAAGAAAGAAGATATGCATATGAAAAAAATCATTCTCCTCTTCGCCGCCGCTGTCATATTCAGCTCGATCGGCCATCAAATTTCAGGAGGATATAAAGATCCTGAAAAGGAACGGAGAAAACCGTTTCATTCGTTTAGATGGTTCAGCCGGTCATAACCTCAGGAAGAAGAACAAGCAAAATAATTGCACACAATTAAAACATAAGCTAGAATACGGACGAGTTAAACTCCTAAGGAAGAAGGCGAAATGATGAAGCAAACTTATAAACCGCTGTTTGAACCTTTTACGTTCGAAAGCGGCGTCACCATACCAAACCGTATTTCAGTCGCACCGATGACACACTATTCATCAAATGATGACGGAACGATTTCCGATCGTGAATTAAGCTACATTACTCCCCGTTCAAAAGAAATGGGCATGGTCATTACGGCATGTGCAAACGTAACGCCAGACGGCAAAGCGTTTCCAGGCCAGCCCGGCATCTATGATGATTCTCACATTCCCGGCTTGAAAAAACTCGCTCAGGCGATCCAGTCTCAAGGAGCGAAAGCCGTTGTGCAGATTCACCACGGAGGATTGGAATGCCCTCCTGAACTCGTGCCAAACAACGACGTCGTCAGTCCGAGCGGCTCAGAAGAAGACGGGAGACAAACGTCCCGGGCTCTCACCGAACAAGAAATTGAGCACATCGTGAAAGCATTCGGCGAAGCGACACGCAGAGCGATTGAAGCCGGCTTTGACGGTGTTGAAATTCACGGGGCAAACGGGTACCTGATTCACCAATTTTATTCACCGAAAACAAACCGGCGCACAGACCGCTGGGGCGGAAGCGATGAAAAGCGCCTTGCGTTCCCGCTTGCAGTCGTTGACGCTGTCAAACAGGCAATTGATACACACGCTGAAAATCCATTCGTTCTCGGCTACCGCCTGTCACCGGAAGAGCCGGAAACACCGGGGCTTACAATGAAAGAAACATTCATGCTCGCTGACGCGCTTGCGGAAGAGAACTTGGATTATCTGCATATTTCACTGATGGATGTCAATTCCAAAGCCCGCCGCGGAGCGGATACTTCACGGACGCGGATGGATTTATTAAACGAACGCGTCGGCCATAAAGTGCCGCTGATGGCCGTCGGTTCCATCTATACCGCGGACGAAGCGCTTGCTGTATTAGAAAGCGGAATTCCGCTGGTGGCTCTGGGACGTGTCATTTTGATTAACCCCGAATGGGCGGTGCTGGTCAAAGAAGGCCGCGAACAGGAAATCGAAAAAGCCATTCAAGCATCTGAAATTGAGAAATACCGACTTCCTGAACCGTTATGGGAAATGATTCAGAATACAGGCGGCTGGGTGCCGTTTGAAAAGTAGACTAAAAAAACTGCCGGATGTCCGGCAGTTTTTTTTGATTTACAAGTTTTTACCGCTTTGTTTACTCCTATTTCTAACACACAGCGTACATATAGTAAATAGATTAATAGAAAGGAGACCGTATATGATGGCTGGTTTTCCTATTACGATTAACAGTCTTTCCGGAAACGGGGTTGTCAATGTCGGCGGTGCGTTTTCGATAAGTCCTTTAACCGTATCAAAAACCGTCTACGGCTCAGGTGGGGGAAATACAGGGATGGTCCTGCAAATGAATCAATCCAGCACATCTCAATCTTCAAGCTCTCAATACTCTGATCAAAATGTAACGAAAACACTATGACATCCGTATTTCCCTCCCTTTCCGGCTGGCAGCAGCCGGATTCTTTTTGCCGTTTTGTTTAATCTTATTCCATATCACAGCGTACATATAGTTAGTAGACTGTGAGAGAAAGGAGAAAAAATAGAATGAGCGGTTGCCCGATTACGATAAACAACGTATCAGGAAACGGAGTTGTCAATGTTGGCGGCGCCATATCCATCAGTCCGCTGACTGCATCAAAAACCGTTTTCGGTGCCGGAGGGGGAAATATCGGCATTGTCATTCAAAACAATGCTGTAAGCCAGTCCAAAATGTTTGAACATCAATTTTCAGATCAGAATATTGTAAAGTCAATTTAAGGGCTGCCAAGCAGCCCTAACTGCATAAATAAAGCAGGCACACTGATTTCCCGAAAACTTGATTTTAAACATCAGCGATCACCTTTCCATGTTTTGAATGATTTCAGTTAAAGATGAATAGAATGCAGATTGAAAGCATGAGTACTGAATCTCATTAAGGAAAGAAGGAATCGTGATGAAAAAACTTTGCCGGGAAGTTTGGATTGAAGTTGACCTTGATGCGATAAAAAAGAATGTACGGGCGATCCGCCGCCATATTCCGAATACGTCTAAAATTATGGCCGTCGTAAAAGCGAACGCTTATGGCCACGGGTCTGTGGAAGTAGCGCGGCAGGCACTGGAAAGCGGGGCGAGCGAGCTCGCTGTCGCAAGTGTCGAAGAGGGAATTGTGTTACGGAGAGCGGGAATTACGGCACCTATTCTTGTGCTCGGCTTCACAGCTCTCAGCTGTGTGAAAAAATCTGCCGTTTGGAACATAACATTATCAGCGTTTCAAGTCAGCTGGATCAAAAAAGCGAATCGGATATTGGAAAAAGAAGCAGATTCGAAACGGCTGTCCATTCATATCAATGTGGATACGGGAATGGGCCGGCTGGGTGTGCGTACGGAAGAAGATCTTTTAGCAGTGGTGAAAGCGCTCAAGTCGAGTACATATCTGTCATGGGATGGCATCTTTACACATTTTTCAACAGCGGATGAACCGGACACTGAGCTGACGATGCTGCAGCACGAAAAGTTTATCAGCTTTCTCCGCTTTTTAAAAAATCAAGACATTACGCTGCCTACCGTGCATATGTGCAATACAGCCGCCGCTATCGCATTCCCGGAATTCAGCGCCGACATGATCCGTTTAGGCATTGGGTTATATGGTTTATATCCGTCCGCCTCGATAAAGGAACTGAACCTCGTGGATCTCACACCCGCACTAAGTTTAAAGGCGCGTATCGCTTATGTGAAAGCCATGGTGACAGATCCCCGGACCGTCAGTTATGGCGCCACATATATCGCCGAACCTGGTGAAATCATCGCGACGATTCCAATCGGCTATGGTGACGGTTACTCCCGCGCCCTGTCCAACCGCGGGTTTATTCTTCACCGCGGCAGACGGGTGCCGGTGACGGGGAGAGTGACAATGGATATGATCATGGTCAGTTTAGGTGAGAATGAGGGCAAACAAGGAGAAGAAGTCGTCATCTACGGCACACAAAAAGGAGCCGAGATTTCCGTTGATGAAATTGCCGAAATGCTCGGTACGATCAGCTACGAAGTCTTAGCTGTGTTAAGCCGCCGCGTCCCCCGCTTTTATTTCAGAGACGGCAAAATCATTAAAATATCAGCTCCGGTATTATACGTGTAGACGGCATAGATCCCGCATTTATGTATAGAACAAGTACCGGCGTGGGTGATTTCCATTGTTTTCGCCAGCAAAATTTCAAAACGCCTTCTCTTCCGCGTTCATGCACGGAATAGAAGGCGCGAAAAAGACATCTAGCCAAAAGCTTGCGTTACGAAGCTTTATGCTCTAATCTCAGCTTGTCAGCAACCATCGCGATGAATTCCGAGTTGGTTGGCTTTGCTTTTGTCATGCTTACCGTATATCCGAACAGTGAAGAAATGGAATCAATATTTCCCCTGCTCCATGCGACTTCAATGGCGTGGCGGATGGCCCGTTCTACACGGCTTGCAGTCGTGTTGAATTTTTTGGCGATGTCGGGATAAAGGACTTTTGTGATGCTGCCGAGGAGTTCAATATCGTTATACACCATGGAAATGGCTTCACGCAAATAAAGATAGCCTTTGATATGGGCAGGCACACCGATCTCATGGATAATGCTTGTAATGCTGGCATCGAGATTTTTCCGCTTCGGCTCAGGCTGGCTGCGGATAATGCTGCTTTGCGCAGACGGCGCACGGTGTGTGACACTGCTGACATTTCCGCTTACCTGGCGGATATGGCCGACAAGGTTTTCCATATCAAACGGCTTCAGGATGAAATAGGACGCGCCTAAATCGACGGCTTTTTTCGTAACGTCTTCCTGACCGAATGCCGTCAGCATGATGACGTTCGGCTGCTTCTCGAGCTCTGATTCCCGCAGACGCTCCAAAACCGCAAGTCCGTCCAGATGCGGCATGATAATGTCTAAAACGAGCACATCTGGATTCTTATCTTTAAACAAAGAAAGACATTCCTGTCCGTTATAAGCAACGCCGATCACTTCCATATCATCCTGTCCCTCTATATATTCACTCAACAGGCTTACAAGCTCTCGATTATCATCAGCAACACAAACTTTAATTTTCTCCACGTTTCTTCCTCCCCCAATGTATTAACAGGACGCAACCCATTTGACTGCTACATGTTACATTCGACAAAACCACTACTTCCCCTTTTAAAAAATCCATATTTACCAATAATAGTGGTATATCTTTGTTTTTCTAGCATTTTCTAGGTTTTTCGACTAAAAATTAAGTTTGACAAATCAGGAAACGTGAATTTGTCGAAAAATCTTCATGTCTTATTTTACATGAATCCAGGAAAGAAGTGAAGAACGCATCACATAAAAAAACTGCCGGATCATCCGGCAGTCAGCTTGCTTTGTCTTTCCCGTAAACATCAACACCCGCTTCAGACAGCATCCATTCGATATGAACGCCGTAGCCGCTTGTCGGATCATTGACAAATACGTGGGTTACGGCTCCGACGACCTTTCCGTTCTGGATGATCGGGCTTCCGCTCATCCCCTGAACGATTCCGCCGGTTCTTTTCAGCAGTTTCGGATCTGTCACTTTCAACACCATTCCCTTTGTCGCCGGGAATTTTTGCGGCGTGGTGCTGACGATTTCAATATCAAATTTCTCTACTTTATCGTTTTCGATAACCGTCAGCATTTGCGCAGGTCCTTTTTTTACTTCATTTGACAAAGCAATCGGAAGCGCTTTGTCGGAAATGTTGTTTTTAATCGGCTGATGCAGTGTCCCGAAGATGCCGAACGGGCTGTTGCGGTTAATATCGCCGATCGTTTTCCGTTCTGACGAAAACCTTGCCAGTTTTTCGCCTGGATTGCCGCCTTTTCCTTTTTCAATCGATGTTACAGTTGAACGGACGATTTCTCCGTCTTCTACAACAATCGGTTTTTTTGTATCCATATCAGAGATGACGTGGCCCAATGCGCCGTATTTTTTTGTTTTCGGTTCAAAAAATGTCATGGTGCCGATGCCGGCTGCCGAATCGCGGATATAAAGGCCGATTCGATATTTCCCCTCGGCTTCGTCCTTTGTCGGAATCAGCTTTGTTTTGATTTTTTGCTTATCGCGTTTCACCAATAAATCCAAAGATTCACCGGTTTTGCCCGCTTTTTGAATAAACGGGGCGATGTCGCTCATTTTTTCAATTTTATGTCCGTTCATTTTAATAATGATGTCGCCAGATTCAATTCCCGCTTGTTCTCCCGGAGACTTTTTTCCATCCTTTGTCATCACCTGGTGAAAACCGACGACCAAAACACCGACTGAATGCAGTTTTACACCGATGGACTGTCCGCCCGGAATGACCTTCAATTCTGGAAGGACACGCACTTTCGTTTTTTTAATGGGAAATCCGGCAAGATCATATACTACTTCTGACCGGCCTTGTGTTTGCCCTGTTATGTTTGCATGGCCGTGCTCTTCTTTCAGCGTAAAGGCTTCTGATAATTCGCCCTTTTCAGCGCTTATTGATGCATTGACCGGAACGGCCTGTGTCTGGTTTTCAAAGACGCTCATTTCTGATGGTATCAGTAAATATTCTTTAAATGGCTTAAAAAAGCCTACACTTAGTAAAGAAACAAGGAGAATTACACCTATTGCTTTCCTCATGTTATCGTGCATTCATTCCTTCACTCTCCTCGCTCCTATCCCACACCACTTTCTTTTTCTGCTACATCTATACTTTTGCCTTCCTGCGCTTGATTTATAACCGGCATACGAAGAAAAACATTGGATACACTGTTAGAGAAATGGAACAAAAAAATAAGCTGCCTGTATCAGCAGCTTATCCTGTCGTTTTTACCTGTCCGGCCTGTTTTAAAAGCTCTTGTGCATGCCGTTTTGTCAGATCGGTCACTTCGACGCCCGCAATCATGCGGCCGATTTCCGCTACCTTGTCCTGTTTGGAAAGCGGCGTGACATGCGTTGTCGTCCGGCCGTCTTTGAATTCTTTTGCGATTAGAAGGTGCGTATCCGCCATAGCTGCAACCTGCGGCAGGTGTGTAATGCAGAGCACCTGTGAACCGGTCGATACTTTATGGATTTTTTCCGCGATGGCTTGGGCAACCCGCCCGCTTACACCGGTGTCCACTTCGTCAAAGATGATGGAGGTGACATCCTGCTGGGAAGAAAAAATACTCTTCATCGCCAGCATCACCCTTGAAAGCTCGCCTCCGGAAGCGACCTTTGACAGCGGTTTTAAAGGCTCACCGGTGTTTGTTGAAATTAAAAACTTCACAAGGTCAATCCCCTTTTGGGTAAGCTGCACGGGCTGCCCGTTAACAACCGGTGCTTCACTGGCTGACGGATCGGTTTTCACGAGAAATTCCGTATCAAACGTTGATTTGCCCATATACAGACTTTTTAATTCCTGATGAATCGCTTCCGCCAGTTTCTTAGCCCAAGCTTTTCTGATTTTTGATAAATTGGCGGCTTCTACGGCCACATCTTTGCCGACCGACTCCAATTCCTTCTTCAGCGCTTCAAGGTGGCTGTCGCGGTTCTCGATTTGATCGATTTCCTCTTCTATTTTGGAGCCGTATTCCAAAATGTCTTCTACCGTCGCTCCGTATTTGCGCTTCAGCTGTTTAATTTCGTTTAAACGGGTTTCAATAAAATTCAGCCGTTCCGGGTCATATTCCAGATCATCTAACAGATTGCGCATCTGAAAGGTTGCATCCTCCAGCAGATAATAGGAACTTGACACACTTTCTGACAGCTTTTGCAGCGGTTCATTGATATCCGAAATATCTTCAAGCTGGGCAGAGGCCATTCCGACCCAGTCAAGCCCCCCCTGCTCGCTGCGGAGCGCATTATAGGCGTTTTGCAATGATTCATAAATTTTTTCAAAATTGGATATCTGCTTCCGTTCTTCCTGAAGAAGCTCGTCTTCATTCAATTCAAGCTTCGCCGACTCGATTTCTTCAAGCTGAAATTGAATCAGGTCTAGCCGATGCGCCATTTCCTGCTCGCTTTCTGACAGCTTCTTCACTTTTTTGAGCAGCTTCATATAACGCTCATAGCCTTCATGGTAAGCCTGAAGCGCGGATTCGGCCTCAGCGCCCGCAAACCTGTCCAACAGCTCTAAGTGTTTATCGTCCTCCATTAACAGCTGGTTATCATGCTGTCCGTGAATATCTAATAAAAGTCTGCCGATCTCCCTTAAAGCCGCAATCGTCACTAATTTTCCGTTGACACGGCAGACGCTTTTTCCTCCGGCATTAATGTCCCTTCTCATGACAATCATGTCGTCAGATGCGTCTATTCCCTGCTCACGGCATACTTCAAAAACGGGATGACCGCTGTCCAAAAGAAACAGTCCTTCAAGCTCGGCCTTTGTTTCACCGTAACGGACAAATTCAGACGAACCGCGGCCGCCGACTAATAGGGAAACGGCGTCTATAATAATTGACTTGCCGGCCCCTGTTTCTCCCGTCAGGACGGTGAGCCCCCGTTCAAACGAAATCGTCAGTTCCTCTATAATGGCAAAGTTTTTTATTGATAGTTCAGCTAACAAACAGCATTCCACCTTTTATCTGATAATTACGCTACAGCAGCTCCAAAAGACGGCTTTGAACGCCCTCCGTATCTTCAGGCGTCCTGCAGATGATTAAGATCGTGTCATCTCCGCAAATCGTGCCCATGATTTCTTCCCATTCGAGATTATCCATCAGAGCGCCGATTGCCTGAGCATTCCCCGGCATCGTTTTTAATACGATCATATGGCTTGCTGAGTCAATTTTTACGAACGCATCCATTAATGAACGCTTCAGTTTTGACAGCGGATTGAACCGCTGATCCGCCGGCAGGCTGTATTTGTAGGAGCCGTTGTTTGTCGGCACCTTTACGAGATGCAGCTCTTTAATGTCTCTGGAGACAGTCGCCTGAGTTACCTTATATCCTTCTTCTCTCAGCATGTCAACTAAGTCATCCTGCGTTTCAATCTCATGGCTTGTAATAAGCTCTCTGATTTTTATATGCCTTTGGCCTTTTGTCATGTAAGCACCTCTGTTTTCAAGCTGTTCTTGTCATTATGTTAACCGCTTCTTGATAAAAAGTACATGATGGCAGAAAAAAGGAATAATAGCCCCCTATTATTCCGGTACATCTGTCTTTTTGGCTTTTAATGTCTCATGTGCTTCGCGGACGGTACGGAGAATGTCTTCTTCCGGCAGTTCAGCGCCGTTTCCGTCTTCTCCGCCCCATTCCAAATGAAGCAGAAACTCAATATTGCCGTCTCCCCCTGTAATCGGTGAGAAGGACAGTCCTTTCACTGTATATCCTTCAGAAGCGGCAAATTGATTCATGCGGCGGAGAACGTCAGTATGAACACCGGGATCTCTGACAATGCCTTTTTTTCCGACGGATTCCCGTCCGGCTTCAAATTGCGGCTTCACCAGTGCGATACAATCGCTCCCCGGTACAAGCAGCGTTTTTAAAACCGGCAGAATGAGGCGGAGTGAGATGAAAGAAACATCGATTGTCGCAAATTCCGGCAAACCCTCTGTGAAATCGGAAGGCTCGGAATAGCGGAAATTCGTCCGTTCCATGACGACGACCCTCTCGTCCTGTCTGAGCTTCCAAGCAAGCTGATTATAGCCGACATCCACTGCGTAGGACCGCTCGGCTCCGTTTTGGAGGGCGCAATCCGTGAATCCCCCTGTAGACGAGCCGATGTCAATCATCGTTTTTCCTTTTACCGAGACGGGAAACACTTCCAGAGCTTTTTCAAGCTTTAATCCGCCTCTGCTGACGTATTTAAGAGGGTTTCCTTTTACCGTTAACGGAAGATCCCGGGCGATTTTTTCACCCGGTTTGTCCAATCGGTTTTCATTTGAGTATACGATGCCCGCCATAATGGCGCGTTTCGCTTTTTCCCGCGTTTCCGCAAGGCCTTTTTCTACAAGAAGTACATCTAATCGTTCTTTTTTTGCTGTCATGATCCAATTCCTTTATGTGTCTTCGGCGGCATCAGCAGTTTGATCCGGTTCATAACCTCAACCTTCGTGAGACCGATTTCTTCAAGCAGGGCGGTTACGCTGCCGTGTTCAATAAACCGGTCTGGGATGCCCATTCTGTCAATCGGTGTATGATACATGCCGAGGTCATGAGCGTATTCAAGAATCGTGCTGCCGAATCCGCCTTCAAGCACGGCTTCTTCTATCGTTAAAATCGGCAGACCTTCATTAAGAATGGCCTTCATCATTTGTTTATCAATCGGTTTTATGAACCGCGCATTCACGACACGCACGGACAGGCCTTCTTTTTGCAGTTCTTCAGCCGCTTCCAGCGCCATTTCAATGGTCGTACCGAATGTTAAAATGACCGCGTCTTTTCCGGGACGGAGCACTTCCCATGTTCCGATCGGAATGGTTTTCAGCTCTTTATCCATCTTTACGCCGAGCCCGTTCCCGCGCGGGAAGCGCATCGCGATCGGACCCTCCTCATAATTAAGGGCTGTATTGACCATATGGCGGCCTTCATTTTCATCCTTCGGCATCATTAAAACGAGGTTTGGTATATGCCGCAAAAAGGCGATGTCAAAGACGCCTTGATGCGTCTCCCCGTCAGCGCCGACCAAACCGGCGCGGTCAATGCCGATAAACACATTCGCGTTTTGACGGCAGATGTCATGGACGACCTGATCGTACGCCCGCTGCAAAAAGGTCGAATAAATCGCAAGAAACGGCTTCATGCCTTGGAGCGCCATTCCAGCCGCCATCGTCGCCGCATGCTGTTCTGCGATTCCGACATCAAACATGCGTTCAGGGAATTCTTTAGCAAACCCTTCCAGTTTGGAGCCGACCGGCATGGCCGGTGTAATGGCGACAATTCTGTCATCCTCACGTGCCAGCTCCTGCACGGTGCCGCTGACAAGTCCGCTCCATGAAGGCGCCGCGGCTTTCGGCTTGACGAAATCACCCGTATTGATTTTATACGGACCCGTTCCGTGCCATGTGCCGATTGTGTCGGTCTCAGCCGGTTTATAGCCTTTGCCCTTTTTCGTGATGACATGTAACAGGACAGGGCCTTTCGTTTTTTTGGCGTATTGCAGGTTTTCAAACAGTTCGTGGTAGGAATGACCGTCAACCGGGCCTAAATACGTAAAGCCCAGCTCTTCAAAAAACATGCCTGACACAAGCATATATTTCAAACTGTCTTTTATCCGTTCAGCTGTGGCGGCCAATTTTCCGCCGACGGCCGGGATGCGCTTAAATAAATATTCAAGCTCGTCTTTTACCCATTGATATTTGCCGGCCGTGCGAAGCCGTCCCAGCATAGAATGAATCGCCCCGACATTCGGCGCAATGCTCATCTCATTATCATTCAGGATGACGATCATGTCTTTCTTCTCATCACCGATATGGTTCAGCGCTTCAAGCGCCATTCCTCCGGTTAAAGCGCCGTCTCCGATAATCGGGATGATATATTCTTTCGATCCTTTAATATCACGGGCGGCAGCCATTCCCATCGCGCCTGAGAGCGAGGTTGAGCTGTGGCCTGTTTCCCATACGTCATGTTCGCTTTCGCTGCGTTTCGGGAAACCGCAAAGCCCTTTATATTGGCGCAAGGTTTCAAACTCCTTGCCGCGTCCGGTTAACAGTTTATGAACATAGGACTGATGTCCGACATCCCATAAAAATTTATCTTTCGGACTGTCAAATTCTTTGTGAAGCGCAATTGTCAGCTCGACAACCCCGAGGTTCGGCCCGATATGGCCG
Organism: Bacillus sp. UNC69MF; assembly: GCF_000746035.1. Classification (NCBI taxonomy): domain Bacteria; kingdom Bacillati; phylum Bacillota; class Bacilli; order Caryophanales; family Bacillaceae; genus Bacillus; species Bacillus sp. UNC69MF. The sequence goes on along the minus strand of NZ_JQKM01000012.1, from coordinate 60,799 downwards.
CCAGAGGCAGACAGCGATGTGATGAGGAAATTGCGGATCTCCTCACTCAGCTCTTCCAGCTGTTCAATTGACATCTTTTTAAGAAATGACGGGTCCTGTATTGATAAAAGATCCAAAGCGGATCAACTCACTTTCAGCATGAATTTCTGCAAATTAAACAGTGTCTTTTTGAAAAAAGAAAAAGACTCCCTTTGTATTTTCATCGAAACTGCTTACATTTTACCATAGGAGCGGCAGCCCCTTCAAATCAGGACCGTTTTTAATGATCTCTCGCCGCGATTAAATCACAGAGGTCATGCAGCAGTTCTTTCTGAAGAGAAAGGCCGCTGATGATCTGTTTCGCCTCGCTGATATGATACGCAAGCTTTTCTTTCGCGCCTTCAAGCGTTAAAAGCGACGGATACGTTGATTTTTCATTCGACGAGTCTGAGCCGACCGGTTTGCCGATCTTCTCCTCATGCCCTTCAATATCAAGGATGTCGTCTCTGATTTGAAATCCGATGCCGATATGGCTGCTGAACAAACGGAGCTTTTCGACTTCATCCTCCGGCGCATCTGCCAAAATGGCGCCCGCCGTCACGGAAAAACCGAGGAGCTTGGCCGTTTTCCGCTCGTGGATGGATTCCAGCTCCTCAAGCGTTATCCGCTTTTGTTCCGCTTCCATGTCGGCAGCCTGTCCGCCGACCATTCCTTCCGTTCCCGCCGCGCTGATCAGCTCATCGACGAGACGGAGCCGTTTTTCTGCTGAAACCGCCTCAGACACATGAGATGTGATCAATTTAAAGCTTTCTGTCAGAAGCCCGTCTCCGGCCAATACGGCTGCCGCTTCTCCGAAGACTTTATGGTTTGTGGGCTTTCCCCGGCGCAGATCATCATCGTCCATGCAAGGCAGATCATCATGGATTAAAGAATACGTATGAATCATTTCGACAGCGCATCCGACCGGAATCCCGTCTTTTTCATCTTTTCCGTAAGCATTCAGAACGGCTAAGACGACGAGGGGGCGCAGCCTCTTTCCGCCCGCTTCCAAAGAATACAGCATAGATTTTTTGAGGGTTTCCGGCATCGCAAGCCGTTCTGTATACAAAGAAAGCTGCTGTTCAATCAGTTGTTTGCGCGATGCTAAAAATGCGTCCAGTTTATTTGTCACCTTCGTCTTCCTCCTGAACGCTGAAAGGTGCAAGTTCGCCGTTATCTTTTAAAATAAAGTCCATTTGCTTTTCGACATGCTGAAGCTTTTCATGGCACATTTTTGAAAGGGCCATCCCTTCCTGAAAATAATTAATCGCCTGCTCCAGCGGCACGTCTCCTTCTTCAAGCTTTGCCACAATGCCTTCAAGGCCTTTCATCGCCTCTTCAAATGTCAGCTCTTCACTTTTTTTGGTTTCTGTCATTATCGTTCGCCTCTCTTTTGCAATACTTCACACGTCAGAACGCCGTCTGTCATCTTTACTTCAAGCGTATCATTTTGTTCCACTTGATCAACGCTTTTGATCAGCTCTTTGTCTTTATAGGCCAGGCTGTATCCTCTCTCCATCACCTGAAGGGGACTTAATGCATTCAGTTTACCAAGAACCGTCTGAAACTGCGAATGAAGCTGCTTCAACTGGACATTCATGCTTCGGGCGAGCTGATTTGAGCGCTCCTCGTACCGTTTTTTCGCCTGTTTCAGCTGGGTTTCAGGGTGGAGCGCCGTTAATCTGTACGTATTCCGCTCCAGCTGCCTTTGTTTCCTGTCCGTAAGCCCTGTGAGCTGTGATTGGAACTGCTGATACAAAAGGTCAAACTGCTGTTCTTTTTGGGTATACAATCGTTTCGGAAAACGGAACGCGTAGGATGACTGGAGCGATTGAACCCGTTCTTTTTTCTTGCTGATATGCTGCTGCATCGCTCTTGTCAGGCGGACTTCCGCCGTTTTTGTCCGTTCCATTAAGTCCGTCGTGTGGGGGACGGCGATTTCTGCCGCTCCTGTCGGCGTTGCCGCCCGGATATCCGCGACGAAATCACTGATTGTAAAATCTGTTTCATGTCCGACGGCTGATATAATCGGAATGGCGGAAGCAAAAATCGCCCGGGCCACGATTTCTTCGTTAAATGCCCACAATTCTTCGATCGAGCCCCCTCCTCTTCCGACGATCAGGACGTCACACATTTTTTGTGCATTGGCTTCTTCAATGCGCTTCACAATCGATCTGCTGGCATTTTCACCTTGAACGAGCGCGGGAAGCACAATGACTTTCACAAGGGGGTATCTTCTTTTGAGTGTGGTAATGACGTCTCTGACGGCTGCTCCCGTCGGTGACGTGACGACCCCGATCGTGGCCGGAAAAGCGGGGATGGCCTGCTTATGCCGGTCATCAAACAACCCTTCGCCGGCAAGTTTTTTCTTTAATTCTTCATATGCTAAGTAGAGCGCCCCCACACCGTCCGGCTGCATTTCTTTCGCGTACAGCTGATAGCTTCCGCTCGGTTCATAGACGGAGATGCCGCCTCTTACGATGACCTTCATTCCGTCTTCTGGCTTAAACGCAAGCCTCGAACTTTGCCTCTGAAACATGACGGCCTGCATGCGGGCATGCTCATCTTTTAATGTAAAATAGATGTGGCCTCTCGTATGAATTTTAACATTGGAGAGCTCACCCTTAATCCAAATGTCTTCAAGATGAGGGTCCACATCGAATTTTCGTTTAATGTATTTGGTCAGCGCGGAAACCGTGACATATGCCGCTTCACTCACATCCTGCACTCCTTTCATAAAGGCTTTTTGCCCTAAACTAAGAAAACCCGCTCTGGCTGAAAGGAGCCTTAAGAAGCGGGTATCGTGCTCATTGTCACAATTTTTGTGACTGTCTCCGGTTATCTATGATAACGTACGTCTGGCAGATTTAACAGTATTATGCGCAAGCATTGTGATGGTCATCGGACCTACTCCGCCCGGCACCGGCGTAATGAAAGATGCTTTTTCTTTCGCTTCATCAAACTGAACGTCTCCGCAGAGTTTTCCGCTTTCGAGACGGTTGACGCCGACATCAATGACAATGGCGCCCTCTTTGATTTGATCAGCTTTGATGAAGTTCGCTTTACCGACCGCTACCACAAGAATATCTGCTTTTTTCGTATGCTCAGACATATTTTTCGTGCGGGAATGGCAATATGTGACGGTCGCGTTTTCGTTCAGCAGCAGCTGGCCGACCGGTTTACCGACAATATTGCTTCGTCCGACTACAACAACTTCTTTGCCGGAAAGATCTACGTTCGTCTTTTTCAATAACTCGACAATTCCGTGCGGCGTGCATGGAAGAAATGTATCTTCGCCAAGCAGCATTTTCCCGACGTTGAGAGGGTGGAAACCGTCAACATCCTTATCAGGGGAGATCCGCTCGATTACGGCTTTTTCAGAAATATGATCCGGGAGCGGCAGCTGGACGAGAATGCCGTGGAATTCCGGATTTTGATTATACTGATCAATCACTGTTAAAAGCTCCGCCTCGGTTAAGCTTGAGTCAAAGCGGTCAAGCTTAAATTTCATTCCCATTGTTTCAGCGGCTTTTTTCTTGCCTGTCACATATGAAACAGAAGCGGGATCGTCTCCGATTAAAATGACCGCCAATCCAGGCACTACGCCTTGTGCTTTCAGCTCTTCTACTTCTTTTGCCAATTGTTCGCGTTTTTCTTTAGCCGTTTCTTTTCCGTCGATGATTGTTGCAGTCATTTTCTTGCCTCCTATGATTCGATATCAGTTTTAATGTTAGAAAGAACCCCATTTACGAATTTTGCAGCTTTATCGTCGCCGAACCGTTTTGCCAGCTCGATTGCTTCGTTTAATGACACGTTAGCAGGAATGTCGTCAGAATAAACCATTTCATACACCGCCAGACGCAGGATCGCGCGGTCTACGTTTGCAATCCGGTCAAGCTTCCAATTGACGAGATGGCCGGAAATCATTTCATCAAGCTGAACCTGATGTTCGATCACTCCGTACACCAGCTGTTCAAAGAAGGCATCTGTTTTTTCACCATCAAGCGCGTGCTCAATGGCATCGTTCGGTGCAATATCGCTGACATCAATCTGAAAAAGTGCCTGCAAAGCTTTTTCTCTAGCTGTTCTTCTTTTCATTTTCTTTCTCCTTCAGATCCGCTTTATCCGCTTGTCGTTAAGCTTAAAGAGATCATAACATATTTTTTTCTCAATCGCATGTCGAAATTTAGGTTTTTTCACCCTAATGCCGAATATTTTCACAAACCGTATTAATTTCATTCGGATTTCACAGCATGAAGAAACTCGGCTGCCGTTTGTAAGCCGGCTTTCTTCATGCCTGAAATGACGGGAAACGTATAAAAAACCAAAGGGCTGCCCATCCCCTTGGTTTTTATACGCTCATTACATTTCTTCGTCGATTTCGACTTCTTGGGCTTTCGTGTCAAATTGAATGCCGACGATATGAATATTGATTTCATTAATGGTCAGAGACGTCATGTTTAATAAGGTTTGGCGGATATTCTCCTGAACGCTTGCCGCCACTTTCGGGATCGAGATCCCGAATTGAACGACGCAATAGACGTCGATGGTAATCCCGTCATCGGCTAAATCGACCTTTACGCCTTTGCCGTGATTGATTTTGCCGAAGCGTTCTACGACGCCCGTGGCGAAATTGCCGCGCATTTCCGCAACTCCTTCAACTTCGGAAGCGGCGATGCCGGCAATGACTTCAATGACCTCAGGAGCAATTTCAACCTTGCCTAAATGAGCCTCATCATGATCCATTTTAAGCACACTGTTGTCTTCCATTCAATTCACCTCCCGCAAAAATTATGAGCCCATTACATCATATGTTTCTAAAAACTTTGTATTAAACTCTCCGCTGACAAATGTTTCGTGTTCAAGCAGTTTCAAATGGAACGGAATCGTCGTTTCAATACCTTCAATCACGAATTCGCTCAGCGCGCGTTTCATCCGTGCGACTGCCTCATCACGCGTTGTTCCGTATGTGATGACTTTAGCAATCATACTGTCATAGTACGGCGGGATCGAGTAGCCGGGATATGCGGCTGAATCCACGCGTACGCCGAGTCCGCCCGGCGGCAGGTACATGTTAATTTTACCGGGTGAAGGCATGAAGTTTTTCGCAGGATTTTCAGCGTTGATGCGGCATTCAATCGCCCAGCCGTTAAATTCAACGTCTTCCTGTCTGAGCGAAAGCTCCTGTCCGGATGCCACTTTGATCTGTTCTTTGATCAGATCCGTTCCCGTCACCATTTCTGTGACAGGATGCTCTACTTGAATACGCGTGTTCATTTCCATGAAGTAGTAGCGCTGTTCTCTGTAGTCATAGATGAATTCTACTGTGCCGGCTCCCGTGTAACCGACGGCCTTCGCTGCTTTTACCGCTGCTTCACCCATCTGCTCCCTGATTTCAGAATCAAGCGCAGGTGACGGTGACTCTTCAAGAAGTTTTTGCAGACGTCTTTGGATAGAACAGTCACGCTCTCCGAGATGGATCGTGTTTCCGTAATTATCCGCAAGCACCTGAATTTCAACATGGCGGAAATCTTCTATGTACTTCTCGATGTACACACCCGGATTTCCGAATGCCGTAGCGGCTTCCTGCTGGGTAATCTCAATGCCTTTGATCAGTTCTTCTTCTGTGCGTGCGACCCGGATGCCTTTTCCGCCTCCGCCCGCAGTGGCTTTTATAATGACAGGATACCCAATTTCACCTGCAAGCGAAACCGCTTCTTCCGTATTTTTTATGATTCCTTTTGAACCGGGCACAATCGGCACGCCCGCCAGCTGCATCGTGTCGCGCGCGATATCTTTTGTTCCCATTTTTGAAATGGCGTCAGCCGTAGGGCCGACAAACGTTACGTTTAATTCCTCGCACAGCTCGGCAAAGTCGGCGTTTTCAGCTAAAAACCCGTATCCCGGATGAATCGCATCCGTGCCGGTCAGCTTTGCGACGCTGACGATGTTCGTTACATTTAAATAGCTTTCTTTTGATGTTTTCGGCCCGATACAAAAAGCCTCATCGGCCATTTGGACATGCAGGGCGTCTTTATCTGCCTCAGAATAAACGGCTACAGTTTCAATGCCCAGCTCTTTGCAGGCCCGGATGATTCTGACGGCGATTTCTCCTCGGTTGGCGATCAATAGCTTTTTAATCATAATAGCAGGTCTCCTTACTCAGCTTTTACAAGAAATAGAGGTTGTCCGTATTCGACCAGCTGGCCGTTTTCAACTAACACTTCAACGATTTCTCCTTTTACTTCGGCTTCAATCTCGTTAAAGAGTTTCATTGCTTCTACGATACAAACAACTGTATTTTCGCTCACTTTTGAACCTTGGTTTACGTAAGGGCCGGCTTCCGGCGATGAAGAAGCATAAAACGTTCCGACCATCGGAGACGTAATTTTGTGCAGGTTTTCGTCTTGTTTCGGCGCTTCCTGAGCAGGAGCGGCTTCACTCGCTTCCGGTTTTGCAGCCTGCGGAGCAGGTGCGTAAGCGGCGGGAACGGCTTGGGCTTGTCCCGTTACATTCACTGCCGGCGCTTCATTTTTTTTCAGTTTGAGGCTTACGCCTTCAATTTCGTAAACAAATTCGTCGATGGAAGATTCATCGATTCTTTTTATCAGTTCATGAATTTCGTTGATTTTTAACATCAGTTTCCACTCCTATGTATAAAAAATAGAAATTTATGGGTTGCTACTAAAAGTACATACTATGTTTATCTTACAGGAGCGCTTGTGTAAATTCAACACTGATCTAAAATGACATCAGAAAAGCCCGCAGCGGGTGCGGGCGGTTCAGGTCTCTTATTTTGTCGGTTCAAACGTGACGGCGACGTCTTTCATCGTCTTGATTTCTTTTTCCACCAGGTCAATGATAGCGGAAGCTTTTGCGTTTGAATGTTTGTCAGACATGACGGTAATGTTGATTTTGTCTCCTTCAGCATCCACGAGCGCATCTTTGTAGCCTTGTGTTTTAATCAGCGTTTCCAGCTGTTTTTCCGTCCCTTCAGCATTGCTCAGCGCCGTCATTTTATCGTAGGCTTCGCTTTTTTCCTTTGCGGTCGCATCATCGCTTGAAACAATGCTGTTTAACTGTTCCCTTTCTTTGCTTCTCGCGTCTTCAAGCTCCATGCGGTATGCGGTAAATAAGTTTTCATCAGCTGTTTCTGTGGCGACCGATCCGTCTTTGTCCGAAGCTTCGGCTGATGTTTCTTTATCCTCTTTTGTGCCTTTAGAATCTTTCGTTCCTTTTGTACCGTCTTCTTTTTCCGTGCCGCTTCCGCTCTTATCTTTCGTTTCAGGAGCCGGCGTTTTTTCAGTGGCGACTTCTCCGCTGCTTTTTTCGCTTTTCATCTGCACGGCATTTTTGCTTTCCGGCGACATAATATAATAAACACTTAATACCACGACGAGACTGAGCATTGTTAAAAGCCAAACCGTTTGTTTTTTCAGCATGATTTATGAATCCTCCTTGATTTTTTTAGGGGCAACCGCTACACGGTAGCTCGGAACATCAAGCACCCTTGTGACGGCATCAATGATGGTTTTTTTTATTTGAACGTTGTCCACTCCCTGAGCGACAACGAGTACACCGCGGATATCGGGCTTTTTCGTCTGGACGACGACCGGGGTTTCCTGATCCCCGTTTCGAATCATGACAATTTGTTCTTCAGAGGTTTGATCGGTTACGCTTCTTTTGCCGCCTTCTTTATCGGTTTCTTCAGTGGTGGTGTCTTTTTTCGTTTTATTTTTCTCAAACACTTTCAAAGATGTTGCGTCTACGTTTACGACAATTGAGACATCCTCCACGCCGATAATCGTTTCAAGGATTTCTTTCAGCTGGTTTTCATAGTCTCTTTCGTAATCATCGATCGTGGTTTTTGCGCTGCCGTCTTTCGATGCCTTAAAAACGGGTGCGCTTTTTTGCCCGCTTTTGTCTTCCGTTCGGCCGGACATGACGGTCTGCGCCGCTTGGTCCTTCCCGGTATTCTCCGGTGAAGAGAACAGCTGGCTCACCAGCATAAAAGATACCCCGAGCACAAACACGAACAGAAAGTAATGATATTTTGTCAGTTTTGGTTTTTCTCCGTCTTTCGCCTGTCCGATCATCAGCTGTTTTTTGAGTATGGTCCATAGTCCGTTTTTATTCATGGCCGTTTTTCTCCCCGCCTTCCATATAAACCGTAATTTTCTCACTGCCGATTTCCCATATATCCGCAAGTTTTTCTTTGATGTCTGCGGCCTCTTTTTTGTCGGCTGCGCCTTCCGGTTCGTATTTGCGGTCTGTGCGGATGTCGATCGGTGCGACGGTTTGCACGGTTTTTTCAGAAGATGGGGCCATATACACGCTGATCGTTTTTACATCTTCTTCTGAACGAACCTGTTCTTCCGCTGTAAGGCGGATGTCGTCTATTTTGTATTCGTCATGACTGAACATCTCCTCCGCTTTCTTTTTTAGTTGGACAGCCATTTCTTCTAAAACATATGCGCGGTTTGATGCTTGTATTTCTTTTTTTTCTGATTTAATTTGATTTTTTATATCAGCGGATTGAGATTGCTCTTGTTTTGTCAAATAATCGAAGATGATTTCCGGGTCTGTTTTGAAAAGTTTGAATATCGGGTTGAGCATGACAATGATTAACAGCAGGCTGACAACCATCTTTGCGTATTTTTGCATACTGGAGCTGGGCAGCAGCATGTCGATGACGATGGCGAATAAGATAAATAAAATAATGCTTGTCAGCCATTCTGTTAAAAAGCTCATATCCAATGGGCCTCCTTTATTTCATCATCATGGTGAGGTTGCCTGCTGTAATAATGACTGTGATGCTGAGGAAAAACATGAGAGAGACGATGGCGAGCGCCGCGAAAATATACAGTACGCTTCTGCTGATGACGCCGAGGCACGTAATGACGGGCCCGCCTCCGAGCGGCTGCAGAATAGCGGCCGCGAGCTTATAAATAAAAGCGAGCGAGAGCACTTTGATCGCCGGAAACGCGGAGATGCAGATCAAAATTCCGACTCCGAGGATTCCCACGGTGTTTTTTAATAAGAGCGAGGCGCTGATGACCGTATCCGTCGCATCCGTAAACATCCGGCCGAGCACGGGAATAAAATTGCCTGTTATAAATTTTGCAGTCCTGAGCGTAATCCCGTCCGTCACGGCAGCCGAAGCCCCCTGTACGGAGATGACGCCGAGAAACACGGTGAGAAATACGGCAAGCGCGCCGATCGCGATATTTCTGAGCAGATTGGCAAGCTGCGTGACTTTATATTGATCCGTCATCGTGCTGACGATGCTTAAAATCGCTGACAGGAAGATAAGCGGCATGACGATGTTTTGAATAAGAAGGCCGCTCGTATTCATCAGAAATAAAATAACGGGGTGAAAAAAAGCTGCGGAGACGGCTCCCCCGGAAGACGCCAAAAGCGCGAGTAAAAGCGGGATGAGCGCGAGAATGAAGCTTGTCATCGTCTGAATTGCTTCACTGGCATAATTGACGGCAACATGAAAGCTGTTTAAAGCGAGAATAATCAGCACCATGTAGACGATTGCATAAGCCACTTTGCTGACGGTGCTCTGCTGGAACGCATTTTGCAGGAGCTGCAGAATGACACAAAAAATGGTGAGAAGAATCAAAGTTCCCAGAAGCTTTCCGTTTGCGAGCACTTCATGAAACAAGTATGAAAATAAAGCCTTCAGCCATGCCTCCGGTGAGAACGTTTTTTCTCCGTTAATAAAGTCGATGATGCTTCCCTTTTGGCTTTCAGGCAGAAGACCGCCGTATTCTGTCATGATGTCGTCCCAAAACTTTCCGATGCCTTCTGTTTTCAGCGCTTCGGCCTGCTTTTTCGCCACTTCATCAGCGGATTCTTGGTGAACTGCGGTTTCCTGCGACGCACCGTCTGTTCCGGCAGCTTGTACACATTCAGTCTGAAAAAATAAGAGGATGAACAAAAAAGCTCCCGCCCACCGAAAGCGCTTCATTTTTTGTGCCCCCCTTTCCATTTTATTTATGATCAAGAAGGAATAAGTCCGAGAATCGTTTCAATAATGACGGTGAGTATCGGCACGGCCATTACCAGTATCAAAATTTTTCCGGCCAGCTCTATTTTCGAAGCAATCGCTCCCTGGCCCGCATCCTTTGTAAGCTGCGCTCCGAATTCAGCAATGTAGGCGATGCCGATAATTTTTAAAATGGTTTCCACATAGACCATATTGACATTTGCATTGACGGCTATTTTTTCTATCATTCTGATAATGTCGTAAATCTGGTCGATGAGATAAAGAAAGATCACGCAGCCGCTGAAGACGACAATCATAAACGCGAAAGTCGGTTTCTGTTCTTTTACGATCAGGGAGAGAAATGTGGCGATCAGGCCTAAACCTACAATTTGAACAATCTCAATCTGTAAGCCCCCCTATCCTTGGAATAGAAACACAGCTTTGATCTTTTTGAACAGGTCATCGACAATCGTCGCCACCATAAATAAAATATAGATAAAGCCAAGCAGCGTCACCCACTGGGCGTATTCTTTTTTTCCCATTTGGTCAAGTATGGTGTGCAGAAACGCAACCACGATACCGACTCCGGCGATTTGAAAAATGACATTTACGTCGACTCCCATTTTATGTTTGCTCCCCTCATGTTTACATCAATAGAAGAATGAGTAACAGTCCGGCTAAAAATCCTAAGCTTTTCACCATTTTTTCATTTTTCGCCTGCGCCCGTCCGGCATCCGCTTCCGCCGCTTCCAAATGTGTAAGCGCAAGCTTGATATGTTTCTGCTGAGAAACACGGTCATGGAGCCCGAGCGTCTCTCCGAATTGCTTCAGTACATCATATTCGCTTTTTTTCATCGCCATGGACGACCAATTATGTTTCAAGCTCTGTTCCCAAGCCGTTTTGGCGGAATCGCTTCCCTGCTCAAGCCTTCTGCTGAAAGCTTGAAACAATAACGATACAGGTTTGGAAAGCTGTGCGGCAATTTGTCCCGAGGCGATATGCAGCGGTGTATGCCCGAACATGATTTCCGCTTCAAGCGATTGGAGCGCCGCGCGCAGCTGACGGATCTGCCTCGGCCTTTCTATATACATTTTGGCGATCTCAAATCCGGTCCAAGTCGTCGCTGTCAGAATAAACACGGCACCCAAAAGCTTCAGCATGTCATCACGCTTTCAGCATGCGGAACAGGTTCCCCGTCCTTTCCGTACATCCTGCTGATCGTTCCCGGACCGCGGCGCCTTGACAGTTCAACATACCGGTCAAACACGTTTTCCTCCCAAAGCATTTTCAGCGACGGCCTCTTGACCAAGTCTTTCATATTCCACCCGTGCGCAGATACGATAACGGATACGCCCGCATGGAGCGCCTCCAGCAGCGCTTGTGAGTCTTCCATTCTCCCGATTTCATCCACAATTATGACATCAGGACTCATAGAGCGAATCATCATCATCAGCCCTTCCGCCTTCGGACAGGCATCAAGGACATCGATTCTGCGGCCGAAACTGTGCTGGGGAATGCCCCGCAGGCAGCCGGCAATTTCCGAACGTTCATCTACGATACCTGTCTTTTTTGCGGGAATGCGTTTTGATCCGGTGCTGGAAAGCCGGGCCAAATCACGAAGCAAGGTCGTTTTCCCCGTTTGCGGAGGACCGATGATCAGCGTATTCAGCCAGTTTTCTTTCCATAAGAAAGGAATGAGCGGTTCTGCGATTCCCAGCTTCTCCCGGGCGATTCGGATATTAAAAGAAGTAATATCCCGGAGTCCTTTGACGGCTCCGTTTTCGACGATGACTCTTCCGGCCAGCCCCACACGGTGGCCTCCTCTGATTGTGATATATCCTTTTTTCAGCTCTTCTTCCAGCGTGTACATACTGTAATTGCTGAGCCGGCTGAGGATCAGCTGTGCGTCGCCGGCCGTACAGACATATGACAAATACAAAGGTTGTCCTTTTTGGATCAGTTCAACCGGCCTGTCGACGCGGATTCTGATTTCTTCTGTATCCCGCCTCGCTTCTTCGGGCACAGCGGAGATGGCATCTCTCAATAATTCAGGGAGAACCTCTGTAATCTCATTCAATAGAGTCTCCTCCTTTTTTACCGATTGGCTTCTTTAAAATGTATGATCCGGGACAGACTTTATGACACCCCGGCCCTCTATTTATGCACACCGGCCAAAATCAGCACCACTCCCGCAAAAATCAATATTAATTTTGCATATGAGAGCTGTCCGGCAATCTGATAAATGCCGATCGTCATTGTGATGATAAAGATCAGCGGGCCGACGATTGCCAAAATACTATTCACCACAACCGCCTTTCTGATGTCGTTTGTCAAAAGCATGATAATAGCGGCCGATAATTCAATGAGCGAGGACAAAACTCGTAAACCGGCCATCGTTAAAACAGTAGAATTGATTGAACCAAACAAAAATTTCATTGCAATCCCCCAACTTCAAGCATTTTGTTACACTATATGCTCTAGCTGACGGAAGTAGTCTCACTATTTTCATATAGAAGAAAGATTCAGGCAGAACGCAAAAAAAGCCTGCCCCGTAAAAGGAGCAGACTCCGAATTTCTTTGACTACGCTCTTGACACGTAAGAGCCGTCTGATGTATTTACAACCAGCGTATCGCCTTCGTTCACGAAAAACGGTACGTTTACGACAAGACCTGTTTCCGTTTTGGCAGGTTTTGTGCCGCCTGACGCCGTGTCGCCTTTAATTCCCGGCTCTGTTTCAACAACTTTCAGTTCAACTGTGTTCGGCAGTTCAATACCGAGCGTTTCAGACTGATACATCATGATGTGCACAGACATATTTTCCAGAAGATATTTCAATTCTTCTTCGATTTGGTTTTCGTTCAATTCAAGCTGTTCATATGAGCTTGTATCCATGAACACGTGCTGATCGCCGTTGGCATAAAGATACTGCATCGTTTTTGTTTCGATTTGAGCTTTCGCGACTTTTTCACCTGCACGGAATGTTTTCTCCTGAATAGCGCCCGTGCGGAGGTTACGCAATTTAGAACGGACAAATGCCGCTCCTTTTCCCGGCTTTACGTGCTGGAAGTCAACGACGCGCCAAATGCCGCCGTCTACTTCAATCGTTAGTCCTGTACGAAAATCGTTAACTGAAATCATGTTTGATGTCCTCCTATATTCCGATCACAAAATAATTAATTCTTTAGGGGAATGCGTAATTGTCCGGTTGCCGTCGTCAGTGATGATGATATCATCTTCGATTCTTGCGCCCCCAACTTCCGGTATGTATATGCCCGGCTCAACCGTTACCGCCATGCCCGGCTCAAGAACGGCCGATGACCTGAAAGACAGCCCCGGTGATTCATGGACTTCCATTCCAAACCCGTGTCCTGTCGAATGGCCGAAATACTGTCCGTAGCCTTTTGCGGTGATGTGATCCCTCGTTAGGGCGTCCGCTTCTTTTCCCGTCATGCCGGGTTTAATATGCAGGACACCAAGCGCTTGGGCATCGTATACGACCTGATAAATCTCTTTCAGTTTATCACTTGGCTCTCCGACCGCGACGGTGCGTGTGATATCAGAACAATAGCCTTTATAATAAGCGCCGAAATCGAGCGTGACCAAGTCTCCCTTTTCAATCAATTTGCCGCTTGCCACTCCGTGGGGAAGGCTGGATCTGACTCCCGAGGCGACGATCATATCAAAGGAAGAGCCGTCTGCTCCTTGACGTCTCATATAAAATTCAAGCTCGTTTGCAACTGAAATCTCTGAGATGCCCGGTTTGATAAACGTCAGAATATGTTCAAACGCATCATCCGCAATCTTCGCAGCTTCCTCTAATATCTTAATCTCTTCACTTGACTTAATCAAGCGCAACTTTTCAACGGAATCCGCGACGGGAACCATCTCCGCTTCCTGCAGCACCGCTTGGTAGGATGCATATGTTCCGTACGTCATGCTGTTTTGCTCGAAGCCGAGTTTTTTAATGCCGTACTCAAGAATCGTATCCGCAGCCGTTTGGATTAAGCTTCCGCCGTGCTCGATAATGTCAAAACCCTTCACTTGCGTCTTCGCCTGCTCGGTGTAACGGAAATCCGTGATAAATGCCGCACGTTCTTTCGATATGACCGCAAGGCCTGACGAACCCGTAAATCCCGTCATATACTGCAGATTGGCGGAGCTTGTCACCAACATTCCGTCTATATCCAGCTGACCGAAAAGATTTCGCAATTTCTCAAGTTTCATTCCCTTTCTCCTCCTCGCCGATTCTTGACTGCCGCCTGACAACGCGGGAGCATCCCCGCCCGGTTTTCAGCATAAAAAATGTTCACTTCTCGTGAACATTTTACCATACCGGACAGGGATTATACACTTATTCACTTGTTGCCAAGCGCCCTTGCAAGCTTGTCTGACGTAAGTTCATTGTAGTTGAAGGAAATTGAGTAGCCGACAAACAAACCGTACAGAATGTAAAGGCAAAGCGTCGTCACGATTGTATCTGATTTCAATTCAGTGACGGATTTCACATCTTCGAAAATCGGATTGAATAAGAAAAAAACCGCACACCATAAAATGACGCCGTACACCATCCCCGGCCACATGGTTTTAAAACGTTTCAGGCAGACGAAATAAATAAACGCCCCGGCAATTGAAATGAATCCGATGACAACGATGCTGACCATCGTGCCGAGCCATTGTTTTTTCCATTCTCCGATCATAAACGGCTGAAGAATCATATTGGGGCTGATCTCTGAAAAATGAAAGACATACCCGAGATAGCCGATCAAACTCCAAAATACACCGCCGGCAAATCCGATACCGCAAATTCTGCCGGTAAATGAAACAGGCTGCTGATCATCATCCTGCTTCTTTTTTTCTTCCTGTTCTGAATGTTTTTCGCTTGTCATCATGGCACCTCCAGTCATAGACTGCCCCAAAATTGAAAAGTCATAAAAAGCTGCGCCATATTTTCATTCAATGAGTAAAATCTAAAGAAACGGGGTATACTGCATGTAGAAAAAGCATTGATTTTCCGGCTGTCTAACTAGAGGTTTACCGCGGTTTCCTGTACAATAGAGTGAAAGGAAATGGTTAGTAAATCCTAAAAAAACAGGCAGGTTGATAAACAATGTCCAAACAAAAAACGCCCCCTGCTTACGGCGGGCAGGCTGTCGTTGAAGGGGTCATGTTCGGCGGCAGAAAAAATTATGTTACCGCCATCCGCAGGAATGACGGAAGCATTGATTTTTTCAAGCTTCCGAGAGTGCCGAACGCCAAGCTTTCGGCTTTAAAAAAGATTCCTTTTTTGCGGGGAATCGTCGCCATCATTGAGGCGAGCGCCAACGGCACAAAGCATTTAAACTTTTCCAGCGAACGTTACGGGCTTGATCCTCAAGATGACGCAAAGCTGGAGCAGGAAGATAAGAAAGGTTCGGGCTTATCGATGTTTTTCAGCCTGGCGGTGATCGGCGTTCTGTCGTTTTTGTTCAGCAAATTCGTTTTTACGCTCGTCCCGGTCTTCTTAGCGGAGCTTGTAAGGCCCGTATTTTCCTCAGACGCCGCGCAGATCGGAATCGAAAGTCTGTTTAAGCTTATTCTGCTTCTCGGCTACATTTATTTTTTATCAATGACGCCGTTAATTAAAAGAGTGTTTCAATATCATGGAGCCGAACATAAGGTCATAAACTGTTATGAACAGAATTTGCCAATTACAATAGAAAATGTTCAGAAACAGTCACGGCTTCATTACCGTTGCGGTTCAAGCTTTATTTTATTTACGATCATTGTCGGCATGTTCATCTATTTACTCGTTCCGACAGATCCGCTTTGGGTGCGGATTTTAGACAGGATTGCGCTTATACCGGTCGTTCTCGGCATCTCCTTTGAAGTGCTCCAGCTGACGAACAGAGTGCGGAATATCCCCGTTTTGAAAGTGCTCGGTTATCCCGGCCTGTGGCTGCAGCTTTTAACGACAAAGGAACCGGCGGATGACCAGGTCGAGGTTGCCATAGAAAGCTTTAACGAGCTTCTCAGACTGGAAGACATTTCAGAACAGAGCGAAAAACCGTCTCACAACGTAATCTGAACCGTTACCGTTATTATTTTGGAGGTGGGCAGTTATGAATCATCGTGTACAACCTTTTTTTGCTGTATTGATAGCGCTTGGCGCATTCGGTTTCATTTATGCGGCGGTAACCAACCCCGGGCAGATGATTTCAAGAGCGATCACCGTTATTATCGCAGGCATCATAATTTATTTTATCGTGAGGACGGTCCTGAACCGCCGCACCGGTCGTGACGGAACCGCTTTCAGAAAAGCGGCCAGACAATCGCGGCTCCGAATGAAGGAGCAAAAAGCGAAGCACCGCGCCGGACACAGAGGCCGGGTCAGCCATTTGCGGAGCGTGCCGAGCAGTAGCAGACCGAAGCCGATGATTCTTAAGAAAAAAAGCCAGACCCAGCTTACCGTCATAGAAGGCAAAAAGAATAAAAAGAAAAACAGAGCGCTTTTTTAATAGCTCCATTGCTTCAAAAATTGCTCTGTTCTGCTTTTTCCTAGCTCAATGAGAGCTAGTTTTTTTTGCGGTGTGAGATGAAACTCCGTCGCCATCACATGTTCCACCGGAATAAAAATAATATTCTGTTCGTACTTTGTCGCGATATGCCTGGCATCATGAGCGTCTTTCATCGTTTCAAACAAAGCCCCGAACAGCTCAAAAGCGTTGCGGATTGATTTTTTCGGGCGCTCTTTTTCGTTTGGCGAAAGCGAAATTCCGATGACCGGCCGTTTGCGTTCTTTTGAATACAGCCAAATCGGGAAATTGCTTAACACGCCGCCGTCAACAACCGTTGAGCTGCCTTTTTCTGTCTTCAGTTTTATCGGTTCAAAAAAATAAGGAATGCTGCAGCTCATTCTGACGGCTCTGGCAACCGGGAACATCTCCGGATTTAATCCGTAGCGGGGAAGATCGTCAGGAAGCACGATCATCGTTCCGTTCGTCAGATCTGAAGCGATGAGACGGAGCGAGCCTTTTTTCAAATCGCCGAACGCGATGATGCCCTTCGCTTTTAATTTATCCGCAATCCATTTTTCCAGCATATCGCCTCTGTATAGTCCGAGGCGCCAATATATCGACACCCACCGCAGGATTTTCAGCGGGAGGAATGAGTATCTCTGATCAAGCAATTGCCTTCCGTCCACCTCATCTATGATGGAATGAACCTCTCTGCTCGTATAGCCCGCAGCGATAAATGCGGCAATAATTGCGCCGGCGCTTGTTCCGGCGAGCCTTTCAAAGCGAAAGCCCTTTTCTTCCAGCGCTTCATAAGCGCCGGCAAGCGCCACCCCTTTTATCCCCCCGCCCGAAAATACGCCGTCAATCTGCATAGCGCGCCCTCTCCCTTCCATCTCAAGGTGTATTATTATTTTAAGAAACGGCTGGGCGAAATAGACCAAAGAATGAAGACATTAAAAAAAGGGCGCCCCATTTCGGGCTGCCCTTTATTCACCGGGATTTTCGGTTTTTTTCTGTACGGATTTCAATTCTTTTTTCCGGCTTTCGTCATCTTCAAAATACTGAACGAGGTCGCCGATGCGGTCAATGCTGTTCCAGCTCAGATGATGTTCGATTCCTTCAACATCATTGTAAATCTTCTCTTCATCAACACCAATGATTCTTAAAAACTGCTCAAGCAATTCGTGTCTGTATACGAGGCGTTTGCCGATTTTTTTGCCTTTTGACGTCAATACGAGCCCGCGATATTTTTCATAAATCAAATACTCGTCTTTATCTAGTTTTTGAACCATTTTCGTTACAGAGGAGGGGTGGACTGCCAAAGCTTCCGCGATATCAGAAACCCGTGCATATCCTTTTTCTTCTATCAGCATATAAATCTGTTCAATATAATCTTCCATACTTGGTGTTGTCATAAGTAACCCTCCCAAAAAGCACCTTAACTTTATAAACCATTACAAGTTTACACTAACGGTCATGAAAAAACAAGGATGCTTCCGGTCTGTCAAGCCTTATCAGCGCTTATAATTCCATTCATCGGACGCGTATTTCGTCTCAGCCAGCTCATTGACAAATGCAAGCTCTTCAGACGTGAGTGTGTAGGGCTCAAGATGTATGTTCAGCCCTTCCTCAAAACCGGCTTTAAAAGCGATTCTGGCCTCATCCATCGTTACCCGTTTCGGCGCTAAGGCGTTGATGGCTACCGCTTTGTTTTTGAAATTCCGCTGCATGCGTTCACGGACTCTGTCGCTCGGATATAAAAACAGATCAAACAGCTTATCCTCATCAATGTCAAGCAGGATGGAACCGTGCTGAAGAATGACGCCTTTTTGGCGTGTCTGTGCGCTTCCGGCAACTTTCCGTCCTTCGACGACCAGTTCATACCACGAAGGCGCATCAAAGCAGACGGACGAGCGCGGATTTTTCAAGCTTTCTTTTTCTTTCTCCGTTCGCGGAATCGCAAAGCAGGCATCAAGTCCAAGGTTTCTGAATCCCTGCAGAATACCTTCTGAAATCACCCGGTACGCCTCTGTCACCGTGGCCGGCATTTCCGGGTGATCCTCTGAAACGATTACACTGTATGTCAATTCTTTATCATGCAGAACACCCCGTCCGCCTGTCGGTCTTCTGACAAACCCGAGGCCGTGTTTATGTACTGCGTCAAAGTTAATTTCCTTCTTAATATTTTGAAAATACCCGACAGACAAAGTTGCCGGATTCCAGCCGTAAAAACGGATCACCGGAGGAATTTTTTTTTGGCTGTGCCAATATAAAAGCGCTTCATCCAGCGCCATGTTAAATGCCGGGCTTTCATTCCCTGAGTCAATAAACCGCCATGTTTCTTTTTCCATACACTGAACCCTTCTTTATCGTTTTAATAAAATCAGTTTAACAAACTGCCTTGAAAATGAAAAATATTTCGTTTCATTAAGGATGACAATCGCTTCATGCTTTACTATAATAGTATTTGTCCCAAAACGTCCGGTAAGCCTTGTTTTCAGGAAGCAGGGCTTTGATTTTATAAGCTAAAGGAGTAGAATCGCATTGTCTAATATGATTGCTTTAATTATTGTTGCGGCGTTTATCGTTTATATGATCGTGTCGTATTTTTACCAGCAGCGTTTAATGAAAACACTTACGGAAGAGGAATTCCGCGCGGGCTACAGAAAAGCGCAGCTGATTGACGTCCGCGAACCGAATGAATTTGAAGGCGGCCATATTCTCGGCGCGCGCAACATTCCGCTGTCACAGCTGAAACAGCGCAAAAGTGAAATCCGTCCTGATAAACCCGTTTATCTGTACTGCCAAAACAATGTCCGCAGCGGACGCGCGGCACAGACGCTCCGCAAACACGGCTGTAAAGATATTTACAACCTGAAAGGCGGATTTAAAAAATGGGGCGGAAAAATTAAAGCAAAAAACTAATCATAAAAAAAGAGCTTCCGTATAAAACGGACAGCTCTTTTTTTACACCGTGTCAGCGGCTGACATCAGGTGTATGTTCGTACTTTAAAACCGGCTTTCTTGCCGCCTTGGTTTCATCCATTCTTTTGACAACTGTTGTATGCGGCGCTTCCTGAACGATTTCAGGCGATTCCTCCGCTTCCCGCGCAATTTGAATCATGGCATCTATAAACGCATCTAGCGTTTCCTTTGATTCCGTTTCCGTCGGTTCGATCATGATGCTTTCTTCAACATTGAGAGGAAAATACACAGTCGGCGGATGATAGCCGAAATCCAAAAGCCGTTTGGCAATATCAAGCGTTCGTACGCCGAGCTTTTTCTGCCTTCTTCCCGATAACACAAATTCATGCTTGCAATGACGGTCATACGGGAGATCATAATAAGGCGCGAGTCTTCTCATCATATAATTTGCATTTAAAACCGCGTTTTCGGTCACAGCTTTTAAGCCGTCAGGCCCCATGGAACGGATATACGTGTAGGCTCTGACATTAATGCCGAAGTTGCCGTAATAAGGTTTTACGCGCCCGATCGACTGCGGCCGGTCATAGTCAAAAGTCAAACGGCCCTCTTTTTTCGTGAGAACGGGTTTCGGCAGATACGGAATGAATTCTTTTTTCACTCCGACCGGCCCTGAGCCAGGTCCTCCCCCGCCGTGCGGCCCGGTAAATGTTTTATGCAGATTAAGGTGAACGACGTCAAATCCCATATCTCCCGGTCTTGCTTTACTTAAAACGGCATTTAAATTCGCTCCGTCATAATAAAGCTTTCCGCCGGCCTGATGGACGATTTCAGCCATTTCCGTAATGTTTTCCTCAAATAACCCGAGGGTGTTCGGATTCGTCAGCATCAGCGCCGCTGTTTCTTCGTTTACCGCTCTTTTCAAATCTTCAATGTCAACCAGCCCGTGCTCATTTGACTTGACGGTAATCGTTTCAAAACCGGCGACCGTGGCGGATGCCGGATTCGTACCGTGGGCTGAATCAGGGACAATCACCTTCGTCCGTCCGAAGTCTCCCCGCGCTTCGTGATAGGCGCGGATCATCATCAGGCCGGTCCATTCGCCGTGAGCGCCCGCCGCAGGCTGCAGCGTCACCTCATCCATGCCCGTAATCTCCTCCAAGTGTCCGCTTAAATCGTATAAAAGCTCAAGCGCCCCCTGAACCGTGTCCTCGTCCTGAAGCGGATGAATAGCGGAAAAACCTGCGATCCGGGCAATTTTTTCATTTAATTTCGGATTGTATTTCATCGTACAGGAGCCGAGCGGATAAAAGCCTGAATCAACTCCGTGGTTCCTCTTAGAAAGAGCGGTATAATGCCGCATAATATCGAGCTCTGATACTTCCGGCAGCTTTGCGTCTTCATCGCGGATATAGTCACCGGGAAGAAGGCTTTCAAGCTCTGTTTCCGGCACATCAAGCTCCGGAAGGCTGTAACCGATACGCCCTTCGCGGGACATTTCAAAAATAAGCGCCTGATCTTGATTATTCATGTTGATCCCCCAATCCCGCAATAAGCGAATCGATCTCTTCTTTTGTTCTCAGCTCTGTGACGGCAATGAGCATATGCTGATTCAGTTCCGGATACGCAAGGCCTAAGTCATATCCGCCGATTATGCCGTCTTGCAGGAGCCGCCGGTTTGCTTCCTTGATGGGAAGATTCAGCCTGACGGCAAATTCATTAAATATCGGGCCGTCAAATGCTACGTGCAAGCCGGCTTTTTCCGCTTGGCGTCTCGCGTAATCAGCTTTCAATATATTTTGGCGGGCCATGTCTTTGACGCCGTTTTTTCCGAGCGCCGTCATCGCGGCTGAAGCCGCTAAAGCATTCAGCGCCTGATTTGAACAAATGTTAGACGTGGCTTTGTCTCTTCTGATATGCTGCTCGCGCGCCTGAAGAGTGAGAACAAAACCTCTTCGCCCGTTTTCATCCTCCGTTTGGCCGACAAGCCGGCCCGGCACCTTTCTCATCAGTTTTTTCGTTACTGCAAAATAGCCGCAGTGCGGGCCGCCGAACGCCGCAGGTATGCCGAAAGGCTGCGCGTCCCCGACGACGATATCAGCTCCGTATGCCCCGGGCGGTCTCAAAATACCGAGCGCGAGCGGGTTTGAAGAAACAATCAGCTGGCTGTTTCCTTTATGTGCGAGCGGCTCAATGTCCTTTAACGGCTCGATTTGTCCGAAGAAGTTCGGATACTGGACGATCACGGCGGCCGTTTCATCACAAACGGCATGTTCCAATGCTTCAAGATCTGTGACGCCGTTTTTCGCGGGCACCTCTACAACCTCAATATATTGGCCCTTTGCGTATGTTTTCAAAACATCCCGCGATTCCGGATGAACGGCTGCGGAAATAACGATTTTTTTCTTTTTCGTATGTCCCGACGCAAGCATCGCCGCTTCCGCCAGCGCCGTTCCCCCGTCGTACATAGAGGAGTTTGCGATATCCATTCCCGTTAATTCACAGATCATCGTTTGAAATTCAAAAATCGCCTGCAGCTCTCCTTGTGAGATTTCAGGCTGGTAAGGCGTATATGCCGTGTAAAACTCTGATCGGGATATCACATGATCGACGATAACCGGCTGGTAGTGATCGTACACTCCTGCGCCTAGAAAAGATGCATATGTAACAGCGTCTTTATTTTTCGCCGCAAGCTTCGTCAGCTCTCTCGTCAGCTCAGTTTCTGACTTTGCTTGTTTAATGCGGTAGTCTTTTTGAAACCGTACATTTTCCGGAATATCGGCAAACAGTTCATCAATTGTTTCTGCGCCGATGGCTTTCAGCATTTCTTTTTTATCCTGTTCTGTCGCGGGCAAATATCGATGCTTCATATGACTCTCCTTTTTCAGCTCTGTTTTGGACGTTTATAAAACGGTGTGCGGACAATCTTCGCTTTTACCGTTTTTTTACGGATTTCCACTTCTACTTCCGTTCCGACTTCACTGAATTCCGTTTTGATTAAGGCAAGGCCGATATTTTTCTTTAAAGTCGGAGATTGCGTGCCTGTCGTGATTTCACCGATCGGAACACCGTCTTTTTTCACGGCGTACCCGTGTCTCGGAATCCCTTTTTCAATCATCTCAAGTCCGACCAGCTTTCGCGGGGCTCCTTTTTCTTTCTGTTCGCGCAATACAGACTTCCCGAAAAAATCGGAATCTTTCTTGTGTTTCACGGCAAATCCGATTCCGGCTTCAATCGGTGTAATATCTTTCGTCAATTCCTGACCGTATAAAGCAAGCTTCGCTTCAAATCTCAGCGTATCACGGGCGCCGAGGCCGCACGGAACGAGGCCTTCATGCTCTCCCGCTGCAAGTATCTCCTTAAATAGATGAACCGCATCTTCATTGCGGCAATATAACTCAAATCCGTCTTCACCGGTATAGCCTGTTCTTGAAAGCAGGACTTGTCGTCCGGCAACGTCCGCCTCGTCAATAAACGTAAACGGCTTTAAGGAGGACAAATCACATTCAGTCAGCTTCGTAAGAACCGACTGAGCATTCGGCCCCTGAACGGCAAGCAGTGAAATCCCGTCAGACTGATTCGTCAGCGTGACATCGCCTTCCGTATGTTCCGTCAGCCAAGCGATGTCCTTTTCAATATTAGACGCGTTAATCACGAGCAGATAGCAGCTCTCGCTTTTCTGATAGATCAGCAAGTCATCCACCGTACCGCCGTCAGGATAACACATGGCGGTATAAAGCGCGTTTCCCGGCTTTAAATCGGCAACGTCATTTGTCATCATTTTTTGGAGAAAAGACAGGGCGTCTTTACCGGATACTTCAACTTCCCCCATATGGGACACATCAAACAGGCCCGCTTTTGTGCGGACGGCTTCATGCTCCTCTTTAATAGAAGAAAATTGAACCGGCAGCTCCCATCCTCCAAAATCAATCGTTTTTCCGCCGTATTCTTTATACACGTCATAAAGCGGTGTTCGTTTCAGCATCATCTTCCCCCTTCAGTCATTGGCGCATTGTAAAAACATATAAAAAAGGACAGAGAAACACCTCATGAAAATGAAGGTTTCTCTGTCCCGGCACCTGAAAGTTTACTTTATGAACATATCATAAAGACGTCCCCTTTGGTGGCCTGCTTCTTCTAAGTGCAGACACTCTCCAGAGTTGCGTCGAGCAAGAGTTCTTTTGCCTGAGAGATTCACTCCGCAGTTTGCTCCTTCGGCGCCCGGACGCCCATCTTTCGTCCGAGTCTCTCCCCTTGCTGTCATTCGCTCATATTTACCAATTTTATGGACATACTAAAGCAATATCTTTTAGTGAAATCATTACTTATATCCTACCACCCTCATTTACGTCCGGCAACAAAAATTATGATAAATCAGTTTTTTAAAAGAAAGGCGGTTTTGTTACATATGACAGCAGAGATCATATTTGATGCAAACTGGCCGGGAGAGTTTTCTGAGCGGCTGAAAACGGACGGTCCCTGGTCAAATTGGGAGATGTACAAACTGTCGGCTGAAGTCCAGCAGACCCTTGCCATTCCTGAATTTGAAGGATTGAGGGCTCCTTTATACCTGCCCGATTTCACTCCGCTTCCCCATCAGCTTGAGGTCGCGCAGAAAGTCGTTGAAAAAATGAACGGCAAGGCGATTTTGGCTGATGAAGTGGGGCTCGGAAAAACGGTGGAAGCGGGCCTGATTTTAAAAGAATATATGATTCGCGGGCTGGCCAAAAAAATCCTGATTCTTGTGCCGGCATCACTCGTTTCCCAGTGGGTGAAAGAGCTTCAGGAGAAGTTTTTAATACCCGCTGTTGAACAGAAGAAAAGCTATGTGTGGGAACAGTGCGATATCGTCGTTTCTTCTATTGATACGGCCAAACGCTCGCCTCACAAAGACATTGTCCTTTCTATTCCGTATGATCTCGTCATTATTGACGAGGCGCACAAGCTCAAAAACAGCAAAACGAAAAATTATGAATTTGCGAGAAGTCTTGTGAAGAAATACTGCCTGCTTTTGACGGCAACGCCGATTCAAAACCGGATCGAAGAAATCTTCAATTTAGTGTCACTGTTAAAGCCCGGCCATTTAGGAAACGAAAGCGGATTTCAAGAAACCTTCAATCAGAAGGACGGGATTGACGCTCATGAGCATTTGAAAGAACTCGTCAATAAGGTGATGATCCGCAACACGCGGAGCGACACCGGCCTTACATGGACGAAGCGCCACGTGGAAACAGTGCCGATCACCTTTTCACCGACGGAACAGGCGCTTTACGATGACATCGTCGCACTGAAAAACGGCACGGAAAAGCCCGCAAGCGCATTTTCCATTATGACGCTGCAAAGAGAATGCTGTTCAAGCAGGGAAGCCGTGTATATGACGCTCAAAAAAATGCTTGACCAAAAAGACAAACAAGCGCCCGCATTCGATGATCAGACGATCGCTAATTTAATGGACCGCATCAATCAAGTCACGCAAAACTCAAAAGCGATTCAAGTTGTTGACTTGATCCAAAAGATTAATGATAAAGTCATTATTTTTACTGAATACAGGGCGACACAGATTTACCTGCAATGGTTCCTTCAGCAGAACGGCATAAGCTCCGTTCCGTTCAGAGGCGGATTTAAACGCGGAAAAAAAGACTGGATGAAGGATCTCTTCCGCGGCAAAGTGCAGGTGCTGATCGCTACAGAAGCCGGAGGCGAAGGGATCAACCTGCAATTCTGCAACCATATTATCAATTATGACCTCCCGTGGAACCCGATGCGGCTTGAACAAAGAATCGGAAGGATTCACAGACTCGGTCAGGAAAGAGATGTTCATATCTACAATATGGCGACAAAACATACGGTGGAAGAGCATATCTTAAAACTTCTGTATGACAAAATTCATTTATTTGAAAATGTCGTCGGAGAATTAGATGACATCTTAACAAAAATCAAAGTGAGCAATTTTGAAGACCATTTGCATGATATTTTATGCCATTCGCTGACAGAGGAAGAAATGAGAATCAAAATGGACAATCTCACCTCTTTTCTGTCGTACGGTACGGAAAAGCCCGCCAGAAAAAAAGGATCTTAATCTAAAAGGAGGAAGCGCGACATGAGACAGCAGGAGGTTCACGAATTTTTACTGCGCTTTTTTGAAGCGAACCACTGTCCGATTACAGAACACGGGCCGGGTTTTATGACGGTTCAGTTGACGGTCGAGATGGACAAACAAATTATGAACCGCCCGTTTTATTGGCATTGGCGTGAAAAAACGGGCGGCGAACCGAACCCGATGAAGATCACGTTCATCACTGATAAAGAAACGGCTCCGGAGGATATGGACGGCGAATTTATTTACTTTGGAGCCCCGCGCCTCTTTCAAATCTTTCAAGCAGTTAAACAAAATGGGAGATTTACAAGAATATATGAGAAAATTGTATCAGCCGGAGCCAGAGTGCCGCTTCAGCCCTGGCTTGGATTAAATGTAGTGATTTCATACCAATCCGACATGAAAAAAGACAGACTTTTGTCTTTAGGCCTGCATCTTGTATCTGGAACAATTATAGAAGGGTTTCAGCAGAAGCTTGCACCGCTTCCGCTGACCTCGCAAATATCAGACTATTGCTTTACCATATCGCCGATGATTAAGCCGGAAAGCGGAATTAAAAGAATGGAGCATTACTTAAAAGACGCTGCCGCCAAAGAGCCGTCAGACTGGGCTGACAGCGCGATCGCCAGATGGAAAAAGGACCTCAGGCTGCTCGATCAGTTTTATGAGCAGACAGAGGAAAAACCTGAGGAATACCATTTGGAAAAACAAGCGCTGAAAGCCTTATATCAGCCGAACATTCACATTCAGATTGAAAACGGCGGTTTATTTTTCCTGCAAAGTAATTTTTCTGGATAAGCGTTATCCATTCGACACCTTTCCCGTTTTTTCTGGAAATTCTATATTATAATAAAAGTATATAGAAAAAATTTCTGGCGTTTCGCATGCGATGAATCACTTCCAGACATGTAAAGATAAGGTCATGGGCGGATTGGCTGAAATACATAAACAAGTATTTTAGGAGGAGAAAATGCATGAAAAATGCAAAAATGGAATTTTCGCAATTAGATAAGGAATGGGTTGAGCTGATATTAGAAGCCCAAAAAGCAAATATCAGCCTAGAAGAAATACGCAAATACCTGCTTTCGCATAAAAAGTCTTCTCAACATATCCAGGCAGCCAGAAGTCATACCGTAAATCCTTTCTGAATGTGCTATAATATCACAAGGAAGGTGATGACATTGATTGGCCAGCGTATTAAACAATACCGAAAAGAAAAAGGCTACTCACTATCAGAACTAGCTGAAAAAGCTGGGGTAGCGAAGTCTTATTTAAGCTCAATAGAACGAAATTTACAGACGAACCCCTCCATTCAATTTCTCGAAAAAGTCTCCGCTGTTCTGGACGTCTCGGTTCATACTTTACTTGATGAAAAACATGAAACCGAATACGATGGTCAATTAGATAGTGAATGGGAGAAATTAGTTCGCGATGCGATGACATCCGGGGTATCAAAAAAACAATTTCGTGAATTTTTAGATTATCAAAAATGGAGAAAAGCGCAAAAAGAGGAGTAGTGCCGCCATATGTGCACAACTCCTCTTTTAACTGTCCGACTTTCGGATTAGTTTTTATCCTCACTGTGAGCCTTTTCATTTTCCTTGACGTAACCGTCTTTATCCGTATGATCTTTCGTAATGGTCAAGCCGTTCCATTGCGTTGCTTCAAAAGAGAATTGAAGAGAAATCGCATTGCCTTGGAACTTGTTTTGCACACTTAATCCGTCCGCAGTTTTTGCGGTGTCATTTTTAAATTGGATTTCCATTCTCACCTGGTCATAATCAGCAGGCGTTTTCGGAACTCCGTCGTACTCAGGAGCTGTTTTGCCGTTAATGGTTGCTACATTGACTTTTCCGCTCTCACTCAGGAATTTCGGATCAATGTGCTTGCTGATCGCTTCGGCAGCTGCTTTATCCTGTTTTGTTGACATTAAGTATAAGTCTTTCAGGCTGGCCGCCTTCAAAATGATATTTTTAGGATAGCCGTTGCCCCCTTCTTTACCGACTGTCAGAACCGTAATTTCAAACTGACTGAGGAAATCCTCCGCAGATTCATTTCCTTTCTTTGCTCCTTTAAAGTCAGTAAAATTCAAAGCCATCAGCACTTCTTTAATGGCAAGTGAACCGTTGTTTCTGAATTCAAAATCTTTCGTCAATTTATCACCTGGTTTTAAGTTTGACAAATTGACATTGGCTGATTGTTCTTTAGCCGATAAATCAAGTGTTCCTGACGCAAATGTAGCGTCTGTCGACTTCACATCATTAAATGCGGCCCATGTGCCTCCTCCTACTAATGCTAAACCGAGTGCGGCTGAGGCAACGCCCAAGCTTAATTTCTTTTTCATACCCATGTCTGTACTCTCCCCTTACTTTTTATTTTTGTTATCAAATCCTGTCGCCAGGTTGCAACCGTATTCATGTAGAGATGGTTCCCTTTTTCGCATGTTCTTCCAGCGCTTTCGTTTTCCGCTCAATATCGCGGAGGGCGCTGACAATGACTGTTATTGAGTAAATCAAAAGCATGACGCCGGGAACGATTAACAGAATCGCCGTTCCGATCGGCTGGCTGGCCAAATGTATGACATATCCGGCATACGGAAGCTGATATCCCGTATACTGGGCCGCCACTTTTTCAGCTTGAACGGGTGCGGCATCCGGGGCGGCATTATGGTCCCCTTTTGTCTCAAACAGCAGGCTCCCGTCCTTTTTTGTGATCCCGATTATTCTGTGTGTGACGGCTGTTCCGTCATCTTGGGTAAAGGTGATCACATCCCCTTTTTTTAAGTCATTCACGTCAGAAATTTTCTTTACCGCTATGAGCGAACCCGTCTTAAATTCCGGGTCCATTGAACCCGACAGCACGGATTTCAGCGTATAGCCGAAGATGGCCGGCTCACCCCCGGAAGCCCGGGTCGAAATCACCGTTAACGTCAGCACAATAATCAAGCTGAAGATGACGGCATACAAAATATTACTGATCAGTTTCAGCGTTTTTTTCATGTTCTTCCCCGCTTTCTTTTACCGGCTCAGCCGGCTCTTTCTCCGTTTTCTTTAGATCGGAAACGGTCGCCTGTTCCCGGCATTTGACGAGTTTCATCGGTTTTGACCACTCAAATTTTTCTTCGTCCGCCGGATACCCTTCAGGCTTGTAAACCTTGAATGCGTATATGCCCGGCTGCAAAGACCGCTTTGACTCAATTTTATAAATCGTTTTGCTTTTTTTATCAGTAATAAGCCCTTTATCCACAACATTGCCGTTTCGTAAAGGCTGCTGCTGAGAAGCAATTTTATGGAGCTCCCATTTCCAGTCAGAAACAGTCCGCTCTTTTCCCTTATTCTCCAGCTCGGCATAGAGCTGAAGCGGCGCACACACGGTGCCTGACGTATCAGTTTGATTTGTTATATGTAAATCACTTTGATCCCAGCGTTCGTCATAACGGCAATCGTCATCCGTATATTGAAAATCTCCGCACGTTTGAACCTGGAGACTGAAGCTTTTCACATCATTGAAGGAGGAACTTGTATCACCTGTGAACTGAGCACATATCGTCACGGACAGGCAAAAAATGAACGAAAGCCGTAAAAATAGCATCATCCGCCATCTCACCTTGCCCTTTTTTTCCATTCGCAACAATCGGAACATGCCTTACCCCCTGTAAAACTGTTAATAAATATGACAACCGTTCTCTTTAAAGAACTGTATGAACAAAGTATAATCAAGGATTATCGTCTTGAAAAATGTCAAAATCGGTCAAATTGTTCGTTTTTGAGAATGGTATCTTTTAAAAACAGCGTTTTGCTTCAAATTACACACCTTTTTGGAATTTTTTCTAATAAAACGTGAGAAAATAACGAGGTGCCTAGAACAAAATGGAAAGTATATACAGCGAAAGGACGAAGAATGATGATCAAACAAAGTCTGATTTGCCTTTCTCTTCTTGTTTTCGGGGTTTCAGGAAC
Organism: Bacillus sp. UNC69MF; assembly: GCF_000746035.1. NCBI lineage: Bacteria > Bacillati > Bacillota > Bacilli > Caryophanales > Bacillaceae > Bacillus > Bacillus sp. UNC69MF. The sequence goes on along the minus strand of NZ_JQKM01000012.1, from coordinate 31,313 downwards.
AGCTCAGGCGGAAACGGTGCCTTATTATGCTGTTCACCATAAATCAAAATGGGAAAAGTTAGCAGAAAAGGAAGCTAAAAAAAGATATCCGCTCGCCCAAACGTTATTTATTCAAAAGGTGTGGGATCGGAAAAGAACGGACGAAGCAGTCAAGCAATACCACTTGACATTGCGGGATGGCGAAAAAGAATTTGGCGTGTTTGTTACGATTTCTTTTAATCCCTACAGCCAAAAGGTAAATAAAATTGCCGTCATTGAGGAATACCAATAAGGCCCTCCTGTATCAGGAGGACCTTTCGTGTGATTCACTTTATTTTTTCCGCTGCATCCACAGCTTAAAACTATACGGCAATATTCCGAACCAGTGCTGAGAAGCCGGCACTTTCTTTTCTTTCCGCACTTCTTTTCGCTCTCTCCGTTCCTGTTTCGGCGTATCGAAATATTTAACGAATTGCTCAGTCATATATTTTACATAATCATTTGTTTTCACGGCTCTCACCTCATAGTGCTGTCTTTACTATGAAGTGTTGTCCCGCCGCCTCTTTTTTATACTTCCGTCCATTGAATCAGCTGTTTCTTCTTCTGATCGAACAAAAGGTGAGCCTCCCGTCTCGTTCCTGTCGTGGTTTCCGCCTGAATTGTAACCTGAACCGTTTCCCGCCGATCACTCCCCGTGATGTGAAAAGAAACGGTGCCATACGGAAAACGCTGTGTACCAGTTTGGACCCTTTGTCCCTGTGTCATATGGCGGCTTGACAGCAGCGCGCCGTTTTGGAGCAGGTTCTCTCCGGTCCAGTACTCCCCGGCCTCTTTTGCAAATGTTTTTCGGGTGATGAAATCAGATGAAGTATAGCTGATGACAAGTAAAACTGCGGCAGAAACAAACAGAACCGCGGGATATATAAAACCGTCAGATTTGTACATTTAATCACCTTTAAAAAAGCTGTAAACCGGAATGACCGCCTGATTCTTTTTACCTGCAACGCTTGAGATCTCTAATAAGAGCAGGCCGTTTTTCACATCAGCCGTTAATGATGCCGCGTTTTGCAGGATCGGCACGTGGCCTTTTCCGTTTACTCTTTTCCTTATCATCTTATGATAAATTTCAAAACGCACTTCTTCGCCTCCTGTTTTCCGGCATGCTAACGCCCGTCCGCCGTCCGCCGGCTTCACAGTCTCAGCCTGTTTACATTCGTTCATGATCTGCTGAACGGCAATTTGATGCTCCCGGCTGTCTAATCCGCCGTTATCGGTCCGGTTTGATAAAAACAGATGTAAAATCGGGCCCAAGGTGCCTGATAGGAAAAGACAGACTGCCAAGGAGAACAAAACATTAAGAAGCGTAAAGCCAGTCTGTTTTGAGAATGCTGAGGCACATTTCTTTTTCGCTGCGGTCAGCCGTACACACTTTGTAATACTCACCATCCTCCTTCCACTTCACACCGGGAGACGGCGGCTTTTTTCCGGTCATCATATAAGTGCTGATATGTTTCTGAAGAAGCTGGTACGCTTCATGGCGATCTTCTATTTTCAGACCATCAGTCAGCATGCCCGTCCAGACCGGAATGATAGACGTCATAAGGAACAGCCAAATGGCCATTGCTGATAGTGTTTCAATAGTAGAGAACCCCTTATTTCCGTTTAGCATGGACATTTCCGCTCCCTAAGTAAACTGTGATCTCATAGGTGAACCCGGCGCTCTTCAATTGAATCTTTCCTCCCGAATTCGGATGGCCTTTTTCGTTAAATTCAAGGCTCTCCGGTAAAGTCACAAGTGTAATGTGAAGCGAATCAAAGGAACGCTCGACAATCCTTCCGCCTGACTGCAGTTTATATTTATGCTCTTTTGGAAGAAAAGTGATTTTTGTTCTTTTATGTTCTGCGATAGCCGTTTCCTGAGCAAGCTGAATATCTTTTTGGAGCTGTTCTGTTTTTTGCCGCACGGCAAGGTGGGTGTAGGCCGGCGGAACCGTCGTGAACAAAACCGTCAGCAGGACGGACGCCAGGCTTAACACAATCAGGCTTTCAAGAAGGGTAAACCCATTTTCTGTCCGCCTGTTATTGTTCAACTGTAACTTCTCCGCCACTAATTAAGATCTGTTTACCATTCGGGCAGGCTGTATTCTTTTTGATATACCCCTCTGATTGTAAATCGTTCATATCCGGCATTTTACCTTCATGATCGATTTCGTACGCCGTCACTTGGGCTTTCACCATATTCTGCAGTCCTTCACAGCCTTTATGCTGAATGCTTTGATTATGTTTTGTAACGTTAGGAATGGTGATTAAAAGCAGAATGGAAACGATAAATAAAACGATCAGCATTTCAATTAAAGTAAATCCATCTTGATTTTTCAGACGAAGCACTCCCTTACATTTGGTTCATCATCTGGTACATCGGCATCAGCATTGACATGTAGACAATTAAAATCATACCGGCCACAACACCGTAAATGACAGGCTGGAGAATGCCGGTATACTTCGCCGCGTTTTGTTCAAGACGCTCCATCATAAACTGGCTGTACGTATAAAGTTCGCGGTGAAGCAGGCCGTTTGCCTGTCCGTGGCTGACTGCAGCCGCAAGGTCTTTTTCATAACACGGATGCCCGGAAAGAGCGGATTCTATGGTTTCTCCGGCTTTCAGACGTGTAATGAGCATCTCTGCTTCTTCACGATAAAAAGGCAGAAAAGATTGTTCTTTAAAAGCTGTTAAGCTGTCATAGATAGAAAGGCCGGATTTCAGAAGACTGCTGAGCTGTAAAGAGAAAAAGTAGCTGTTAAAAAGAACGGCCGCTTTTCCTAAGAGGGGTATTTTCACAACAATCAGCATTTTATCTTGCGGGGATTTTTTTTTACATAAGAACCAAACGTACAAAAACAAGCAGAAAGCGGCGGACAGCGCCAGTGCGCAGGCTTCATGAAAATGCCGAAAAAACGCAAAGATGAAAGCAGTCGTACCGGATGTATTCATATTCATTGATTGATAAATCCCAGCAAACTGCGGAATAATTAAACTTTGCAGAATATAAAACATGACACAGACGGAAGATATTAAAAACATCGGATACCGGAGCATTTTTTTGATTTGATTCGTCTGCATGAGCTTTCTCTGTAATAATTCGCCGCTTTGTTTCATCGCCCCCGGCAATTCCCCGTGTTTCTCCGCGAAATAGCAGATAGAGACGGCTTCTTTATGAAAAGACAGTGCCTCAAGCACTTGGTAAAACGCATCACCTTCCCTCAGCCGGCGGATTCCGTCCGTCAGCTCTGCAAGCTGACGTTTATGCAGCTGGAGTTGCAGCAGTCTGAGCCCTTCAATCAGACTGTATCCTTTTTCCGTCATTTCACCGAGCCTTTTCAAAAAAGCCGCTTGATCCTTCAACGGCCAGGTTCGTTTAATCCGCTTCATGATACACCCACCGATCGTAATTGTCGGTCGTGACATAGCCGAGCGCGATTCCTTTTCTGATCAGCCTGCGGAGCGTCTGATATTGAAAATTGGCGTGCTCTCCCTTTGCTTCCTGAAAGCATTGGGTGAGGTTTTTCCCGTAGAGCAGTTCATAAATGCCCGCACGGCGTGTCTGCCTGTACATCCGGCAGTACACGGAACAGTTTTCCTCTTTGTAGAACGGACATGTTAAATCAACCAGACGCTGAGCGGCAATGGCAATGACGGTTTGTTCAATTTCTGTCATGTTCACGCCGAACTCCAGCAGCCTGTATATGGCGCCCTTAGCATCTCTTGTATGCAGGCTTGAAAGAACGAGGTGTCCCGTCATGGCCGCGCGGACTGCGATTTCAGCCGTCTCGGCATCCCTGATTTCCCCTAAGATGATCATATCGGGATCATGTCTTAAAATCGCTTTTAAACCGGCGGAATATGTGACTCCGGCTTTTTCATTCACCTGAACTTGCAACACATCCTCATCTCTTGTTTCTACGGGGTCTTCAAGCGTGACAATACGCCGGTTGAAATGCCTTTTTGCATAGTTGACAAGCGAGTAAAGAGTGGTCGTTTTTCCAGATCCGGTGGGGCCGGTAAACAGAAGCAGGCCGTGCGAATGCTTCAGAAAGGACAATAATGCGGCGCCCGCCCCCCGAAATAAGGACAATTTATCCAGAGGGGGAATCTGCCGCTTAGGCAAAAGCCTGATGACAAGACTTTCATCATTCATTGTCGGCAAGGTTGACATTCTCAAATGAACGGTTTCCGTCGGAAGCGGCAGAGACAATGACCCGTTTTGCGGCTTACGTCTTTCTCCTATATCCATGGCCGATAAAAACTTAAAATGAGAAATAAGCCTTACGCATTCCTCTTTTTTTAAGACTCTTTTTTTCACAAGAGCATGGCCGATGCGAAAATGAATGAAAGCATCCCTTTCTCTCGGCACAATGTGTATATCTGAAGCCCTTGCCGTATAGGCCTCGTTTATGATGTTCCTGCTGTATGTTTCTATATTTTTCACAAGACTTCCCTCCTTCCGCACGTATTGTAAATCAGATACACAAAAGCCGGCAAAGGAGAGATTATGCGTTTTACAGTGTGTAAAACGTAAAAAAATAAAAATAAGCCCCCTGACATTGATTTACCGAATGAAATCCGGAACCATTCGGCCATTTTCAGCCATCAAAAAAAGCAGGCGTATGCCTGCTCTTCTTAGCGTTTCTTTTCTTTCCGCAAATATTTTTTTTGATGCTCCTTCAAAATGTCCCCTGTCCAGCCTTTCTGCCGCAGATAAATATAAATCAGCAGGGTTGATACAATAATGAGCACGATGGAACAAATATACGCATATTTCCAATGAAGCTCCGGCATGTTATCAAAGTTCATCCCCCAGAGAGCTCCAAGCGCCGTCATCGGTGTAAAGAGAGTTGTAAAGATCGTCAAGGCTTTCACAATTTCATTTCCTCTTTGGGAGGTAATGACTTCCTCGGCGTGCAGCAGATTGCTCAGTTCCTGATCAAACTCATTGATATATGTAATTCCTCTTTCCATCTTTTGATGAGCTCTGAGGTAATCTTTCTGCCTGTCATTTTTCGGGAGAAAAGCTTCTTTTAAAGCCATTTCCACTTTTTGAGCCCCCAGTGTAAGGCCTTTCCAAATGAACAGCTCATGGCGCAGTTTATGCACATTTTCCAAGATTCCTTTGCTGTTGTCATCATGAATCTGCCATTTCAGCGTCCGCTGCTTGACTTCAAATTCATCCAGTCCGATCAGATAGGAATTCATCAGCTCTCCCAGCAGAACAAAAAAGCCTTCAATCGGATTTTCACAGGTTTGAATCTGCTGTGTGGCATGCTTTTCTTTTACACCGCGCAGCAGCGAAAAATCAAAATTAATTGTAAAAAAGAAGTCTCTCGTAATATAAAAGTGAAATACGGTATGGTTTTTTTCATCATCTAATCCTTGATGATAGATTAAAGAACCGAAAACCGCTTCATTATTCTGATCATTTGTATCTGAGCGCAGAAAGTTTATATGATTTTCATGTTCAAACCACTTTTCGCATTGCGGCCAGTGATTGTGATGGATCATTTTTTTCGCTTCTGTCTTTTCATGCGGACCGAGCTGGTACCACAGCCAGTCCGCACCCGAATGTACCTTCATCTCTTGTCATCCTCCAGTATCGCTTTCTTGTTTTATTACCGTAAATGAAGCAGGCTAAACCAGGTTCGATGTTTGAGCAGCTTTCTACAGTGGTATTATTCCGAAAAAAGGGAGGTGCAAGCCTTCCTTCGCGGAAGGCGTTACATTGTATATCATCAAACTATCTGCCATCGTACTATTTATTTTATTAACGGCGTGTTTTGTCGCCATAGAGTTTTCAATCGTTAAAGCAAGGCGCTCCCGCATTAATCAGCTCATTGAGGAAGATGTAAAAGGAGCAAAAGCAGCCAAGCATGTCATTACACACCTCGATGAATATTTATCGGCGTGCCAATTGGGCATCACCGTCACCGCTTTGGGGATCGGCTGGCTGGGTGAACCGACAGTCAAAGCAATGCTTCAGCCGTTATTTTTAAAAACCGGAGTTCACGAAGCGGTTGCCCAAGTACTGTCATTAATCATCGCCTTTCTGCTGGTTACATATGTGAATGTCGTCATCGGCGAACTCGCCCCGAAAAGTTTTGCTATCCAAAAAGCCGAGCGGATTACACTTTTATCTGCCAGACCGATGATTTTGTTTTATAAGTTAATGTTTCCGTTCATCTGGCTGCTCAATCATTCCGCACGCCTGATTACAGCCATGTTCGGCTTGAAGCCTGCTTCCGAACATGAAATGGCTTATACGGAAGAGGAATTGCGGGTGCTCCTTGCCGAAAGCTATCGAAGCGGCATGATCAAAAAAAGCGAGCTGCATTACGTAAATAACATTTTTACATTTGATAAGCGCACTGCCAAAGAAATTATGGTGCCCCGGAATGAAATGGTGAGCCTGCCGTTAGACAGCGGATCGGGACATATGCTCCGGGACATTATCAAAACAAATAAATATACCCGGTATCCCGTAGTAAAAGGAGATAAAGATCATGTAGTCGGCATCATCAATATTAAAGAAGTTTTATTCAGATTCCTGTCAGAAGGAGCGGCGTTTACAAAACACGAACTCGGCCCTTACATCCAGCCGGCGATCCATGTGATTGAGACGATTCCGATTTATCAATTATTCGTTAAAATGCAGCGGGAACACGCCCATATGGCCATTCTCATTGATGAGTACGGCGGAACCGCGGGATTAGTAACGGCGGAAGATATCATTGAAGAGATCGTCGGCGAAATCCGCGACGAATTTGATACGGACGAAACACCTTCCGTTCAAAAGCTTGGGAAGAACCGCTATCTCCTGAACGCCAAATTGCTGATCAGTGACGTCAATGATTTACTCGGAACAGAGATTACGGCTGATCAAGTCGATACACTCGGAGGCTGGTTTCTTACTCAGCATATTGACGCGAAGCCCGGAAGCACCATTGATTTTGAAGGCTACACATTTACGGTAAAAGAAATCGACAGCCATCATATCATTACGATTGAAGCTGACAAAGCTGAATAGCTGAGGGAGAAATCCCTCCCGACCATTCAGCTTTTTATCATCTTAATGATTCTTTTACGATAAATCCGTTTTTTGCCAGCGCTTTCGCCAGACTCTGCTCCGTTTTCACCTGAGAAAAATCGATGCCGAGCTTCACGACGGTCTGCGCGATTTCCGGCCTGATGCCTGAGATTGTCGTTTCTATGCCAAGAAGTTTTGTGCTGTCAATCACTTTAAAAATCTGATAAGCGACCATCGTATCCACAATCGGCACACCTGATATATCTAAAAATAAATAAGAAAGACGGAGTGAAGAACATTGGTCAAGCACCGATTCCAAAATCATTTTTGCCCGGTAGGTGTCAATTTCGCCGACGAGCGGCAAAATTCCAATACCGTCGGCAATCGGCATAATCGGCGCACTTAGTTCGTTAATCATTTCTTTTTGGGCGTTTAATTGTGTAACCGTCACTTTATAATATTCCTCTGTAAATACTTCAATCATATGGTCAATTGCTTTGTTCAGCTTCTCTCCCCAATGGAATACCGCATTCGCCCCAGGCTTCTCAGACATTGTTTCACAGCACGTCTGTATGCGGTTCCAGACCAATCTCCGGAATTCTTTAAAGCTCGTGACGCTTTCATAGACCGGTACTTCATGGACGGCCCGGTCCCTTGCGAACTGAAGCGCCCATTTTGTCAGCTCCTCTTCCCCGCCGTCTTTTTCCGATAAAATGCCGGCAACGATTTCAATTAACAGACGGTGCTGCATTTCCGCTTTCTGATCATCTGTAGGCCGCCCCGATTTTGGTATGAGCAGCCACTGGCGTGTGATTTCACCTGATTCTTCAATTAAGGTTCGAGATAATGTTTCACTCAAATGTTTCACGGGTCTCCTCCATTCAAATTCCTTTGTATGTATAAATCGGCGCCGGACGCACATACTGTAATTACATCCGATGGGCTATAGCCAAGCGGTAAGGCAATGGACTTTGACTCCGTGATCGTTGGTTCGAATCCAGCTAGCCCAGTCCCGCAACCGCAAAAAACGAAGATTAGCTGATAAATTTTGATCAGCGGATCTTCGTTTTTCTCTTATGATACAGATTGATGTACCGTTTTTTTCTTCGTCAGCTTCATCAGTTCTCCCGGATTGTATCCGATAACGAGCTTATTGCGATCGATCAGAATCGGACGCCGCAGCAGTTTCGGCTTCTCAGTCAAAAGCTTCAGCACTTCATTTACAGTCATTTCTTCAATGTTCAGGTTGAGATTTTTAAATGTTTGACTTCTCGTCGCCAATATTTCATCAATTCCTTCAGTCGTTAATGATAAGATCTGCTTCAATTCATCAATTGTCGGTGTCTCCCTGAATAGATGGCGCTCTTGAAAGTCAACATTGTGGGCTTTTAACCAATGTTTCGTTTTTCGGCATGATGTGCAGCTCGGGTATGAATAAAAAATAAGTTCTTTCATTTTTAAAAATTCCTCCCTCGGATAATCCGTCTCTTTGTTAACATAAGTACCCTGAACTTTTTTTCATTAAACATATTTCAAAAAGATTTTTCGGATCTTTTTCAGAGAGCGGCATAAGATATAAAACACAGGGAAAGACATAAATTCCACAATAAATATAATCATGAAAATGTTTACATTTCGAGTGCCGATCTATTATAATAAACTTCAGATAGACTCTCGGGAGGGGATAAGGAATGAATCGCATGTTCCGGGTGTTAGGATTTTGGACGGGGATATTTGCAGTCATGTTTTTTTTAGGGGGCATGAAAGACGCTTCACTTTTGTTTTTTGGACAGACGATCTTTTTCGTATTTCTTTCTTATTTGAATCTGACTGAGCGGATGTATATTTATATTTTCGGAGCTTACTTAACCGTATTTTTCGCCGGATTTACATATTACTCTATTTTTATTATGACACCGGGCGGCGGAACCCACTGACAGAAAAAGACAGACCGATTATGGTCTGTCTTTTTTCATTTACAGTGAAAAACCATTGATAAACGGGTTTCGCTCCTGCTCTGTCTGGATATCCGTTTCCGGCCCGTGCCCGCTTAATACAAGTGTATGTCCGGGAAGCGTGAGCAGTTTTTGATGAATGGAATCAAGCAATACGTCCTGACTTCCGCCGTGTAAATCAGTTCGGCCGATGCCTCCCTGAAAGAGCACATCACCTGAAATCACCAGATCCGCGTCCTTCACATAATAAGAAACGCTTCCCGGTGAATGTCCCGGCGTAAACAATGTCTCCAAATGGAAAGGCCCGATGTCCAAAATGCCGTCGCCTTCGATGAGCCGTTCGGCGGGCCGTGCCGTTACGGCGATGCCCCGCAATATGCCCGATCCGTTTAAGGTAGAGTCCTCCAGCCACTTTTCTTCATTTTTGTGAAGATATACGGGAACATCCCATCTGTCTCTTACTTCGTCAAGCGCGCCGATATGGTCAAAATGGGCGTGCGTCAGTAAGATGGCCAGCGGCTTCAGATTGTTTTCTTTTATGTAATTGTTGATTTTGTCCGCTTCCCCGCCCGGATCAAAAATAAGACAGGACTGATCCTCACTGACAAGAAAATACGCGTTTGCCTGAATCGGACCGGCCGGCATTCGTCTCCATTTCACTTTCATCACCTCTTTATGTATATGCCCTTATTATGAAGGTTTTCTGCGGAAGATTCAATGAATGCGGCCGGGAAAACGCTATCGACAAACAAAATGAAAACGGTTAAAATGAAATGGAAAGATTTTCAGGTTCCAATGACAAAGGAGGAGCATGATGTTACTTGTTGTAATCTTCGGCCTTGTCGCATTATTAGCTGTATTAGGAGTCCTGCGGGCTGTCAGACAGAGAAATATCCTGGGATTTTTGTTAGCCGCCGCAACGCTGGGCGTGTTTGGCTGGTTTACCGTAATGACCGTTGTAACCAGCGGCTATCCGACTGCACATTAAAAGCCTGTATCCAATGGATACAGGCTTATTTTTTATTGCTGCAAATGTTTGCTGACACTTTTGATTTTGCTCTCCAGTGTCGTTTCTTTATCACGTCTGTCATCAATGCGGATATTTGTCGCCACTCTGTGCAGCCCTTTTTGGAACGGGGCTTCGTGAATGTCCTGAATGACTGCGAATAAGTCGCTCAGCTCACCTTCAATCAAAGTGTTCATCGGCGTGAGCTGAAATTTGATCTTGCCGGCAGCTTTGTAACCCTCCAAAATGTTTTGCACATCCGCTACATACTCACTGACGCTCGGTGTTTTTGTTCCGATCGGAATGATTGTCACATCTGCAATTGCCATTTGGTTCAAACTCCTTTTTCATTTGTTATGATTGGTTCTGTCATGCCTGTTTTCAGTGAAATCAGACGGTCATACGTAAAGCCGTATAAAGCGTATTCCCCGTTCGGAGAGATCTGAATCGGCTCCATTTCCGTGTTTTTGAGCACCGTCCGCTCCCGTTCGTCTCCTAAGTCAAAGCTGATCAGATTGTAAGAGCGGCCTTCAGGCTTGAATATGTAAAACCGCTTGTGTGTCTGATCGTAATCATATTCCATCGGCGCAAAGCTCTGATACTTTTTTTGGAGAGGAAAGCGGTGCGTCACGGATGCCGGCTTTTGGAAAAGGAACTCGCCGTCTCCGTCCGATTGATCCGTTTGTCTGACGGCAATCGTCATGCCCGGGCGGGAATCGGCCCAGATGACGTGATGAAGCACTCTTTTTTCTTTTTTTGTCTGCAAGTCATAAGAATATAAAGGACCCTCTTCCTCCGTTTTTCCTTGCTTGATATATTGGAATTCATCAGTGGAGGTCCAATGGACAAAAGGGGCCTGAACGGGACTCTTTTTTAAAATGCCGTTGTTCATATCGGCCGTATAGGCTGTGAAGTCCCATGTTTCAGTAAAAACGGTAATCATCATTTGATACGGGTCATACGGATTCCAAGCCGTCTCCAGTTCATAAGAGTTAAAGGCTTTGTGATAAAGTCTTTTCCCCTGCTTGTTCATAAGCACAAGCTCAGTCTGACCGCTGCTTGTCACCTGTACGAGAATCAGCTGTTTTTTCCGGCTGATCTTTACATTGACAATATTGCCCTTTGTTTCATAGAGCCGTTCGGATTTTCCGCTGAAAAGATCATATTTCATCAGCTGATGATGTGCTGTATACAGGATCGTTCTGTTATCCAGCCATCCTTCCGTTTTCTCCGCTTCCTTTTTACTGAGCGGAACGATTTTCTGTTCTGCCGATTTTGCCGAAACGCCTGTGTCTTGCTGCTGATGAGATGGTTCACAGGCCGCTAAACACAGAACGAATGCGGACAGCAGAACACAAACCAAGTATCTCACCAGCCTTCCCTCCATTCTTTTCTATTGTCCCATATTTGTTTATGTAAACAAATGAGAAATTTCACAGATGTCTCAAAAAACAAGCGACCTCCACAAAATACCTTCCGTCGCTTGATAAATATCAGCAAACTGATGAAAAGGCAAAGGGTTTTTTCCCTTCCCGAGCTCAATGGTATAGCCCTCTTTTCCATACTGCTGTATAAACCAATCCCTAAAACCCGCATGGCTGTCAATGGTTTTAACGCCTTGATAGCGGTTTCCGCTTATCGCTTCAAACTCCCGAATCATCCGGGATGATTGCTCCGGTTCACATCCTTCGTATCCCCAATAAATCTCTTTTCCCTGCGTATGAAGCGCGATCAGCCTGTCAGGCGGCTGCTCCGTTATCAGCCGGTGCATTGCCTGCGCCTCCGGTTCAGTGAGCGGCGCCGTCCCCGGAAAATCACGGTATGAAGGGGCTTTCGGTTTGCGCCTCTGTTCAATATCCCAATTGGATGGGAAATGTTTATTTAAATCCACACCGTTTATATTCGCCTTCCATTCGCGGAAATCCGGGCGGTGTTCATTTAATCGATTAAGAAATTCATTTTTTTCTGATAAATCTTCACATCCGTAAAGTACGAGATCAACACCGTCGGGATTTACGAGCGGAACGAATGACAATGATGTCAGGCTGAATATATCAAGCGCAGAGTGCCCGAAAACGGTTTTATTTTCGCATAATGCCGCGCAATATTCTTTACACCATTTAAGCGCGACCGAGGTGGTGATCCATTCATTGGCATGAAATGAGGCGTTTACATGGACTTTTCTTTCAGCCGTATCCGCACCTATTTTCAGCTCATAAAGCGGCTTTCCCAATACGGAACTGCCGATTTTACGGCACGTGACAAACGGAAAGACATCCGTTATTTTCTCAATTTCTTCATAAACCGATTGGGAGTCGTACACCTTTTCTTCCTTCACCCATTGATCAGCGGAAAGAATCCTTTCACAGTGCCGGATGTATCGCGAAAGCCCGCTCAGCGTCTCAAGCGGCGGACCCTCTGACTGCCCGCTCACGGCAAAGCCGGGACAAAATAATTCATCATTTTCCGCCGTTTTATCAGCGGCTTTCAACAGTTTTTCATCAATTGAAAGCACCTTTGCAATATCTTTCATATGCTGTTTCAATTCAGGTTTGACACGAATTCCCGCCATGTTCATCCCCCTTTTTTAAAACTATATGACTGGGGAGATAAAAAAAGAAAGCCGCCCGCGATATGGGCAGGCAGACTTTCTTCAGCAGTTTTGATGTTTGAGCCATTCATTTTTGGCAATCCACGCCCCGCCGATGACTCCGGCGTCATTTCCAAGTGCCGCAATCGAAATATCCGCCGCTTCCGCAGAACGCGGGAATGCGGTGATTTTGAAAGTCTCTTCCACTTTTGACCGCAGGATTTCACCCGCTTTAGACACGCCTCCGCCGAGCACGATTTTCGTCGGATTCATGGCGCTTGCCAGATTTCCGAGCACGAGGCCTAAATGTTTTGCGACATAATCGACGACTTCAAGCGCTGTCTTATCCTGCTGTTTAGCCGCATCGAACACGTCACGTGCTGTCAGATCGCGCACTTGTAAGAGCGAAGAGTCGGAAACCGCCGCAAGCTTTTCTTTCGCGATGCGGACGATGCCGGTTGCGGACGCAATCGTTTCGATGCAGCCGGATTTTCCGCAGTTGCACGGAGCTCCTCCTTCCGGAATACTGCAAATATGACCGATTTCTCCGCCGGCCCCGTTTTTTCCGTGAACGATTTCTCCGTTGACGATGATGCCTCCGCCGACTCCGGTTCCGAGCGTCACTAAAATGACATCTTTGGCCCCGTCACCTGCACCCTTCCACATTTCTCCGAGCGCCGCGATATTGGCATCGTTTTCAATGACGGCCGGAATACCCGTTTCCGCCTCGAGATGGTCTTTCAGCGGATAGTTTTTCCACCCCATATTTGTCGTCTCATAGACCATCCCCGTCGTCATTTCCACGGGTCCGGGCGCTCCCATTCCGATCCATTTTACGATCCGTTTCGGCTTGTTCAGTTCTTCCAGCTTCTGGTCAAGCGCTTTGGCGATCGTGACCGTAATTGTGTTTCCTGATTTATCGGTCGGAACTTCCCATTTATGCTGAATTTCACCGTACATGTTGATAAAGGCCAGCTTGATGGTTGTTCCGCCAAGATCAATCCCCGCAAACCATGTATCTTCCATAATAATCTCCTTTTCTTATTAAAATCCTGCTGTGTTATCTGCCTTTGATCCGCTCCGATTCTCTCTGAAGAACTCCGGCGGCTTTTTGCCATAATTCTCTTTCAATCACGTTTGACAAGTACATTTCCTTTAATTCATCTTTCATAAAGTCAATTTCGGCTTGTCTGTCACCGAAATAAACGATATGTCCGAATGACTTAAACAGCTGCTGCACGTCATAAAATGAATTCATCTTCTTCACCATTTCTATTCTTCTTAGTATAAGCGTATTTCATCACTGATCCGGGCGTCAAGCAAAAAACGATTGGAGAAAATATCCTTGTATTATTTTCATAAATTGTATATTCACAATTGTAAAAAAACACTCATTTATGCGTTTTTCTGTTACAATACTTTCGTGCCCAAAAGCACAAAAGGATTAAAGTTTGATGGGGTGTTGTTTTGAAACAAGAAAAAAGGCTGACGTTCATCTCAGCCATCAGTTTATTTGTCTTGATGTTAGCAGTCATTATTTCCTGCCTGTTTTTCTTTCATACAGAGCCGCATATGCCGCTGTTCTTTTGCGTCATTATTCTGTCTCTGGCAGGTTTGTGGCTCGGTTTCTCGTGGGAGAGTCTTGAAAAAGGAATTGTCAGCGGATTGAAAAACGGTGTGCAGCCGATTATCGTGCTGGCTTTGATCGGTGTGCTGATCGGCGCCTGGATGTACAGCGGCGCCATTCCCACCGTCACCGTTTACGCTTTGTCAATTATACAGCCGAGTCAGCTGCTTTTGACCGCATTATTTTCCTGCATGATTATCAGCACGCTTGTCGGCTCAAGTCTGACAACTGTCAGTACAATCGGCGTCGCGCTGTTAGGGGTAGCAAGCGCGGCGGGAGTTCCGCTCGAATGGACGGCGGGAGCAGTCATTTGCGGGGCTTGTTTCGGTGATAAAATGTCACCGATGTCCGACACGACGAATTTTGCCGCCGGAATCGGCGAAATTCCGATTTTTAAGCATATTCGCCATATGATGGGCACTACCGTTCCGGCACTGCTGATCACGATTGTTCTTTTTTATATTCTCGGTTCATCGGTTTCAATAAATGCCGCTTCAACGCAAAATATTGATGCGGTCATTTCCGGAATAAAAGAGGCCGTGCACGTTACGCCTTGGTCGCTTCTTTCACCTCTGTTGGTGATCATTTTAGCTGTGAGACGGGTTTCCGTGATTCCGGTGCTTACCGCCGGTATTATTTCCGCAGGGCTTCTGACTGCTGTTTTTATTCCTGACAGCAGCATTCAAGGATTTATATCCGCCCTGCAAAGCGGGACGGCGTTTAAAACCGGCGACCAGGCTGTGGCCAGCATTATCAACAGAGGCGGGCTCCAATCGATGATGGGATCAGTCTCTCTGATCATGATCGCCTTTGCGCTCGGCGGCCTGATGGAAAAAACGGGCCTGATCGCGGCGCTGCTTCAAGGATTGATAAAAGGCGTGCATACGAAAGGACGTCTTGTCATGGCGACCGTCTTCTCAAGTATAGGCGTAAACCTTGCGACAGGTGAGCAGTATTTGTCGATCTTAATTCCGGGTCAATCTTATAAACCTTTATATGACAAGCTCAGCATTAAGCGGATTCACCTTGCGCGGTCGCTTGAGGACGGCGGAACATTGATCAACCCGCTGATTCCCTGGGGAGTAAGCGGCGCTTTTATGGCAAGCGCATTAGGGGTTTCCGTCATCGACTACCTGCCGTTTACCTTTTTCCTGTACATTTCTCCTATGATCTCAATTCTGCTCGGTTTCCTGAAAAAGAGCTGACAATACGAGAAAACCTGCCGTTTTTTACCGGCAGGTTTTCTTATGCAAAAAATCCCGCTGAAAAACGGGATTTGTTTAAAATGCCTGCTGAATGAATTTGTTTCTGATAAACGGTATTTTTAAAAAGAAATGAATGAATGACCGTCTGATCCCCGGCTGGCTGAGCACGCTGTTCATCAGACGGTAGCGGTTTTGGTAAACGGCTAAAACAGATACGGCGCATAATGAGTAGATCAACAATTTTTTCATCTTATCCCTCCTGCCCCTATCGTTTGTCAAACAGCGAGAATTATTCCGGTGCAAGAAGTTTTTTATGCGATTAAGCGATGGTTTCAGATTCAGTCACGATCATATCGACCGGAATATCGTGGGGCATGCGGGGAATGCGGTCTGTCAGCTGGCAGTCAAAGAGAAGCGACACGGTACGGCCTTTATAACCGGAGAGGTACCGATCATAATATCCTCCGCCGTATCCGATTCTGAAGCCTTCCCGGTCAAAAGCCACGCCGGGCACAACCACAAGGTCAATGTCTGTTTGGGCGGCTTTTTCCGTCAGGCTCTCGATCGGTTCACTGAGGCCCGCATATACGGTTTCCAGCTGATCATACGCAGAAAATGTACGGAACTCCATCGCTCCCGTCTGCGGAAAGCATTTTGGGATACAGACTTGTTTTTTCTCTTTCCAGGCCTGTTCAATAATCGGCTGTGTCGGAATTTCCAGGCGTGTCGAGATGGTAACGGCGATCACGCGGGCCTGTTTCCATTCTTTTAAAGAAAACAGCGTTTCACGCATGCTGCGGCATTTTTTCTCCCATTCACTTTCTGTCATGTCAGAAAGCTTTGCTTTTATAGCGGTTCTGATTTGTGCTTTCACGTTTCTCAAACCTCCCTGAAAGACAAAAAAGCCAGAACTTTATTGAAAGCTCCAGCTTTTTCCGCTGCTTTAAACAGCTTATTTTGTTTCACGGTGTAACGTAGATTTTTTATCACGTGGGCAATATTTTTTAAATTCAACGCGGTCCGGATTGTTGCGTTTGTTCTTTTTAGAAATATAGTTACGCTCACCACATTCAGTGCAAGCCAAAGTAATATTAACGCGCATTATTTTCCCTCCAAACTAAATATCATTTACTTATTCAGACTTATATATAATACCACTATAATGGACGGAATGCTAGAGTGATTTACATGAAATGTTGTTTAAGTGCAGAAAACATCAGTTTATGCTTCTGATCCTCTGAATGAGCTTGCGTCAGATGAAGGGAAAATATGACGAAACAGGACAAAAAAGGACTTTCTGATACGAAATCTATAGAGAAATAACCGTTTGCTCCCCGAATAAAAAAGATTTCCCGACAAAATTCCGTTTTTTTCTCTATTTCCTTTAGAATGGCGGCGTTTTATGGTATAAAAAAGAAGGGCAAATTAATAATAGAAGGTGATGAAACGTGGAAATTGCTATTATTGCGTTGTTTATCGTCAGTATAGCGCTTATTGCATTCTCATATTCTCAAAGAGATCCGATGAAAGACGTGGAACAGGAGCTTGAAACGCTTCAGCTTTCCGCCATGCAGGAAATTTACAAGTTGAAAAAGAAAATGACGGTGCTTGAAGAAGAATTGCTGGAAACCAACCTCGTGATCCGCAAAGCCAAAAGCAGCGGCATTAACCAAAAAATCGCCAAACAAATCATTTCAAAATATAACAACGGAATGTCTGCGGAAGCTATCGCAAAAGCGGAGCACGTGTCTGTCGAGGACGTCAATACCATTATTAAAGATAATGAGAAGGTGCTCGTATGACAAAACGGGGCATTCAGGCTTTTGCAGCAGGCATGATTTTAGCGACGGCCGTTCTCGCCGCTGTCTTCTATTTGACTGACCATGACCAGGCAGCCGCCGTTAAAACCGAAAAAACAGCATTGACAGAAAAAGAAGTAAACAGCTACCTCGACGATCAGCAAAAAGTCTCCGTCAACCGAGATGACTATCAAAAACTGCTTGATTCTAAAGAAAAATCGTTAAACAACGACCAAAACACAGACGCCAAAAAGAAAAAAGTAACATACAAACTGACGATTAAAGACGGAATGAGCACTGCTGATGTGTCATCCATTCTTGAAAAAGAAGGGATTATTCCTTCAGCGAAGGACTTTAATGATTACGTCATTGACGCAGGCTACCATAAAGAAATCCGCGCCGGCCATTTCAAAGTCGACTCAGATATGAGCTTTAAAAAAATCGTCAAAACATTAACCCGCTAAAAAAGCTTGCAGGCATCGTCCATTCAGATGGATACGGCCGGCAGGCTTTTTTAATAGGCAGTATAAAACGGACCCGGTCAATGGCCGGGCCCGTTTTTTTATCCAAATTTTCCGGTGATATAATCATGTGTTTTTTGATGATCCGGCTGAGAAAATATTTTGCCCGTATCGCCCCACTCTACCAGTTCGCCCATATAGAAAAATGCGGTTTGATCAGAGACCCTCGCAGCCTGCTGCATGTTGTGCGTCACAATGACGATTGTATACTTTTCTTTCAATGTCAAAATCAGCTCTTCTATTTTCCGCGTGGACACGGGATCAAGAGCAGACGTCGGTTCATCCATCAGAAGGACGTCCGGTTTTGTGGCGAGCGCCCTTGCGATGCACAGCCGCTGCTGCTGACCGCCTGACAGTGAAAGCGCCTGCTGGTGAAGGCGATCTTTCACTTCATCCCAGAGCGCAGCTGCCTTTAAAGATTCCTCGGCGATTTCAAGCAGTTTCTTTTTATTTTTTTCGCCGTGAATTCTCGGACCGTACACGACATTCTCAAATATTGACTGGGGAAACGGATTGCCTTTTTGAAACACCATACCGATCTGTTTTCTTAATTCTGCCGCATCCGTCTTTTCTTTCAGCAGATTGCGCCCGTTATAGATCATGTCGCCTGTCACTTTGACATTCGGGGCCATTTGCAGCATTAAGTTTAATGTTTTAATAAAAGTGGATTTCCCGCAGCCGGACGGACCGATGATCGCAGTTACCTTCCGCTCCTCAAAACCGATCGTAATGTCTTTTAAAGCCTGGTGGGCTCCGTACCATACGTTCATGCCGTGAATATCAAATAAATTCTGTGTGTGCACCGCTTCCTTCACAAGGCTCACAGTCCTTCCCCCTATCCGAACTTTCCGTTAATGTAGTCATCTGTCTTTTGCGCTTTAGGACTCGTGAAAATTTGTTCTGTCTGCCCGTATTCCACCACTTCCCCGTTTAAAAAGAAAGCCGTTCGGTCAGACACCCTAAGCGCCTGCTGCATGTTATGCGTAACGATAATAATCGAATAATCTTTTTTCAGTTCTGTCAAAAGCGTCTCGATTCTGGCGTTTGAAATAGGGTCCAGAGCTGAGGCCGGTTCATCTAAAAGTAGCACGGCAGGTTTCATCGCAAGCGTACGGGCGATGCAAAGACGCTGCTGCTGGCCGCCTGATAACGAAAGAGCCGATGAATGAAGCCGGTCTTTAACTTCCTCCCAAAGCGCCGCCTTCGTTAAGCTTTCCTCGACCGCATCATCCAAAACGGCTTTCCTGCGTTCCCCCGCATACTTCAGCGCATGTGTGATGTTATTGTAAATGGATTTCGGGAACGGATTCGGTTTTTGAAACACCATACCGATCTCCCGTCTGAGAGACACGACATTAATCGCTTCCCCCAAAATATTCAGCCCTTCATAAAGGATCTCTCCCTCGCTTCTTGCCGAAGGAATGGCATCGTTCATTCTGTTAATCTGTCTCAAAAATGTTGATTTCCCGCAGCCGGAGGGACCGATCAGAGCCGTCACCGCATGTTTTTCAATATCCATGTTTACATCTTTAACCGCTTGTTTGTCACCGTAATAAATTGATAGATGCTTCACTTCCAAAATTGAAGACTCCGGCGAACGCTTTGTCTGTTCCGCATGTTCCCTGATGATGTGATCAATCATGTTTTCGCCTCTTTCCGATTAATTTGCCGTAAGCTTTTTATAAATGACAGATCCGAGCCATCTTGCACAAAGGTTAAACAAGAGCACCGAAATCACCAGCACCGCCGAGCCGCCGTTTGCAATCGCTTCGGCGTCAGGGATGATTCCCTGTGTATTGACACTCCATATATGAACCGCCAGCGTCTCAGCCGGCCTGAAAATGTTGAAAGGAGATGATTCAGAAAACGGGTTCAAATCCGTAAAATTCAGCCGCGGCGTTGTCAGTCCCGCTGTAAATAACAATGCGGCCGCTTCTCCGAATACTCTTCCGGATGCGAGAATGGCTCCGGTTAAAATCGAAGGAACCGCACTCGGAACCAGCACCGTTTTGACGGTATGCCATCTCGATACGCCTAAAGCGAGAGAAGCTTCTTTCAGCTCCTTAGGAACTGCAGTGAGCGCGCCTTCCGTCACCCGGACCATAACGGGAAGGTTAAAGACCGTTAATGCGAGCGCGCCCCCGATAATCGTGTAACCCCATCCGGTCAGGTTTACAAACATCAGCATGCCGAACATCCCGATGACAATGGACGGAAGCGAAGACAGAACCTCAATACACGTTCTGATAAAATTAGTGATTTTATTTTGGGGCGCATATTCAGCCATGAAGACGCCGCCCCCCACTCCAAGCGGTATCGTGATCAGCATGGTGATAAACAGAATGTAAAAGGAGTTAAAAAGCTGATCCCGTATTCCGCCGCCTGACGCAATGGCGCTCGATTTTGACGTAAGAAAATGCAAGGAGATTTCAGAGACGCCGTGAATAAGAATGTACAAAAACAATCCTGCCAAAATCGCCGCGATTACAGCGGCGCATAACCCGAATACACCGGTGGCCAATTTATCCGTTATTTTCCGGTTCATTACACTTTCCTCCTAGATGACAAGTAGCGTATGAGCAATATAAACAGAAACGACATGATAAGAAGAACAAGCCCCATAGACCATAACGTATTATTTTCAATACTGCCGTATGTGGTATGGCCCATGTTTAACGTAATAATCGTCGTTAATGTTCCCGCCGTATCAAGCAGGCTTTCCGGCAGAAGCTTTGTATTTCCGATAACCATCTGTACGGCGAGTGCTTCTCCGAACGCTCTTGCCATCCCGAGCACGACGGCGGTCAGCAATGTCGGAAACGCCGCCGGGATAAGCACCTTTCTGATTGTCTGCCACCTCGTCGCACCAAGCGCGTATGAACCGTCGCGAAGATGTTTCGGAAGTGACGCAAGCGCATCAGCGGAAATCGATGTAACAGTCGGCAGAATCATTACCGAGAGTACGATCGTCCCCGCCAGAAGGCTGTGACCCGTTCCGCTTGATTTAAATGAGCCGATAAACGGAACCAATACTGTAAGACCTATGAATCCATAAACGACGGACGGAATGCCGACAAGCAGCTCAATTACCGGCTGCAGCACCTTTTTTCCCCAAGTCGGCGCAATTTCCGTCATAAACACGGCACCCGCAATTCCGAGGGGCGCTGCGATCAGAGCGGACAGAACCGTGACCGCAAATGATCCGAAAATAAAAGGCAGCGCGCCGAACTCAGGTTTTGCCTGGGTTGGATTCCAATTCAGACTTGTTAAGAACTCAATCGGGCTTACACCATTTACAAAAAAAGATTGCAGCCCCTTAATGCCGAGAAAAATTGTGATCGCCGCTGATGCCGCAATGATAATCGCGGCACACACAGACACAATCACCCTTCCGCGGACTTCATCCAATTGCCTGTTTTGTTTTGAGCTTATTAAGCGTTCGCTTACAGACTCTTTTTCTCTGTGATTTATCATTTGTTTACACTCCTATAAGGAAGAAGAGGCGGGGAGCCCGCCCTCCCCTCAGCTTTGCTTGCCGTTTGCGTCACGTGTGACTTTCATATCAGAGATCGGGATGTAGCCCTGATCTTTTACGATACTTTTCTGTACTTCATCGCTGTTCATATAGTCAAGAAACGTTTTTGTAAGGCCTGACGCTTCACCTTTCGTATAAGAGTGCTCGTAAGCCCAAATCGGATACTCGCCTGTGACGACGTTTTTCTCTTCCGGTTTGATGCCTCCGATCGATAAAGGCGTTACTTTGTCATCGTTTATATAAGAGAATGCCAGATAACCGATAGCTCCCGGCGTTTCCGCAATGATTTTTTTGACTGTATTGGAGGAATCCTCTGTAATGCCCTCAGCAGGATCTGCTCCGTCAAGCGCGTATTTGACGAACGTAGCGCGTGTTCCTGATGAATCAGGACGGTTCACGAGTGTAATTTTTTGATCTTTACCGCCAAGCTCTTTCCAGTTTTTAATTTTTCCTGTAAAGACGTCTGTCAGCTGTTTTTTGGTTATATCCTTTACGCCCGCACCGGGGTTGACCGCAGCCGCCATCGCCACTACCGCTACTCGGTGGTCTTTTAGGGCTTTTGCATCAATGCCTTCTTTTTCTTCAGCAAAGACATCTGAGTTGCCGATTTGCACTGCCCCTTCAGACACTTGCGAAAGACCTGTTCCTGAACCTCCCGCTTGCACCTGCACATCAGCATCCGGATGTTTTTCCATAAACTTTTCCGCCGCTGCCAGTACTAACGGCTGCATGGCTGATGAACCAGAAATGGTTAAAGAACCTGATGCTTTTTTATCCTCACTTGCAGATTGACTGTCTGTCTTGCCGCTTTCCTTTGCATTTCCGCATGCTGCAGCAACAATCATAACAGCAGCCATCAGAAGCATAAGCATCCATTTGTTTTTTTTCATTTCCTGAATTCCCCCTGCATTTAATGTGTAATTTGTCCTACAGGTCTAGAGTAAAGGGTTCTTGTAAAATGCGTATAAATCAAGTGTTAAGGTTTTGTAAATCCGGATGTTTTTTTGTATAAAAAAAAACGCTCACAAGTTGTGAGCGTTTTTCTGTTAGTGATTTGTATTGCCGTTTTCAGCGTCTTCCTGAATTTTATCTTCGTTTTTCTGCTTCGTATTATTATCTTCTTGTTTCTTTTTCAGCTCAAAGTATTTGTCCAGAGCTGCTCTTCCTATATCATTCGTAATCGAATATCGATCGCTGTAATCAATATAGGCCCAAGGAACGACTACAGAAATAGCCACTTCCGGATTATCCGCAGGTGCATAAGCGACAAGAGTCGTATTATACGTTCCTTCACCCGTCTCTGATTTGTCCGGACCGTCATAGAAAGATTGCGCCGTACCCGTTTTACCGGCAGGACTGTATGTCGCCGTCGCAAAATCAGTTGCGGCTGTCCCTTTTGTCATGACACGTCTGAAACCTGCCTGCACTTCTTTAATGTCTGCATTATTCATATCAATCTTGTTCAGTACTTGGGGCTGAACAGACTCTACAACGGCTCCGATTCCTTTTTTCGAATCAGGCTGCCTGACCTCTTTTACAAGCTGAGGCTTCAAACGATAGCCTCCATTGGCAATTGTAGATACATACTGCGCCATTTGCAGCGGTGTAAACGTATCATACTGTCCGATGGCAAAGTCTAACAGAAGACCGGAAATTCGCTGTGACCCTTGGTACCCGGTCGCTTCATTCGGGAGATCAATTCCCGTCTTAACTCCGAGTCCGAACTGATTGAAGTAATATCTGAAAGTATCGAATGCCTTCATATCAAGCGGCAGGGACTGGCCTTTTTTGTATTCCCCTTTACCGACGGCAATCGCCGTTTTGAACATGAACACGTTTGACGATTCCTGAAGCGCTTTTTGGATATCTACGGGACCTAAATTCGTCCATGATTTTTTCGGGTTTTTGCTTCCCTTGAAATACATAGGTTCATCCTGGAAAACGGTGTTCAAATTAATCGCGCCCGTCTGCAGTCCGGTCAACACCGTCGCTCCTTTGACCGCCGATCCCATTGCGTAGGAGGAAGTCATTGCGCCGAGGGCATAATCATTAATTTTGTACTTTCCATGGTCATTCGTAATCTGTTTGCCGGCCATCGTCAGCACTTCTCCGTTTTTCGGGTTCATCATGACGACGAAGGCCCGATCAAGAAGCTTCGTGCTCGGTCTCGCTTTTGCCGATCTTAAATTTTTCTCAATGATTTTTTCAACGGATTTCTGCAGGTCCATATCAATGGATAAAACAAGGTCTTTGCCGGCCTGTCCTTTTGAAATCACTTTGCTGCCCGTGACATTTCCGGATGAGTCGGTTAAGTTCTGCACTTTCTCTTTTTGACCCTGCAGCAGGCTTTCATATTGATATTCTAAATAGCTTTTTCCGACCCTGTCATTCCGGCTGTAGCCGAGTGACAGATAGTGATCCAGCAGGTTGGACGGGAGACCTTCGTTCGAACTGGATACACTGCCGAGCAATGTCCGGATCAGGCTTTTATAAGGATAAGACCGTTCCCAGTCAGACGTCACGTCAACTCCCGGCAGTTCATCTAAATGTTCGCTGACGACGGCCATTTCTTTTGCCGACACGCCTTCATTTTTGATGTATTGAGGCGTCAGGGAGTAGCCTGAATCCATCTGCCTTTTGATCGCAAGAATCTGCATGTCTTTTGAAGTGAGCTCATTCAGCTGTTTGTCTGTGATGCGTTTCAGCTGAAGCTGATATAAATCATCGTCAGACAGTTTTTTGTCTTCAGCTTTTTGCTTTTCTTCGGCCGTAATCAGTTTTTTCGCTTCATCAGGCCTCGTTAACATCCAATAGTCTTTTTTATCCCGCTCAGTCACCTTTTTGGTGCTTACCTTAATCATACCCGACAGTTTTTTTGCGATTTTCAAACGCTGCGCCTGGGTGGTTGAGGCTGAACGTGTATATGTAATCGCATTTAATGCTTTATTCGTTACGATGGGATTTAGGTTCCGGTCGTATATTTTCCCTCTCGGAACCGCCGTGCTGACATCAGACTCCTCCTGCTTATTAGCGGCGTTTTTATAATCATCACCCTGAACGATCTGCTTGATGCCAAGCTCGACGATAATCCAAGTGAAAATAAGAAACGCGGCCAAAAACAAAAAATTAAGCCGGATCGGCAGTGATTTTTTCTTTTCTTTGTTTACAGCTATTTTCTTTTTATTTCTCCTCATGACATCACCTTTTCTTATTTACAGAAAGAAATGACACCTTCTGTTCAGGTGCCATTTTTCATTCTAAAGGTTTTTTCGATATTTTTCTACAGATAACCCTTTTATCTTTCTCCTTTTATAAAATTCGGTTCCGCCGCCTGTTTTTGTCGGTCTTCTTCTACTGTTTCATCAGAAGTTTCCGTATCCAGTTTGATGTCTTTTATAAAGTAATAAATCAGCGGATGGCCGGCTCCGAGCAGCACGAGCGCCGCCGGTATTCCCACTTTTTCCTTGAACAATGTAACGATGACAAGGAAACAAAGGATGGAAACGATCCGGCCCGCATTTAAAAATAACTCCCTGAGCACAATGTATTCAATTCTGGCTTTTCTGGCAAGCCGCGCCCGGCCTATCACATCATATGTAAGCGAGACATACGGCACGAGCAGAACTGGATAGCCGATCGCAATAAACACTCCGTACAAAAGGAGCGTCGTGAAGCTCATTTTAAAAATTATGAGAAACAGGGCGCCGTACAAGATCAATCCGCCGATAAGAATCGCCTTTTTCCGCGCTCTTTTTTTGATGAGCCTTGATGCAAAATAATAGGCAAAAAAAGAAACCGCGGAATTGACGAGACCGAATGTTCCGAGCGCCAGCTCACTGTTTGTCGCAATGAATACAAATACGCTGATTAAAAAAACAAAAATCCCTTCTCTCAAGCCTTGAAAAAAGTGCGCGTTGGTAATCCGGCGCCAATTCAGATTCGTGTGGCGCTCATCAAAAACTTTTTTCAGCATAAACCGGCCTTTCGACTCCCTCCGCTTCAGAAAAAAGCTCATTACCACGGCAAGGGCAAATAAGCCGAGCGACAGGCTGAAAATGATTGTATAACCCGTATTGTTTTCAAGTCTTGAAATGACATATCCGGCCACAATCGGACCGATCATACCCGCCGATGAAGACAAAATGCCTAAAAACCCGTTAAAAAAATCTCTCGTTTCCGGTTCCGTGATTTCGAAAGTCAGCACATTAAAAGCCAGCCAGTAAAAGCCGTATCCAACTCCGAGCACGGCCCCTATCAAAACGAGACGGGAAGCCGCAGTTTCTCCGGCAAGCAGCACACTTAAATAAAAAGCGGCCAAAAAGATAACGCCGAACCTGAGAATAAACACCCTGTCAATTTTTTTAGCCAGCCGGCCAGCTAGCAGAAAGGTAACCGGCTGCATCGTCACGACCGACAAATTGTATATGGCCAAATCAATAAATTTTCCCGACTGCTTCCACAAATACACGTTGACAAATGTATTTGACAGCGCGATGCCCAATGAGTAAAGGCCGCCAATCGTCAATAACAGCAGCAGCCCTTTATTTATTTCGATGTCGCCGATAATTTTTTTTATTTTGCTCATCATTGACTCCCCTTTACTACACATTAGTTTGTCTCACTCAAACTGAGATATGTAAAAGGAATCAAAGTCAATAAAAAAACAAGGCCTCCCGCGGGAGACCTTGTGATCATTCAACTCAATTATTTTGCTTCGCTGTAAAGACGGGCAACTTCATCCCAGTTCACAACATTCCAGAAAGCTGAAATGTAATCAGGACGGCGGTTTTGGTAGTTCAGGTAGTACGCGTGCTCCCAAACATCAAGACCGAGAACAGGTGTTTCACCTTCTGAAAGCGGTGAATCTTGGTTTGGCGTGCTTGTAATTTCAAGTTTGCCGTTGTTTACAACGAGCCAAGCCCAGCCTGAACCGAAACGGCCTGCAGCTGCTGCGGCGAATTTTTCTTTAAATTGATCGAAGCTTCCGAACGTGCTTTTGATCTCTTCAGCAAGCTCACCAGTCGGTTCGCCTCCGCCGTTCGGAGATAAAAGAGTCCAGAATAAAGAGTGGTTTGCATGTCCGCCGCCATTGTTGCGGACTGCCGTGCGGATGTCCTCCGGCACTGCGTTCAAATCAGCAACAAGCTCATCTACAGATTTCTCTGCAAGCGCTGATCCTTCGATCGCTTTGTTGAGGTTTGTCACGTATGTGTTATGGTGCTTCGTATGGTGAATCGTCATCGTTTCCTTATCGATATGAGGTTCTAAAGCATCATAAGCGTAAGGCAATTCTGGAAGTTTGTAAGCCATAATTTTTTCCTCCTTTAAATATATGTACTGAAATGCCGCTTAACGCGAACTTTTCTAATCTCAATGTAACAAAAGAAAGCGTGGTAATCAATGAAAAAGCTCACAATCCGGCGATTCCAGCAGACATATTACACTTTATCCGTTCACGGCCGAAATTAAACCTTTCTAAAGCACCGTCCATAAGAAATACCCGATCATAAAGAGCTGAATGACGCCTTTTGCCGCCACGCTTGTTAAAAAGCCGATTAACGAGCCGAGCCCCACTTTTGCCGCGGACTTGATATCCTTTTGATGAACAAACACCTCAGCGCAGAGAGCACCGATAAACGGGCCTAATATAATGCCTGCCACGGGAATAACGAAGGGTCCGATCAATAATCCGATCGTGCTTCCCCAGATTGCCGCCCTGCTTCCTCCGTACCTTTTAACGCCAAGTAAATTTGACACATAGTCAGCTGCGAATAAAACGGCCGCAAATACCGCCTCAATGAGCCAAAACAGGTAAGAATAAGGACTGAAGGAAAACAAAAATCCGTAGAGAAGAAAACCGGCCACAATAAAAATAACGCTTGGAATCACCGGATATACAAGCCCGATAAAAGCAATGACGAAGACCGCAATGATAATCAGCCAATACAAAACACTCATGACAAAAACACCCTCCTTTGTTTTGCGGGCGATCACCGCTTCCCGCTTTATCTTATTATGTATGATTCCTTATCACCGCTTTAAATACTCTCACTTGTGTTCATCCCCTGTGAACGATACAATAAGCAACATATACCAGTTTAGGCTAGGAAGTGAAGATGTTGAACATATTTACGGCTTTATTGAAAAGTACATACTCTCCGGCGGATATTGCAAAAACACGTTTTCAGGGGATAGGAAAAGCGATCCTTTATGTATTTTTGCTGTCTGTCCTTTTTACGCTGCCAAGCGCTTATTACCTTTCCTCAGGCACCGTAAACTCAATGAACGGTTTCAAAACCGTGTTAAAGAAAGATTTCCCTGATTTCAGCATTTCAAACGGAGAATTGCAGACGAAAGCATCCGCCTCTAAGGAAACGGAAGCGAACGGGTTCGTCATCGTGTTTGATCCGACAGATGCTTACGGCGCGAAACAAATAGCGGCGAAACAAAATGCGATCGGCATTTTGAAAAATAAAATGGTGCTTGCTGTAGACGGACAGGCGACAGAAATGAATTATTCGCTGATGCCAGCTGATATCACAAAAAAAGAAATCATATCAGCATTAAACCAAAATAAAACAATGATCGTCACTGTCCTGTCCATTTTGCTGTTCATCATGACAGCGGCCGGAAAATTCATTGAAGTATCATTTCTCGCCGTCATCGGCCTGATATTGAAAAATGCGCAAAGAAAGACATTGAATTACCAGCAGCTCTGGAAGCTTTCGGCTTATTCCATTACACTTTCGACCATATTCTTTACGATCATGCGCGCGCTTGTTATTACGGTGCCGAGTGAATTTTTAGTGAATTGGTTTGTAAACTTTATCATCCTTTTCCTCGTCTTAAAAGAGATACCGCGAAGTAAAACAGCTGTGTAACAAAGACTGCCCCCGGCGGTCTTCTTTTTTGTCATGAACAAAATGGGACAAGCATACAATGAAGTAAAAATGTATGCGGGAGGCGGTTGGAATGAAGCGGCTTACTTTTGTATTCGGCAGTTTATTTGTGATATTCATTATCTTTTACGATCTTAAAATCGGCACGATCCCTTCTCAAGACCTTCCAGCATACGCAGCGGCGGCACAGCCAGCCCGACAGGAATCTTCATACAGAACGGTTACGGTCAAAAAAGGCGATACGGTGATGTCGATAGTCGGCGCACATAAAGCGCCAGATGATATTGCACAAGATTTTGAAGCGCTGAATCCGAATGTAAAAGCAAATGCCATTCAGGCAGGCACCGCTTATAAATTCCCCGTCTACCGCAATTAAACGTTAATTTCTTGTCAGTTCGGCAAATACACTGTTACAATATAACATGTAAATAGAAGTTGCCTGACATGTAAAAGGCTCAGCCTGCAAAAGCGGTAACTACAATTAAGGAGCGATTGACAAGTGAGTGAAATCACACATCGTACAAAAACGCGTCCCGTCAAAGTGGGACCTTTAACAATAGGCGGAAATAACGAAGTCGTCATTCAGAGTATGACGACGACCAAAACACACGACGTAGAAGCAACAGTTGCGGAAATCAACCGTTTAGCCGAAGCCGGCTGCCAAATTGTCCGGGTGGCATGTCCGGACGAACGCGCCGCTAACGCGATTGCCGACATCAAAAAACAAATTTCCATCCCTCTCGTTGTCGATATTCATTTTGACTACAAGCTTGCATTAAAAGCAATTGAGGGCGGGGCCGACAAAATCAGAATCAACCCGGGAAACATCGGCCGCCGCGAAAAAGTGGAAGCCGTCGTAAAAGCAGCGAAAGAAAAAGGAATTCCGATCCGGATCGGCGTAAACGCGGGTTCTTTGGAAAAACGCATTTTAGAAAAATACGGCTATCCGACTGCTGACGGAATGGTTGAGAGTGCGCTTCATCATATCAAAATCCTGGAAGACCTTGACTTTCACGACATCATCGTCAGCATGAAAGCGTCTGACGTCAATCTAGCCATAGAAGCATACGAAAAAGCTTCAAAAGCATTTGATTATCCGCTCCACCTCGGAATTACAGAATCGGGCACGCTGTTTGCCGGAACGGTAAAAAGCGCGGCCGGACTCGGAGCGATTTTAAGCAAAGGAATCGGAAACACGCTCCGGATCTCTCTGAGCGCCGACCCGGTTGAAGAAGTAAAAGTAGCCAGAGAACTGCTGAAATCATTCGGTCTCGCTTCAAACGCGGCTACGCTTATTTCATGCCCGACATGCGGACGGATCGAAATTGATCTCATCAGCATCGCAAATGAAGTGGAAGAATACATTTCTAAAGTCAAAGCGCCGATTAAAGTAGCCGTTCTCGGATGTGCCGTTAACGGACCGGGCGAAGCAAGAGAAGCTGATATCGGGATTGCCGGCGCGCGCGGCGAAGGACTTCTTTTCCGCAAAGGCCAAATCGTCCGCAAAGTCCCTGAAGAAACCATGGTCGAAGAGCTGAAAAAAGAAATCGACAAGCTGGCAGAAGAACACTACGCAAAGCTTGAAGCGGAAAAAGCAAAAGCAGAACAAGAAACACAAAAAGCTTGACGGATATTCCGCCAAGCTTTTTTTGCGTTGTGTTAAAAAAACGGTGTAATGAAGATGCCGAGCACAAGGGAAACAATACCGATTCCCATCGCCCATCCGCCTAAAGCGCCTGCTCCTCTTCTTCTGGCGATATAGCCGACGATAATGCCGCATGCCCCTAATAAAACAGGGAGCACAAACAGGGAAATGATAGAAATAGCCAATGCTGCATACCCTATCCCCCGGCCTTCACTTACTCCGTCCCGATTATCATCACGGTCTGCTGCCCGGTCAGAAGCACGATATGGCTCTGAAATTTCGGCCGCTGTTTCTTCTGAATAAACATCACGCGTGATATCGGTTCCTTCCGATCCATGATCCACGTAGTAGTCGTTGCCTTTTCGATTTTCGTAATCGTATGCCACCTTCAATTCCCCCTTTTTCTTTTATGAAAGGAGCTTTTTTAGTTTCCGCGTTTTTTACGAATTCATGTTTGCTAAACTTTTCTGGTATTGTTAATTGTTTATGTTACACTTGAAGGGATGAATTTATAGGAGTGTGGACATGTTACGGTTAGGTATAGATATTGACGGCACAGTTACGGCACAGGATACATTTGTCCCTTATTTAAACAGCTCATTTCATCTTTCCATTACCTTGGATGATATGACTGATTATGATCTGACGAAGCTTTTGAACATTACAGACGAGGAATTTTGGGAATGGATGAACGTTCATGAAGCAGCCATATATAAAGAAGCGAAGCTCGCGGAATTTGCCAAGCAGGCACTGGACGGACTGAAAGAAGAGCACCGTCTGATCTACATTACGGCAAGACGCGGCCACTTAGAAGATGTTACACTGGACTGGTTTGCAAACCGGGACATTCATTACGATCACATTGAGCTTGTCGGAGGCCATCACAAAGTGGAAGCCGTCAAAAAACACGGCATTGATTTATTTTTCGAAGATCACCACGGCAATGCGACAATGATCGCAAAAGAAGCAGGCATTCCGGTTATCCTTTTTAACTCCCCATATAATCAGCTCCCCATCGATTCCAATATTATCAGGGTGCAGAATTGGCTTGAAGCCGTCGCCTGGATTAATAAAAACAAACACAGCTTTCAGCATGTTAAAAGCTGAAAAAAACCTCCTGTATAGGGACTGACCCCATAAGATGAGACAAATAAAAACACCTTCAAGTTTGAATACGGATGATTGTTATCCGAAATTAGACTTGGAGGTGTTTTTTCTATGGGGACAAGAGTGAGTTATCCGGTTGAAGTGAAACAGAAGGCTGTAGAAATGAGATTGGCAGGCGTACCTATGAAAGAGATCCTGCAGGAGTTGAATATTAAGAATAAGACACAGGTTCAGACATGGGTTAGATGGTATAAGGCTGGTGATACACATCGATTCGAACAGCCTGTTGGAAAGCAATACACTTACGGAAAAGGTCCGGAGTATTCTTCCGATTTAGAGAAACTGCAGGCAGAGATTCGTTACCTGAGA
>NZ_KN050800.1:1820-149253 GCF_000746035.1 Bacillus sp. UNC69MF | reverse complement strand
GGATAAGTGCTGAAAGCATCTAAGCATGAAGCCCCCCTCAAGATGAGATTTCCCATTCCGCAAGGAAGTAAGATCCCTGAAAGATGATCAGGTTGATAGGTCTGAGGTGGAAGTGTGGCGACACATGGAGCTGACAGATACTAATCGATCGAGGACTTAACCAATTTGAATGTATGCTTACTGTTATCTAGTTTTGAGAGAACACTCTCAATGGTTTGGTGGCGATAGCGAAGAGGTCACACCCGTTCCCATGCCGAACACGGAAGTTAAGCTCTTCAGCGCCGATGGTAGTCGGGGGTTTCCCCCTGTGAGAGTAGGACGCCGCCAAGCTTTTCTAAAATTTTATCATCGCGGGGTGGAGCAGTTCGGTAGCTCGTCGGGCTCATAACCCGAAGGTCGCAGGTTCAAATCCTGCCCCCGCAACCAAAAAAATAAATGGTCCGGTAGTTCAGTTGGTTAGAATGCCTGCCTGTCACGCAGGAGGTCGCGGGTTCGAGTCCCGTCCGGACCGCCATTTTTATTGTAAACGAAACGATCATGTTTTCGTTTTTTTTGTGTTTTCTTTTAAATGCTGGCAGCTTGGTATCTAACCAAGCTTTCTTTTATATCGTTAAAGTCTTGGATATTGAAACATAATCCGATACACTAGAAAGAGCTGTATTTCACAAGAGCGTCAGAAAGGGAGACGGAAGATATATGGATGAGTTTGATTTGATTCACAGTATTACGCCGCATTCGCATTATCATTCTTCCGTCGATGTAGGGATCGGTGATGATGGTGCGGTTTATACAGCGTCACCCCATATGCAGCAAATTGTCTGCCTTGATACAATGGTGGAGAATGTCCATTTTAAATTAGAGTATTCCTCTCCTCATGATATCGGTTATAAGGCGCTTGCTGTTAACATTAGTGACGTTGCGGCGATGGGAGGCATTCCGAAGTTTTATTTGGTGTCTCTAGCGGTTCCTTCTTGCTGGCAGAAAGCTGACGTCCAGGCAATGTATGAAGGAATGGCGGAACTGGCGAAACTATATCAAATGGATTTGATCGGGGGAGATACCGTCTCCGCTTCCGGTCAAGCCGTAATTACCGTTACTGTCATCGGAGAAGTTGAGAAGGATTGCGCTTGTCTGCGAAGCTCGGCAAGACCCGGAGATGTTGTGTTTGTTACAGGGGATATCGGTTCGTCTGCAGCAGGACTGTCTCTTTTGTTGGGAGAAACACTCCCTTCTGCTTTTCATACGACTGATTATTTTATCCAAAAACATAAACGGCCCGTTCCGAGAGTTCAGGTCGGCCGCTTCTGCTCTCAGCTTCAGCGCGCGGCTCTGAATGATATCAGTGACGGATTGGCTAGTGAGCTGCATGAAATAGCTGGGGCAAGTTCAGTTACGATAGAAATTGAAGAACAACTTCTGCCGGTGCATCCGGATTTGCCCGAGGCAAATTCTGAGTGGAAGAAATGGGTGTTATTCGGCGGTGAAGATTTTGAATTGGTTGGAACGGTTTCTCAGCAAGAGTGGACCTCTCTGCTTGATTACTGCACTCAATCGGGCATTCCGATTGCGAAGATAGGAGCGGTATCTGAACGGAAGGAAGCATGTGTTCTTTTGACAGCCAATGATCAGAGACAAATCGTCCTTGAGAAAAAAGGATACAATCATTTTAAATAAGACGGGTGACTCACTTTGAAGACATTACAATGGAGAACGAAAAACCCCGAAGAAACGAAAGCCGTAGCCAAGCTTGCCGCTTCTTTGGCAAAGCCGGGAGACATTTTGACACTGGAAGGCGACTTAGGCGCGGGAAAAACGACTTTTACAAAGGGTTTTGCCGAAGGACTGGGAATCACGAGGGTGGTAAACAGCCCGACTTTTACAATTATAAAAGAATACCATGACGGTTCGCTTCCTCTATATCATATGGATGTGTATCGTATGGAGGATGAAAGCGAAGACTTAGGGCTTGAAGAATATTTTGAGGGACAAGGCGTCTGCTTAATTGAATGGGCTCATTTAATTCAGGATCAGCTGCCTGCTGAACGGCTGCAGATCGTTATCACAAGAGCCGGTGATGAGGCAAGGGACATTACCTTTACGGCTTGCGGAACACGGTATGAAACGCTTTGTGAGGAGATAAATAAACATGACAATACTGGCAATTGATACGTCAAATTACACGTTGGGTGCCGCGCTCGTTCGTGACAAAACGGTGATGGCGGAGTATATTACATATTTAAAAAAGAATCATTCCGTGCGGGCCATGCCTGCTGTCAATTCATTGCTGAAGGATTGCGGCCTAACACCGCAGGACCTTACGAAAATAGCGGTGGCGAAAGGACCGGGTTCGTACACAGGTGTCAGAATCGGTGTGACGCTGGCAAAAACATTGGCATGGTCGCTGAAGCTTCCGGTTTCCGCTGTCTCGAGTCTGGAGGTGCTGGCGGCTAACGGACGGCACTTTCAAGGACTGATCTGCCCGTTATTTGATGCCCGGCGCGGACAGGTATATACGGGACTTTATGAATATCAGGACGGCCGATTACAATCCGTTCTTCCTGATCAGAATGTCCTTTTGACTGATTGGCTCGGCATGCTGAAAGAAAAAGCGTCTCCGGTTTTATTTTTAGGGCACGATACAGCCATTCATGAAGAAACCATTCTGCATGAGCTGACATCTCAAGCAGTGATTGGAACGGCTGCACAGCATAATCCGCGGCCGTCAGAGCTGGCGTTTTTAGGCTTGGAAAAAGAGGAAGCGGATGTCCACAGCCTTGTTCCGGATTATTTGCGTCTGGCAGAGGCTGAAGCGAAATGGATGGAATCTCAAAAATAGGGTGATAGGGATGAAAACGAAAACGGCGATTCGAAGCATGCGTCCGGAAGATATTGATCAAATTTATGAAATTGAAACAGCATCCTTTACTTCTCCGTGGACGAAGGATTCATTTTATCATGAGCTTTTGGAAAATCCGTATGCCCACTACCTTGTCATTGAAAAGGACGGCTGTCTGGCGGGGTATTGCGGAATCTGGATTATTATAGATGACGCGCAGATTACGAACATAGCCATTAAGCCGGAATATCGGGGCCAATCATTGGGAGAAGCGCTGTTTCGCTCTGCGATAGAATTGTGCAGAGAAAAAAAGGCAAGAAGGCTCTCTCTCGAAGTCAGGGTCTCAAATCATCCCGCCCAATCCTTATATAAAAAATTCGGTCTTCAGGCCGGAGGAATCAGAAAACAATACTATACAGATAACGGAGAAGATGCGTTATTAATGTGGGTGACATTACATGAGTGAAAAACAAGATATTTATGTATTAGGAATCGAAACAAGCTGTGATGAAACAGCGGCCTCGGTTGTAAAAAACGGGAATGAAATTATTTCAAACGTTGTCGCTTCTCAAATTGAAAGCCATAAACGTTTCGGCGGGGTCGTGCCTGAAATAGCGTCCAGACATCATGTGGAGCAGATTACCCTTGTGATTGAGGAAGCTCTTTCAAAAGCGGAGATGGGCTTTGATGATCTTGATGCGATTGCCGTAACGGAAGGACCCGGACTTGTCGGAGCCCTGTTAATCGGAGTCAATGCGGCAAAGGCGTTAAGCTTTGCCCATCAAATACCGCTAGTCGGCGTCCATCACATCGCGGGCCATATTTATGCAAACAGGCTGATAGGAGAGCTTCAATTCCCGGCGCTTGCTTTGGTTGTGTCAGGCGGACATACGGAATTGGTTTATATGAAAGAGCACGGTTCATTCGAGGTTATCGGTGAAACGCTGGATGATGCCGCAGGCGAAGCTTACGACAAAGTGGCAAGAACAATGGGGCTTCCTTATCCGGGAGGGCCGCAGATTGATAAGCTGGCTGCTGTGGGAACGGATTCCATTCCGCTTCCGCGTGCGTGGCTGGAAGAAGGGTCTTACAATTTCAGCTTCAGCGGCCTGAAGTCAGCCGTGATTAACACGCTTCATAACGCCTCGCAAAAAAATGAGGTGATTCCTCCGGAGGATCTTGCCGCAAGCTTTCAGCAGAGTGTCATTGATGTACTGACGGCAAAAACCTCTAAGGCCGCGAAAGAATACGGGGTTAAACAAGTGCTGCTGGCAGGGGGCGTAGCTGCTAACAAAGGGCTGAGAGCCGCACTGCAGCAGGAATTCAGTCATTCGGGAGATCCCGAGCTTATCATCCCGCCGCTTTCTTTATGCACGGACAATGCAGCGATGATTGCGGCTGCCGGAACCGTTGCTTTTGAAAAGGGAATTCGGGGCTCATATGATATGAACGGACAGCCCGGTTTGGAATTAACATCCTTTGATCGTCTCACGTTGTAAAACGTGAGGCTTTTTTTACTTATTAACAGATAATTCTAACATATCCACAGGATTGTGTATATATCCAGAAATCCAGACTGGATAAGGGACTGTAAGTTGTTAGTAAAGTGGATAAAGTCAGAAAATTTTGTGGATAGTGTGTATAAAACGCTTACTTACATGGCTGACAAGGAGGATAGCTGTGGATAAAAAAGCACCCCTTAAAGAGGTGCTTGACGTTTTCTATTCTTCTGAGGAGAGTTCTTCCCATTCTGCTAATAAGTTTTCGAGCTCTTGATTCAGAGCTTCATTCTCCGCATGAATGGTCTGTACCTTTTCATGATCCTGATACACGTCAGGATCGCACAGCAGCTCCTCATTGTCGCTGATTTTATCTTCGGCGGATGAGACGGCTGCTTCAATTTCTTCAATGCGTCTCAGGCGCTGCCGTTCTTTCTTCTTCCATTCTTTTTCTTCCTCGTAAGTTCTTTTCGTATCCTGTTTGACCTTGCCGGCAGGCTGAGCCTGCTCCTTTTCCTGCCGCTTCATTTCTTCCAGTTCCAGCAGCTGGGCTTTTTTCTCGGTGTAATAGTCATAGTCACCCAAATATTCTTCTGCATGATCCGGAGACAGCTCCAGCACCCTTGTGGCGATCCTGTTAATAAAGTAGCGGTCATGCGATACAAATAACAGTGTTCCCGGGTAGTCGATCAGGGCGTTTTCCAGCACCTCTTTACTGTCCAGGTCAAGGTGGTTTGTCGGTTCATCAAGGATGAGAAAGTTTGCTTTTTGAAGCATCAGCTTGGCAAGCGCGACTCTTGCTTTCTCCCCGCCGCTTAACGAGCGGACCGGTTTCAGGACATCGTCTCCGCTGAACAGGAAGTTGCCGAGGCATGTCCTGATCTCTTTTTCCGGCATGTCCGGATATTCATCCCACAGCTCGTCCAGCACGCGTTTGGACGAGGTCAGTTCAGCCTGCTCCTGATCGTAATAGCCAATTGTGACATTGGAACCGTACGTGATCGATCCGGATTCCGGACTGATTGTATTCATAATGGTTTTCAGCAAGGTTGATTTGCCGATTCCGTTCGGTCCGACGAGGGCGGCGCTTTCGCCTCTTGTAATGCCGAAGGTCAGGTTTTTCAAGAGCGGAGGCTTGCCGTCATAGCTGATAGAAACATCCTGTACGCGCAGGACGTCGTTTCCGCTCTGTTTTGTAATGTCAAAACGGAAGGCGGCTGATTTTTCATCCCCGAGCGGCTTTGCCATGACGTCCATCCGTTCAAGCTGTTTTCGTCTGCTTTGAGCTCTTTTCGTTGTAGAAGCTCTGGCCAGATTGCGGTCGACAAAATCTTGAAGCTTGGCGATTTCGTCCTGCTGTTTTTCATACAGCTTCAGGTCTTTCTCATACTGCTCAGCTTTTTGTTCTAAATAGGCGCTGTAGTTGCCGAGGTATTTTTTGCTTTCTGTCCGTGAGACCTCGTACACTTGGCTGACGACTTTATCAAGAAAGTATCTGTCGTGGGAAACGATCAGGATCGCGCCTGAATATCCCTGTAAATAATGCTCAAGCCATGTAAGCGTGTCGATGTCGAGATGGTTCGTCGGTTCATCCAGAATAAGCAGATCAGGCTGGGTCAGCAGCAGCTTTCCGAGCGCAAGCCTTGTTTTTTGACCGCCGCTCAGGCTTTGCACTTTCACGGAATCGTCAAATTTTCCGAAGCCGAGGCCGTGAAGGATAGATCGGACATCCGCTTCATATTGATAGCCGCCTTTATCCTTGAAATCCTGCTGAAGCCTGTCATAGGTTTTCATCAGCGTCTCAAGCTCCGCCGGGGCGGCCGTGGCCATCTTTTCTTCAATAGAGCGCATCTCTTTTTCCATTGCTTTCAGGAAATCAAAAACGCTCAGCAGTTCTTCTTTTATGGTAAGCTGGGATTCCAATCCTGTGTGCTGGGCAAGATATCCCATCGTTAATTCTTTCGGTTTGATTAATTCACCCTTTTCATATGAAAGGTGACCTGCGATAATTTTAAGGAGAGTTGATTTGCCGGCTCCGTTTCTGCCTACTATGGCGATGCGATCCCGAGATCTGACTTCAAGCTTTATATTGTTTAAAATAGGATCAGCGCCAAAAGATTTGGATAGCTGATTAATTTGTAAGATCATCATATTATTTCACCTCTGTTATAATAAGTTAAGTGTAGCTTATCAACCTGCTGTCAGCAAACAATACATCAGAATTGGAACATTATAGGATAAGACATCAGGGAGAAAATAGTGTATGATCAGAAGTAAGGAGAGTTTAAATATGAATGGATTTTCTCATTTTAATGAAGAAGGCCGTGCCCGCATGGTGGATATAAGCGATAAATCTTCAACAGTCCGTACTGCCGCTGCGATATCCAGCGTACACATGAAGCATGACGTGTACAGCAGAATTAAAAACCGCGAGATCGGAAAAGGAGACGTGCTGGCTGTCGCACAGGTGGCCGGAATTATGGCCGCAAAACAGACGTCAACGATTATCCCGATGTGCCACCCGCTTTCTTTAAGCAGCGTCGACATTTCATTCGGCTGGGAGGAAAAGGATTCCGAAGCCGTTCTTCATATACAGGCAAGCGTAAAAACGAAAGGGAGTACAGGTGTGGAAATGGAAGCGCTAACTTCCGCTTCAGTCTGCGCTTTGACCGTGTATGACATGTGCAAGGCGCTGGATAAAGGTATGGTCATCGGCCCGACCTGCCTCATGGAAAAAACAGGAGGCAAAAACGGTGATTTTAAAAGAGATGCATCTGAGTATAAAGTGGAGGACCAATCATGAACAAGGATCAATCAAAAATTCCACAGGCGACGGCAAAACGGCTGCCGCTTTATTATCGCTTTTTAAAGAATTTACACGCGTCAGGAAAACAGCGCGTTTCATCCGCTGAACTGAGCGACGCGGTAAAAGTCGATTCGGCCACGATCCGCCGGGATTTTTCCTATTTCGGGGCGCTCGGCAAAAAAGGATACGGCTATAATGTGGATTACCTGCTGTCATTTTTCAGAAAAACACTGGATCAGGATGAAACGACGAACGTCATTTTGATCGGTGTCGGGAATTTAGGGACGGCGTTTCTTCACTATAATTTCACAAAAAATAATAACACAAAAATATCTATGGCTTTTGATGTGAATCAGAGTAAAATAGGAACTGAGGTAGGCGGTGTGCCTGTCTTTGATCTTAATGATTTAGAGCTTCACATTAAGGATGAACCCGTGGCGATTCTTACCGTTCCTGCGGTTGCCGCCCAGTCAATCACCGACCGGCTCGTGTCGCTCGGAATCAAGGGAATCCTTAACTTTACGCCGGCCCGTTTGAATGTGCCGGATCACATTCGAATTCATCATATAGATTTAGCTGTAGAGCTTCAATCATTGGTTTATTTCTTGAAGCATTATTCTGTTTTGGAAGAAATTGAATAGCGAAAGGAGGAGCTGCACATGATCGGTCCTGGAAGCCTGGCGGTTATCGGTGTGGTGGCGGTGATTATTTTCGGTCCGAAGAAGCTTCCCGAATTAGGAAAAGCGGCGGGGGACACGCTTCGTGAATTTAAGAACGCTACTAAGGGATTAGCCGGTGAAGAAGAGGAAAAAAAGAAAGAAGAACAGTAAGATAGGATGACGCGTATGAGAGTGAATCAAATGACGCTTGTGGAGCATATTGCCGAACTTCGGAAACGATTGCTGATTGTGGCGTTATCCTTTACGGTTTTCTTTATTGCCGGCTTTTTTCTGGCAAAACCTATCATTGTGTATCTTCAAAAAGCCGATGAAGTAAAAGAGCTCACCCTTAATGCTTTTAACCTGACGGATCCGCTGTTTATCTTTTTGCAGTTCGCGTTTATCATCGGCATCATTTTGACTTCGCCGATTATTCTCTATCAGATTTGGGCGTTTGTCAGCCCGGGTCTGTATGAGAAGGAGCGCAAAGTAACACTCAGCTATATTCCGATTTCGATCGTGCTGTTTGTCGGCGGTGTGTCGTTTTCTTATTATATTTTATTTCCGCTGGTCGTTGATTTTATGAAGCGGGTTTCGAATGACCTGGATGTCAACCAGGTGATCGGGATCACCGAGTACTTTCATTTTCTGCTGCAGCTGACGATTCCGTTTGGGCTGCTGTTTCAGATGCCGGTGCTGATCATGTTTTTAACGAGACTCGGTGTTATCACGCCGATGTTTTTATCGAAGATCAGGAAGTACACGTATTTTGTGCTGCTTGTGATCGCCGCGATGATTGCGCCGCCTGAGCTGCTGTCTCACTTGATGATTACCATTCCGCTTTGCATTTTATACGAGATCAGTATCCTGATTTCAAAAGCGGCGTATCGGAAAAGGCAGACCGGCAGTGAATCCGATCAGGACGTATCAGCATAAAAAAGCCATTTCTCAATGATGAGAAATGGCTTTTCTTTTATTTTTGGTTTTTCTTCACTTTAAATGAGAAAGCGAACATTTTAAACGAGATGCTGATATTATAAGCGGCGAAAACCATCAGCAGTATGGAATAAAAAGACCACATGCTTCCCGGAGAGCTTGCGGCCAAATACGTAAAGATACAGCCGACTGCGAAATAAATCAAGCCCCAAGTCATTGGGTTCCTCATACAAACAATCCTCCAATAATTAATTGCATTTGCTCACTATGCTGTTCAATATATTTTTGGGCGGGGCCGAGCTGCATGACCACGACAATGGTATTCATCATGACATGGGCGAATATCGGCACAATAATCCGTTTCGTCTGCACATACAAGAACGCAAAGGTAAAGCCCATGGCCGTATACAGCAGCAGGTGCGTGAGGTCTTGATGCACAATGCCGAAAATGACGGAACTGATCAGTCCGGCGATAAAGAAATTCGTTTTTTCATATAATACACCGAAGATGATCTTCCGGAAAATGATTTCTTCAAGAATCGGCCCGACGATAGAAGAAACGATAATCATGAGCGGCATGGCTTTAATAATGCTGAGAATGGCTTTCGTGTTTTCGGAACCGCTGCCCACATGAAAGACATACTGCTCAATCATCCCGGCGATTCCCTGAGAAAATAAAGCGAGCCATATTCCCGCGACCGCCCAGAGAACGGACATGCCGGCGGATGCTTTCTTCCCGTTTCTTAATGTCTGCTTCGGCGCGGTTCTCAAAATCAAGAGAACGATAATCAGGCAGATGAAAAAGCTTACGACGGAATAAATCCCCTGAGCCATGGTGAGATTCGCATTCGTAGGGTGCCCGCCCGCATAGCCGAATTTGTACATTAAAGGAATGCCGATCAATGCGGAAAGCTGCATGATAACATATGTCAAAATGATATACCAATACTGTTTTCTCAAATGATATGTACTCCTTTATCCTATAAAATCAACTTATTTGTTCTTATTGTAACACAAGTGAACTTGACGTGAAAAAAGGAGAAAATCAGTGTGAGAGAGAATCATGTAAGCGTGAAAATTTTTTATTCTTATGACTTGAAATTGGAAGTGAGATTCTTTATTATAATAACTGTGTTAGCACTCTTTAGAGCTGAGTGCTAAAATTACATATTCATACTATTGAGGAGGTTATTACATTGTTAAAGCCATTAGGTGATCGCGTTGTCATTGAACTCGTAGAATCTGAAGAAAAAACTGCCAGCGGAATCGTATTACCGGATTCTGCAAAAGAAAAGCCGCAAGAAGGCAAAATCGTGGCAGCCGGTTCAGGTCGCGTGTTGGAAAGCGGAGAGCGCGTTGCTTTAGAAGTAAAAGAGGGCGACCGCATTATCTTCTCAAAATACGCCGGTACTGAAGTGAAATACGAAGGTACTGAATACTTAATCTTACGTGAAAGCGACATTTTAGCTGTAATCGGCTAAGCAAATAAATATTTTTAAAAATTCGAGGAGGTTTCGTTAACATGGCAAAAGATATTAAGTTTAGTGAAGAAGCACGCCGCGCTATGCTTCGCGGTGTCGATGCGCTTGCTGACGCTGTAAAAGTAACTTTAGGGCCAAAAGGACGCAACGTGGTTCTGGAGAAAAAATTCGGTTCTCCGTTAATTACAAATGACGGTGTGACAATCGCAAAAGAAATTGAACTTGAAGATGCGTTTGAAAACATGGGTGCGAAGCTTGTAGCTGAAGTAGCCAGCAAAACAAACGACGTTGCCGGTGACGGTACGACGACTGCGACTGTACTTGCGCAGGCTATGATCCGCGAAGGCCTTAAAAACGTAACTGCGGGGGCTAACCCTGTCGGCGTGCGTAAAGGTATGGAACAAGCCGTGACTGTAGCAATCGAAAACTTAAAAGAAATTTCTAAGCCGATCGAAGGCAAAGAGTCTATCGCTCAGGTTGCTGCGATCTCTGCTGCTGATGAGGAAGTCGGAAGCCTTATCGCTGAAGCAATGGAGCGCGTAGGAAACGACGGCGTCATTACAATCGAAGAGTCTAAAGGATTCACGACTGAGCTTGAAGTTGTGGAAGGTATGCAATTCGACCGCGGATATGCGTCTCCTTACATGGTGACTGACTCTGATAAGATGGAAGCGGTTCTTGACAATCCTTACATCTTAATCACAGACAAAAAAATCACAAACATCCAAGAAATCCTTCCTGTGCTTGAGCAAGTTGTACAGCAAGGCAAACCATTGCTTCTGATCGCTGAAGATGTTGAAGGGGAAGCTCTTGCTACACTCGTTGTCAACAAACTTCGCGGCACATTCAACGCTGTTGCCGTTAAAGCTCCTGGCTTCGGTGACCGCCGTAAAGCAATGCTTGAAGACATCTCTGTTCTTACAGGCGGAGAAGTGATCACAGAAGACTTAGGCCTTGACCTGAAATCTACTGAAATCGGACAATTGGGACGCGCTTCTAAAGTTGTGGTAACGAAAGAAAACACAACAATCGTAGAAGGCGCCGGCGACACTGAAAAAATCGCTGCACGCGTCAACCAAATCCGCGCTCAAGTGGAAGAAACAACTTCTGAATTCGACAGAGAAAAATTACAAGAGCGTCTTGCGAAACTTGCCGGCGGCGTAGCTGTCATCAAAGTCGGCGCTGCGACTGAAACTGAGCTGAAAGAGCGTAAACTTCGCATCGAAGACGCCCTCAACTCAACTCGCGCAGCTGTTGAAGAAGGCATCGTATCCGGCGGTGGTACAGCGCTTGTCAACGTATACAACAAAGTCGCTGCAGTGGAAGCTGAAGGCGATGCGCAAACAGGTATCAACATTGTGCTTCGCGCGCTTGAAGAGCCGATCCGTCAAATCGCGCACAATGCAGGCCTTGAAGGATCTGTCATCGTTGAGCGCCTGAAAAACGAAAAAATCGGCGTAGGCTTCAACGCTGCAACCGGCGAATGGGTAAACATGATCGAAAAAGGTATCGTTGACCCGACAAAAGTGACACGTTCTGCTCTGCAAAACGCAGCTTCTGTAGCAGCAATGCTCTTAACAACTGAAGCGGTTGTCGCTGACAAACCGGAAGAAAACGCCGGCGGCGCAGGAATGCCTGACATGGGCGGCATGGGCGGTATGGGTGGAATGATGTAAAAAATTATGATCCCTGTTTGGACATAAGGGGTTGCCAGATGTAATGCCATACGAGGTCTCTCACAAGTTCAATGAATTTGTGAGGGGCTTTTTTTATTTCTATCATTCATCTCAAATTACGAATGAATGATGCTAATTTATTTAAGTTAGCATCGGCTATAGTACAAGATACTCTCAATTTTCCAAAAACAGATTTAATAATTCATTTGAAGCAGTTACTAAGGATGCAGAGTGCTATTTAAACACCAACAATCCTGTCTATCTGAAATTTAAACATCATTTTACTGTTAATAATTATACCCAAGAGGATGGTCAAACAATTGCACAAGCATTTGCAGATTGCCTTAAAGAAAAATAAAATCTGAATAATTAATTCTTCCCAAAAGTAATGCACATTATGAGGGGGCGCATATCATTGTGATACAGTTAAAGATTATATATAAGGCAGTATTAGTAATTTTAATAAGTGCCTGTTTATTATTGTTTAATGGATGGTATTTTCATAAATGTATTATTGATCCGCATTACTACCAATTAACAGATTTTTCGGAAGAAGATATTCAAATTTTTGAGCATTTTTATAATATTGATCTACCTTCAAACACGAAGTTTATTAAAGCAGAGCAATTTGAAACAGGGGTAGGTAATTATTCTGCGATTTTGTACGTAGCATTACCTGCCAAAAAGGTAAAGCCTTTAGTTTCTGACTATTCTTATATGCCTATCTTTTATAACAATAGGTATACAGTATTTTATGGTGTTAATATTACAAGCAGCAATAAGGAAACAGCACAAATTACATTTGGAGCAGACGATAGTTCGCTGAATGGTTCTTTATGGAGTAAGCAAGTAAGGAATCTCTTAGAATCGAAAGGGAAGTATATTGGCGTTTCAGATGAAACTTATGTTATTTCTGCGTTTTTAATTAACGTCGTTTTTATTGCATTACTTGTTTGGATCTTGAAAAAGAGCAGAAGAACTAGAGTTTGAATTAAGAAATATTTGAACTCACCAGCATAATGTTGATTAGGAATACTTAAGGGTATATCGGACAGAAAGAGTTTTCATTGCACAGATCTTTATTAAATAATAACACTAAACCAATTTTAAATGCAGTTCAAGGGTATTAGAATAGTCTTGTTTAATAGTATGGAAGAAAGAGAAAGGGGAAACATGAGGAACTTATCATGCTGTTATTCACATTGTGTTTTCTACCCCATATCCATTGGGCGCTTGGAAGGACACCTTGGCAAAGGTTTTATAGATGATACTATACTTCAAATTTTAAGCTTCATTTCACAAAAATCTTAAATTTGCATTAATATTATAAATTTCTATCATACTTATTCATTTCTCGGAAGAAAGATATGGAAAAACCTCTGTTTTTTTTAGGAAAATATGTTATTATAATTTTGGATTTAAAATATTAAAAAGAAAAGAGGAATTCTAAAGATGAAAAAGTTAGTAATGACCCTGTTTACAGCAGTACTTTTGGGAGTTGCTATTTTCGCAGGTGGGTCAGAAGCCTTAGCTATGGATTCGAAAGGTACAATCAAATTTAAAACAGATGCTAATACATATACGAAAAGTGCTACTTCCATTGTAGTTACGGGTACTTTGGCTAGGGATTTAGATAATGGCTTTTCAGTAATTATCTTAAATAATAAAGGTAAAGTATTTGCCAGAAAAGATATTTCGC
Source organism: Bacillus sp. UNC69MF (assembly GCF_000746035.1). Classification (NCBI taxonomy): domain Bacteria; kingdom Bacillati; phylum Bacillota; class Bacilli; order Caryophanales; family Bacillaceae; genus Bacillus; species Bacillus sp. UNC69MF. The sequence goes on along the minus strand of NZ_KN050800.1, from coordinate 135,661 downwards.
ATAGTATTGGTTCACGTAATTTTCGTGTGAGTTTTTCAACGAAAAATCTTCCTGCAGGTAAGTATGATGTGCAAGTTGGACAGGATTGGGGAGGAAGATATTGGTCAGGTGAACTAAAACATTATATTACAGTACAGCATTAATACGGCTGTATAAGTATTAACCTCATGTTGTTAAAAAGTTTAACTTTAGAAATTTGTTTTCTGTGAAAAATTAATTTTTCAATCAAGGTATCTTAATCAATTTACTGTACTGATAAAGATACCTTTTTATCTTTAAAAACAACAAGGTCATGAGTGTTTTTCAAAGCTCTTACCGCTAGCCGCAATGTATTTGTCTTTTAAATGAGAATATCCATTTGCTCCACCTCACCCCGAATCCCAATCCCAGGCTCCCACGAATCAATCAGACGAATCGCCTTTTGATTAGCTTCTATCGCTTTCGTAGTTTCTCCTTTTCGATACAACAGCTGTGCCATTCCGTAATGATAGTAAATCAGTTCAACTTGATTGGCGTTGTGTTTGTCATAGAGCATTTGTTCAAAGGCTTTTTCCGCTTTTTCGAGTTGATCACACTTGACGTAAGCCATGCCCAGGTTAAAATAGGCTTCTATCGTTTTTTCGCCGCCGTATGCGGCGCTGGTGGTGTTTGCCGCTTCGTATAATGTGATGGCTTCTTCGTAGTGAGAGCGGGCGAAACTCAGGTCGCCGCGGACCAGAAGAACCCTGTGCCGGATAATGGGCGAGACGGGCTGATCTTTGATGCCGTCCAGCATTGCTGCCGCTTTGTCCGGTTCTCCGATTTTTAACAGCAGCCTTGCTTGCAGGGCGATTCCCCATACTTTCAAGTCATCGTGATCCGGCGCGCCTGATTGTTCGAGTATCTTCAGGCCGGCTTCTATTTGCCTGAGAGCTTCGTCTGAATCGTTGACTTCCATCAGCGCCCAGCCTGCCGTGTCGATCCGAAAGTAAGCTTCCCGTGTGTGTTCGCCTGATTGATGGGCGGCATCGGCAGCTTTTAATCCGTATTCGATTCGCAGGGGCAGGCTGATTCTGCTTAGAAAATGGCTGATACGGATGATGAGTTTGATCAGGATTTCATGTTGTCCGGTTTCGCTCGACCATTCGATGACCTTCAGGATATTCGGCCATTCCTTTTTCATTTGCTCTAAATTCCGTCCCAGCAGGTAGCTCCAATAGATGGAATTCGGCTGTTCCCGTTTTATATGGGTTTCCGCATAATCCATATAATAATGCGCCCAGCGGCTTCGGGCTTCTTTTGCAAAATCATGATTTTCGGATAAGTGCTGTTCTCCGTAAGCGACAACAGTTTGATGGGCTGAATATTGAATTCTTCCTTCGCTTCGTTCCGGCTGTATTAAAGCATATGACCGCATTTGCTCAATCGCGTAATGAAAACGGCGGGCGTCTAATCCGGCCGCTTGAGCCAAGCTTTTTTCGTCAGGGGGTTTAGCGAAAAAGCAAAGCGTCTGCCATAGTTTTCGTGTGTCTTCATGACATCTGTCCCATGTGCGGCCAAAGAGAACCTCAAACAATTCCAATAATGAGTAACCCGCTTGTTTAAGCTCTTGAATGAGCTGGGGAGCGGGGATGTCGTCGTCTGACATGTATGCAATGCTGAGTGCCATGGCCTTCGGGTTGCCGGCGGCTGCCGAGACAAATTCATTCTTAAGGTCAGGCGATAGCTGCAACAGCTGCTCCAGCTTTTCCCGTTTATGCGGGAGATTGCATGTTTGCAGACAGCGATGCACTTCTTGATGAAAAAAATCAAGGGCATCCGTTTGTTCAAGACCGCTCAGCTGGATGGCCGCCAGTTCTCCGAAGCCGTCCCGGTATGTCTGTTTTACATTTTCACGTGCCGTAAGGAGGACTTTTACGCCTTGCGGAAGGCCGATGATAAATTCGTGAATGTCACGTTCCGCTGTATCAATGCCGTCAACGATCAGCAGCACGGGTTTTTCATTTGCATGAGCGGCTAATGCATTGCGGACAACGAACCGTTTTTCGTTAATGGATTTGTCGATTTGTTCGGTGCGTCCGAGCTGGTAGGCAATCGTGTTTAAAAAATCGCTGAAGCTTAATCCTTTCCAGTCAGCGCTGATCCAGATGATGCTGTTGAATGCCGGCCAATCTGGTGAACCGCCGGCACAAAGGTAGGCTGCTTCAAGAGCGATTGTTGTTTTTCCCATGCCGGCCCAGCCGGTGAGTAAACAGACCGGTGACGGAGACAGCATCCATTGCCGAATCGCCTCTATATCAAAGTCGCGGCCGATAAAGTTCCCCGTCCGGCGTGACGGTAAGTTATGCGTGACGGACTTTCTTGTAAGCGCATTCGTTTCGTGGCTTGGTCTGTCATGAAACAGCCGCTTTACTGCTTTTTCAACATCGTCATCACTCGGCGCTCCGAATGATCCGTCTTTCCGGAGTATTTTTGCTTTTTTAAGACAAGACGCCGTCCAAACAGGCAATGCGGGTTTGATGACGGGAATGGTTGTGGTTTCCAGAAGGCCGGTCAGCCATTCAGGATCCATATCAGTCTTTTCTATAATGATCCAGAACATGCCGAACAGCTTTCCGTCATCAATTCGTCCGGGAATGTAGTTTGCGCCCATCTGTCCGATCCAGCTTTTGATCGTGTTAGAGGAAACGCCTATTCGGAGTGCGATTTGATCTATATAAGACTGTCCGGATTTTACGTTCTTTGTCCTTTTAATTTTGAAATCAGGATGATGTTTCAGCGATTTGACGGCAGGTGCCAGCAGTTCTGCAAATTGTGCCCGGTTTTCAAGTTCAGCCATTAGCCTGCACCTCCTATTAGTACTATTTTATCAATTCAGTGTTTTTTGTATATGAAAAAATAAAAAGTACAGTGCGGCTGTCCTTTTATACAGCAGGAAAGGCTGTTGTACGTATGGAAAAGCAGATAAAATAGGGGCAGTAATAGAGAAAACAAAAATGTATACACTTACATTTCAAAGCAGAGAAAGGATTTTGCCAAATGACTCACACAGTGCCTCAAAATATGAAAGCGGCGGTTATGCACAACACGAGAGAAATCAAAATCGAAACATTGCCCGTGCCTGACATCAATCATGATGAAGTGTTAATTAAGGTGATGGCTGTCGGAATTTGCGGATCTGATCTGCATTACTATACAAATGGCAGAATAGGCAATTATGTAGTGGAAAAACCATTTATCCTCGGTCATGAATGCGCGGGAGAAATTGCCGCCGTCGGATCGTCTGTCGATCAATTCAAGGTGGGAGACCGTGTCGCCGTCGAACCCGGTGTCACATGCGGACGCTGTGAGGCGTGCAAGGAGGGGCGTTATAATCTTTGCCCGGATGTACAGTTTTTGGCGACACCGCCGGTTGACGGCGCGTTTGTCCAATATATCAAAATGCGCCAGGACTTTGTTTTCTCGATTCCGGATTCACTATCCTATGAAGATGCGGCTTTGATTGAACCGTTTTCTGTCGGCATTCATGCGGCCTCGAGAACGAAGCTTCAGCCCGGTTCAACGGTTGCGATCATGGGAATGGGCCCTGTGGGGCTGATGGCCGTTGCGGCAGCGAAAGCATACGGGGCAGGCACAATCATTGTGACCGACTTGGAGCCGCTGCGGCTAGATGCCGCGAAAAAAATGGGCGCGACGCATGTCATCAATGTCCGGGAACAGGATGCCGGTGAAGAAATCAAAACGATCACGAATGGCAAGGGCGTTGATGCTGCCTGGGAAACAGCGGGGAATCCGGCGGCATTGCAATCCGCACTGGCTTCCGTGCGCCGGGGCGGAAAACTGGCGATTGTCGGCTTGCCTTCTCAGAACGAGATTCCGCTCAATGTGCCGTTTATTGCAGATAACGAGATTGATATATACGGAATCTTCCGTTATGCGAATACGTATCCGAAGGGAATTGAAATTCTCGCTTCCGGCATAGTGGACACGAAGCATCTTGTAACGGACCAATATCCGCTGGAGCAGACGCAAGAGGCGATGGAACGGGCCTTTCAATACAAAAATGAATGCTTAAAAGTGATGGTGTATCCTAATCGCTGAGTGAACGGGGAGGATCTTTGCATTCTCCCTCTTGCTTATCAAAAATGAAAACGGATTCTTGGGGTGGGAAATAATGATTGAAACAGAAAAAGCAGCGGCAGTAAATACGAAATATCGCGGCCTGTCCTGGATGGAACGGATCGGCTACGGATTCGGCGATATGTCGTACAATATTATCTTTCAGTTTGTAAACGCATACTTATTATTCTACTATACAGACGTCGGCGGCATTAAGCCTGCGGTCATCGCAGCTTTGTTTCTTATCGTAAGGGTGCTGGACGCTGTATTTGACCCGATTATGGGCGTGATTTTAGACAAGACGAATACAAGATGGGGAAAGGCAAGGCCGTATCTTTTGTGGGTGGCGTTTCCTTTTGCGCTATTTACGTTCTTATGCTTCACGACCCCTCATTTCGGCGAGACGGGGAATATGGTTTATGCGTACATCACTTATATTCTGCTTGGGATGTCCTTCAGCATGCAGACGATTCCGGTCAACAGCTTAACGGGGCGGATGACGAATTCCGTGAAGGAACGGACGGTTCTGACGACGACCCGGATGATTTTGGTTTATATCGGAATTCTGTTATCGATTTCCTGTGCGACACCGCTTGCGGACGCCATCGGCGGGAAAGATCAGGCGTTTGGATTTCAGATGACGGCGCTTATCTATGCGGCGGTGAGCATCGCATTGAATCTGTTCAGCTTTTTTACTGTGCGGGAACGGATTCAGCCTGAAAAAAGAAAAAAACAAGGAATGAAAAAGACGTTGTCCGTTTTGTTCCGAAACAAGCCTTTGCTCATTTTGGTTTTTGCATTTTTGGCGTTTGCGATTGGGTTTAACATTAAGCTCAGCACGATGGTGTACTATTTTACGTATAACGTCAGCCATAAGGAATTTGTGTTTTTAGGAACCGTGTTGTTTTTCGGCGCGGCGCTGATCAGCAATCTGTTTATTCCTTTCTTTTCTGAGAAGCGGGGCCGGAAGCAGGTTATGATCATCACGGCGGCGCTATCGCTGATTTCTTATGCGGGCCTTCAGTTTACATCGTATTCTTCGCTGCCGCTTATTTTCTTTTGGCTTTTCGTTTCGGGATTTTTCACAACGCCTTTAAATACGCTTGCTTGGGGAATGGTTGCCGATTGTGTCGATTATGCGGAATGGAAAACCGGAGTCCGGGCTGATGGCGTGGTGATTTCGAGCATGAGTTTCATCAATAAGCTCGGAGTTGCGTTAGCCGGGTCATTTTCGGCCGTTTATCTCGGAATCGCCGGATATGCCGCGAATACCGATCAGACGGCCTCGTCATTGAATGCGATTAAAAATATGAATGCGCTCATCCCGGGATTGTTCATTCTGCTGTCTATTATTCTTATTTCTTTTTATCCTTTAACTGAAAAAAAATATCAGCAGATGATGTCTGATCTGGAACAAAGGGCTGCCAGATAAGTATACGTAAAATTTAAAATATTCTATGTAAACGGTTGTATTTATGACAGAAAGCACTATACTGAAACTATAATCGAGAATTGATAAATGAGTGTGATAATGTGGGAAGCCAATCTGTTATTTGTATTGGAGAATTGTTAATTGATTTCTTTTGTACCGATGTGGATGTTGATTTGACGGAAGGGCGTAATTTCTTAAAAAGTGCCGGCGGCGCACCGGCGAATGTGTCGGCAGCGATTGCTAAGCTGGGCGGAGACGCGGCTTTCAGCGGAAAAACAGGCAAAGATCCGTTCGGGTATTTTCTGAAGCAGACATTGGACGCCGCACATGTCGATACCTCTATGCTTGTCATGGATGAGAAAGCGCCTACAACGCTTGCGTTTGTTTCATTAAAACAAAACGGGGAGCGCGACTTTGTGTTTAACAGAGGAGCGGACGCTTTGTTTACGCTGGATGATATTGATCAGGAAAAGGTAAACGATGCCAAAATCCTTCATTTCGGATCAGCGACGGCATTGTTATCTGATCCGTTTTGCTCAGCCTATTTACGGCTGATGTCGATTGCGAAAGACAATGGACAGTTTATTTCCTTCGATCCTAACTACCGTGAGGATTTATGGAAAGGAAGAGTTTCAGAGTTTATAAACACCGCAAAAAAAGCCGTTGCCGTAAGTGATTTTGTGAAAGTCAGTGACGAAGAGCTTGAGATCATCAGCGGTGCGAAGGATCATAAAGAAGGTGTTGCGGTTCTTCATGAGCTCGGGGCCGGCATTGTTGCGGTGACACTCGGGAAAAGCGGAACCCTTCTTTCAAATGGGAAGGATATTGACATCATTCCGAGCATTCCGGTGACATCAATAGACTCAACGGGAGCGGGAGATGCGTTTGTCGGCGCGGCGCTGTATCAGCTGGCGCGCACGGATGAGATTCAGACGGCAGCCGAAGACTTTGCGAAGCTGCGTGATATTGTCTCATTTGCCAATAAGGTAGGGGCGCTCGTGTGCACCAAAATCGGTGCGATCGATGCTTTGCCGAGTTTAAAAGAGGTTGAAGTATCACTGTAAAATATCGAGGATGCTTCTTGAAAGTCATCGGACTTCGGGAAGCATCCTCTTTATTTAGGTCTGAAACCCTTTTCGATATACGGTATACTTTAGAAAAGCATCCAGTAAATTGAACCGATGTGAAGTACATACAATCACGTTTTTATCAGTTCTGAGTAAAACCAAGTTTCTGCTGCTGCCGTCATGTATAGTGTGACGGCCTATGATATTGACCGCGGAGGAATGTTTTTCATGAAACATGTTTTTCTTATTGTGCAATGCGCGTTTTCTGTTTTTTGTTTTCTCTGTCTCGCCGCTGTGAATTGGTATCAGGGGAGTGAGCTTGTTTCTGATTCGTTTGATTGGAATGATACGGCGAAATTTTCAAAGCTTTTGAATAGGACGGATACGATTACAAGTCCTGAACAGATTTCGCAGCTTGATTTCTTTGTGTATGCTGCGAAACATTATCCGTTAATGAGCGGGTTGATGATCGGGCTGTTTGTTTATTTTTTGTTCTCACTGTATCTGGTCATAAAGAATTTCCGCCGGCACAAATGGGCTGGATGAGACTATTTTCATATAAAAATACATAAATTCATGAGAAAATGAAACTTTTTTCGAAAAAAACAGTATAGATAACTATGAACTTGTTACTATTTAATTTTGGGAGGAAAATGAAAAATGAGTATTTTAGGAAGATTTAAAGACATCATGTCAAGCAATATCAATGCGCTGCTGGATAAAGCTGAAAACCCTGAAAAAATGGTTGATCAATATTTGCGGAATCTGAACAGTGATTTAGGAAAAGTGAAAGCGGAGACGGCTTCTGTCATGGCTGAGGAACAGCGGGCGAAAAGAGCGTTAACAGAATGCCAGGCTGATGCCGAAAAGATGGAAAGTTATGCGATGAAAGCGTTGCAGGCCGGCAATGAAGCCGATGCGCGGACATTTTTGGAAAGGAAAGCGGCTGTTGAATCAAGACTGACTGAGCTGCAGACGGCTTATCAGCTCGCTTCTTCCAACGCCTCTCAAATGCGCAAAATGCATGACAAGCTTGTCGCTGATATCGGAGAGCTTGAGTCGCGCCGAAATGCCATCAAAGCGAAGTGGTCTGTGGCAAAAACGCAGGAGAGAATGAACAAATTGGGGTCCTCTGTGTCAAATGCGGGCCAATCGATGACAGCTTTCGGCAGAATGGAAGACAAGGTCAACCAAGCGCTTGATCATGCCAATGCGATGGCTGAGCTGAACGCGTCTCCGAAAGACGATATTGACGATCTGACGGCTAAATATGACAGCAATCAAAGCAGTGTCGATGATGAATTGGCGGCGCTTAAGCAGAAAATGCTTTTCAGTAAAGATCAATAGACAGCGGGCTGCAGCTTTGTCCGATATAAAGAGAAAGTGAGAGAAACAGAATGATCATTTCTTATAAATGCCCGAACTGCGGCGATGATATGGTCTTTGACAGTTCATCCGGCATGCTGACATGTCACAGCTGCGGGCGGCAGGATCAGATTGAAAGCCTGCCAAAGGAGTATATAACGACGAGATTTTCCGAAAATGAGGCGAACGAGTACCGCTGTGAAAATTGCGGCGCGGTATTAATGACTGAGGCGGAAACGACGGCCACGACGTGCGGGTTTTGCGGAGGAGCCGCCGTTCTCGCCGACCGATTATCGGGAAATCTCGCGCCTTCGATGGTGATCCCTTTTACGATCAGCAAGGAAGAAGCCATGAGCGCTTTTAAAAAGTGGTGCCGAAACGGCCGTCTGACACCGAAAGGGTTTATGACTGCCGATCGGGTGAAGAGCATAACCGGCATGTACGTGCCGTTTTGGATGTTTGACTTAAACAGCAAGGTTCAGGTCAATGCCGTTTGTACGAGAGTGCATCACTATGAAGATGGAGAATACCGGGTGACGGAGACCGAGTATTACAACGCGTACCGCGATATCAATCTTGATTATCTCAAAATTCCGGTCGACGCTTCAGAAAAAATGAATGATGAATTAATGGACAAATTGGAGCCTTACTCATACAGTGAGCTGAAGGAGTTTAATACGGCCTATTTAGCGGGATATATAGCGGAAAAGTACAATTATACCGATGACGATCTCTTTCCGCGGGCGAAGGATAAAATCAGCCATTATATTGATTCTTATATCAGATCCACCTTCTCCGGATATACGACGGCTGATATTACGGATGAGCAGATTCAGACCGATAAAATCAGCAGCTTTTACGTACTGCTTCCGGTCTGGATGGTCAGCTACGACTATGAGCGGGCTGAGCACATTTTTGCGATGAACGGGCAGACGGGCAAGGTTGTCGGCAAACCGCCGATCAGTGCCGGAAAAGTGGCCGCGTGGTTCGGCGGCATAACCGCCGGTGCGTTTTTAGCATTAAGACTCGTCTCACTTATGATAGGAGGCGGTTTTTGATGAAAGTATCGATAAAAAAAGCGTGTCTCTTCTGCTTCGTCCTTTTTCTGATGCTGTCTTTTGGTTTACATACATCGGCGTCTGCCGCGGAACAGAAGCAATATGTTTATGACAATGCTCATTTATTAACGAAGGATGAAACGAAGAAACTTGAGGAATTGGCCGGGAAGCTCGGGGCAAAGCGCCATACCGATTTTATCATTCTTACCGCAAACGGAACGGGCGGTAAGGACATCGAGCAGTACGCCGGTGATTTTTATGACAGTCATTTTAGCGGAAGCACGGCGATTTTGACCATTGATATGAAAAAGCGGGAAGTATTTATCTCCGGATATAAAAAGGCGGAGACGTATTTGAATAACAGCCGGCTGAATACGATCAGAAATACGATCTCGTCAGATATTTCCGCAGGCCATTATGAAAAGGCGTTTCAGACCTACATCAAGATGGCTTATAAAGATATGGGGAAAAGCCCGGACGACAAGTCTGACAATCTGCTGCTCACATGGTGGTTTCAGCTCATTATTGCCGCAGCCGCGGCCGGAATCGCCGTCACTGTGATGGTGTACAATTCCGGCGGCAAGGTCACCGTCACCGGCAGCACGTATATGGATCACGATACGTCTGAAGTGCTGAGCCAGCACGACACATATATCCGAACCGACGTTACAAGAGAAAAAAAGCCTGATAAAGATAATGACAATGACGGCGGAGTCACGAGGGGCGGCACGAGTTACAGCGGAAGCAAGGGAAGTTTTTAAATTATATGTAAAGGATTTGAGCATACATGGGTTTTTTCAGAAATCAGTTAGCAAATGTGGTGGAATGGGAAGAATTCAGAGATGACATGGTTTTCTATAAATGGAACAACCGTGAAATTAAAAAAGGCAGCCGTCTGATCATCCGGCCGGGACAGGATGCCATCTTTTTATACAACGGGAAGATTGAAGGGATTTTCCGTGATGACGGCGATTATGATATCGAATCAGAAATCATTCCGTTTCTATCTACACTAAAAGGGTTTAAGTTTGGCTTTAACAGCGGCATGCGGGCTGAAGTGCTGTTTGTGAATACGAAGGAGTTCACCGTGAAGTGGGGCACAAAAAACGCCATCAACATTCCGGCGGCAGGTATGCCGGGCGGTATGCCGATCCGCGCAAACGGCACATTTAACTTCAAGGTCATTGACTACATCGGATTGATTGATAAGGTTGCGGGTGTCAAAGACAGCTATTTAGTGGAGGACATTAAAATCCGGATTACGTCTATTCTCGATCAGCTTTTGATGAAATGGATCACCAGAGAAGGAAAAGACATGTTCAATCTGCAGTCGAATTCCTTTGAAATCGGAAAAGGGATTCAAGAAGATCTTGATATGCAGCTGATCGGAGACGGCATGTCGATTACGGGCTTCAATATTATGAGCTTTAATTATCCGCAGGAAGTTCAGGATATGATTACGAAAAACGCTTCTTACGGCATGGTGGGCGATGTGAACCGCTATCAGCAGATTTCCATGACGGACGGAATGTCATCCGGCAAAATGAGCGGAAGCGGCGCCGCCTCAGACATGGCGGGCATGATGATGGGAATGAATGCGGCAAATCAAATGATGAACCAAATGAACCAAAATCAGCAGAACCAGCCGCAGCAAGATCAAAGTCAGCAGAATCAGGGGACGGCACCGGCGAACGGCTCGGAAGGAGCGGCTAAGCCGAAATTCTGTCCGAACTGCGGAACGAAAACGGAAGGCGCGAATTTTTGCCCGAATTGCGGACAGAAGCTTGCGTGACGATATACGAAAAAGAGGCCTTTTTGGGGCCTCTTTTTTTGTCATGATTTCATTGTTTGAACGATGAGGGATGTCAGCGCTTTAGACCCCTCAGGTATGAGATGGACGCCGTCCGGTGTGAAGTATTCAGGGTGCTGCAATGCTTTTGCGTGCCAATCGACAAGCGTCACATTTTTCCGTGACTCGGCCTGCCGGCGCAATGACTCGTTTACTTTGCTTTCCCACTGCCGCGGCACACGTGTGTTGACAAGATAGATATCGGCTTTTGAAAAGGAGCTGATCAGTGATTCAATTTGGCTGTTTGTGAAATAGCCGTTCGTCCCTAACTCGATGATGACCGCTTTGTTCGGCTGATTAAATGACGCATATTCCGAAGTGAGCTGGAGTGCTTGAGAGACTTGTCTTCCTACCTTTCCGTCGATGGTGACATGAGGGAGGGACTGCCGCAGGTATGACGCAATGTCCAGCATCACCGAGTCACCGATGGCCAGCACGTCTTGCTGAGGCTGTGTTTGTTTTGAATCAGCCGTTTTTTGAGATGACCGTTCCTTTTTCTCGTCGGTTTTCTTCGTATCTGATTTGTCTGTTGGTTCTTTCTTGTTTTTGTCTGACGCGGTATCCGTTTTTTCGCCGCCGTGTTTTTTCTTGCTGTCATCTTCTTTTGCCGGTTGATCGTGATCGGCCGTCTTGTGCGAAGAGGCGGCGGTTTCTTGCTGATCATTTTGCGCGTACGTCCATTGCGGCTGTTTTTTCTCTTCGGCTATTCCTGACAGCCCGCCCGCAAATACGAGAATGGCGGCAAGAATAAGGCCGAGCGACATTCTGCTGATGACAGAGGACGTCTTCCATTCCAAAAAGCGATTCAGAAACACGCGGCGTAAAAATGGCCGGAAGCCCGCAGTGCGGATCGGCTGTTCAATGAAATGGTAAGATAGCTCGGCAAGAATGAAAGTGGCGCCGATTCTGACGGCGCAGTGCCAATAAACCGGATTTCCGATTTCCTGCACGGGTGTGCTCAGTACGATAACCGGGTAATGCCAAAGATAGATTCCGTATGATCTCGTTCCGATCCAGCGAAGCGGCTTCCATGAAAGAACATGTCCCAAAAAGCTGCTCGGATGGCATAAACATGCGACAAGAACCGCTGCGGTGATGCTGATCAAAAGCATGCCGCCCTTGTACAGGAAGGGTTCATATTCATCCGTGTAAAAGACGCAAAGCAGCAGCGCGGCAAAAGCGGCAAGCTCCGTCCCGTGAAGCAGGTGTTTCATGCTGCTCGGCAGCCGTTTGGAAGATAATCGTTTCATCGGCCACACTAAAGCTAAAGCGCAGCCGATCAGCAATTCAAATGAGCGGGTATCCGTCCCGTAATAAACGCGGCTCGGATCTCCGCCGGGCACATACATCATACTCATTACGACTGCCGAACATAACGCGAGGAACATGACCGCGGCCGCAAGCCGGGCCCGTGTTTTACATATGTACATTCCCGCAAGCAGCAGGAAGGGCCATATGATATAAAACTGTTCTTCAATCGCCAGCGACCAAAGGTTTTTTAATGGCGAAGGGGAGCCGAAGCTGTCGAAATAAGAAAGCTGATGAAAGATAAACCACCAATTGCTTATGTAAAAAAGTGAGGAGACCGCATCCCCGCGTACGGTATGCAGGAGCTCGCTGTTAAACAATACGACCCAAATGACCGTCGTGATAATCATGAGATAAGCCGCCGGCAGAAGCCGCCTGATCCGGCGCACCCAAAAATCACGCAAATCAAGGGTGATGGCATTGCCTTGGGCAGGCAATATAATAGATGTAATTAAATACCCCGATAAAACAAAAAAGATATCAACACCAATGAAACCGCCGTCGGCCCAGTTAAAATTCAGATGATATGCGATAACTGCGAGGACGGCAAAGGCGCGAAGTCCATCCAGTCCGGGAATATAGCGGTGATGCAGTGACTTGTCTGACATGGTATTCCTCCAATAATGTGTGCGGAAATTCTCGCTGTTTTGCGGATGGCTATGGCAGATTTCTGTACAGTCTTCCATTTGTTCCGTTAATTAGACGCATTCGGAAGGGGATTTTGTTTCAGAAAAAATGAATGAAATGCTGTGATTTTCTTAAACTTTTCAGCCCCCGTCCGGCGTCTGTTATATGAAAAGGGTCCATTGTGCATCTTGGCTGTTGCGGGACGAAAGAAAAAATCCATGATCTGCGGATATCATGGATTTTTTTCTTTCTTTATCTGATGTAGCGGTCTCCGACAAGCAGCTTGGAGATGACGGAGGTCGGTATTGTAAACTCTGTAACGCCCATATATCCGGGTGCCGCTTCATATTCGTCAAATGAAATAACAAGTTTGTGCTTATCTGTAATATAAAAATTCTGGTCGGCGCGGATGGCTTTAAAAGGCTCCGTCATATCATCATCTTCGACCCAGTATATTTTATTCGGATCTTCTTTCATCTGTTTTTTCATTTGTTCTTTAATATTTTCGCTGATGACTTTAATATAACGGTCATCTTTAAATAAACTCTTTAACGTAAGCACGGCCTCATTCTTTTTATCAATCGTGATGTAACGGCTTTGCGTATAAGATGAAGCTTGTGTTTTTTCGATATCACGGCGGATTGAGATCAAATCCGCTGTGTCAGTAACGGTTTCATAATCGCTGTAAATACTGAGGTGGCCTTTTTTGCTTTTTGAGGTCGCCTTCATAAATTCCTGATACAGCTCTTTGCTTTCTTTCATATAATGCCGATTGATGCTGTCTTCGAGTTTATGATCGGAAAGTCCGGACAGAGCGGGCGTTTTCACATCAATGCTTGATTGGTTCTTTTCTTCCTTCATCTCCGTGAATGTGATGGCTTGGACGACTTTGCCGATGACGGGGATTTTAGACATGGCTTGTGCGGCATCCGGGTTGATATTGACAACGGCGGTAAATAAGACGGCCGCAGCGACTGCCGCAGATGTCGGCCACATTACGATTCGTTTTTTCTTCGGTTTTTGCTGAAGGGCTTTTTCGACAATGCTGTCCAGTTCCTTAGGAATGGGCACACTTTTATACTCTTCTCTTAATTGTTCTAATCTCTTTTCCATTAAGAAAAATCCTCCTTCGTCAGCTGAATGCGCATGAGCTTCAGCCCCCTGTAAAGGCGTGTTTTGACGGTGTTGATGTTCTCCCCCGTGATATCCGCGATTTCTTCTAATTTCAGGTCTTCAAAGAAACGCAGAATGATAATGGTTTTATATTGATGCGGCAGGTCATCAAGCGCTTCGTGAAGGTCTGTGTCTTTGTAGTGATCTTCCTTTCCGCGGCTTAAAAACTCGATCGTTTCATCGTCCATCACTTTCAGTTTTTTCTGTTTGCGGAGAAAATCAATGGCCGTGCGCACTAAAATTTTATAAAACCAGCTTTTGATCACATCGGGGTTTTTGACTGATTCGACCGATGTCAGCGCTTTTTGAATTGATTCCTGAACAATATCTAACGCGTCATCCTTGTTCTTTACGTAACTGTACGCCAGCCGGTAAAAGTCTTCCTTGCGCTCAGTTATGCACGTCACAAGCGACGCTTTGGCTGTTTCGTTCTTCATTGCTTCAAAGGGCTCCTTTTTTAAAAATACGTATCATAGGCTGCTGCCTAAGGATAGACGGGACAGGGTGAAAAATAGTTTGCGCAGAGGGGATCATTTTTAAAAGGAAAAGGAAGGAAAGACGATGAGATGAAAAAAAGAGCCGGAACGGCTCTTTTTCGGATGTGTCTGTTATTCAGCTAAACGATTTAGTTCGGTTTGACTAAGATTTTCACTTGGTTTTTCTCTTTGATTAAAGCGCCGAAGCCTTCTTCAATCAGATCGTCGAGCACGATTTTTTTCGTGACGAGCTTATCTGCTGAGAAGTAGCCCTCTTTCATCAGTGCAAGAACGGAAGGGAAGATGTCACGGTATCCGATAATGCCTTTTACGGTCCGTTCTTTGATAACGATATCGTTCGGATGAATTTCCGCTCCTTTTTCCCAAATGCTGACGATAACCGTTTCACCGGCAATGTTTGTTGACTGGATCGCCTGGCGGAGAACGACAGGAACGCCTGTTACTTCATAAGAAACATCAACGCCTCCGTTTGTGCGTTTAGCGATTTCTTCAACGACATCGTCCGTTTTTGACGGATCAATGATGATAGCGCCGAGTTCTTTCGCTTTTTCCTGGCGTTCCGGTGAAAGTTCAACCGCGTAAATATCTGTGGCGCCGGCCGCTTTCAAGGCTTCAATCACAAGCAGCCCGATCGGTCCGCAGCCAAAAACTGCCGCCTTGTCGCCCGCTTTTAATTTGCTTTGGCGGACGGCGTAAAGCGCTACCGCTGACGGCTCAACAAGCGCGCCCTGTTCGTAAGAAAGCTCTTCAGGAAGCTTAAACAGCAATTCTTCGTCAACGGATACATATTCAGAAAATCCGCCGCCGCCTCCGGCTAAGCCTAAGAATCCCATTTGTTCATCAAGGTTATAGGCTCCCTGATGTCCGTGTGTGGCAAAAATCGGTTCCACGACGACACGGTCGCCGACGCTGTAATTTTTGACGCCTTCGCCCACTTCAACGACTTCTCCTGAGAATTCGTGACCCATCGTGACGGGCGCCATTTCGTTTGTTAACGGATGAGGTTTGCCGACCGGAATAAAGATCGGGCCTCCCAAATATTCATGAAGGTCGCTTCCGCAAATCCCGCACCATTTGACTTTAATTTTGACTTTACCCGGTTCTGCTTTAGGTTCATCAATGTTTTCGATTCGAATGTCTTTTTGATTGTGCCATCTTGCCGCTTTCATTGATTATCACTCCTAGTCTGATTGAAACGAGTATAGGTACATGATCAATATGAACCACGGTTAAAAGGAATAAAGTGCCTGCTTCCTAAAGCCTGATTTCTCAAAATATATCATATTATGCAACTATCAATAGGCCTTATAAAAAGTCCATATTGAATGCAGAAATACTCTATGAATATTATAACGCTAATGAATTAAATTTTGTAGTATAATTTACCATGGAATTATATAGAACGGGAAATTGTGCCGTCGTTATGTGCATGTCTCATCACGTTGTAATGAACATGTAAAGTGATTGAAATATTATAATCGTCTTCTTGGTGTATAATTTTGCCTAGAATAAAGAATCAGGAGGACGAAAGCTTGAAGAAGTTATTCTTAGCCTTATTGATTTTAGCAGGAAGCACGCTGGGAGCGATCAGTTACTCTTCTGATGCAAGTGCTAAAAAAGTGAACGGAAATATTACATGGTATAATGGAGTCGGTAAAAAAGGATCTTCCGGTAAAAAACTGGGACACTGGGATTGCGCGACAAAATTAGGATTTGACGTTCCGAGAAACGGAACGAAAATCAGAGCTTATGCGAAAGCAAAACCGAAAAAGGTTATCACCGTATACAAAAATGATGTAGGCCGTCTGCCGAATGCCGTATTGGATGTCAGCCCGAAAGCGTTCAAAGCGCTCGGATATCCATTAAGCAAAGGAAGAGTATCCGGACACTACAGCTATTAAAATAGACCATCTTAAAAAGCAAGGACACTGATTCTTGCTTTTTCTGATTGACGGAGAGATTGATAATGAAGAAGAAACGATGGATCTGGATGTTGCTGGCTGCCGTTTTGGCGGCGGCGGTCATCGCGTCCGTTTTACTGATTAAAGGAAAAAGCGACGGCGGCGGGAAAGCCGTTGTCTCCGGCGGCCATGACAAGCTGCTTGTTTCCATTACAGACAAAGATCTGATGACGAAATATTACGAAGACAGCCGCGTGCTGTATGAGGAAAAGCTTTCGGCATATCCGGCGTTTGCGCTGGATGACGCCCATCAGGTGCTCTATTTTGTCGGGAATAATGACCAAAATGAGATGCGTCTCTATAAGCTTGATCTGAAGACGAAAAAGAAGACGGTGCTTTATAAAGGAACGGCAAGCGCTGACAGTCTGTTTTTATCAAAGGATCTGACGCATATTTATTTCCGTCTCGGAAAAGCGGATGAAGATATTTTCCGTCTCGCATCTTTTGATTTGAAAACGAAACGTTATGAAAATCTGTATCCCGCCGCCGATGAGAAAGACGACAGTGTGAGCAGCTTCTTTTATAACCGGAGCCAAAACGATTTTGCGCTTCTGCATTATTCCGTAAAAGAGGATTATCAAAAAACGGATGAGGCAAATGAGAAGGGGATTGACCCTGAACCGACGAATATCCGGTTTGCAGCAGGAGCGGGCGAACACCTTCAGGATCTGACAAATCTTGAGCAGTTTATCAGCGACGTGGCGGTGTCACCGGACGGAAAGAACCTTGTCTTTACATCTTATACACAAAAAGGGACGGAACAAAAAGCGTCCATCCGTCTGATGAATGTCAAAACGAAAAAAGATGAAACGATTATCTCAAACGGGAAGGACTTCGCTCCGCTGATTGATGCCCAGCCTCAGTTTTCTAAAGACGGCAGCATCATTTATTTCATGGCGGAAGCAAAAGGCGCTAAGCGTCTGAAGGATGAAACGGGGCGGAATGCGAAGGTCCGGACCATTTATGCTTATCATTTGGATACGAAAAAATGCGAAAAAGTCTGGGAAAATGACAACGGCATTATTAACAGTTTTTCCGTCATCCAATCATGAAAAAAACACTCAGCGCCCGCTGGGTGTTTTTTAATGAACAAAGCTGGCTGCGGCTGAGGCGAGCCATTTGAAAAAACGGAGAATCGGAACGGCAAAATGAAGCGTTTCGATGAATGACTGTGCGGCAAGGTTCATTTTCCGCCGTTTTGCAATTTCCTTCAGATCGTTCTGCTGCCGATCATTTTTCATGTTCATTGCTCTTTTGCATCATAAAAGGACATAATAACGCAAAGGCCTCTCATGAGACATGGAGGCCTTCTCTATGTTGAGACTCGTAAAAGGGAGGTCTAACTTGATGCCGTTTGATTATTGTTTTGGAGATTTACCAACGAACGGACGCCGTCGATCATTTTACTGCCGCAAAGGGGGCAAGTCGGGGTATCACTGCCGGCAAAATTCTTTCTGCTCCAGCCGATACAGTCCTCTTTTGTGCATTCCCACGTACTGACATCTTCTTTAGGCAGCGGTTCCTGATTACGTTTGTTGTAGTAAGACATAAAGTCACTTCTTCCCTTATGAATTTTCGTGCACTCCTTCATTGTCTCATACTTTTCCCTAATCTCCTAATTCCTTTTTCTATCCAGATTTCCAATGAGGGTGCATCGTCTTCCTGTTATTACAGTATATGCAAATAAGTGTCTTCTTATTTTTTCTTTTTGGATAAATAAAAAATCCCCTTCTCTAAAAGGGGTGATATTTGTTTACTGCTTATCCGTGACGTCCATCGGTCTCATCATGTCGTAATCTTCATGTTCTAAAATATGACAGTGCCATACGTAGCGTCCGCTGTAAGGAGCGAAGGTCGCCGCGATTCTGATGACCTCTCCCGAGTGCGCCTGCACGGTATCTTTCCAGCCTTTCTCACTTGGAGGAGGCGGGACGGCGGGGCCTGTATACACAATGTCGCCGAATTTGTTATAACGCTCTAAGTCAAAAGGACGCCGGTCAAGGATTTGGAAGGAAACAAGGTGCAAGTGTATCGGATGGGTTCCCCCCATCGGATTAATAATCGACCAGATTTCCGTTGTGCCGAGCTTCGGCGCTTCTGTCACAGGATCATGCCATCGCTTGTTATTCAGCGTCAAAACGGGCCGGCCGTATTTGTCTTGCGTATTTGTAAGTTTAAGCGTCCTGATATTGTGTATTCTCTTTGATGTCACATTAGGCATTGTTGAAAGATATTTAGGCTTCCGGCTTGTGTCTGCTCCCTTCAGCGGTTTTGTGACGCGGAATTGCATCACATTGGCGTCTGTATCCGGATCGGCGTCGCCCCCGCAGCCGGTGCCGTTCGTTAAAATGATATGTTCTCCGTCAAAGGCGGAGAAATCGATGAGCACATCATACCGCTCTGCCGGGGCTAAGCTGATAGATTGTGTTTTGACAGAGCGGGGAAGCAACCCGCCGTCAGAACCGATTTGGATAAACTTCCCGCCGTTATTGAGCGAGAGAGAAAATGTTCTCGTATTGGAGGCATTAAGGATGCGGAAACGATATGTCCGCGGTTCAACTTCCATATACGGCCACGCTTTACCATTGACGAGAATGGTATTTCCGCAAAAAAACGGGACGATGGAAGGGTCGGGCAGCGTTTCGGAAGGGGTAGCAGGCCCGCTCGGATAAGACAAGGAACCGTCGTCATTTAACGTGCGGTCCAAAATCATAAGCGGTACGTCGTACTCTCCGGAGGGAAGCTTCAGCTGCTTTTCTTTTCGCTCGCGGATGATATACATCCCGGCAAGCCCGGCGTACACATTGAGCCTCGTAATCGCCATGGCGTGATCGTGATACCATAACAGAGCCCCGCGCTGTTTGTTTGGATAATGGTATACCTCTCTCTCAAAATAAGGACCCGTTTCCTTAAAATCCTTTGTGAACCATGCTTCCGGGTAGCCGTCGCTGTCCGGCGGCGTTGCTCCTCCGTGTAAATGGACGACGGTTTTGACATCGGGTTCCTGATGGCCGCTTTCTGAATGGTGAATGGTATGATCCACTGGCAGAAAATGCTTATCCGGAAGGTCATTCATCCATTTAATATAGACGTTTTCATCTTGGTTCACGTCGATCGTCGGGCCGGGAAATAAACCGTTATACCCCCACAGCCGGGTCGGCGGGAGATCGCGGTGCAGCTTGTGAAAGCATTCCTTCATGGTGACTTCATAATACGTGCTGCCGTCTGATTTCTTCTGCGGCTGGAGTGTTTCGATAATCGGCAGTTCATCTGCAAATTTTTCTAGAGCCATTTTTCATCCTGTCCTTATCATTTATTGAAATCCTGTACTACAGTTAATGCTTCCTGGAACAGGTTGGTTAAAAAAACACCCGCCCTTTTTTGAGGGGGGTGTTTGCGGTTATTGCGCAATCCGGCTTTCGGAAGCGCTCTCTTTCGGTTTTTGTTTTTTGCGGAATACATATGAGGTAAGTACCAGCAGAGTAATAAATCCTGTCAGCAGAAATTCAGACCGCATTGAACTGATAAACAGCATAGATAACAAGATGGCGCAAATGGCGATGATCGTCAGGTAGGTTAAGTACGGATAAAACCACATTTTGATTTTAAGAGATTCAGGGTTTGTCCGTTCGATTTTCTTTCTCATTCTCAGATGTGAGACGGCGATGACGAGATAGACGAGCAGTGCGATCGCCCCTGATGAATTGACCAGGAACAAAAATACGGAGTCGGGAGAAAAGTAGTTCATAACAACGGCAATATAGGAGAAAAAGGTGCCGGCGATAATGGCTTGAACCGGTACGCCTCTTTTACTCAGTTTCATAAAACGCCGCGGCGCTTCATTTCGCTCTGCCAGTGAATACAGCATCCGTGACGTCGTATAAAGCCCGGAGTTCAGGCAGGACAGAACGGCTGTCAGGACGATGAAATTCATGATTTGAGCGGCAGCGGGAACCCCGATATGGCTCAAAACGGCAACGAAGGGGCTTTCCAAAATATTGGCTGAATCCCACGGCAGCAGTGTGACCACAACCGCAATGGAACCGACGTAAAAAATAATGATCCGCCAAACGACTGAGCGGGTCGCCTTTGTGACGGATTCGACCGGATTTGACGTTTCTCCCGCTGCGATTGCGACGATTTCAGATCCCATGAAAGAAAAAATGACAACGACGATGCCGAGCAGAACGGAACTTGGACCTTTAGGGAAAAATCCGCCGCTGCCCGCCAGATTTTCCAGCCCGACCGGTTTGCTGCCGGGGACGATTCCGAAAATGAACGCAAATCCCGCGATTAAGAAGACAACGATCGTCGCTACCTTCACTAAGGAAAGCCAGTATTCAAATTCGCCGAACGATTTAACTGAATAAATATTCGTCAGTGTTAACAGCACGGTCAGAAGCAGACTCGTCAGCCATAACGGAATGCCCGGGAACCAGTACTGTATGATTCCGGCGCCTGCAATGGCTTCAATGGCAATGACGATGACCCAGAAAAACCAATACAGCCATCCGATCGTAAAACCGGCCCAAGGACCGATGGCGTCATGCGCGTACTGTGAAAACGAACCGCTTGTCGGGTTGACGGAGGACATTTCCCCCAGCATTCTCATAATAAAAATCACTAATAATCCTGCTAAAGCGTAGGAGACAATCGCTCCGGGTCCGGTGGAATGAATGACGGATCCGCTTCCGACAAATAATCCGGCGCCGATCACGCCGGCAATTGAAATCATAGTCATATGCCGGGTTTTTAATCCCTTTGATAAAGAGTTAGGCTGATTCATTCTTTGCCTCCTTTTGGTTTGTTTATGCTGAATATTCCGACAAGTATTATTCTATCATAAATGCCACAGGCAGTTGAAAATGATGTAAGAAAATATGACATTTTTTCTCGTCCGTACAGCAGAAAGTGCCGGAAGGAAAAGAAGTAATTTCCTGTTATTTCTGTATTTTAATGGTTTTGAAAATAATTCCATGAACGTGGGTTGGCGAGAATCCTTGATACGATTGGGATGAGAGGGGTTTTGTGAATGAAAATAAGTTTCCTGAGTGCATAAATGTTCTATGCTTACTATTTTTCTGTGGAAAGTGAATCATGTTTCTATAGACCCACTGTGTCCTCGCTTTGTATGATAATGAAGGAAAAATTGAACGGGAAGGAGGATTTTCAGTGGAGAGATATCATGAATTGAAAAAAGGCGAAACCGGAGCGATTGTCAGTATTGGCGCATATGCGGCATTGTCGGCTGTGAAGCTTGTGATCGGTTATTTGTTTCACTCAGAAGCGCTTCAGGCCGACGGTTTAAATAATACGACTGATATCGCGGCATCTGCGGCTGTTTTCATCGGTTTGCGCATCTCTCAGAAACCTCCTGACGAAGATCATCCTTACGGCCATTTTCGGGCGGAGACCGTCGCGTCCCTCATCGCTTCCATTATTATGATGCTTGTCGGAATGCAAGTGCTGTTCAGCGCCGCGCAATCTATTTTTTCCGTTAAAGAGCAAACACCGGATATGATAGCCGCCTGGACGGCCGTGGGGAGCGCGGTCGTGATGCTGATGGTCTACCGCTATACGAAAGGGCTTGCGAAAAAGGTAAACAGCCAGGCGCTTTCAGCTGCGGCCGCTGATAATAAATCAGATGCGCTCGTCAGTATCGGCACGTTTATCGGAATTTTTGCTTCACAGTTCCATTTGGCTTGGGTGGATACGGTTACCGCGTTTATCATCGGGCTGATCATCTGCAAAACCGCGTGGGATATTTTTAAGGAATCCTCTCATTCGCTGACTGACGGTTTTGATGTCAAACATATTTCTGATTATAAAAAGACGATTGAACAGATTGCGGGCGTCAGCCGTTTAAAAGATATTAAAGCGAGATATCTGGGCAGCTCCGTTCATATTGATGTCGTCATTGAAGTGCCGTCAGATCTGAACATTAAAGAGAGTCATGAGATCGCAAATGAGGTAGAACGCAAGATGAAAGATGAACATGCCATTGACCATTCACACGTTCATATGGAGCCTCTCCAGCTGAAATAAAGCTTCCTTTCTAAAGGGAGCTTTTTCCTTTTTCAGACTGGAAACAATTCGCTGGAAACGTTTTTTTATACTGTT
Source organism: Bacillus sp. UNC69MF (assembly GCF_000746035.1). Lineage (NCBI taxonomy): Bacteria > Bacillati > Bacillota > Bacilli > Caryophanales > Bacillaceae > Bacillus > Bacillus sp. UNC69MF. The sequence continues at coordinate 113,106 of NZ_KN050800.1, read as the reverse complement.
TATATTTTGTGGTAAAGTTAGGTTACGATAATTGAAATTTGAGAGATGACTAGGAGGAGAAGAATGGCTTATAAAGAAGAGCTGCATCCGCTGCTGGAGAAAGCCGTTGAGCATATTGAAAACATCATCATAGGAAAACGGGATATCGCCATACTCAGTCTGGCCGCCATTCTCGCAAAAGGGCATGTGCTGCTGGAAGACGTGCCGGGAGTCGGAAAAACGATGATGGTCCGCGCTTTGGCCAAGCTGATCGGAGCTGACTTTAAGAGGATTCAGTTCACGCCGGATCTTCTGCCGTCAGATGTGACGGGTGTCTCTATTTATAATACGAAAACGATGGAATTTGAATACCGCCCTGGACCGATCATGGGGAATATCGTGCTGGCTGATGAAATTAACAGAACCTCTCCGAAAACGCAGTCTTCCCTGCTTGAGGCAATGGAGGAAGGGAATGTCACGATTGACGGGAAGACAATGCGGCTGGCTGAGCCGTTTTTCGTCATGGCCACACAAAACCCGGTTGAATATGAAGGAACGTATCCGCTTCCCGAAGCCCAGCTTGACCGGTTTTTATTTAAGCTGCGCATGGGCTATCCGACTGCCGAGGAAGAGCTTCAAGTTCTGTCTTTGCAGGAAGGGCGCAATCCGCTTGAAACAATCGAGCCCGTCATTTCTAAAGAACAGTTTATCAGCCTTCAGCAAAAATTGGAGCAGGTGCGGGTGGATGATGGAATTAAAGCGTATATCGTCGGCATTACTCAGCATACCCGCCGGCATCCGTCCGTACATCTGGGCGTAAGTCCGCGCGGTTCAATCTCATTAATGAAAGCCGCGCAGGCGTACGCGCTGCTTCATGACCGCGATTACGTCATTCCTGATGACGTCCAGTATTTGGCTCCATATACGCTGCCGCACAGAATGATCTTGACCGCCGAGGCGAAATTTAACGATGTGACCCCGGAAGCGGTTATAGAAGACATCATGCAAACGGAAAAAGTCCCCGTTCAAAGGATGTCGGTCCGCTAATGAGAAAGAAGATGCATTGGCTTCTATATGGCTGGAAGCTGCTTATGTTGGCCGTACTGACGGCGGCTGTCTTTTCTTATGCCATGTTTCAGGGCGGATTTGTGAGCTGGTTTTTATTTTATGCGTTTTTGCCGTTTACCGTTTACGCCGGGCTGGTCGCTGTGTACCCGCTGCGGGCGTTTCAGGTGACGCGTGACGTGTCCTCTGCCCAGTTAACCTCAGGCGACAGGCTGTCTGTCACCATCAGGCTGACGAGGCGCCTGCCGTTTCCGCTGACATATATGGTCATTGAAGATGTGATGCCGGAAACGCTTGGCGAGAGGCGCAGTGCGAAACAGCTCGTGTTTCCGTGGTTTCAAAGGAAGCTGACGTTACAATATGAGCTGCCGCAGGTGCCGCGCGGAGAGCATCATTTACATACGATAAGAGTGCGGACGGGAGATGTTCTCGGGCTTTTGGACAAGACGGCGTCGTTTTCCGTTACGGATACGGTTCTGGTTTTCCCGGCGTACGGGTCTGTTCACTATAAGCCACAGGCCGCATCCGGAGAAGAGGGTGCGGCTGCCGGCGCTCTGTTTCAGGTACACCGCTCCGCAATGGCTGCGAGCGTCAGAAATTATCAGCCGGGCGACCGGTTTTCCGCACTTGACTGGAAAACATCGGCGCGGCGAAATGAGCTGATGACGAAGGAATTTGACCCGCTGCAGAGTGTGAATATGATTCTCCTTTTGGACTGCAGGCCGTCCCCATCGTTTGAAGCCGCGGTATCAGCTTCGGCATCCCTGCTTTACACGGCGCTTGTGAAGGGCTCTCCCGCAGGGTTTATTTCATTGGGGAGCGACCGGACCGTTTTTCCCGTTCGGGAGGGAGACCGGCATTTCAGAAAGATGCTGCGTTACCTGGCATCAGCTTCAGAATCGGAAGAAGCCGATGCAGGCGGGCGTTTAGGAAAAGAGCTGGCGGATCCGCGTGTCCGCAAAGCTTCCATTGCCGTCGTGACGGGCAGTCTTACAGAAGACCTTCTCAAACAGGCTGAGCCCGGCCGTGCTGACATGACGGTGTTTTTGGCGAAAGAAACGAATACCGCGCTTTCTGAGAAAGAACGGAAACTCGCTCTCATCTTCGCTCAAAAAAATATTAAGGTGCAAATGATCAGGGACAAACGGGTGTCCCATGTTGTTTAGAAAGAGAGGTGGCGCGCCATGCCGCATGACGAGAACCAGGGAAGCAGGCTGAGTCTGCTGCTGTTTTATTTTCTCGCTTTTTTATTGTTATGGGAATGGCTCAGGCCGCTGCACAATTTTACAGATACAAAACATACCGGTTTTTTCATCGTTTTTATCGGTTTGGCATTTCTGCTGTCATTCTTCCGGATGAGGTGGTACGTCACCGTGCCGTCCTGCATTCTGTTTACGTTGATCAGTATTCACATCCTGTTTTATAAAGGTTCGGTTTTTCAGCCGGAATGGCTCGTTTCTTTTTTGCGGGACGTGATGCAAAATGCCCGCCACATCGGGACCGGAAGATGGAATGATATGAATCCGTCATTCCGCACATTGCTGTTTTTTGTGCTTTTATGGCTGCTCGTGTATTTGCTGCATTACTGGGTGATCTATCAGCGGAAAATATTATTCTTTTTTATCATGACGGTGGCGTATATCACCGTGCTTGATACGTTTACTCCTTATGATGCCGCGTACGCCGTCATCCGGATCGTCTTTATCGGCTTTTTGATGATGGGGCTTTTGTATATGGAGCGCATCCGGCTTACGGAACACATAGCGTTTAAAAAAAGATTGATACTCAAATGGTTTCTGCCGCTGATGCTGTTTATCTGCGCTTCCGTCGTGTTCGGTCTGGCGGCTCCGAAATCAGACCCGAACTGGCCGGACCCCGTGCCGTTTCTTAAAAAAATAACAAACCACAAAGAAGTGCCCGCCGCCGAAAGCAAAATCGGCTACGGCAATCATGATGAAACATTGGGCGGCCCTTTTCAGCAGGATGATACGCCGGTTTTCACATGGAAGGGAAAAGAACGGGCGTACTTCCGGGTGGAAACGAAGGATACATACACGGGGAAAGGCTGGGTGGAGACCGATCAGGGCATGTCCTATAAACTGAACGGCGGCAACGTGGAAGATATATGGTTTGACCGGAGTGTGCAGACGAGACGGTATACGGCACAGGTGTCCATTGATGAGAATTATCTCTATAATCACGTCATGTATCCGATCGGCGTCTCCAATATTAAACCGAAGCACTCGATTCAGCTTGAAATGAACGGAAACACCGAGCAAATTACGCCGGTCAGTGAACAAGTGGGCAACATCCGCAATATGGGACGGTACACGGTGACTTTTCAGGCGCCCGTCTTTAAGCTGAATGATCTCAGAAAAGTGAAAGTGAAACGATACCGTGAGCAGAATCAATTCAATGACCGGTATTTACAGGTCCCCGACAGCCTTCCGAAAAGAGTGAGACAGCTTGCGGACAGACTGACGCGGGATCATCATAATATGTTCGATAAAGCGAAGGCGATCGAGGATTATCTCGGATCTTCCGCATTTTCGTATAATACACAGGATGTCGCGGTTCCGGAGCACAATCAGGATTATGTCGATCAATTTCTGTTTGAAACGAAAACAGGATATTGTGATAACTTTTCATCGGCAATGGCCGTGCTGCTCCGCTCTGCGGGAATTCCCGCCCGTTGGGTGAAGGGCTATACATCCGGCGAATATAAAGGGGCAGGCGACCATAACGGCCACATTTATGAAGTCACAAACAACAACGCCCATTCGTGGGTAGAAGTGTATTTTCCCGATCAGGGCTGGGTGACGTTTGAGCCGACGAAAGGCTTCACCAATCCGACGGAGTTTACGTCAGAGCAAAATCATACCGCGGCAAAAGACAGCGGAGGCTCAGCGGGAAATTCGGATGAACCGTCTGATAAGCAGCGTCAGGAAACAAAGCCGGAAAAAGAGGAAAAGCCGAAAAAGCGGGATCACAGCGCGGCACCGCAGCCTGTGATCCGCAACAAAACCGCGGCACAGCTATGGCCGTATGCAGCCATCGTCATCGTGATTTCAGCCGCGGCGGCACTCGCCTGGCTGCTCCGGGCGCGCTGGATTCCGCACGTTACAGCAGCCAGATTGAAGCGGCGAACGGATGAAGACGTCTTTTTCGACGCATATGCCGCGCTGCTCCGCCAGCTGAAACGAAAAGGATTCAGCAGGGGAGACGGAGAAACACTGCGCGATTTTGCTGCGAGGATTGACGAGGCGCACCATACAAACGACATGTCCGAGCTGACGCTACGCTATGAGCGGGCCTTATACCGCAGGGATAATGCCGCAAAGCTTTGGGATGAATCGGGACAGTTGTGGGAAAATATAATTAAAACAAGATAGTCTTGACCGCATATCGTCCTGTTGTTAGAATAAATGAATGTTAAATGGGAGCCCGGGAGCGTTAAAAAGCCGGGCTTCCGTACAAGTCTTGCGCGACAGAGGGCTGAACGTTTGTCCTCCGTTTTTTCTGTGTCAAAAACTTAGAGGAGATTAGGTGACAACCATGACGAAGTTAGTGAATGAAATGATTCTTGTTCTTGATTTCGGCAGTCAGTATAACCAGCTGATTACCCGCCGGATCCGTGAATTTGGCGTATATAGCGAGCTGCACCCCCATACGTTGACAGCTGAGGAAATCAAAGAAATGAATCCAAAAGGAATTATCCTTTCAGGCGGACCGAACAGTGTATATGATGAAGGATCTTTCCGCTGTGATGAAAAAATCTTTGAACTCGATATTCCTGTATTGGGCATCTGCTACGGCATGCAGCTGATGACTCATTACCTCGGAGGGAAAGTCGAGGCGGCAAGCCAGCGCGAATACGGAAAAGCGAACATTCAGATTCAAGGAACTCCTGACTTGTTCAAAGATCTTCCGGAAGAACAGGTTGTGTGGATGAGCCACGGCGATTTGGTTGTAGAAGTTCCTGAAGGCTTCACTGTTGACGCAACAAGCCATCACTGCCCGAATTCAGCGATGAGCAAAGCGGACAAGAATTGGTACGGCGTTCAGTTCCACCCGGAAGTGCGCCACTCTGAATACGGCAATGATCTTCTGAAAAACTTTGTATTCGGCGTTTGCGATTGTGAAGGCAAATGGTCAATGGAAAACTTTATCGAAATCGAAATGCAAAAAATCCGTGAAACAGTCGGAGACAAGCAGGTTCTATGCGCGCTAAGCGGCGGTGTTGATTCCTCTGTTGTGGCTGCTTTAATTCATAAAGCGATCGGCGACCAGCTGACTTGTATTTTCGTCGATCACGGCCTGCTTCGTAAAGGCGAAGCGGAAGGCGTCATGAAAACGTTCAGCGAAGGCTTTAATATGAATGTCATTAAAGTTGATGCGAAAGACAGATTCTTAAACAAGCTGAAAGGTGTTTCTGATCCTGAGCAAAAACGCAAAATCATCGGTAACGAATTCATTTACGTGTTTGATGATGAAGCGGACAAGCTGAAAGGCATCGATTACCTTGCGCAAGGAACGCTTTACACGGATATTATCGAGAGCGGTACTGCAACGGCGCAAACGATCAAATCGCATCACAATGTCGGCGGACTTCCTGAAGATATGCAGTTTGAACTGATCGAGCCGCTGAACACCCTTTTCAAAGACGAAGTGCGCGCGCTCGGCACAGAGCTCGGCCTTCCGGATGATATCGTATGGCGTCAGCCGTTCCCGGGCCCTGGACTTGGCATCCGCGTACTCGGCGAAGTAACGGAAGAAAAACTTGAGATCGTTCGTGAATCAGACGCGATTCTGCGTGAAGAAGTGGCGAACCACGGCCTTGAGCGCGACATCTGGCAGTACTTCACGGTTCTTCCTGACATCCGCAGCGTCGGCGTCATGGGAGATGCGAGAACGTATGATTACACAATCGGTATCCGTGCCGTAACATCAATTGACGGCATGACATCTGACTGGGCGCGTATCCCTTGGGATGTGCTCGAAGTGATTTCGACACGGATCGTCAATGAAGTAAAACACATCAACCGCGTCGTGTATGACATTACGAGCAAGCCGCCTGCAACGATTGAGTGGGAATAAATGAAGATAAAAAAACGTCTCTTTTAAAAAAGAGGCGTTTTTTTTTCATCTTTTTGAAACCGTTTTGCCCTGATTCATATCTAACAGCATAGGAGGTGGATAAGGTGAAGGAAGAACGATTGATCAAAAAGGCGAAAAAAGGTGATGCCGCAGCCTTTGAAAAACTGATCACAGCTCATCAGGAGACTTTATATAAAACAGCTTATCTCTATTTGCATCACAAGGAAGATACACTGGACGCTGTTCAGGAAACGGCTTACAAGGCTTTTCTTCATATCGCGCAGCTGAAGGAGCCGAAATATTTTAAAACGTGGCTGATCCGGATTTTGCTTCATACGATTTTTGCGATGAGGAAAAAGCACGGAGACGCCATCCCGTTTGAGCCGCAACATGATACACGCGCGGAGAATAAGAACATTGAAGAATACATAGATCTTCGGAATGCCCTGGAAACGCTTGACGAACATATACAGCTGACCATTCAGCTTTATTATTTTCAAGATTTCTCGATTGCTATGATCGCTGAACAGACCGGTATGGCGGAAGGCACTGTAAAAACGCATCTCCACAGGGCGAGAAAAGCATTGAAGCAGGAGCTGGAAAAGGAGGATAAACATATATGGAAAAGCATCAAATGAAGCAATTGTATCAGGACATTGACGTGCCGAAAGCTGAATTGAAAAACGTGATACACAGCGCCGCTGTCCGTGCCGGAAAAGAAGGCGCCGTCAGACGGAGATGGGGAAGAAAAGTGATAAACGGACTCGCGGTTGCTGCTGCTTTGTTTATTCTGTATCTGTCCTCAGGTTTATTCATGCCCTCCGTTAATACGGCTATGGGAAACATTCCTGTTGCCGGACAAATTTACAGTCTGTTTCAGGATAAGGCAGGTTCTGCGCTGTTTAAAAGCAATTTGGTGACAAAACTGAATGAGAAAGCGGAATCACGCGGAATCACGGTGACAGTGAAAAGTGTGTATTACGACAGCGGACAGCTCGTTTACAATTTTACCGTTGACAATTTGAAATCTGATGAGGAGGATATTCCTTTTGAAGTAGATTATAAAGACAGCCGGAATATATTATCTTTGGATTATGACAGTCAGGGCATGAAAAAAGTGAAAGACGGGCAGTACGGGGGGCAGCTTCGCTTTTTTGCGGACGGCCCAAAGATGAAAGACGGTGATAAGCTTCCGCTTGTCATTACACAAATCAAGGATATTCCCGGAAACTGGCGCTTTACACTCCCGATTAAAAAACAAAAGTCCGTTTCTCTTGAAGGAACGAAAGCTGTGAATGTAAACGGGTTATACCGCTTTTTCGATATCCGGGCGGAAAACGGAACGACGGGATCGGCTCTCCTGTATTCAGTCGACTTTCAAGATGCAGCTAAAAATGATGTCATCTCGATTGACGAAGCAACGGATGATGCCGGAAACCATTATGAAATGACGATGTCGAATATTGAACTTGGCAGCAGAAAGAACCTTCCCGGCGGCGGGAAAAGAATACGCGGCCAAACTCAATTCAGCAAACCGATAGACCCGAAAGCGAAAACACTTTTCATAACGGGCGATATAAAATCAGAATCAGAGCCGGGAGAAATCGTGCCTCTGAAAACAAAACTGCCCGTCAGTTATGAAACGAAACATCATGTCGGCATCACCATCAAAAAGATCAAACAGCAAGGCAGACGGGTAATTGTCGATTATCAATTCAGCGGAATTGATGTAAGCAAAACGGATAAAGATCAGCTGATGAATGTCGGTGAATCAATCGGTCTCGGCAATACGAAAAAAATGAAAACCTGGCCATCGCTTAATGAGTATGAAAAAGGCTATTATCTGAAAGGGAATAAGGCGAAAGTCACGAACCTTAAAACGGGTGAAATGGAATCTGTTTTTGAATTAGATGATTCATCAGATAAAGACTATTCATTGCGCGATTTTTCATTCGATTCATATGCTTTGTACGTCAATCAAACGGTTATGAACTTGCTGGCGGATGACAGCGGAATCACATTCGCGGTGCCGGTCCGGCCTGCGGACGGAAAATGATGTCTGGAAGGCGGGTTTTGCCGTCTTCCATTTTTGGTCAATTAACGAATAAACCAAATTTTTTTAACGGGATTGTTCGTTTTTTTTATTGAGTTTTCAAAATTGAATTGATACAATAGACTCAGAAATCAAATATGCAGATATCGTATAATGGCGGGGATATGGCCCGCAAGTTTCTACCAAGCTACCGTAAATGGCTTGACTACGGATCAATCTCAATCGTTTGATATAAATAATCCATTCTTATTTATTCAGACTGAACGTATGTAGTCAAGCGTCCCAAATGTATTTGGGGCGTTTTTTATTTGGCGGATAACGGGCAGAATAAATGGGAGAGAATGAAGGAGGCAATTGGCTTGAAGCAATTTTTTCAGTTTGATGAGCTGGGGACAAGCTATCGTAATGAAATCATCGGCGGTTTAACGACCTTTTTGTCAATGGCGTACATTCTGTTCGTCAATCCGCTGACATTGTCTTTAAACGGTGTGAAAGGATTTCCCGAAGCATTAAAAATTGATCAGGGCGCGGTGTTCACCGCTACAGCGCTGGCGTCTGCGGCCGGCTGTATTTTAATGGGGCTCATTGCAAAGTATCCGATCGCGATTGCGCCGGGTATGGGATTAAATGCGTTTTTTGCGTTCTCTGTCGTCCTCGGCATGGGGATTTCATGGCAGGCTGCGCTTTCCGGCGTCTTGATTTCCGGAATTATTTTCGTGGCGCTTTCGCTGACGGGACTGCGGGAAAAAATCATTAATGCGATTCCGCCTGAGCTGAAATTGGCGGTCGGCGCGGGTATCGGTTTGTTTATCACATTTGTCGGTTTGCAGGGTTCGGGCATTATTGAAGCGAACTCATCGACTTTGGTGTCTATCGGCAATATTCACAGCGGCCCTGTGCTGCTGACGGTTTTCGGTGTTATTGTGACGGTCATTCTGATGGTGCTTCGCGTAAACGGCGGCGTATTTATCGGAATGCTTCTGACGGCGGTTGCCGGCATGGTCTGCGGACTGATTCCGGTTCCGACGCACATTGTCGGCAGCGTGCCGAGTCTTGCGCCGACTTTCGGACAGGCGTGGATGCATCTTCCGGATATCTTCTCCGTCCAAATGCTGATTGTCATTTTAACGTTCCTGTTCGTCGGGTTTTTCGATACGGCCGGAACGCTGGTGGCTGTAGCGACACAGGCCGGGCTGATGAAGGAAAACAAACTTCCGCGTGCGGGAAGAGCGCTTCTGGCGGATTCAACATCAATCGTTATCGGAGCCGTACTCGGTACGTCTACAACGACTTCTTATGTTGAATCCAGCTCAGGCGTTGCGGCGGGGGCGCGTTCCGGCTTCGCGGCTGTTGTGACGGGCATTCTCTTTTTGCTGGCGATGTTTTTCTCGCCGCTTCTGTCAGTCGTCACCACGAATGTGACGGCTCCGGCTTTAATTATTGTCGGCGCGCTGATGGTGGCGCCGCTCGGTAAGATCGCCTGGGATAAATTCGAGGTGGCTGTGCCGGCATTCTTAACGATGATTATGATGCCGCTGACGTACAGCATTGCGACGGGGATTGCGATCGGTTTTATATTCTACCCGATTACAATGATCTGCAAAGGAAAAGGAAAAAGCGTTCACCCGATTATGTACGGGCTGTTCGTCATCTTTATCCTGTATTTCATCTTCTTGAAATAACGGAAAAACCGGCTGAGTTAAGCCGGTTTTTTGTTTTTGTCCTATTCCGTAAAACCAATACATACTATAAAACGTCATGTGGGTGTCCGGGTGAAGAAAACCGCTTGACTGTTTAAGGACGCTTCGGTACCTTATATAAGTGTTTTATTTTCTTGTTTAACAAATTCCGCCGTATTTTTTTGATAGGAGTTGCTGACATGACGGAAGAAAGAAAAGAAACGTTGGAAGAAGAAAAACAGCATCAGGGGACTGATGAAGAACCGCTGTCGAGAATGTCCAGAAATGCGGGACGTTATCAAAAGCAAAAGAAAAAAGATAAGGAACGGCGCCCGGCTCCGGCTTTTACGGAAAAACTCGCTTCTGCATGGGCCGCGGTCAAACGTTATTGCCGTTTCGCGCTGCGCATTTTGACATCACCGGTGAAGGTCGTTGGGGAAGACGGCTTTTCCCGCTTTAAATATGCTCTTATTTCAATGCTTGTATTCAGTATCTTTTTCTCAATCGGAAATTGGTTTCAGCTGAGGGCAAGCCAGCAAAGGCCTCTCGGATACGGGGAGCGGCATCATACGTTTTTTGACGGCTTTACCGTCGTTCTCGTGTATACGCTCGTCTTTTTTGCCGCTGCGGCCGGCGCGGTCTGGCTTGTATCACGCTATATGATGAAACAGAAAATCACGATGCGGGATGCGGCCGCGGGGGTCGGATCGCTTTTGGTTCCGGCTGTCGCCAGCTCTATCGTGTGGATGATTTTCGCGATATTGAATCTGCCGGTCATCACCGTGGTGTTTACGGCGCTGACCTTGTTTCTGGCCGCCTCGGCGATGGTGCAGTTTGTGCAGATTCTATACAAATCGGCTGAAAAGCCTGCGGCTGACGTGATGTACTGTATTTCCGCGGCGGTTATCATCATGCTCGTTTTTACGGCTGTGACATGGCCGCTTATTTCAGAGTACTTTACTGCTTCGCTGATCCCTTTATAAGTCGAAATTTGTCTTTCACAATGTTTACAAATTTTTCTAATGAAGCGTATTGTTTTGAGGACCCGGCCGAGATATGATGAGAGCAACAGCAATTCGAAAGCGGCACTACTCTTTATGATTCGGAAAGGGATGATGAAGATGGCCCCGTTGTTGCGAGAAGCCATTAATCGGAAAAAACAGCACCTGAGGACAAAACTGATCCGCTCAGGGTTTTATCAAGACCATGTTCAGGAACTGTCCGGGTACACGCTGAGTGAACTTGAGAAGGAATATGAAGCCGTCAAACGATTGAAAAAAGCCGAGCTTCACTGATAAGAGCTTGAAAGTCTGCCTTGCGGGGCGGGCTTTTTTTTCTTTTGAAAATGATGAAAAGAGGGTAAACTATCCTTAATTGAAGGATTGATGCTTTTCAAAGTATCAGAGGAGGGGAATCAGTGATGCAGACGATTTTATCCAACAGTATAGGTATGGTTCTCATTATTCTCATCATTAACATTATATATGTCTCTTTCTTTACGATCAGGATGATTCTGACATTAAAGGGACAGCGCTATTTCGCCGCAGGCATCAGTACGATTGAAATCCTTGTGTATGTGACCGGCCTGAGTCTCGTGCTCGGCAATCTGAATCAAATTCAAAACGTCATTGCCTATGCGCTCGGCTACGGCATCGGTGTTATAGTGGGAATGAAAATTGAGGAAAAACTGGCGCTCGGCTATATTACAGTCAACGTCATTACGAAGGAGCTTGATCTGGACCTGCCGAAACAGCTCCGGGAAAAAGGATACGGGGTTACAAGCTGGGTTGCGGGCGGACTTGAAGGAGACCGGACCGCCATGCAGATTCTGACGCCGCGCAAATATGAGCTTCAGCTTTATGATACGATTAAAACGCTTGATGAAAAAGCGTTTATCATCGCCTTTGAGCCGAAAACGATCCACGGCGGATTCTGGGTGAAAGCAGTGAAGAAGAGGAGAATTAAGGAATGACAAAGCCAAAAAAGAAACGGTTTGAAGTAACGGAAGATGAAACGATTGACACCATTCTCACTTTAATGAAGGAAGAGGGTTATATGCCCGTCCGGCGGATGGAAGAGCCGATCTTTACAGAAAAGAAAGAAAATGGATCAATTCAAGTCGTTCCTTGCGGGAAAAAAATCGTATTTGAAGGGAAATTGATCTAAACACGAACATTAAAAGAAAGAATTTTTATATCGTTCGATAATGTCGTTGACATTATCCAAGTCCGTTGTTAAGATAAACATGAAATCAAAACACGACCTCATATAATCTTGGGAATATGGCCCATAAGTTTCTACCCGGCTGCCGTAAACGGCCGGACTATGCAGGAAAGTGATAAACAGCTGACATGGATATCGCAGAAGCGAACGACTGACGATACGCGCGCCATGCCCGGTTTGTATTGCTTCCTCATAGTTGCAATATAAGCCGGGCTTTTTTTTCTGAAAAACAAAGCATGAGAAGGTGGGAACAGAATGCAGCCGCTAGCAGGAATCATCATGGGAAGCACCTCCGATTGGGAGACAATGAAACATGCATGCGACATACTTGACGAACTTCACATTCCTTATGAAAAACAGGTGGTATCCGCGCACCGGACGCCTGATTTGATGTTTGAATATGCAGAAAGCGCCAGAGACAGGGGCTTAAAAGTCATTATTGCCGGAGCCGGAGGAGCGGCGCATCTGCCGGGAATGACGGCGGCCAAAACGACGCTGCCGGTGATCGGCGTACCGGTTCAGACAAAATCGCTTAACGGGCTTGATTCTCTTCTGTCTATCGTACAGATGCCCGGCGGCGTGCCGGTCGCGACGACTGCGATCGGGAAAGCGGGCGCAGTGAACGCGGGTCTGTTAGCCGCGCAAATTTTGTCGGCATTTGACGATGACATTGCGGATAAACTAGAGGCGAGAAGAAATGCGACAAAACAAACGGTGCTGGAAAGCAGTGATCAGCTTGTCTGATAAAAAAACGATTTACCCCGGCGCCGTCATCGGCATTATCGGAGGCGGACAGCTCGGAAAAATGATGGCTGTCGCCGCAAAACAAATGGGCTATAAAGTCGCTGTCGTCGATCCCGTGAAAGACTCACCATGCGGACAGATCGCCGATATTGAGATTACCGCCCAGTACAATGACCGTGAAGCGATTCAAAAATTGGCCGGAGTCAGTGACATCATTACCTACGAATTTGAAAATATCGATTACGAGGCGCTCAACTGGCTCAAAGAACATGCATATCTTCCCCAGGGAAGCGAGCTGCTGCTCATCACCCAAAACAGGGAAACGGAAAAAAAGGCGATCCAGTCAGCAGGCTGTCAAGTCGCGCCTTATCGGATCGTAAACAGCGGACGGGAGCTTGAGGAAGCCGTTCAGGCACTGGGGCTCCCGGCGGTGCTGAAAACATGCCGCGGCGGATATGACGGCAAAGGCCAATTTGTCATTAAGGAAGAAGGACAGACAGATGAAGCGGCTGCGCTGTTAGAAAACGGCACGTGCATACTTGAAAGCTGGGTATCGTTCCGGATGGAGCTTTCCGTTATCGTGACGAGATCGGTGCACGGTGAGATTTCAACCTTTCCGGCTGCTGAAAATATTCACAAAAATAATATTCTGTTCCAAAGCATCGTACCCGCGAGAGCGGAGGAAACGGTTCAAAAGCGGGCAGAGGCGCTTGCCGTTCAGCTCGCGGAGAAATTGGAGCTTGTCGGGCCGCTTGCGGTGGAAATGTTCGTCACGGAAGACGGAGACCTTTTGATCAATGAACTGGCGCCGCGTCCTCACAACTCCGGGCATTATACGCTCGACCTTTGTGAAACGAGCCAATTCGAACAGCACATCAGAGCGGTCTGCGGACTTCCTCTCGGCAGAACCGATCTTCTCAAACCGGGAATGATGGTGAATCTGCTCGGTGATGAAGTGAAGCTTGCAGAGGAGCATACGGAGCTTTTAAAGGAAGCCAAACTGTACCTGTACGGAAAACATGAGATTAAAAAAGGCCGCAAAATGGGGCATATGACATTTTTGCGGAAGCCTGATGAAACATGGATTCAGGACATCACGAACATATGGATGAAAAGAGACGGAGGACGAGCATAATGATCGAACGTTATTCAAGACCTGAAATGTCCGCGATCTGGACGGACGAAAACAGATACCAGGCATGGCTGGAAGTCGAGATTTTAGCCTGTGAAGCCTGGGCTGAGCTTGGCGTCATTCCGAAAGAAGACGTCAAGGTCATGCGCGAAAACGCGTCTTTCGACATCAACCGCATTTTGGAAATCGAGCAGGATACGCGCCATGACGTCGTTGCATTCACCCGCGCGGTTTCAGAATCATTAGGCGAAGAAAGAAAATGGGTTCACTACGGCCTGACGTCAACAGATGTCGTGGATACCGCTCTTTCCTATCTATTAAAACAGGCGAATGAGATCTTGCTCAAGGACATTGAGAGATTTGTTGACATTATAAAAGAAAAAGCGAAAGAACATAAATACACGGTCATGATGGGCCGCACGCACGGCGTACACGCGGAACCGACGACATTCGGCCTGAAACTCGCGCTTTGGCATGAAGAAATGAAACGCAACCTTGAACGTTTCAAGCAGGCAAAAGAAGGGATCGAAGTCGGGAAGCTTTCCGGCGCGGTCGGCACATATGCAAATATTGATCCGTTCGTAGAACAGTATGTCTGTGAAAAACTCGGCCTGAAAGCGGCGCCGATTTCCACTCAGACATTACAGCGCGACCGTCATGCGGATTACATGGCGGCACTGGCTTTGATCGCGACGAGCATTGAAAAATTCGCAGTGGAAATCCGCGGTCTGCAAAAGAGTGAAACACGTGAAGTGGAAGAGTTTTTTGCAAAAGGACAAAAAGGTTCATCGGCTATGCCTCATAAACGGAATCCGATCGGGTCGGAAAATATGACGGGCATGGCGCGCGTGATCCGCGGGTACATGCTGACGGCATACGAAAATGTACCGTTATGGCATGAGCGTGATATTTCTCATTCATCAGCTGAGCGCATCATTCTTCCTGACGCGACAATCGCGCTGAATTACATGCTGAACCGATTCAGCAATATCGTCAAAAACTTAACGGTATTCCCGGAAAATATGAAACGCAACATGGACCGCACACTCGGTTTAATCTACTCTCAGCGCGTGCTGCTTGCTTTAATCGACACGGGTCTGCCTCGTGAAGAAGCATATGACACGGTTCAGCCGAAAGCGATGGAAGCATGGGAAAAACAAGTGCCGTTCCGCCAGCTTGTCGAAGCGGAGGAAAAAATCACGTCCCGTCTCACACCGGAACAGATTGCCGATTGCTTTGACTACAATTATCATTTGAAAAACGTCGACTTGATCTTTGAGCGTTTAGGTTTATAGAAGAAGCCAGCCGGAGGCGGCTTCTTCAGCCGCCATAGATTGAATATTCCCAACATTCGGGTTAGGAGGCCTTCCGTGAATATTGTGAACAATAATCTTCTTTATGAAGGAAAAGCGAAACGGATTTATCAAACTGAAGACGAACAGATTCTCCGCGTGGTCTACAAGGATTCCGCAACAGCCTTTAACGGTGAGAAAAAAGCGGAGATCAGCGGAAAGGGCCGTCTGAACAATGAAATTTCAAGCCTGATTTTCAAACATCTGCACGCCAAAGGAATTGACAACCACTTTGTGGAGCGTGTTTCAGAATCAGAGCAGCTTATCAAAAAAGTGAGCATCATTCCGCTTGAAGTCGTGGTCAGAAACATTGCCGCCGGAAGCATGTCGAAACGTCTCGGCATCCCGGAAGGAACTAAGCTTCCGCAGCCGATTATCGAATTTTACTATAAAGATGACGCACTGGGCGATCCGCTCATCACAGAAGATCATATCTGGCTTTTAAAAGCGGCGGCTCCTGAGCAGGTGGAAACGATCAAATCGATTACAAAACAGGTGAATCAAGAGCTGCAGCATATTTTTGAAGACTGCGGCGTCAGATTAATAGATTTTAAGCTGGAATTCGGCTTAGACGCAGAGGGACGGGTTCTTTTAGCGGATGAAATTTCTCCTGACACGTGCCGTCTGTGGGACAAAGACACAAACGAAAAGCTCGATAAAGATTTGTTCAGACGGAACCTGGGAAGCTTAACCGACGCATATGAAGAGATTTTCAAAAGACTGGGAGGCATTTCATAATGTATAAAGTGAAAGTTTATGTCAGCTTAAAAGAAAGTGTGCTCGATCCTCAAGGAAGCGCGGTGCAGCATGCATTGCACAGCATGACCTACAATGAAGTGCAGGATGTGCGCATCGGAAAATACATGGAGCTGACGATTGAAAAATCTGACCGCGATCTTGACGCGCTCGTGAAAGAAATGTGTGAAAAGCTCCTTGCCAATACAGTCATTGAAGACTACCGATATGAAGTTGAGGAGGTTGTCGCACAGTGAAATTTGCGGTGATTGTGTTACCCGGCTCCAACTGTGATATTGATATGTTCCACGCCGTAAAGGACGAACTCGGCGAAGAAGTCGAGTATGTCTGGCACGAGGAAACAAGCCTTGACGGATTTGACGGCGTGCTCATCCCCGGCGGGTTTTCATACGGCGACTACTTGAGATGCGGCGCCATCGCCAGATTCGCAAACATCATGCCGGCCGTGAAAAAAGCGGCTGCCGAAGGAAAACCGGTTCTCGGCGTCTGCAACGGATTCCAGATTCTGCAGGAGCTCGGACTTCTGCCCGGCGCGATGAGACGCAACAAAGATTTAAAGTTCATCTGCCGACCGGTTGAATTAATCGTGCAGAACGGCGGCACGTTCTTCACATCTTCCTATGAAAAAGGACAATCGATTACGATTCCGGTTGCCCACGGCGAAGGCAATTTCTACTGTGATGACGAAACGCTTGAAAGATTAAAAGAAAACAATCAAATCGCCTTCACATACGGCGGCGATATTAACGGAAGCGTCAGCGGCATTGCCGGCGTCGTGAATGAGAAAGGCAACGTATTAGGCATGATGCCTCACCCTGAGCGCGCAGTCGATGAACTGCTCGGCAGCGCAGACGGTCTTACATTGTTCCGGTCTATCGTGAAAAATTGGAGGGAAACTCATGTCGCTACTGCTTGAACCAAGTAAAGAACAAATAAAAGAAGAGAAACTCTATCAGCAAATGGGTGTCAGTGATGACGAGTTCGCACTCATTGAATCTATTATCGGAAGATTGCCGAACTACACGGAAATCGGGATTTTTTCCGTCATGTGGTCAGAGCACTGCAGCTATAAAAACTCAAAACCGGTTTTACGCAAATTCCCGACTAGCGGCGAACGCGTGCTGCAGGGTCCCGGAGAAGGCGCGGGAATCGTTGACATCGGTGACAATCAGGCGGTCGTGTTCAAAATTGAATCTCATAACCATCCGTCAGCGATTGAGCCATACCAAGGTGCTGCGACGGGAGTGGGCGGCATCATCCGTGACGTTTTCTCAATGGGCGCCCGTCCGATAGCTGTATTAAACTCTCTTCGATTTGGTGAGCTCACTTCACCTCGTGTGAAGTACTTGTTTGAAGAAGTAGTGGCGGGAATCGCGGGATACGGAAACTGTATCGGAATTCCGACGGTCGGCGGAGAAGTGCAGTTTGACGCAAGCTATGAGGGCAATCCGCTTGTCAATGCAATGTGCGTCGGCTTAATTGATCATAAAGATATTAAAAAAGGCCAGGCGAAAGGTGTCGGCAACACGGTCATGTACGTCGGCGCTAAAACGGGCCGCGACGGCATACACGGCGCTACTTTCGCATCAGAAGAAATGTCAGATTCATCTGAAGAAAAACGTTCCGCGGTGCAGGTCGGCGATCCTTTCATGGAAAAACTTCTCTTGGAAGCATGCCTTGAAGTCATCCAATGCGACGCCTTAGTCGGCATTCAGGATATGGGGGCGGCCGGTCTGACAAGTTCGAGTGCTGAAATGGCAAGCAAAGCCGGCTCAGGCATTGAAATGAACCTTGATCTCATTCCGCAGCGGGAAACAGGTATGACCGCTTACGAAATGATGCTTTCCGAGTCTCAGGAACGCATGCTTCTCGTCATTGAACGCGGACGTGAACAGGAAATTGTCGATATTTTTGATAAATATGATCTTGAAGCGGTTTCCGTAGGTCATGTTACGGATGATAAAATGCTCCGCCTCCGCCATAACGGAGAGGTTGTTTGCGAGCTTCCGGTCGACGCGCTGGCGGAAGAAGCGCCTGTATACCACAAGCCGTCAGCAGAACCCGCGTACTACCGCGAGTTTCAGGAAACGGAAGTTCCCGCGCCTGAAGTAAAAGATGCGACAGAGACGCTTTTTGCCCTGCTGCAGCAGCCGACAATCGCCAGCAAAGAGTGGGTGTACGATCAATATGACTACATGGTGCGCACAAATACGGTGGTCGCTCCGGGCTCTGACGCGGGAGTGCTCAGAATCCGCGGCACGAAAAAAGCGCTGGCGATGACGACGGATTGCAACGCCCGTTATTTATATCTTGATCCAGAAGAAGGCGGGAAAATCGCAGTTGCCGAAGCAGCGCGCAACATCGTATGCTCCGGCGCCGAACCGCTTGCGGTCACGGATAATCTGAATTTCGGAAACCCGGAAAAACCTGAAATTTTCTGGCAGATCGAAAAAGCGGCCGACGGCATCAGCGAGGCGTGCAATGTTCTCAGCACTCCCGTCATCGGCGGTAACGTATCACTTTATAATGAATCGAACGGAACGGCGATCTACCCGACGCCTGTTATCGGCATGGTCGGCTTAATTGAAGATACCGCTCATATTACGACACAGCATTTCAAACAAGCGGGGGATCTTGTATACGTGATCGGCGAAACAAAACCTGAGTTTGCCGGAAGCGAACTGCAAAAAATGACAGAAGGCCGCATTTACGGCAAAGCGCCGCAAATCGACCTTGATATAGAGCTGTCACGTCAAAAAGCATTGCTTGACGCGATTAAAAAAGGCCTCGTTCAATCCGCTCATGATGTGTCTGAAGGCGGCTTAGGCGTAGCGGTTGCAGAAAGTGTCATGACGACGGAAAACCTTGGCGCCAACGTGACTGTAGAAGGAGAAGCGGCGTTATTATTCTCTGAATCTCAATCCCGCTTCGTCGTTTCGGTGAAAAAAGAACACCAAGCGGCGTTTGAAGCGGCTGTGGCTGATGCGGTTCATATCGGCGAGGTAACGGCTGACGGACTTCTGGCGATTCAAAACCAGGACGGACAACAATTGGTTCACGCGCAAACGAAAGAACTTGAGCGCGCGTGGAAAGGAGCTATTCCATGCTTGCTGAAATCAAAGGCCTGAATGAAGAATGCGGTGTGTTTGGCATCTGGGGACATGAAGAAGCTCCGCAGATCACGTATTACGGCCTGCACAGCCTCCAGCACAGAGGACAGGAAGGCGCCGGCATCGTGGCGACTGACGGTGAAAAACTGACGGCGCATAAAGGACAGGGGCTTATTACCGAGGTTTTTCAAAACGGCGAACTGAGCAAAGTGAAGGGAAAAGGCGCGATCGGGCACGTCCGTTATGCGACGGCAGGCGGAGGCGGATATGAAAATGTCCAGCCGCTCCTGTTCCGTTCGCAAAACAACGGCAGCCTCGCGCTCGCCCATAACGGCAACTTGGTCAACGCCACACAGTTGAAGCAGCAGCTTGAAAACCAAGGGAGCATCTTTCAGACTTCCTCCGATACGGAAGTGCTGGCTCACCTGATTAAACGCAGCGGCCACTTTTCGCTGAAGGATCAAATCAAAAATTCGCTATCTATGCTGAAAGGCGCTTATGCCTTTTTAATCATGACTGAAACAGAAATGATCGTAGCGCTTGACCCGAACGGACTCAGACCGCTGTCAATCGGCATGATGGGCGATGCTTACGTCGTCGCATCAGAAACATGCGCATTCGATGTGGTCG
Source organism: Bacillus sp. UNC69MF (assembly GCF_000746035.1). Taxonomy (NCBI): domain Bacteria; kingdom Bacillati; phylum Bacillota; class Bacilli; order Caryophanales; family Bacillaceae; genus Bacillus; species Bacillus sp. UNC69MF. The sequence goes on along the minus strand of NZ_KN050800.1, from coordinate 93,286 downwards.
GCGCGACATACCTTCGCGAGGTAGAGCCGGGCGAAATGCTGATCATCAATGATGAAGGCATGAAATCAGAGCGTTTCTCCATGAATATCAACCGTTCCATCTGCAGCATGGAGTACATTTATTTCTCAAGACCTGACAGCAATATCGACGGCATTAACGTGCACAGCGCCCGGAAAAACCTCGGAAAAATGCTTGCCCAGGAGTCCGCGGTTGAAGCGGATGTCGTCACAGGCGTGCCTGATTCCAGTATTTCTGCGGCCATCGGCTATGCCGAGGCAACGGGCATCCCGTACGAACTCGGTCTCATTAAAAACCGTTATGTCGGCAGAACGTTTATCCAGCCGTCACAGGCTCTCCGTGAGCAAGGCGTGAGAATGAAGCTGTCCGCCGTCCGCGGTGTTGTCGAAGGAAAACGGGTCGTCATGGTTGATGATTCCATCGTGCGCGGGACGACAAGCCGCCGGATTGTCACAATGCTCAGAGAAGCGGGAGCGACAGAGGTGCACGTCAAGATCAGTTCACCGCCGATCGCTCATCCGTGCTTCTACGGCATCGACACATCAACCCATGAGGAGCTGATCGCTTCCTCTCATTCTGTGGAAGAAATCCGCCAGATCATCGGTGCTGACACGCTTTCTTTCTTAAGTGTAGACGGATTGTTAAAAGGAGTCGGCCGAAAATTTGAAGACACCAATTGCGGACAATGCCTCGCTTGTTTTACGGGCAAATATCCGACGGAAATTTATCAGGATACAGTGCTTCCTCACGTAAAAGAAGCGGTGCTGACAAAATAAAATGTGAAAATGACATAAAGGCAGCGGGAATTCAGGCTGCCTTTCTCTTTCTGCCTTTTAAGGAGAAACGAATTGACAAGGAGTGATAGGGATGTCTGATGCTTATAAAAATGCCGGAGTTGACATCGAAGCCGGGTATGAAGCCGTCAAACGAATGAAAAAACACGTGGAGCGCACGAAAAGGCTCGGCGTTATGGGAAGCCTGGGCGGTTTTGGCGGAATGTTTGATCTGTCAGAGCTTCCGTATCAAAAGCCTGTTTTAATTTCCGGAACAGACGGTGTCGGCACCAAGCTGAAACTCGCATTTTCAATGGATAAGCATGACACGATCGGCGTCGATGCGGTCGCGATGTGTGTAAACGATGTGCTTGCCCAAGGAGCGGAGCCGCTGTTTTTCCTTGATTATTTAGCGGTCGGCAAGGCCGATCCGGTAAAAATTGAGCAGATCGTTCAGGGCGTGGCGGACGGATGCGAGCAGTCAGGATCAGCGCTTATCGGCGGTGAGACGGCGGAAATGCCGGGGCTGTATACGGCTGATGAATACGATATTGCGGGCTTTTCAGTCGGCGTCGCGGAAAAAGACGAAATCGTCACCGGTGAACATATTGAAGAGGGGCATCTCTTAATCGGACTTACTTCAAGCGGCCTTCACAGCAACGGGTTTTCCCTTGTGAGAAAAGTGCTTCTTGATGACGGCGGACTTGATTTGGATACTGTCTATGAACCGTTTGCGCGTCCTCTCGGAGAAGAATTGCTGGACCCGACGAGAATATATGTGAAGCCGGTGCTCAAGGCGGTGAAAAGCGGTAAGGTGGACGGCATGGCGCATGTGACAGGCGGAGGATTCATCGAGAACATCCCGCGGATGCTGCCGGACGGATTGAGTGCGGAAATTGATCACGGATCATGGCCGATCCCGCCGATTTTTCCGTTTCTGCAGGAGCACGGCAAGCTGAAAGAAGAAGAAATGTTCAATGTCTTTAATATGGGCATCGGTTTTGTCCTTGCCGTTAAAGAAGAAAACCTGACAGACGTCATCGACACGCTTGAAGCTCAGGGCGAGAAGGCTTATTTGATCGGCCGGGTCAAGCGGGGCGAAGGCATTTCTTTCGGCGGTGCGGCTCTTTCATGAAAAAGTTTGCGGTATTTGCTTCAGGAAACGGATCGAACTTCGAGGCCATTGCCAAACGCATGAGAGAAGAGAAGTGGGATGCGGAGCTCTCGCTTCTCGTGACGGATAAGCCTCAGGCAAAGGCGGTGGAAAGGGCGGAGGCTTTACACATTCCGTCATTCGCCTTTGAACCGTCATCTTTTGAAAACAAAGCGGCCTTTGAACGGGCCGTTATTGAACAGCTGCGCCTGCACGGGGCGGAATTAATCGTTCTCGCCGGCTATATGAGACTGATTGGAGATACGCTGCTTGAAGCATACGGGGGCCGCATTATTAATATACATCCCTCGCTTCTTCCGGCATTCCCCGGGATTGACGCTGTCGGACAGGCGTATCGGGCCGGTGTGAAAGTGGCGGGCATTACCGTTCATTACGTCGACGAAGGCATGGACACCGGACCGATTATCGCGCAAAAAGCATTCGAAATACAGGAAAACGATACGCTTGAAAACATAGAGCATACAATACACGAGCTTGAGCACAAATGGTATCCGGGCGTTGTGAAACAGCTGCTGGGACTAAATAACAGAGGTGAAAAGGCATGACAATCAAACGCGCACTAATCAGTGTTTCTGATAAAACAAATCTCGTACCTTTCGTAAAGGAACTGACAGAGCTCGGCGTCGAAGTCATTTCGACCGGAGGAACAAAAAAACTTCTTCAGGAAAACGGTGTGGATGTCATCGGCATTTCAGAAGTGACCGGATTTCCTGAAATTATGGACGGACGGTTAAAAACGCTCCATCCTAATATTCATGGCGGACTGCTTGCCGTAAGAGACAATGAAGAGCATATGGCGCAGATCAATGAGCATGGCATTGCCCCCATTGACCTTGTGGTCGTCAACCTTTACCCGTTTAAAGAAACGATTTCGAAAGAAGACGTAACATACGATGAAGCGATAGAAAACATTGATATCGGCGGTCCCGGCATGCTGCGCGCCGCATCGAAAAACCATCAGGATGTGACGGTCATCACAGATCCGGCCGATTACAGCTCCGTGCTCAATGAGATTAAAGAACACGGCGGCGTTTCGCTTAAAAGAAAACGCGAGCTTGCGGCCAAAGTATTCCGCCATACCGCGGCATACGACGCATTAATCGCTGATTACTTAACACGCGAGGCCGGTGAGAAAGACCCTGAGCAATTCACCGTTACATTTGAGAAAAAACAATCGCTCCGCTACGGTGAAAACCCTCACCAAGAGGCTGTTTTCTATCAAAGCGCACTTCCTGTCTCCGGTTCCATCGCGGCGGCAAAACAGCTTCACGGCAAAGAGCTTTCTTACAACAATATTAAGGACGCGGATGCGGCCGTTCAAATCGTCCGGGAATTTACAGAACCAGCGGCTGTCGCCGTTAAACATATGAACCCGTGCGGAGTCGGTACGGGAGCTTCAATTGAGGAAGCATTCAATAAAGCATATGAAGCTGATAAAACCTCCATTTTCGGCGGCATCATCGCGCTGAACCGTGAAGTTGATCAGGCAACGGCTGAAGCCCTTCACGGCATCTTTTTAGAAATCATTATCGCCCCTTCTTTCAGTGAAGAAGCGCTGAACGTACTGACGGCGAAGAAAAACCTTCGTCTGCTCACGCTTGACGTGTCCGCATCAGGGAAGAAAGAAAAACAGCTGACATCCGTACAGGGCGGTCTTTTGATTCAAGATTTAGACGTCCATGGATTTGATGACGCCGACATCAGCATCCCGACAAAAAGAGAGCCGAGCGAGCAGGAATGGGAAGATTTGAAGTTGGCCTGGAAAGTCGTCAAACATGTGAAATCCAACGCGATCGTTCTTGCAAAAGACCATATGACGGTCGGTGTTGGAGCGGGACAGATGAATCGCGTCGGTTCAGCTAAAATCGCCATTGAGCAGGCCGGAGAAAAAGCAAAAGGCAGCGCGCTCGGATCAGACGCGTTTTTCCCGATGCCGGATACAGTCGAAGAAGCCGCAAAAGCCGGTGTCACGGCGATTATCCAGCCAGGCGGATCGGTCCGCGATGAAGATTCGATTAAAAAAGCGGATGAATACGGGATCGCCATGGTATTCACCGGCATCAGACATTTCAAACATTAAGAGGGGGAACGAAGCGTGAATGTATTGATTATCGGAAAAGGCGGCAGAGAGCATACATTGGCTTGGAAAGCGGCGCAAAGCCCGCTTGTTGACACGGTGTACGCCGCGCCCGGAAATGACGGTATGGCAGACTGCGCGACGCTGGTCAACATTGAAGAAAGCGATCATGCCGCACTCATTGCGTTTGCGAAAGAACATCATGTCGGGCTGACGATTATCGGCCCCGAAGTTCCTCTGATTGAAGGGATAGCGGACGAGTTTGAAAAAGCCGGACTGCTTGTTTTCGGACCGTCTGAAAAAGCGGCTATCATTGAAGGAAGCAAACAGTTTGCCAAGGATTTAATGAAAAAATACGGCATTCCGACGGCGGAGTATGAGACGTTTACTTCATTTGAAGAGGCGAAAGCATATGTGCAGCAAAAAGGTGCGCCGATTGTCATTAAAGCGGACGGGCTTGCCGCCGGAAAAGGTGTCACGGTCGCGATGACGGAAGAAGAAGCGATTGAATGCCTGCACGATTTTCTTGAGGATGAGAAATTCGGGGAGGCGAGCGCATCTGTGGTCATTGAAGAGTTCCTCGCCGGCGAAGAATTTTCTTTAATGGCGTTTGTAAAAGGGGAGACCGTCTATCCGATGGTAATCGCTCAAGATCATAAACGCGCCTTCGATGGGGATAAAGGGCCGAATACGGGCGGAATGGGAGCCTACTCACCAGTGCCGCACATTTCCGATGATATCGTCAGAAGCGCAGTCGAAACGATTGTGAAGCCGGCGGCAAAAGCAATGGTCAAAGAGGGGCGTTCCTTCACGGGCGTGCTGTACGCGGGGCTGATTCTGACGGAAAACGGATCAAAAGTCATTGAATTCAACGCGCGCTTCGGAGATCCGGAAACACAGGTCGTCGTGCCGAGAATGGAATCTGACCTCATTCAGGTGCTCTTAGATCTTCTGCATGAGAAGGATGTTGACCTAAGGTGGAAGGATACGGCCGCCGTCAGCGTTGTGCTGGCTTCTGAAGGCTATCCGGAAGGCTATGCGAAAGGGACGCCGATCGGCAGTTTGACGTCCGCTGAAGACGGGATCGCCGTTTTTCATGCCGGAACGAAAAAAGACGGCGGACAATTTGTTACAAACGGCGGCCGGGTCGCCAATGTCACGGCATTTGCGGAGACATTTGAAGCGGCGAGAGATAAAGTGTACAGCGCCGTTTCAGGGCTGACAAAACCCGGACTGTTTTACAGAAGCGACATCGGCGCCCGTGCGCTGAAAGCATCGCAGCGATAAAGAGGAAAACCCCGCGTTATATAAGATGCGGGTTTTCTTCTGAAAAGACGACTAAGACTGTCGGCTTGCCGTGTGACACGCAGTCATCGATGAAGTCTTCCGGCGTATAGACGGATTCTTCTCAGACTCGCGGGACAGGAGAAATTAAATAACAAGCCGAAACGGCTTGTTATTTTTCTTGCTGATGGCTGTCATCCTGATTCATTCCAGCTTGGAACATATATGTCACCGGACAGAAGCGGAGGATGCCGGACGCCGCTTTCATCGCGCCCATCATCATACAGAAGAGATGCATCTTGCACCAAGGTTTTCTCGTGTATTTCGCTGAAGCAGAAGACAAAATGGTGAGGCCGCAAGTGATGCGCAGAACGGCATTTAATAAACTGATATTCGGTTTCATCATTTCAGCTCCCTTAGAAAAAGTTTTTCATTCATCTTCAATAATTTGTAACGTTTTAGCCGTGCGATAATTGTGCGGATGTGATACGATGGGTCTAATATAAGCGAAGGAGAGTATGTGAATGTCCGAACGTACCTTTAACTGGAAAAATAAAGACATCAGATCACAGGCGGATGTTGTAGACTCAAAGCTGCTTCCAACGCTACTTTTACGGGATGCTCTCGTATTAAATCCTTTTTTAAAACAATGGCTGAAAAAGAATGTCTGGATTTACGGAGACCGAATTGTATATGTTGGTGATGAGCTTCCTGATGCAGCAGAGCACATTCATACCATAAATTGTGAAGGAAAATACATTGTGCCAGGTTACATTGAACCGCATACACATCCTTTTCAAATATATAATCCCCAAACGCTCGCCGAATATGTGTCTCAATTCGGAACAACGACGTTTGTTAATGATAACTTGTTTTTTCTTTTGCACAGCGGTAAAAAGAAAGCGCTTACTATATTGGAGGAACTGAAAAAACAGCCGGTGCAATATTTCTGGTGGTCCAGATATGATCTGCAGACTGAAGTGCTGAATGAGGATCAGCTTCTTTCTTTTGATGTCCGAAAGCAATGGATTGAGCACCCGGATGTCATTCAAGGCGGAGAATTGACCGGATGGCCGCGCCTCATGGACGGCGATGACTTGATGCTTCATTGCATGCAGGCGACAAAAAAACTGCGCAAGCGGATAGAAGGGCATTTTCCCGGAGCCTCTGAAAAAACACTGACGAAGATGAAACTGTTCGGGGCTGATTCCGACCACGAGGCGATGAATGGCGGCGAGGTGATGAGACGGCTTGAATTGGGCTACTATGTTTCGCTCAGACATTCATCCATCCGCCCTGATTTGAGAACGATTTTGCAGGATCTCCATCAAAAAGGCTTCCGGCATTATGATCATTTCTTTTACACGACGGATGGAGCAACGCCGCATTTTTATAAAGGCGGCATGACGAATGAATTAATCAAAATCGCTTTGGAGGAAGGAGTTCCGGCGATCGATGCCTATAATATGGCCTCCTTTAATATCGCGAAGTATTATCAGATGGACGACTTTCTCGGTGTGGTCGGTCCGGGCCGGCTTGCTTCATTGAATATTCTTGATGACCCGATGAATCCGGACCCGGTCACGGTGATCTCCAAAGGCATCCTGCTGAGGGAAGACGGCCGAAATATGAATGCGTTTACAGAAACGGATTGGAAAAAGGGCGGTCTTGTCCCTCTTGAGCTTTCATATGATATGACGATGGATGATTTACAGTTTTCAATGCCGATGGGTGTGATAATGCGCAACGCGGTCATTATGGAGCCGTATATGATTGCGATTGATAATTCTGTTGACCAGCTTTCTTTTGATCATGATGAATGCTATCTCACGCTTCTCGATAAGCATGGAAAATGGCGGGTCAATACAATGCTGAAAGGTTTTGCCGATCGGGTGCAGGGTTTTGTCAGTTCCTACACGACAACCGGAGATATTATCGCTGCCGGAAAAAATAAGGAAGATATCCTGCTCGCTTTCTCACGGATGAAAGAAATCGGCGGCGGAATCGTGCTTGCCGAAAACGGGAAGATTCTGCATGAGATTCCCCTCGCCTTAAACGGTTCTGCATCTGCGGAGAAGTATGAAGAAGTGCTTGAGAAAGAGCAAAAACTGAGGATGCTGCTGGAGGAGCGGGGCTACCGATTCTGCGATCCGATCTATACGCTGCTCTTTTTGCAGAGCACACACCTGCCTTATATCCGCATTACGCCGAGAGGAATATTCGACGTGATGAAAAAAACTGTACTCTTTCCATCGATAATGCGTTAAAATATAAAAGCAGGGAGCCGACATATGAAAAGATGGAAAACCGTTTGTATGCTTTGTTTTGCGTTTTTGCTGCTTGCCGCCTGCCGGCAGAATAATGCCGATCAGGTGCAGCCGAAAGAAGCGGAAGCTCCTTTAACGGGGCTGAAAACTGAGCAGAAGCTTGCAGAACGCCGTCCGATTGCAGTCGCAGTGAACAATCATCCGAAGGCGAGGCCCCAATCCGGGCTGTCAAAGGCGGATGTTGTCATCGAAGCGCTCGCGGAGGGCCGGATTACGCGGTTTCTCGCGATTTTTCAAAGTGAGATGCCGGAAACGGTCGGGCCTGTGCGGAGCGCGAGGGAATATTTTGTCACGCTCAGCAGCGGGTTTAACAGCATATTTGTCCATCATGGCTGGAGTCCCGGCGCAAAAAAGCAGCTGGAGTCCGGAGCTTACGATTATATAAACGGTTTGGATTTTGACGGAAGCCTGTTTTGGAGAGCCGATTTCAGCAAGCCGCCCCACAATTCCTACACGTCGTATGACAATATCAGGAAGGCGGCGGAACAAAAAGGATACAAGCTGAACGGAAAAACAGAACCGCTCCCATTTCAGACATCAGATGCAAAACCAGGAAATGAAACCTACAATATTCGGATAGATTATGGAACACAAAACATTACAAATCTTGTCGAATACGATTATGATAAAAAAGCTGATGCTTATACAAGAAGCTCTGATGGTGTGAAAGCGACAGACCGGGAGACCGGAAAGCCTTTAGCCATGCACAACATTTTTATTGTTGAAGCCGGCCATCGCATGACAGACAAAGATGGAAGGCGGGCCATCGATATTCAGTCAGGGGGGAAGGGCCTCCTGCTTCAGCACGGCGATGTTATGGAGTCAGACTGGGAATATAAAGACGGCCGTATTCTGCCCGTAAAAGGCGGTGAGATTCTTCCGTTTGTGCCAGGAAAGACATGGATTAATATCGTGCCTGATCTCGATGCAGCTTCCATTAGTAAAGGAGAAGGTGTTTGACGATGCAAATCGATAAATTACGCGGAAAAGAACTGGACCAGTTATTTTTATCTATTTTATCGCTGAAAGATCTGGAGGAATGCTATCGTTTCTTTGACGATCTTTGTACGATTAATGAAATCCAATCGCTGGCGCAGCGTTTGGAAGTGGCGAGAATGCTCCGCGAAGGAAATACGTATCACAAAATAGAAAGCGAAACGGGTGCTTCCACAGCGACGATTTCCCGGGTGAAGAGATGCTTAAATTACGGTAACGACGCCTATGAAATGGCGCTTGACCGTGTAAACAAAGGAGAATCCTCCTCAGCTACGTAAAAAACCGCTCTGCCGATGACGGCAGGCGGTTTTTTTTATGCGTGCTGATTCAAAAGGCCGGGAAGTTCCCTCAGGCTTCCGTCTTCCTCCCGGTATACGATGTGTTCAGCTGAGAAATGAATCGGCGAGCTGATGCCCGCCGCCGCGGCGAGGTGAAACAGCCCTTCACGCAACGAGAGCACGTAGTTGCAGACGCGGTGCTGTTTATCCTCGATACTGAGCGCGCGCTGAAGTTTTGGGTCGGTTGTCGCCACTCCGACAGGACAATGATTGGTGTGGCATACTTGAGCGCGGATACAGCCGACTGAAAACATCATTCCCCGGGCAATATTGACAAAATCCGCGCCTAACGCGAGGGCAACGGCAATCTTATCCGGAGTGAGCAGCTTTCCGGATGCGAAAATTTTCAGCTTATCTCTTATCCCGTATGTCTTCAAAAGGCCGTCAACAAGGGGAAGGCCGGTCAGAATCGGCAGGCCGACGGAATCCGCCAGCTCATGGAAAGAAGCTCCCGTTCCCCCTTCACTGCCGTCAATCGTAATAAAGTCGGGAAGTTTGCCTGATGAACTCATACAGGAAATAAGGTCTTCAAGGTCTTTGCGGCTGCCCGGGACAATTTTGATACCGACCGGTTTTTCGCCGACAGTCCTTAATTTCTCAATGAAATCAAGCATGTCCGGAACATTTGAGAACTCGTTGAAGCGGTTTGGGCTGTCAATGGATTGTCCGGGCTGCACATTTCTGATGGCGGCAATTTCTTCGGTCACCTTTGAACCGTCAATATGCCCGCCTCTTGCTTTTGCCCCTTGCGCAAGCTTTAATTCAAAGGCTTTAATCTGCTCGAGGCGGCTTTTTTTCTTAAATTCTTCCCATGAAAATTCTCCATCTTCAGTGCGCACGCCGAACAGCCCGGGGCCGATTTGGCAGATAATATCCGCGCCGCCTTTCAGGTGATACTCAGACAGGCCGCCTTCGCCTGTATTCATCCATGTGCCGCCGGCCTGGTGCAGCCCTTTTGACAGGGCGGTGATTGCCCGGTCGCCAAGTGAGCCGTAGCTCATCGCTGATTGTCCGATTAACCCTTTCACATAAAACGGCTTCTTGCATGTGTCGCGGCCGATCACTTGCACATCGTCCGGATGCAGGTAATAAGGGTCCGCTTTTGCTTTTTCGCGGTGTTCGCTGCGTTTCAGCAGGTTGTCTTTGTCAATCTTGTATACCATCGTGTCGATCTTCGGCGTCTGATCTGCGCGCAGCTCCTCCCTTTGTTTCGGGAAGAGGGCGTTACGGATATAATAGCCCGGCTGATTGAAATCCCGTTCTGAGCCGAAGCCCATCATTCTGCTCTTATACTTTCCCGACATGACCGTCTGTTCATATTCTCTCCGGGAAAACGGCTGTTCTTCGTTATCATTGCTGAATAAATACTGCCGCAGCTCAGGTCCGATTTTTTCAAATATATAGCGCAGTTTTCCCGCTACGGGATAATTGCGCAGCACTGAATGTTCTTCCTGCTTTTCGTCTCTTATGTATATCCAGAGAAACAATGCGGCGGGAACTAAAATAATAAAAATCAATATACAAATCAGTACGATAATGGCTTGTTCCATTGAGATCAGACTCCTTGTCTTTTTTCTCTTTGACATTCCACATATTGTCTGTTTTCAAACATAGCCGTTTCCCGTCCGGCGGAGCGCAATCTTTTTTTGTGAATCAGGTGAATGACGTCTTTTTCCGTTTTTCCGGGCCAAACGAATTTGTTATAATGTTTAAATGGCAAGAAACGAATGGAGGAACGAAAACGCATGTACGATGTTAACGAGTGGAAGCATGTTTTTAAACTCGATCCGAATAAAGATTTACCGGATGAACAGCTGGAACGGCTTTGTGAATCAGGGACTGACGCCATTGTGATCGGAGGAAGCGACAATATCACCGAGGACAATGTGCTGAGACTGATGTCAAAGGTGCGGCGGTTTTTAGTGCCGTGCGTACTTGAGGTGTCGACGATTGATTCCATTGTGCCCGGGTTTGATCTTTATTTCATTCCGAGTGTGCTCAACAGCAAAAAGGCGGACTGGATTGTCGGCATGCATCATCAGGCGATGAAAGAATACGGAGAGCTCATGTCAATGGAGGAAATCGTGACGGAGGGCTACTGCATCGTCAACCCTGATTGTAAGGCGGCCGCTTTGACGGAGGCGGATACACATATAGAAACAGAAGATATTCTCGCCTATGCGCGGGTCGCGGAACATTTGCTTCATCTCCCGATTTTTTATCTGGAATACAGCGGGATGCTGGCGGACATAGAAACGGTGGAGAAAACGAAGGCTGTGCTGGACAAGTCCGTCCTGTTTTACGGAGGCGGCATTAAAGACGCGGAAACGGCGGAACGGTTCGGCCGTCATGCCGATGTCATCGTTGTCGGAAATGCCGTATATGAAGATTTTGATCAGGCGCTTAAAACGGTGGCGGCTGTAAAGACAAAGTAGCCAAGCGGACGAAATTGATTTATGATAGAACATATGTTTGATAGGCGGTGAACGGATATGAATTACATTAGCAATCAATTATTAAGCGGACTAAATCCCGTTCAGCAGGAAGCGGTCAAGACGACGGACGGTCCGCTGCTTCTGATGGCGGGCGCGGGAAGCGGAAAAACACGTGTGCTGACGCACAGAATCGCATACTTAATGGCGGAAAAACACGTGGCGCCATGGAACATTCTGGCGATTACATTTACAAATAAAGCCGCCAGAGAAATGAAGGAGCGGGTAGAGAGCATTCTCGGACCCGGGGCGGATGAAATCTGGATATCCACCTTCCACAGCATGTGCGTGCGGATTCTGCGCAGGGACATTGACAGAATCGGCATCAACCGAAATTTCTCCATTCTTGATACGGCTGATCAGCTTTCCGTTATTAAAGGGATTCTGAAAGAGCGGAATATCGATCCGAAAAAGTTTGATCCGAGAAGTATTTTAGGCTCCATCAGCAGCGCAAAAAACGAGCTGATCGAACCTGAGGAATTCGCAAAATCGGCCGGCGGCTACTACGATCAGGTCACGAGTGACGTGTATACCGATTATCAGAAAAAACTGCTGAAAAACCAATCGCTTGATTTTGATGATTTAATCATGACGACGATTAAGCTTTTCGAGCGTGTGCCGGAAGTGCTTGAGTTTTATCAGCGCAAATTCCAGTACATTCACGTAGACGAGTATCAGGATACGAACAGGGCGCAATACCTGCTTGTGAAGCAGCTTGCGGCCCGTCTTGAAAATATCTGCGTCGTCGGTGACTCCGACCAGTCCATTTACAGATGGCGCGGGGCGGATATCGCGAATATCCTTTCCTTTGAAAAAGATTATCCGAGCGCAAACGTGATTCTGCTCGAGCAAAACTACCGCTCAACAAAGCGGATTCTGCAGGCGGCTAACGAAGTGATCAAAAACAACTCAAACCGCAAGCCGAAAAACCTGTGGACGGAAAATGACGAAGGCATCAAGCTTTCTTATTACAGCGGCGACAATGAATTCGGCGAAGGCCAATTCGTCGCGGGCAAAATTTACGAGCTGCACAGCTCGGGCCGGCGGAAGCTTTCCGATATCGCGATTTTATACCGGACAAACGCCCAGTCGCGCGTCATTGAGGAAACCCTTTTAAAATCCGGACTGAACTACAATATCGTCGGCGGAACCAAGTTCTACGACAGGAAAGAAATTAAAGACATTCTCGCATACCTGCGCCTTGTGTCAAACCCGGACGACGACATCAGTTTTACGCGGATCGTCAATGTGCCGAAGCGGGGCGTCGGCGCAACTTCGCTAGAAAAAATCGCTTCATATGCGGCGATGAACGGAATGTCAATGTTCCAGGCGATCAAACAGGTTGATTTCATCGGCGTCAGCGCGAAAGCGGCAAACGCGCTTGACGGCTTTGGCGCGATGATTGAAAATCTGACGAACATGCAGGATTACCTGTCCATTACGGAACTCACGGAAGAAATTCTCGAGAAAACGGAATACAGAGAAATGCTGAAGGCCGAAAAATCAATCGAAGCCCAAAGCCGCCTTGAAAATATCGACGAGTTTCTTTCCGTGACGAAAAACTTCGAACAAAAAAGCGAAGACAAGTCTCTCGTCGCGTTTCTGACTGATTTGGCGCTGATTGCGGATATTGACCAGCTCGACCAGAAGGAAGAGGAATCAGGCGGAAAGGATGCCGTCACTTTAATGACACTGCACGCCGCTAAGGGGCTTGAATTTCCTGTCGTGTTCTTAATGGGCATGGAAGAAGGCGTGTTCCCGCACAGCCGCTCCCTGATGGAAGAAGCCGAGATGGAAGAAGAACGCAGGCTCGCATATGTAGGCATTACGAGGGCGGAAGAAGAACTGTATTTAACGAATGCCAAAATGCGCACCTTATTCGGCCGCACCAATATGAATCCGGAATCCCGCTTTATCAGGGAAATACCTGGCGATTTATTGGAGAACCTAAATGAGAAGAAAACACCCCGCATGCAGCCGGGAAGAAAAGTGCAGCAAAAACGCGGGCCCGTATCCCGTCCCGTTTCCTATGCGAACAAAACAGGCGGCGACTCGCTCAGCTGGGCGGTCGGCGATAAAGCGGGCCATAAAAAATGGGGCACCGGAACGGTTGTCAGCGTAAAAGGAGAAGGCGAAAGCACCGAGCTTGATATCGCATTCCCGAGCCCAGTCGGCGTGAAGCGTCTGCTTGCCGCTTTTGCGCCGATTGAAAAGCAGTAACCTGAAGAGGAAAGGAAGAACATGATGGACAAAGAAACAGCGAAACACCGGGCAGAAGAATTGCGCCGCACCATCGATCAGTACAGTTATGAATATTACACCTTAGATGAACCGAGCGTGCCGGATTCCGAGTACGACAGACTGATTCAGGAGCTGATTGCCATAGAGGAAGAGCACCCGGAACTCAGAACGCCTGATTCGCCCACACAGCGGGTCGGGGGAGCGGTGCTTGAATCGTTTCAAAAGGTGCAGCACGGCACGCCGATGCTCAGTCTCGGCAACGCATTTAACGATGATGATCTCCGCGATTTTGACCGCCGGGTCCGTCAGGCTGTCGGTGACGGCGTCGCTTATAATGTGGAGCTGAAAATAGACGGTCTTGCTGTTTCTCTCCGTTATGAAGACGGCTATTTCGTCAGAGGCGCGACAAGAGGAGACGGAACGACGGGCGAAGATATCACGGAAAACTTAAAAACGATCCGCAACATTCCGCTGAAAATGAAACGGAATCTTTCCATAGAAGTGCGCGGAGAGGCGTACATGCCGAAACAGTCATTTGAAGCGCTCAATGAAGAAAGGCTGAAACATGAAGAGGAGCCGTTCGCCAATCCCCGGAACGCGGCTGCGGGCTCACTCAGACAGCTCGATCCGAAAATTGCAGCGAAACGAAATCTTGACATCTTCGTCTACAGTATAGCGGAGCTTGACGAGATGGGTGTGGAAACACAGAGTCAGGGCCTGGATTTTCTGGATGAGCTCGGTTTTAAAACAAACCAGGAACGGAAAAAATGCGCCACGATAGATGAAGTCATTGAAATGATCGAAGAGCTGCAGGCGAAGCGGGCCGATCTCCCGTATGAAATTGACGGGATCGTCATCAAAGTCGACTCGCTCGACCAGCAGGAAGAGCTCGGGTATACGGCAAAAAGCCCGCGCTGGGCGATTGCTTATAAATTCCCGGCGGAAGAGGTCGTGACAAAACTGCTCGATATCGAACTGAATGTCGGAAGAACGGGCGTTATTACGCCGACCGCCGTTCTGGAACCGGTAAAAGTAGCGGGAACGACGGTCTCAAGAGCATCCCTTCATAACGAAGATTTAATTAAAGAGAAGGATATCCGCATTCTCGATAAAGTGGTCGTCAAAAAAGCGGGCGACATCATCCCTGAGGTCGTCAATGTCTTAATCGAACAGCGGACCGGGGAAGAAAAAGAATTCAATATGCCGACCAGCTGCCCTGAGTGCGAAAGCGAACTTGTCCGCATTGAAGGAGAAGTCGCGCTGCGCTGCATCAATCCGGAATGTCCGGCGCAGATCAGAGAAGGCCTGATTCACTTTGTCTCACGCAACGCGATGAATATTGACGGACTCGGAGAACGTGTCATCACACAGCTTTTCCGTGAACATCTCGTCCGTAATGTCGCTGATTTGTATAAGCTGACGAAAGAGCAGGTCATCCGGCTCGAGCGGATGGGGGAAAAATCAACTGACAATCTGATCAGCTCCATCCAAAAGTCGAAAGAAAATTCGCTGGAACGCCTGCTGTTCGGTCTCGGCATCCGTTTTATCGGCTCAAAAGCGGCCAAAACACTCGCCATGCATTTTGAAAGCCTGGAAAATCTGAAACAAGCCACGGAAGAAGAGCTGCTTGCGGTGGATGAAATCGGCGAAAAGATGGCCGATGCCGTTATCACCTATTTCCGCAAAGAAGAAATGCTTGAGCTATTGAATGAACTTGAGGAACTCGGTGTGAACACACTCTACAAAGGCCCGAAAAAAGTAAAAGCGGAGGACAGCGACTCTTATTTTGCCGGCAAAACCATCGTGTTGACCGGAAAGCTTGAAGAGCTGTCCAGAAATGAAGCCAAGGCGCAGATTGAAGCGCTCGGCGGAAAGCTGACGGGATCTGTCAGCAAAAAAACAGACTTGCTGATTGCCGGAGAAGCGGCCGGAAGCAAGCTGACAAAAGCGCAGGAATTAAACATTGAAGTATGGAATGAAGCACAGCTATTGGGAGAGCTAAAGAAATAAGAGGAGTGTTTTCTATTGAAAAAGATGTTGGCATTGGCGGCGACGGCAACGGCGGCAGTACTCATGCTGTCGGCCTGTTCGCCGAGTTTCGGGGGGAACAAAGAGGAAGAGATCACGCAGAAAACGGCAAAGTCTTCTGAAAAAGCGATCATACCGAAATATAATATCTCTGATTCCTACTATAAAATGGTGCTTCCGTTTAAGGCCGGAAAAGCGCGCGGCCTGACCGCGGACCGGCTGAACACGAGGCTGGACATTGATGAATTCGAGACGGGTCTGATGCGGCTCGCTCAAGACACGTTCCCGACGGATGACTATTTGTATCAGGAAGGCCAGTATTTAGATGAGGACACGGTACTCAGCTGGCTTGACCGCAAAAAAGAAGGCAGTGATCTGAAAAAGGCGAAAAAGGCAGATTCCAATTTTCAGAATCTCGGCTTAAATCCCGTGCTGCCAAGCTTGGGATCGGCAAAAGAGAAAAATGAAAACAGCCCGATTTACTTAGCGTCCATGCTTGAGCAGGATTACTTAGTAAGAAAAGATAAAAATTCCATCCAGCTTGGCGGTATCATGATCGGTCTCGCTCTCAACTCTGTATACTATTACCGTGAAAACACAGGTGATCCGCAGCAGGAAGTGGAGCTCAGTGACAAAACGATCCGCAGCCACGGTGAAGAAATCGCTCAGGAAGTCGTTAACCGCCTTCGGAAAATGGATAACCTGAAAAATGTGCCGATTACCGTCGCCCTTTATAAACAAGCGCCGAAAACATCAATCGTACCGGGGAATTACATTGCAAAAACAGAAGTCAAAGCCGGCTCATCCACCATTTCAAACTGGGATGATGTCAAAGAAAAGTACGTCTTCTATCCGGCGGATACAGACACGGCAAAGAAATACCCTGATGATTCCGAAGTATTTAAACGCTTCAAAAACGCCATCGACAGCTACTTCCCGAATTACACCGGAGTCGTCGGAACGGCAATGTACGAAAACGATGAAATGAGAAAAATGAAGATTGAAATCCCGATGCAATTTTACGGGAAAAGCGAAGTCATCGCCTTCACCCAATACTTAACAGGTGAGCTGATGGATTATTATTCAAAAGGCTCAGTTGATGTCGAAATTAACATTACCTCGTCTGACGGGCAGGAAGCGCTGATCGTCCGCAATGCGGGTGACAAAGAACCGA
Organism: Bacillus sp. UNC69MF; assembly: GCF_000746035.1. Taxonomy (NCBI): domain Bacteria; kingdom Bacillati; phylum Bacillota; class Bacilli; order Caryophanales; family Bacillaceae; genus Bacillus; species Bacillus sp. UNC69MF. The sequence goes on along the minus strand of NZ_KN050800.1, from coordinate 76,364 downwards.
CCGTCCATATTTACGATTAACCAAGATGCCCTTGTTCATTTCTGTATGAGCAAGGGTTTTTTTATTGTGATATCGTTGGAGCGAGGAATGAGGTATGTTAAGATATTTGTATAATCAGGAATTAACAGGAAAACACATTTCATTTCTAAGCGGATGTTACTAATCTGCTGTGAAAAAAGAAGGGCAGGAATGTTGATGAATGACATTTGCTGAGTACACACACCGCCTACAAACGTTATGAAAAGGGTGAATCAGCATGCATAAAGATATTAAAGCGATTTTTGAGGAAGATAAGGTGCTGGCTGAAGCAGGTGAAATATACGGCTTTACCAAGTTTCAATTTATTGCGGACGCAGAGAACTACGTATATGAAATTGTGAAAGATAACGAACCTTATATTTTAAAAATTACGCATACGATCAGAAGAACACCGGAATATATTTTCGGAGAAATGGAATGGCTTCATCATCTGGCAAAGGGAGGGCTTTCAGCAGCAAAGCCGATTCCTTCATTAAATGGCAAAGATGTCGAAGAAGTGCCGGATGGAAAAGGCGGAGCGTTTTTAGTAAGAGTCTATGAAAAAGCGCCCGGACGCAAAGTGGAGGAATCAGACTGGAACGGAACTCTGTTTTACGAGCTTGGAAAGTACACGGGGAACATGCACCGGCTGACGAAAAGCTACCGTCTGAGCGATCCGACATATAAAAGGCAGGAATGGGATGAAGAGGAGCAGCTGAAGCTGAGAAAATACGTGCCCGCAGATCAGCATCTCGTATTTGAGCGGGCGGATGCTCTAATGGAAAAACTGCGCCGTTTGCCGAAGAACCCTGAAAACTACGGCCTTGTGCACGCCGATCTGCACCACGGCAATTTCAATTGGGACAACGGAAAAATCACTGCATTTGATTTTGATGATATCGGCTACAATTGGTTTGTGAATGATATCAGTATTCTGCTGTACAACATGTTGTGGTATCCGGTCATCCCGTATGAAGACAAGGCCGCGTTTACGGGTGAATTCATGACTCACTTTATGAAAGGCTACAGGGAAGAAAATGACCTTGATCCCGCCTGGCTTGAACACATCCCGGATTTCCTCCGGCTGCGTCATATGCTGATCTACGGATTATTGCATCAGGCGTTTGACCTCAATTCACTCGGGGACGAGGAACTTGAGATGCTGAAAACCTTCAGGCGCGATATCGAAAATGAAACCCCGATTACGGAGTATAACTTTTCTGCATTCGTATAAATAGAAAAACGCCGGCTGAATCCAGCCCGGCGTTTTTTTATAGCGTATCACACTTCACTCCGACGACACCTTGAATTTCTTTAATATCATAATAGACGTCAGTGGTGTAGCGGTTTTTATGAACACTGACTTTCACTTCCATAATCGGAAATTCTTTTTCGCCCAGATCATCAATCCGGACGGAGTGAATGCGGAGCTGTTTGCTTTTCATTTCCTTTAAAATCTCGGTCATTTTGTCTTTATCGGAAAGAGACATTCTCACGCGGATATCTTTTTCCTTCAAGCGGTTGGGACCGATTTTTCTGATCAGCCACGGAAGAAATTCGACGCTGATCAGGATAAACAAGAGGCTTGCGAACGCCTCTTTATAAAAGCCGGCGCCTGTAGCCAGACCGAGCCCGGCTGCGCCCCAGATGATGGCCGATGTCGTCAGGCCGGATATGACGTCATTGCTTTTACGCAGGATCACGCCCGCGCCAATAAAACCGACGCCGGAAATGATTTGGGCGGGAAGGCGGAGCGGATCCATCATGATTCGGTAATATTTTGGGAAATGATATGCCGCATTAATGCTGACGATCGTCAGCATACAGGAGCTGACGGCGATGACGATACAGGTTTTCAGTCCGAGCGGTTTGTTTTTCAGCTCGCGTTCAAGACCGATGATCATGCCGATCAGCGTGGCAATGCCCAGCTTTAATAAAATGTCTGGTTCGATAGGCCAGCTCAATTTGCACAGCACCTCCGCAATTTTTCTTATAATAAATTGATATGATTTTCTCACAGTATTTATAGCAGGACAAGTGCGGAAGAAAAAAGCCGTCAGGGATAAAATCTGACGGCTTTTTGTCTATTTCTTGTTTTTCAAAAGAGCTTCCATCCGGCTGAACAGCTGATAAGAAGCATCGGCCGGTTTTTTGGTCAGCAGGCTGACGGCAATACCGGCAATCAGACTGAGGAAGAACCCCGGAATGATTTCGTATACGCCGGTTGAAGCGGCAAGCCCTGTCGTGATCCAGATTAAAACGGCCGCGGCCCCGGTAATCATCGCCGCAAGCGCTCCCCATTCATTCATCCGTTTCCAGTACAGACTGAGCAAGAGCGCCGGGCCGATAGCCGAACCGAAGCCTGCCCACGCATATCCGACCAGATCAAGAATGGTGCTGTTCGGATTCATGGAAAGCAAAATGGCGATAACGGCCACGATCAATACCGACAGGCGTCCGGTCATGACCAATTCTTTATCGCTCGCTTCCCGTCTGAAAAAGGCGCGGTATAAATCTTCCGTAATGGCGCTTGCCGTTACGAGAAGCTGTGAGGAAATGGAACTCATGATCGCCGCTAAAATCGCGGACAGCAAGAAGCCCGTAATCAGCGGATGGAACAAGATTTTAGAAAAAATAATGAAAATCGTTTCCGGATCTTTTACGGAGACCCCGAAGTGATGAGAATACGCAACCCCGATAATCCCGGTAAGCAATGAACCGACAACTGAAATAACCATCCAGCTCATCCCGATTCTGCGGGCGGGTTTTAAATCTTTCACTTCTTTAATCGCCATAAATCGTACGATGATATGAGGCTGGCCGTAATAGCCGAGTCCCCATGCCAAATAAGAAATAATGCTAATGACGCTCGCGCCTTTAAAGATATCCAATAGTTTCGGGTTAACGGCGTTGATCGAATCAATCGTCGTTGAAACGCTCCCGAGCTGGGTAAAAGCAACGATCGGCACAAGCACTAATGCCGCAAACATGATCGCTCCCTGTACAAAGTCAGTCAGACTGACAGCGAGGAAACCGCCAAACAGCGTATAAAGCACAACAACACCGGCCGTTAAAAACAAACCGAATTTGTAGTCGGCGCCGAATGCCGATTCAAATAACCTGCCTCCGGATACCATCCCGGACGATGTGTACAGTGTGAAAAAGATCATAATAATCACGGCGGAAACAATTTTCAGCAATGATGACGAGTGGCGGAACCGTTTATCGAAAAAATCGGGAATCGTAATCGCATCATCCGCAACTTCCGTGTAAGCGCGCAGCCTCGGAGCAAGCAGCAGATAATTTGAATACGCGCCGATCGTCAAACCGAGCGCCAGCCATAAGGTCGATAACCCCGTTGCGAACATTGCGCCGGGAACTCCCATCAGCATCCATGCGCTCATATCGGCCGCACCTGCGGACAGCGCCGTTACGAACGGGCCGAGTCCTCTTCCGCCCAGCATGTAATCATTAATATTCGTTGTCTTCCTGAATGCGTACCAGCCGATTAACAGCATGGCAGCAAAGTAAATGCCAAGAGATATAATTAATTCAATACTCACGTTTTTGGACCCTCTCTTCTTTCATGTAAATGTTGCATCACCTCTGCAGATTAGTAGTGCCGGAATATGCGCCGGCGATCCAGCCTTTAGTCATCATTCCTTGCGGATCGCATGATTTAGTGCTGGCTATGGTTACTAAACCTAACAAAGTATCCCCGATCAATCAACTCTCGAAACCTGGCCCGCTCAAGGAAAAAATCCCCGCCAACATAGAACAGCTTAGAGATGAAAACGCTACCAATAAATTATAAAAGTAAAAATTTTCTGACATATAATTCGTTTCTCTTTCTCCCCGATTTAGGATAAAATAGAGAGGGTTTCATCATGCCTCAGAAGGCGGCGTTTTGTTGCTTTAGAGGGCTCGTTTTTGATATGATCAGTATTATATGACGAAACGGAGAATTATGCGGAGGTGGATCTTATGTCACGAATTTCTATAGAAGAAGTAAAGCATGTCGCTCATTTGGCGAGACTCGCCATTACGGATGAAGAAGCTGAAATGTTTACAGAACAGCTTGACAGTATCATCTCGTTTGCCGAGGAGCTTAATGAAGTGGACACGGATAACGTGGAACCGACAACACACGTGCTGAAAATGAAAAACGTAATGAGAGAAGATGAAGCGGGTAAAGGCCTTCCGGTCGAGGATGTCATGAAAAATGCTCCCGATCATAAAGACGGCTATGTCCGTGTGCCATCTATTCTGGATTAAAGGAGGGAGACAGTATGTCATTATTTGATCACAAAATCACAGAACTGAAACAAATGATACATAAAAAAGAAATCAAGATTTCCGATCTTGTTGATGAATCTTACAAACGGATCGCATCCGTGGATGATAAGGTGCAGGCGTTTTTACAGCTTGATGAAGAAAGAGCCCGCGCTTACGCGAAAGAACTTGACGAAGCGGTTGACGGACGGTCTGAACACGGTCTTCTCTTCGGAATGCCGATCGGCGTCAAGGACAACATCGTGACCAAAGGGCTTCGCACAACATGCTCAAGCAAAATCCTCGAAAACTTCGATCCGATTTACGATGCGACGGTTGTGGAGCGCCTTCAAGCCGCTGAAGCCGTCACGATCGGAAAGCTGAATATGGATGAGTTCGCGATGGGTTCTTCTACTGAAAACTCCGCGTACAAAGCGACGAAAAACCCTTGGAATCTCGATACAGTTCCCGGCGGATCAAGCGGCGGTTCCGCAGCGGCGGTTGCCGCGGGCGAAGTGCCGTTTTCACTCGGATCTGATACGGGCGGCTCCATCCGCCAGCCGGCTTCTTTCTGCGGCGTCGTCGGATTAAAGCCTACATACGGACGCGTGTCGCGTTACGGTTTGGTCGCTTTTGCGTCTTCACTGGACCAGATCGGACCGATCACAAGAACCGTAGAAGATAACGCATTCCTGCTTCAGGCGATTTCAGGCCCGGACAAAATGGACTCTACGAGCGCCAATGTCGAAGTGCCGGACTTTCTTTCTTCATTAACTGGCGATATTAAAGGCTTAAAAATCGCCGTACCGAAAGAATATCTCGGAGAAGGCGTCGGCAAAGAAGCGAAAGAATCGGTTTTAGCCGCTTTAAAAGTGCTTGAAGACCTCGGAGCGACATGGGAAGAAGTATCTCTGCCGCACAGCAAATACGCGCTTGCGACGTATTATCTGCTGTCTTCTTCCGAAGCGTCTGCAAACCTTGCGCGCTTTGACGGCATCCGCTACGGCTACCGCTCAGACAATGCGGACAACCTGATCGACCTTTATAAACAGACACGCTCTGAAGGCTTCGGCAATGAAGTGAAGCGCCGCATCATGCTCGGCACCTTCGCGCTCAGCTCCGGCTACTATGACGCGTATTACAAAAAAGCGCAAAAAGTGCGCACGCTTATTAAGAAAGATTTTGAAGACGTATTTGAGAAATACGATGTCATCGTCGGACCGACAACGCCGACACCGGCATTCAAAATCGGCGAAAAAACCAGCGATCCGCTCACAATGTACGCCAACGATATTTTAACGATCCCTGTCAACCTCGCGGGTGTGCCGGGAATCAGCGTGCCGTGCGGATTTGCGGACGGACTGCCGCTCGGACTGCAAATCATCGGAAAACACTTCGATGAAGGCACTGTATACCGCGTCGCTCATGCTTTTGAGCAGGCAACAGATCATCATAAAGCGAAACCTGAACTGTAAGGGGTGAAATGAAGTGAACTTTGAAACGGTAATCGGACTTGAAGTCCATGTGGAATTAAAAACAAAATCTAAAATTTTCTCAAGCTCACCGACGCCATTCGGCGCGGAAGCGAATACCCAAACGAGCGTCATCGACCTCGGCTATCCCGGCGTGCTGCCCGTTTTGAACAAAGAAGCGGTCGAATTCGCGATGAAAGCCGCAATGGCTTTGAACTGCGAAATCGCAACGGATACGAAGTTTGACCGGAAAAACTATTTCTATCCCGACAACCCGAAGGCATATCAAATTTCTCAATTTGACAAGCCGATCGGCGAAAACGGCTGGATCGAAATCGAAGTCGGCGGAAAAACGAAAAAAATCGGCATTACCCGTCTTCACCTTGAAGAAGATGCGGGAAAACTGACGCATACGGGCGACGGCTATTCCCTCGTTGACTTCAACCGCCAGGGCACGCCGCTTGTCGAGATTGTATCTGAGCCGGATATCCGCACACCGGAGGAAGCTTACGCATATCTCGAAAAGCTGAAATCAATTATCCAATACACAGGTGTTTCCGACTGTAAAATGGAAGAAGGTTCACTGCGCTGTGACGCCAACATTTCCCTCCGTCCGATCGGCCAGGAGAAATTCGGCACAAAAACGGAGCTGAAAAACCTCAACTCTTTCGCATTCGTGCAAAAAGGCCTTGAGCATGAAGAAAAACGCCAAGAGCAGGTGCTTCTGTCAGGCGGAGTCATTCAGCAGGAGACGCGCCGCTACGATGAAGCGACGAAAAAAACCATTTTGATGCGTGTCAAAGAAGGTTCGGACGACTATCGTTATTTCCCTGAGCCTGACCTTGTCGAGCTCTACATTGATGACGAATGGAAAGAACGCGTAAGAGCAACCATTCCTGAGCTTCCGGATGAGCGCCGCAAGCGTTATATCGAAGAGCTCGGCCTGCCGGCTTATGACGCAATGGTTCTGACGCTGACGAAAGAAATGGCTGACTTCTTCGAAGAAACGGTCAATAAAGGCGCAGAAGCCAAGCAGGCATCAAACTGGCTGATGGGTGAAGTCTCAGCTTACCTGAACGCCGAACAAAAAGAGCTTGAGGATGTCGCACTGACTCCTGAAGGCCTTGCCGGCATGATTAAGCTGATTGAAAAAGGAACCATCTCGTCCAAAATCGCGAAGAAAGTCTTTAAAGAATTAATTGAAAAAGGCGGCGACGCAGAAAAAATCGTCAAAGAAAAAGGCCTTGTGCAGATTTCTGACGAAAGCGTGCTTCTGAAGCTGGTAACAGATGCGCTTGACAGCAACCCGCAGTCAATTGAAGACTTCAAAAACGGAAAAGACCGCGCGATCGGCTTCCTTGTCGGGCAGATTATGAAAGCCTCAAAAGGACAGGCCAACCCGCCGATGGTCAACAAGATCTTACTTGAAGAAATCAAAAAACGATAAAAAAAAGCAGCCGCCTGTAAGGGCGCTGCTGACATGGAGACCGGTAAGCGCCGGTCTCTTTTTTTTATAAGCTGAAATAGGTTTCAATGGAAGCCCGCAGCATTTCAATCTGCTCATTTCCGCTGCCTGCCAAGTTGGACAGCATTCCTTTAATAATCGGTTTTCGCGGCTCTTCTTTTGCACATTCCTCTTCAATGACTTCAAGCGATACGAGGACGTCCTCAGGCAGCTCCTGCTGTGTTTTAATCTTTTGAATATCCGCAAGCAGTCTTTCTCTGTCCGCCGCGGGCTGAGTGAAGATATCCTCAGGCAGCAGCGGATCGGGATTGTCTCTTATCAGCCCCGTAATCAGATCATCGATTCTGGCAATCAGAAAGGCCGCCACGTTTTCCGTCCGGAATGCCGTATGTTCATTAAAAATCAAGAAATGAATATAGGAGCTCACAATTCCTTGCGCCATAACGGACGCATCCGCTAAAAACGGTGTGACGGCATCTCCGTAAACGGAGAGCAACGCATCCCGATACAGCATGTTAAATTGAATATTGGCCTCATGAAAATACTGTTTGACCTTTTGATTTTCAGGAATGACCTTTTCGCTCAGCAAGAGGATGATAAAGTCCTTGTGTTCCATAAATTCCTGGAATTGATATGCGATTTGTTTTCGAAATACGTCCTTAGGCGGTTTATGCTGATGTTCTGTTTTGATTTTCTTTATTTCTTCCATAGACATGCCGATGTAATACTCACATGCTGAGAGCAAAAGGTCTTCTTTTGATTTGAAATGGAGATAGAAGGCCCCTTTTGAAATTCCGCATTCACCGGCGATTTCCTGAATGGTTGTTGAAGAAAACCCTTTTTTGGCAAATAAATGGATGCCTGTTTTTATGATTTTCTCTTTTTTTTCGTTCATGACGTGCTTCCCCTTAATCCTGAAAAATTTAGAAAAATTTACTGCCTTATTAGTTGACGATGTTGAGTTATACCGTTTAGTATTATATAGAATGACCAGTCAGTCAATAAAAATTAACGGAGGACATGATGAACCACATTATTAACTTTGTACTGAAGAACAAATTCGCAGTTTGGCTGATGACGATTATCGTTACTGTAGCAGGGCTGTATGCCGGTCTGAATATGAAGCAGGAATCCATACCGGACGTCAACATGCCTTACCTTTCAGTAAATACGACTTATCCCGGAGCTGCTCCGAGTCAAGTTGCGGATGACGTGACAAAACCGATCGAGCAGGCGGTCCAGAATTTAGAAGGAGTGAGCGTCGTAACGTCCACATCCTCTGAAAACGTCTCATCGGTTATGATTGAATATGATTACAACAAGGATATGGACAAGGCGAAAACCGAAGTCGCTGAAGCGCTGGACAGTGTCAGCCTTCCTGACGACGCGAAAAAACCTGACATTTCCCGTTACAGCCTCAACTCTTTCCCGATTTTGACGCTCAGTGTGACAAGCGGCAAAAGCTCGCTTGAAGACCTGACCAAAAATGTGGAAAACACTCTCGTTCCTAAGCTTGAAGGCATTCAGGGCGTTGCGTCCGTGCAAGTTTCCGGACAGCAGGAAGAGCAGGTGGAATTCTCTTTCAAAGACAAAAAAATGAAAGAGTACGGACTTGATGAAGATACCGTCAAGAAAGTGATCCAAGGCTCTGACGTCAATACGCCGCTTGGATTGTACACGTTCGGCAACAAAGAAAAATCAGTTGTCGTTAACGGAGATATTACGTCAATTAAAGATCTGAAAGATATGAGAATTCCGGTCACATCTTCTTCTGCCGCTCAAGGTCAAGCGGGCGGAGCCGGTGCGGCATCTGCGGCGGACGCTCAGGCTATGCAGCAGGCACAGCAAAGCGCGTCAGCAGGGGTGCCGACAGTCAAGCTTTCTGACATTGCCGACATTAAAGATGTGAAAAAAGCTGAATCCATTTCCCGCACGAACGGAAAGGACAGCATCGGAATTAATATCGTAAAAGCCAATGACGCCAACACGGTAGAAGTGGCCGATGCGATTAAAGATGAACTGAATCAATACAAAAAAGACCATAAAGGGTTCAAGTACAGCTCGACTCTTGATATGGCAGAGCCGATTACAGAGTCGGTGGATACGATGTTAAGCAAAGCGATTTTCGGCGCGATTTTTGCGGTCGTGATCATTCTCTTATTCTTAAGAGATATTAAATCAACGATGATTTCTATCGTTTCCATCCCGCTGTCACTGCTGATTGCGCTTCTTGTGCTGAATCAGCTTGATGTCACATTGAACATAATGACGCTCGGTGCGATGACGGTCGCCATCGGACGGGTAGTCGACGACTCGATTGTCGTGATCGAAAACATTTACCGCCGCATGAGGCTGAAAGATGAACCTTTACGCGGGAAGCAATTGGTGCGTGAAGCGACGAAAGAAATGTTTAAACCGATCATGTCATCAACGATCGTAACCATTGCCGTATTCCTGCCGCTTGCCATGGTCGGCGGACAGATCGGCGAGCTGTTTATGCCGTTTGCATTAACAATCGTCTTCGCGCTTGCCGCATCACTGTTGATTTCGATCACACTGGTGCCGATGCTTGCGCACAGCTTATTCAAAAAATCGCTCACAGGCGCGCCTGTTAAAGCGAAAGAGCATAAGCCGGGCAGATTGGCCAATTTCTATAAAAAAGTGCTGAATTGGTCATTAAGACATAAATGGATTACATCTATCATCGCGGTTCTGATGCTTGTCGGCAGTTTGTTCCTCGTACCTCTGATCGGCGCGAGCTACCTGCCTGCGCAAGCGGACAAAACGATGCAGCTCACATACACGCCTGAACCGGGCGAAACGAAAAGCGAAGCTGAAAAAGCTGCGCAAAAAGCGGAAGACATGCTGCTTAAACGCAAACATGTCGATACCGTTCAGTATTCATTAGGCTCGCAAAGTCCGCTCGGCGGAAGCTCAAACGGCGCATTGTTCTACGTGAAATACGAGGATGACACGCCTGATTTTGACAAAGAAAAAGACAATGTCTTAAAAGAAATCAAAAAAACATCCAGCCGCGGCGAATGGAAATCACAAAATTTCAGTTCGTCAGGCAACAACAACGAATTAACGTACTATGTGTACGGAGATTCAGAGTCTGATATTAAAGGCACGGTCAAAGACATCGAAGGCATCATGAAAAAGCAGAAAGATCTGAAAGACGTCAACTCAGGCCTTTCCAGCACATATGATGAGTACACGTTCGTCGCTGACCAGGAGAAACTCAGCAAGCAGGGCCTGACGGCTTCGCAAATCTCCCAAGCCCTGATGTCCCAAACGTCACAGTCTCCTTTGACAACGGTGAAAAAGGACGGCAAAGAGCTTGATGTGAACATCAAAACAGAAAAAGACCAGTATAAGAGTGTAAAAGAATTAGAGGATAAAACCATCACATCGCCTGCAGGCCAAGAAGTAAAAATCGGCGATGTGGCGAAAGTGAAAAACGGCACGACATCCGATACCATTTCCAAACGCGACGGCAAAGTGTACGCTGACGTAACGGCAACCGTCACTTCTGACAACGTCACGAAGGTGTCATCGGCCGTTCAAAAGAAAGTTGACAAACTGGATCACCCGGACAATGTATCGATTGATACCGGCGGTGTATCAGCGGATATTGCTGATTCCTTTACGAAACTCGGCTTAGCGATGCTTGCCGCAATCGCCATCGTGTACCTCGTTCTTGTGATCACGTTCGGCGGAGCATTAGCGCCGTTTGCGATTCTGTTCTCGCTTCCGTTTACAGTCATCGGCGCATTAGCCGGACTGTATGTATCCGGAGAGACGATCAGTCTGAATGCCATGATCGGTATGCTGATGCTGATCGGAATCGTCGTCACAAACGCGATTGTCTTAATTGACCGCGTCATCCATAAAGAAGCGGAAGGCTTATCGACGAGAGAAGCGCTCCTGGAAGCCGGCTCTACGAGATTGCGTCCGATTCTGATGACGGCGATCGCGACAATCGGCGCCCTGCTTCCATTGGCATTGGGCTTCGAAGGCGGAAGCCAGGTCATTTCTAAAGGACTCGGTGTCACTGTTATCGGCGGTTTAATCAGTTCGACTCTGCTTACCCTTCTGATTGTGCCGATCGTATATGAAGTATTAGCGAAATTCCGTAAGAAAAAACCTGGAACGGAAGAAGAGTAAGACAGCGGGCCTTGGCTCCTTAAACGGAGCCGGGGCCTTTTTTCTTCTGGCAATTCCTGTACATATTGTTGCGATTTTCTCAAGTCATAGTATAATTAAAGGTTGTTAGTGTTAATAATGGATCGGATACTCTTAAGTAGGATGATGAGATAATGAAACGTGCACGCATAATATACAATCCGACTTCAGGACGGGAGCTTTTTAAGAAAAATCTTGCCCAGGTCCTGCAAAAATTTGAACAAGCCGGTTATGAAACCTCCACCCATGCCACCACATGCGCGGGGGATGCCACCAACGCCGCAAAAGAAGCCGCTTTGCGGGAGTTTGACCTGATTATCGCAGCCGGCGGAGACGGAACGATTAATGAAGTCGTCAACGGCCTTGCACCGTTAGACAAACGCCCGACACTCGGTATCATTCCGGTCGGCACGACAAATGACTTCGCCAGAGCGCTGGGCATTCCGAGAGAGAATGTACTGAATGCCGCTGATACCGTCATTAACGGCGTAGCCCGCCCGATCGACATCGGACAGGTGAACGGTCAGTATTTTATCAACATCGCCGGCGGAGGCCGTCTGACGGAGCTGACGTATGATGTGCCAAGCAAACTGAAAACGATGCTCGGACAGCTTGCTTATTATTTAAAGGGAATGGAAATGCTGCCTTCACTTCGACCGACAGAAGTCGAGATTGAATATGACGGCAAGCTGTTTCAAGGCGAAATTATGCTGTTTTTAGTGACGCTGACCAACTCGGTCGGCGGATTCGAGAAACTGGCCCCTGATTCCAGCCTGAATGACGGCATGTTTGATTTGATTATTTTGAAAAAAGCCAATCTCGCGGAGTTTATCAGAGTCGCGAGCATGGCGCTCAGAGGCGATCATATTAACGATCAGCACATTATTTACACAAAAGCGAACCGTGTGAAAGTCAATGTATCAGAAAAGATGCAGCTGAACCTGGACGGCGAATACGGCGGCATGCTGCCGGGCGAATTCGTGAACCTGTACCGGCATATTCACGTCATCATGCCGAAGGAGAAAGCGGAACAGCTGGATGATTAATACGCGGACAAAATCCTAAAACAGTATTCGTTTTAGGATTTTGTCATCTTTTCAGCGTGATCGGAAACCTTTGAAGGCTGACATTGAATTTGAAGGTTTGCCAGCACGCTGAAACAAGGCTATTGGTAAAACTAGAGGTGATTATAGATGAAAATGAAACCCCCGATAGAAAAAAATGAATACTATGATGTGACATTTGAGGATTTGACGCACGAAGGAGCGGGCGTCGCAAAGGTTCAGGGATTCCCGATCTTCGTGCCGAACGCCCTGCCTGAGGAAAAAGCGCAAATCAAAGTGACACGCGTCAAAAAAGGCTTCGCTTTCGGCCGCTTGATTGAGCTGAAGGAAGAAAGCCCGCACAGAACGGATGCCCCGTGCCCGATCTACAAACAATGCGGCGGCTGCCAGCTTCAGCACATGACCTATGAAGGCCAGCTCTTGTTTAAACAGAAACAAGTCAAAGACGTCTTAGAACGGATCGGCAAGCTGGACCTGTCCAACGTCACCGTGCACCCGACACTCGGCATGGAAGACCCTTGGAACTACAGAAACAAAGCGCAGGTGCCGGTAGGAGAACGGGAAGGCGGACTCGTCGCCGGATTCTATCAGCAAAGAAGCCATGACATCATCGACATGAGCGCCTGCCTGATCCAGCAATCCAAAAACGACGAAGCCGTTCAAGCTGTCAAAGACATTTGCACCTCATACGGCGTCAAAGCCTACAACGAAGAACGCCACAAAGGCTGGCTCCGTCACATCATGGTGAGATACGGCGTCGTCACGGGCGAAATGATGATCGTCTTCATCACAAGAACAAGCGATTTTCCGCACAAAGCGAAAATCATCGAAGACATCACGGCGCAATTCCCGCACGTCAAATCCATCGTGCAGAACATCAACCCAAATAAAACAAACGTCATCTTTGGGAACGAAACAAACGTCATCTGGGGCGAAGAATACATCTACGACCTCATCGGAGACGTCAAATTCGCCATCTCCGCCAGATCGTTCTATCAGGTTAACCCGGAGCAAACAAAAGTGCTCTACGACAAAGCGCTTGAGTACGCGGAGCTGCAAGGAGAAGAAACCGTCATCGACGCCTACTGCGGCATCGGAACGATTTCTCTCTTCTTAGCGAAGCAGGCGAAGAAAGTATACGGCGTCGAAATCGTGCCGGAAGCCATTGAGGATGCAAAACGCAACGCTGAGCTGAACGGCATCACGAACGCAGAATTCGCAGTCGGAGAAGCGGAAACCGTCATTCCGAAATGGTATGAAGAAGGCATCACGGCCGACACCCTCGTCGTTGACCCGCCAAGAAAAGGCTGCGACGAAGCCCTCCTGCGGACAATCATCGACATGAAACCGAAGCGGGTGGTGTATGTGTCCTGCAATCCAGGCACCCTTGCAAGAGACCTGCGGGTGCTTGAGGATGGCGGGTATCAGACGCTCGAAGTGCAGCCTGTGGATATGTTTCCGCATACGAATCATGTGGAGTGCTGTGTGTTGATAGAATTAAAATAGAAAATCAGTTGGTACTTTTAAAATCGATAATGAATTTTAGCTAAACCATCTATATTTATTTATAGCCTATCAATTAAAGTAATTGACTGTTTCAGATTCTGTAAAAAGATAAATTCTTTTTCGTATTGAGTTTACTGTTTTTGTCTCTTAAGTCGTATACTTAATATTGATAGGTATCATTTAAAATAATTCCATTTGAGAGTCAATAACTAATTTTGTTTTGTCTTTAGTTTTTATTTCTGGTTCATCTTTTATTTTTTGGATGGTTCGCTATTCATTTCTGTATTTAAGGTTATTTGTTTTACTAAATATGGTTATAATTATTCTAATTTACTTTTAATCTTACTAAGGTCCATTAACACAATAAGTAAGCTCGTTTTTCATAAATATAATGCTCGTTATAGTTTTGATTCCATGCCTGATTTAGTTTCACATATATATCTATATGTTCTTTTTAAAGTATCCTTTTACCGCAGTCATTACAAATAGTTTGTGTATAGATACTTTTCATTTGAGGCCTTGACTCTTCTTTATTGTATTTTAATCTGAAATAAGGACTCTTTTAATTATTAAGTCATTATTATTTTCTATTACACTTTATCCGATAGAATAAGATTGCTTTGTCGCCAGGTACAGTTAACCGCAGCAACAGTTAATCTTCCAAAATTGAATTCGATAATGTAAATATATTTTTGATGGTTTGAATAAACTAAGTCGATTTTATAAAAGTGTATTGACAAATTTTTCGAAATCATTTATGTCAAACTGACTTTATGCCATAATTAAATACGTATAATATGACTATTCAGACTATTCATTTATAGGAGTGTTTATTGTTGAAAAAGATTTATGAATTGATTATAAACAATCTAAAAGAAAGCGATATACAGGATCTACGTGTTTCAAAAAAAAATTTAGCAAAAGTCATTTATTATCGCTTGTTAATAGCAAGATTAGGTGAGGAAGACAATAATTTTTGGTGGGAATCACGTATTTTAAGTTCGGTGGGGCGAATAAACATGATGCCTTTTTTACCGAGAACATTTCATCATCAAAGGTTTGAAATGGCTCAAAAATGTGTCCGTCAAAAGGAATTAAGTTCTATCAATGTAAATAAGGTGATCACTTTATATCATTTTGGTTATGAATTTGAAAATAAAGTATTTGAACCTGCTTTAAAAATGCTTGCAGCCAGATCAGTTTGGAAAGAAATTCTCGATGAATTAGAAAACATTGAGAATATTTTCTTTGATAAGCACTGGGCAAGGGATTATTTTAATGAACCGCGTATGGAAACGTATGAAAATGTATCAGGAGATACATTTGAATTAGGTTCAAAAAGAAGATATTTTTACATTCATCCAGAGGAATTAGAGGAAGTATTACTGAACTTAATTTCTGTATTTGATTATGCCAAACGTGGCCACATAACGATACCATATTATAAGAGGGTTGCTGTAGATTAATGACTGAAAAATATACTGCTGAATTAAAAACTGTAGGTGCTGAATTTGAAGCGTCCCTTGTTTTATTAAGAAAACTTTTTGAATTAAAAAGCCTAAATTTATTAGAGGTAGATTTATATGAAAATAATTTAATGTTGAAAAGGTCAAGACATCGAATAAAAAGGTTTTACGAGGTAATAAAGAGGCGTTACTTATCAGAATTCAATAAACATGATTATGTGCAGCTACCTCTGTTGGATGCGCTTCAACATTTGTCTAAAGAGGAAAGTGTTAGTCTCCTTTACTTTCATTTATGTTTATCAGATAAAATTCTATATGATTTTGTGAAAGAAGTAGCATATCCTCGATATGTTAAAGGGTTTTTAGGAGTATCAAATGAAGATTCAGAAGCATTTCTCATAAGTTCTTCGGAAATACATGAAGAAATGAAAGATTGGACAGATCGTACATATAAAGATTTAAAATCAGCCCTTATTACAGTCTTATGTGAAGTGGGCTTCTTAAAAAACAGAAAGAACCCTCAGTTTAATGAGGAACTATTCATATCACATAGAGTTTTCGGGTATCTACTTTATTTTAATATGGACTATATTCAATCACTTAATGATGTTTACGATCATGATGATTTTAAGCTTTTTTTTCTAGACAAACAACAACGTAAATTGATGATTAAAGAACTAAAAAACAGTGGAGTCATACACCTAGAAGAACAAAAAGAGACAATTATAGATTATAAGTTTCCATCTTTAAAGGAGTTTGTTGTCCAATATGTTATCGGAAAAGATTAATCGGTTAAAAAGTATGATCTTTAATAATCAATTAGCATGGAGCCGTCAATCAGGTGTTCCATTTATTTTATTTGCTATAAATGAAAGCGAACAATTATATCTACAGCCTAAGCTTGAAGAAATACAACAAGATGGTAAAACACAAGGTTATCAAGTATTAATTGTAAATATAGAAGAATTACTTTATCAGCTTTTATTAAAAGATGAGAATGATGACTTGACTGAGATGTATAAATTTGAAAAGGACGATTACAAAGAATTTATGGAAGAAATGCAAAATACAATGCTGAAGTTACTATATGAATGGATTTTAAAGAAAGCTGAGCAAATAGGAACAAACGGACGAATTATATTTACAAGAGTAGGAAGTACAGCACCGCATTTTAGATTCATTCAATTACTTTCTAAATTAGAAAATAAAGTATTAATTCCGCTATGTTTTTTTGTACCCGGTACTGTAAGTTCAACTAGGTTTATTATGCTCGATGATGTTGATATAAGTGGTTCAAGAGCATTTTATTTATGATGGGGTGAGTTAAGTGACAAAAATACATGATATATTTCGGGACGATATAAAACGGGAAATCAATCCTGTTGTAAAGGTTCAAGATGATAATTTAAGACATATTCGTCAAGAACTACAAGAATATGTCATAACTGAACAAATACGCGAGCATTACAAAAAGGCTTTCAAAAATTATCTTCAAGGTAACAAATACTGCTATTGGATTTCTGGATGGTTTGGTTCCGGTAAATCTCATTTTACAAAATTATTTGGACACGTCCTTGGCAATTATCAATTCGGAGATTCAACAAGTACAGATGTATTTTTAAGTAGGGACGAATCAGGAGATCTTCGTCCATTAGTAGAAAAAATTCGTGATGATTACGAAACTGAAATATTAATGTTTGATATATTAGAGGATACTGCCTATGACAGTAACAATCAGCAGCAAAGTATCTCCATTACTATATACAAACAATTCCTAGCCTATTTAGGTTTTTACAGCCATATTTTATGGGTTGGTGAATTAGAATACGATTTGTATGAACAAGGTTTATATGATGACTTTAAGAATGAGTTTGAAAAGATTAGCGGAAAAAATTGGACGATATCTCGTGAAAAACCTTCACGACAAAAATCAAAGATTGCAAAAACTCTATCTATAATTAAACCTGAAGATTATCCATCTGAATCAATTGCTTTGGACGCAATCAATAGCATTCAAAGTGACTTTTCCATGTCACCGAAAAGGTTAATTGAAATTTTAAAGGCTTATATTGAAAATAGAAATAATAATGAGAAAAAAAGAAGATTATTGCTACTTATTGATGAAATGGGTCAGTTTATGGCAAGAGACGACCAAAAAATCAGTGAGCTACAAGGAATTTCTCATCAAGTAGAGGTAACAGGACAAGGTAAGGTATGGCTTGGAGTTACTGCACAAGAAGAATTAAAAGCAGTTGTAGAAGATGCCATAAAATTTAATGATGAGCTAGGAAAAATTGCGGATCGTTTTGAAGTGAAGATTCATTTAACACCTGAAAATCTAGATTCAGTATTGTATGAACGTGTACTGAAGAAAAAGCCAAATTCAATATTAAAATTAGAAGAGGAATATGATAAGTATTCAGGAAAATTAGAATCAGTTTTGCAATTTCTAGATGCAGACCGGGAATTACCTGATTTATCGAAAGGATACTTTGTCAAAGCATATCCTTTTTTCCCTTACCAATTAGGAATTATTAAGGATATTTTTGTAAAGTTTCTTCAACGAACGGAATCAAATAAAAAACATGGTGGTACTAACCGCAGTATGATCAAAACAACCCAAGGAATTTTAACGAATGCTGAAAATCAATTTGATGAAATGAAAATAGGGACTTTCGTTACCTTGGATCAAGTTTATGCAGAAGCAAGAGCTTCAGATTTTGTTCCTTCTACAGTAATTGATGCTGTAAATGAAGTAGACAAAGCCGATCCAGAAAATCCTGAGTTTACAAAAAAAGTGCTAAAAGTTTTATATCTTCTAGATTCGATTAATTACTTACCAAGAACACTTGATAATTTAACAAAGCTACTCTTTAGTCAAATTGAAATTAATTTCCATGCTTTAAAAGATCAAGTAGAAACTTCTCTGAAGAAACTTAGTAAAGCAGGGTTTATTGAAAGAGAAGGTGAAGTATATAGCTTTTTATCACCCGAAGAACAGAATTTCAGACATGAGATTCTCGCTGAACAAGAGGAAGTAAGAACTAGGGCAATTTCAGTGTATGTAAGAGATATCCTTAAAGATATATTTAATCAAAATAAGGTCTTATATAAACAAATTCGTCTCTTTTCAGTAGAGATGTTAGCAGATGAAGAGAAATACATTGGTGGAGCTGAGATTTCCTTTGAAGCATTAAGCCCTGTAATACTTATCAACGATGAGTCTATACGTGATAAAAAGAAAAGGGAATCAATTAGAGAAGAAAAACGAATTTATTGGCTATCAGAACCAAATGATGAGATTGAAGATATGATAAGAGAATATCTCGCTCGCCAATCAGCAATTGGGAAACAACGTGAAAAAGCTGATGAAGAAAGAATGTTCTTCTTGAGAAAGGAAGAACAAAAAAATCAAAATTTAGCATTAGAGATAAAGCGTAAAGTGAGATCAACATTTCATTCAGGTTCTTATCTATATCGAGGAAAAGAATTTGATTTACCCAAGGGGGAAGAAATCAAATCAATTTTTGATTCATTAATTAGCAATGTTATCCCGAATGTTTATCCTCGTTTTGATGATGCAGCAGTGAAAATAACTTCTACACATATTGATGAGGTTTTCAACCAAAATTTCCATTCAGCCTCAATCGTGTTTAAAGAGTTAAATATTTTGGATAATGAACATCAGATTAATCAGAGTTCCAAAGTATTAAATGAAGTTTTAACCGAAATAAAATCCCGTTATAATCGATTCGGTGTTTGTACTGGAAATGATTTATTAGATAACTTTAGTGGTAACCAGTATGGTTGGGACAGTATGGCTATTCGCTTTTTTTCGGCATTATTATTCCGTGGTGGATTTATTGAAATTGAAATCAAGGGGAAAGCAATTAGAAGTTATACAGAATCTGGTGTTAAAGAGATTTTTGAAAAAGAACCACATTATAAATCTTGTCAATTTATTGAGGTCAAAAATGTCGATCCTGCTATACGTCAACAATGTAAAAAAATATTAGAGTCTGAATTTGAGGAAACTGTTGAAGCAGATACCATTCCCGAATATTATTTAAAATCCATTAAGGTCGCAAATCACATTTTAAGACAAGTAAGAGGATTGGTTGTATCAGCAAGGGAAAATCAGTTGCTTGTTATTGAAAAGTTGGAAAGAATTGAAACGGCTTTTGAGAAAATTGTTAATAAGAATCAATCAAGCGAAGCCATCATTGCTTTTGTTGATGTTTATCAGCAATTAAAAGATGAACTAAACTTGATGAAAAAATTTGAACGGTTTGTTTTAAATGGACAAATCAAGTCTATTCAAGAAATAAAAAAGTTTATTATAGATGTTTGGGAGCCACAGCTTTTTCCAAAGGAAGAGGCTCTACAACAGAAGGTTCAAATTATACTAGAGGAACTTAGCTCTAATGTATTTATTGATGATTGGATAAATATCCAAGGAGATTATCAAAGTCTAAAGAGTCATTATGAAAAGCATTACAATAGCCTCCATTCCAGAGTAATGAAGAATATTGAGGCTATTATTGAGGAAATTGAGCAATTTCCTCAATTTGATTTGTTTGAAGCATTGGATCAGAAGAAAATATTAGAACCTTTAAGTAAGCATTTTCAACCTGATTCTTCACTAGATCGCCGTAATTATGATTTTCTAGAACAATTGGAAAATGCATTACCAAGTTATAAACAGAATTCTATTGAAATGTATGGTGAATATGTTAAGGAATTGAATAGTCCAACCGTAACACATCCTGATTTCGATTCTGATGATGAAAGTGTTGAAATTGAAAAGAAACCAGTTTTTAAACAAATTCGAATTGGTGACTTAATGAAAACTAGACAGATTTCTTCTGAGGAAGAGTTAAAAGAGTATATAAAAAACTTAGAGACTAAATTAAGAGAAGAATTAAACAAAGTTGACTATTTCTTCTTATCTTAATGAGATAGAAGGGTTGATATATGAAACCAGAACAAAAAAAGGCTATAAACCGAACAATATTAAAATGTAGAGAGATGCTAGAAAAAGATATTGAAAATCGTCTTGTAACATATGGCATTCTAATGGATGAACCTTGGATCGAAAAGGATAAATTATCACTTTCCGATGAACAAGAGCAAGTATATAAGGATCTTCGTGATGCAATTGCAAAAGAAATGAAAGGTGGGCTTTCTGAGAAGGAAGCCCTTATCTCCTACATACGTGAAGTAACATATACATATTTAAACCGTATAGCTGCACTTCGCGTAATGGAAGTTAGAGGCTTAATGGAAGAAGTACTTGTTCAAAAAGAAGAATACAGTAATCGCTCCTATGGGCATCGGAATTTCTTTGAGATTGCACGCGAATTTTGTAAGTTACAATCAGATGAAGGCCTATCCTATTTTATTTCCTTGATTTTCAAAGAAGTATCCGCAGATATTGGATTAGTATTTAATATCGATGATGAGTATTCAATTATTGGCCCTAGTAACCACGCTCTTGTAGAAATTATTCGATTACTTACAACTGATATTGATAAAGAATCATGGCAACAAGACGAGATTATTGGATGGATTTATCAATATTTTAACGAAGAAGAAAAAGACGATGTCTTTGATCGCTTATACAACAAGAAAGAAAAAATTAAAAGTATTGATATCCCAGCTGCTACTCAATTATTTACTCCAGATTGGATTGTAGAGTGGATAGTCAATAATTCTCTTGGAAAGTTACGTGAGGAAATTAACAATGGAGAAAGAGAACATAAAAAGCTTGAAAAAATTAAGCTATTGGACCCTTGTTGTGGTAGTGGTCACTTTTTAGTAAAGGCGTATGATCTGTTTTATCAATATTACATAGAAGATGGCTATTCAAGAGAAGAGATTCCATTTCTTATACTTGAAAATAATCTTCATGGAATAGACATCGATACGAGAGCAATACAACTTACTGCATTAATACTATATATAAAAGTAAGAGTGTCGTTAATAGATGCAGGGATTCAAGAGTTAAATGAAAAAATTACTGTTAATCTTGTATGTGCGGATGCTGTTTTATTGAATGGTGATCGCCTAACAACAATGAAGAAACAATTTGAGAATAATGATACTGTCTTAAAAATGATTGAAATTATTTACGATGAATTTAAAGATACTCGATTAAAGGGTAGCTTAATTCAACCAGAAAAAAGGTTAATCCCTTTAATTGAAGAGTATAAGGTCAAAAAACAAAAGATTCTAAAAAAAGGAAAGAAAAATGAGGATCTTGGACTATTTGAAGGATTTGATGAATTTGAAAAAGAACAAGAAGAGACTGTTCTTAACAAAAGTGAAAAAGAACTATTTAAGTACTTAGAACAAGTCTATTCACAAGCTACAAGGGCAAATGATATTAATAATCTGTTATTTGCAAACGAAGCTAAAAAATCTGTATTATTACTTAATACTTTCCTTCAAAAATATGATGTTGTGGTTACGAATCCACCATATATGGGAAAATCAAATATGAATGAGGTTTTAAAGGATTTTGTAAACGATAATTATAAATTGGCTAATCAGGATTTATACTCCATCTTTATAATGAGAGTTATGGATTTCTTGGACAATGAAGGATTGATGGGAATGATTACTCAAGAATCATTTATGTTTATTAAATCCTATATTGAACTGAGAGATTATATTTTAAATAATTCAGCTATATATAAATTCGTGCATTTAGGAACCAGAGCATTTGATGATATTAGTGGTGAACGGGTTAGTA
Organism: Bacillus sp. UNC69MF; assembly: GCF_000746035.1. Lineage (NCBI taxonomy): Bacteria > Bacillati > Bacillota > Bacilli > Caryophanales > Bacillaceae > Bacillus > Bacillus sp. UNC69MF. Next base: position 54,162 of record NZ_KN050800.1, on the reverse strand, counting down.
CATCGATGTTCGTTCTCAAGAAAGGTATAGAGTCGGAATCAGATAGCCTTTTCATTAAATTAGATCATTATCCACACTCAATTGAAAAAAGAAATAATATAGAAAATCAAACTAACCTATTTCCAGTAAAACAAAGTTTTTTTAAGAAGCTTGAAGGAAGTCCTTTTTTGTATTATTTACCTGATGAAATAAAAGATATCTTGTCTACAACTGCTTCATTTGTTGAATCATTTGGAGAAGCAAAAACTGGAATAAACACAGGTAATAATGATTACTTTGTGAAATTTTGGTGGGAAATTAATGGGGAGTCTGAAAGGAACTTTGTACCTTATGCAAAAGGGGGAGGTTCTGAGAAGTTTTATGGTACTTTGAAAAGTGTAGTTGACTGGCGACCTGAAAAAATGAAGGAATATAAAGGATGTAGATTAATGAATCAAAGTCTTTTCTTTAAGGAAGGACTAACATTTTCAGGTGTAGGTAGCAAAGGATTTGGTGTAAGGTTTTTACCAGATGGATTTGTATTTGACTCTGGAGGATCTTTTATAAACATTAAGAAAAATGTAGATAAATTTTATGTTCTCGGAATATTAGCATCTGATTTTGCAGACTATTTATTAGATCTTTATAATCCAACAATAAATTTTAAAAATAACGATATCCATCGTTTACCTGCAATATTTGATGATACTTTTCAAAAGAAAATATCGAGTAATGTAAAAAGGATTATTGATCTGAAGAAACAAATACTTTCTTATGATGAAAAGGAAAAAAATTTCAATATAGATAATTTTATATTAAATGATGGTTCGTTTGTAGATATTATCAAAAAGTTACTAAAGATAGAAAAAGAATATTTAATTCTGATCGAGGAAAACAATTCTCATGTTTACGATTTGTATAAGATAGGTGAAAGAACAAGAAAACTGATTAATGAAGAAATAACAAAAACAAGAAAAATAATAAATAAGATCCCGCATGAACAAGATTTTGAAAGATGGTTTGAGAAAGAAGGCAAAAATGTAAATAGGCTCAATTTGATTCAATATCTTGAAAGTAAAGACTTTATTCCAAATAAAATATTTAAAGATTTTTTCACTTCCTTCTCCTTTATTATGGTTGGAATAATATTTGGAAGATGGCATATACAAGGGTTTGGTAATAACCAAAAAGAAGGTATTCTAGTACTAGATACAAATTTTATTGAGGACATTCTTTATGAAGTAATTGAAGTTATTTTTGGTGAGGACAATTTTGAGAAGGTTATTGACGAAGAGATTCCGGAAATAATAGGTAAGGATTTATTGGATTGGTTCAAAAAAGATTTCTTTGTAGAACATATCAAAAAAGAACAATATCAAAGTCGACCTATATATTGGCATGTATGTAGTCCGAATAAAACATTTAATGCATTACTATACTATCATGAATTAAATGATGATACGCTTTATAAATTAAAATCTAATCATTTAAAGCCAAAAGTAGATAATATAAGGAATGATCTAAATTTCTATCGTGAAAAGATGTCCTCTTCTGATGATAAGAAACAAGCAAAACAATATGAAAACAGAGTCATCGAGTTGGAAAAACAGGTAGGCGATTTGGAAGTATTTGATAAGCAAATAGAAGAAATTATTGCGTCTGGTTACAAGCCAGATATTGACCAAGGTGTTTTATATAATATCACACCATTAAATCCAATATTAGCTAAGAAAATAGAGAAATAATCATTTGAGAAGGGAGGAAAATTGAAAGTACCTGCAGTTTATATTGTAGGTGCTTTTGTATAATATGAAAAAGTCATTTTACGATATGGTTGCATCTGATTTGAACAGGCATTTTCAAAAGAGATCTGTTGTTATTTGGTTGGATAAATATCAAACTTTCACATCTGAATATGAAAGGTATGTCAAAGAAGAGAAAATAAGCCGCTTTGTTTTTGAGGGAAGTTTCTTAAAGTTGAGGCATCAAATTGTCCAATCTTATCCTAACTTTGAGGGACGAACATTAATTTATATACCGGGTAACAATAAAGATTTAACCTTATTAAAAGAGTACAATTGGTTAGCAGAAATTTTTAATGATTCTATTCGAGACTTGCTATCTAAACATTACAATATTAATCTGCCTTTAAATGAAAATGACCGTTTACAAAAACAATTATTATTTATTAAAACAAAATGGGATATTTTATCTGATGATCTGATTGAAAATTTGACTGAAGAAAAACTAGAGCAATTCATTTTACAAGATCATTTATCAATGGATGAGTTGGACAAAAAAGAAACAATTCTTCGTTTTATTACTGATGAAACTTACTATCAGACCTTAAATGAGTTAGAAAATCTATCTGCTTTCTGTCAATTGGCGAATGACTATTATGGTTTTAACTTTGATGAGCAGCAGCCTTATGAAGAAATAGTAGAAGTCATTGCCAGCACTTTAATCAAAACTGAACTGTCACTTGATACTCATAATCCTCAGTATACCGAAAATCCTAAAATAGCTCATCGTAGAAGTGAGTTATTTCATCAATGGTCAAAACATGATTTTTATCGTAGTAATTTTGAGGAATTGTCTAAGAAACTTTCTGAACAATATAAGCAACAAATTTCTTTGAAGGAAACAGAAGAATTATACTCAATAAAAGGGTTCTCTATTATTGATGAAGAGTTATGGAATCGAATTGAAAATCAACTTCTTCTCAATGAGATTAATACTGAACTATTAAAATCACCATCGATTGATCAATTAATATTAATAGCGGAATCTCGAATAACCAGAGCAGCCGATAAAGAAATTATTCAAAAATGGGATGCATTAGCTCAATTATTACATTTTATTGTCGAGCTAAATAAGTTTAAATATTATATCAATCAACAATCTATGTTTCAGGATGCTGAAAGTATTGTCAAAGAGTATATTGAACAAAAATGGTGGACCATTGATTACCGTTTCCGGAAAGCGGAGGAACAATATAAAGAAAATAATAATCTAATTTTAGCACTTATTAAATATGCTAATGGGCAATACATACATCATTTCTTAAAACCATTGAACGCTCAATTCCAACGCTGTTTAAAACAAAAACTCGATTTTTCAATAAACGGTATTACACCACAAAGGCATTTTTGGCAGGAACATTTGATCAGTTATAGTAAGAAAACGGCAGTCATTTATGTCGATGCATTACGGTTTGAAATGGGAGCTGAGTTGCAGTATTTAATTGACGAAGAATGGCAGGTTGAAGTTGATACTTTACTCTCTTCCTTACCTTCCATTACAAAGATTGGTATGACTGCTTTATTACCACTTTCTAAATCAATACTAGAATGGAAAAAGGAAAAAGAAGATTTTGTTATTTATGCTGAAAATAATATTCCAATCAATAATAAAAAAGATCGTATCAAGTTTTTAGAAAATGGACTTGGTGCAAGCGGGAAAGTAGTTAATCTTGAAAATTTTTATCGACTTTCAAAACAACAAATCACAGCCGAAATGAGTGATATAGAAAACCTCATTATATATTCTAACGAAATAGATACTACCGGAGAAAATATTGAGGATTCAGCTGTTTATTTGTTTCCACAGCTTTTAAAAAAGATAAAAATTGTAACTGAGAATTTATTAAAAGCTGGTGTTGAAAAAGTTGTTATTACTGCTGATCATGGATTTTTACTTACAAATGGATTGGAAGGATGGAATCAAATTTCTTTATCCAATGAAATTGATGTAGTTAAAAAATCCCGTCGATATGCAATTGCTGATAATAAGATAAAGGGGGACTGGATAGTAAAAGAACTATCTTGGTCTCATCATAAAGGAGATTTTTATCAATATTATCCTTCAAGTAATTACTTTTTTAAAGCTAACGGTGGTGCTAAGTTTAGCCACGGTGGTTTATCGGTTCAGGAAGTTATTATTCCTATTTTAACTGTATCACGCATGAATACATCAAAAGAGTATATTGAAGATCCAAGAATAGAACAAAGACAATCTTCATTAATAGAAATAAATAAAATCGATGAAACTGTAAATATACAAGATCAAATAAAAAATTACTTGGATGAACAAACAGACGACTTATCAAAACGTGAGAAATTTTTGTTAAGTTGTTTTTTGGATAGCACAAAGTGGAATGAAAACGAACTATTACAAAGAGCAGCTACAAAGGGAATCAAATTTAAATCGATTTTAGTATCTGAGGCAATGTCCGATTTGATCTTGAGCCTAAAAAATCAAGATAAAGATTGGTTTATGACTGAAATGATTAACGATACTATTTACGAATATTCTATCAAGTAGGTGAAATGATGGATATTAACACTGGCGAAACAATTTTGCGCGCTTTAAGAAATGGAACTGTCCCAAACGTTGGTACACACTTACTTTTAGCTGGAAATAAAAAAGAAAAAGAACATTTAAATAACGAATTAGACTATACAACATTCGATAATAACAATGGACATGCTGGTTTTAAATTTTTATATGGCCCATACGGTTCAGGTAAATCATTTTTATGTGAAGTATTAAAAGAAGATGCTTTTGAAAAAGGATATGCAGTTTCTGAAATTGTTATAAGTAAAGCAGTACAATTGCAAAATTTTGAGACAGTATACCATGCAATCATGACAGGCCTAAGAACCAGTACTCAACGGGATTATTCTGCATTTAGACAAGTCATTCAAGAGTGGCTTTCAAAAGAAAAAAAAGATATCATTCGGAAATTTGACCTTAATCCAGATGATATTGATGAAGATGAAATTCAACTTATGAATTTACTTGAACAAAAGATAAGTGATGAACTATCAAAAGCGAATGCAACTACTCCGGGAATTGTTCAAGCTTTTCATAGATTTTATAAAGGTTTGATGGATGGTAGTCGTCAGCTTTCTGATTGGGCACTTGGTTGGATTGCAGGAGATACCAGTATTGATAGAGTCGCTAAATCAAAAATTGGAGTAACTGGAAAAGTAGATAAAACAAATGCATTTGAGTTTTTACTTGCGCTTTTACATATTCTAAAACTATCTGGATACAAAGGACTGTTAATTATTATAGATGAAGTAGAGATAGTTAGAAAAGAACGTAAAGATATAAGATATCAAGCATTTGAAAATCTTAGATTTTTAATTGATATGGTTAGTAAGGATCGCTTAAAAGGGTGTTATATGCTGTTTACAGGCACAGATGAACTTATTGAAAATGAAGACCGATCTATTAAGGAACATGATGCACTCTTTTCTAGAATAAAACCATTATCTTTGCAACAAAAAGATGTTGTCAAAAGGGTGTTTTCAACACCACTTTTGAAGTTAAATCGTTTTTCAACTGAACAGTTAATTGAAGCATCTCATAAAGTTCGTAATATTCATGGATCTGTTCATGATTGGCTCCCCGAAACTGTAATTGATGACTCATTTATTAAGCAGTATGTTGAATCCTTTACTGTAGCATTTGATAAAGAAATTACCATATTACCTAGAACATTTTTGAGAGAATTTTTATTTGTATTAGATGCAGCTAAGGAAGGTAATGATGTTCGCTCTTTATTAAATATTAGTTCAAAAACAGTTGAAAGAATAAAGCACAATATTGAAGTCGCTGGTGGAAGAGAAACGGCAGTTGATATTGAACTATGAGTTAGTCCGTCTCACGGTTATCTTAGAGGCTTCAACAGGGGATTGTAGATAAACTTGGTTGGAAGTCATTAAGGAGTGTTCAAGAAGATAACATTCCGGCTATATTAGCAGGTAATAATGCTATTATACAAGCAGCTACAGCAGGGCGGTAAGACAGAAGCTGCTTTCTTTCCGATACTGAGCACTATTCATGAAAAAGCTTAGATCCTCTTTCAGCAATTTATATAAGTCCTATTAGAGCTTTGTTAATTAATCAGGAATATTGTTTGAAGAATTTAGGTTCATTAATAGGAGTTGCTGCATTTAAGTGGCATAGTGAAGTAGCTTCAGGTGATAAAAAGCATTTTAAGAATGATCCTAATGTATTTTTTATCAGATGAGTTAGAAGAAAGATTCGCTGGAAAAACTTTCTAGACTTATGTGTTTGAAGATATCTTTACTTACGTTGTATGGGCAGGTATATCTTGCGAATAAATCATTTGACATTTTTCTGGTGTCTTGAAGTGAAAGAGAACCATGGTAGAGTCATCTAATACTTCTGCATAAAGATATATTTTTGCCCATTCACAAGGTATGATGTCATTTAATTTATCACAAATAATCTGGTACAAATCTTGCATTTTTTTAGTTTCCAACCTTTTAAACTCCTATTGTCGAGAGATCTTAGTTATAAAAAATAGCCCAGCAAAGAAGTGCTGAGCCATTATTGATTTATAGACCGAAGTAGCTTATTACAAATTCTTTATCGTCCTCATCTTTAGGCAATATCCCTAAATTTTGATATTTCCAAACATCTCGTCTTTGAAGGTCATCAAGTTCAGAGGATAAAACATCATCATAATTATAATCAATTGAAAACTTTCCGGTGTTTTCTAATTTTAAAGTGAGATTTGTCCAAATATCTTGATTGCCTAGTTTAAATTCTTCTTTTAGTTCTTCAAAAAGCTCTTGAAGTTCAATTAGCAGTTGATCGTAAATCTCTTCGCTCACATCAAAATGTTCAGGTATATTATGAGAAAATAAATAATCACTGTTATTTGGTGTTGTAAAATAAAAGTATATATCCGCTGAGTCATCAAGTATTTCAGCATATAAAACGATCTTTTCCCATTGAAATGGAATCATTTCATTTAGATGTTCAGCAATCTTTTGATATAGTTTGCCCATTTTTTCATTGTTCATTTAGATATTGTTCAAGGAACTTTCTGCTGCTCTCGCTTATTGGCGTAATTCCCAAGTGCTTATATTCCCAAATGACTTGTCGCTCAGTATCAGTATATTTTGAAGCGAGTACATCTTCATAATCATAATCAATTGAGAATTCACCGTTTCTATCTAAATTTAGTGTGAGGTTAGTCCAAATATCTGAGGATTGCTTTTTAAATTCATCCCTTAATTCATCAAATAAATCTTGAAGGTCTAGCAGCATATTTTTGTAAATTCGATTACTTACTTGAAAATGTTCTGGAATATCGTGTGAATAAATATATTCTTCGTCTTCATGTGTGTTAAAGAAAAAATAAACTTCTCTGGAGTCATCTAAAATTTCGGCGTATAGAGTAACCCTCATCCATTCGGAGGGAATCATATCATTTATTTTTTCAGCAATCTTTTGATATAGTTGTTCCATTTTTGTAGTTTCCATTTTCATCAGCCTCCAATTTGGTTTCTAATTGTTATGCTCTTTGTTCTTTCTTCTCCAATTTTATATGTTATATCAAATAAAGTGGGTCTAAACGAATCACTCTCATACACATTTTCAATTGTGACCGTAACCTTTTTTGGAGGTTCTTCTTTAAGCGCTTGCGACCATGCCTGTTCTAACTTATACCATTTCCCGCCGCTTCTATTAATCTGGGAGTTCATTGGCACGATATTGTCGAATTGGCCTGAGCCTTTGAATTGGGTGGCGATTAGGTGGCCTCCATCGTCATCTGTCAGACGGTCTGGTTTACCTGCTTTTGACTGCGCATATTGGTTGCGTTTTGCTTCTCCCAGCTGCAAGTCTGCTTTGACACTTGTAATTCTACCATAGTTGTCAGTGGTGTATGTGTAGCCTTCTTTTGTTTTGTAGATGACATTCGGCTTCAATACTTTCTTTCTGGTCCATTTCGCAAAATGCTCGCCGTATTTGACTGTTACCGGCGGTACATGCGGTGCCGGCGTACGCCTGCCGCTTGCGGAGGTTCCGTACGGTTTCGGCAGGATGACCTTGGCGAATTTCTGAAGTCCCTCTTTAAGTGTGACCCCGTTGACTGCGTTGTAAGGAACGCCTGCCGGCACTAAATCGTGACGGGGATGATACGGGAGAATATCAGCCAGGGTGAGATTTCCGATTTGATTCAACTTGGTTTTGACGCGTTTTTTTGATACTTCCATGCCTGTGTTGACCTTTTGCTTGATGTGGTCAACGGTTTGTTTTGAGACCGTCATCGCTTTTTGAGCTGTGGCGGATTTGCTTGCTGCTGTTTTGACTTTGGTTGTCACTTTGGCGGCTGTGCCAGTTTTTGAGACGGCGCCGACGCCTTTTGTGCCGACAACTGATGTCACAACGGTGCCTACTGCATATGACACCCATCTTGCTCTGGAGTAGGTGTCGCCATTCACCATGTCTTTTTGGTACGATTCTTCGATTGCCGCTGAAATGGCTTCATACGTTTTGATCGGGTGAGCCACCGCTCCTGTAATGGCTTCAACCGTTCCGCCCGGATCTGTGACCATATCCCACAGGCCTGTGACCGCGTCTTTTCCGGAATCATAAAGGCCGACGGCAACGCCTTTGAAACCGTCTGTAAGTTCACGCGTGTTTTCAATTTGAGTGAAGTAGCGCTGCTGTTCTTTTGTCAGGTTTTTATAGCCGATCGTTTTGGCCATTTCGTAGAATTCATCGGCATTCGCATAATCGTAGTTTTTCAGTCTTTCTTTCAGTTTTTCAATCTCTCGTTCTTTCGCTTCCTCTTTCTTCATCTTCAAATAAGCATCCGAATGTCTTGCAATCTCGCCTTTTTTCTTATGGATGTCGCTTTCTCGGTACGCTTTGGCGTTGTAGTGAAGCGGCGTGGCGCTTTTTCCTTTGCCTGTGGCGTTTTGGAGCTGCTCAAAGTCAGCTTGAATGAACTGTTCGTTCGCTTCGGTTTCTGTGTATTCCTTCGTTAGATCGTGATCAAGCTTCCCGAGCTTATGTATGGTTTCGCTTCTTTTTTTGTCAGCTGAAGAAAGCTTCTGATCTGTGCTTTCGGTTGAAAACAGATCAAGCGAGATGATGTCTTCGATCTCTCTGAGGATGGACCCCATGTCCTTTTTTTGCCCTTCCATAATTGCCTTTGATTTACTGAGGGCGTGGGTGAGCTCATGCTCCAGAAATGATTCCTCCACATGCGAATTGGAAAGTCCGGCATCTTCGACCTTACCGGGAAGGCTTGTGAGAAATGCGATTTTCATGTCGATCAGATCAAGCCAGCTGTCTGTGACGCCGGCGTGGTCCTTGAAAAAAGCTTTGATGTTGTCTGCGCCCCGGCCGGAGAAATCATTGTCACCAAGATCAGCCATGCCTTGAAACGCTTTTTTCAGGTTGACCATCTGACCGCGCAGTTTTTTATATTCACCCGCGCGCTGTTTAGCAGCGGCCAGCAGGCTGTTTGCTTCGAAAACTTTCATGACCATATCCTTTCATTTGTTCGATATCAAAATTTTACCACGTGAGTCAGGATATACAGTGTAGGAAATAGGTAATGAGAATAAAATGAATCTTTTGGCTTGCGACTTCCTTCCTGTATGAAGGGAGGCTTTTTATATTTTGTATAATAACCCTCACATTCGGCTTACTGCGCTCCGGTGATTTTAAGCGTGCCTGTTTTTTCTAATGTCTTACACTCGAAACAACCCAACCGCTGAGGTATAATAGAAGCAGAGTATTTATCATACAGATTCAATTCGTGAAAGAGAGTGGAACAAAATGGGCCGTAAGTGGAACAATATTAAAGAAAAGAAAGCATCAAAGGACGCAAATACGAGCCGGATTTACGCGAAGTTCGGCCGTGAGATTTATGTGGCGGCAAAACAAGGCGAGCCAGATCCGGAATCGAACCAGGCGTTAAAAGTGGTGCTTGAGCGCGCGAAGACGTACAGTGTGCCGAAAAATATTATTGAGCGTGCGATTGAAAAGGCGAAAGGCGGCGCGGAGGAGAACTTTGACGAGCTGCGTTACGAAGGTTTCGGGCCGAACGGTTCAATGATCATCGTTGATGCGTTAACCAATAATGTAAACCGCACGGCGCCTGAAGTGCGTGCCGCATTCGGGAAAAACGGCGGAAATATGGGTGTGAGCGGGTCTGTCGCTTACATGTTCGATGCGACTGCCGTTATCGGCGTTGAAGGCAAGACGGCGGATGAAGCGCTGGAATTGCTGATGGAAGCTGATGTGGACGTGCGCGATATTTTAGAAGAGGATGACAGTGTTATCGTATATGCCGAGCCTGATCAATTCCATGCGGTACAGGAGGCATTCAAAAATGCCGGCGTTGAAGAGTTCACGGTTGCGGAGCTGACGATGCTTGCGCAAAATGAAGTCGAGCTTCCGGAAGATGCGAAAGCTCAATTTGAAAAGCTGATCGATGTGCTGGAAGACCTCGAAGACGTACAGCAGGTTTATCACAATGTAGATTTAGGCGAATAAAGACAAAAAGGCCGGGGCGGCATAAGTTCCGGCCTTTTTATTTTGCTTAAGCGGTCGGCCTGTATCGTATTTTTCTCCGTAAGCAATTATTTATTATTTCGCCAAAACTGGGCGGATGCCCATACGTTTCCTTCCGGATGTCATAAACTGGACTGTAACCTATGTGAAGGAGCGATAAATCATGAATGAAAGAAGACCGATTTACGGCGGAGGCTACGGCGGAGGCTATGGCGGCTTCGGAGGCTACCCGGGGTACGGTTTTGGCGGCTACGGAGGCTTCGGAGGATATCCGGGATACGGTTTCGGCGGAGGCTACGGATACCCGGGATACGGTTTTGGCGGTTACGGCGGTTTTGGCGGCTACGGCGGCTACGGCGGCTTCGGGGGATATCCGGGGTACGGTTTTGGCGGCTATGGCGGAGGCTACGGCGGCTACCCGTTCCATCATCATCATCATCGGGAAAGCCAATATATCTGACCATTCGGGAAAAAGCACTCTTGGAACAGCAAGAGTGTTTTTTTGTGACCGTTTCTAAGCGCTGGCTTTTTTCATTTCTTACAGGGCATAAATGCCGATACGGATTCATACCTATTAAGGTCATGTGTTTAGGAAAGGAGGATCGTAATGAAAGAAAATCAGCCGTTTACACCGGTCAAATCCTATAAACCCTTCCACAGCCGGTTTGATCCCTGCCCGCCGATCGGGAGAAAATACTTCAGAACGCCGCCGCATCTTTATATGCGGTTTCAGCCGTATCACTTGGAGCAGTTTTCTCCGATGGAGGCATTGAGAAAAGGGACCCTTTGGAAGGATCTTTACGATTTCTATGATAATCCTTATCGGGGGGGAATCGAATATGGCGAAAAAGATTGATGATGAATATTATCGGCTGCTGGAGCAAATTCAGGCGGCGGACTTTGTCTTGGTGGAGCTGACGCTTTATCTGGATACGCATCCCCATGACCGTCTCGCGCTTCAGCAGTTTCATGAATATTCCCGGTACTCAAGACAGCTGAGAAAGCGGTTTGAGCCTGATTACGGACCGCTTCTGCAATTCGGCGTGAGTCAGGTCGGCGCTCAATGGGACTGGGGCCGCGGTCCTTGGCCATGGCAAGTATAAGGAGGGATCTGTAAATGTGGGTATATGAAAAAAAGCTGCAGTATCCGGTTAAAGTCAGTACATGCAACCCGATGCTGGCTAAGTTTCTCATTGAACAATACGGCGGGGCGGACGGCGAATTGGCCGCAGCGCTCCGGTACTTAAACCAGCGCTACACGATTCCTGACAAGGTGATCGGCCTGCTGACGGATATCGGCACGGAGGAGTTTGCGCATTTAGAAATGATTGCGACGATGATTTATAAGCTGACAAAAGATGCGACCCCGGAGCAGCTGCGTGATGCAGGGCTCAGTGATCATTACGTCAACCATGACAGCGCGCTGTTTTATCACAATGCGGCCGGAGTTCCGTTCACAGCGTCTTACATACAGGCGAAGGGAGATCCGATCGCTGATTTATATGAGGATATTGCGGCTGAAGAAAAGGCGAGAGCGACGTATCAATGGATTATTGATATTTCCGATGATCCTGACCTGAATGATTCACTCCGTTTTCTGCGTGAGCGTGAAATCGTCCACTCTATGCGTTTCAGGGAAGCGGTTGAGATTTTAAAAGAAGAACGTGATAAGAAGAAAATTTTTTAAACGGCCCTCAAACACGACGGCTGTTTTTTTCCTTTCTGCGTTTGGTCTATAATGAAGGTGTCGAATATTCTGATTACAGGAGGATTTTATGACACCTTTTACGATTACGGAGGAGAAGGCGGGGGCATTCCGGGTCACCTCCGCCCGGAAAGATGATGCAAAAGAGGTCATGGATCTGCTCGTGCAAGCGGCAGAATGGCTTCGCGATAAAGGGTCGAACCAGTGGAGCGGCCTTCTGCAAGGGGAAGATACCCACAATATGCGGGAGGCGATCGCCCAAGGGTATGTTTTTTTATTCAGGCAGAATGAAGAGCTGGCCGGCGTCGTCATGCTGCTTCCCGAAGCAAGCGGGTGGGACAGACGTCTTTGGGGCGATGAAGGACATGAGGAGTCCGTATATCTCCACCGGCTGGCGATTAACAGGCGGTTTGCAGGGGCGGGGCTCGGCCGGACAATCATGACTTGGGCGGAAACGGGTGTGTCTTGTCCGGGAAAAACGAAAATCCGGCTCGATTGCGTGTCCGAAAACAAGGCGCTTCAGTCGTTTTACAGCGGAATGGGGTACGAATCAAAAGGACCCGCGCCGGGTTATCATTTGTTTGAAAAAAAGGTGAGCAAATAAAAAGCTACTCATGACGGAGGTGCAAAAGACATGGGGTTTTTTTTTCTGATCTGTCTGGCCGCATTTTGTCTTAACTTTGCCGTATCGGCTGTGCTCCGCAAGAAATGGCCGAAAAAGATGTGGCCTGAGTGCCTTTTGGCGGTGCTGGGCCTGACTGCTTTCGGTACGGTTGTTTACAGCATTTTCGGTGTCGGCGGCTGGGAAGGAATGGGCTTGGGGCTTGCCGCGATGTTTGCGGGTTCCGGAGCGGCTGCCGGTTATGCCGCTGAGGTGTGCTTACGGGTCGTCAGATCGAATCAAAAACAGTAAGCAGAAGTGAAAAAACGCGGCCTCGGCTGCGTTTTTTTGTGTGTTGCCGGCCGCTGTATAGAAAACAGGCGAATGTCCATAATGGTAATGACTTTTAAGAAGAAGGTGCGAATATGGGACATTTACTTACAGTGGCTTGGGAGTTAGTATGCGGTTTGGGTATTTTATTTGTGATTTTAAAATTGCTTGGAAAAACTCAATTCTCGCAAATTACGCCGTTTGATTTTATTTCCGCGCTCATCCTCGGCGAACTGGTCGGAAATGCGGTGTATGATAAAGGCGTCAGGATTTTTGAAATCATTTTTGCCTCTCTGTTATGGGGGGGTTTAATTTATCTCATCGAACTGATTACGCAGAAAGTAAAAAGCTCCAGAAAGCTGTTGGAAGGCGAGCCGAGTATTATCATACATAAAGGAAAACTGAAATATGATGTGCTGAAAAAGAATAAGCTGGACATTAATCAACTGCAAAGCCTTCTCAGACAGGCGAATTGCTTTTCCATACAGGAAGCGGAGTACGCGATTTTAGAAACAAACGGGATGGTCAGCGTCCTGCCGAAATTTCAATATGACACGACGAAAAACGGCGACATGCAAATAAAGCTGAAGCAGGTCTCTTTGCCGGTCACACTGATTATTGACGGCGAAGTGCTGTATGAAAATCTGAAAGAAGCCAGGCTGGAAGAAAAGCAGCTGACTCAGGAGCTGAAAAAGCTGAACATCAAAAAAACGGAGGACGTGCTGTATGCGGAATGGAAGCCCGATAAACCGCTGTTTGTCCTGCCGTATGAGGAGAAAAAATAAAAAGAGCATTGCCCTGGGGCAAATGCTCTTTATTATTTTTCGTGTACGCCTGTTTTAACGGCTCTGACATGATACATACCGACATCCGTCCCAAGCATATAATCAGGTTTCGGCTTGCCTTGGTTTGCTTTGTGGGCCGCGATGTGGTCTTCGCTTTTTTCCCATTGTTTCCAATGGTCTTCTGACTCCCAGCGGATTAACACGACGACTTCTTCATCACCGCGGCGGACTTTTTTTTCCAGGACCGTTACGTCTATCAAACCTTCCTGCTTTTCAATCACGCCTTCTGAACTGAAGCGTTCGATTACTTTGTCGGCATGTCCTTCTTTTACGGTCATTTTTCTGATTTGCACGAACATCTGGCAGCTCTCCAATCCTTTTCACGCTTTATCCAACATTTTAAATGAAAATGATTCTCAAAGTCAATTGAGATGCCTGACGGATTACGATTTCAGGAGAAAGACATGACCATCCTCATCTTTAAATTGCACGAAGCTGCCCCATTCCATTTGTTTCGGTTCATCTAAAAAGGTGATGCCGTTCTTTTTCATCTGTTCGTATGCGGCAAAGACATCTTCACACTCAAATACGATAGAAGCCTTCATATGCTCGGCCCCTTTCATCATCGATTTCGGATAAATAACCAAATGAGTGGCGGCCCCTTTGGGCGCTACCTCAAGCCAGAAGGCGCCCGGGCCCATCGGATGCTCGGCGACGGTTTCAAACCCCGCTTTTTCCGTCCAGAATGTTTTCGCTTTTTGCTGATCATCAGTGTATACGGCGACTGTCGCGATTTTTTTGATCATCATACTGACCTCCTGTTTCATTTCTTTTATAGTGTAACCTCCTGCCGAAAAAAGCAATCAAAAGCTTTAATGTGCAGGCTTTTTTTTATTTCTCTAGTACGATCGGCGATTCCGATTTATAATTTAGACAAAAGTACATATTCTTGAAAGAGGAGACGGCAGTGAACAAAGACCAATTACTTCATGATTATATTATTACACATTCGGCAGAGCTGACGGAAAAATGGCTCAAGCTGAGACGGAAGCTGAGAGGGCGTTTTTATTCTGCGGATCAATTAAGTGAGGAAATGAAACGGCTGCTGATCGAGCAGCATACCTTTACAAACACGGTCATCGCAAGCGCTTTTTTGGAAGATCCGGCCGTTTTTCAGCATAACAAAGAAAAATGGGCCGCACAGGTAGCGAAAAGCAGAGTGGAGCAAGACGCGGAGGTTCATGAGGTCGTTGAGGCGATCGGCAATTCAAGAACCGTCTTTTGGGAGGCGGTCACCCGTTTTATGGATGAGCATCAGGACATCGTAACAAACGAGGATGCCCGCCGCTGGAATCACCTTGTCAACGGCTCGTTTGATCAGCTGATGACGGATTTTACTGAACAGTTTCAGAAATTAATGATCGCGAGGCTGTCATCTCAGCAGGAGCTTATTTCCGAATTGAGCTGTCCGGTTATTTTGATCGCGGATACGATCGGCACTCTGCCGCTCATCGGCTCAATTGATACGAGACGGGCACGCGTGATTTTGGAGTCGGTGCCGGAAAACTGTGTCGCCAAACGGATCACAAATCTTGTGATTGATCTGTCCGGTGTGCCCATTGTCGATACGATGGTGGCGCAGCAATTGTATATGCTGTCGAAAACGTTATTTCTCCTCGGCATCAAAACCGTGTTTTCCGGCATTCGGCCTGATGTGGCACAGACTTCTATCCAATTGGGGCTTGATTTTTCAGAGTATCAAACTTACGGATCCCTGGAGCAGGCGCTCGCCAGCATGGGCGTCACATGTGTGATCGAGGAAGCAAAAGCATAGAAAAAAGGTGCTCCGGCCAGAGGCGGGGCGCTTTTTTTGTCAGCGGAAAACAACGTAAATATGTCGGAACGTGAAGATTGCGTTCTTAAAAAGAGCAATATGACGCCTTGGGGGCGGGCGTCGGCGACACGGTTTATATCAAAGCGAAGGAAGTGAAAGTTTTCGCAAAGAAAACATATCCAAAAATTGTGTAAATGTTATTGATTTCTGAATGAAAACATAATAGTATAATTATATATTTCTTATCAGAATAGTATGAATTAAAACACTCATTGTCAAAAGACGAACGGCCAGACATAAAGGGGGAGCATGATGACGTCCAAAGGAAACGTAGATCCGCATGTGATCGAAAAGATTATCAGCGCGCTGGAAACGCTCGATTTCGGGACAGTTCAGATTACGGTTCATAATTCCCAAGTGACACAAATTGATAAGGTGGAGAAATATCGATTTTCCCTGAAGAGCAAAGAAGTAAAACAATCTTAAAAAACAGCCAATGACAGGAGGCGGTACATATGAAGCATTCAACTGTTCCTTTCCGGGAGAGCCGGTATCTGCACCTGCCCGAAGTGCGCTTTCTGCATTGGTGCACGAAGCAATACGGCATTAACAAAGGCGTGCTCAATACAATTGACGGCTGGTTTTATGATGCGGGCGTCATTCCGATTCCCGTCAGGCGTCTTTATGTGCTGGCATTTCTCGATTTCGCGAAAACGCCGGGGCAGAAGGGGAATATCCGATTCGGGCACGGCGGCTTGACGAAAAAACTGCATGATTTCATGGATATGCAGGAATGCGCAGCAAAACGTCAGGCCTGACATCCTTAAAATCTTCTTAAAATCATGCAAATTTCTCCCATTTTATTTATAATAGACCTATCAAGATCATTTTTTTGGGAGGACTTTTGACATGCAAACTGCTGCTTATGAGAGCAAACAATCTATTATGCAGCGCATTATAACGGTATTTGTGTTTACACTGTTAGTTGCGACAATCGGCCTGTATACGGGTCAGTTCATTCCGCCGGCATTGATGCTGCCGCTGTCGGTCTTAGAGGTCGTCATGATCATCGCCGCATTTTGGCTGCGCCGAAAAAAAGCCGTCGGATATGTGTTTGTCTTTTCATTCGCTTTCATTTCCGGAATGACGCTGTTTCCGATTATCAGCCATTATGCGTCCGCAGCGGGGGCCTATGTCGTATTGGAGGCATTCGGTTCATCGTTTGTGATTTTTGCGGTGCTCGGCACGATCGGCGCTAAGACGAAAAAGGACTTGTCGTTTTTATGGTCCTTCTTGCTTGTCGCTGTCATCGCGCTTCTCGCAGTGGGGATCTTTAATATTTTCAGCCCGCTGAATTCCGCCGCCATGATGGCGTATTCCGTCATCGGGACGATTGTGTTTTCAATGTACATCTTATACGATCTGAACCAGATCAAGCACCGGGACATCACGGCTGACCTGATTCCTTTGATGGCATTGACGCTTTATATCGACTTTATTAACCTGTTTATCAACCTGCTACGGTTTTTCGGAATTTTAAACAGTGATGATTAACCGCGCGAAAAAGGCGCCCTGCTGAGAGGGGCGCCTTTTTATGTTCTGCCGCCGGAAAACAGCAGAAGCTTATCAAATAATACTTCAAGCATTTTTGTCAATTCCGCTTTTTGTTCAGCGGTGAAGCTTTCCATGACTCCTGAAATATTGGAGAAGTGGCCGGGAAGAAACAGCATCAGCTTTTCTTTTCCTTCTTTTGTGAGTTCGATGCTGATTTTTCGTCTGTCGCCGGTATGCCGGCTGCGGTTTACAAAGCCGTCCCGTGCGAGTCCGTCGATCAATCCGGTGATGGTCGCTTTGGTGACATTGGATTTTTTTGCCAGCTCTGTCGGACTCAGGCTGTGTCCGGGTGCGTCAAACAGAAACATCAAAATTTTGAATTTCCCTTCGGACAATCCGTGACTTGAGAAATAATGCTCCATGACCTGATTCATTTTTTTAGACATATCAAATAACGTTAAAAATGTTTTCAATGATTCAGCATCCATATCGGCGTAAATCTCAGCGCGTCCGGCAATCTGCGAATAATCCGGCAAATGTCTCAACTCCATTTTTGTAAGCCTCCGTACCATTTTAGTGATTCAAAGTATAAGCTTGCCGGATTCAAAAGGCAACCTATAAAGATTGACAGTTTTTCAGCTCATATAGTAAGGTGGCTAATAGTTAATGAATAATAAATAAATAGAGAAGGCGGTATCGTGATGAACCATGAAGTGAAAAAGATCATCATAGCGGGAGGAGGGATCGGCGGCCTGTCCGCAGCGATTTCTCTCGGCAGAGCGGGTTTTGAAGTGACCCTTTGCGAGGCGGCGTCCGACATGCGAAAAAGCGGAGCGGGCATTCTCCAGCCCCAAAATGCGCTGCGGGTGCTGCGGGAAATCGGTGTGTATGATGAATGCTGTCAACACGGCTTTCAAACGGAATGGCTGAAGCAGCATGATGAAAACGGAACGCTGCAGTTTAAAGTGAGTGAGGCGTTTTTAGATGATTCATTGCCGGGGCGGAATAATATATTGCGGCAAACGTTAAACGATATCCTCAAAAAGCATGCTGAAGCGGCGGGGGTCACGATTCTGCCCGGTAAAAAAGTCGTGTCTTACGAAGAAACGGCAGATGACATAACGGTGCATTGTGCAGACGGAACCGCGATGATGGCTGACATCCTCGCCGGCTTTGACGGCATCCGCTCCGCTGTCCGCGATCAAATGCTGCAAAGAGAAGTGAAAACAGAGTATCTCGGCATGGGAGCGCACAGATTTTACATTTCTTTTCCCGAGCCGATATTTCATGATTCGACACTGATGTATAAAAAAGGGCAGACGCAGGTCGGAGTCGTGCCGCTCTCTGAAAAAACAGGATACGTATTTATCATCCGGCCGTATGACGCTGACTTCAGGGATGACGAGGACACGCGTTTTGAACGGGTGAAAGACTTGCTGCGCGGAATTCCGGGAGTGAAGTTTGTGACAGAGAATATGTCAAAGGAATTTCCCGTTTTGTTTCATAAGATTGAGCAGATGGCGGTCAAAGAACCGTGGCACAGAGGCCGCGTCGTTCTGGGCGGGGATGCCGTCCATGCAGGAGCGCCGACATTGGCGCAAGGAGCGGCGATGGCGATTGAAGACGCGATTGTGCTTAGTGAAGAACTGCAAAAACACGAAAACCATGAAACTGCATGTCAAGCATACTTCGAAAGACGGGCGGAGCGGGCATTACAGGTGCAGAATCTCTCATCTGAAATCGTCCGCCGCGAGATAAAGGGAACGCCCGGCGTCCAAGACATCATCGGTGCATGCTATCGATTGCTCAAAGAGCCTTATTAAATAAAGAAAGTCCAGAACATGGCGTCTGGACTTTTGTCAGTCTTGTTCAGATTTATTCCGTATCCGCTCAATCACCTCATGCAGCCCCTCAGGCTTGTGAAACTCCACCGGCGAACTGCCTTTTTCAAACGAGATCGTCTCCGCCTCAATGAGCGCGACATAGCGCCCGTTCACTTTTGCGAGATGGATGGATTCGCCGAAATCAGCCAGTAATCCTTTAATCTCTGTTTCTCCGACTTTCATTTTCAGCTCGGCTTCCGGCGTGTGTTCAATGATCTGCGCGGATGCCTCGATGACTTGATGAGTGTCGAGGCGCTCCTGAATTTCCCGCTTTTCACTCGCTTCCCAAATTTCAATGTCGTGCTCAAACTGCTGAAGCTCTTCGCTGTTTTCTTCAAACGTTTCATACACGTGTTCCTGCACCATGTTCATGACTTGGTTTTTCATGATTTCCGGCATCGATTCGCCGTATTCGACAAATTTGAGAAAATCTTCGAAATAACGGGCGTGCGAGGCCTGGTGGATTTTCAGCTCATGCTCTTCCGTCATGCCTTCTTCCGGCATATACGGATATTGAATGCTTTTCATGTTTTTTGTCGTGATGGCCATTTCGACCTTTTTAATGAGAGATGAGGCGTCTGAGATGCGGGCGACCTTCGGCTCGAAATCGCATTTCATCATAAAGACGAATTTGTCTTCAAAATACTTGCGCGGAACGGCCGATGCCACGATAAAAACACCGCCGCGCACGGCACTCGTGTCAAGGTAAGTGCGGACGAACTGCTCGCTTGCTTCGATAAATGCTTCCTTCGTATCCGCAAGTCTGGCGCGGTTGAAAAGGTTGTAATTCGGATTTGAATCAAGCTCATGGCCCGGCTCCGTGATAAAATGGCCGATTTTTGTTGGGACTTGCTCGGATTGCGGATGCCGTTCGGCTTTCCGTTTGACGATTTTCTTCAATTCCCCGTCAAGAAAATCCTTCAGCTCGCTTTCTTCAAATTCTTCCGTGTCAAGGGTCTGGAAATGTTTGAACTGTTTGTTTGCCTGTTCGTCTTTTCCTTCCACTTGAATGACATAAAACGATAAAAACTTGATTTCAAAATCCATATGTGAACTCACCTTATTTCTGTATTTGACAAGCCTCTCCAGTATAGAAAAAACCGTTATCGATCGTCAATCCGATGATTGATCCGTGACGGCGGATAATCGGCCGGTGAAAAGGGCAATGTAGTTGGAAGGAACGCATCAACGTGTTAGAAAGGGTGTTATTCATGAAGGAAACAGGTCCGATTCCGCAGCCGAAGACATTCGGCCCGCTCGGCAATCTTCCTTTGCTTGATAAAGACAAGCCTACAATGTCGCTGATCAAACTGGCAAACGAGCAGGGGCCTATTTTTCAGCTGCATACGCCGGCGGGCGCCATTATCGTCGTGTCCGGCCATGAACTGGTGAAAGAGGTTTGTGATGAAGAGCGGTTCGATAAAAGCATTGAAGGGGCTTTAGAGAAAGTCCGGGCGTTTTCCGGTGACGGGCTGTTTACAAGCTGGACGCATGAGCCTAACTGGCGAAAGGCGCATCATATTCTGATGCCGACCTTCAGCCAGCGCGCGATGAAAGATTATCATTCGATGATGACTGATATCGCGGTGCAGCTGATTCAAAAATGGGCTAGGCTGAACCCGGATGAGGCCGTTGATGTGCCTGCTGATATGACCCGGCTGACGCTTGATACGATTGGGCTTTGCGGCTTTAACTATCGGTTTAACAGCTATTACAGGGAAACGCCTCATCCGTTTATCAACAGCATGGTGCGGGCCCTTGATGAAGCGATGCACCAAATGCAGCGCCTTGATGTTCAGGATAAGCTTATGATCAGAACGAAGCGCCAATTTCATCATGACATTCAGGCGATGTTTTCGTTAGTAGACAGTATTATCGCAGAGCGCCGGTCAGGCGGCCGGGATGAAAAGGATCTGCTGGCCAGAATGCTGAATGTGGAAGACCCGGAAACGGGCGAAAAACTTGATGATGAAAATATCCGGTTTCAAATCATCACGTTTTTAATTGCCGGCCACGAAACGACCAGCGGCCTGCTTTCCTTTGCCATCTACTTTCTGCTGAAACATCCTCGTGTTTTGGAAAAAGCCTATGAAGAAGCTGATCGGGTATTGACCGATCCCGTTCCTTCTTATAAACAAGTACTGGAGCTTACTTATATCCGAATGATTTTGCAGGAGTCATTGCGCTTATGGCCGACCGCGCCTGCGTTCAGCCTTTATGCGAAAGAGGATACGGTGATCGGCGGGAAATATCCGATCACGCCGAAAGACAGAATTTCCGTCTTAATTCCCCAGCTTCACCGTGATAAAGACGCGTGGGGAGACAATGCGGAGGAATTTTATCCGGAGCGGTTTGAACATCCTGATCAAGTGCCTCACCATGCGTATAAGCCGTTCGGAAACGGTCAGAGGGCGTGTATCGGTATGCAGTTCGCCCTGCATGAAGCAACTCTTGTTCTGGGGATGATTCTTCAGCATTTTACTTTTATCGATCACACCGATTATGAGCTCGATATTAAACAAACATTAACGATCAAGCCCGGCGACTTTCATATCCGGGTGCGGCCGAGAAACAAAGAAGCCGTGGCGGCTGCTCTCCCGGCGGCTGAAAAAGCGGCGGAAGACGTCGAAAAAGAAAAACGGGAAACAAAAGGCGCATCCATTATCGGGCTTGATAACCGACCGCTTCTGATTCTGTACGGCTCAGATACGGGAACCGCAGAAGGCGTGGCGCGGGAGCTTGCCGATACTGCCGGGATGCACGGCGTCCGGACTGAAACGGCGCCTTTAAATGACCGGATCGGAAAACTGCCGAAAGAAGGAGCTCTCTTGATCATTACGTCCTCTTATAACGGAAAGCCTCCGAGCAACGCGGGACAATTCGTTCAATGGCTTGAAGAAGTCAAACCCGGGGAACTGGAAGGCGTCCGATATGCCGTCTTTGGCTGCGGTGATCATAACTGGGCGGCGACATATCAGGCTGTACCGAGGCTTATTGATGAGAAGCTTGCCGAAAAAGGGGCGGAACGCTTTTCCTCCCGAGGCGAGGGGGACGTCAGCGGCGATTTTGAAGGAAAGCTTGATGAATGGAAAAAAAGCATGTGGACGGACGCCATGAAGGCATTCGGTCTCAAGCTGAATGAAAATGCCGAAAAAGAGAGAAGTGCGCTGGGCCTTCAATTTGTCAGCGGGCTTGGCGGGTCTCCTTTGGCACAGACGTATGAAGCGGTTTACGCATCCGTTGCGGAAAACAGGGAACTTCAGGCGCCGGAAAGCGGCCGGAGCACAAGGCATATCGAAATCACTCTGCCGAAAGAGGCTGCCTATCATGAAGGGGATCATCTCGGCGTGCTGCCGGTAAACAGCAAAGAGCAGGTCAGCCGTGTTCTCCGCCGGTTCAATCTGAACGGGAATGATCAAGTGCTGCTGACGGCCAGCGGACAGAGCGCAGCTCATCTCCCGCTCGATCGGCCGGTCAGGCTGCATGATCTTCTGAGCAGCTGTGTCGAATTGCAGGAAGCGGCATCAAGGGCTCAAATCCGGGAAATGGCCGCTTATACGGTCTGCCCGCCGCACAAACGGGAATTGGAAGATTTTCTTGAGGAGGGCGTCTATCAGGAGCAAATCTTAACATCGCGCGTCTCGATGCTCGATCTCCTTGAAAAATATGAAGCGTGTGAACTTCCGTTTGAGCGATTTCTGGAGCTTTTGCGCCCGTTGAAGCCGCGGTATTATTCGATTTCAAGTTCGCCCCGGAAACATCCTGGGCAGGCTTCAATTACCGTCGGCGTCGTTCGCGGACCCGCCCGGAGCGGTTTGGGTGAGTATCGCGGAGTCGCTTCGAATTATTTAGCGGACCGCGGCCCTGAGGATGGTATCGTGATGTTTGTCCGCACTCCGGAAACACGATTCCGGCTGCCGGAAGATCCGGAAAAACCGATTATTATGGTCGGTCCCGGCACAGGAGTCGCCCCGTTCCGCGGATTTCTGCAGGCCCGGGCGGCGTTAAAAAAAGAAGGAAAAGAGCTGGGGGAGGCTCATCTGTATTTCGGATGCAGAAACGATCATGATTTTATTTACCGTGACGAGCTTGAAGCTTATGAAAAAGACGGAATCGTGACGCTTCATACGGCTTTCTCCCGCAAAGAAGGCGTACCGAAAACGTATGTGCAGCACTTAATGGCGAAAGACGCCGGCGCTTTAATTTCCATCCTCGGCCGGGGAGGGCACCTCTACGTATGCGGCGACGGCAGCAAAATGGCGCCCGATGTAGAGGCAACGTTGCAAAAAGCGTATCAGTCGGTCCGCGAAACAGACGAACGGCAAGCGCAAGAATGGCTTTTGGACCTCCAGACAAAAGGCATTTACGCAAAAGATGTTTGGGCGGGGATTTGACTGATTTGATGAAAAGGACTGGATGACTCCAGTCCTTTTTTACATCAGCCAAAAAAACCTTCAAGTTTTTCAACCCCTTTGCATACAATAACTTCAGCCCGCCTGTTGGGCGGCTGCCTTTGATATTCATTTTTCGTTTTTAGAAGTTTGTGTTATTCTTATATTTGGTATCTCCTATTTTCAGACCCGGTCTGATACGGTACCTTTTAATGCCAGAAAAAAATGTGAAACGAAGAACGGATATCCTGCGTCTAATGGCTGGCGGGATAAGATGTTCAATGGGCATGACACGAATGATAAATATATCGTTTTTTTAAATGGTGTGTTTATGGGGCTGTGTGATGCTTTCGTTTTGCTCGGAAAGCAGGAATTGAAGCAAAAAGTAAGAATACAGATTTAAAGTGTTTAGGAAAGTAGAGGTTGCCATGAAGAAATTATTTTCTTACAGACTTAGTTTTTTTGTACTGGCTATTATTTTGTTTTGGGCCAAAACGTATTTAGCCTATCATGCTGAATTCAACCTTGGGGTGAAGGGTCCGACGCAGCAGTTTCTGCTTGTGATCAATCCGTTCTCAAGCGCCATTTTCTTTTTAGGACTGGCATTGTTTGCGAAAGGCCGCAAATCAGCGATTATCATGGTGATTATTGATTTCATCATGACGTTTATTTTGTATGCAAATATCCTATTCTATCGATTCTTCGATGATTTCTTGACATTCCCGAACTTAAAGCAATCCGGTAATGTGGGAAATATGGGAGACGGCATCTTCAGCATTATGTCCGGCCATGATATTTTATACTTTGTTGATATTATTATTTTAATCGCGCTTCTGGTGTGGAGACGTGAGCTGAAGGAATTCAAGCTGAAAAAACGGTATACGTCATTAATTATCGTGACGGGTATTGTTTTGTTCTTCGTGAACCTGGCGATTGCCGAAGAGGACCGCCCGGAGCTGCTGACAAGAACGTTTGACCGCAATTACATTGTAAAATACTTAGGCCTTTATAATTACACAATTTATGACGGCGTACAGACGGCGCAGACGGAATCACAGCGGGCATATGCCAGCAGCGATGACCTGACGAGCGTTGAAAACTACACATCGTCGCATTATGCGAAGCCGAACGCCGAGTATTTCGGCAAGGCCAAAGGCAAAAACATCATTAAGATTCACCTGGAGAGCTTCCAATCGTTTTTGATCAACTACAAACTTGACGGAAAAGAAGTCACGCCGTTCCTGAATAAACTCGCCCGCGGCGGAGAGGACATGACGTACTTTGATAACTTTTTCCACCAAACGGGCCAAGGTAAAACATCTGACGCCGAGCTGATGATGGATAACAGCCTGTTCGGACTGCCTGAAGGATCAGCCTTCGTGACAAAAGGGGAAAACACGTATCAATCGCTTCCTGCCATCCTTGACCAAAGTGAGGGCTATACAAGCGCCGTTTTACACGGTGACTACAAATCATTCTGGAACCGTGACCAGATTTACAAACATATCGGCTACGATAAATTCTTTGACGCCAGCACATACGATATGTCTGATGACAACCTTGTCAATATGGGACTGAAGGATAAACCATTCTTCAAAGAATCCATTCCGAAGCTTCAATCGCTGAAACAGCCGTTCTACGCGCATTTGCTCACGCTGACGAACCATTATCCGTTTACGCTTGATGAAAAAGACGCAACGATCGAAAAAGCGAAAACGGGCGACGCGACTGTGGATGACTATTTCCAGACGGCGCGTTATCTCGACGAGGCGCTTGAACAGTTCTTTAAAGACCTGAAGTCATCCGGTTTATATGACAACTCGGTGATTATGCTTTACGGAGACCATTACGGAATCTCTGAAAACCATAACCGCGCGATGAAAGAAATTCTCGGCAAAGAAATTACGCCTTATCAAAACGCGCAGAATCAGCGTGTGCCGCTTATGCTTCGCATCCCCGGCAAAAAAGGCGGGGTGAACCATACGTACGGCGGTGAAATGGACGTTGTGCCGACGATCCTTCACTTGGAAGGCATCGATTCTAAGAAATATATTAATTTCGGCACCGATCTCTTCTCGAAAGACCATGATGATACGGTGACGTTCCGTAACGGAGATTACGTCACGCCGAAATATACTTCCATCTCCAATGTCGTATACGATACGAAGACAGGAAAAGAACTGAAAGGCAATCAGGAAACGAAAAACCTGAAAGCCAGAGTCACAGAGCAGCTGAAGCTGTCTGACAGCGTGATGTACAAAGACTTGCTCAGATTCCACAAATTGAGCGACTTTACGCCGGTTGATCCATCTAAATATCATTACGGCAAAGAAAAGCTGAATCAGGATAATAAATAATAGAAAGAGCCTTACGGAATTTCCGTAAGGCTCTTTTTTTGTGTGTATCTTCACCAATCTGAAAAAAGAGAGAGCTTTTGGTCACAAAGGGCGCCAATCTCTCATATCTTACAGTAGATTTTGAAACCGGTGATAGAGAATCGGACAAATTATCGGGTTGGTTTCTCTTATACGGGCGGTTTCGAATCCAATATTCACAGAGAAGAGGGGTAGAGATGAAAGCAGTCATTCTCTGCGGCGGAAAAGGAACGAGAATGAGCGAAATCACCAATGAACGTCCCAAACCGCTCGCCATGATAGGCGGCAAACCGATTCTATGGCATATTATGAAACTCTATCAATACTATGGCGTGAACGAATTTATCCTGCTTCTTGGTTTCAAAGGAGAGATGATTAAGGAATATTTCTTAGATTATGACTGGAAGAATCACAGCATGACGCTGGACAGCTCTACCGGAGAAGTGCGGATATTGGGAAAATCCGAGCCGTGGAAAATCACTTTTTTAGACACGGGGGAACACACGCAGACAGCGGGGCGGCTTTTACAGGCGAAGGACATCATCGGTGATGAAACCTTTCTTATGACGTACGGGGACGGACTGGCCAACATCAACCTGTTTCATCTGATCAGCTATCATCAATCAAAAGGGGCTGCGGTGACCGTCACCGGTATAGAAAAGACCTCGCAATTCGGAACGCTGACGGTTGAAGACGGTATGGCGAAAAGCTTTTCTGAAAAAACCTCAAGTGACGGCATCATCAACGGCGGATTTTTCGTGCTCAGCCCGAAGGTATTTGATTATCTGCCGAAAGACAGGGATGTCATGTTTGAAGAAGAACCGCTGAAGGAGCTGGCGAAAGACGGCGAATTGGCGGTATACCGGCATTACGGTTTCTGGACGGCGATCGATACGTATAAAAACCTGCTGGAAATCAACAAGATGTGGGACCGGGGACAACATGTATGGAAGGTATGGTGATCAAGTTTGAGTTTCTGGAAAAATAAAAATGTGTTTGTGACGGGATGCACAGGTCTTTTAGGAAGCTGCTTGGTGAAGGAACTGATCGATCAGGGGGCCAATGTGACGGGACTTGTCCGTGACACTGTGCCCAAGTCGAACCTGTATCAGGGAGAACAAGTGAAGCAAATGAATATCGTGCAGGGCGCGCTTGAAGATCTGGATGTGATTGAGCGGGCGCTGGGCGAATATGAAATTGACACGGTCTTTCATTTAGCCGCTCAGGCGATCGTCGGCGTCGCAAACCGCAATCCGATTTCCACATTTGAAGCCAATATTCTTGGCACATGGAACATCCTTGAAGCGTGCCGCAGGCATCCGCTCATCAAGCGGGTGATCGTCGCGTCCAGTGATAAAGCGTACGGCGACCAGCCGACACTGCCGTACGATGAAAACATGCCTCTTCAGGGCAAACATCCGTATGACGTATCAAAAAGCTGTGCCGATTTGTTAAGCCACACATATTTTAATACGTACGGACTTCCGGTCTGTATTACGCGCTGCGGCAACTTGTACGGCGGCGGAGATTTGAACTTCAACCGGATTATTCCGCAGACGATTCAGCTCGTGCTGAACGGTGAAGCGCCGGAAATCCGCAGCGACGGCACATTTATCCGTGATTATTTTTACATCGAGGATGCGGTCGAGGCATACCTTTTGCTGGCGGAAAAGATGGAGGAGCTCAATCTTGCGGGAGAAGCGTTCAACTTCAGCAATGAGATTCAGCTGACGGTGCTGGAGCTTGTAGAAAAAATTCTTAAGGCCATGGACAGTGACCTCAAGCCGAAAGTGCTCAACCAGGGAAGCCATGAAATCAAGCACCAATATTTATCGGCGGAAAAGGCGAGGAAGCTTCTGAATTGGACACCCGCACATACCATTGATGAAGGATTGGAAAAAACGATCAAATGGTATAAAGCCTTTTTTCAAAAGTAACAGAAACAGAGGTGAGAGAAAGACGTGACAAGCGCATATTGCACAGTTTTATCAAAAGGAAGGCTGTATCAGGCTATCGCTTTGTTCGGCTCATTGAAAGCGGTTCAGGCGGACGCCCCCATTTTTACTTTGTGTATGGACCAAGACACCTATGACGTGCTTCAGGCAATGCGGCAGGATAATGTCACCTTGATTCAGGTGTCCGCACTGGAAAATGAGGAGCTCCTTGAACTGAAGCGGACGAGGGATCAGAGCGAATACTGCTGGACGGTGAAGCCGGTATTTCTCGAATTCGTGCTGGACGGACATCCGGAATTAGAGCGTGTCACGTACATTGATGCCGATTTGTTTTTCTTCGCTGATCCGCGCGCGATTTTTGACAATCAGCCGGATTGTTCGGTGCTTCTGTCACGGGGCGATATCGTCATTCCCTCATTTGGAAAACAGGAAATCGACATGCTGCAGCGTCTTTTAGGCCGGTATAATTCCGGTTTTCTCAGCTTCAAAACCGACAGTGCCGGCACAGATTGTCTCAGATGGTGGAAAGAACGCTGCCTGGAAGAATGCAAAAATGCGCCGGGCGAAGGAAAATTCGGAGATCAAGGCTACTTGGATTACATGTCCGGCCTGTTCCCGAATGTGTGTGACATCACCACGCCCGGCGTGAATATCGGCCATTGGAATTACGGCCGCCACACGTTTTCATGGA
The DNA here is from genome assembly GCF_000746035.1 of Bacillus sp. UNC69MF. Lineage (NCBI taxonomy): Bacteria > Bacillati > Bacillota > Bacilli > Caryophanales > Bacillaceae > Bacillus > Bacillus sp. UNC69MF. The sequence continues at coordinate 25,726 of NZ_KN050800.1, read as the reverse complement.
AGGACGGGCGTCTTGTGCTCGAAGACGGAAGTCCGCTGATTTTCTATCATTTCAGCGGATACCGGATCGTTACAGCCGGTGACATTCGGCAGATTCATGAGACGGACCGGACCGACCTGCCGTTTGTCCATCAGCTTTATCAGGACATTCTGAAGCGGGTGATCGGGACGGTCAGCGCCGTCTGCCCGGAGTTCAGCGGCTTTGCATCTGAGGATGATAACAAATAAATGATCATATACAGGAAGTGAACGAAAAGTGAAGGCAAGCGTCATTGTTCCCGCATATAATTCCAAGGAGCGGCTTTATAACAGCCTGCTGTCCCTGAATGAACAGGAATGCACAGAGCCGTTCGAAGTGATTGTGGCTGACAACGGTTCGGAAGACGGAACCTTATCCATGCTTGAATCATTCAGCGCGAATTTTCCGCTGATTTTTGTGAGAATTAAAGAAAACAGAGGGATCGCTTACGGACGGAATCAGGCGGTCCGCAATGCCAGAGGCGATATTTTGATCTTCCATGACAGCGACATGCTTGCCGAAAAGGATTTGGTGGCGAAGCATATCAAGGCTCATGAGAACCGGGACGATCTTGTCGTATGCGGTATGTTCTGGAAGCGGATTTACAGCTTTTATTATGACCGTTTTGAAAAAGAGCATAAGGAGAAACTCGCCGAACTGTATGAAGAGCTGCCGGGCGATAAAGAGCCGCTCCTTGATGAAAGTGACATCAGAGACGGAAGTTTTCTTGACCAATGCTTTGATTTAGATACCGACTTTATCCGTGTGCTGAAAAGCATTTTGGAAAAATACGGAGATGATTTGAAAGGCTACCGTCTGCCGTGGCGTTTTTTCATTACGAACAATTCGTCAGTCAAGAGACAGCACGTGGCAGATCTCGGGCTGTTTGATGAAGGCATTGTCAGATACGGCTTTGAAGATTATGATCTCGGCATCAGGCTTCATCAGTCGGGAATGAGATTTCAGCTGCGGCGCGATATCATGAGCGTCCATCAGGAGCATCCGAGCAACTGCGCTTCCGTTGATGATATCAGGGCGAATATCGCGTACATGTGCGACAAGTACAATGACATTCGTTCGCTTGACGTGCACCTCGCGTTTAACGGCCCGTTTGACGCGGAGTTAACCAACAGCATGATGGCAGACATCGAAGTGCTGCTTGATTATGAGAAATATGAAAGCCTGCTGCACATTTTTCTCGAGCTGCTGCACGCGGTTAAAGACCGCAACCTCGACCCGGACTGGAAGACGAAAAGCCCGCGGATCACGGCGAACAGCTTCAATCTGCCGGAGGTCGGAAAGCTTTTGGCAAAAGCGGAAAAAAAGCTGGGCGTCACGCACTTTGCAAGGGCGTTCAAAGCGCTGGCTGCTGATTTACTGCATGTGGATCTTAAATAAATTGGATGTGATATGGTGAGTAAATATCATTTTTCAACCATTGTTTCCAGAACGCATATCTTTAAACTGATGCCGATGATTCATTCTCTCCATGAGCATTGCCGGGATTTTCATCTGTATGTGCTGTGTGTCGACCAGAAAGCGTACGAACTGCTTCAGCAGGTGCCGTGGGAACATGTCACGGCGGTTCAGCTCCATGAAATGGAGGACCCGGAGCTGCTTGAAGCAAAGGGCGGACGGACGTTTCATGAATATTGCTGGACGCTGAAACCGGCATTTCTGTTCCATGTGATGACGGAGTATGATGGAGCCGAATATTTTGCCCACTTGGACACCGATCTCTTTTTCTTCTCAGATGCGGGCGAGCTGTTTGCGGAAAAGCCGGATGCTTCCCTTTTTCTGACGGATCACCGCAATTCAGAACGGTTTGCGTCTTATTACAAGCTGACAGGGCAGTACAACACCGGGTTTGTCGGCGCGCGGAATACCGGGGAAGCGTATCGGGCGGTCTGGCAATGGAGGCAGGATTGCATCTCCTATTGTACGGTGGAGATGAATGAAGAAAAAAAGACATACGGTGACCAAAGGTATGTTGAAAAGTGGCCCGCGCAGTTTGAAGACGTTCATGTCACGGAGTCGATCGGCGCGAATGCGGCGCTGTGGAATATTGAGCAATATGACGTCAGCCTGCGCGGCGGGGCTGTATATGTCAATGACACCCCGCTGATTTTTTATCATTTTTCAGGCTTTACGCTCGTCACGGAGAACGAATTCAATCTGTGCTGGTACTATCACATTGATGACGAGGCGACAGTCAATATGATTTACGTGCCGTACATCAAAAACGTAAAAAAATGGATTGATGAAATTCAAAAAGCGTTTCCTGATTTCAGAGACGGGTTTATTCCGAAGTATGCGGTTCCTGACACTCATTTTTATACGGTTGAAACATAAAATCCCTGCCTTTTCGGCAGGGATTGTTTTTATGAATGCCATTCTTTTAATGTTTTGTCGCTCGGCAGGACAAAGGCGAGCAGACCTAAAACGGGCAGAAAGGCGACGGCTGTCATGGTCGGCGTCAATCCCGCTGAATCAATAAGAGCTCCGAGCGCAACGGCTCCGATCGCGCCCATTCCGAAGGCGAGCCCGACCGTAAGCCCTGACATCGTTCCGATTTTGCCTGGAACAAGCTCCTGCGCGTAGACAACAGTCACGGAGAAGCTGGACATCAGAACAACACCGATCAGCGCCAGTACGCCATAGGCGATGACAGGTCCCGCAAACGGAAGGAAAATCGTCAATGGAGCCGATGCTATCATCGAAACGATGATGACGTTCCGCTTTCCGAAACGGTCTGCAAGCGGCCCGCCGAGAAACGTTCCGACAGCTCCGAAAAATAAAAAGACGAAGATGTAGCTCTGTGCCTGCTGAATGCTGACATGATAGGCATTCATCGCATAGAACGTATAAAAGTTGCCGATCGCGCTCACATACCAGGAGCGCGCGAAAATTAAGAAGATAATCATGATAAGGGCGAGAATAATCGGTTTTGTAATCACGGTCTGCACAGCGGAGGCCGGTGATTTTTTACTTACGGCGCGCAAATGAATAAGGCGGCCTTTATACCATTTGGCGATATAGATGAGAAACAGCACAGCGATTGCGGCGACAAGTGTAAACCAGACAGAGCCGAATTGACCGAGCGGAACGAGAATCAGCGCGGTAATCAAGGGTGCCATCGCCTGGCCGGTATTCCCTCCGACTTGGTAAATCGATTGCGCCAACCCGCGCTTTTCGCCGGCGGCCATGTAGGCGACACGCGATCCTTCAGGATGAAAGACGGCGGAGCCAAGGCCGATAAAAAAGACACAGCATAAAATCGTCAGAAAAGACGGGGCAAACGCGAGACCTAAAATGCCGAGCATGCTTGCGGTGAGTCCGAGCGGCAAGGCATACGGCATCGGGCGTTTATCCGTATACCAGCCGATGACGGGCTGCATCACGGAAGACACCATATTCAGCGTAAAGGCGATAATGCCGAGCTGCGTAAATGTAAGATTCATGGAACGTTCCAAAATCGGAAACATCGCCGGAATCACCGCTTGCAGTGAATCGTTCAGCAGATGACAGATCCCGATAATGAACAAAATAGAATACATGGTTGTCTCGGGACGATGGACAGGTTTTTCTTTAAGCGGGGCGGCAATTGCCAAAGTGATTCTCCTCCTTTTTATGTAAACGAAGCATACACCATATTATTCATAAGGTGAATGAATTATCAAGTGCAAAAAAGGCTCTTCTTTCTCAAACAGAAAAAAGAGCCTCCTTTTTTATTTATTTAACAAACTGTGTTTTCTCGAATACATCATATAAACGACGATCCCGGCGGCGATCCAGATGACAAAGGCGAGCCATGTCACGCCCGGCAGGCTGCTTGCGAGATACAGGCATAAGCATGCGCTGATGATCGGCACAAAAGGCACGAAAGGAACACGGAAGGAAGATTTGATCTCCGGATGTTTCTTTCTTAAAACGATGACGGCGATCGCAATGACCGTAAAGGCCGCCAAGGTTCCCATGTTGACGAGATGCGCCAAGGTTCCCAAATCAATAAAACCCGCGATCCCGGCGGCAGCGATTCCCGTCACCCATGTGTTTTGAAACGGTGTTTTAAAACGCGGGTGAACCTTGGAAAACATGCGGGGCAAAAGGCCGTCTCTGCTCATCGCAAATGTAAGGCGCACCTGAGCGTAAAGCAGAGCGAGCATGACCGTTGTAATCCCGATAATCGCGCCGACGGAAATAATGCCTGCTATCTTGTTCTGGCCGACAAATTGGAGCGCGAAAGATACCGGATCTCCGACATTCAGCTTAGTGTACGAAAGCATTCCCGTCAGGACGAGCGATACCGTAATGTAAAGGACGGTGCAGATGGCGAGCGCGCCGATGATTCCGACCGGCATTGATTTCTGCGGGTTTTTCACTTCTTCCGACGCGTTTGACACGGCATCAAATCCGAGATACGCGAAGAAAACGGTCGCGGCGCTCGTGATGACGCCTTTCATTCCGAACGGCATAAACGGCGACCAGTTTTCCGGTTTCACGTAGCCGAAACCGACGATGATAAACAGCAGAATGATCGCAATTTTCATCAATACAATGACATTGTTAAAGCGGGTGCTTTCTTTCACGCCCCTTGAAACAATCGCGGTAATGACCAAAATAATGATAACGGCCGGCAGGTTGAACACGGCACCCGTTTTGCTGCCGGGTGCGGCGGTCAGCGCCTCCGGAAGATGCAGCCCGAAGCCCGCAAGAAGCGACTGGAAATAGGATGACCAGCCGGTTGCGACGGCGGCGAGCGCGATGACATATTCAAGCATTAAGTCCCATCCGATTAAAAACGCGAGACACTCCCCGAGAGTGACATATGAATACGTATATACGCTGCCTGAAATCGGAATGGATGAAGAAAATTCCGCATAACAAAACGCGGCGAGCGCGCAGGCAAGGCCCGCGAGCACAAACGACAGAATCAAAGCCGGTCCTGCGCCTGTCGCGGCCACAGTCCCGGTAATCACAAAAATCCCCGTGCCGACAACACAGCCGATTCCGAGCAAAACCAAGTCAAAAGCGCTTAACGAGCGGGACAGGCTGGTCTGTTTGCTCTGGGCCTTTAAGTCGGCCAGCGGCTTTTTCCGAAATAGTAAAGACATATGGGTCCTCCTGAAAATTCATAATATTCTTATCATTATATACACTGACGTTTGTATTATATTGTCGAAATTTCTCGCAGTCAATTAAAGAATTTTCCACTTTAAAAGGACAAAGCTAAAAAGCGTCGATGCACGGAAGGAACGGGAATTTTATTGTGAAATAGTTCAATTTTCTCACCTTAAGACCGATACAAAAGATGACTCATCAACTAATTTCAAGTTTCGGTGAAAGGGAGATGTTTTACATGTTTCAATATGAAGAACTAAATAAGCAGTTTATCGGCGGCCGATGGAGGGATGGGAGCAGCCGGAACGTATTGGAAAACAGAAATCCTTATACTCAAAAAGTCATCACCTCATTCCAAAAAGCGACGTCTGATGACGTGGATGCGGCATATCGCGCCGCGGCTCTTGCGAAACAAGAATGGGACAAAGTAAACCCTTTTAAAAAGCGGGCCATTTTGGAAAAAGCCGTTTCTTTCATTGAAGAGCACGAAGAAGCGATTATTTACTTAATCATGGAGGAGCTTGGCGGAACACGGCTGAAGGCTGAGTTTGAAATCGGACTTGTCAAAAATATGATAAAAGAAGCCGCAACATTTCCGGTGCGGATGGAAGGGAAAATTCTCCCGTCCACGATTGACGGAAAAGAAAACAGGCTGTACAGAATACCCGCCGGAGTCGTGGGGGTGATCAGCCCGTTTAATTTCCCGTTTTTCCTTTCGATGAAATCTGTTGCGCCGGCACTCGGCGCGGGGAACGGCGTCGTGCTGAAGCCTCATGAAGAAACGCCGATCTGCGGCGGAACGCTTATCGCGAAAATTTTTGAAGCGGCCGGCGTACCGGACGGGCTGCTGAATGTTATCGTGACGGATATCGGGGAGATCGGCGACAGCTTTGTTGAGCATCCCGTCCCGCGGATAATCTCATTTACAGGCTCAACCGGAGTGGGCAGCTATATCGGACAGCTTGCGGTCAAACACTTTAAAAAACCGCTGTTGGAGCTTGGCGGAAACAGCGCGCTGATCGTGCTTGAGGATGCTGATCTTGAATACGCCGTCAATGCGGCCGTATTCAGCCGGTTTACGCATCAAGGCCAGATCTGTATGTCGGCGAACCGCGTGCTCGTTCACACATCTGTATATGACAAATTTACAGAGCTTTACGAAGCGAAAGTGTCATCGCTGAAAGTCGGCGATCCGATGGACCCTGATACGGTTATCGGTCCTTTAATCAATGAGAGACAGGCGGAAGGTCTGAGACGGTCTGTCGAAAAAGCGATAGAAGAGGGAGCGGTTCCGGTGCTGTCCGGCCGATTCAGCGGAACGGTCGCTGAGCCCGTCATTTTAAAAGATGTGAAACCTGAGATGAGCATTGCGAAGGAGGAGCTGTTCGGACCGGCCGTCTGCATCATGCCGTTTGAAACGGAGGATGAAGCGGTAAGCATCGCAAACGCGACACCGTTCGGTTTAAGCGGAGCCGTGCATACGGCAAACGTTGAGCGCGGCGTTGAGTTTGCTAAGCGGATCGAAACCGGCATGATTCACGTCAACGATACGACCATTAATGATGAACCGAACGTCGCGTTCGGCGGCGAGAAGCAATCAGGTCTCGGCAGGCTGAACGGCGAATGGAGCCTTGAAGAATTCACCACGCTGAAATGGATTTCGGTTCAGCATGAAAAACGGCAATTCCCATATTAAGAAGGAGTGAAAGAAATGAGTATACAGACGGAGCAGCAAACGCACAGCCTGCTTGACGCATTTGTCAAAGTTGCGCCTTTTTTAAACAGCCTGATCCAAGATGACATCACCATCGGAATTTATGATACAGAAAAATTAATCGTGAATATTCCGGCTAAAACGTTTTCTCTTAATGTAAAGCCGGGAGACCCGCTGCAAAAAGGGGACATCATTACAGACGCGATCCGCATGAATCAGAAGAAGACAAGCATGGTGCCGAAAGAGCTGTTCGGATTTCCGCTGATCGCCAGAGCGATTCCGCTTCACGATGAAAACGGAAAAGTCATCGGCGGCGTCGGTCTCGGCACGAGCCTTGAAAAATCAGCCAAGCTTCATGATGTCGCTGAAAGCCTGTCCGCCGTCGTGGAACAGACCGCTTCGGCCATCGCGGATATCTCAGAATCCATCAGCGGTTTCTCAGCACAGATGACCGGAATTTCCGCTCAGGCGAAACAAGTCAGTGAAAGCGCGGGAGAAATCGCCGACATTTCCGTCACTGTCAAGGGCATCTCGGATCAAAGCAATCTGCTCGGTTTGAATGCGGCCATTGAAGCCGCGAGAGCAGGAGAATCCGGCAAGGGCTTTTCCGTGGTGGCGGATGAGATCCGCAAGCTTGCCACTCATTCAAAAGACAACGTCGGCCAAATTGACCAGATTACGAAAAAAATCCACAGCCTGCTGAAAGGGCTGGAGGACTCTATTGAATCCATCAACCAGAACACAAACGGCCAAGCGGCGGCGGTTGAACAAATTTCTGCCACGATGCAGGAAATTTCGGGAAGCGCCCAGCATTTAGCGAAAATGGCTGAAAACGTACTCGGAGAGTCATAAAAAAAGGGAGCTTACGGGCTCCTTTTTTGTTTTCCCTTTATCAATCGGAAACTGCACTTACACGTTTGATCCGTCATGCTCAGGGGTACACATACGAATACATCACCAATGATAAAGGAGAGTCTTGTATGTCTGATGCAAATCTGCACAACCCGCTGACGAAATATGATCATGATGAATTTCCAAAACAATATCAAGAACCGCCCGGTTTGCAAAAAGAGATGAAGCCTGTGCCGGACTGCGGTGAAACAAGCTATAAAGGAGCCGGCAAGCTGAAGGGAAGAAAAGCCCTCGTCACCGGCGGCGATTCAGGTATCGGCCGGGCCGCCGCGATTGCTTATGCCAGGGAAGGGGCGGATGTGGCGATTAACTATCTGCCTGAGGAACAGCCGGATGCCGAAGAAGTGAAAGCGTTAATTGAAAAAGAGGGAAGAAAAGCCGTTCTGCTGCCGGGAGATTTAAGCGATGAAGCGTTTTGCGGAGAATTGGCGGAAAAAGCGTATCAAGAGCTTGGCGGTCTTGACACGCTCGCTCTTGTCGCCGGCAAACAGCAGGCAGTGGATGATATCAGCGATCTTGCCACAGAACAAATCTATCAAACATTTGAAGTCAACGTATTCTCGCTGTATTGGCTCGTCAAAGCCGCGCTTCCGTATCTGCCGGAAGGCGCGTCTATTATCACGACAACGTCCGTAGAAGGGTATAATCCAAGCCCGATGCTGTTGGATTATGCCGCGACGAAACATGCCATTATCGGTTTTACCGTCGGCTTAGGAAAACAGCTGGCGAATAAAGGAATCAGAGTCAACTCGGTAGCGCCGGGGCCGATCTGGACGCCTCTGCAGATTTCGGGAGGACAGCCCGGTGAAAACATTCCGAAATTCGGCAAGGAAACACCGGCCGTTCCATTAAAGCGCGCCGGACAGCCGGCGGAGCTAGCAGGGATTTATGTCTTTTTGGCCTCAGAAGAATCGAGCTATGTGACATCCCAAATTTACAGTGTAAGCGGAGGAATTCCGACAGCGTAATCAATAAGGAGCTGCCCTTCATACGGGGCAGCTCTTTTTTTGATGTTATGTGCCGAGCACGTTTTGATTATACAGGACACTCGGATGTGACGGATGATAGGAGGCGGCTTTGTCGTTATGAATCTTCGCTTTTTCTCTGTCGCCGAGCTGCCAGTGGCAGACGCAGAGCTGCAGATGGGGATACCAGGTGGAATATTCGAGCTGGGTAAAGCCTGCATCACTGCTTTTGGCGGATAGGGCGAGCTCATACCAAAACACGCCCTGCCGGTATTGCCGTTTCTCCGCAAAATAGTCGCCGAGCCTGCAGCAGAACTCCGGTCGCGGACAATCGATCAGAAATGATTTTAAGAGAGACGTCATGGCGGCCTCTTCATGGCCGACCGCCCTGTAGCAATCGGATAGATATTGGCACGTTCTGATCTCGTCTTCGATCCAGCACTGTTTTGTGGAAAGAAAATGGTGATAATACGTGATGGCGCGCTGATACTGGCCGTGATCCTTTAATTCATTCGCGAAGTAAAACAAATCGCGCGGTGTCATCGTTTCACTGTTTTCCGCCATTTTCTCATAAATCTTCAAGTTGCGGTCTGAGGGAGGCGAGTGCTTTTTCTCGGATTTCCGGTGTGTGACGGCAATATCGGTTTCTATGATGTTTCCGTATACTTCAAGATACTCATGCACGGCTCCGATCCAGCGGAACCCTTTTTCACGCTTGACGAGTCGGTTGCGGCGGTATCTGAAGCTGACCTCTCCCCGAGCATCAAAGCCGACGTGATAATACATGGATACCGCATCCACCTCTTTTGAAAGCGACGCCTTCAGCTCAATCAGCTTTTCACGGTCCTTTTCCGTCAATATATCGTCGGCGTCCAGCCACAGAATATAATCCATTTCCGCTTTCGAAAACACAAAGTTACGGGCGGCCGCAAAGTGATCGATCCATTCAAAATCATAAATCTTATCCGTATAACGGGCCGCGATTTCTTTCGTCCGGTCGGTCGAGCCCGTATCAGCAATCACAATTTCATCCGCAATGTCTTTAACGGAATCAAGACAGCCCGCAAGCACTTCCTCTTCATTTTTCACGATAACGCACAAACTGACGCTGATCATGTCATCACCTCTTCCCCTCCAGTGTATAAAAGGAGAGGCGGAAACATTCTTCGGACAAAATGATCTCTTCCAAGAAATTTGTCTGTCCTTTTACTAGTTTTATTCCAGCGCCTGATTTAAAATGAACACATGAACTTACGTGAGGATTGATAGGAACCATGAGCATCATAAAAGCGGAAAACCTTTATAAAACATACGGAGATAAGACATTATTCGACCATATCTCCTTTCATATTGAAGAGAATGAAAGAATCGGTTTAATCGGCCCGAACGGAACGGGGAAGTCTACGCTTCTGAAAACCATTGCCGGCCTTGAATCAACGGAGGAAGGCGAGATTACGGCTTCAGGAAACGTGCATATTGAGTTTTTGCATCAGGACCCTGAGCTTCCGGCCGGACAAACCGTACTTGAGCATATTTATTCCGGCGGATCAGCCGTCATGAGAACGATGAGAGAATACGAAAAAGCGCTTCAGGCGCTGAATGAAGAACCGGAAAATGACCAGCGCCAGAAACATCTGCTTGATGCGCAGGCCCGAATGGACGCGAATGATGCGTGGGAGGCGAATACGTTAGCCAAAACGGTTTTAACCAAACTTGGCGTCACCGATCTGATGAAGGATGTCAGTGAGCTGTCCGGCGGCCAGAGAAAGCGCGTCGCGATTGCGAAAAACGTCATCCAGCCGGCCGACCTGCTCATTTTGGATGAACCGACAAACCACTTGGACAATGAAACGATTGAATGGCTGGAAGGCTACTTATCGCAATATCCGGGCGCCGTTATGCTTGTCACGCACGACAGATATTTTCTGAACAGGGTGACGAACAGAATTTACGAGCTTGAGAGAGGCAGCCTTTATACGTATAAAGGAAACTATGAAGTATTCCTGGAAAAACGGGCCGAACGGGAAGCGCTGGCGGAGCAGAAAGAAACAAAACGTCAAAACCTCCTGCGCCGCGAATTGGCGTGGCTCAGAAGAGGGGCGAAAGCGCGCTCGACGAAACAAAAAGCGAGAGTGGACAGAGCGGAGGCGCTCAAAGAGCAAAAAGGGCCGGCAGTCTCCGGATCACTCGATTTCGCGATCGGCTCCCACCGTCTCGGAAAACAGGTGATCGAAGCCGATAACGTCACCATTACCTATAACGGCCAAGCGCTGATCAGCCGGTTTAATGAGCTTGTCATCCCGGGGGAACGAATCGGCATCATCGGGCCGAACGGAATCGGGAAAACGACACTTTTAAACAGCCTCGCCGGCAGAATTCAGCCTGACAGCGGCAATATCATCATCGGGCAGACGGTCCGGATCGGCTACTACACCCAGGACCACAGCGAAATGAACGGCGATATGAAAGTCATTGAATATATAAAAGAGACGGCTGAAATCGTCAAAACGGCGGAAGGCGATGTCATCACCGCGGAACAAATGCTTGAGCGTTTTCTGTTCCCGCGTCCGATGCAGCAGACGTATATCAGAAAGCTGTCGGGCGGGGAAAAGCGCCGTCTGTACTTGCTGAATGTACTGATGCAGGAACCGAATGTGCTGTTTTTAGATGAGCCGACCAATGATCTGGACACGGAAACATTAAGCGTGCTCGAAGATTATATCGAACAGTTCCCAGGCGTCGTCATCACCGTATCCCATGACCGCTATTTCCTTGACCGCGTCATTGACCGCCTGATCGTATTTGAAGGACAAGGTGTCATTTCCCGTTTCCAAGGTTCGTACAGTGAATACATGGAACACGCAAAAGCGAAGAAGACGGCGGTAAAACAGCCGGCCGAAGAGAAAAAGGCGGAGGAAGAGCCGAAGAAAAAGCGCAAAAAGCTTTCATATAAGGATCAGATCGAATGGGACGGCATCGAAGACAAAATCGCCGGCCTTGAAGAAAAGCATCAGCGTCTGGAAGCGGAAATCGCTGAAGCGGGAAGTGATTTCGGAAAGATTCAAGAACTGATGGCCGAACAGGCAAAAACGGCTGAAGAGCTTGAAGCGGCGATGGAGCGCTGGACCGAATTGTCACTGATGATTGAAGAACTTGAGAATTAAGAAAAGCCGGTACGGCCCCCGAGAAAGATGGCGGGTCATACCGGCTTTTTTTATCTTACACAGATGTCTCCCGGCGCTTTAAAGACAAACGTTTTGTCCAAGCAAAGTTTATCAGCCATAAAAAGTTAACGTTTACGTTAAGGTTCAAATGGTGTATAATAGAAACAGATACGACAAGAGGGGGATTCACCTTGGAATGGATGAAGATTGATCAAGTTGCCAAGCGAAGCGGATTGACAAAACGAACCATTCGTTTTTACGAGGAGATTGGTTTGATTCCTGCTCCTAAACGGACAGAAGGCGGCGTCCGGCTATACTCTGAAGATGATATGGAGGAGCTCGAAAAAGTAACCAGCACAAAAGAAGTGCTCGGTTTTTCCCTTCAGGAGCTTCAGCAGTTTATGGAGATGAGCCGTCAGCTGGAATTAAACAAAGAGGGGTACTTGTTGTCACTGGATCCGAAGGAACGGAAAGAAAAGCTGGAAGAGATTCAGCAGGCTTTGAACCACCAGCTTGAGATGATTGATGAGAAGATCAGCACATTTCAGCATTTTAAAACGCGCCTTAACGGAATGAAAGAAAAAGCTGACCGCGCCATTCAATCAATCGAATGATTTTGCTGTAAACGCTATGGATATAGCGTTTCTTTTAATGGATGAAACAGGAGGTCTGGTCAAATGGATACATCATCACAACAGAAAACAGGCTTATTCAGCCAGCCGAAAGCCGTTTGGGCGGTTGCGTTTGCCTGTGTTATTTCCTTTATGGGAATCGGTCTTGTCGATCCGATTCTTCCGGCGATCGCCGCACAATTACATGCTTCACCTAGTGAAGTATCTCTGTTATTTACAAGTTATTTGCTCGTTACCGGTTTTATGATGTTTTTCTCCGGCGCGATTTCAAGCCGGATCGGCGCAAAATGGACGCTGCTTCTCGGACTTATTTTTATCATCGTGTTTGCCGCCCTCGGCGGAAGCTCAAGTTCAATCGCTCAGCTTGTCGGCTATCGCGGCGGCTGGGGGCTTGGGAATGCTCTCTTTATTTCAACCGCGCTTGCCGTCATTGTCGGGGTATCAGTCGGCGGCAGCGCCAAAGCCATTATTCTGTATGAGGCTGCACTCGGCTTGGGGATTTCCGTCGGGCCGCTTGCCGGCGGAGAGCTTGGCAGCATCTCATGGCGCGCTCCGTTCTTCGGAGTATCTGTCCTTATGTTCATAGCGCTTTGCGCGATTTCACTCATGCTGCCGAAGCTGCCGAAACCGGCGAAACGCGTCGGTGTGTTTGATGCGATGAAGGCGCTCAAATATAAAGGCCTTTTGACAATGGCAGTATCTGCATTCTTATACAACTTTGGATTTTTTATTTTGCTTGCTTATTCTCCGTTCGTGCTGGATTTAGATGAACACGGCCTTGGATATGTCTTCTTCGGCTGGGGTTTATTGCTGGCAATTACGTCAGTCTTTACGGCGCCGCTCGTGCACAAAGCGCTGGGAACAGTGGGTTCGCTCGTCGTTCTCTTTATCGCCTTTGCGGTCATTCTCATCGTCATGGGGATCTGGACTGACCATCAGACGTTGATCATTACGTGTATCGTTGTCGCCGGTGCTGTTCTCGGTATGGTGAATACGATCATGACAACCGCTGTGATGGGTTCTGCGCCGGTTGAACGTTCAATCGCGTCTTCAGCCTACAGCTCAGTCCGTTTTATCGGCGGTGCGCTCGCTCCGTGGATTGCGGGAATGCTGTCAGAACACTTCACCGCAAGCACTCCATATACAGTAGGCGGGATCGTCGTTTTTGTCGGCATGCTTGTCCTTCTCATGGGACGCAAACATCTCGCCGGAATAAAAGCCGGACATTAAGAAAAAAAGGAACTTCCGCACAGGCGGGAGTTCCTTTTTGTGTTTACAGCACTTTCGTCGTCCAAGATTCACAATTCCATGTTTCCGTCGCGATATCCATGTAGAACTCGGGTTCGTGGGAAATCAGCAGAATGGAGCCTTTGTATTCTTTCAGCGCGCGTTTCAGCTCTTCTTTCGCATCGACATCCAGGTGGTTTGTCGGTTCGTCAAGCACGAGCAGGTTTGTTTCTGAATTGATCAGCTTGCACAGTCTGACCTTCGCTTTTTCTCCTCCGCTGAGAACGGAGACGCGGCTTTCAATGTGTTTGGTCGTCAGGCCGCATTTGGCGAGGGCGGCGCGGATTTCGTACTGGGTAAAGGAAGGAAATTCGCTCCACACTTCTTCGATGCACGTATTGTTATTGGTTTCTTTCACTTCCTGCTCGAAATAGCCCGTGTATTGATGCTCGCCCCGTTCCACCGTGCCTTCCAGCGGCTGGATTTCACCGAGCAGGCTCTTTAACAGCGTCGTCTTCCCGATGCCGTTTGCGCCGTACAGGGCGACTTTCTGTCCGCGCTCCATTCTGAGATTGAGCGGGCGTGACAGCGGAGTATCGTAGCCGATGACTAAGTCCTTCGTTTCAAAAATGAGCTTGCCTGACGTTCTCGCAGGCTTGAAATGGAATTCCGGTTTCGGTTTTTCGGCCGCCAGTTCGATCATATCCATCTTATCAAGCTTTTTCTGGCGGGACATCGCCATATTTCTCGTGCTGACCCGCGCTTTGTTGCGGGCGACGAAATCTTTCAGCTCAGCCACTTCCTGCTGCTGTTTTTTATAGGCGGCTTCGAGCTGCTGTTTTTTCACTTCGTAGACTTCCATAAACTGATGGTAGTCGCCGACATAACGAGTCAGCTCCTGATTTTCCACATGATAAATCAAATTGATCACGCTGTTTAAAAACGGAATGTCGTGAGAAATTAAGATGAACGCATTTTCATATTCCTGCAAATAGCGTTTCAGCCATTCAATATGCTGTTCATCAAGGTAGTTGGTCGGTTCGTCCAACAGAAGGATTTCCGGTTTTTCCAAAAGCAGCTTGGCGAGCAGCACTTTCGTCCGCTGTCCGCCGCTTAAATCAGTGACGTCGCGGTCAAGTCCGACATCCTGCAGGCCGAGGCCGCGGGCGATTTCTTCAACTTTGCTGTCAATCACGTAGAAGTCATTGTTTGTCAGGGCGTCTTGAATGACACCGACATCTTCAAGCAGCTGCTGAAGCTCATCAGGGTCCGCTTCGCCCATTTTGTTGTAAATCTCATTCATTTCCTCTTCCATCGCAAATAAGTAATGGAACGCATCTTTCAGCACGTCGCGGATCGTTTTTCCTTTTTCAAGCACGGTATGCTGATCGAGGTAGCCGACGCGCACGTTTTTCGCCCATTCAACTTTACCCTCATCAGGCTCAAGCTTTCCGGTAATAATATTCATAAACGTTGATTTACCTTCGCCGTTTGCTCCGATTAAGCCGACGTGCTCCCCTTTTAAAAGACGGAACGATACATTGTTAAAAAGCGCACGGTCACCGAAGCCGTGGCTTAACTCTTTTACGGATAAAATACTCATCATTACACCTCTATCGTTATCAGACACGCATTTTTTATCATGTGTCTTTCTCATTTATGATTATAAAGGAGGAGACCGTTTGTTAAAAGGCTTGGAAGGAAAAAGAAAATTGCGTTTGGCGCGTGCATTTGAGATACTATGGAGTAGATTTTAAGAATTGAGGAGAACGACATGACCCAAACATGGCCATTTTTACAGCATACACAACCATTTATCGCCGAAAACTGGGAGGCGTCAGGTTTTCAGGAGCCGACCGTCATTCAGGAAAAAGCCGCTCAGGTGATTATGGAAGGGAAAGACGTCATCGCCGAATCCCCGACGGGAACGGGAAAAACATTGGCGTACACGCTTCCGGTTCTGGAGCGGATCAACCCGGAACAGAAACATCCGCAAGTGATCATTTTAGCGCCGTCCCGCGAGCTAGTGATGCAGATTTTTCAAGTGATTCAGGAGTGGATAAAAGGCTCTGATCTTCGCGCTTTGTCTTTGATCGGCGGAGCAAACGTGAAAAAGCAGGTGGAAAAGCTCAAAAATAAACCGCATATCATTGCGGGCACACCGGGCAGGGTGCTCGAATTGATTCAGGCGAAAAAGCTGAAAATGCATGAAGTCAAGACGATCGTTCTTGATGAAGCGGATCAGCTCGTGACACAGGAACACCGCGAAACGATGAAAAAAATCATTAAAACGACGCTGAAAGACCGACAGCTTTTAAGCTTTTCCGCTACGCTGCAGCCGGAAACAGAACAGGTGCTGAATACCATCGCACACGAACCGGCCGTTTTGAAAGTGGAGCGGAATACGGCGGAAAAAGCGCGCGTCACGCATCAATATCTCGTCTGCGATCAGCGGGATAAAGTGAAGCTATTACAAAAGCTGTCACGGCTGAACGGCATGCAGGCGCTCGTGTTCGTCAGAGATATCGGAAATTTAAGCGTCTATGCGGAAAAACTCGCCTATCACCACGTGGATCTCGGCATTCTGCACGGAGAAGCGAAAAAAATGGAGCGGGCAAAGATATTATCAGCGTTTGAACGGGGAGAATTTCCGCTGCTTCTGGCGACTGACATTGCGGCGCGCGGACTCGATATCGATGATCTTCCGTACGTCATTCACGCGGACATCCCGAATGAAGACGGGTACATTCACAGATCAGGCCGGACGGGGCGGGCCGGTAAAGAAGGAACCGTACTCAGCCTTGTCACGCCGATGGAAGAATCCAAATTGAAAAAAATGGCCAAATCACTCGGAATTGCGCTGAAAGAGGCCGTTTATTCAGGCGGAAAATTATCTGAGAAATAAGAAACGGAGGGCGGGAAGCCCTTCGTTTTTTGTTGTAAAATAATAGAAAAGGTTCAGGCGGGGGCGGGAAGATGGTTTCAATAGACAGATTTCAAATATTGAAGGAACGTGAGCTGAAAATACTTGAACACTGGTTTAAGAACGATAATATCAGACGGAGAATGGATGCGATGCTGCCATTAGACGCGTGGTATGCACGATTGAATAAAGATGAAGACGATACTGTCATTATGGCATATGACGGGGAGTGTCCGGCAGGCATGGTCTCTATGGAGTTTGTGGAGGAGCGGGCGTATATCGGATTGATCGTCAATCCTTTGTACCAGCTTCAAGGGTACGGAAAACAGATGTTGCAAAAACTGCTGACTGACCCTGGGTTTACCAGCGTGCGGGAATGGGCGGCAAACATCGAAAAAGACAATCAAATCAGTTTAGCCTGCTTTCAAGCAGCGGGATTCACTTTGGAAGATACGGAGCCTGATGAAGACGGCTTTCTTACTTTGATTCTTCGCGGCTGATCCCAAATAAACAGAAAAGGAGGGGACAAAGCCCTCCTTTTTTTTATCATCATGTTAACTTAGATCACTGACTTTGATGATCTGTTTGCCTTTGTTTTCTCCTTTAAACAGGCCGAGGAACGCGTCAGGAATATGGCTGAATCCTTCCGTAATCGTTTCTTCATAATGAAGCTTTCCGTCCTTAAGCCATTCGGCCAATTGTTTCGCACCTTCGGAAAAGCGGTCAGCATAATCACTGACGATGAATCCCTGCATCAGCGCTTTTGTTTTGATCAGCTTCGGCTGGACGCGGGGGCCCATGTCTTCTTCTTCACTTTCGGTATTGTACGATGAGATCGCTCCGCATACCGGAATGCGGGCGAATTCATTCAGCAGGTTTATCACCGCATCTGAAATCGGTCCGCCGACATTGTCAAAATAGACATCGACGCCGTCAGGACATGCCTGTTCCAGTGCTTTTTGAATATCATCCGCCGTTTTGTAATTAATGGCTTCATCAAATTGAAGCTCCTCTTTCAAATACGCGATTTTTTCATCAGATCCGGCGATGCCGACAACCCGCGCGCCTTTGATTTTGGCAATCTGTCCGACTGTTGAGCCGACGGCGCCCGCCGCGCCTGAAACGACGACGGTTTCGCCTTTTTTCGGACGGCCGATATCGAGCAGCCCGAAGTAAGCGGTCAGTCCGGTCATCCCTAAAATGCCGAGATACGCCTGGGCGGGTGCGATATCCGTATCCAACTTGCGGAGGGCGGACTCATTGACGGCTGAATATTCCTGCCATGCGAGATTTCCGATCACAACATCTCCTTTTTTCAGCTTATCGCCGTCTGTCAGAACCTCGGCAATCACTCCGCCTGTTATGGCTTCATCTAAAGCGAACGGCTCTACATATGATTTTGTATCTTGCATCCGTCCGCGCATGTACGGATCAACGGACACATAACTCGTTTTCACAAGCACTTCGCCGTCTTTCGGTTCGGGAACGGCAATCGTTTCAAAGCGGAAATCGTCATGGGCGGGAACGCCTTTGGGGCGTCTTGCCAATTGAATTTGCTGCTGATGATTCGGCATACTGAATCCTCCTTCAAGATAAGTGGTTGTTCCAAATGTAACACGAACCATTTCCCGATTACAAAATCAAACCGTCAGCGGCCATAAAAAAAGAAGGGCCAGGGCCCTTCTTTCCTTATATGCATATTTAATAGAATAACCGGTACACATCGGTGTTTTTCTCATGTTCCAAATATTCATAGGCATTCGTTTTTGAAGAATGAAGCATGTCAGCGGTAATCACGGGCTGAAGCGCGGTCAGATAAGAACTCAGCCTATTTTCAATTTCTGTCGGCAGAACGGATTCGATATCACCGATATTGATAATGATAGAGAAAACGAAATCGATATTAATATGAAAAGTATCTTCAGCAAAGGCCGTAAGCTCTTTTATTCCATCCGGGCAGCGGGTATGCCGGCGGAATACCTGCTTCACTAAATCACTGACAACCCAAGCGTTAAATCGCTGTTCCGGTGAAAAGTAATGAATAGGAACCACCTCCCTGCTTAATCGGCTCATGAAGATTTTTATTTTTCTGATAAAAGTTGCTTTTTCTACTGTAACATGTCCCGCCAGAAAATATCCACCGACAATCTGCCCGTTTTCCCACTGAACTCTCTTTCTTTTGTTTGATCCTTGATTGATCGGGTAAACATCCAATATACAAAACAAAAGGGAGGACTTATCAATGAAACCGGTAGTAAGAGAATATACAAATGATCAAAAACTGATGCAGGACGTAAAAGAGCTTCAGCAATTGGGTGTCGCAAAAGAAGACGTATATGTGCTTTCTCATGATGACGACAGAACGGACCGCCTGGCCGATAATACTGATGTCAATACCATCGGAGCGAAAGAAACGGGCATTAAACACGCAGTCGGCAATATGTTTAATAAAAAAGGCGACGAGCTCCGCAACAAAATTCACGAAATCGGCTTTTCGGAAGAGGAAGCATCACAATTTGAAAAGCGCTTAGATGAAGGAAAAGTTCTTCTGTTTGTCACGGATAACGAAAAAGTAAAATCATGGGCGTAAGCTGAACAGATCCCAAGGGGTTTTCGGTCCCTTGGGATTTTTTTGCGGTTTCCGCAATAAAACCGAAAGGCACATTCTGTACATTTTCGGTGCTGTTTCTCAACTGATTTGATACAATTCGATTGTAATAAATTGGAACAAAGAAACAGGAGGAGCACAATTCATGAAAAAAATGTTATTTATGCTGGCGGTTTGTTTATGTATGATCCCTGCGGACGTCTATGCCGCTGATCTGGGACGGCAGACGTTAGGAACAAATGACGGCTGGGGAGCCGCTTCCGGCGGGACAATCGGCGGCGCGAAAGCCTCTTCATCGAATGTATACACCGTATCAAACAGACAGCAGCTCGTTTCTGCATTAGGGGGAAGCGCCAACAGCACACCGAAGATTATTTACATACAAGGCACAATCAATATGAATACGGACGACCGCAATAAAACGCTCGGCTTTGATGATTATAAAGATCCGGCATATGATCCGAACGCCTATCTGAAGGCGTACGACCCGGACAAATGGGG
Source organism: Bacillus sp. UNC69MF (assembly GCF_000746035.1). Classification (NCBI taxonomy): domain Bacteria; kingdom Bacillati; phylum Bacillota; class Bacilli; order Caryophanales; family Bacillaceae; genus Bacillus; species Bacillus sp. UNC69MF. The sequence continues at coordinate 5,941 of NZ_KN050800.1, read as the reverse complement.
AAAAAAAGCGCCGTCAGGCACCCAGGAAGACGCCAGACAGCGATCGCAAAAAAACCAGAAGGCACGGGTCGTGGTTGACATTCCTTCAAATACGACGATCATCGGCTCGGGTTCAAATGCCAAAGTGACAGGCGGGAATTTTAATATTAAGAACGGCGTCGACAATGTCATCATCCGCAACATTGAATTTCAAGACGCTTACGACTATTTTCCGCAATGGGACCCGACGGACGGCAGCAGCGGCAACTGGAACTCGGAATATGACAATATCACCATTAACGGCGCGACGCACATCTGGATCGATCATTGCACCTTTAATGACGGATCGAATCCCGACAGCGGTTTTCCCTACTATTACGGGAGAAAATATCAGCACCATGACGGCCAGACGGATATAGCCAACGGGGCGAATTATATTACATTGTCCTATAATAAATATCATGACCATGACAAAGGCTCCGTCATCGGAAACAGCGACAGCAAGACGTCGGATGAAGGAAAACTGAAGGTGACCATTCACCATAACTATTACCAGAACATCGTCCAGCGCGCACCGCGGGCCCGGTACGGGCAGGTTCATATTTATAATAATTTTTACGCAGGCTCTAAAAGCGCCGCATACCCGTTCAGCTATGCGTGGGGCGCGGGCCACGCGTCAAAAATATATGCCCAGAATAATGTCTTTGAAGTGCCGGGGCTGGCTGCTGATAAAGTCATCAGCGTCTTCAGCGGCGGAAAAGCACTTCATGAAGACGGCACTCTTTTAAACGGCTCCTCCATTAATGCGTCAGCCGCCAACGGATTAAGTCAGTCCGTCGGCTGGACACCGTCATTGCACGGTTCCATCGGCTCATCATCAAATGTAAAATCAGATGTTATATCTAAAGCCGGGTCGGGCATATTAAAATAAGAAACAAGAAACACAAAGGAAAATATTCCTTTGTGTTTTTTAATTAACAAAAACGTTTATTAACTTAGTTAAGTAGTAAAATGGGATAGGGGATGGAAGACAACAAAATAGGAGGAGACCTGTAATGGCTTCAGAAAAAGACGCAAAAAAACAGCAGGCAGTAAAAATCATTCCTTTGCTTATTACTGTTGCTGTGGGATTAATCATTTGGTTTATTCCCGCGCCGTCCGGACTTGAACCTAAAGCATGGCATTTGTTCGCTATTTTTGTCGCAACAATTATCGGCTTTATCTCCAAGCCCTTGCCAATGGGCGCAATTGCAATTTTTGCATTGGCAGTCACCGCGTTAACGGGAACGCTATCTATTGAAAATACGTTAAGCGGATTTGGAAACAAGACAATCTGGCTGATTGTCATCGCCTTTTTTATTTCCCGGGGTTTCATCAAAACCGGGCTCGGCGCCAGGATTTCTTACGTATTCGTACAACGGTTCGGGAAGAAAACACTCGGCCTTTCTTATTCACTGCTTTTCAGTGATTTAATTTTATCACCTGCCATTCCGAGCAACACGGCACGGGCGGGCGGCATTATTTTTCCTATTATCAGATCATTATCCGAAACTTTCGGATCAACGCCGGCAGACGGAACAGAGCGGAAAATCGGCGCTTTCTTATTAAAAACCGGTTTTCAAGGAAACTTGATTACGTCTGCGATGTTTTTGACGGCAATGGCGGCGAACCCGCTGATCGCCAAGCTGGCCCACGATGTCGCAGGGGTGGACATCACATGGACAAGCTGGGCAATCGCAGCCATTGTACCGGGATTGGCGAGCTTAATCATTACGCCGCTCGTCATTTATAAGCTGTATCCGCCGGAAATTAAAGAAACACCGGATGCGGCTAAAATCGCAACGGAAAAATTGAAAGAAATGGGTCCGTTTAAAAAATCCGAACTCTCCATGGTCATCGTCTTTTTATTGGTGCTTGCGCTGTGGATTTTCGGAGGAAGCTTAAATATTGACGCAACGACGACGGCCCTGATCGGATTATCCGTTTTGCTTTTGTCACAGGTATTAACATGGGAGGACATCAAAAAGGAACAAGGTGCATGGGATACGCTGACTTGGTTCGCGGCGCTTGTGATGCTGGCGAATTTCCTGAATGAGCTCGGCATGGTGTCTTGGTTCAGCAATATGATGAAATCTTCTGTTTCCGGTTTTTCATGGATTGTGGCATTTATGATTCTGATTGTCGTGTATTATTACACGCATTACTTCTTTGCGAGCGCAACCGCGCATATCAGCGCCATGTATGCGGCATTTCTCGCCGTCATCGTGGCGGCAGGCGCTCCGCCGCTGTTGGCGGCGCTCAGCTTGGCGTTTTTCAGCAACCTTTTCGGTTCGACGACGCATTACGGCTCAGGAGCGGCTCCGGTCTTTTTCGGAGCGGGTTATATATCGCAAAGCAAATGGTGGTCCATCGGCTTTATCCTGTCAATCGTCCATATTGTGACATGGCTTGTGATCGGCGGATTATGGTGGAAAGTATTAGGGTTATGGTAAGAAGAAGGCAGATGCGATCTGCCTTCTTTTTTTTGAACTAAGAGATTGATGGGACGTTTCACAATGTATAAACCGCCTGAGTACCATAAGGTTGAGGTGATTTTATGAGTGCGAAACGAAATAATCCGTTCACTGGGCAAAGCTCTCACTATAAATGTATGAGCCGTCATGTGAAGAGCTGGTATACAGAGCATTCGCGTAGATATAATGAAAAAATTTCTGATGGCTGTTCTCACAAAGAAAGTGATAAAACTCCCTCCTTTTCAGAAAAGAATCCTGCGCTGTGCTCTCCTAATAGTGTACAAGGACCTCCGGGGAAGAGAGGGCCGGCAGGGCTTCCGGGCTCTCAAGGCCCCCCTGGTCCTCCGGGTCCGCCCGGCGGCATACCGATTCTGGCTTTTCAACAAGCTGCTGATGCCGCCGTCATTCCTTTGGATGGATCACCGGCAAATATTCTGTCCGGCACAGTTATAGCAGCAGCTTCTCAATTGATAAAAGTAGATTCTACGGTACAGCTCAACATCAGTCATGAGCCTTTATCCCCGGATTTTTCACTGAAGCTGATTTTGTCGCTGAAAAGAGACGGAATAACAGTCAGTTCAGAGACGCTTGAATTGAATTTGTTTTACTCAGGCGGGCAGTCTCTCATTATTCCGCTGACATTCGTAGACCAGGCGCCGTATGCCGGGGCCATCACGTATGATGTGGTATTAACGGTTGCCGGTTCTGTTAATGTAACAGGTGTTAATGTGACAAACCGTGCCATCAATATGATCGGATAGTACATTTAAATAGGGGATAAACAGAAATCTCGCGAATTGAGTTTCCATAATAGATAAAACTGCATATGCTATGTTGATTTGTACTAGCAAAAATGATGAAAGGAGGGTATAGATTGGCGATTCAAAATCTCATAAACAATGGAAGTTTCGAATCCGGAGACTTAACAGGCTGGAGCGGAGTGAGTGCTTCGGTTGTGTCTGCATTTGCTCATACGGGAGCATTCTCCGCCCAATTTGCAGGTGGAATTACGAGTGCCTCCTTGTCACAAACTGTTCCTGTCTCTCCGCAGCAATCATTTCAGCTTTTCATTTCTCTCGGCAAAATTGGCACAATTGCAAACCCTGAAATCAATCTGAGAGTTTTATATTTAGATGCTTCAAACGCAGTGGTAGGAACCGGATTAAACATAAACGTCACAATAGGAAACATGCCTAATACTATATTTGATACATGGACTGAAGTCTATCAAACAACAACTGCTGCGCCGGCTGCAGCTGTTCAGGCACAAATTTTAATCAGTAAAACAGCCGGGTCAAGTAATACTCCGGTTGTATTAATTGACGATGTCGCATTTGTTGAAGTAACAGGAATCACGGGAACTACGGGTCCAACCGGAGCCACTGGAGCGACGGGGTCAACTGGGCCGACGGGAATCACGGGTCCAACTGGAGCTACTGGAGCGACGGGTTCAACTGGGGTTACGGGGGATACCGGACCAACTGGGGTTACGGGAGATACCGGACCAACTGGGGCGACGGGAATCACGGGTCCAACCGGAGCTACTGGAGCGACGGGGTCAACCGGAGCCACTGGAGCGACGGGGTCAACCGGAGCCACTGGAGCGACGGGGTCAACTGGGGTTACGGG
>NZ_KN050800.1:0-1133 GCF_000746035.1 Bacillus sp. UNC69MF | reverse complement strand
GGAGCTACTGGAGCGACGGGTTCACAGCCGACGGTTGCTTTTCAGAATGCGGTTGATCAAGTGGTGATTCCTTTAGATGGTACTCCGACAAGTGTCTTGACGGCAACTATAACTGCAGTTGCCACTCAATTGGTGAAGATTGATACGACAATTCAGCTTAATATCACCCTTAATCCGCTGACACCTGATTTCTCCCTCGTGCTTTCTCTTGACTTGGAGAGAAATGGAATTATAATCAGCACCGAAACTCTTGAATTGAATCTATTCTATTCAGCCGGGCAATCTATTATTATTCCTCATACGTTTGTTGACCAAGTTCCGGCTTCCGGAATAACTGTGTATAATATGGTATTAACAGTTGGAAATACAAATAATGTAACACAAGTCGATATTACAAACCGGGCTTTAAATGCAACATCATTCCCTCTGCCATAAATGTTTAAAAGGTGATCGTTTTTTCAGTCACCTTTTTTGTATCGCTTTGATAACCATGAGTTTAGATACAATAGTTATGTAAAGTCGGCTGCAATGAAAATACGAATACAAGAGAGGGGGAGTGAATTGGCGATTGGCAACCTCATTGTCAATGGTGGTTTTGAAAGTGGAGATTTAACCGGGTGGGACGTGGCAAATGCCACTGTTAACAGTATATTTGCCCATTCAGGAACATACTCAGCACAATTTTTGATTGAAACAAACACTGCTTCACTTTCACAAATCGTCCCGGTTACGGTCGGTCAGGCATATCATTTTCAAGTTTCATTAGGAACCATTGGAACGGCTTCAAACCCTCAGGTTAACTTGCAAATCTTATATTTAAATTCATTAGGTGTACCGATTGCAACAGGTTTAGATGCAGCGATCACGATAGGCCATTTACCGAATGTAATTTTTAATACATGGACAGAGGTATACCAAACAACAGCTGTTGTTCCTGATGGAGTAACTGATGCTCAGATTATGATCAACAAGGCATCTGTGAATACGAACACAACAATACTAATTGATGACGTGTCGCTCCTTCAAGTCATAGAGAATTCCGGTCCGACAGGCTCCACAGGATCAACAGGCCCAACAGGACGAACCGGGGCAACAGGAGCGACAGGAATAACAGGCCCAACAGGACGAACCGG
>NZ_JQKM01000009.1:0-158722 GCF_000746035.1 Bacillus sp. UNC69MF | reverse complement strand
TGGAGGATCGGTCAGGCGCGTTATCCCAGCTATTGCAGGCGGTGGCTGACTCAGGAAGCAACGTGCTTTCCATTCACCAGACGATTCCGCTTCAGGGCAGGGCGAATGTCACGCTCTCAATCAGTACGTCCGCAATGGAAGAAAACATTCATACGTTAATGAATAAACTGAGAAAATTTGATTTTATAGAAAAAGTTGAGATCTTAGGGTCAGGCGCGTAAGGAGAGAAGAGACATGAAAGTCGGTTATTTAGGGCCAGAAGCCACATTTACACATCTAGCAGTCAGTTCCTGCTTTCAAAACAGCGTGACACAAGCACCTTATCAAACAATACCGGCATGCATGGATGCGGCGGTTGCGGGAGAAGTTGATCTTGCATTTGTTCCTTTGGAAAACGCGCTGGAAGGCTCGGTTAACTTAACGATTGACTATTTGATTCATGAGCAGCCTCTTGCGATCGTGGGGGAAATGACGCTGCCGATTCACCAGCATCTGCTCGTTCACCCTTCGAGAGAAAATGAGTGGAAAAAACTTGAGAAAATTTATTCTCATTCCCATGCGATTGCGCAATGCCACAAATTTCTTCACCGGCATTTTTCGTCCGTTCCTTATGAGTATGCGAAGTCAACAGGTGCGGCTGCTAAGTATGTCAGTGAGCATTCGGACCTTCCGATCGGCGTGATTGCAAATGAAATGGCCGCCGCTACATACGGATTGAGCATCGTGAAGCGGGATATTCAGGATTATCAGGACAACCACACGAGATTTGTCATTCTTTCGCCTGAAAAAGACGTCTCATTCGAAGTGAATGCGAAACTGTCTTCACGGCCGAAAACGACGATGATGGTAACGCTTCCCCAAGATGACCAATCAGGTGCGCTGCACAGGGTGCTGTCCGCTTTTTCATGGAGAAACCTGAATTTATCAAAGATCGAATCGCGGCCGACAAAAACGGGTCTCGGCAACTATTTCTTTTTTTGATATTGAACAGGCGATGGATCAGGTTCTCATTCCCGGTGCCGTTCAAGAGATGGAAGCCCTCGGCTGCCGGGTCAAGCTTCTGGGAACATATCAATCCTATTCGATATAAAAAAAGCCCTTCAGGGGGCTTTTTTTTAATCTTTTATTAAAATACCCGCGTCGTCCAGCGCTTGGCAGGCTTGGTCAATCCGCTCTTTTGTCGGGGCGCTTAACGTATGGAGGTGCACGCCTCCGGTCAGCTGTGAAAGGTAAGCGGCATTTGTCGAGTTAATGTGATCCATGAATTGTTTGACTTCTTTCCGTGTACTGACTCTTATGGCGGCGGTTAAATCGCCGTATACGGGGTGTTCAATTATGACGTCCTTTATGGTGACGCCTTCATCGACAATAAGTGCAAGCTCTTCTTCCGTCCGCTCCGGGCCGTGCAGACAGGCGACAATCCGTTCGGCATTTTTTTCGCCGCCGGCATTCATGCTGATGTATAAGTAGCCTTGGCTCGTCGCGATAATCGGCTCGTTTTTTGCTTTCAAAAGCGATATGTCCTGCACGATCACCTGTCTTGAGACATTTGCTTTTTTGGCCAATTCGCCTCCTGTTAATGGCGAGCCGGCTTCTTTCAGCCAATGAAGCAGCATGTCGCGTCTTTTCTCCCCAGTAAGCTTCGTTCCTTCTGTCAAATTGCTGATTCTCCTTTCTTTTGCTCCCATAGCGCCGTAAATGTATGTATCAGCATATCGAGCTGTTCACATGTTGTTTCGTTTCCGAATGAGATCCGGAAAAACTGCCGCGCTTCCCGTTCGGTTTTTCTCAGCGCCTTCATAGCTGAAGAAGGGCCGTGGCTGCCGGCGGAACATGCGCTCCCGGTTGAGATGCAAATATCGTTACGATTACATTCTAACATAATATATTGTCCTTCAAAGGAGTGAAAAAAACACCCGACAATGTGGGGCAGGCATTCACCGCCGGTTTCTTCCTCTGAAAATGAAATGGGGAGGCCTTGACGCCGAATTTGGTCATACAAATAATTCCTCAGCCTGTCAGCATGCTCACGGTGTTCCTCCATATGTTTCACTGCATACTCCGCAGCAGCGGTAAAAGCGCCGATGGCCGGCACATTCACCGTACCGGGCCTGAACCCGTTTTCATGCACGGTATGCGGATAAACCGGGTTCCAGCTGACACCGGGCCGAATGTAAACAGCCCCGGTGCCTTTCGGGCCGTATACTTTATGACCGGAGACGGAAAGGGCGTCGATTCCCGCCTGATCCGCATCAATCGGCAGTTTGCCGAAACTTTGAACACAATCGCAATGCAGCAAAATGTTTCTCTGGTGAAGAAAAGCGGCCAGACGATTCACAGGCTGGATGAGGCCGGTTTCTGAATTGGCGTGCTGTATGGAAACGAGCCCCGTGTCAGGACGGACATGAGCCGCCAGTATGTCCTCGGTTATAAGGCCGTTTTCGTCAGGATATATGATGGTGACATCAATTCCACGGTCAGCTAAAAACGCAGCGGCATTATGGATCGAATGGTGTTCCATTGCGGTCGTAATAAAATGTTTTTTGTGATCGGGCAGGCCGTGCAGCAATGATTGGACGGCCAGGATGTTCGCTTCCGTTCCGCCGCTTGTAAAGTAAATGCCGTCTGCCGCTCCGCCGATCAATTTGCCTGCAGAATGTCTGCAATATTCCAGCACGTCCGCCGCTCTTCCTCCGGCGTCATGAAGGCTGCTTGCATTGCCGTATACCTCTGTGCTGAGATGCTGAAAGACTTTCGCGGCTTCTTTGCTTAAAGGCGCTCCCGCCGCGTAATCAAGATAAATCATACAGCCCGTCTCCTATCCGTTTATGTTAAAAAAAGCTTGAGTTTATTTTATCGTTGTGTAAATATAGGTGTCAAGACAGGTGTAAATAACAGGAGGGTGATGTATGTCTGAAAAAACAATTATCGTCATTGGTTCGGGGACGGCGGCCCTTGCCTGTGCTTCCTCATTTCCTCCGTCATACCAAGTGACCGTCCTCACAAAAAGAAACGTAACGAACAGCAATTCGCATTATGCTCAAGGCGGGATTGCTGTTTCATATGCAAAAGATGACTCTATAGAATCCCATGTGAACGATACACTGTATGCGGGATGCGGACACAATGACGTGACAGCCGTGCGGCATTTGCTGAAAAGCGGACAAACCATGATAAACAGGCTGATAGAAGGCCATTTCCCTTTTGATACGAAGTCGGACGGGACGTTTTGTCTCGGCAGGGAAGGCGCTCATTCCAAAAGGAGAATTCTGCACGCCGGGGGAGATGCGACCGGACGGATGTTAGTTGAGTTTCTGGTTCAGCAGCTGAGGGACGGCATACGGATCATTGAACACGAGACGGTTGTTGATCTGCTGATTGAACACGGACGATGCGCAGGCGTTGCCGTAAAGGATGCTTCAGGCGCTGTTTCTTACAGAAGAGCGGATTGTGTAGTGCTTGCATCAGGCGGCTGCGGCAGTCTGTACCAATATCACACAAATGATTCCGCCATAACGGGAGACGGCATCACTCTTGCCTTCCGCGCGGGAGCTGAGATCACGGATATGGAGTTCACCCAGTTCCACCCGACCCTCCTTGTGAAAAACGGGACTGTGTACGGCCTGGTTTCTGAAGCAGTGAGGGGAGAAGGCGGATATTTAGCGGATCGCTTCGGGCGCAGGATCATGGCTGGCAGACACGCGCTTGAAGATTTGGCGCCCCGGGATGTGGTTTCACGGGCGATTTATGAAGAAATGATGAAAGAAAATCCTGTTTTTATAAATTGCAGCCGAATAGCCGATTTTAAGAAACGTTTTCCGACCATAACAGAAATTTGTCAAACAGCCGGTGTTGATCTTGAAAGCGGGATTCCTGTAGCACCCGGAATGCATTTTTTAATGGGCGGAGTAAAAGCCGATACCTGGGGGAAAACGTCCGTGCCTGATTTGTACGCCATAGGCGAGACCGCCTGCACAGGATTGCACGGGGCGAACCGCCTTGCGAGCAACTCACTGCTGGAAGCGCTGGCAAGCGGGAAACGATGTGCTGAACATATCATTCAAACGCCGTTAAACGGAAGATATAAAAAAACCCCGAAGAAATCTGACGTCATCTTAGAAGTGCCGGACACAGCGCTTCATGTGCTCCAAGCCAAAATGACAACCGGAGCGGGCATTGTCAGGGAAAAAGAAAACATGCAGGCGCTGGCATCCTGGCTTAACAACGTATCTGTGCGTCATATAAATGTGAAGGAAATCACAATAGAACAAGCCGAGCTATCCTGCCTATGGAAGACTGCGCAACTTGTTGTGACCTCTGCCCGTATTCGGGAAGAAAGCAGGGGGGCTCATTTTCGCGCTGATTTTCCCGGGACGGAGAAAGAGTGGCACGGAAAACAAATCATTCATTCAACATCTGGAACAGTTATCAGAAAAAACGAAAGGATTGGGGAACTATGGACATTCTGCAGCTGAAACAAATGCTGACTCATTTTTTTCAGGAAGATATCGGAACGGGTGATGCGACGTCACAAGCGATTTTTTCTGATCAGCCATGTAAAGCGCGAATCATCGCAAAAACAGACGGCGTGTTTGCCGGAGAAGCCGTTATCCGTGAAGGATGGAAGCTTTTACACGATGATATCCGCATCCGCTCCCTGAAAAAAGACGGAGAACGGATGAAAAAAGGAGACGTGCTCGCTGAAATAGAAGGCCAGGCGGCGGCTCTTCTTACGGGGGAGCGGGTCATTCTGAATCTCATACAAAGAATGTCAGGCATTGCGACAATGACGGATGAGGCCAAAAGGCGTCTTGATGATCCGTCCATCAAGCTTTGTGATACGAGAAAAACGACACCCGGGCTCAGAATGCTGGAAAAATACGCCGTTCGGGTCGGAGGCGGCTTTAATCATCGCTTCGGCTTATATGACGGCATCATGATAAAAGATAATCATATTGCCGCCTGCGGATCGATAAGGGCGGCCATGGAGCGGGCAAGAAAAACGGCGGGGCAGATGCTTGCGGTGGAAGTCGAAATCGAATCCGAACAGCAGCTGCTCGAGGCAATAGAAGCGGGTGCAGACGTTATTATGTTTGACAACTGTCCGCCTGAGTCCGTCCGGCGTTTTGCAGGTATGACACCGGGCCATATCAAAACGGAAGCATCCGGAGGCATAACGCTCGACACGTTGCCCGCTTATAAAGGAACGGGGGTCCAATATATTTCACTCGGATTTCTGACTCATTCAGTAAAAAGCGCCGACATCAGCATGGATGTTGAGGCTGCGGAACAGGGGGATTTTTAAGATGTCTATTTTTGACGTGCTAACTGCATCAGCCGAAATGATGCCGAGCCATTATAAAGACATGGGCACCGGAGAAATGGAAAAGCGGGTCGCCGCCATTAAACGGGTTTTCGGAAAGCGTCTGTTCATTCCGGGGCATCACTATCAAAAAGACGAAGTAATACAATTCGCCGATACGGCAGGTGACTCTCTGCAGCTTGCTCAAGTGGCAGAAAAAAATAAAGAGGCGGAATATATTGTGTTTTGCGGCGTGCATTTTATGGCAGAAACCGCTGATATGCTGACTGATGATAACCAAACCGTCATTTTGCCCGACATGCGCGCCGGATGCTCGATGGCTGATATGGCAGATATTCAGCAGACGGACAAAGCATGGCAAGAGCTTCAAGAACTGTACGGTAACACCATCATTCCGTTAACATATGTTAACTCGACGGCGGAAATTAAAGCATTCGTCGGACGGCACGGAGGAGCGACCGTCACCTCTTCGAATGCCCGGAGTGTGCTGAAATGGGCTTTTAAACAAAAAGAGAGAATTTTATTTTTGCCGGATCAGCATTTAGGCAGAAATACGGCCTATGACCTCGGCATTCCGCTGACAGAAATGGCTGTATGGGACCCGGTGCAGAACCGATTGCTTACTGACCATCCGGAAAACATTAAGGTTATCCTTTGGAAAGGGCATTGCTCCGTACACGAAAAGTTTACAGCGGAAAATATTTCTCAGCTGCGGCAGCGGGATTCCGGCATCCGCATTATCGTTCATCCGGAATGTTCGCGGGAAGTGGTCTCGCTCAGTGACGACAGCGGGTCTACCAAATACATTATTGATACGATCGAACAGGCTGAACCGGGAAGCAAGTGGGCGATCGGCACGGAAATGAATCTTGTCCAGCGCCTCATTCACTCGCATCCGGATAAACAGATTGAATCATTGAATCCCGATATGTGTCCGTGTCTGACAATGAACAGAATCGACCTGCCGCATTTATTGTGGTCGCTTGAGCAGCTTGAAAAAGGCGAGCCGAAAGGTGTCATTAAAGTTCCGGAAGCGGTTCGGACAGAAGCGCTTCGTGCTTTGAACAGAATGCTGAGTCATACGTAATCATAAAAATTTCCCCTCCTTCCCAAATTTTTTATCATCATGCCCAGTCCATCGGCATATAGTGTGAAGAAACGTATTGTAATGACAAATGTACCGTTCACGTTTTGTGCATAGGAGGGGAAAACGTTGAAAATTCATATCGTTCAAAAAGGCGATTCGCTCTGGAAAATAGCTGAAAAATACGGAGTTGATCTTGAAGAGTTAAAAAAACTGAATCATCAGCTTAGCAATCCAGACTTAATTATGCCTGGAATGAAGATAAAGGTGCCTTCAGAAGCCGTTCCGGTCAGAAAAGAACCTAAGGCCGGCTTCGGAACGTCTGCGCATAAGCATGAGCATCCATATGCCAAAGAAAAACCGAAATCAGTTGTGGACATTGAAGACACCATACCGGAAGAACCAAAGCCGTCAATTCCGTATGTGCCGCCAATCCCTGAAAAGCATGAAAATGTGCTGCCGGAAGCTGATATGAACCAATATTACCCGTCCAATCAGCTGTTTCAGCCGTGGTCGCCTCCTAAGCCGGAGGAACCGGTGACACATTTTGTCGAGCCGAAAGAAAAAGAGCATGACAATAACATTCCACAACAGGAGGAAATGATCAACATGGAAAACGCGAATTACCCGAATATGCCAAAGGCGCCTGAAGCCGGAAAGATGGAAGAAGAAAACGCCGCTTATCATCTGCCGAACATGCCAAACATTCCGAATGTCCCGTTTCCGAATATGCCGGCCGTTGAACCGTCTTTTATGCATTACCCGATGCCGTGCATGCCTTGTCCTTGTCCGGTTCCGGTGACACCGATGCTGCCGGGTTCGGGACTATGCCATCCGTGCTTCCCGGTAGGCGGAGGTTTCGGCGGTTTTGGAGGAGGTTTTGGAGGCTTTCCGGTAATGCCGATGCCGTTACCGTACGGATTCCATCATCCGGGATTTGGGCCGCAAGCGGGTTACGGTGAATTTGAAAACCAGGCCCATGAAAATGCAGAGCATTATGATGGTTCTGCATCTGGTTTCGGCGGTGCTCCGTACGGCCAAATGCCGTATTACGGCGGATATTCGTCACATTACGCAAACGCGCCTCATCATGATGGAAAATATAAGGATGATGATTGCGGCTGCCATGATTCACATCATCACCACCACCATCACCACGCTTCACATCACCATCACGCAAATATGCCTGTGCAGCCGTATCCGAATATGGGTGCAAACGCCGGATATTTTATGCCTTACGGCGGAGCAAATCCCAATACCGCGCCGAATCAGCCGAGTCCAAATCAAGTATTCGGACGGCCGGAGGAAGAAGAAGATTAATGTTTCGGGACGATGTATGTCGTTCCTTTTTTTATGTCCAACTGAGGAATGGACATAACTGACAAGCTTAAACCCGCCGCCCGCCGCACATCCTAAACATGAGCGGAAAACGCTCAAACAGCGATGAATCCACGGGGGGTTTTTCCATTGGGTAAAAAACTGATGACGATCGCGGGCGTTTTAGCCGTGACGGCAAGCTTAACGGCATGCGGAGCAAATAATGCCATGAATGACGGACGCTACAATCAGTCAACACGTCCGGTCGGATATTATTCGAATGATAATGGTAACGGCAGAGGCCAGTACGGAATGGATCATCAAGGACCCGTTTCTGAAATGATGGAAAACCGAAACGGCCGTCATAATACGACAAACGTGTCCGACCAGTATGCGCCTAATGACGGGGTTCCGTTAACGACGGACGGCACATATAACGGCCGAAATGTCAATACGCCGCCGGCAGCAATGTCTTATAATGGGTATGACAACGCCGAAAACATCAGGTTGGCGGCAAAAGTTGCAAACCGCGTGAAAAAAGTAAACGGCGTACAGGATAGTCAGGTCATCGTGACTGACACGAGAGTCGTCATTGCCGTCAGAACAAATCATCCTTTTACGAAAAATGATGATAAACATGTCAAACATGCGGCCAAAAAATTCGCGGACGGCCGTACAATTCAAGTGTTTACCGACAACGCTACTTTTACAAAGCTGCAAGACATGAACAGAAACAGCCGTTAAACGGGACTGCCGGATGATTTCATCCGGCAGTATTTTTATGGATAAAGCTTCATCATTTCTTTACATATTCTTAAAACGCTCTTTATATTGCGGTGTTAACATAAAAGTAATAAAACGTAACGGAGGGGCCGGAATGAAAAAAACGGAGCATGACAAAAGCCGCGGAGCAAAAACTGTGTATCTGACCGTAAGGGGATACCGGCTCAAACTGACGCCCGGACAAATGAAACTGATTTCAGCCGGCCGGGCATAATCATCGCAGCAGCCCTCATTTAGAGAGCTGCTTTTTTTCGGCTGAAACAGACAAATGAAAGAAAACGGTTAAGCACCGGCATCTTTGGTCAAACTAGCATCAAGAGTTTGATTGAATAAAGAGGTGTTATTGGTGAAACGAATTTGCGGTGCTCGTCTATTGTTTATGCTTATCTTATCGGCTGCAGCCCTGATTTGCGGAGGAAAAGGCGCATACGGGGCGGAGGTCGAGCATTACGGGCCGCTTCGGGTGCACGTCCAGCTGGAAAAGGTCTATCTGGACGGTGATGTCGGCATCGAACATACGGATGAAACCGTTTTGGCGATGGAGGATTTTTGGGCCGCATATGCGGGCTGGACGCTCGTTGAGCAGAAAAAAGGCTTCGTCCTTTTCCGTAAGCATGTTGATGACATTTCTCCGCTCAGTAAGGTTAACGGTTATATCGGGGTCACGGACGGGGGCGTCATCTCCACTTTTCACGGCCGTCCCGGATCGCTGGCCGAGCCGATTCAATCTTTCTTCCAGATTGATATAGAAAGACTGGAAAGCCGATTGCAAAAGCACTTGGAACACGGCATACCGTACAGGACAAAAGCGGAGTTTGAGAGCGTGATCGATCATATTAAGACTTACAGCGGCTGACTTTGACGCAAGACATGTGACACATGTCTTTTTTTTCTGAATGGAAGGTGTCAAAGCGAACATACGTTAACTTTTCTATAAGACTTTGGCTGTTTTTGTGTTACAATGATAAGCAGTCAAAGAGGTGAATAGGTGTGATTGAATTCGTGAAGGGGACGATTGATTATGTATCTCCCCAATACATCGTGATTGAAAACGGCGGAATCGGCTATCAGGTCTTCACTCCGAATCCGTTTATTTATAAGGTAAGCAATCAAGAGACCATTTTTACGTATCATCATATAAAAGAAGATGCCTTTTCTTTGTACGGTTTTTCAACCCGGGAAGAAAAAGCGCTTTTCACAAAGCTGCTGAACGTCACCGGCATCGGGCCGAAAGGGGCGCTCGCCATCCTCGGTTCCGGTGACCCCGGAGCCGTCATCGAAGCGATCGAACAGGAAGATGAAGCCTTTTTGGTGAAATTTCCGGGTGTGGGCAAAAAAACGGCGCAGCAGATTATTCTTGATTTGAAAGGCAAACTGGCCGACGTCGTGCCTGAAATGATTGACAACCTGTTCAATCATGAAGCGCGCATTGAAAAACAAGAGGCTGAAACGGCGCTTGACGAGGCGCTTGAAGCGCTCCGGGTTCTCGGCTACGCCGAAAAAGAAATTAAAAAAGTGCTTCCTCACTTAAAAGAGGAAACGGCGCTTTCAACAGATCAATATGTAAAAAAAGCATTGCAAAAATTATTAAAGTAAGGTGATGTTCATGGATGAACGGCTCGTTTCAAGTGAAGCAGACAGCCATGAATCAATAATCGAGCAAAGCCTCAGGCCGCAGAATCTCGCCCAGTATATCGGCCAAAAGAAGGTGAAAGAAAATCTGCGCGTGTTTATCGATGCGGCGAAAATGAGGCAGGAAACGCTGGACCACGTTCTTTTATACGGGCCTCCGGGTCTCGGGAAAACAACGCTTGCGTCTATCGTGGCCAATGAGATGGGTGTGGAGATGCGGACGACGTCAGGTCCCGCCATCGAAAGACCGGGGGATTTGGCAGCCATTTTGACGGCGCTCGAACCAGGGGATGTGCTGTTTATAGACGAAATTCACAGGCTGAACCGCTCAATTGAGGAAGTGCTGTACCCGGCGATGGAGGATTTCTGCCTTGATATTGTCATTGGAAAAGGCCCGTCCGCCCGCTCCGTCCGTCTCGACCTTCCCCCTTTTACGCTTGTAGGAGCGACGACAAGGGTCGGATTATTGACCGCACCGCTCAGAGACCGGTTCGGGGTGCTGTCGCGCCTTGAATACTATACGCAGGAAGAGCTGACAGATATCGTGTCAAGAACGGCTGACGTTTTTGAAGTGGATATCGAAAAAGCCCCGGCCTTGGAAATCGCCAGACGGTCAAGAGGAACGCCGCGGGTTGCAAACCGTCTGCTCAGAAGGGTGAGAGATTTTGCCCAGGTGCTCGGCGACAGCCGCATCACGGAAGAAATCGCTCACGACGCGCTCGAACGTCTTCAAGTCGATGCGCTCGGCCTTGACCATATCGACCATAAGCTGCTGATGGGCATGATCGAAAAATTCAGCGGCGGTCCCGTCGGTCTTGATACGATTTCCGCGACAATCGGCGAAGAACCGCATACAATAGAGGATGTGTACGAACCGTATCTGCTGCAGATCGGATTTCTTCAGAGGACGCCAAGGGGACGGGTCGTGACTCCGGCTGTGTATGAACATTTTCGATTGGAGGCGCCCGCCCGTGACTGACTTTCCGAAGGTTCTCATGGTTCTCGGTGCCGTTTTGCTTATTGCCGGCGCAGTCTGGCACTTTGTCGGAAGGCTGCCCGGAGATATTTTCGTTAAGAAGGGAAATGTTACATTTTTCTTTCCCGTTGTCACTTGTATTGTGATCAGTGTGATACTATCCATTCTGCTTAATTTTTTCGGCAGAATGAAATAACAATAGACAGAATTAAGGTGAAATGATGAAAGTCGATTTATTTGATTTTGAACTGCCTGAACGCCTCATTGCCCAAGTGCCGCTTAAAGAGCGTGACGCATCGCGGCTGATGGTGCTCGACAAACAGACGGGCGGGCTGACGGACAGTTCATTTAAAGAGATTGTAAGCTTTTTTAATGAAGGGGATTGCCTCGTCTTGAACAATACCCGTGTGCTGCCTGCAAGATTATTCGGCACAAAAGAAGATACGGGAGCGAAAGTGGAGCTTCTGTTATTAAAACAGGAAGAAAATGATACATGGGAAACGCTCGTAAAGCCGGCGAAACGCGTAAAAAAAGGAACGGTCCTGACATTTGGCGACGGCCGGCTGACAGCGGTCTGCACGGAGGAGCTTGATCACGGAGGCAGAAAAATAGAATTCCGGTATGACGGGATTTTTTACGAAGTGCTTGAATCACTCGGTGAAATGCCGCTGCCTCCTTATATTAAAGAGCAGCTTGATGATAAAGAACGGTATCAGACCGTCTTTTCAAAAGAAATCGGATCTGCCGCAGCTCCGACGGCCGGACTTCATTTTACGGAAGAGATTCTGGACGAGCTGAAGCAAAAAGGTGTGCGGATTGAATTTATCACACTTCATGTGGGACTCGGCACATTCCGCCCGGTCAGTGCGGATGATGTGGAAGAGCATAACATGCACGCGGAATTTTATGAAATGACGGAAGAAACCGCCGCCTCTTTAAACGAGGTCAGAAAGGCGGGAGGGCGTATCGTGTCGGTCGGGACGACATCAACGCGCACCCTGGAAACCATTGCCGGCGAGCATGCCGGCGTATTTACCGCTTCAAGCGGCTGGACGTCCATCTTCATTTATCCGGGATATGAATTTAAAGCGATTGACGGCATGATCACCAATTTTCATCTGCCGAAATCTTCCCTTATCATGCTCGTTTCTGCGCTTGCAGGCAGAGAGCATGTTCTATCCGCCTACCGTCATGCGGTAGAAGAGGAATATCGTTTCTTCAGCTTTGGCGACGCCATGCTGATTATCTAATTTGAATGACAGGAGGCCTCATACAAAGTGGCTGAACAACCGATACGTTATGAATTTATAAAGGAATGCAAACAAACGGGAGCGCGCCTGGGCAGAGTCCATACGCCCCACGGCTCCTTTGAGACGCCTGTATTTATGCCGGTCGGCACGCTTGCTACGGTAAAGACGATGTCTCCGGACGAGCTGAAATCTATGGATGCGGGCATTATTTTAAGCAATACGTACCATTTATGGCTCCGCCCGGGACACGACATTGTAAAAGAAGCGGGCGGGCTTCATAAGTTTATGAACTGGGACCGCGCGATTTTAACGGATTCCGGCGGTTTTCAGGTCTTTTCATTGAGCAAGTTTCGTAATATAGAAGAAGAAGGCGTTCATTTCCGCAATCACTTAAACGGAGACAAGCTGTTTTTATCTCCGGAAAAAGCGATGGAAATTCAAAACGCCCTCGGCTCTGATATCATGATGGCGTTTGATGAGTGTCCGCCGTATCCGGCAGAGTATGATTACATGAAACGCTCTGTGGAACGGACCAGCCGCTGGGCGGAACGCTGCCTGGAGGCGCACGGGCGCTCAGGTGAGCAGGGGCTGTTCGGAATCGTACAGGGCGGAGAATACGAAGACCTGCGGACACAAAGTGCAAAAGACTTGGTTTCGCTTGATTTTCCGGGTTATGCCATAGGCGGGTTATCTGTCGGCGAGCCGAAGCACGTCATGAACCGAGTGCTTGAGTTTACAACTCCGCTTTTACCGAAGGACAAGCCGAGATATTTAATGGGTGTGGGTTCACCGGATGCCTTAATTGACGGCGCCATTCGCGGCGTGGATATGTTTGACTGCGTACTGCCGACCCGGATTGCCCGAAACGGCACGGTGTTTACGAATGAAGGGCGTCTGAATATGAAAAACGCCAAATATGAGCGTGATTTCCGTCCGATTGATGAAGAGTGCAGCTGCCATACATGCAAAAATTACTCCCGCGCTTACATCAGACATTTGATCCGCTGTAATGAAACGTTTGGAATTCGATTAACAACTTACCATAACCTTCATTTTCTGTTACACTTAATGGAGCAGGTCAGACAAGCCATCCGGGAGGATCGTCTTGGTGATTTCCGAGAAGAGTTCTTTGAGCGTTACGGCTATAATAAGCCAAATGCGAAAAGCTTCTAAATAAAACCATTCTTGAAGGGAGGGAAACAGATGGGTACTTTAGGTACAATCGTTCCTATTATTTTAATGTTTGCAGTGCTTTATTTCCTGCTCATCCGTCCGCAGCAAAAGCAGCAGAAGGCCGTACGCCAGATGCAGGAAGAGCTGAAAAAAGGGGATTCAGTGGTGACAATCGGAGGATTGCACGGCACTGTTGAGTCAATTGATGAAAGCAAGGTCGTCATTAAAACAGGTGATAACACCCGTTTAACATTTGACCGCCGCGCAATCAGAGAAGCTTCCGCTGAATAACAGCGAAGCTCATACATACAAAAAAAGAGCGGAGAATCCGCTCTTTTTTTATTACGCTGATCTGCTTCCTTTCAAATTCACTCCGAAAATGCCGCCCAGCATACTGACTCCCAAAAAGCCGAGATGAAACAAAAGCTGACCGGATGTAAACGTTTTTCCGAACCCTAAATATTGAAACAGCAAGATGATTAATGAAAAACAGACGGCGGTTAACGCTCCGATCATCCAGCCTTTTTCCTTCGCTTTGCCGCCCGATATAAAACCGCCCGCAAATAAAGAAAGAAAGGAAAGCGCGGTGATCAGCCAGCTGAAAGATGATTCTTCCATTGAGGTAACCGTCAGTAAAAGCGAAATCGCCAAACTCGTAAGAAGCATCACCGCAAAGATAGCCACTAAGCCGTACAAGACGCCTCTTCCCACTTGTTTCGTTTCTTCCATTTTTATCTCCTCTCCGCTCTGCGGCCTGATATATGACAAGCCGGAGCCCGTCTTTTTCTAAATGTATTCTCTGAATGTTCGAATTAGACGTAAATGCATGATGTTCAGCCCGTTTCTTACATAATTCAGAGCCGATGGCAAATGCTATGACCGTTGGAGGTGCGATATGGAAGATATTTTCATTATTACGTTTCGTACGATTGTGCTTTATTTTATCATTCTTGTGATTTTCAGACTGATGGGAAAACGGGAAATCGGAGAACTGAGCATTTTAGACCTTGTCGTCTCCATTATGATTGCCGAGATTGCCGTATTGGCAATTGAAAATGTAAAAGATAAGCTTTTGCATACGATTGTGCCGATTGTCGTTTTAATGATTATTCAAGTAAGCCTTGCTTTTATTTCGCTCAAAAGCCAAAAAATACGGCAGCTGCTTGACGGAAAGCCCACCATTATTATAAAACAGGGGAAAATTGATGAACGGGCGATGAGATCGCAGCGCTACAATTTTGACGATCTTCTTATGCAGCTGAGGGAGAATAACATCGATAGAATCTCTGACGTGTCATATGCCATTTTGGAGTCTTCAGGCAAACTGTCGATCGTCAAAAAGAAAAACAATAAGGATAAGCAGATGGAAACATCGCTTATCGTTGACGGGGTCATTCAGAACGAGCATCTGGACAGAATCGGGAAAGATAAACACTGGCTCGAAAAAAATTTAGCAAAAAGAGGATATCGCGATCTTTCGGTTATATCATTCTGCACGTTTACGGACGGCGCTTTTTTTATTGATCTTAAAGATGAAAAAGGGGAGCCGTGAATCGGTTTCACCGCGTCACGAACTTGCCGATGACCGGAATCCGGATCAGCTCTTCCCTTTTAATCAGCCTGAATAACAGAAGAAGCGCTATATACAAAATCGCGGTCATTGCAATCCAGCCTGTGAGATTAACAGCCTCTGACCCTGAAAAATGAACGGTGTGCTTGATGATGCGGCTGACATAACCGCAAATGAATATGACGGCAAAACAGAGCGCGTATTCTTTTATTTTAATGCTGATCGGAAGCACCTTGCTTACGGTGGCCGCATGCAGCAGGGTGACAAGGACCATCCCCGTTACAATCGCAAGTGCGGCGCCCATGATGCCCAAGGAAGGCCTGGTCGCCAAAACAAAAATTAGGCCAGTTTTGACAGCGGCGCCGATAAAACTGTTCATCATGGCGGCCCCGGCTAAATTGAGAGCCTGCAGCACCGCCTGAAGGGGCCCCTGAAAATAGTAAAGCAGAAAAAACGGCGCCATCACTTTAACAAATACCGCCGCATTAGTTGATCCGTACATGACGGACATCAGTTCATCAGCGAAAGAGAATAAAATAACCACCGAAATGCCTCCGCTTAAAAGACACAGCCTCATCGCCTGTTCCAGACGGTATTCGACAACTTGCAGCTTTTTTTGCTCCATTCCTTCACTGATCGCAGGAACAAGCGCCGTTGACAGAGAATAGGTTATAAAGCTGGGCAGCGTCAAAACCGTCATGGCAAATCCGGTCAGCTCCCCGTACTGGCTGGTGGCGGCAGCGGTGGCCACTCCTGCAATCGCAAGGCTTTGCGCGACGACAATAGGTTCAAAAAACCAAGATAAATTTCCGATGAAGCGGCTTCCGGTTGTCGGGAGCGACACGCTCATCAGCTGGCGGAATGTTTCTTTTCCATTTGTGATCGACTTGAAAAATTGTTTTCTGATTCTGATTGTTTTATTTGCTTTAAAACAAATGAATAAATAAATAAGAGAGGCAAGCTCCCCGATGACAGACGAAATCATGGCTCCGGCTGCGGCATATTCAATCCCGTACGGCAGAAACACCGTCGTGCAGACCGCGACAAGTGAAATCCGCACGATCTGCTCAAGTACTTGGGAAAACGCCAGCGGGTTCATATTCTGCCTGCCCTGAAAGTAACCGCGCAGCACGCTGGAGATCGCGATAATCGGCACGACGGGCGTAATCGCCAGAAGCGGGTAAACCGTGCGCTGATCCGTCAGCATCGTTTCGGACATAATCGGCGCAAAGCATAAAAACAGCGGCGTGAAGATGAGACTTAATATCCCGGTGACGGTAAGCGACATCACTAAAATATGTTTCATTTTCTGCCGGTCCCCCCGCGCGCTCGCTTCAGCGACAAGTTTGCTGATGGCAACGGGGAGGCCGAATTGAGTCAAAGTGGTGGCCAAGAAAAATGTCGGGGCAGCCATCATGTATAAACCGACCCCTTCTTCACCGATAAACCGGGCGATAACCACCCGGTTGACAAAGCCGAGCATTCTCGTAATCATCCCGGCTGCGATGAGAATAAGAGTGCCCCTTAAAAAAGTCTGTTTTGCCATTTTATAAACCCCTGCCTTCTCAAACTACCTGGAATCATATACAATAAAGATATGCGCCGATGTCGTCCGAGCATGACAAGTCTTCGAGAAAAATGGAAAAAGGAGCGAGCGCCCAGTGGAGAAACATCCCGCCGAAATGTACAAAGATCATTTGCGGCCTTTCTTGTACAGTAAACTTGAAGAGTTCAAAATCCTCGGATACGATGATGTTGAGCACGAGAGTTTATGGTCATACTTAATACATAAAAAGTGGAAACAGAAAAAGGAACTGCCGCTGCATGAATTGGCCGGTCATATTTTATCAGTTAAAATTGGCGATTTTATGAACTATGCAACCGTTGAAGCTTTTAAGTCGTCTAATTGGCTGGAAAGCGATGAGGGTCAGGAAGCTTTAGATGAACTGCTGAGATAATGATTTGACGGCATAGGTTTAAGGAGGAAATACATAATGAAAAAAGGACGCTTGATTGCGTTTTTCCTGATCGTATTATTGATCGGCACAGGGCTGGGGTATTTTACAATCCCGGCTGCCAATAATATTACGTTAGGATTGGATTTACGCGGCGGGTTTGAAGTTCTGTACGATGTGCAGCCCGTCAAAAAAGGCGATAAAATCACAAAAGACGTGCTCGTCAGCACGGTGCAGGCGCTGAACCGCCGGGCTAACGTTCTCGGCGTAAGCGAGCCGAACATTCAGATTGAAGGAAATAACCGCATCCGCGTACAGCTGGCGGGCGTCACGAATCAGAACAGGGCGCGCGAAATTCTGTCAACGGAAGCGCAGCTCTCGTTCAGGGATACGAATGATAAAGAGCTGTTAAACGGCTCTGATCTCGTGGAAAACGGCGCGAAGCAAACCTTTGATCCGACGACGAACGAACCGATTGTCAGCGTTAAGCTGAAGGATGCGGATAAGTTCGGCGAAGTGACGAAAAAAGTCAAGAAAATGGCGCCTAATAATCAGCTTGTGATCTGGCTTGATTACCAAAAAGGCGATTCATTTAAAAAAGAAGTCGGCAAAAAACATCCGAAATATGTATCCGCTCCGAATGTGAGCCAGGAATTAAACACGAAGGATGTCACAATTGAAGGCCAGTTTACCGTTCAAAAAGCGAAGGATTTGGCCAATATTTTAAACGCGGGCGCGCTGCCTGTGAAACTGACCGAAAAATACTCTACTTCAGTAGGGGCGCAATTCGGACAGCAGGCTTTGCATGATACGGTAGAGGCCGGCATTATCGGTATTGCAATTGTTTTCTTATTTATGCTGCTTTATTACAGACTGCCTGGACTCATAGCGGTAATTACGCTTTCTGTATACGTGTATATTACGCTTCAAGTGTTTGACTGGATGCAGGCGGTGCTGACGCTTCCGGGTATTGCGGCGCTCATTTTGGGTGTCGGGATGGCGGTTGACGCCAACATCATCACCTATGAACGGATAAAAGAAGAACTGAAACTCGGCAAATCCGTCCGCTCAGCTTTCCGTTCAGGGAACAGACGGTCATTCGCGACGATCTTTGATGCGAACATTACAACGATCATCGCAGCGGTCGTGCTCTTTATTTTCGGGACAAGCTCTGTAAAAGGGTTTGCGACGATGCTGATTTTGTCAATTCTGACAAGCTTTATTACAGCTGTCTTCCTTTCAAGATTCCTGCTCTCCCTTCTCGTGGAAAGCAGATGGCTTGACCGGAAAAAAGGCTGGTTCGGCGTCAAGAAAAAACATATTATGGACATTCAAAAAACGGATGAAAATACTGAACCGCATACGGCATTCCAAAAATGGGATTTCACGAGCAAGCGAAAATACTTCTTTATTTTCTCAAGCGCTGTAACCATTGCGGGAATTATCATCTTAATGGTCTTTAAACTCAACCTGGGAATCGATTTTGCAAGCGGCGCGCGGATTGACGTGCAGAGCAATCATTCTTTGACGGCGCATCAGGTTGAAAAAGATTTTGATTCTCTCGGCATGGAGCCGGAAAACATCGTGCTTTCTGGTAAAGAGAACCATGTTGCCGCGGCCCGGTTTGTCGGAGAGCCATCTAAAGAAAAAATCGCTGAAATCAAAACGTACTTTAAGGACAAATACGGATCTGAACCGAACGTCAGCACGGTATCGCCGACAGTCGGAAAAGAACTGGCCCGTAATGCTTTATATGCTGTCGCCATTGCATCAATCGGCATCATTATTTACGTATCAATACGTTTCGAGTACAGAATGGCTATCGCCGCGATTGTATCCCTGCTGTATGACGCTTTCTTTATCGTCGCGTTTTTCAGCATTACAAGGCTGGAGGTCGATGTCACCTTTATCGCCGCTATTCTCACCATAATCGGTTACTCGATAAATGATACGATCGTTACATTTGACCGGATACGCGAGCAGATGAAAAAACGTAAGCCGAAGTCATTTGCCGATCTGGAACATATCGTGAATCTGAGCTTGCAGCAAACCTTTACACGTTCGATCAATACGGTCTTGACCGTTGTGATTGTTGTCGTCGTGCTGCTCATTTTGGGCTCATCGTCAATTACAAACTTCTCCGTCGCTTTATTGGTCGGTTTATTGACGGGCGTTTATTCCTCTCTTTACATCGCCGCGCAGCTGTGGCTTGTATGGAAAGGTAAAGAATTTAAAGGGAAAAAATCAATCGAAGAGTAAAATGGGAACAGGCTGTCTTCCGGAAGGCAGCCTGTTTTTTCAGGCCGCATTGAACTTAAAACCTGCATTTGCTATAATGACATACGCTTACATAATCAATCATCATTGTAAAAACATGTAGGAGGGTTCTTATGAACGTTCGTGAGTCGGAGCTTCCGGGCATCGGCCAGAAAGTAGAAGTCATTACGAAAAATCACGATAAAATCAGTATTATTCTTCATGATGACGGCAGAAAAGAGCTCTATTACTTCGATGAGAATGATCATGACGAATGCTTGGCATCCGTTGAATTTAACGACGAAGAGGCGAGGCAGATTTCCGCTATTTTAGGCGGTATGACGTATAAGCCGAAAGCGCTGGAATCTGTGGAAGTCGCGCTTGATGACCTCGTCATTGAGTGGTTTAAAGCCGAATCTCATGCACCGGCTGTCAGCCGTACAATCGGAGATTTGGAGATCAAGAAACATTACAACGTCCAGATTATTGCGATCGTAAAGAAAAACCGGCAAAAACAGCTGAGCCCCGGCATTGATACCGTAATTGAAGAAGGGGACACCCTCGTCATATCGGGAGAAAGGAGCGGACTGAAAAAGCTGGTCCGCGAGCAGTTAACGGCCCGGATTTCCTGAGACCGGGGTTTACTCCCGGGAAAATGGGGGAAAAGATAAGAATGAACAATTGGGGGCAGACGCATGAATAAACAATGGACTATTATATTCGCTTTACTATTTACTTTGATTGTCGCCATCTTTGCTGTCATTAACGTGCGGGCGGTTGAGGTTGATTATCTGTTCGGAACCGCTGAATGGCCGCT
Source organism: Bacillus sp. UNC69MF (assembly GCF_000746035.1). Lineage (NCBI taxonomy): Bacteria > Bacillati > Bacillota > Bacilli > Caryophanales > Bacillaceae > Bacillus > Bacillus sp. UNC69MF. The sequence goes on along the minus strand of NZ_JQKM01000009.1, from coordinate 138,586 downwards.
GATTTTAGTCATTTTAGGCTCTGTGTTAATGGGAGCGCTGATCGTGTTTTCGGCCGGTATCTTTCAAGTGATGAAGCTGAAGCGCGAAATTAAAATGCTGCGGAAAGAAAACAGATCCGCAGGTGAATTGACGGCTGATTCGGACGGCCAAAAAACAGCCGCGCCGCCGGAAGAAATGCTTGAAGAGAAAAAAGGATCAGAATAACATTTGAAACCCCTCAGTCCGCTCTAGTATAATAGGGTGGTTGAGGGGTGAATTTATGTTAGCGTCAAAAATGCGCTGGGAAATCCAGCAGCCGGATCAGGAAAAAGTCAAATCACTCACAGAACAATTGGACATAACACCTCTTGTGGCATCACTGCTTGTAAAAAGAGGTTTTGATACTGCCGAAAGCGCAAGGCTGTTTTTACATACAAAGGATGCAGACTTTTATGACCCGTATGAATTAAAGGGAATGCGGGAAGCAGTTGATCGGATAAAACTGGCGGTTTCTCAAGGGGAACCGATTATGATTTACGGAGATTACGATGCAGACGGCGTTACAAGCACGTCGGTGATGCTGACGGCACTCAGACAGCTGTCTGCGGACGTTGACTTTTATATTCCCGACCGTTTCACAGAAGGCTACGGCCCGAATGAACAAGCTTTCCGCTCCATAAAAGAGCGGGGATTTTCGCTGATCATTACAGTGGATACGGGAATCGCCGCCGTCCATGAAGCTGAAGTCGCAAAAGAGCTGGGCTTAGACGTCATTATTACCGACCACCATGAGCCGGGACCCGAGCTTCCTGACGTATTTGCGATCATCCACCCGAAGCAGCCGGGCTGCGGCTATCCGTTTAAAGAATTGGCCGGCGTCGGTGTGGCGTTTAAGCTTGCCCACGCGCTTACGGGTTCTTTGCCGGAAGCTATGCTGGACTTGGCGGCAATCGGTACGGTTGCAGATCTGGTGCCTCTTCATGATGAAAACAGATTAATTGCGTCACTCGGAATCGAAAGGCTTCGGACGACAAATCGGCCGGGCCTCAAAGCCCTGATTAAGCTTTCCGGCGGAGATATCGGACAAGCTGATGAGGAAACGATCGGATTTCAGGTCGCGCCAAGGCTCAATGCCGTCGGAAGAATAGAACAGGCCGATCCCGCCGTCCATCTGCTGATGACCGAAGATCAGTTTGAAGCGGAGGAACTGGCTTCGGATATTGACCGGCTGAATAAAGAGCGGCAGAAAATGGTGAAAACCATGACCGAAGAGGCTGTTGAAATGGTTCAGCAGCAAGGCGGAAACCCGTCTGCCATTGTAGTGGCAAAAGCCGGCTGGAACCCGGGAGTCGTCGGTATTGTCGCATCGAAGCTGGCTGAACGTTTTTACCGGCCCGCTGTTGTGCTTGGGATAGATGAGGAGCAGGGAATCGCTAAAGGGTCGGCGCGAAGCATCAGAGGCTTCAACCTGTTTACGAGCCTTTCACAGTGCAGAGACATTCTTCCTCATTTCGGCGGGCATCCGATGGCGGCAGGAATGACGTTGAAGGCTGAAGATGTGGCGGAATTAAGGGACAGGCTGAATCAAATGGCTGAAGAAACCCTTACGGAAGAGGATTTTATTCCCGTTCAGGAGGTTGATCTTGTCTGCGGCGTTGAAGACATAACCGTTGAAAGCATTACAGAATTGAATATGCTGTCGCCGTTCGGCATGCTTAACCCTAAACCGCATGTGATGGTGAAAAATGCGGTACTTGATGATGTGCGCCTGATCGGAGCGAATAAAAACCACGTGAAAATGACGGTGAAAAGTGATTCCGCCGTCCTTGACTGCGTCGGCTTTAACAAAGGAGAGCTTGAAGCCGGAATTGTCCCCGGATCAACGATTTCGATTGTCGGCGAGATGTCCATTAATGAATGGAACAACAGAAAGAAGCCCCAGCTGATGATTAAAGACGCTGCGGTGCCGGAATGGCAGCTTTTTGATATCAGGGGCAAGCGGACGTGGGAAGACACGGTCACCGCGCTGCCGAAGGAAAAACGGGTGCTCATCAGCTTTAACGAAAAAACCGCTCAGAAGCTCCGTGCAAAAGAGCTGTCAGGCGAGCTGGCCGGGATCACATCGGAATCCGAGGCGGAAGCTCTCCAGCTTGACGGAAAATATGCCGTTTTTCTGGATGTGCCGCCGTCAGCGGATCGCCTGCAGCATTTGCTTGACGGAAAGAAGCCGGAACGGATTTATTTTGTTTTTATCAATCATGAAGAACATTTCCTGTCCTCATTTCCATCGCGGAATGATTTCAAGTGGTTTTACGCATTTCTCTTGAAAAGGGGCGCTTTTGACTTCGGCAAGCATGGTTCAGAGCTTGCGAGACACAGAGGATGGTCAATTGACACAATCAATTTCATGACAAAGGTGTTTTTTGATCTCGGTTTTGTTAAAATAGAAGATGGTGTGCTGTCTGTCGTGAGCGGCGCGAAAAAACGCGACCTGGCAGATTCGCAAACCTATCAGGTAAAACAGCAGCTGATGGAATTAGACCAGAAGCTCAATTATTCCGCAGCCCATGAGCTGAAGGAATGGCTGAATAAGCTGATGAACCAAGGTTCAGAAGCTTATGAAAGTACGAGGAGGACATAGAACAGATGGATCTTAAAAAATACGTAACAATTGTGCCCGATTACCCGAAAGAAGGCGTACAATTTAAAGATATTACGACATTGATGGACAAAGGCGACGTATACCGTTACGCCACTGACCAAATTGTTGAATATGCAAAAGAAAAAGAAATTGATTTAGTTGTCGGGCCTGAAGCGCGCGGCTTTATTATCGGCTGTCCGGTTGCATACGCTCTCGGAGTGGGCTTTGCGCCGGTTCGGAAAGAAGGAAAACTTCCGCGTGAGGTCATTAAAGTCGATTACGGTTTGGAGTACGGAAAAGACGTACTGACGATTCATAAAGATGCAATTCTGCAGGGACAGCGCGTGCTGATTACTGATGACTTGCTTGCAACAGGCGGCACGATCGAAGCAACAATTAAGCTGGTCGAAGAACTGGGCGGCGTTGTAGCCGGTATTGCGTTCTTAATCGAGCTTTCTTACCTTGACGGCAGAGACAAGCTTGACGATTACGATATTTTAACATTAATGAAATATTAACCGCATATGGAAAAAAGCACTCGTGTCAGGGTGCTTTTTTCCTATTATTTCATCATCCTGACAGATTCTTTAGGTGTTTTGAACTTCTGCCCTTTACATCTCTCGTTTTTTTCTTGATAATAAACTAATACAGTTTACATTTAAAAAAGGTGATTCCATGGCGAACGAACAAGTATTGACTGCCGAGCAAGTAATAGATAAAGCGCGCACTTATCTGCCGGAGGAGCAGATTGCGTTTGTTGAGAAAGCTTACCTGTATGCGCAAAACGCGCATCGCGAACAGTACCGCAAATCAGGTGAGCCGTACATCATTCATCCGATTCAGGTGGCGGGGATCCTCGTCGATCTGGAAATGGACCCTTCCACAATTGCGGGCGGATTTCTCCATGACGTGGTAGAGGACACGGATGTCACCCTCGACGACCTGAAGGAAGCATTTTCTGAAGAAGTGGCGATGCTTGTCGACGGCGTGACGAAGCTCGGTAAAATTAAGTATAAATCTCAAGAGGAGCAGCAGGCGGAAAACCATCGAAAAATGTTTGTCGCTATGGCTCAGGATATCAGAGTCATATTGATCAAGCTGGCGGATCGCCTTCACAATATGCGGACGTTAAAGCATCTTCCGCAGGAAAAGCAGCGGAGAATTTCAAATGAGACGCTGGAAATTTTCGCTCCGCTGGCCCATCGGCTCGGGATTTCTAAAATCAAATGGGAGCTGGAAGACACCGCTCTCCGTTATTTGAATCCTCAGCAATATTACAGAATCGTCAACCTCATGAAGAAAAAGCGCGCGGAACGCGAACTTTATGTCGAAGAGGTTGTCAATGAAGTAAAAAAACGGGTCGAAGAAGTAAATATCAAAGCGGACTTTTCAGGACGTCCGAAGCACATCTACAGCATTTACCGCAAGATGGCGCTGCAAAATAAACAGTTCAATGAAATATATGATCTGCTCGCCGTCCGTATTCTTGTCGGAAGCATTAAAGACTGCTACGCCGTCCTCGGCATTATTCATACGTGCTGGAAGCCGATGCCGGGCAGATTCAAAGATTATATTGCGATGCCTAAGCCGAATATGTATCAGTCGCTGCATACGACCGTAATCGGGCCTAAAGGCGATCCGCTGGAAGTGCAGATCAGAACGTTTGAGATGCATGAGATCGCTGAATACGGGGTGGCCGCACACTGGGCATATAAAGAAGGCAAGGCTGCAAACGAAGAAGCGACATTTGAGAAAAAACTGTCCTGGTTCCGTGAAATTCTGGAATTCCAAAACGAGTCTACCGATGCGGAAGAATTTATGGAATCGCTGAAAATCGATCTGTTTTCTGACATGGTATACGTATTTACGCCAAAAGGCGATGTCATTGAACTGCCGTCAGGCTCTGTGCCGATTGATTTTTCCTACAGGATCCACTCGGAGATCGGCAACAAAACAATCGGGGCGAAAGTGAACGGAAAAATGGTGACGCTTGACCATAAGCTCCGGACGGGCGACATCGTCGAGATTCTGACGTCCAAGCATTCATACGGTCCGAGTCAAGACTGGGTCAAACTGGCGCAGACGTCCCAGGCGAAACACAAAATCCGCCAATTCTTTAAGAAACAGCGCCGTGAAGAAAACGTCGAAAAAGGCCGTGAGCTTGTCGAGAAAGAAATTAAAAATCTTGATTTTGAAGTGAAAGATGTTTTAACACTCGAAAATCTTCAAAAAGTTGCCGACAAGTTCAATTTCTCAAATGAAGAGGATATGTACGCGGCGGTCGGATATAACGGCATTACCGCTCTTCAGGTGGCCAACAGGCTCACCGAAAAAGAACGGAAGCTCCGTGACCAGGAAGAGCAGGAAAAAATCGTTCAGGAAGTCACTTCCGAGCCGAAACATTATCCGCAAGGGAGAAAACGGGAAGCGGGTGTGCGCGTAAAAGGCATTGACAACCTTCTCGTCCGCTTGTCGAAATGCTGCAACCCGGTGCCGGGCGACCATATCGTCGGTTTTATTACAAAAGGGCGCGGTGTATCCGTTCACCGGGATGACTGTCCGAACGTCAAAACGAATGAAGCGCAGGAACGTCTGATCCCCGTTGAATGGGAGCATGAATCACAGGTTCAAAGACGCAAAGAATATAACGTTGAGATTGAGATTTTGGGGTATGACCGTCTCGGGCTTTTAAATGAGGTGCTCCAAGCCGTAAATGAAACGAAAACCAACATCTCCTCTGTCTCCGGCAAATCCGACCGCAATAAAGTCGCTACGATTCATATGGCGATTTTTATTCAAAACATCAATCATCTGCATAAAGTGGTCGAGCGGATTAAGCAGATCAGAGACATCTATTCAGTCCGCCGGGTAATGAACTAAAAGGAGCTTGCTATGAAATTAGTTGTTCAGCGTGTAACAGAAGCGAGTGTGACGGTTGACGGCGCTGTTGCCGGCCGGATCGGACCCGGCATTATGGCGCTTGTCGGCATCACTCATGAAGATACAGAAGAAGATGCCGCTTACTTGGCGGATAAAATCGTGAATCTTCGGATTTTTGATGATGAAAGCGGCAAGATGAATTTATCGCTTTTGGATACGGGCGGGGAGATTTTATCCGTTTCACAGTTTACGCTTTACGGCGAAACGAAGAAAGGGAGACGCCCGAATTTTATGAATGCGGCTAAACCGGATCAGGCTGTGCTCCTTTATGAAAAGTGGAACGAACTCCTTCGGGAAAAAGGAGTCAAAGTGGAAACCGGAATATTCGGAGCCATGATGGATGTTCAGCTGACGAATTCCGGGCCGATTACATTGATTATGGATTCTAAACAATAAAAAAGCTGCCGTTCGGCAGCTTTTTTTTATGATTGAAAATAATGTTCCAATCCGCTTTCAATTCCGTCTGTCACTTTTTCCTGATAAGAGCCGCTATGTATGATTGTTTCTTCTTGCGGTTGACTGAGATAGCCGAGCTCATACAGCATGGCAGGCCGTTTATTTTCCCTCAGGACGTAATAATCGCCAAACAGAACGCCGCGATCCGGGATAGGGGAACGCTTCACTACTTCAGAATGGACGTCTGAGGCAAGCTGGCGATCCTTAGACGGACTGTAATAATAAGCCGTGCTTCCCCGTGTTGACGTATCGGCATAGCTGTCATAGTGAATGCTGATAAAGGCATCCGCATTCCGGTAATGAGAGGTTGAAACCCTAGCCTGCAGGCTGATAAAAGTATCATCCTGTCTGGTGATATACACGTTTGCACCGGCCGCCCGCAATTTTTGGGCCAGCAGCTTAGCGGTTTTAATGGTTACGTTTTTCTCAAACTTTCCGGAGTAGCCGATCGTTCCGCTGTCTTTTCCTCCGTGTCCGGGATCAACGACGATCGTTTTGTTTTTAAGTGAGCCGCTGCCGCCTGACGTGTCGGGAGAAGGTGCTTCACCTGTTTCCTCACCGCTTTTTGACGTTTGTACGACCCAGTTTGCCACATATGCGGTTTGTCCGTTTTCAAGCCGGACTTCATACCATTTGCCGCTTGAGCCGACAATCGGGTAGGCTGCGCCTTTATCTGCTCTTTTTACGATAGAAGCGGAAGTTGAGGCCGAGCTCCTTAAGTTGGTGCCGCCGTAAACAATATACGCTTTTTTCGAGGAGCCTGAGCCCGCAGAACCGTCTCCCGAGCCGGATGCGCTGTCCGATGAGTCAGAATCCTTTATGATGTAGTGGCTTGCTGCCCAGCCTTTTTGCCCGTTTGCTTCAATTTTCAGCCAGCCGTGGTCTTCACTTAAGATGGAAACCTTTGTTCCGCGTGATAATTTAGTCATAATCGCTGAATCATGTGACGCTGCACTTCTGACATTCAATGAAGAAACGCCGACCGTCCCGTTTTTTGACCCGCTTCGGGCCGAAGTTGCTTTCGTATCCGATCCGCCGCTGTCCGCGGTGACGTATTCGGAAGAAACCCATCCGGTTGTGCCTTGATAAGAAATGTTCACCCATCCGCTGTTCTTGTCCAGCACGGATGCATGTGCGCCTTGCGGAAGTTTGCCGATGACTTCATATGATGTCCCCGGGCCTTTTCTGATGCGGAGGTCAGGATCGGTGGAAGTGACCGTTCCGCTTGTTGCGGATGAATGGTCTGCTCCTCCGGCTGTTTTTGATATCAGCCAGGAAACGACCCATCCGGTTTTACCGGGGCTCAGCTGAAGCTGCACCCAGTCTCCCTCTTCTTTAGCGATCGGGTATCTTTCCCCTTTTTTTACTTCAGCCTTAATTCCATAGCTCAGGCCGGGACCGCCTCTGACATTGATCTTGTCTGTCGCGATGACCGCTTCTCCCTCGGCGGCGATTGCGGTGTGGAATGACGGAAGAAGCGCTGTGATGATGACGCCGCATAAAATAAGAGCAAGAGTTCTCTTCTTCATGGCTGTCCTCCTTTCTGAACTAACTAAAATACATTCTTGTATAATATCGTATTTTCCTTGCTGAATGTTAAATAAAAATAAAATGGTTTGTTTATACTAGTCATAAATACAGCGAAAAGGTGTGCAAATCATGAAATATCAACCAAAAATGGGACGCGCGCTGCACGATGCGGAAGGAAATCTGCACTTCAGTGATCAGAGCGATAGAGAAAAGGCGGGTTTTCTTGAAGAGACGGCGACGGAGTTCGGTCTTTTATCGAAAGATGCGGTCGCAAGGAAAAACAGACGGAATAAAACTTGACAGGGGAGTGCAATCCCATTATTATAATAGAAATTGATGTACATAAGTCATGATAACGATTTTGAACCGATAATGGAGAAGAGTAGGTCAGAATGCATGGAGAAGAGAGGAACCGTCCCGGGCTGAAAGCGGATCCGCACTGCATCTTTCTCGAAACAACACTCCGGAGGTTCCCTGCTGAACGCTTTTGCAAGTCATTAGGCAGCGGACGTGAACCTGCGTTAAAGGTCAGAGCGGGGATGCTTCGGCATTCCAACTAGGGTGGCACCACGGGTATAACTCTCGTCCCTACTATACATGTATAGTAGGAGCGGGAGTTTTTTTATTTGAAGAAAGACATTAAGGAGGCCTGTAACATGGCATATCACATTCCAAGAGGCACACAGGACATACTGCCGGGTGAATCAGACAGATGGCAGTTCGTCGAACAAATTATGAGGGAGACGTGCCGCACTTATCAATATAAAGAAATCCGCACGCCGATTTTCGAGCATACGGAATTGTTCGCAAGAGGCGTCGGTGAGTCTACAGATATCGTGCAGAAAGAAATGTACACGTTTGAAGACCGTAAAGGGAGAAGCCTGACGCTTCGGCCGGAAGGAACGGCCGCCGCAGTCCGCGCGTTCAATGAAAATAAATTATTTGCGAACCCGGTGCAGCCGACGAAGCTTTATTATGTCGGACCGATGTTCCGTTACGAACGTCCGCAGACGGGGCGTTTCCGCCAATTCTATCAATTCGGAATTGAAGCGATCGGCTCCAAAGATCCGGCCGTGGATGCAGAAGTCATTGCGCTTGCGATGAGTATTTACCGTAAAGCCGGTTTGAAACATGTCAAGCTTGTGCTGAACAGCCTTGGTGACCAGGAGAGCCGCAAATCCTACCGGGAAGCGCTCGTCAAACATTTTGAATCGCGCATCGGAGAGTTTTGCTCAGACTGCCAGTCGCGCCTGCACACAAACCCGCTCAGAATTCTTGACTGCAAGAAAGACAGAGAGCATGAACTGATGAAAACGGCTCCGTCCATTCTTGATTACTTAAATGAAGAATCAGCCGCTTATTTTGAGAAAGTAAAACAATACTTAAACGATCTCGGCATCCCGTTCGAAATAGATCCGAACCTTGTCAGAGGGCTTGATTATTATAACCATACCGCTTTTGAAATTATGAGCAATGCCGAAGGATTCGGAGCGATTACAACCCTTGCCGGCGGGGGCCGCTATGACGGGCTTGTTGAACAGATCGGCGGACCTGAAGCGCCGGGTATCGGATTTGCGATGAGCATCGAACGTCTGCTGGCAGCCATTGACGCTGAGAAAACAGAGCTTCCCGTCAATCAGGGGATTGACTGCTACATCGTGACGCTCGGAGAAAAAGCGAAGGATTATTCCGTTTCCCTCGTGTACAAACTGAGAGAAGCGGGCATCTCAAGTGAAATCGATTATGAAAATAAAAAGATGAAGGGCCAATTTAAAACAGCTGACCGTCTCGGCGCACGTTTTATTGCGATTTTAGGGGAAGATGAGCTTGCCCAAAATAAAATCAATGTAAAAGATGCGGAAACAGGAGAGCAGCGTGAAGTGGTGTTAGACGAGCTGATACAAGTGTTAAAGGCAGATCAAAAGCAGTGAAGGAGAGGAACGCTATGTTTGGAAGAACATATTATTGTGGCGAGATAACTGAAAAAGCGATTGGCGAAACCGTCAAACTGAAAGGGTGGGTGCAGAAGCGGCGCGATCTCGGCGGCTTGATTTTCATTGATTTGCGCGACCGCTCGGGTATTGTGCAAGTTGTGTTCAACCCTGACGTATCGAAGGAAGCCCTTGCCGCAGCGGAAGCAATCAGAAACGAATATGTGCTTGATATCGAAGGCACGGTTTCTGCCCGTGAAGAAGGCACGGTGAATCCCAACCTGAAAACCGGTAAAATTGAAATCAAAGCTGAAGCGGTGACGGTGCTCAGTACGGCGAAAACGCCTCCGTTTCCGATCAGTGACCAGGCGGCTGAGGTTTCTGAAGACGTCCGGTTAAAACACCGCTATTTGGATTTGCGCCGCCCGGCGATGTTTCAAACATTGCAAATGCGCCACCAAGTCACAAAATCCATCCGCCATTTCTTGGATGAAAACGGATTTCTTGATATTGAAACACCGATTTTAACAAAAAGCTCTCCCGAAGGCGCCCGTGATTACTTAGTGCCGAGCCGGGTGCATGAAGGAGAATTTTACGCCCTTCCGCAATCGCCGCAGATTTTTAAACAGCTTCTGATGGTGTCGGGCTTTGAACGGTATTATCAAGTGGCCCGCTGCTTCCGCGATGAAGACTTGCGTGCCGACCGCCAGCCGGAATTTACGCAGATTGATATCGAAATGTCCTTTATGAGTCAAGAGGACATCATGGCTCTGGCGGAAGAGATGATGGCGAAAGTCATGCTTGAAACAAAAGGTGTTGAAGTACCGCTTCCGCTTCCGCGAATGACATATGAAGAAGCGATGAACAGCTACGGTTCCGACAAGCCTGACACCCGCTTCGGCATGCTGCTGACGGACGTGTCAGACATAGTGAAAGATACTGAATTTAAGGTGTTCTCATCAGCCGTGGCAAACGGCGGCGTTGTAAAAGCGATCAATGTCAAAGGCGCTGCCGGCGACTATTCCAGAAAAGATATCGATGCGCTCGGCGTTTTTGCCGGAAATTACGGCGCGAAAGGTCTCGCCTGGGTGAAAGTTGAAGCCGACGGCGTAAAAGGCCCGATTGCGAAATTCTTTGATGAAGAGAAGCAGGCAAAACTGGCTGAAGCGCTTGATGCTTCTGAAGGCGATCTGCTCCTGTTCGGCGCTGATAAGTTTGAGGTTGTGGCCCAATCCCTCGGCGCGCTTCGCTTAAAGCTCGGCAAAGAACGCGGCCTGATTGACGAAAGCCTCTTCAACTTCCTGTGGGTTGTGGACTGGCCGTTACTGGAGCATGACGAGGAGGAAGGCCGTTTCTATGCGGCTCACCATCCGTTTACAATGCCTGTCCGTGAAGATCTTGACCTGATTGAAACGGCGCCTGAAGATATGAAAGCGCAGGCTTACGACCTTGTCTTAAACGGCTATGAACTCGGCGGAGGCTCAATCCGTATTTTTGAAAAAGACGTTCAGGAAAAAATGTTCGGGCTTCTCGGCTTTACAAAAGAAGAAGCGGAGGAGGAGTTCGGATACCTTCTTGAAGCCTTTGAATACGGCGCCCCTCCGCACGGCGGAATCGCGCTCGGCTTAGACCGTTTGGTTATGCTTCTTGCAGGCCGCACAAACTTAAGAGATACGATCGCTTTCCCGAAAACGGCAAGCGCAAGCTGCCTTCTTACGGAAGCGCCCGGCGAAGTGAGCGACGCCCAGCTTGAAGAACTTCACCTTTCTGTCAAAAGAAAAGTGAAACAGTAAAGATCAGCAGTTTGTTTCTTGAAAATCAAAATCTGCTGTGATATGATTTTGACAAGTTAAATAAAGTCCTGATGTGTTAGTTGTACACCTAGTTTTGACCGAACATTTTTTTGATTTGGGAGCCCGCATTTTTAAATGGCGTACATGCCTCTTTTCATTCGTTAAGAGGACTTACAAGATTTAAAAAAGGGCACCCACCTGCTGAGAGCGGGTTCAAAACGAAGGAAAGCTGCAACGGCACAATTGGGACTTTATTTTTTGTGCGCTAAAACCAGCGGCTTTTTGACAAGCCGAGTTTATAAAACCAGAATGTGGAGTGAGGTTCTTGTTACATCAGTTTTCCAGAAATGAGCTAGCGATTGGAAAAGAAGGGCTGGACACGTTAAAAAACAGCACGGTGGCCGTTCTCGGCGTCGGCGGAGTCGGTTCATTCGCAGCCGAAGCATTGGCGAGGTCCGGAGTGGGGCGGATCGTGCTTGTCGATAAAGATGATGTTGACATTACAAACGTAAACCGCCAGCTGCATGCGCTCTTGTCGACGGTGGGACAGCCGAAAACAGACTTGATGAAAGCGCGGATCGCGGATATTAATCCGGATTGCGATGTCGTCGCCTTAAAAATGTTTTATACGGAAGAGACATATGAGCAGTTCTTTGAGCATCCGCTTGATTACGTCATTGACGCGTCGGATACGATTCATTATAAAATTCATCTGATGAAAGAATGTCTGAAACGGAATGTTCCGCTGATTTCAAGCATGGGAGCGGCGAATAAAACAGACCCGACACGCTTTCAGATTGCTGATATTTCAAAAACCCATACCGATCCGATTGCCAAAGTCGTCCGCACAAGGCTTCGCAAAGAGGGCATTAAAAAAGGCGTACAGGTCATTTTTTCTGATGAAAGCCCGATCGTCATCCGTGAGGACGTCAGAAAAGAAGTCGGGAATGATGAAGCGAAAATCCGCAAAGCGCAAATGCCGCCGTCTTCCAACGCCTGGGTTCCGTCAGTGGCCGGTCTGATTATGGGCGGACATGTTGTCATGGAGCTCTTAAAGGACATCGACATTAAACGGGTTAAAGATAAATAAAAAGAAAAACAGCCTTCTTCAGGAAAGGCTGTTTTTTTTATTTGAATCCGCCGTTTACACGAAAGATTTTGGCCGGTATCAAAAAAGACAAGAACACATAGGGTGTCCTTGTCCGGTTATTTTTTCTGCTTCATCAGTTTTTCATACACTTGCTTTATGGCGGCTTCAAATTTCCCCGTTTGTTTCGGTTTATAGTATTGCTTGTTTTTTAACGGATCAGGCAAATATTGCTGTTCGACCCATCCGTTCTCGAAATCGTGAGGATATTGATAGCCGATCCCGCGTCCGAGCTCTTGGGCCCCTTTATAGTGGGCGTCTTTTAAATGTTTCGGCACATTGCCGATTTTACCCGTCCTGATGTCTTTGAGCGCCTCATCAACGGCTGAGATGGCGGAGTTTGATTTTGGCGAGAGGCATAATTCGATTACCGCATTGGCCAGCGGAATTCTCGCTTCCGGAAAGCCGATCCGTTCTGCGGTCTGAATCGCGCTCAGCACCCGGGGGCCTGCCTGCGGGCTTGCGAGGCCGATATCTTCATAGGCGATCACGAGAAGTCTTCTTGATATGCTTTCAAGGTCGCCGGCTTCGATCAGACGGGCCAGATAATGAAGGGCGGCGTTTGCGTCCGAGCCTCGGATCGATTTTTGGAAGGCGGATAAGACGTCATAATGCGCATCGCCGTTTTTATCATGAGTATAGCTTTTTTTCTGCAGACATTCTTCCGCCGTCTCCCGTGTAATCCGGATCGTGCCGTCGCTTGATTCCTTTGTGGAGAGCACGGCAAGCTCAAGTGCGTTCAAAGCGGAGCGGACGTCTCCTCCGCACCCTTGTGCGAAATGATCCATCGCGTCGTCGTCCACCGAAACGCTGTAGGAACCGAGCCCCCGGTGTTCATCTGTGAGCGCTCTTTCCAATGCCTGCTTGATCAGATCGGGTGTTAACGGTTCAAGCTCAAATATCTGGGTCCGGCTTCTGATGGCCGGGTTAATGGCATGATAAGGGTTGGCGGTCGTCGCGCCGATTAAAATAATCATGCCGTTTTCTAAATAGGGCAGCAGAAAATCCTGCTTTCCCTTATCAAGCCTGTGCACTTCGTCAAGGATTAAAATGACCTGGCCTGACATTTTCGCTTCCTGTACGACAATCTCCATGTCTTTTTTATTATGAATGACGGCATTCAATTTCCTGAATGCGATGCTTGTCGATCCTGCGATCGCTGTGGCGATGGACGTTTTTCCGATGCCCGGCGGTCCGTACAGGATCATGGATGATAAGTGCTTTGCACGCACCATTCTGCCGATGATTTTATCCTCTTTGACCAAATGTTCCTGGCCGATAATGTCTTCGATATTGGCAGGCCGCATCCGATACGCCAATGGTTTCATGAACATCTCTCCTTACATATACAGGGTAACGGAAAACGGACGATTAGAAAAGCGAATTGCGGCGGGCCCCGTGTTTCAATGAAAATTAGGATAAGTTATGTTATAATAACAGTTGGTCTATAAGATACTAAACAGATTATTCATATCCATTTACTTGTATAAATTAACAATTAGAATTGACTGGGGTGTTCATATTGAAAATATCGACAAAGGGAAGATACGGGCTCACCATTATGATTGAATTGGCGAAAAAGCACGGAGACGGTCCGACGTCGCTCAAAAGCATCGCCCAAACAAACAGCCTTTCTGAGCATTACTTGGAACAGCTTGTATCACCGCTCAGAAACGCCGGACTCGTAAAAAGCATCAGAGGCGCTTACGGGGGTTACGTGCTCGGGGGCCAGCCTGAAGAGATAACGGCCGGAGATATTATCAGAGTGCTGGAAGGGCCGATCAGCCCGGTAGAAGTGCTTGAGGATGAAGAGCCTGCCAAGCGGGAGTTATGGATCCGCATCCGCGACGCTGTAAAAGACGTGCTGGACAGCACGACGTTAGAAGACCTTGCGAGCTACACGGACGGCGAGCAGGAAGCTTATATGTTCTATATTTAAACCAGAGGTGTACAGACAATGGAACGGATTTATTTAGATCATGCCGCGACTTCCCCGATGGATGAGCGTGTGCTCGAAGAGATGAAGCCCCATTTCTTCGGCAGTTTCGGCAACCCGTCAAGCATTCATTCATTCGGGAGAGAATCCCGGAAATGGGTCGATGAAGCGAGAGCGGACATCGCGCGCGAAATCAGTGCGAAAGAACAGGAAATTATTTTCACAAGCGGCGGCACGGAGGCTGATAATTTAGCGATTTTCGGAACGGCTGCCGCCCGGAAGAATGAAGGTAAGCATATCATTACGACCGCTATTGAGCATCATGCTGTATTGCACGCCTGCGAAAAGCTGGAAGAAGACGGCTTTGAGGTGACATACCTCATCCCCGGCCCTTCAGGACGGATCAGTGCAAATCAGGTGAAAGAAGCGCTCCGTGATGATACAATCCTTGTTACCGTCATGTATGGCAATAACGAAGTCGGTACCATTCAGCCGATTGACGAAATCGGAGAGCTGTTAAGCGGGCATCAGGCCTATTTTCACACAGATGCCGTCCAGGCATTCGGTTATATGCCGATTGACGTGAAAAAAAGCAGAATTGACATGCTGTCTGTTTCCGGTCACAAGCTTAACGGGCCTAAAGGGACAGGCTTTTTATATGTAAATCAAGAGGTGAAGCTGTCACCGATTCTTCTCGGGGGAGAGCAGGAACGAAAGCGCCGCGCGGGGACGGAAAATGTACCGGGCATCGCCGGCTTAAAAGAAGCGGTCGTCCTTTCAAACCGTGAGAGGGAAGAGAAAACAGCGAAGTATAAGGAGTTTAAGAACATTATCATGAGCACGCTGGAAAAATCCGGCGTCACAGCGGAGGTGAACGGAGATGCCGAGAAATGCCTGCCTCATATTTTAAACCTTTACTTTCCCGGTGTGCCGGTGGAAGCGCTGCTGGTCAATCTTGACATGGAAGGCGTTGCCGTCTCCAGCGGATCTGCTTGTACGGCAGGATCCGTTCTTCCGTCCCATGTGCTTACGGCCATGTTCGGAAGTGAGAGCGGCAGGCTGACTTCGTCAATCCGCCTCAGCTTCGGCCTCGGCAATACGGCGGAACAAATCGAAACAGCCGCCGAAAAGCTTGCCGCCGTCGTTAAACGGCTTGCTTAAAACGGCGGACTTACGTTTTTAATGGAGTGAATGCAAATGGAAAAACGGCCGGAGGATACAAGAGTCGTAGTCGGCATGTCCGGCGGCGTGGACTCTTCCGTGGCGGCCCTTCTGCTGAAGGAGCAGGGCTACGATGTAATCGGAATCTTTATGAAAAACTGGGATGATACGGACGAAAATGGTTTTTGCACGGCGACGGAAGATTATGAAGACGTCATCCGGGTCTGCAACCAGATCGGAATTCCGTATTATGCCGTCAATTTTGAGAAGCAATATTGGGAAAAGGTATTTCAATATTTCCTTGATGAATATAAAGCCGGAAGAACCCCCAATCCGGATGTCATGTGCAATAAAGAAATTAAGTTTAAGGCTTTCTTGGATCATGCTCTGTCACTCGGCGCGGATTATCTTGCGACGGGCCATTACGCCCGCGTGGACAGAAGCGCAGGTACAGTGCGCATGCTCCGCGGTCTGGATGAAAACAAGGACCAGACTTATTTTCTGAATCAGCTCAATCAGGAACAGCTCAGCAAAGTCATGTTCCCGATCGGTGATCTGCAAAAAAGCCGCGTGCGGGAAATCGCCAAAGAAGCGGAACTTGCGACAGCTGCGAAAAAAGACAGCACGGGAATCTGCTTTATCGGCGAACGCAACTTCAAAACGTTTCTCAGCCAATATCTCCCCGCTCAGCCGGGCGATATGATGACAATGGACGGAGAAGTAAAAGGGCGTCATGACGGTCTGATGTATTATACAATCGGACAGCGCCACGGTCTTGGAATCGGCGGAAGCGGCGAGCCGTGGTTCGCCGTCGGTAAAGATCTTGAAAAAAACATTCTGTATGTTGATCAAGGATTCCATAATCCGCTTCTGTATTCTGATAAGATCACGGCGACAAATGTCAGCTGGACGCGTCCCGGTCTGATGGACGGCGGCGAAATGACATGCACGGCGAAATTCCGCTACCGTCAGGAAGATCACAAAGTAACGGTGAAAATGACGGGTGATGATGAAGCGGAAGTCATTTTTGACGGGCAGGTACGCGCCGTTACGCCGGGACAAGCCGTCGTTTTTTATGACGGAGAAGAGTGCCTCGGCGGCGGAACGATAGATGACGTTTATAAAGACGGAACAAAACTGTGGTACGTATAACACATGTAAAAAACCTCAACTCGCATGTTGGGGTTTTTTAGCGAAAGGAAGTTAAAAATGGATTATAATAAAATCGGGATTGACGCCATGCAGGAGGGCGATTTTGAAAAAGCGGCGGAGGCATTTACGAAAGCGATTGAGGAAAACGGGCAAGATCCGGTGCCGTATATCAACTTCGCAAATCTGCTTTCTTCTGTGAACGAACTCGAACGGGCGCTTGCATTCTATAACAGAGCGCTCGAATTGGACAATTCGGCGGCAGCCGCTTATTACGGTGCGGGAAACGTATATGTGATGAAAGAATCGTTTTCCGAAGCGAAGGATATGTTTGAAAAAGCGCTTCGCTACGGAATGGAAAACGGAGATTTGTTTTATATGCTGGGGACCGTTCTCGTTAAATTAGAGCGGCCGAAGCTTGCACTGCCATATTTGCAGCGTGCCGTTGAATTAAATGAAAATGACACGGAAGCACGCTTCCAGTTCGGAATGTGCCTCGCAAACGAAGAAATGCTGGATGAAGCTCTGGCGCAGTTTGAGACGGTGATCGAGCAGGACCCAAGCCACGCGGACGCATTTTATAATGCCGGGGTCGCTTACGCGTACAAAGAAAATCGTGAAAAGGCGCTTGAGATGCTGGAAGGCGCAATCGGCATACAGCCTGATCATATGCTTGCGCTTCATGCGAAACAGCTTATCACCCAGTCATAACAAAAGGAGGGAAGGCTCGTGGATCAGCTGAACATCGAGGAACAGCCGTATGTAAAAGGCGTCATTCATACGGTCATTTATCACAATGACACCAACCTGTATACAGTGCTGAAAGTCAAGGTTGCAGAAACGTCTGAGGCGATCGAAGACAAGGTCGTATCCGTAACGGGCTACTTCCCTCTGCTGCAAGAAGATGAGACCTACACATTTTACGGAAAAACCGCCACGCATCCTAAGTTCGGCCTGCAATTTCAGGCTGAACACTTTAAAAAAGAAATTCCGACCACAAAAGAAGGGATCATTCACTATTTATCAAGTGATCTGTTTGAAGGAATCGGAAAAAAAACGGCGGAAGAAATCGTCAAAAAGCTCGGAGATGGCGCGCTCAATAAAATTCTGACGGATGCGTCGGTGCTTTACGATGTGCCGAAAATGTCGAAAAAGAAAGCGGATAAGCTTGCCGGAGAGCTGCAGCGGCATCAGGGGCTTGAGCAGATTATGATCTCTCTGAACCAATACGGTTTCGGGCCTCAGCTATCCATGAAAATATATCAGGCCTACGAAACGGAAACACTGGAGAAAATTCAGGAAAATCCTTATCAGCTTGTAAAAGACGTTGAAGGCATCGGCTTTGTGAAAGCTGACGAGCTGGGCGGAAAAATGGGTCTGTCAGGAAACCACCCGGAGCGGATCAAAGCGGCAATCTTATATACGATTGAATCGACCTGTCTTTCAGAGGGCCACACGTACATAGAAACAAAGCAGCTGATAATCAATACGCAAACGCTCCTGAATCAGTCAGCTGAAGGCGGCCGGGTCACGGAAATGGATGCGGCTGACGGCATCATCGCCCTCGGGGAGAGTAAGGATATCGTCATAGAAGGAGAACGCTGCTATTTTCCGTCCTTGTTTTACGCCGAACAAAATGTCGCAAAACGCGTGCTCGACATTGCGGCTCAGACGGAGTATGCCGATCAATTTCCTGAATCGGAATTTCTGCTTGCACTCGGTGAACTGGAAGAACGGATGAATGTTCAATACGCACCAAGCCAAAAGGATGCCATTCAAAAAGCGCTGTCTTCACCGATGCTTTTACTGACCGGAGGACCTGGGACGGGGAAAACGACCGTTATTAAAGGAATCGTGGAATTATACAGTGAACTGCACGGAGTATCGCTTGACCCCGGTGATTATAAAAAAGACGAGGCGTTCCCGGTGCTGCTTGCCGCGCCGACGGGAAGAGCCGCAAAACGGATGAGCGAATCTACGGGTCTGCCGGCTGTTACGATACACAGGCTGCTCGGCTGGAATGGCGCTGAAGGCTTTACCTACAATGAAGATCAGCCGATAGAAGGGAAACTGATCATTATAGACGAAGCGAGTATGCTCGATATCTGGCTCGCCAGCCATTTGTTTAAGGCGCTTCCTAAGCACATTCAGCTCATTGTCGTCGGTGATGAAGACCAGCTTCCTTCAGTAGGACCGGGGCAGGTGCTCAGAGACCTTTTGGCTTCTGAGGTGCTGCCGACCGTGCGCCTGACAGATATTTACCGTCAGGCTGAAGGATCATCCATTGTGGAACTTGCGCATGATATGAAAAAAGGACTGCTTCCAAAGGGGCTGACCGCGCCGACAAAGGACCGCTCATTTATCCGCTGTAATTCTTCACAGATTAAAGAAGTCGTGGATCAGGTCGTCTCGAACGCGTTAAAAAAGGGGTATACCTCCAGGGATATTCAAGTGCTGGCCCCGATGTACAGGGGAAAAGCGGGAATTAACGAGCTGAATATGCTTCTTCAAGACATCATGAATCCGCCGAAAGAAAAAAGGCGGGAGCTGAAATTCGGCGATGTCGTCTACAGGACGGGCGATAAAATATTGCAGCTTGTCAACCAGCCGGAAAACAATGTGTTTAACGGCGATATTGGCGAAATCGTGTCCATTTTTTATGCCAAAGAAAATACGGAAAAAGAAGACATGGTCGTCGTCTCGTTTGACGGCAACGAAATCACCTTTACGAAAAAGGATTTCAGCCAGTTTACCCACGCTTACTGCTGTTCCATTCATAAGTCGCAGGGAAGTGAATTCCCTATTGTCGTCCTGCCTGTCGTCAAAGGCTACTATCGAATGCTCAGGAGAAATCTGCTTTATACCGCCATAACAAGAGCGAAAAAATTTCTGATTCTTTGCGGAGAAGAAGAAGCGCTTGAATGGGGCGTCAAAAACAATGATGCCACCGTCAGACAGACGTCGCTTAAAAACAGGCTCACAGAGCAGACTGAAGAGATGGATGCAGAACTGGCCGCCCTGCAAAAAGAGCTGCCGTTCAGTGTATATGATGCGAACATCGGAATGGAAGGCATCACGCCGTTTGACTTTATGGAAGAAAAAGCGTAAATAAAACCCGGAGCATAAACATGCGCCGGGTTTTCGCCTGTGGAAGTCATTTCAAAGTATGCTGCCCGGCTTCTTGGCAAAACCTATACGTGTTCAACAAAAGGTGGTTGATCACACTTTGAGAACATGCCATGCAGCTGAAGGACGAACAGTATATGACGAAAACACCGGGCGCAGTCTCGGGATGATATCGGATGTATGTTTCTCTCTGGACGGCCGGTTTCTCGGTTTCGTGCTGGAGCAGAAACGCCTGTTTCATAACCGCCATCTTTTTTTAGAGGCAAGTGATATAAAAGAGATGGATCAAGAAGCCGTAGCTGCCGGTCATGCTCATTTGCAGCCTTTGCCGAAGAGCTGTTTCACCTTTGAACAGATTAAGATGCAGCCGGTGAAATCGCCTGATGGTGAAATGTTCGGTTTGCTGGAAGATGTATACTTTTGTTTGGACAGGGGCATAATCGTAGCATATGAACTCTCGGACGGCTTCTTTTCAGATCTGGCTGGCAGACGCCAAGTGCGCCGCGCCGCCGATACGCTTATTGAAGCGGGGAAAGAAGGCATCGTCCTGAACGGATAAGAGGTGTAGTCTGTGCTTGTATGTCCGAACTGCAAAAGTAAAGATATCGGCAAAATCGGCGTAAACCAAT
The DNA here is from genome assembly GCF_000746035.1 of Bacillus sp. UNC69MF. Taxonomy (NCBI): domain Bacteria; kingdom Bacillati; phylum Bacillota; class Bacilli; order Caryophanales; family Bacillaceae; genus Bacillus; species Bacillus sp. UNC69MF. The sequence continues at coordinate 118,167 of NZ_JQKM01000009.1, read as the reverse complement.
ACTATTGCTGGGGCTGCTTCATTGAGCTGACGGTGGCCAAAGGCAAAATTGCGACACATCAAGTAGAGGAAGACGGCACGTTAAGCAGTCTTGATGATTTGTTTTCTGAAGACGAACGCAGTATCAATTTTTAAAGTTGAAAGGAGATACGCGCGATGGGCAGAACAATGACCTCTCTGTTGGCTTTAGGAGCTGGAGCCGTTATGTATCGTATGGCTTCTCAGTCCGATATGCTGAATAAAAAAGGTATGAAACGGATGAGAAGACGAGTCATGAAAATGTTTTAAGCAGAAAAAAGGATACTTCTCCGGAAGTATCCTTTTTACGTTTGTCTCGCTTCCAGCCGTCTGGCTGCGAGAGACAGGCAGTAATTAACCGCGAAATACATCAGGGCCGCCAGCAGAAAGATCGGGAAAAAATATCCCCCGTCAGCGCTTTGTCCGTTTAAAATCTGCGCGTTATGAATCAGTTCGGGCAGAGCGATGACGACCGCAAGTGACGTATCCTTTAATAAGGAGATAAACTGGCTCACAATCGGAGGAACCATACGCCTGAGCGCCTGCGGCATGACGACGAGAAAAAGAGTCTGCGTGTACGTCAGTCCTGAAGAACGTGCCGCTTCAATCTGTCCTTTGTCAACGGATTGCAAACCGCTTCTGATGATTTCTGACAGCATGGCCGATTCAAAAATCGTAAGCGCCGTGATGGCAGCCGCGGTAATTTCCAGTTTGATCCCGATTTCCGGAAGGGCAAAAAACGTAAAGAAAATGATTAATAACAGCGGCAGGTTGCGGATGGTTTCCACAATGGCCGCTATAATGCCCGAGACGATAGGAATTTTCGCATAGCGCAAAGTGCCGGCGGCAAGCCCGAAAATAAAACTCAGGACAATGGAGATCAGCGCAACATAAAGTGTGACCAAAAAGCCGTCCCATAAAAACAGCAGATGGTCAGGTGTATAGGCGCCGCTAAAATCCATGTTTTTCACTCTCCTTCTCTAATAACTCTTTCCGAGACGTCTTTCCAAATAGTGAACCCCGATGCTGAGCGGGATCGTTACTATCAAATAAAAAAGCGCGACGAAAATATAGACATCAAACACGACAAGAGTGCTTGAGGAAACGAGATCCGCCTGATACATCAAATCGAGTCCCGCCACCACTCCGAGTATTGATGAGTTTTTGACAAGGTTGAGAAATTGGTTTCCGAGCGGGGGAATCACGATTTTTACGGCCTGAGGAAGAATGACGTATCTCATCGCCTGACTGTAGGTGAAGCCTGACGATCTGGCCGCTTCCATCTGCCCTTTTGAGACAGTCTGAATTCCGGCTCTGATGGCTTCTGCGATAAAGGCAGACGTGTAAATCGTCAGCGCAATCGTTCCCGCCTGAAAGCCGTCCAGTCTCAGCCCAGCGTTCGGAAGTCCGAAATAAAAAACGAATGTGATGAGGAGAAGCGGGATGTTGCGGATAAATTCCACATACGCAGTGCCGATCCATTGAAGGGGTTTGAAAGCCGTGATTCTCATGACTGCGATCAGAATGCCCAGCGCAAAGCTACCTGCCAGCGCGATGAAGCTCGCAAGCAATGTGTGCAGGAAACCGTCCATATACATATCGAAGTTTTCCGTTAAAATTGAAAAGTTCATCTATGTCACTCCTTATAAAACGGGGATGAGCATGCCTGCTCATCCCGCGGTCCTTTCTATTTTGCCGGTTCTTCTTTAATCCATTTTTTATAGATTTTTTCGTACCTGCCGTCGGCTTTCATTTTTTTCAAAGAGGCGTTGATTTCCTTGATGAGTCCGGATTGGCCTTTTTTGACGGCGATTCCGTAAGGTTCATCGGTGAAGGTTTCGCCTGTCAGCTGATATTGTTTATTTTCATCTGCCATGCCGTATAAAATTGCATTATCGGTTGTGAGCGCATCTCCCTGTCCCGCTTTAAGCGCAGTGAACGCTTCGGCGTAATTTTCAAATTCCAGCACTGAGGCGTCAGGCGCTTTTTCTCTGATGTTTTGTGAGGAAGTAGAGCCTTTTACCGCCAATACTTTTGAGCCTTTTCCCAGGTCTTCGGTGCTTTTGATGCTGCTTCCTTTTTTGACGAGCAGGGATTGCCCGGCTTCAAAATAAACATCTGAGAAATCAACTTCTTTTTTCCGCTCATCCGTTATCGTCATCGTGGCGGTGATGGCATCGATATCGCCGTTTTGCAGCATCGGAATTCTCGTTTTTGACGTCACTTCTTTAAATTCCGCTTTCTTCTCATCCCCCAGAATATCTTTTGCGAGCTGTTTTGAGATATCAATATCGAAGCCTTCAATATCACCGGAGCTTGGGTTTTTCAGCCCGAATAACCTCGTGTCGGTTTTGACGCCGAAGATGATTTTGTCTCTGTCTTTAATAGAGGCTAACGTGTCTTTTCTCGTTCCTTTTGAATCTCCGGACGTTTCTTTCCCTCCGCAGGCGGCCAGCATAAAGACGGCCAGCAGTGATATCAATCCGAATGACAACCATTTTGTTACGCGTGACATAAGCGCTCCTCCGTTTCTTTTCAGTGATTTAAAATACGGCTTAAGAATAAACGCGCCCTCTCTTCACGGGGGCTTTCGTAAAATTCAGCCGGTGCAGCTTCTTCTAAGATGGCTCCGCCGTCGATAAACACGATGCGGTCCGCCACTTCTTTTGCGAATCCCATTTCATGTGTGACGACTGCCATGGTCATGCCTTCCTTTGCGAGTGTTTTCATGACATCCAGCACTTCCCCGATCATTTCCGGATCAAGCGCGGATGTGGGTTCATCAAACAGCATAATTTCGGGCTTCATCGCAAGCCCCCTGGCGATGGCGACACGCTGCTGCTGGCCGCCGGAAAGCTGTGAAGGATAAGCGTCCGCTTTTTCCGGTATACCGACTTTTTTCAAATAGTATAAGGCCGTTTCTTTTGCTTCTTCTTTTGATTGCTTAAGCACTTTGATCGGTGCGAGCATGATGTTTTGCAGAACGGTTTTGTGCGGGTACAGATGAAAATGCTGGAACACCATGCCGATATTGCGGCGGACTTTATTTATATCCGTTTTCTTGTCATGGATGGAGACGCCGTTTACCGTTAAGGCGCCTCCATCAACTGTTTCCAGCTGATTAATGCAGCGGAGAAGCGTGCTTTTTCCCGATCCTGAAGGTCCGATGATAACGACGACTTCCCCTTTTTTAATGTGCAGATTAATGTTTTTCAGCACGTGGAAATGTCCGTAGTGCTTATTTACATCCTGAAATGAAATCATGGCCATCCTCCTTAAAAAACATGAGTCATATTGACTGGACAGTTTTTGAAATCCTTTAACACATTACGATGGTTATACAGATTTTTATGAATATTATTTAGATTATTTCGTAATTTCTGATAATTATTTCCGTCAAGAGGTCTGCGTCATAAGGCGGAGTTTATGAAACGGGAATAATTCCGGCTTTCTGTCAAAAGATAAAGCAAGAGGTGAAACGTCATGCTTCAAAAACCGCTGCAGCTCTTAATGTGGACGGCTGTATGTCTGCTCGTTTTGTTAACAGTGTATGTCTTTTGCATGCTCGATATGTTATGGTCTCCCATTTGGCTTGTTATAAAATCTCTCTTTATTCCTATATTTATCGCAGTATTTATTGCTTATCTTTTACTTCCGATTACTGAATGGCTTCATAGAAAAGGGATGCCTAGAACTTTAAGCCTGCTTCTGATTTATTGCCTGTTTTTCGGCGGAATCGGCTGGGGGGTTTATAAAGGGGTTCCTGTTTTAATTGAACAGCTGCAGGATCTGTCTGAGAGCATTCCCGGTCTTGCCAAAAACTACAACAGCATGCTGAAGCATCTGCATAATCACACGGATCATTGGCCTGACGGCATGCACCATCGAATGGACAAAATGATTCAGCAGACAGAAACGTTTCTTGCCGGCACGATTGAAAGCACGATCAGAAGCATCCGTTTCGTGCTTGATTATATCCTGATCGCGGCGACGATTCCTTTTCTCGTGTTCTATATGGTGAAGGATATAGACGTCATGAAAAAGACAGTCTGGTATTTGACGCCGAAGTCCTGGAGAAAAAGGGGGAGTGAATTTCTGCGGGATGTAGACGACTCTCTCGGTGATTACATCCGCGGTCAGCTTCTCGTTTGTTTTTTGCTCGGGCTAATAGCCGGCGTTTCATTTTGGCTGTTCGGGCTTCCTTACCCGCTGATTTTGGGCCTTGCCATCGGGATTACGAATGTCATCCCGTATTTCGGTCCGTTTATCGGCGCTGTACCGGCGCTGCTCCTTGCGCTGGCGATTTCTGCTAAAGCTGTGATCATCGTAATCGTCACGATTTTTATTCTGCAATTTATAGAAGGAAACATTTTGAGCCCGCTTATTGTCGGGCGCAGTCTCAGAATGCACCCCGTCGTGATCATGCTGGCGCTCCTTGCCGGCGGAGAGCTCGCGGGCATTCCCGGCATGATTCTCGCTGTTCCGGCGGCAGCCGTTTTAAAAGTGACGGCCATACACTTTTTGCGGATCAGGACGGAACATTGACATTCGGGTTCTGCTTGTCTATAATTTCGAGTAGAATACATACGAATCTCGAGTGACGGATATGAGTACGCCGAAGCCCTGTTTAAGAGAGAAGCTCCGATACGCTGAAAGGAGCTTCAGCAGAAGATCGGCGGAAGCTAATCCTGAGTGCAGTTAAAGGCTGCCGCAGTCCTGCGTTACGGGATGAAAGGTGACAGGCCTTTTTCGGCCTGTAATCAGGGTGGTACCGCGAGACAGCTCTCGTCCCTGTGTGAACGCATGGTTTGCATAGGGAGAGAGCTTTTTTGCTGTCGCAAAAGAGAATTTCGGGTAGTGATAAGGAGGAATATAGATGAAACACTTAACTTCTGCTGAAGTGCGTCAAATGTTTTTAGATTTCTTTAAAGAAAAAGGCCATGCCGTTGAACCGAGCGCCTCATTGGTTCCGCATGAAGATCCGTCTTTATTATGGATCAACAGCGGCGTTGCGACGCTGAAAAAATACTTTGACGGCCGCGTTGTGCCGGAGAATCCGAGAATTGTAAACGCGCAAAAATCAATCCGAACAAATGATATTGAAAATGTGGGGAAAACGGCGCGCCACCACACGTTCTTTGAGATGCTCGGAAACTTTTCCATCGGTGATTATTTTAAAGAAGAAGCGATCACGTGGGCATGGGAGTTTTTAACGAGCGAAAAGTGGATCGGCTTTGATCCGGAGCTGCTGTCTGTAACGGTTCACCCTGAGGATGAAGAAGCTTATACGCTATGGGCGGAAAAAATCGGCGTTCCGGAAGAAAGAATCATCCGTCTGGAAGGGAACTTCTGGGATATCGGCGAAGGCCCGAGCGGACCGAATACGGAAATTTTCTATGACCGCGGCGAGAAATACGGCAATGACCCGTCAGATTCTGAATTGTATCCGGGCGGCGAAAATGATCGCTATCTTGAAGTATGGAACCTGGTATTCTCAGAGTTCAACCACAACCCGGACGGCACGTACACACCGCTTCCGAAGAAAAACATTGATACGGGCATGGGGCTTGAACGGATGGTCTCCGTGATTCAGGATGTCCCGACAAACTTTGACACTGATTTGTTTATGCCGATTATTGAAGCAACAGAGCGCATTTCCGGAGATGCTTACGGAAAGGACGCAGTGAAGGATACGGCCTTTAAAGTGATCGCCGATCATATCAGAACGGTCGCATTTGCGGTAAGCGACGGGGCGCTGCCTTCGAACGAAGGGCGCGGGTATGTACTGAGACGCCTCTTGCGCCGGGCAGTGCGATACGCGAAAACCCTCGGTATCAGCCGTCCGTTTATGTACGAGCTGGTACCGACTGTTGCAGGAATTATGGACGCTTTCTATCCGGAGGTGAAAGAAAAGCAAGAGTTTATCGCCAAAGTCATCAAAACGGAGGAAGAGCGCTTCCACGAAACATTAAACGAAGGTCTGGCCATTTTATCCGACGTGATAAAGAAAGAGAAGGAAAAAGGCAGCGGCATCATCTCCGGAAAAGACGTATTCAAACTGTACGATACGTACGGATTCCCGGTTGAATTGACGGAGGAATACGCGGAAGATGAGCAAATGACGGTTGACCATAAAGGCTTTGAAGCCGAAATGGAAAAACAGCGTGAACGGGCGAGAAATGCGCGCCAAGATGTAGGAAGCATGCAGGTTCAGGGCGGCGCGTTGCGCGACATTACCGCAGAAAGCACATTTGTCGGCTACAGTGCCGTAAAAGCTGAAGCGAAGGTGATCGAGCTTCTTCATGACGGGCAATTAATCAGCGATGCGCATGAAGGGGATACCGTCCAAATCCTTCTTGACAAAACGCCTTTCTATGCTGAAAGCGGCGGACAGATCGGTGACAGAGGAGTGCTGAGAAGCGAGCAGGCTGTCGTAACCATTAAAGACGTGAAAAAAGCTCCGAACGGTCAGCATGTACACGAAGGCACGGTGGATAGCGGCACGATTCAAAAAGGCGCAAGCGTGACGGCTGAAGTTGAAGATCAAATGAGAAGCGGCGTGGTGAAAAACCATACGGCTACCCACCTTCTGCACCAGGCGCTGAAAGACGTTCTCGGCACACATGTCAACCAAGCGGGTTCACTCGTTACCGAAAATCGCCTGCGTTTTGACTTCTCTCATTTCGGTCAAGTGACGAAAGAAGAACTTGAACGCATTGAAGGAATCGTCAACGAAAAAATCTGGGAGAGCATTCCGGTAGCGATTGATTTGAAACCGATCAATGAAGCGAAAGAAATGGGCGCGATGGCCCTGTTCGGCGAGAAATACGGCGATATCGTCCGCGTCGTACAAGTCGGAGATTACAGCCTTGAGCTTTGCGGCGGATGCCATGTCACGAATACGGCTGAAATCGGCCTGTTTAAAATCGTATCCGAATCAGGGATCGGCGCAGGGACGCGAAGAATTGAAGCCGTAACAGGAAAAGGCGCTTATCAGGAAATGAACAGCCAGCTCACCCTTCTGCAGCACGCTGCGGACGAGTTGAAATCAAACGTAAAAGACGTACCGAAGCGAATCCAGTCTCTTCAAGCAGAGCTGAAGGAAGCGCAAAGAGAAAATGAATCATTGCTCAGCAAACTCGGCAATGTGGAAGCCGGAGCCATTCTGTCTAAAGTAAAAGACATCGGCGGCGTAAAAGTGCTGGCTGAAAAAGTAAATGCGAAAGACATGAACCACCTTCGTACTATGGTGGATGATCTGAAAGCGAAGCTCGGTTCTGCGGTCATCATTCTCGGCGCCGTGCAAAATGAGAAAGTCAACCTTTCAGCAGGCGTGACGAAAGACCTGATCGAAAAAGGCCTTCATGCCGGCAAAATGGTCAAACAAGCGGCTGAAGTCTGCGGAGGCGGAGGCGGAGGCCGTCCGGACATGGCGCAGGCCGGCGGAAAGCAGCCTGAAAAATTGGAAGAGGCGCTGGCATCTGCGGAAGATTGGATAAAATCCGTTTTATAATCCTTTCAAGTAGTGTAGAATGATGATAAGATGAGGACCTCAGGCTGAACTTTGCCTGCGAATTTGGGAAAGAGGTGCAAAACGGTGAGCTCGTTTGATAAAACGATGAAATTTAATTTCTCCGATGATTCTGCTGAAACAAACGTCGAAGAAGTGCTGAATACGGTATATGATGCGCTTCAGGAAAAGGGGTACAATCCTATCAACCAGATTGTCGGATACTTGCTGTCTGGAGATCCTGCATACATTCCTAGGCATCGCGACGCCCGGAACTTAATTCGCAAACTGGAACGTGACGAATTAATCGAGGAATTGGTAAAATCCTATCTAGAACAGCATAAAGAGGCGTAAATACATTCATGAGAATATTGGGACTTGATCTTGGAACGAAAACACTCGGCGTAGCTTTAAGCGATGAAATGGGCTGGACCGCTCAAGGCATTGAGACGATAAAAATAAACGAGGCTGAAGGAGATTACGGTCTGGACCGTTTATCCGAGCTGATGAAAGACTATAATGTAGAGAAGATCGTGCTCGGTTTTCCGAAAAACATGAACGGGACGATCGGTCCGAGAGGCGAAGCCAGCCAAACATTTGCGAAACTGCTTGAAACAGCGTACAATGTCCCTGTTGTGCTGTGGGACGAGCGTCTGACGACGATGGCGGCTGAAAAAATGCTGATCGCGGCTGACGTCAGCAGGCAAAAACGAAAAAAAGTCATTGATAAAATGGCGGCTGTCATGATCCTTCAAGGATATCTGGACAGTTTAAACTAAGAGGTGAAAAAAATGGAACACGGCGAAAAACACATTACAATTGTCGATGATCAAGGCAACGAACAGCTTTGCGAAGTGCTGTTCACATTTGAAAACGACACATTCAACAAATCTTACGTACTTTATTATCCGATTGATGCTCAAGACGATGATGAAATCGAAATTCACGCTTCAAGCTTCGAACCGAACGAAAACGGTGAAGACGGCGAACTGATGCCGATTGAAACCGATGAAGAGTGGGAAATGATCGAAGAAACGCTGAACACGTTTTTAGCGGAAGAAGACGAAGAATAAAATGAACGGAAAAAGCCGGAGCGCATATGCGCTTCGGCTTTTTTTTGTAATAAATTGCCGAATGCACATGAATCATGTAGTATAAGAGCTGTTGGGAGGAAAATACTTGTATGAATATCAATCAGACTAAACATTCATTTCCGCGTAAAAACAAAAAAACGACGATAATACTGTCCTCCGTGATCGCTCTGCTTATCATCATTTGCGGTGCTTTTTTCTATGGAAAATCTCTGCTGTCCCCGGTTGACAAAGGCAGCAAAACGGCAGTCAATATTAATATTCCGAGCGGTTCTTCCGTTTCGGCAATCGCTGAAATTCTTGAGGATCAGCATGTCATCAAAAGCAAAAAAGCATTTCAGCTGTATGTGAAGTATAAAGGCGCTTCCGGGTTTCAGGCGGGATTTTACCACCTGAATAAAGGAATGGATGCGGATGCGATTATCAAAAAACTGACCGTGGGATCAACGGGATATGCCTTTCAGATCTCCGTTCCTGAAGGAAAACAGCTTACACAGATTGCGGATGCGATCGCAAAAGAAACATCATATTCAAAAGAAGAGATCATGGCGAAACTGGATGACAAAACATTCATCGGCAAACTGAAGAAACAGTTTCCTGATACGATAACGGACGCACTTTCAAACAAGAAGCTCAAGCATCCGCTCGAAGGCTATCTGTATCCGGCCACATATCCGTTTAATGATCCGGATGCATCGCTTGACACGATTTTGACGGCAATGGTTCAGGAAACAAACACCCGTATCGAAACGTATAAATCTGAACTGGAAAAAAAGAAACTTTCCGTCCATAACGCGCTGACAATGGCATCGCTAATTGAAGAAGAAGCCACCGCCAAAGCTGACCGTCACAAAATCGCCAGCGTTTTTTACAACAGGCTCGAAGAAAAAATGCCGCTGCAGACTGATCCGACGGTATTATATGCGGCCGGTAAGCATAAAAGCCGGGTCTACTACAAAGACCTGAAAATTGATTCTCCGTTTAATACGTATAAACATAAGGGGCTGCCGCCGGGACCGATTGCAAATGCCGGTGATTCATCATGGGAAGCGGCTCTCCGCCCTGACAAAACGGATTATCTCTATTTCCTTGCAAAATCAAACGGCGAGGTCGTTTTCACCAAAACATTAAAAGACCATAATAAAGCGAAGGAAAAGTATATTTCCAAAAAAGACAGCGAATAAAAGGAGGGCAAAAGCTCTCCTTTTATTCCATTCTGAAAGGTTTTATGATAAAATATATCGGGTTGTTTACTTATGGATAAAGAAGTGTCTTAAGAGAGTGTCCCCGCGGATTCGTCAGGGGCACTCCTTTTTAGAACGGAGGCTGTTTGCCGTGAATGATCGGTATGAACAAATAAACGAGTATATAAACGCGATGCTGAAGCCTCGGCCTGATAAAGTGAAAAAGCTTGAAGCCTATGCAAAAGAGCACCATGTTCCGATTATGGAAGAAGCGGGCATTGAAGTGCTGCTTCAAATGCTGTCGATTCAACAGGCGAAAAACATTTTGGAAATCGGCGCGGCAATCGGATATTCCGCCATACGGATGGCGCTTGAGCTTCCGGGTGCGAATATTTACACGATTGAACGGGACGACAAACGCTATGAAGAAGCTGTGAACAATATAAAAGACTTTGAAATGGAAAACCGGATTCACGTAATGCACGGGGATGCGCTGGAACTTTCTGAGTCTGTCCGTGTCACGGCTCCTTATGATGCCATTTTTATCGACGCGGCCAAAGGCCAGTACACGAACTTTTTTGAGCTCTATGAACCGATGCTTGCGCCGGATGGAGTCATTTTTACGGACAATGTTCTGTTTAAAGGACTGGTGGCACAAAATCACTCGGACATTGAGCCGAAAAGAAGACGGAAGCTTGTTGAAAAAATTGATCAATATAACCAATGGCTGATGAACCGGCCTGACTATCAAACGGTCATACTGCCGGTCGGAGACGGCATCGCCATCAGTAAAAAGAAGAGGTGAAGGATCATGAAAAAACCTGAACTTTTGGTGACTCCGACTTCTGTACAGGATATTCTTCCGCTCATTCAAGCGGGCGCAACGGCCCTGTTGGTCGGAGAACAGAGATACGGCCTGAGACTGGCCGGTGAATTTTCAAGAGAAGATATAAAAGAAGCCGTAAAGACAGCTCATCAGGAAGGCGCGAAAGTGTACGCCGCCGTCAATGCTATTTTTCACAACGAAAAAGTGGACGAGCTGAACGGCTATCTTGCCTTTTTGCAGGAGGCCGGCGTTGATGCGGCTGTTTTCGGTGACCCGGCCGTTTTAATGGCGGCGCGTGAAGCGGCTCCCGAGCTTAAACTGCATTGGAGCACGGAAACAACGGGAACCAACTACTATTCCTGCAATTACTGGGGACGCAAAGGCGCACGGCGGGCAGTGCTGGCTAAGGAATTAAATATGGACAGCATCATTGACATAAAAGAAAACGCCGAAGTGGAAATTGAAATTCAAATCCACGGCATGACGTGCATGTTCCAATCGAAGCGTTCTTTAGTGGGCCATTACTTCGAATACCAAGGTAAAGTCATGGACATCGAACAGAAGAAAAAAGAAGCGGGGATGTTTCTGCATGACAAGGAACGGGGCAATAAATACCCGATTTTTGAAGATGAAAACGGCACGCACATCATGAGCCCGAACGATGTGTGCATGATTGATGAATTAGAGGACCTGATGGACGCCGGCATCGATTCTTTCAAAATCGACGGAGTTTTGAAGTCTCCTGAATACTTAACTGAAGTGACCCGCATGTACAGAGAAGCAATCGATTTGTGCTTCGAAAGCCGAGAGACATACGAAGAGAAAAAAGAGAGCTGGATAGAGCGGATTGAAAGCATTCAGCCTGTGAACAGAAGCATCGACACAGGATTCTTCTTTAAAGAAACGGTCTATTAAAAAGGAGGGTGCAACGGATGACAGCCGTAAATCAAACCATTTCCAAAGTCGTAAACGGAAAACGCGTCATTACGAAAAAACCTGAACTCCTTGCTCCGGCAGGAAACCTTGAAAAATTAAAAATTGCCGTTCATTACGGAGCGGACGCGGTTTTTATCGGAGGACAGGAATACGGACTCCGCTCAAATGCGGATAACTTCTCAATAGAAGAAATTGCAGAGGGCGTAGAATTTGCCAAAAAATACGGGGCAAAAATATATGTGACAACAAACATTTTCGCCCATAATGAAAATATGGACGGTCTGGAAGAATACTTAAAAGCGTTGGGAGACGCAAAAGTTGCCGGAATTATCGTCGCTGATCCGCTGATTATTGAAACATGCCGGAGAGTGGCCCCGGACGTAGAAATTCACCTCAGCACACAGCAGTCCCTTTCCAACTGGAAAGCGGTGCAGTTCTGGAAAGAAGAAGGGCTTGACCGCGTGGTGCTTGCCCGTGAAACGAGCGGACTGGAAATTAAAGAAATGAAGGAAAAGGTGGATATTGAAATTGAAACCTTTATCCACGGCGCCATGTGTATCGCTTATTCAGGCCGATGCGTGCTGAGCAATCACATGACGGCCCGGGATTCCAATCGCGGCGGCTGCTGTCAGTCCTGCCGCTGGGATTATGACCTGTATCAGACAGACGGTGCAAACGCGGTCGCGCTCTATGACGAAGAAGACGCTCCGTTTGCGATGAGCCCGAAAGATTTAAAATTAATTGAATCCATTCCGCAAATGATCGAGATGGGCATCGACAGCCTGAAAATTGAAGGCCGGATGAAATCGATTCATTACGTTGCGACGGTTGTCAGCGTGTATCGCAAAGTCATCGACGCATACTGCGCTGATCCTGAAAACTTTGTCATTCAAAAAGAATGGCTGGATGAGCTGGACAAATGTGCAAACCGGGATACCGCGCCTGCTTTCTTTGAAGGCACGCCCGGGTATGAAGAGCAGATGTTCGGCGAACACGGAAAGAAAACAACATTTGATTTTGCCGGTCTCGTGCTCGCGTATAACGAGGAAACTCAAATGGTGACGCTCCAGCAGCGCAATTTCTTTAAACAAGGTGACGAAGTGGAATTTTTCGGTCCTGAAATCGACAATTTCACATTCACAATCGGCACTATTTGGGACGAAGACGGAAACGAGCTTGATGCTGCCCGCCATCCCCTGCAAATCGTTACATTTAAAGTAGACAAAAAGATTTATCCGAGCAACATGATGAGAAAGGGGAAGTAATCACCAATGGGTAAGAGTCCTGTAGTTATAGGCATCGCAGGAGGTTCCGGATCAGGAAAAACAAGCGTCACCCGTTCCATCTATGAACAGTTTAAAGGACACTCGATTTTAATGATCCAGCAAGACCTTTATTATAAAGACCAAAGCCATCTTCCGTTTGAAGAAAGGCTGAACACAAACTATGATCACCCGCTCGCATTTGATAATGACTATTTAATCGAGCATATTCAAGAGCTTTTGAATTACCGGCCGATAGAAAAGCCGATTTATGATTATAAACTGCATACGCGTTCTGAGGAAACCATTCCGGTTGAGCCGAAGGATGTCATTATTCTGGAAGGCATTCTCGTTCTCGAAGATAAAAGACTTCGCGACCTCATGGATATGAAACTTTATGTCGACACGGACGCGGATCTCCGTATCATCAGACGGATTATGAGAGATATTAACGAAAGAGGCCGTTCAATCGATTCTGTCATTGAGCAGTATGTGTCCGTCGTCAGACCGATGCACAATCAGTTTGTTGAACCGACGAAACGCTACGCGGACATCATTATTCCGGAAGGCGGGCAAAACCACGTCGCGATTGATCTGATGGTCACGAAGATTCAAACGATCCTTGAACAAAATGCAATTTTGTAATACCATAGCATAGACATAAATAACTCAGACCATATTATGTATAGGCTGGAAGGGAATGAGACAGTTCCCTTCTTTCCCTGTTTATAAACCGAAACATTTGCAGAAAACACACATTCAGTTTAAGATAAACAGTACCTATATGGGAGAGAAGAACGAGGACTGCCCTGTGTTCTCATTCTTGATTTTTTCGTTTATGCTCTCATACATAATCACACGTTATTGTTGAGGGACAACCACCAAGGAGTGAAGGAACATGGCACAAGAAAAAGTTTTTCCGATGACTCACGAAGGAAAACAAAAACTTGAACAAGAATTAGAGCAATTGAAAACGGTTAAACGTAAAGAAGTAGTAGAACGCATTAAAATCGCAAGAAGCTTCGGAGATCTGTCAGAGAACTCTGAGTATGATTCTGCAAAAGAAGAACAGGCATTTGTGGAAGGGCGCATCACGACGCTTGAAAACATGATCCGCAATGCGAAAATCATCGAGGACGACGGCGGTTCAAATGTAGTCGGTTTGGGAAAAACCGTATCATTCATCGAATTGCCGGACGGTGAAGAAGAATCTTACACGATTGTCGGAAGCGCTGAAGCTGATCCGTTTGAAGGGAAAATTTCAAACGACTCGCCAATCGCCAAAAGCCTGCTCGGCAGAAAAGTGGACGAAGAAGTGACAGTTCAGACGCCGGGCGGAGAAATGCTCGTGAAAATTGTGAAAATTTCATAAGATCCGTTTAACATTGAAACACCTCGTCCAAAATGTGGATGAGGTGTTTTTTATGATCGTATCAAAAAGGCTGAAAACGGCCGTGATTTGTTTTCTGCTCGTGTTTTTCTTTCTGCTTGCGAGGCTGGCTGAAATTCAGCTGTTTTTCACAGAATCTTTTTCAAAATCCAATATTAATCTGATTCAGGAAAGCGTCAAGCAGCGGACGGAAGAAGTCCTTATTTCAGACGGACGCGGCTCTTTTCTTGATCGGAACGGCAAAGAACTGACCGGAAAAAAGCAGCCTGCCGTCATACTGTTTCCCTTTCTCGTGACGCAGGATTGGCCGGTTGACCGGGTATCAGACATTCTCGGAATGAAACAGGGGGAGCTCAGGCAGCTGCTCACGGAAGCGAAAAAACCGGTGGTCCTGAACAGCAGAAAAATAAAACATTTGACGAAACAATCCGTGTCAAATATCAATTCTTTGAAATATCCCGGCATTTACGGCGTATATATGAAAGACAGCAAAGAAACAAACATAGCCGCTCATCTGTTGGGCGCGACAAACCAGGACCCTGAGCTTTTGAAAAAGAAATACCCCGGCAGGAAGGAACTGCCGATCACGGCAAAGATCGGGACAAGCGGGATGGAGCGGACGTTTGATGAGTTTTTACTGGCGGATCAGGACACAAAACTTTTGTATCATGTCGACGGAAGGGGAAACCCTTTATTCGGAATGGACGTCAAATATACGGCTGAAGCAAACGCGTTTTATCCGCTGCAAGTCAAAACCTCCATCGACCGCAATATTCAAAAAGCAATGGAAGATGTATTGAAAGACCGCGGGTTAAAAAAGGGGGGAGCCGTCCTTTTAGACATTGAAAAAAGCAGTGTGCTCGGAATGGTATCAAAGCCTGACGCCGACATGTCAAAGCAGCAGACACTGCAAAATTACATGCTGACGCCGATTTATCCGGGATCAGTATTTAAAACGGTGATCGCCGCAGCCGCAATAGAACAAAACGAAGTGAAGCCGGGCACATCCTTTAACTGCAATCTCAACCTGTACGGAGAGCCGGGGGATGACAAAGGCACGCTCAGTTTTGGAGAAAGCTTTGCCCAAAGCTGCAATTATACGTTTACAAGCCTTGCGGAAAAATTGATCAAAAAAGATGATTCCGTTATTGAAAACATGGCGGAAAAACTCGGTCTCACCCAGCGGGCGGGGTGGGAAGGCAAGCTGTACCGGGAAGACGGATTCAGGCAGCTGTATAATGAAAAAAGCGGGGTCATTTGGGGAGATGACAAAGACAAAACCGTAAAAAAAGCCGTCGCACAGACGGCGATCGGGCAAAAAAACGTGAAAGTCACGCCTCTTGAAGTCGCCAATATGATGGCGGCGATCGCGCGCGGCGGTGAAAAAAAACAAGTCAAAATCGCGGACAAAATTGAATACAAAAACAAAACGACAATGGCGTCATTCAAAGATCAGCCGTTAAAAGGGGAAAACATCGACAAATATACGGCGCAGCAGCTTCAAAAAATTCTCAGAGAAGTCGTCACCTCACCGAAAGGAACCGGCCGAAGGTTTCAGGACCTGCCGTATGAGATAGCAGGCAAATCGGGAACGGCCCAGACGGGAATGTTCACAAAAGAAAAACAGACGCTTTACCACAAATGGTTTGCGGGATACTTTCCCGCGGACAAGCCGAAATACGCTCTCGTGGTGCTGCACATGGACACGCCGGGGGATAAGGCTCTGACAAATACAGTGTTTTATGATATTGTTAAAAAGGTACATGAAAATGAAATAAATCAGACATAGAACAACCGCTCAGCCCATGTTAAAATATATGCTGAGCAAGAGGGATAAAGGAGTGCAGAATGATTGAGCAATAAACAATCTCGTTTTGAAAACCGTGATAAGCGCAGAAAAGCAAATATGGTGCTTAACATTTTAATTGCTATCGTATCTATTCTTATTGTCGTCGTTGCCGTCAGCCTCTTCATTAACAGTCCGTCGAGCGACGTGAGCGAAAAAGCGGACACGAGCCAGAAGCAGGAAACACCTGCATCAGGCAAGACGAAGCAGACATCCGATGAAGACATAAAAGACAGCAAAAAAGATACGGCATCAGACGATGACAAAAAAGATAAACAGGATAAGGACACATCTGATTCATCTTCAGACTCTGACAGCAAAAAAGAAGATGATTCATCGAAAAGTGATGACAGCAGCAAAAAAGACTCTGATTCAAGCGATCCTTTTAAAGGCGCAAAAATAACAGAGGGCGGCTCATCAAGCGATGTCGAGAAAACAATTGTTAACCCAAAATGGAAAGCGGTCGGCACAAAGCAGACGGGAGAACATACGGCGACGTATGACTCAAGCTCTGAAGACTGGTCCGAAATGCTTGACGCCATCTCTTACGCAACAGGCGTGTCAAAAGATCATATGACAGTGCTGTGGCTCGGAAACAATGGAAGCCCGCAAGATGCGAAGGGTAAAGTTTTAGACAAAACGAACGGCAAAAAATATCAGGTCACCATCACTTGGAAAGACAAAAAAGGCTGGAAGCCGACAAAAGTAGAAACCTTAAAATAACCGCAAAAAAGCAGCTGATTATTCAGCTGCTTTTTTCTGTCATACGTCAGCTGAAAAATGCACCGACGCGCTGTAAAGGATTCTGCCGTCAACGGCCGTCACCTGATGGGATACGGAACGGACGCGAAGCATAATCGCCTGGTTGTTTTCAATCTGAACGTTTATTTTCTTTTCAAGCTCCTGCAAAGATGCCGCTTCGAAAAATTCTACTTTATCTTTGATTAAATCCAATTGAAAATTCATCAGTACAGATCCTCCTGATTTTTCTTCTGAGTCAATGAAAGTATAAGCCTTTCTGCCGTAATTGCGCAATAATCCCAAAGTATTTTAGTACCCTTCCATTCTTTTTTGTGATAGGATAGGAACTGTTCCACGATTAATCCATACTATACTCATAGGAATTATAAATTATGGAGAGTGAAAAATATGGGCCGTGAATTTATTCCTTTATTTGAAGATTGGGCAGCGACTTATGATGCCACAGTGCACGGGGCTGACAAACAATATGCCGCTGTTTTTAAAGGATATGACAGCATTCTTGACAGCATTGTCGCACTTTCAGGTTCAAACGTTTTAGAGTTCGGACCGGGAACGGGGAATTTAACGGCGAAATTAGCCGCCGCGAACAAAAAGGTGTTTGGTGTAGAACCGTCTCCGTCAATGAGAAAACTGGCGGCTGACAAGCTTTCTGACAAAGCCGTGTTCAGTGACGGAGATTTTCTGGAGTTTCCCGCTCCGCCTTTTCAAATAGATACCATCGTCAGCTCGTACGCCTTTCATCATTTAACCGATGAAGAAAAGCGAACGGCTGTAAAGCAGTATGGCGCAATCCTTCAGAAGCATGATAAAATAGTGTTTGCCGATACAGTCTTTAAAGATCATGAAGCTTATGATGTAGCCATTAAAAAAGCAATCCGAAACGGCTATCATCAATTAGCGGACGATTTAAAGACGGAACATTATCCGACACTCGGGACAATGAAAAACATCTTTTCAGAAGAGGGATTTGCCGCGCGGTTTACGCAGCAAAATGACTTTGTCTGGATAATGGAGGCGATTAAACGGTAAATCGAAGGGATTGTGTATAAATGAAACTGGCAGTCATCGGAGCAATGGAAGAGGAAGTTACGATTTTAAGAAGCAAACTGAAAGACGCAAAACAAGAGATGATCGCTCACTGTGAGTTTACAACTGGCAGCTATGAAGGCGTCGAAGTCATCTTGCTGAAATCAGGTATCGGGAAAGTCAACGCGGCGATCAGCACGACGCTTCTGCTTGACCGTTTCAAACCTGATTATGTGATTAACACAGGCTCAGCGGGCGGTTTTCATCATACATTGAATGTAGGCGACGTCGTCATCTCAACAGATGTCCGCCATCATGACGTAGATGTGACGGCGTTTGACTATGAATACGGACAGGTGCCGGGTCTTCCGGCAGCATACAAAGCTGATGAAAAGCTGATCAGTATTACTGAGGAAGCGGTTTCTGAACTGAACGGCATTCAAGTCGCCAAAGGCACAATCGCTACGGGAGATTCTTTTATGAATGATCCGAAGCGGGTTGAAGACGTACGCGCCAAATTTGCGGATTTGTACGCGGTTGAGATGGAAGCTGCGGCTGTCGCACAGGTGTGCCACCAGTTCAAAACGCCTTTTGTTGTCATCAGAGCTTTATCTGATATTGCCGGAAAAGAATCTGACGTTTCATTTGATAAATTTTTAGAACAGGCTGCCGTTCATTCAACTGAGCTTGTCCTGAATGTCATCAAACGAATTCACTAAGCGGGGGATTCTCGTTCTCCTCCGCTTTTCCAGGAGGAGGACATATATTGAACGTGATAACAGATATTACAGAACTGATCGGAAATACACCGCTGCTCCGTCTCAAGCATTTTGATATACCGGAGGGAACAGCGGTTTATGCTAAGCTTGAGATGATGAATCCGGGCGGAAGCATTAAAGACAGGCTGGGCGGGATGCTCATTGAAGATGCGCTTCGCACGGGAAAGGTGAAACCGGGCGGCGTTATCATTGAGGCGACTGCCGGAAACACCGGGATCGGACTCGCTCTGTGCGCCAGAAAGCATCAGCTTCGCGCCATTTTTTGCGTCCCGGAGCATTTCAGCAGAGAAAAGCAGCAAATTATGAAAGCTCTCGGAGCGGACATCGTGCATACGCCGAGAGAAGAAGGCATGCAGGGAGCCATCCGAAAAGCGCTTGAACTGGAGAGAGAGATTAATAATTCTTATGCCGTTCTGCAATTTAAAAACCGAGTAAATCCATTGACTTACTACAAAACGATCGGACCTGAAATATGGAACGCGCTCGGCGGGGATATCCACGCTTTTGTCGCAGGAGCGGGTTCCGGCGGCACCTTTGCCGGTACGGCAGCTTATTTAAAGGAGAAAAATCCTGCCGTCAAAACGGTGATCGTTGAACCGGAAGGCTCGATCCTGAACGGAGGAGAGCCGCATGCCCATAAAACGGAAGGCATCGGCATGGAGTTTATCCCGGATTATATGGACGAGAACCATTTTGACGCCATTTACACGGTGGAAGACGATACGGCGTTTTCGCTTGTCAGAGAAGCGGCTGAGAAAGAAGGCCTCTTAATCGGAAGCTCTTCAGGGGCGGCTCTTTATGCAGCGCTTGAAGAAGCGAAAAAAGCGCCCGCCGGATCAAATATCGTCACTATTTTCCCTGACGGCAGCGATCGATATATAAGCAAAAACATTTTTCAAGGAGGCCAGTAAGATGAAGAAAAAAACGCTGATGGTGCACGGAGGAATTACGGGAGATGAAAAAACAGGAGCGGTTTCCGTACCGATTTATCAAGTAAGCACGTACCAACAGCCGAAAGCGGGCGAGCACACGGGTTATGAATATTCAAGAACGGCCAATCCGACGCGGACGGCGCTTGAAAGCTTAATTGCGGAGCTTGAAGGCGGCGCGGCAGGATATGCGTTCGGCTCAGGCATGGCTGCGATTACTGCCGTCATGATGCTGTTTGACAGCGGCGATCATGTTATTATGACGGATGATGTATACGGCGGCACTTACCGGGTGATGACAGGCGTACTGAACCGCTTCGGCATTGAAGCGGACTTTGTCGATACGAGCAGCAAAGAAAAAGTCCAAAAAGCCATCCGTCCGAATACGAAAGCCATTTATATCGAAACACCGACAAACCCACTATTGAAAGTGACTGACCTCAAACTGATGTCTGACATCGCAAAAGAAGCGGGCGTATTGCTTATCGTCGATAATACGTTTTACACGCCGTATTTCCAACAGCCGCTCAGCTTCGGCGCGGACATCGTGCTTCACAGCGCGACAAAATATCTCGGCGGCCACAGTGATGTCGTCGGCGGCTTAGTTGTCACGGCTGATAAAGAACTGGGCGAAAAGCTTCATTATGTGCAAAACTCAACGGGCGGCGTTTTAGGACCGCAGGATTCATGGCTTTTGATGAGAGGGATTAAAACGCTGGGACTCAGAATGGATGCCATCAATCACAGCGCCGGAAAAATCGCCGAGCTGCTTGAAGCACATGATGCCGTTCAGACGCTCTACTATCCCGGATCAGCGAAACACCCGGGCCATGAGCTGACAAAAGCGCAAAGCTCCGGTTTCGGCGGAATGATTTCCTTTGATGTCGGCAGCAGCGAACGCGTCGACGCGTTTTTAGAAAAATTGAACCTGTTTACGATCGCGGAAAGTTTAGGAGCGGTTGAAAGCTTAATCTCCGTGCCGTCCAGAATGACGCACGCATCGATCCCGCGCGACCGCCGGCTTGCGCTTGGCATTACCGACGGGCTCGTGCGGATCTCGGTCGGTATTGAGGATACTGAGGATTTAACGGCGGATGTGAAACAGGCGCTTGATTCACTTTTATAAAGAATGGATAGATTTACATTCTCTGTCGGCTGTCAGCTTGTATTATAATGTTGGTAGACTATAAAACTGGCAGGTGACCTTATATGGAGAAGAAAAGACTGAAATCATTAATAGAAGATTTTAAGCATTACGCATTTATTCTGCTTGCAGTCAGCACCTTCATTTATATCGGCGCGGTTCTTCCCGGACAAGGGCTGACTGCGGGCCAGAAAATGCTGATGTTTGTAACGGATTGTGTATTTTTAGCGGGCGCTTATTTCTGCGTTGACCGTTCACTTATTTATAAAAAGAGGCTGGAAGAGGCCGATGAATAAAAAAAAGCCATTGTCTTTTGACAATGGCTTTTTCGTTTCTTATTCAGACGGGGTTTCGCGTAATTCTTTTCCCATCCCTTTTAAAAACTGCAGCCCGAAGCCGAGCGCGCGGTTAATATCAGGATCACCGACGGCTTTCATCAGTTCAAACATACTGACTTTCCTGTCCTCTTTTAAAAATCTTTGCGCCTGATCCGTCCCGGCCATGGCGCTTTCTAAAAGTCTGCCCATAAATTCGGGATCAGCTTTTGACAGCGCGCCTCCCGCGGCCATCATCGTATTCAGGAGATTGGTGACAGGTTCCCGGGAAATCTGTCCGAGTGCGATTTTGGCAATCTCCTCTTTTGCCTGGAGCATATAGCCGGCGGCATCAAAAATGCCCAAGCCATTCAGCTCTGCCATGATGGACATCGTTTTCGCGACAGCTTCTTCATTTTCTGCGAGAAGCGTCTTCAGTTCTTCCAGTTTTTCAGCTTTCAGCTGTTCCTCTGTTTTCGTTTCTTTTTGAATTTCAGTAATTGGGCTTGCCATAATGTTTCCTCCTTTCCTTAATCAGTTAAGTGCACATAGCCCGGACGGTTCCATTTTCGCTGAGCTTCCACACCGTTTTGCGGATGACGTTTTTTGTTCCGCGGATTTGTTTTCGGAAGCGGCGGAGTATCACAGGAACCAAGCACTTCCATGCGGACTTTTGTCTGCTTATAGGCAGGTGTATGTGTCCGTGAATCATACGCAGGCCCGGTCAGGAAATTAATCGCAGAATCTTTATCTGTAGAGTTCATCGGCAGATAAAGCTCATTTGCGCGGACGCGGTCTGTCACAAGCGCGTTCAATTTAACCGCCCCAAAAGGAGAGACGAGCCGGATCATTGTTCCGTCGCAAATTCCGCGTTCAGCCGCGAGCTCCGGCGATACTTCAACAAATACATCCGGAACTTTAGACTGAATGCCTTTTGACTTGTTTGTCATGTTTCCTTCGTGGAAATGTTCAAGCATCCGTCCGTTGTTAATATGCAGGTCATATTCTTCAGGGAATACAGCAGGCTCCACCCAATCGCTCAGCGCAAAACGGGCTTTTTTGTCCGGGAAGTTAAAGCCGTCTTCATAAAGAAGCGGAGTGCTTTCTCCCGTAAAGCTTCCCCACAAGAAGCTGTTCCAGCCGCTAAGAACGTCGTAACTTGCTTTTCCGAACAGCGGAGAAAGGCTCGCCATTTCTGAGAAAATGTCGCTAGGATGCGTGTAATTCCAATCAGCGCCTAAACGATTGGCGACTTCCTGAATAATCCACCAGTCGGGTTTTGCATCGCCGAGTGTCGGAAGCGCCTGATACAATCTTTGCACACGCCGCTCTGTGTTTGTAAATGTTCCGTCTTTTTCAAGAGATGGAACCGCAGGCAGGATGACATCCGCGTATTGCGCCGTTCTTGAAAGGAAAATATCCTGCACAACAAAGAAATCAAGGCTGGATAAAATGTCATGAACATGGTTGGCGTTTGAATCGACGAGCGCCATATCTTCACCGACGAGATACATGGCTTTCATGTTTCCTTCTTCAATCGCATGGAGCATTTCGATATTATCAAGACCCGGCTTGCCGTCAATTTCAACACCGTAAGCTTTTTCGAATTTAGCGCGTGCCGCATCATCGGTAATATGCTGATATCCCGGAAGCCAGCCTGGAAGAGTTCCCATATCGCAAGCGCCTTGAACGTTGTTATGTCCCCGCAGCGGATAGGCTCCGGCGCCCGGACGGCGGTAGTTTCCTGTGGCAAGCAGCAGGTTGGAAATCGCCGCTGATGTATCAGAGCCGCCTGTATTTTGAGTAACGCCCATGCCCCAAAGAACACAAGTGCCGTCTGCATCACGAATCATTTCGGCAATGCGGATGATCGTATTCTGAGAAAGTCCGGTGATGCGCTCCGCATATTCCAATGTGTATTTTTCCAGCGTTTCTTTATAATCATCAAAGTAGTTGACATTTTCATCAATAAACGCTTGATCGTGCCAGCCTTGGTCAATCATATATTTCGTTACTGCCATGAGCCAGACCTGGTCAGTCCCTTGTTTCGGGCTGATAAAGAGGTCGGACCGTTCAGCCATTTCATTTCTGCGCAGATCGGCAACAATCAGTTTTTGGCCGTGCAGTTTATGGGCGCGTTTCACGCGTGTGGCCAGAACCGGATGTCCTTCCGCCGGATTGGCGCCGACGATGAGCACGAGGCCCGCTTTTGCGATATCTTTAATTGTGCCGGCGTCTCCGCCCATACCGACGGTGCGGAATAAGCCGTCCGTTGCCGGTGACTGGCAGTAGCGTGAGCAGTTATCCACGTTGTTGGTTTCAAATACTTGACGTGCCAATTTTTGAATGACGTAGTTGTCTTCATTCGTAATTTTAGAAGAAGAAATAAAACCGACAGAACCATTTCCGTGTTCGTCCTTGATCGAACCGAGTCTTGAAGCGACAAGATCAAGAGCTTCTTCCCATGACGATTCAACAAATGCGCCGTTTTTCCGGATAAGCGGTTTTGTAATCCGTTCTTCCGAATTCACGAAGTCCCAGCCGAATTTCCCTTTCACACAAGTGGAAATCGCGTTAACCGGAGCATCGGAAACAGGCTGAATTTTAAGGATGTCACGTCCTTTTGTCCATACTTCAAAAGAGCATCCGACGCCGCAGAACGTGCAGACTGTTTTCGTTTTTTTCGTCCGTTTATCGCGCATAGCCGCTTCCACTTCAGACACGGCGAAGATGCTTGTATAGTCGGGTTCAACATTTTTCACTAAATCAATCATCGGTTCCATGACATCTTCTTTTATACCTGTCATAAATCCGGCTTGGCCGAGCATTGATTTTTCCATCAGTGCGTTACAAGGACAGACAGTGACACACTGGCCGCAGCTGACGCAGGAAGATTCATTAATGGCGACGCCTTCATCCCAAATGACCCGCGGGCGGTCGCGCTCCCAATCAATTGAAAGGGTCTCATTCACCTGAAGGTTTTGACACACTTCCACACATTGGCCGCAGGCGATGCATTGGTTCGGATCATAGCGGTAAAACGGGTGAGACATATCAACCGCGCACTTTGAATCATCTTTCGGCGTATACGGATATTTCTGATGCTCAATTCCCATCATTTCCGCTGTATTATGCAGTGTGCAGTTGCCGTTGTTGTTATCGCATACCGTACAGTAAAGCAGGTGATTCTCGAGCAGGCGGTCCATGGCCTCTGTCTGAGCCTCTTTTACCCTTCCCGACGTAAGCGAGATGGACATCCCGTTTTCTGCAGCCGTGGAACAAGAGCGCTGCAATTTCCCGTTTACTTCAACAATACAGGTGTCACATGTTTGAATCGGATCCACTTCCGGTACATGGCATATTTGCGGAATCTCAATTCCGTTTTGGTTTAAAATATCTAAAATCTTAGACCCCTCTGGTGCTTCATACTCCGTGCCGTCAATTTTGACACGGATAGACTGAACGTCTGTCACTTCCAATTCCCCTCCATCTTTTAAACTCGAAAAAAAGCCATGCACATAGATACCGGCCTCCTGTACGGAAAACGGTATAAATACGCATGGCGGAATAGTTCACTAGCAAGTCTTACTAACAGACCAATCCTATTTGTATAAAACGATAGACTCATAACACGTTTCCTATTACAAATCCATCTTCACTGCTTTTATTATAAGGTGATATTTATTATAATACAATACGAAAGGAAAACTTTAACCAGGTGAAATGTCACAAAGGGGAACCGGGAATGTCTTTCATAGGCTAAAATCGGAGGGGACAATATGTCTAAAAAAATTCATGAATTTAACGATATTATCCGGAAATTGCGCAAAGAATTATTTGGAAAGGGGCCTGAACGAATTCACACCGTTTTTGTGGATAACATGGCGGTATCTACACTTTACGGCAATCTAAGCGCAAGTGAGCAGTTTATCGCACGCACGCCTGAAGGAAGAGAAATGGTTCATGCGGCGCGTACCAGCTTAATTCAGGAACTGTATTCAAAACAAACGCCTGACGGAATGGAAGAGCTCATCGGAGCAAAGCTTGTGCATCTGTTTTCAGATATTAAAATAGAGGAAAATATTGCCGTATCGGTGTTTGTCTTTGACCGCTCAATTGAAGAGCATAAAGAAGAAATCAAAAGCTGACAATATTCAATTGACACGAAATTGTCACATTTGATATGATATGAACTGCCAGCAGTGGCCTAAGGACGATTTTTTATGGAATGTGTGCATGATCTGTACATATTCTATACCGCATATTTTCATTCTGCTTGATATTGTTGTATGGGTATGCATACAAGTTAGGCAGCATTCAAACCCCGTTTTTTCAGACGGGTTAGTTGAATGCTGCCTTTTTTGTTAGGCGTCTTTGGAAACTGCGGGCTGAAATGATAAATGGAGGGGTTATTATGGCTTTTCGTAAACCGGACGAAATAGCGGAGCTTGCGGTCGAATCAGGGGTAAAAAAGGTGCATTCACCGCTTTCAGCACTGATTGTATTAGGATTTTTGGGAGGAGCGTTTATCGCACTCGGTTATTTGCTTGATATCCGTGTCATCGGCGACCTTCCGAAAGAATGGGGAAGCCTGTCGAGTTTAATCGGGGCGTCCGTGTTTCCCATCGGATTGGTGCTCGTTGTTCTTGCCGGCGCGGAGCTGATTACGGGAAATATGATGTCGGTATCCATGGCGCTGTTTTCCAGAAGAATATCCGCCGGTGCATTAGTGAAAAATTGGGTGATCGTGACGTTGATGAATCTTGTCGGCGCACTGTTTGTCGCTTACTTTTTCGGACATGTTGTCGGATTAACCGAAACAGGACCTTACTTGGAAAAAACGATTGCGGTCGCACAAGGCAAATTGGATATGCCGTTTGGAAAAGTCATTGTTTCGGCGATCGGCTGTAACTGGCTTGTCTGTTTGGCTGTCTGGCTTTCTTTCGGCGCAGAAGACGGAGCCGGAAAAATCGCGGGTATATGGTTTCCGATTATGGCGTTTGTCGCAATTGGTTTTCAGCACGTTGTAGCCAATATGTTTATCATCCCGGCTGCGATATTTGCAGGTTCTTTTTCGTGGGGTGATCTGATTGGCAATCTCATTCCGGCCTTTATCGGGAATGTCATCGGCGGGGCAGTGTTTGTCGGTCTTATTTATTTTATTGCATATTCAAAAAAAGATCAGAAAAAGCAAGGGATGAAAAGAGTTTCCTGAGGTAAGAAAGATGCCGGAAAACACGGACAATTGAAGCAGAATGCCAGCACATTTTCCGTCCAAATCTTGAAAAAAATGTTTACAAAATGGAAGCTGATGGATATACTTACAAAGTAAGAAAAAAGCAAAGGGAGGTTGAATCACATGACGACGTTAAACGGCAATCAAAATCTACAATTGAACCGATTCAGCCTGTGGAAGAGTTCGTGTCCTTCCTTAACCTCTGCCCGTCAAGCACGTTAATTTCGGAGTATCAGGACATTCGCAGCTCCCCGCAGGGAAAGAAGCACAGTCTTCTTTTGTCTGCGGATTTAGTCTGCCCGCAGCGCATATGAACTTTGCTGCGGGTTATTTTCGCTTGTGCGGATATTGAAAGGGGGTGAGCGATAATGACCATTAATCTTTTCTTTTTAACACTGACCATTTCAAAGCGTTTTAAAAGTGCGGAAGAGTATGAACGAGAACAGCAGGTCGAAGAGTTTTATAATGAAGCGAAAGAACGCCAGCTGAAACACTTTTATATGAACTAACGGACACGAAGGGCCAAAACGGAGGAGAAGGAGGAGATCATCATGTTCAGAATTGAACTGCTGAATCATTACACAATGGAGAAGGACCAGGTTTAGCGAGGATGTTGCTGTCACGTCGCAGACGGCCTGCATACCATGGTAAAGAAAGAAAAACTGGTAAGCGGGTGATAGCATGCAAGGCGGTCAGAACAGAATTCCATCCATCGGGCACGGGTATGCGTCAATGCCCCATTCATTTAAACACGGCTACGGCAACCCGTATCGCCGGCAGAGAATGGCGGCGCTTTCCCGGCAGACAAGATATATAGCACCGTATTATTGGTACTAGAGCAGGCGGAAAACCTACGTTTTCCGTCTTTTTTTATGAAAACAAATATAAATTTCAAATAAATCGAAACGTTCATGAAGAGAAGTGCGTCTAGTTAGTACCTCATACTAATACGAGGTAATATTATTTCTGAATAATAAATCACAGGAATGGAAAAGCGGGTGTTATACAATGTTGCAACATACATCTTCAGCATTAAAACGAATGCGCGCGAAATACTTTGCTGCATCAGAACCGGCAGAGTCAGTCATTCAGCAAATCTTGATGGACATACAGGAATACGACCGCATTTTGGAAATCGGGACCGGAAACGGCTCAATGTTTAAACAAATCATCGGACAGCTTGAAAAGGGCAGTCTTAAAAGCATAGAAACATCGAAACGTAAAATACGGAAAACACAGCGCGCAAACCGTTCGGTTATAAAAGCCGGGCTCGGAAACATTCAGCAGGGGAGGCCGGAAAGCATACCGTTCCGCGACCGCAGTTTTCATAAAGTCTTCTCGTTACATACTGCTGAAACAGTCAGCGATTACCGGACGGCATGTAAAGAAGTGTACCGCGTTCTTCAAATTGACGGGTGTTTCTATATGGTTTTGAAACCTTCGCGGATGAGTGAAAAGGATGTGATTGAGGTGCTCTATGATCAGCATTTCAGAGACATTTCAGTTGTCAGCAGAGATTCATTCCATTTTATTACTGCCATTAAATAGAATATTTCTTGGGAAATAAAAAGAGCTGCTTAAGTCACTGCAGCTCTTTTTGTGGAATTGGGCATATTTCCTTATTTTTGGTTATTTCACATATATTTTATATTAAAAAAAGTTTTTTTCTTATACAATGGTAATCAGATGACCGTACATTTTAAATATTTTGAACAAACGGAATGAATATTCATTCCGCATTTAGAAAGGGGGATGAAATGACAGCTTCAAACAAGGTTGAACTCATTATGAAAGCGTCGCTTACTTTGTTTACAGATAGAGGATTTGACGCCACGACGATTCCGATGATTGCCGCTCAGGCCGATGTCGGAACCGGCACAATTTACCGTTACTTTGACAGTAAAGAGACACTTGTGAACGTACTGTATCAGGAAAGTGCGCAGCGTTTTATGAAAAAAGTCAAAACGGACTTTCAGGGGATATCTGTAAGAGAAGGGTTTCATCACCTGTTTTATTGTCTGATTGATTTTACGAAGGAAAGTGAGTATGCATTGTTTTTTCTTGAAACGAATAAGGACGCCTACTTTCTGAATGAAACGAGCCGTAAGCTTCTTGATGAAATAACACAGATGCTTGACGTCTTTTTTCAGCGCGGCAAGTCTGAAGGCGTGCTCCGCAATCTGCCGTCCAATGTGCTGATGGCGCTGCTGCTCGGGGCATATCTCAAACTCTATCAGCTTGTCCGGACGGGAAGCGTCGAAATAACAAAACCGTTTTTGAAAGAATTGGAGCAATGTTCTTGGGATGCCATCAGAACTCATTAATTATTCGCCGAAGGAAGGAAGATCGATATGAAACAGCTAAGCGCTATACCGCAGCCGAAAACATACGGGCCTCTGAAAAATCTCCCTCACTTGGAAAAAGAAAAACTGTCACAATCGCTTTGGAAAATTGCCGAAGAATACGGCCCGATCTTTCGTTTTGAATTTCCGAGCTCTGTCGGGGTCTTCGTATCAGGCCGCGAGCTCGCGGCAGAAGTCTGCGATGAAAAGCGATTTGACAAAAATCTCAGCAAAGCTTTGCTGAAGGTCCGTGAGTTTGGCGGTGACGGACTATTTACGAGCTGGACTCACGAAAAGAATTGGCAGAAAGCGCATCGGATTTTATTGCCGAGCTTCAGCCAGAAGGCGATGAAAGGCTATCATTCAATGATGCTGGATATTGCCATGCAGCTCGTGCAGAAGTGGAGCAGATTAAATCCGAATGAAGAAATTGACGTTGCCGAAGATATGACGCGCCTGACGCTGGATACAATCGGCCTGTGCGGATTTCATTACCGCTTTAACAGCTTTTACCGCGACACACAGCATCCTTTTATCACAAGTATGCTTCGTGCGCTGCAGGAGGCAATGCGCCAATCGCAGAGACACAGCCTGCAGGACAAGCTGATGATCAAAACGAGACATCAGTTCCAGCAGGATATTGAAGAGATGAATTCGCTTGTAGACCGGATCATCGCTGAGCGGAGGGAAAATCCGGATGAGAATCTGTCTGACCTTTTAGCATTGATGCTTGAAGCGAAAGACCCTGTAACGGGGGAAAGGCTGGATGATGAAAATATCCGTTATCAAATCATTACCTTTTTGATCGCTGGGCATGAAACCACAAGCGGGCTGCTTTCTTTTGCGATATACTGCCTGCTGAAAAATAAAGATAAATTGAAAAAAGCCGTTCAGGAAGCCGAGCGGGTGCTGACGGGAGAGACCCCTGAATATAAGCAGATTCAGCAGCTGACATATATCCGCATGGTGCTAAACGAGACTTTGCGGCTGTATCCGACTGCCCCGGCATTTTCTCTGTACGCGAAGGAAGATACGGTTCTCGGCGGGAAATATCCGATTGCGAAGGGACAGCCGGTGACGATTCTGACTCCGCAGCTGCACCGGGATAAAAGCGCGTGGGGAGAAGATGCCGAGTCATTCCGCCCGGAAAGGTTCAGTGATCCCGCGGCAATTCCGGCTGATGCATATAAGCCGTTCGGAAACGGACAGCGCGCATGCATCGGGATGCAGTTTGCCCTGCAGGAAGCGACAATGGTGCTCGGCCTTGTCCTGAAACACTTTGAACTGATTGATCATAATGATTATGAGCTTACGATTAAAGAAGCTCTAACCATTAAGCCCGGTGATTTTAAAATCCGTGTGAAAAACAAGGACGTGTCCAATCATCAGCCCGTACAAAGCCAAAAAGCTGAAGGAAGCGGTCACAAAGAAGAAACGAAAGAAATCCCGTCCCACGGAACGCCGCTTCTCATTCTTTACGGATCAAATTTAGGGACTGCGGAAGGAATCGCGGAAGAGCTGGCTGATATCGGAAGAAGCAAAGGATTTTCAACTGAAACCGGCCCGCTCGATGATTATGCCGGGAAACTGCCTGTAAAAGGCGCGGTCGTTATTGTTACGGCTTCTTATAACGGGGCGCCGCCTGATAATGCGGCGGGTTTTGTGAAATGGATGGAAACCCTTGAAGATCAGGAATTAAAGGGTGTTTCTTACGCCGTCTTCGGCTGCGGAGACCGCAACTGGGCCGCCACTTACCAAAGGATCCCCCGCCTGATAGACAAAGTGCTTGAAGAAAAAGGGGCAAAACGGCTGACCTCTATCGGGGAGGGCGACAATGCCGATGATTTTGAGTACAGTCAGGAAGTCTGGGAAGACTCATTCTGGAAGGACATCATGAAGGCTTTTCATATAGAGGCCGCTCCAAAACAGACAAACAAATCACAGTTATCAATCGAATACGTAAGTGAAGCAGCCGAGACGCCGATTGCCAAAACGTACAAAGCATTTGAGGCGGAGGTCATTACGAACAAAGAGCTTCATACCGAAAGCAGCAAGCGCTCAGTCCGGCATATTGAGCTGCGTCTCCCCGAAACAGAAACGTATCAGGAAGGAGATCATCTCGGGGTGCTTCCGCAAAACAGCGGGGAACTGATCAGCCGTGTCATTCGCCGATTCGGTCTTGATCCGAACCAGCACTTTAAGATCAAGGGCCGGCAGCTGCCTCATCTGCCGATGGACCGGCCGGTTAATGCGCCGGAGCTTTTGGCGTCCTATGTAGAGCTGCAGGAGCCGGCAACGAGAGCCCAGCTTCGCGAACTTGCCGCACATACCGTGTGCCCGCCGCACCAAAAAGAATTGGAGCATCTTTATTCTGATGATGCGGCATATAAAGAAAACGTGCTGAAAAAACGAATGACCATGCTGGACCTGCTGGAAGATTATCCTGCATGTGAACTGCCGTTTGAGCGCTTTTTAGAACTTCTGCCGTCCTTAAAGGCGCGCTATTATTCAATCTCAAGCTCACCGAAGGCAACCAGCGGGGAGCTCAGTATCACGGTCGGCGTTGTGACGGCTCCGGCATGGAGCGGCCGTGGGGAATACCGGGGCGTGGCTTCGAACTATTTAGCCGGATTACAAAAAGGCGATTCTGCCGTCTGTTTCATCCGCTCGCCGCAGTCGGGTTTCGCATTGCCTGAAAATCCGAAAACGCCTCTCATTATGGTCGGAGCAGGCACAGGAATTGCGCCGTTCAGGGGATTTATCCAGGCGCGGGCTGCCGAAAAAATGTCCGGTAACAGCCTGGGTGAAGCTCATTTATACTTCGGCTGCCGGCATCCTGAAGAAGACGATCTGTACAAAGATGAATTCGACCATGCGGAGAAAAACGGCCTTGTCACCGTGCATCGGGCGTATTCCAGGTTAGATCAGGACTGTAAAGTATATGTACAGGATGTCCTGCTTCGCGAGGCTGCACAAATTATTGCCCTTCTTGACCAAGGCGGCCATCTCTATATATGCGGCGACGGAAGCAAAATGGCTCCGGCCGTGGAAAATGTACTGCTTCAGGCGTATGAAAAGGTGCATAACACCGATTCAAAAGTTTCCTTGGAGTGGCTTGAACAGCTGCAGGCGGAAGGAAGATATGCGAAAGATGTTTGGGCAGGTATGTAACAGAAGAGTGAGACAACTGAAGAATGTTTTTTAATTGAAGAAAGCCGGCACGATATTTGAAATCTACTGAATCAAAAGGAATAGTTATAGGGAGTATCGTGCCGGCCTTATCTTTAGTATCGGACAAAAGGCACAAATCTTTAATGTTTTTATTGATTTACATGCAGGCGGCTATGTCCCTTTTTTCTGAATTCCGCCAGAAATAAAACCGGATAAGACAGCAATAGCAAAACCGAAATAAATGAAATGATACCGATCCAATGAAAATGCGTCCAAAAGAAACCGCCGCAAGACCCGGCCACGCTTGAACCGATATAGTATGCAAGCAGATATAATGAAGAGGCTTGCGCGCGCTGATCACCGGCTGCGCGGCCGACCCAGGCGCTTGCGATCGAATGAGCGCCGAAAAAGCCGAAGGTAAAGACGGCAATCCCCGCGATTTTGAGCGCAAGCTGGGGCAAAAGTGTCACCGCTGCGCCGGCAAGCATAACAAAAATCGCAATCTTAATCATTTTTCCGCTTCCGAAAAGATCTGCTTTTTTCCCCATATAGACCGAGCTGAACGTTCCCGCGAGATAGACAATAAAAATAAAACCGATCACAGTCTGCGACAAATGATAAGGAGCCGCCATTAAATGAAAGCCGATATAATTATATAATGTCACAAAACTCCCCATTAATATAAATCCCAGAGATATTAACAAAAGCAGCCGTTTGCGGTGCAGGACCGCTCCGTATTCCTTACATGCCGCTTTTACGCCCGCATGCCGCTGAGATGAATGGCGCGGAGCCGGAAGAAAACGCCAAAACAAATAGCTTAATACAATAGAAAGAATGCCGATGATGGCAAGCGCCGGCCGCCAGCCGAATACATCGGTCAGAAGCCCCGTTAACAGCCTGCCGCTCATTCCCCCGATGCTTGTGCCGCTGATATACAAGCCCATCATTTTCCCGAGGCCCTTCGGATCAAACTCCTCGCCTACATATGTCATAGCGACAGCCGGAACTCCTGCCAGGAAAATACCGAGCAGCGCCCTCATTGCCAAAAGCGCGGGAAAAGCCGGACTGAACGCTGTTAATAGACCTAAAACAGAAGTAGCTGTTAACGACAGCACCATTAATTTTTTTCTGCCGAATCCGTCAGACAACGAAGCGGCGGCCAATAATGAAAATGCCAAAACGGCTGTTGAGATGGATAAAGTTAAGCTGGCAGCCGCAGCGGAAATATGAAACTCTTCCGAAAACAAAGGCATAAGCGGCTGTGTCGTGTAAAGCGTGGCGAAGGTCACAAAGCCGCTGATAAACAGAGCCAAGCTGGCCTTTCTGTAAGCCTTTGTATGAGGCTGAATAAACGTCATGAATGTCCCTCTTTTCTCACTGTTGGTTATATATGTATCGTACGCTTTTCATTTCAATGTGTCTAATTTATAATAACTATAGAATTAATGCGTGTAGGTTATGAAGAAAGGGGAGAAGGAGAAAATGGAGCTTCATCAAATTGACAACTTCATTGCGGCGGCAGCTCATCAGCATTTCACAAATGCGGCAAAAGAAAGAATGATTTCTCAGCCGGCATTAAGCCGATCGATTATCAGGCTCGAAGAAGAATTAGGCGCGCCGTTATTTTACAGAGAGACAAAAGCCGTCCGGCTGACAAGACACGGAGAGCAGTTCTTAATAAAAGCAAAACAAGCGAGAAGAGCTTTAAATGAAGGCGTTGAACAAGTGAAAAAGAATATGAGCCTGGAGCACGGCGAAATATCTGTATCATTTCTTCATACACTCGGGCTGCGCTTAATGCCTCAGCTGATTGCCGAATTTAAAAA
The DNA here is from genome assembly GCF_000746035.1 of Bacillus sp. UNC69MF. Taxonomy (NCBI): domain Bacteria; kingdom Bacillati; phylum Bacillota; class Bacilli; order Caryophanales; family Bacillaceae; genus Bacillus; species Bacillus sp. UNC69MF. The sequence continues at coordinate 84,576 of NZ_JQKM01000009.1, read as the reverse complement.
GCTATACCCAAACGTGACCTTCCGGCTTTATCAAGGCGCAAATGAAACGCTTCGCAAAATGGTGGAAACGGGAGATGCGGATATCTGTCTCAGCTCTCCGCCGCTTCCCAGCGAGCTTTTACAATGGACAGTGCTGGAGAAAGAGCCTCTTTATGCGGTGCTACCTGAGAACCACCCGCTTGCAGGAAATAAAAGCATTCAAATGAAAGAGATGCAGGACGAGGATTTTGTGGGTTTTAAACCGGGATACGGGCTGAGGTATATGTTTGATCTGATGTGCCGGGATTTGAATATACACCCGCATCTCGCATTTGAAGGAGAGGAAGTGTCAACCATATTAGGACTGACCGCCGCGGGTCTGGGGGCTGCAGTGCTGCCGAAAACCGCGGAGCATTCATACTTTCCGGTCGTTTTTCTTCCGGTTGCAGATTACCAATGCGAACGCACCATAGCGTTAGCCCAGCTGAAAAACCATGCTCTCTCTCCCGCTGCTGAGCGTTTTAAACAGTTTGCACTTGAGTATTACAAAGCACGCAACTGAGCGGTCATTTTATTAAAATCAAAGTTGAAAATAAAGCAGAAAGAAATACAGAAAACGGAGGAAAACCATGGCGAAAAAAACAGTGAAAACAAATGCTGTCCGTATCATTGAGCAGCAAAACATTCCCTATGAGCTATTAGGTTACAAAACAGAAGGGGGACAGCCCGCAGACGGTCTTTCCGTTTCACAAAAAATCGGATACGCTGCCGAATATGTTTATAAAACCTTAGTGGCATCTGCAGGAACTGATCATTATTACGTCTTTGTCGTTCCCGTTGCAAAAGAACTGAATCTGAAAAAGGCTGCGAAGGCGGCAGGTGAGAAGAAAATAGAAATGATTGCCATGAAGGACCTTTTGGGAGTGACCGGCTATATACGCGGCGGCTGCTCTCCGATCGGAATGAAAAAAAGGTTTCCGACTTTTATTGATAGATCCGCTGAAACACTGGAGTTTATGATTGTCAGTGCGGGGAAAATCGGAATGCAGCTGAAAGCAGCGCCTCGAGATTTAGCCGAAGCAAGCGGGGCGGTATTTACAGACATTGTATAAATGTCCGGTGAATCTAATGGAATACACGTTTCAAGGGAGAATGATAATGAAAAAAAGATATGAAAACTTGAATGGCGTGAAGAATGAACATGGATTCAGGGACATGTGGAAATGGATGAAAGAACGAAGAGAAAAAAGTAAAGACTTAAGCGTGAACATTCCGAAAGCGGTCACAAGGGATGTCCGTGATGTTGCCGTCAATCGGACGGAAACCGCCATAACATGGATCGGCCATTCTTCATTTCTGATCCAAATACAGGGGTTTAACATAATGACCGACCCTGTATGGGCGCGGAGGATGGGTTTTCAAAAACGGCTGACAGAGCCGGGATATGAATTGAGCGAACTGCCTGACATTGATGCCGTGCTCATCTCACATGGGCATTATGACCATCTTGATTTTCCGAGTATAAAAAAACTGAGAGGAAACCCGGATTTTTACGTGCCTGCGGGACTGAAAAAGCTGTTCAACAAAAAAGACCGCAAAAAGGTCCATGAAATGAATTGGTGGGATCGTTTTGAGATGCGGGGGGTGAACATATCATTTGTTCCGGCCCAGCACTGGACACGGAGAACGCTTTGGGATACCGATACCTCTCATTGGGGAGGCTGGGTCATAGAAAGCAAAAACGGCGAGTCCATCTATTTTGCAGGAGATACAGGCTATTTTGAAGGCTTTAAAGAAATCGGAGAGAGGTTTCGTATTAAGGCGGCTCTGATGCCGATCGGAGCATACGAACCGGAATGGTTTATGCAAGTGTCACATATCAATCCGGAAGACGCCGTGAAAGCGTTTTTGGAGCTGAAGGCTGACAGCTTCATTCCCATGCATTACGGGGCATTCCGGCTTGCTGATGATACAGGCCCGGAAGCACTAAGCAGACTGCACGGCGAGTGGGATCGGCTTGCATTACCTCCTGAAAACCTGAAAGCATTAGCGCTTGGCGAAACATTTTGGCTGTAACAGCAGGTTTTCGCTGCCGACACCAATCGTTTAAAAACGGTTGGTGTTTTGTTGTCAACCAAAGGTGAACAGCTTTAGTATAAAACATGATTTTTCCGGAATCTGCGGTAAAAAACAAAACTTTTTACTCTTTTGTTTCATTATAAAATGAAAACGGTTTCGTATGTGTAGTATATTTAACCTATCACAATTGCTCCAGCAGAAACGGACAGGAAGGATAGAAAAACAGATGAAATACATGAATTCAAGGCAGAAAAAGATTTTGTATCTGTTGTTATCTGAACCTGATGACTACTTAGTTGTGCAAGATTTCGCAGACAGGGTCCGCTGTTCTGAAAAAACGATCAGGAATGATTTGAAAACGATTGAAGATTTCCTGAATGAACATGCTCAAGCTCAGCTGATCCGCAAACCGGGATTAGGCGTCTATTTACATATATCTGAACAGGAAAGGTCACGGTTAATCCGGCAAATTTATAATGAGCACTTTACGTGCAGGCACAAGACCGATGAAGAAAGAATACTTCACATCGCTTATGATTTATTAATGAATTCAAAGCCCGTTTCCGCAAAAGAAATTGCCGCACAGCATTTTGTAAACAGAGCTTCCATTAAAAAGGATGTAAGTGCGGTTGAAGAGTGGCTGAAGCGATTTGATCTCACGCTGGTTTCTAAACAGCGGCTCGGCTTAAAGATTGAAGGGGACGAAAAAAACAAAAGAAAAGCATTGGCGCGAATTTCAGATTTGATTGATAATGCGGAATTTACAAGCCAATTTATAAAAAGTAAGTTTTTAAGTTATGAAGCGGACTTTGTGAGAAAAGAAATCAAGTTATTACAAAAAAAACATTCTATCTATTTTACGGATGAAACATTTGAAAGTTTGCTGCTGCATACATTGCTGACTATCCGCCGTATCAAAATGAAACAGCCGGTCGCCATTTCTGCAAGACAGCTGGACGCGGTAAAAAAGAAGAAAGAATATGAATGGACACTGGCTTGTTTAAAACGGCTTGAGCCGGTATTTGCCATCCGGTTTCCTGAGGAAGAAGCCGTCTATTTAACTTTACATATAATAGGCGGGAAAGTCCGCTATCCATCGCAGCAAGAAAAGAAGCTTGATCTTGAAGATTCTGAGCTTTCCAAAGTCGTCAGGCATTTGATCAATCGTGTTTCAGAACTGAAAATGCTGGATTTTCATAAAGACCAGGAACTGATCAACGGATTGAACATTCATCTCGATCCGGTGTTGAAGCGGCTGAGCTATGATCTCTCTGTTTCAAACCCCATGCTTCACGACATCAAAAAAATGTACCCTTATTTGTTTCATCTTATCATTGACGTTTTAGAAGACATCAATCAAACATTTGATCTTTATATTCCTGAAGAAGAGGCGGCCTATTTGACGCTGCATTTTCAGGCAGCGATCGAACGGCTGCGCCGAAGCAGGCATAACCCTAAAAGGACGATCATCGTCTGCCATATGGGCATTGGCATGTCACAATTGCTGCGGACTAAAATTGAACGCAAATTTCATCACATTACGGTAAAAGACTGTATCGCAAAAGCGGAGCTGACAGAGTATATCAAAAAGCATAAAGATATAGATTTCGTCATTTCTACGATAAGGCTTGGAAATGTAACGATCCCTCATATTGTCGTATCACCGCTTTTGGAGTCTGCTGATGAAAAGAAGCTCAGCGCATTTCTGCAACAGCTTGATATATCACACCGCCGGGAGCAAAAAACGTTTAAAATGCTGAACGATACGACTCCGTTTCTCGTTTTTTTACAGCAAGAGACAGAGCATCGTTATCAGGTCATTGAAAAGCTGGCGCAGGCTTTGTATGAAAAAGGCTATGTAGAAAAAGAGTATGGCATTCATGCAGTAATGAGAGAAAAAATGTCGGCGACAAATATCGGGGCGGGTATTGCCATCCCTCACGCGAACTCTAAATATATCAAACAATCAGCCATTGCAATCGCCACCTTAAAAGAGCCGATTGAATGGGGGACAGAAAAGGTGTCGCTCGTTTTTATGCTTGCCGTTAAACACGAAGATCAAAACAAGGTAAAGCAATTATTCAGTGAGCTTTCCTATCTTAGCGAGCAGCCGGCATTTATTCAAAAACTGACGGAAGAAAAAAATGTGATGACGTTTTTATCGTATTTAAACTATTAAAAGCAGGGAATGGCTCCCTGCTTTGTTTCAGTTTATAGGAAAAAATGCCGTTATTTCCGGAACTTATGGTAAAAAAACGCGCTTATCACAGGCTGATTTCAGTATAAAGTTGAGACAAGATCTTGAAATTCAGACTGCAAAGGAGGATTTATATGAAACTGTTAGCGATTACATCATGTCCGAACGGCATTGCCCATACGTATATGGCTGCTGAAAATTTACAAAAAGCAGCCGGCAGATTAGGCGTTGAGATCAAAGTGGAAACCCAGGGCGGAATCGGGGTGGAAAATAGGCTGACCGAAGAGGAAATCCGGGAAGCAGACGCAATCATTATCGCGGCGGACCGCTCGGTGAACAAAGACCGATTCGCGGGAAAAAAGCTGCTGGCCGTCGGGGTTCAGGAAGGCATCCGCAAACCGGAAGAATTAATTCAAAAAGCGCTTAGCGGTGAAGTGCCGGTCTATCAATCTGCTTCAAAAGCTGAATCCGCAAGTCAGCAGGGCAAAAAACAAAACCCGATTTACCGTCATTTAATGAACGGCGTTTCTTTTATGGTTCCTTTCATTGTCGTCGGCGGATTATTGATAGCGGTTGCATTGACGCTTGGAGGAGAAAAAACACCAAAGGGCTTAGTCATTCCGGACGAGTCTTTTTGGAAAACGATTGAACAGATCGGCAGTGCTTCTTTTTCATTCATGATCCCGATTTTAGCCGGGTACATCGCGTTCAGCATCGCTGATAAGCCGGGTCTTGTCCCCGGAATGATCGGCGGATATATTGCGGCATCCGGCAGCTTTTACGACAGTGCAAGCGGCGCAGGATTTCTTGGAGGAATCATTGCGGGATTTTTGGCGGGATATGCGGCGCTTGGAATCAAAAAATGTAAAGTTCCTAAAGCAATTCAGCCGATTATGCCGATTATTATTATTCCGGTGTTTGCTTCACTGATCGTCGGTTTGGCGTTTGTCTTTCTGATCGGCGCCCCCGTCGCTCATATTTTCGCATCATTAACGGTTTGGCTTGCGGGAATGAAAGGTTCGAGCTCAATTCTCCTGGCATTGATTTTAGGAGCGATGATCTCCTTTGATATGGGAGGACCCGTAAACAAGGTGGCCTTTCTTTTCGGATCGGCAATGATCGGAGAAGGAAATTATGAAATTATGGGCCCGATTGCCGTTTCCATTTGTATACCGCCGATAGGGCTTGGGATTGCAACGTTTTTAGGAAAAAGAAAATTCGCAGCCGCAGAAAGAGAAATGGGAAAAGCATCATTTACGATGGGCCTTTTCGGTATCACGGAAGGAGCCATTCCATTTGCGGCCCAAGACCCCCTTCGTGTGATCCCGAGTATTATGGCGGGTTCTATGACCGGCTCGGTGATAGCGATGATCGGCCATGTGGGGGACAGAGTGGCACACGGCGGACCCATCGTTGCTGTACTTGGAGCAGTAGATCATGTACTGATGTTTTTTATCGCTGTAACAGCAGGCTCTCTTGTCACCGCTCTGTTGGTTAATGTACTGAAGAAAGATATGGCGAAATCCCCCGCGCCCGGTGAGGTGCTGCCGTCTGCCGCACCAAATGAAGCTGCAGCGGCAAAAGAAACAAAGGAACCATCTCAGGCTGACAGCCGAAAAGCCGGGATGACCGAAATCAAAAAACTGACTGACATTATCAGTACGGACTTGATTGAACCGCATTTATCCGGAGAAACGAGGGATGACATTATCGATGAAATGATCGAGAAATTGTCCCGTAAAGGTATGCTGCTGTCTGACAGCGGATTTAAGCAGGCCATTTTGAGCCGTGAACAGCAGGGAACCACGGCGATAGGTATGAATATCGCAATTCCGCACGGAAAGTCTGAAGCCGTCAGAACGCCGGGTGTCGCATTCGGAATAAGACGTTCGGGTGTTGACTGGAACAGCCTTGATGGTTCTGATGCAAAACTGATTTTTATGATTGCCGTACCGAAGGAAAGCGGCGGAAATCAGCATCTGAAAATATTGCAGATGTTATCCCGAAAACTGATGGATGACAGCTATCGGGAAAGGCTGCTCTCCGTTCAGACAAAAGAAGAGGCGTATGAGCTTCTGGAAGAAATCGAATAAAGCGGGGGATGATCATGTCTACTGAACCGATGTTTTTCAATCCGGTTTTCAAAGAAAGGATTTGGGGAGGCGCCGCCCTGCGTGATTTTCACTATAATATTCCGTCCGAGCGGACAGGGGAGTGCTGGGCCTTCGCCGCTCATCAAAATGGACAGAGCACAGTTCGAAACGGCATGTATAAAGGATGTACGCTCGGTAAATTGTGGGAGCATCACAGAGATTTATTCGGAAACCTTGAAGGAGATCGTTTTCCTCTTCTTACAAAAATTTTGGATGCGGACCAAGACCTGTCCGTTCAGGTGCATCCGAATGATGACTTTGCCAAAATGCATGAAAACGGGGAACTTGGAAAAACCGAATGCTGGTATATCATTGATTGTGAAAAAGATGCGGAGATCATTTTCGGCCACAACGCAACAACAAAAGAAGAACTGATATCCATGATTGAGCGCGGAGAATGGGACGGGCTCCTGAACAGAGTTAAGGTAAAGCCGGGAGATTTCTTCTTTGTCCCAAGCGGCACCGTACACGCGATTGGAAAGAGCACACTTATTTTAGAGACGCAGCAAAATTCAGATACGACTTACAGATTGTATGACTACGGAAGAAAAGATGCGGACGGCAGGATGCGCGAGCTCCATTTGGAAAAAAGTATAGAAGTGATAGACATTCCATCTGTCCGTGAACGGCCGACCGTTCAATATAAACAAACAGATGATCTGCTGGCAGCTGTTTTAATAGAATGCCCTTATTTTTCAGTCGAAAAGTGGGATGTAAAAGGTGAAGCAAATCTATTCCAGCATCATCCCTTCCTTCTTGTCAGCGTGATCGAAGGAGACGGAATAATGAGTGCAGGCGGACATGAATATCCCTTTAGAAAAGGAGATCATATTCTCCTGCCTTCCGGTTTGGGAGAATATAAACTGGCAGGCCATGCAAATTGTATTGTGTCTCATCTGTGATCCTCAAAACCCTTCTCTAGCATCAGAGAAGGGTTTTTTATTATTTTTACAAAAAGGACGGAATTTCCAGTGTATCAGTGTTTTCGTTCCTGAATTTATTCTCTCAATTTGTATATCTCCCGAGCCATTGATTCAAGTATGTACATAGCGGGGATTTGGGTGGTGACATTCGCATTTTCAACCCATTCTTCCGTCACGTAATATGAAATATTCACATCGGACATTTTGGCAATGGTTGAATGTTTATGATTTGTAATACTGATGACCCGGCTGCCTTCTTGTTTCAGCTGATTCAGATGAGTCACCGTAGAATCTCCTTCACCTGAAACCGATAATGCGATTGTTATGCTGTTATGACGGAAATGGGAATGGGCCGGAAAGTAAGGATCTTTAATATACATTGAAAGTTTCCCTAAGCACGAAAAATATCTGGCCCCGTATTCGGCGAGAATTCCTGAACTTCCCACTCCGATAAAAATGACGCTTTCTGCATCGGCCGCAAGGGCTGCTGCTTCCTTCAGCTTTTCTTCCATCTCTCCGTTTACTGTTCTTTCAAAAAACTCGGCAACGGAATGATGGGGACTCTTTAAAATCGTTTTTTTATTTGCCTCCGTATACATTTTCAGCTTCACCTTAAACTCCGAAAACCCTTCACAGTTTATTTTTTTGCAGAAACGTAAAATAGAAGCCGTAGATACATGGGTTTCATTTGCCAATTCACGGATTCGCATATAGACGACTTTCTCGCTATTTTGGGAGATGTAGTTGTATAAAGAAGTTTCAAGCTCGTTAAATGAAGCAATCATTTCGTGTGTGAACATGCAGGGGGATTCTCCTTTTTATGAGAATGGTGAATGTACATCTAATCGTAACATATCATTTTTAAAAGAAACATAGTGTTATATTTATGTGACAAATCACTTTTTGTGTCATTCAAAACAAGACGTCAGCCAATGATTTACGGCGCAAAACAACTGCGGATATAATTCGTTCATACGCGTTATGCATGATCTCTTCAAGGGTCTCTGACAAAAGCGGCCGAAAAAAGGAGGACAATATGAGTATCAAACTGATAGAGGTTGATATGGACGGAACGTTTTTGAATGATGAAATGGCATATAATAAAGAGCGTTTTATGAATCAGTATCGTGAATTAAAAGCGCGGGGGATTAAATTTGTCGTAGCAAGCGGAAACCAGTATGCGCAGCTTACATCCTTTTTTCCGGAGATCGAAAGTGAAATCGCTTTCGTTGCCGAGAATGGCGCTTTCGTCGTGAATGCCGGAGAAGAATTATTCGCGGGTAACATGTCTGAAGACACTACAAAAGCAGTGATCCTTGCTTTAGAGCAGTATGAGGCGAATAACGTCATTGTCTGCGGAAAAAAAAGCGCGTATATTCATGAAAATGCCGGTGAAGATGAATATTTGCATGCCAGTAAGTATTATTATGTGTTAAAAAGGGTGCCGCATTTTGAAAACATCGATGATGACATTTTAAAATTTTCCATCAGCTTTCCCGCCGAACATTGTTCCGCACTTCTGAGCCATTTAAAAAACGCCATCGGGTCTTTCGTCACGCCTGTATCAAGCGGGCACGGTGACATAGATCTGATCATACCGGGGCTTCATAAAGCAAGCGGGATTAAGCTTCTCCAGAAACAATGGGGGATGGGTGATGAAGAGTGTGCGGCCTTCGGAGACAGCGGCAATGATTTGGAGATGGTGTCTGCCGTGAAATATGGAGTCGCCATGGATAATGCACATGAAAGCATTAAACAGGCTGCGGCGCATATCACGCAATCAAACAATGAAGAAGGGGTCTTAAATGCGATTGATTCCATCCTCAAATGTGAAAAACCCTTTGTCTGAAAAAGACGTTTTAACTGCGGAGGTGCTGAACGATGATTAAATTAGTGATTACGGATTTAGACGGTACATTTTTAAATAATCAAGGCGATTTTGACAGAACGTTATTTGAAAAAACAAAACGAGTAATGGAGGAACAGCATGTCGCTTTCGCCATCTGCACCGGGAAGCAGTGTGAAAGGGTGGAAGCTTTATTCGGAGAAGATGCGAACGATTTTTGGATTTTAGGAGACAGTGCCGCACGTATAAAAAAGAACGGCAAGTTCGTATATGAATCTTTGATCAGCAATGAAGCGGGACTGTCAATTATAGGCGCTTTAGAAAAAATCAGCTGCGGGCATAGCATTATCGCATGCACAAAAAATGGCGCGATCGTAAAAGAAAATCTGTCTGAAAGTGAAATGAAATATGTAAATGCCTCTTATGCACATGTAACGAAAATAACTGATTTTACTGAGATAAAAGACGATTTTATCAAGATTACGGTTCATGACCCCGACGCCAACTGTCCGGAAACGAGAGAAAAGCTGCATGAATTTTTTCACCAATTATATATCGTAGCATCAGAGGATACCTGGATGGACATATCAAATATCGGAATACATAAAGGATCAACAGTACAAGAACTGCAGCGATTATTAGGGGTTTCGGCTGATGAAACAATGGCGTTCGGAGACGGCCGCAATGACAAAGAATTGATGGAAGCGGCATCCTACAGCTTTGCGGTTAAGAATGCCATTGACGAAATAAAAGATGCGGCGCACTTTGTCATCAAATCAAATGAGGAAAGCAGCGTCATGCACACGATTATGAGAATATTAGCGCTGCAAAAACAATGATGGGCTAAAATCAATGCGGCATGACTTACTAGGGATAGAAAAAGCGGGCTATCCTCAGACTTTAATTCACTCCTGATTTTCCTAAAGTATGTTAAAAATGAATAAATATCTATATTTGACTCGATGGTATTGGTATAATATGTATAAAATGAATGAAGCGGTGTAATATCAAGATGAAAAAAATCACTTCATATCAGACAAAAAGTAGGAACTGCCTCGTTTTGAAATTGGGAGGTGTTTGTATTAGCCCGCTGTTGAGCCCCGCGTATATCATTCTTATTTTTCTTCCGGCAGCTTCTTTTCTGTTAGGGATTTTAGGATATTTCATTTTCAAAAAAGTATGGATGATGGTTGCTATTGTATTCATTTTGTCCTTGATATTTATGTTTATTGTAATAGGTGCCGAGCCGACATTTTTCATTTGGGTGGCTATGATGACGGGGAGCTGTTTTGTCTCCGGTTCAATCACTAAGACGATATGGACTTTTGCAAAGAGAAAATATTAGACAGAAGAATCCTGTTTGAACAGCTATCCTTTTTTTGTCGATTGAAGAAAAAGAAGTATAGAGGTATCCGTTATGTTCTTATATTTTGTCTGTTGTTGTCAGTTCGGGCTTTCTGTTAAAAATGTCTGTCTATCGTTTTGTTCTTTTTTAACTAAACGGAGCACTATAATTGAACTGCAGATATATAGATAAACAAAAAAGGATAAGGAGGATTTTTATGTTTCAAACTTTAGACCATTTTTTGAAATCTTGGGAATTCGAAGCCGATGCGACACAAAAACTGCTGAATCATCTGACTGATGAATCACTTAAACAAGAAATCACTTCAGAACATTGGACTTTAGGCCGTATTGCTTGGCATACTGTCGCTGCCATTCACATCATTACCTCAAACACAGATTTAACGTTTCACGCTCCGGCCGAAGATTATCCTGTTCCTGCATCGGCGCGGTTTATTGCTGAGAGTTATCATCAAGCCAGTAATGCATTTGTACAGGCGTTAAAAACGCAATGGACTGACGATACACTTCAAGAATGTGTCAACTTTATTGGTCAGCAATTGCCAAATGGTTCACTTTTGATGTTTTTAATTCAACATCAAAACCATCATCGAGGACAAATGACTGTCCTTATGAGACAAGCAGGTTTACCTGTTCCGGGTATTTACGGTCCGGCAAAAGAGGAATGGATTAAATTCGGTTTGGAAGCTCCGAAATAGGATATTGTTGTAAGGGCTCGAATGAATAGATGATACCAATCGATGTTGGTATCTTTTTTGTTTTAGTCTTAGAGTGATTAAACCGGTATCCATGACATGCAGACGAATCAACAGTTCAATAGATGTAAATTAAGGTCAATAAATGCAGAAAGGTGATTATGATGATAACTAAAATGACGCGATTCAATATGAAAGACTTCAATAAACCAAACGAACCTTTCGTAGTTTCAGGGAGAATCATCCCTTCATTTGAGGACAATGTTTGGACATATACAGAGGAGAAATTTGCTGAACCTTATGTCAAAAAATATGACGATGAAGACATTGATGTCAGTTATATTGAAGAAGAGGATAAAGTTGTCTTTTTTTATTACGCAGAGAACGACTGTGTCGGCCGGAGTAAGCTTCGTTCTAATTGGAATGGATACGCACTGATTGAAGACATTGCCGTTGCAAAAGATTATAGAAAAAATGGTGTCGGGACGGCTTTATTGCATAAAGTGATTGAGTGGGCAAAGGAGAATCATTTATGCGGTCTTATGCTTGAAACACAAGATATTAATGTTTCAGCTTGTCATTTTTATGCCAAAAATAACTTTGTCATAGGAGCGGTCGATACAATGCTTTATTCCAATTTTTCAACAGCAAATGAAATTGCGGTTTTTTGGTACTGTAAATTTTAAATATAACAGTATTTGATGTTTCGTCATTTGCGGGTGTGTGTCGCAAAGCATTCAAAACATCGGCTTGAGGATTTATAATAAGGTATATCAATCAATGCAGGGGGAGTTATGTATGAAGTGCAAAAAAATGAACAGGGTCCAATTAAAAGAGGGAAGCGTATCAATGGCCCTATAAACTGCGTCTGCCCTCATTAATGGAGGGAAATTTGTGAATACGCCTTATTCACAGTCAGCTTTACGGCACAACCAAGTGTTCATTTGGCTTTGTGTTCTGTCATTTTTCACCGCATTAAATGAAATGGTTTTGAACGTATCATTACCTGATATCGCCAACGATTTTCATAAACTGCCAGCGAGTGCAAACTGGGTGAACACGGCCTTTATGTTAACCTTTTCCATCGGAACTGCTCTGTATGGAAAGTTATCAGATCAGCTGGGGATCAAAAAGCTGCTCCTATTTGGAATTATGGTAAATGGCTTCGGGTCGATCATTGGATTTGTCGGACACTCTGTCTTTCCTGTACTCATTCTGGCCCGATTTATTCAAGGGGCTGGTGCAGCCGCATTCCCGGCTCTTGTGATGGTTGCAGTAGTACGCTATATTCCGAAAGAAAACAGGGGTAAAGCATTTGGTCTGATCGGGTCGCTGGTGGCAATGGGGGAAGGTGCCGGACCAGCTATTGGCGGAATGATCGCTCATTATATTCACTGGTCATATTTGCTGCTTATTCCGACAGCAACAGTTATCACCGTTCCATTCCTGATGAAACTGCTGGAAAAGGAAGAAAGAATCAGCGGGCGCTTTGATATGGCGGGGATTATATTAATGTCTGCAGGCATCGTATTTTTTCTGCTGTTTACAACGTCATATAGACTATCTTTTCTGATCATCAGTATTCTAGCTTTCCTGATATTTGTGAAACATATTAGGAAAACTCAAGATCCTTTTGTTGACCCTGCACTGGGGAAAAATGTCTTGTTTATGATGGGCGTCCTTTGCGGAGGCCTGATATTCGGCACTGCTGCAGGATTTGTGTCTATGGTTCCTTATATGATGAAAGATGTTCACCATTTAAGTACTGCGGCAATTGGAAGCGGGATTATGTTTCCCGGAACGATGAGCGTCATCATCTTCGGTTACATTGGAGGGTGGCTTGTTGATCGGAAAGGTTCTTTATATGTGCTGACCATTGGGATTGCATTGATGTCTTCCAGTTTTTTAATTGCTGCCTTTTTTATAGATGCGGCACCTTGGCTCATGACCGTTATCATCGTTTTTGTTTTTGGGGGGCTCTCCTTCACAAAAACGGTTATATCTACAATGGTATCTGGCAGTTTGAAACAAAAGGAAGCCGGCGCCGGAATGAGTCTGCTTAATTTTACGAGCTTTTTATCAGAGGGAACGGGTATTTCGATTGCAGGCGGTTTAGTATCGACCCGCTTGCTGGATCAAAGGCTACTGCCTGTTAACGCTGATCATTCCGCTTATTTGTACAGTAATATGCTCATTCTTTTTGCAGGAATCATCGTTATGAGCTGGCTGGTAACCATGAATGTCTATAAACGTTCGCAAAGAAATGACTAAAAAGGGAAAAGGATCAAACTTGATAAAAGTTTTGATCCTTTTTTGAGGAGATTCCTTATTCCGGAAGCTTTTGTCGATCAATGAAAGGGGAGTTCACTGCCAATCGGGACTTTTGAGAAAGTGTATGAGGATATTAAAATAGGCCGGAGAGAAAGTTAATCATTCTGTTTGAAAATGACCATGAAGTTCGTAAGCAGTATGGTTTTAACACGCATCTGGATTCCCCTGACAAAGTAAAGGTTTTTGGGGATTTATGTTAAAATAATAGTAAGAACCTTGTGCAGCGGACAGAGAGTTTCGTTGCTTCATAAGGAGAGGGAACGATGAAAAATAAGATTCACATACTGGGAGCCTCCGGAGTCGGAACTTCAACATTGGGAGTTGCATTATCAAAGCATTTGCCTCATACGCATCTTGATACTGATGATTACTATTGGACAGATAAATTCACTAAAAAAAGAGAAATTTCTGAAAGGAGAGAGTTGCTTGAAAAAGACTTGACAATAAATGAGAAATGGATTCTTTCTGGCGCAGTGTGCGGCTGGGGCGATGATCTAAAAAGTTATTTTGACCTTGTCATCTTCTTATGGATCCCGCAAGATATACGGCTTGAGAGATTAAGGCATAGGGAATTTCAGCGTTATGGAAACGAAGTGTTAGCCGGCGGCAGTAAATATGAACAATCAAAAACATTTTTAGAGTGGGCTTCTTTATATGATAATGCCGGAATGGAAGTTAGAAGCAAAGCTTTACACGAACATTGGATGGCGGATTTATCTTGTCCATTGCTAAAAATTGAAGGAGATTACTCAGTAAATGAAAGAGTTGATCGTGTCTTGGATTATCTGAATTCTAATTAAACTAACGGATGGAGATAACTGAAAAACCAAAATTCAAAGACAGTTCCGGCCATTTTAACGGAGCTGTTTTTTTATACCGCTTTCAGTTTCTCTGTTGTGAAGTGATTTATTTTCGGCAGTATCCCACAATAGAGAAGTGATTTGTTCTTCGTTAAGTTCTCCGTTGGAGTATTTCTCTAAAATTCGTATAAATCGTTCATCACCTAATTAATTATTTCTTTGTTTATTTTTATTCTCCATCTCATTTTCAGACCGAATTAAAGCCCTGATAGAAAAGCGTTTGGCGAGTGGGTCAAAAAAGAAAATTACATTAACCTCACCATATTCAAGGATCAGGAGCTGCAATATGATTCCGTTTATTCCGAATCGGATTATGGAAAGGAAAAACTGACTCAGTATGCTCAAAATCATTCACATCCTGTCAAGTTCAGCCATGGTGAAGGACGAGTCATTATCGACGGTTTCTACTCTTCCCGATATTATGATCTGGCCTTTACATTGGATTTGCTCGGTGCAACCCTCATCTTTTTAATCATTGTTCTCTTGGGCATTCGCCAAAGTCTTCGCTACCTTAAAACGCTTCACCAAGAGATTCATATTATTGAAGGGGGCCGGCTGGACTATGAGATGACGATAAAAGGGCATGATGAATTAGCGATGATTGCAAAGAGCATTGAGGATCTGCGGAAAGCTTTCTTGGACAAACTTAAAGCTATCGAGGAATTGCAAGCAGAGAGCCACAGCCTGGTTACAGAAATGTCGCACGATATGCGGACACCGCTGACGTCGCTGATCATGAATCTGGAGTTTGCCAAAAAAGAAGGAGGCGAAGCGGGTACCAGCAAAGATCGTTATGTAGCCAATGCTTATGGTAAAGCACTGCAATTAAAAAACTTGTCTGACAATCTGTTTGCGCATTTCCTGCTGAACAAGGAACATGGGGACGACCTGGAGACCGTTGCAGTGAAAGAAGTGATCTACGATCTAATATCAGATCAGATTACTATCCTTCATCAGGAGCATTTACGGGTCCATATTTCAGGCGAGCTGCCGGAAACCTATATTAACGTGAATTTGGAGGAGCTTGGTCGTGTATTTGATAATGTGTTGTCAAACTTATTTAAATACGCAGATCCGGAAGAAGAAATCAGCATCACGTTTGTATCGGATCAAGAAATATTTGAGATTCATATCAGCAATACGATTAAACTTGCGGATGTAACACCGGAAAGCAACGGACTCGGTGAAAGAAGCATTGCGCGAATGATGTCCCGCATGCAGGGGCAGTTTCACAGTATACAAAAGAATTCCAAGTACTGCATCGTGCTGCGATTTTGGAACACAAAGATGTAGGGTGTGAATCAAAACGACGAAAATATTGTAATAGGAGACAACAAGATGAGATTTTCCAACAATTTTAAAAAGGCGCCTTACCTGTTACAAGCGCTTCTCAATGTCTGTCTGTTCTTCCTGGCGATAGCCTTAAGCGGACTTCTGATCAGCGAGACATGGTACATTGTGCAATTCGTATACAAGTCATTGTTCAACAAAGTGGACAGCTATTATGAGATGCTTGGGGAACTGCTTATATTCTTCATGTACTTTGAGTTCATTGCTTTGATTATCAAATACTTCAAATCAGACTTTCATTTCCCGCTTCCCTACTTTATTTATATTGGCATCACGGCTGTCATTCGTTTGATTATCATCGATCATGATCAGGCGATCTCAACGTTCTGGTGGGCGATGGCCATTCTTGCAATGATTTGTGCATTCTTTATTGTCAATAGACGAAATTCTGTTGTTGAACATTAATAAATTAGTTCACTTTATACCGATACGCCACTGAAAAGTCCTAATTGTGAATGAGAACTGGAACAGATTAAAAAAATTGATATCGGTACTTGTCCCAAGGACATGACATGAACTGTCTGGAAATGAGATTGCTTCTTTATTTTACAAGGAAGAGATTAAAATTTTTAATAAATAAGATAAAAAAGTTAGGACGGACGTTTATTGTTTTTTCCTCATCATTTTTTAACTATAATTGATAAATAGGAATGATGGCAAATGAATAAAAGGAGTGTAATGAAAATAACTTTATTAGGACAAGCGGCTGTTACATAGCATTACCCAAGGGGTGGATACTGCTTGAACATCAGACTTTGAATCTTAATGATTGATGAAAACTCAAGTTATCTGCAATGACTGAACTTATCATTAGTGATGATTAGTCGAATTTTTCATTGACAGACAGTATGGATCAAGTAGCATCTTACCTTTTACTCACTTTGTGGATGCAGACAGTGCTTCAAATGTTGGTTTCAAAATGGCAGGAGATCAAGTTAGGACTAAAGGAAGGGAAGACCCCTTCCTTTTTTACTTGGACGGACTGAAAACAGTGCCCTTTTTCTGGCCAAAATGAATATAAATTGATGTAAATGAGCGGAAGGTGTCCCGTAAGTAATCATTGTAAAAGAAATAACTATGTCCTATACGAACTGTAAAATCTCCCGTTTTTGTTTATACATCCAAGCTTGGGTGAGAAATTCTTAAAAACGTAATTTGTCTTGAGAATTAGTAGCGGATTTCTTTAATTGACGCATCCAAATAAAGTGTCGGATCAAATAAAAAGCAGTTATAAGGGCAATCATTAATAAAATCCATATTGATGAGAAAGAAAGGATAATCAAAAAGCTGATAATAAGCATTAATGATAAACTCTTTGAGAACTTACCAGGTAGCAGTTTATATGCAGACAAAATACCGCAAATCGCATTACTAATAAAGAAAGCATTTGCTATGCCGACAATTTGTTCAACATTAATGAAGTTTATAAATAAAAGAATAAAAACGATTGCATGAATTAATGTTAATAAGCCTAGGGCTCCAATTGGTATGTTTGTTTTGGAGCGGAAAGAAATCAAGGTTGTTTTTTTATTCTCTGAGGCTATTAGACGTGATACTCCGCCAGTAACCAATAAATAAGTGCTCATACATAATATTGTTGTGATGGAAGCCATTGTCGGTGAAGCAAACGTTCCAAGCAATGGAATTAAAATAATCGTTAATGTGTGTGTGTGATGTAAATCAATCCATTGATAAGAGGCAGCTACAACAATACAAACCGTTGTGATGACCACCGAGCTTATTACTATTGCTTGGGGAATCGTTCTTTTTCTGTTTTTGACATCCAAACTATAATTACCTATAATTTCCCAACCAACTAGAGCCCAAAAAAGCAAAAGAATACTATAACCAAAATCATCAAGATGAAATGGTGTTTTAATAAAAGCTTTATCCCTCATAAAGGGAATTGAACTAATTCCTCCACTTAACAATACTACTGTAGCAACTGTGGAGAACATAAATGACACTTTTCCTACAGAAGAGATATTCAATAATAGAACGAATAAACAAATCATCATCAGAATGATTCCATATGTCTCTAGTGGCCAACCATTACTTTTGAACAAAGCCTTTAGATATTGACTGGCTGTCATGAGAACGGCAACTGGCCCGACACTGCCCGCAATAATAAAAAATACAGAAGTTAATTGTTTTATATGTTGTCCAAATGCAAGTTCGACTGTATGCGCAACACCAGATTCATTCGGAAATAAAACACTCAATTTTCCAAACAATGAAGCAAATAGAAAACTAATGATCATCATCATAAACCATGCTAAAACAGCATAATCCCCAGTCTTTCCATAAATGATTGGTGGGAGTAACATGATCCCAGATCCCAAAATAGGTCCGACAATTAATCCGCTTAAAAGTACGGGGCCGAGTTTTCTTTCTCTCACTTTCCATTCCATCCTTTCCTAAACGTGTTTTACGATCATAATTTAATTGTAATTTGTTTCCTTTCATCGGTAAAATAGATATATATGAACTTTTCCATCGGAATTAGTGATGTTTAAAGGGGGAGAGATGATGGAAATACGGCACTTAAAAACATTTATAACAATTGTGGAAAAGGGAGGATTTACAAAGGCAGCTGAATATTTGGGTTATGCCCAATCGACTATAACTTCACATATTAAAGATATTGAGCAAGAAATAGGAAAACCGTTATTTAATCGTTTTGGGAAGAAAATGCTGTTAACTGAAGCGGGAGATTATTTGTTGCCATATGCAAACGAAATGATCAGAATTTCTGAAAAAGTAAAACAAATACAATCAAACGATGAACCGATCGGGACTCTCGTTATTGGTGCTCCGGAATCTTTAACGGTTTACCGTTTACCTCCGATTATTCACGAATTCAAAAAGCTCTTTCCTAAAGTTAAAATAACATTAAAATCATCGACATGCTGGGAATTAAAAAAAGATCTCCGAAATGGGAAGGTGGATTTAGCGTTTCTTTTGGGGTACGAACAAGAGGAAGCTGATTTATATATAGAAAAACTGATAACTGAGCCAATGATATTGATATTCCCTGAACATCATCAGTTAAAAAATATTCCATTTGATGATTTTTATTTTTCATCTGATGAAGTGATTCTATATACAGAACATGGGTGCAGCTACCGTACTTACTTTGAAGAGTATATGAAACACCAAGGACTGGTTTCGGAGAATACCTTTGAATTCTGGAGTGTTGAGGCAATTAAGCAGTGTGTGATGTGCGGATTAGGAGTTTCGTTATTACCGTTGATCACTGTACAAAAAGAGTTGAAAGAAAACAAATTAAGTGGATTGATTTTGAATGAAACACGTATTTTAATGCAGGTGGCTTATCATAAAAAAAGATGGCATTCCTTAGCGATGGCTGAATTTATAAATATCGTAAAAAAACATGCGGACTTATGGGAAAGAACTCAGACTTTATAGTCGATGTTCATTAAAGTCTTCGAGTCGGTGCAAAAAGAGGAAGGGATGAGCCCCCTTCCTTAAAACCCTTAATTCCTCTAATTTCATTGTAAGGTATATTACTTTTCTGAAATGGGTATCCAAATTTCACTTTTAAAAGATGGCGATGTTACATCTTTATGCTCATTCCACAGGATTTCTGGGCCTTCAATTTGTTCATAATGTGACGATGGAAACCATTCGGAATAAATCCGCCCCCATACTTCCTGCAGTGCATCCGGAAATGATCCGGCTGCTTCGAATACAGCCCATGTTGAGGCAGGGACTTCAAGCTGTGATAGGTGATTTGGGCAATGTTTCGTTGTGGCTGCGCCAATATAGTGATCAAGCTCTCCGTTTTCCTCTGTCCGGCCTTCAGAAAAGTTCGTGGATGCACTAATGAGTCCTATAGGCGCTACATTAGAAAGCTCTTTTAGTTGTTTGATTGCTGTTTCATCTAAACTTTCCCACATCGATGCAATGTCAGGATTCACGCCTTTGAATAAAATAGGGACTCTTTTTTTAATGCCGACGATGCGAAATGCCTTTTTTTCTTCAATGCGATAGTTCATTTCATTTCCTCCTTTGATTGATAACTGGAAGGTCATTCGCGGATAAGCTTTAAGTGAATGGCCATTATGTTTAGCTGCTGATGGGCTTATGCCATGCAGATTTTGAAATGCTCGTGCAAAAGAATCTGGTGAGTGATAACCGTATTTTATTGCAAGATCAATCACCTTTACGCTGCTGTCTTTAAGTTCAAAAGCTGCAAGAGTAAGACGTCGTCGACGAATATATTCCGATAATGAAATACCTGTAAGGAAGGAAAACATCCTTTTAAAATGATATTCAGAGCAGAAAGCAAGCTTTGCTGCTTCTTTGAAATCAATATCGTTCGTGAGGTTTTCTTCAATATACGTTAATGCGCTGTTCATCCTTTTAAGCGAATCCATTTATTTGACCTCCTTTAACAAAAGAATAACAGGAGCGAAATGTATCTACCCGACATTTCGTGCACAGTTTTGCAGGATAACTTATATGTAATAAATTAAGTGATTCAACTGTATTTGTACAGATAAAGAAAACCACCTAATAACTGCTTGGGTTTCATAAGATGAAAGAAGTTATCATTGTTTTATATTGAAAAAAAAACAGAAAAAGACGGAGTTTTCTTGTTGGAGGGGTTTACTATCAATCAATTGAAAGTTGCTTACGCAGAGGTAGATAAAATGTCGAGAACAATGTTCACCTTCACTGCTTGTTCAATTAGAGGAAGTGTTCTTCCTTAAGGGAGATCACTTTTTCTTATTCGACGAAAGCAGCAGTTTAGCGGAAGATGGAGAAAAATCAGTTGACTTCCTTGAATAATAAATAGGTGTAAAAAGTGGTTTTTAATACGAAGGATTGAAAAAGAAGAACACGCAGCAGATTCACTCACTCTTGTTGGGGGGGCAAGTGTTGACAACCCTATTACTGTTTAATTAAAGAAGGAGTATAAAACCTGTATCAATGATGTTACGAGATATCTGCGACACAGGTTTTATATGCAGGTAACTAATATTCTTATATATGTAACATTGCATTTTTATTATGCAATAGTTCACTCCATTTCTGCTTTCAATTTTTCGAACCACTCTAAATTAACCAAGTGATGTGAACGGGAATTTTCGTTCATACGGCGAAAGTAATTGATTGTGCCGGGAATTTCTTGAGTGATGGACAGGTATTCATCAAGGAGCTCGATTCGAGTTTTAGTCTGATCGATTTGTGATTGGATCAGATCCAGTAATTTATTTTTGTCGAATTCATCGGCAAAGAGTAACGCCCCATAAAATTGCAGGTTCACATATTCCGATTTTGTGCCGTATTTGATCATTAATCTTTCGAATTCTGCCCTTCCCGAATCTGTGACTTTAAAATTACGGATTTCACGCCCGCTGGTTGAGGGTTTCTGCTGAATCTGTTCAATCAAACACTTTTCTTCAAGTTGCTGCAGATTGTAATAAAATGAACCTTTCGTGAAGTTAACGATGTACTTGTAATGACGTTTTTCCATTAAGGCCAGAAGTTCATAGCCGTGAGCTCCGGGGTTTTGGATGAGCAAGCCAAGGATAAGTAAGGGAATCATGGTTTCATCACCTTCGCCATCCGCGCTTCAAATTCCGCGTACGTGATTTTACCCGAAGCCAAATCCATACTATGAAGGTAAATCTGTTCTGTTTTAGAATAGTCACCATTCACTTTCAGTGATTGCTCCTCTCTCGAAATGGGTTTCAGGATATGGTGCTTTTTCGAAAAAGCCTCGAAATAGCGGTAACCGAATTTGCGTTGTGAAGCTGCGTCTAAATGAATGCCATCAGGATTCGCAGTCAAACCTGCCGCAGTAACAAAATAACAATTCTGTTGTTCATCAGCAAAACGCAGCAATTGTTCATTAACCTGTCGAAATTCAGTCGCGTGCTGTCCAAAACCGGTCTTCCCAAGAAAGTCACCAAGCCCTCCAATAATCAACGGTAGCTCATCTAATTCCAACTCGTTTCTTAGCGTCTCGATGATAAGAGTTAATTTCTCGTAATAAGTTTCATGCAGCGAACGATAACTGTCACTCTCACCTTGATGCCAAAGGATTCCACAAATTTGACTGGATCGGAGGGCGAAGCGGGCTTCGGACAAAGCATGCTGAAAAAGGATGCCTTCCGGATGCCAGTCATTCAATGAACTGCCGCCTTCCGCACACGGGATCAAGCCAATTTCTTCATCGGGATGAGCTTTCGACCATGCATCTGCAAAAGATGCGGCCAGGCCAACGCCTGAAACCGGACGGTCGTAATTAATCGGCTCTGTCATCATCTGCCACTGTCCATTGCGCAGCATTTTAATTTTTTCATTATAGATAGGGTCTACTTCATTCAAAAATCCACGGCCCGCCATATTCGACTGCCCCAACATTAAAAAAGACTTTATCATCTAATTTTTCACTTCTTTACATCAATATTTTAGTCTAATTAGACTATAGTCAATTCAGCTTGTCTTGTAAAGTTTCAACTAGGTTTTATTTTTATTATTAGTATGTATGAAAAACAAACTAACATTGAAAATTTGGTGGATGTATTTGAGAATTAGCAAGTTCTTTTGCTTTAGGTCTTGATAAACAATGAAAAAACAACAAAAACCCTGTGATGTAAGGGTTCCTATGAGGTTCAAAATCATTTTTCATAGGAAATACATTCAATGATGGGGGTGTAGCCCAAATGAAATGGATTGTTAAAAAGGGAGGGCTATGTTGAAGGGGTTAAATATCAATGAAAAATTATTAAAAAGGTTAACGATTGTACCAATTCTATTCATTTGTTATGTTTTATCTTTAAATCCTGAAGTTATACTTGAAGAGCAATGTCCTAAAATGCAGAAAAAGCCGGGATGTCAGATCCGGCTTTTCGCTCACTTTCCCTTCTTCTTCCGCTTCTCCTTCTCCGCCCGATAAAACTCATGAAACATCTTCATCAATGCGCGTTTTTCAATCCGCGACACATAACTCCTTGAAATGCCGAGCTCCTTTGCGATCTCGCGCTGCGTTTTTTCTTTTTTTAAATCAAGCCCGAAGCGGCCGACGATGACTTCTTTTTCGCGGTCGTCTAAAATGTCGATATATTTTTTGACCTTTTCAAGTTCCATGTTGAGCTGAATGGTGTCGATCACATCTTCGCTTTCCGACTTGAGGACATCGATCAGGCTTATTTCATTCCCTTCTTTATCCTGGCCGATCGGATCATGAAGGGAGACGTCTTTTTTCGTTTTTTTCAATGCGCGCAGATGCATTAAAATCTCATTTTCAATACATCGTGCGGCATATGTGGCAAGCTTCGTGCCTTTTCCGGCTGAGTAGCTTTCAATTCCTTTAATCAGCCCGATTGTACCTATGGAGATCAGATCTTCTGCGTCTTCTCCCGTGTTTTCGAATTTTTTTACAATATGGGCGACCAAACGGAGATTATGTTCAATCAGCATATTGCGGGCGTGTTCATCGCCTTCAGCCATAAGGTCTAAGTATTTTTTCTCCTCACTATTTGAGAGCGGTTGTGGAAAGGCATTATTTTTCACGTATGATACTAAAAACACGAGTTCTTTCACAATAAACCCGAGCGCTGCAAAAACACCTGTCACCATCCTCACCTCCACAAAGTTATGTAGGCAAAAGCCTATATGTAACTGTATGTGGCAGTCAGGCTGTTTGTGTCTGTACAGGGAAATTAATCAAAATCGGGTTTTATTTCTTACAGCCTCTTGATTTTTGCTGATTGAGCCTGTATATTGTTAAAAAAAGTAAGGGTGAAAACAATATAACCGAAAAGCGCTGAAGAGACGAGTAGACAGATATCATTCATGACAGAGAGCTCCGGGAGCTGTGAAGGAGTATGAATGGATGTGTTGAAACAAACCTCTTAGCTTCGCATCGGAATCATGCAACACGACGATGATGCGGCGGATACTCCTGTTACCGAGTAAGCTTTGTACCCGGCAAGGCCGGCACCAAACCGAATTGAGGTGGCATAGCGGGCTGTTTCCCGTCCTCAAGACTTTATTGTCTTGAGGGCGTTTTTTATTTCTAAGGGAGGGATAAGATGAAAAACCTGAAGTCTTGGCGGTACCCGTTGCTTCTGTTAACCGGAATCGGGATAGCAAATATTGGTGAATGGATCTATTTTTTGTCTCTTAATCTTATTGTCTTAAAAGAAACGGGGTCTGCTTTTGCGGTTTCCATCCTTTATTTAATCAGGCCTGCCGCTGTTTTAATGACCAATGGGTGGGCGGGCAGCATCATCGACCGGTGTAACAAACGGAATATGATGATGTCGCTTGATTTCACCCGGGCTGCATTCATTGCCGTTCTGCCGCTGATGGTTACTGCACGGTCTTTATTTTCCGTTTATTGTATCGTGTTTTTGATTCAAATGGCCAATGCGATGTTTCGTCCGTGTTCCATGGCGTATGTGACGATGCTTATTCCGGCTGAAAGGAGAAAACGATTCAATTCACTAAGGGCTTTGTCGGAATCAGGGGCTTTTCTCCTCGGGCCGGCTGCGGCCGGACTGCTTTTTATCGCCGGCACGCCGATTTTTGCGATTTGGGTGAATGCGGCGGCTTTAGTGCTGTCCGGTTTCATCACGATGATGCTGCCGAACCTTGAAAATGGGCCTCACGTACATTCTCCCGCACAGAAGCTTTCTTTGGCAGTGTGCAAAGAAGATTGGAAGCTCGTCTATCGCTTCAGCCGAACGGCGCGAAACGTCATGATCATTTATTTTTTATTCAGTCTGGTCATGAACGTTATGCTTTCCGCGCTTGATTCGCTTGAAGCCGCTTTTGCAAAAGAGGTTCTTCAGCTGACTGATGCCGATTACGGTTTTCTCGTCAGTATCTCAGGGGCAGGCATTATTGCGGGGGCGCTTGTCAATGTGTTCTTTAATAAAAAAATGCCGGCTTCTTTATTGATGGGAATGGGCTCTTTATTCACAGCGGCCGGATATATGATTTATGCGTTTTCTGACGTTTTTTGGACGGCTGCTTTCGGATTTTTCCTTCTCGCTTTTTTTCTGGCGTTTGCCAATACAGGCTTTCTGACGTTTTATCAAAAGAATGTTCCGGTGGACATCATGGGGAGAGTGGGGAGCTTTTATTCATTAGTCGAAGCCGTCTTCATTATAGTAGTAACGGCGGTTTTCGGAGCGGCTTCTGTCAGTTCTTCCGTCCGCGGCATTGTCATCGCAGGCGCTGCTGTTATGCTGGCGTTGGCAGCCGTTTTATGCTCGTTCTTATTTGCGTCCGCAAAAAGGAGGACTCCTGATGTATTTCAAGCGGATCAATTTAAACAAACATAAAGAGACGGTCGTTTCGTTTCGTGAGGATTCGTTTTTCGTCAGCTTTGGCACGGCGGATCATTTTAATAGGGATGAATATCTCAGATGGCTGTCATCCCAAATCAAATGCTTTCCCGACGGTTTTATGCTGCTTTTTCATAACGGACAGCCGATCGGACAGCTAGAAGCTTCCATCAAATTTTACCGCAGCCAAAAAATCGGTTATGTGCACCTTTACTATATGACTGAGAAGCAGAGGGGAAGGGGGTGCGGAACGAAACTGCATCAATACGCGAATCAGTTTTTCAGAGCGAACGGTGTTTCGGAATATCACCTGAGAGTTTCGCCGGGCAATGAAGCGGCTCTGTCATTTTACAGAAAGAAAAACATGGAAGTGATCGGTTCAGAATGTAACGGAAAAGTTCTCAGAATGAGAGGAGCCGTACCGCCGGAATAGTGGCGGTACGCGCTTCATTTTTTCGTTGTTTTTAAAAGGCCGGGAAACTTCTTATAAATGACCGCCATTAAGACGAGCATATACATTCCATAAATCCCGAAAGACAGCAGTTTGTTGCTTGTAAATGAAGCGCCTGCGACGGTCACGATCACAATGTTCGGAATTTTGCCGAGCACCGACGCAGAAAAAAAGATCGGCCATCGGATATTACTCAGCCCGCAGACGGTATTCATGGCAAGCGACGGTATAATCGGAATCAGCCGCCCGAAAAGCACCGCCGTAAACGCGTGCTGATGAAATGAATCTTCATATTGGGCCGCTGCCGGGTAAGCCAGCAGCTTTTTTCTGGCCCAGTCTCTGAATCCGTACCGAACGAGAAAAAACAACGCCATTGTTCCGAGCATCGCGCCTGACAATGTAATCCACACCCCGTTTACAATCCCGAAAACCGCTCCGTTTAAGGCCGCGATAATGGCGAATGGAACAATCGGAAAAAATACGTCAGCTGCGACCAGAAGGATACTCATAAGCACGGCGTACATGCCGCCCGCGCGAATCATGCTGAGCCAGACGTCTTTTTGCAAAAAGCCGATCATCACGACAGCAATGATGACGGCAA
Organism: Bacillus sp. UNC69MF; assembly: GCF_000746035.1. Taxonomy (NCBI): domain Bacteria; kingdom Bacillati; phylum Bacillota; class Bacilli; order Caryophanales; family Bacillaceae; genus Bacillus; species Bacillus sp. UNC69MF. The sequence continues at coordinate 58,417 of NZ_JQKM01000009.1, read as the reverse complement.
GACTGAATCCCTTTTTTATCATCTGCACGTTCACCTCTTTTCAATTAGTATACAGCACAAATCTATCTCCTTCTATTAAAATAAGCTGTCCGATAAGCGTATTTGATTTATCAGCATTTGCCGTTTGATGAGAAACGGCTGCACCCGGATTTGGACAAAAACAAGCGGGTGATGTGCATCATTTGATGCAGAGAATGATTTTTTATAAAAGGGGACACGTTAACAGTAGTGTTTACTGGAGGTGTAAACGTTGAGATGCTTTCATCTGATCATCATGATATGCGTCCTCACGAGTCTCACTGCCGTGTCCGCCGATGCGAAATCTTTAAAAAGAAGTGACATGGAGAAAACGGGAAACGTGTACTGGGATAAAAGGTCTGAAAAAAAGAAACTATCTTTAACCTTCGATGACGGCCCCCATCCTGTCTATACGGAGGCTGTGTTAGACGTGCTGAAACAGCACAATGTTAAAGCAACCTTTTTTTGTGTCGGGAGCCGTATAGACAAATACCCCATAACGGCAAAACGCATCGTTGAAGAAGGGCATGAAATCGGCAACCATACGATGAACCATGTTTATTTTCACCGACTGAAACGCAAAGACATTTTACAAGAGCTTCACAGCTCAGCGCATCATATCACATCGCTGCAGCCGGAAGGGGACAAGTTATTCCGCCCGCCGGGAGGGTCGCTGAATCATACGGCTTTCAAAAGCATCTTAAAAGAGGGCTATCATATCATCATGTGGTCATGGAACCAAGATCCGAGGGACTGGAAAAGGCCAGGGAAAGGAAAAATCGTCAGGCACGTTGTTTCACATGCCAGAGATGGAGATATCGTTCTTCTGCATGACGGCGGAGGAAACCGGCGCCAGACGGTTGAGGCTTTGAAAGAAATCATTCCAAAGCTGAAAAAGCAGGGCTACACGTTTGTTAAGGTTTCGGATTTGATCGGACAGGATTCCGGTCCTTTTCATATCCAGTAAAGAGAGCGCCGCGTTGAAAGCCGCCAAAGAGATGTGTACCATAGGAGGTAAGGTTTGGGGGGAGAGAAAATGAAGTTTGCTGTTCTTTTTATTACGATAATCTGTCTGTTATCAGGATGCGCCGCGGGCAAAGAAAAAAGTGTTGTCGCGTTCGGCGACAGCAATACGCGCGGTTCCAACTGGGATTATCGTGATTATCCGAAGGCGCAGCAGTGGGTAAACATTTTAAAAACAGCGGAACGCGGCCGTCTTACGGTTATAAATGCGGGAATAGGCGGCCAGACGACTGAGGATGCGCGCCTGCGTTTTCAAAGCGACGTGCTGGACCGTAAGCCCCAATATTTATTTATCATGTTCGGAACAAATGATGCGGGCATTTTGACGGGCGATCAGCCGCGGGTATCAAAGAAACGGTTTAAAGAAAACCTGACTTATTTCATAAACGAAAGCAGAAATCACGGCATAAAGCCGATTTTAATGACGTGCATCCCGGTTATAGAAGGAAACGGAACGCATCATCTCTATTACTATTCGAGATATAAAGCCTCAGCCTTTAAAGAAAAAGGCGGCGCGAGAAAATGGCATAATTCCTATAACGGCGTTACGAGGCAGGTTGCAGCTGAGTTGAAAGTGCCGCTGGTGGATAACTGGAAACACTTTATACGCGCGGACGGCGGCAAAGATACAGACCGGGCGCTGATTCAATCCGGACTGATAGATCCCTCCGGAAATCATATGACGCCAAAAGGCGCCAGAATCTTAATTGAAGGCATAAAAAATGGGCGGGTTTTGGAACGCTGACGCCGTCAGCTGCCTAAACCGTTTTGCTTCTGCTTCATAGGCTGTAGAAAAAACATCTTTTTGGAGGCGATTGCTATGAACCGCGGTTTCCCTCCGCAATATCCTGTATGCCCGCCTCCTCGGGTGAATGCGGGGTACTGGTACGCATTTTTTGTTGTGCTGCTCGTCGTCATTCTCGTCCTGGGCGGTCTGTATTGGTTCAATATATAGCAGCTGTCCTCTTAAACACCTCTATTTTAGGGGTGTTTTTTGTTGAAAGTGGTAGTAATGCGCATAACCGAAGTGATATAATATCAGTCATCTGAGTAAAAAAAGGAAATTCGCCCGGGAACTTTTTTCTGTTTAAGAAGAAACGGAAATAATGTGTCCGAGCGATCTTCTTTTAATTTCGTTTTCAATTAACTCGATAAATTCACGGCTCAAATTCATTTCATTGGCTTTGAAATAAGATTCTATTAGTAATTCATCAGAAAGCTTTCTCATGCCGGGGACCCAATTAATGGGAGTGGCACCTCCTTACAATTGTAATCAATCATCAGACGCAAGCATATGATGGAAGGTTGCGTTTCAATCATGGTGAGGTTATCTTTAATCTACCATGAAATACAAATAAGAACAATCGTTCTGTTATCCACACTCGTAAGTGGATAACCTGTTAGTATCTTGTTTATAATCTGGATAAATCCGGATGTAATAAGAGTGGATAATGTGTGTAATTTTATCCACAACTGGTGAAGAAACCCAATTTTTGTCGAAATTTTTTTACTGAGTCCGACTTTGTTTTTAAATCTGACAGGTTTCGACATATAGATGGTAGAAAGAAAAGGAAGGGTGCGGGTTTTGTTAAAAAAGTTTTTTTTACCTGACGAATTTGTGAAAAATATATTTCATATCACACCGGAAAAGCTCAAAGAACGCAATGTGAAAGGGATTATTACAGACCTTGACAACACGCTTGTGGAGTGGGACAGACCGAGTGCGACACCTCGATTAATCGAGTGGTTTGAAGAAATGAAGGAGCACGGCATTAAAGTCACGATCGTCTCCAATAATAATGAACGAAGAGTGAAATTATTCTCGGAGCCGCTTGGCATACCGTTTATTTATAAGGCAAGAAAACCGATGGGACGCGCCTTTAAAAGAGCCGTCAGCAGCATGGATCTGAAAAAAGAAGACTGTGTGGTCATCGGCGATCAGCTGCTTACTGATGTTCTCGGCGGAAACAGAAACGGGTATCATACGATCCTCGTCGTGCCTGTCGCTTCCTCTGACGGAGTCATGACGCGCTTTAACCGCCGGATTGAACGGAGAATATTGAGTTCTTTGAAACGTAAAGGCCATATTCAGTGGGAGGATTAGAAATGGAAAAGGTTGTTTGCATCGGCTGCGGAGTAACGATCCAGACCGAGGATAAACAAGGTCTCGGATACGCGCCAAAGGCATCGCTCACGAAAGAGAATGTCATCTGCCAGCGCTGCTTCAGACTGAAAAATTACAATGAAATTCAAGATGTTTCATTAACGGATGATGACTTTTTAAATATCTTGCACACAATCGGCGATACTGACTCTCTTATTGTCAAAGTCGTTGATATTTTTGATTTTAACGGAAGCTGGATAAACGGGCTGAACCGCTTTGTCGGCGGTAATCCGATCATTCTTGTCGGTAATAAGGCCGATATCCTGCCGAAATCCGTAAAACGGGAACGGCTCGTTCAATGGATGAAACGCGAAGCGAAAGAATACGGCTTAAAACCCCTTGATGTCTTTTTAATCAGCGCTTCCCGCGGACAAGGGATGAAGGAAGTCATTGACGCCATTGAACATTACCGCGAAGGGCGCGATGTGTATGTGGTGGGCTGTACCAATGTCGGCAAATCCACATTTATCAACCGGATTATTAAAGAGGTCTCAGGGGAAGAGAATATTATTACCACCTCTCAATTTCCGGGCACGACGCTTGACGCGATTGAAATCCCGCTCGATGACGGATCTGCGCTTTATGATACGCCGGGAATCATTAACCATCACCAGATGGCGCATTACGTGGACAAGCGTGACTTAAAGGTGCTGACACCGAAAAAAGAACTGAAGCCGCGCACTTTTCAGCTGAATGAAAAACAAACGCTTTATTTCGGCGGGCTTGCCCGGTTTGACTATGTATCAGGCGATAAAACGGCGTTTGTCTGCTATATGCCGAATGAATTGATGATTCACAGAACAAAGCTTGAAAATGCTGATGCCTTATACGAAAAGCATGCGGGAGAACTGCTTACCCCGCCCGGAAAAGATCATTTGGATGAATTTCCGGAGCTTACGCCCCACACGTTTACGATTAAAGAAGGAAAGACGGATATCGTTTTTTCCGGTCTCGGCTGGGTCACGGTGCAGCAAGAAGATAAAAAAATAACGGCATACGCTCCGAAAGGCGTACACGTATTTGTCCGCCGTTCATTAATATAGAGAGAAGGGGAGAGGGAGCATGAAACAATTGTACGGAGTAATCGGAAATCCGATCGGGCATTCAATGTCACCCGATATTCATAACGCGGCTTTGCAAGATAAGAACATCAACGGGCAGTATTTTGCGTTTCAGGTGGAACCTCATCATCTCAAGGACGCCGTTAACGGAATCAAGGCGCTTGGCATCTGCGGAGTGAACGTCACAGTCCCGCATAAAGTCGCGATCATGGAGCATCTGGATGAAATACATGAAAGCGCGAAAGTACTCGGGGCCGTAAATACCGTCAAAAGAGAGGGAGACAGGCTCATCGGGTATAATACTGACGGAGATGGGTTTTATAAATCCTTAGTCAAAGTATTGGACAAACCGATATCAGAGCTCTCCATCCTCATGATTGGGGCGGGAGGAGCGGCAAGAGCGATTTTTACGACGATCGTCCGCAGAGAGCCGAAACAATTTGACGTTTGCAACCGCACGCCGGAAAAAGCAGAAAGTCTGATTGCGGCTGCTCCCTCTTTTCAGCAGAAACGCGCCCTTACTTTAAAAGAAGCTGAAAATCAGCTTGAACAATATGACGTCATTATTCATACAACATCTGTCGGCATGTATCCGAAAACGGATGCCGTGCCGCTCTCATTGGAACGGGCCAAAACGGGCGCCATCGTTTGTGATATCGTATACAACCCGATTCAAACGGCGTTCTTAAAAGAAGCTGAAAAAAGAGGTTTAACAACCCTTGACGGTGTCGGCATGTTTGTGGAACAGGCTGCACTGTCTTTCAAGCTGTGGACGGGACAAGAGCCTGACAGCGGCTTAATGAGAGCAATTGTTGAAGGAAAACTAGGAGGAACACAATGTTAACAGGAAAACAAAAACGGTTTTTGCGTTCAAAAGCGCATCACTTAACGCCTATTTTTCAAGTGGGAAAAGGCGGAGTCAACGAAAACATGGTGAAACAGATTGCCGAGGCTTTAGAAGCAAGAGAGCTGATTAAAGTCAGCGTGCTTCAAAACTGCGAAGACGATAAAAATGATGTCGCAGAAGCCCTTGTGAAAGGCAGCCGCTCACAATTGGTGCAGACGATCGGAAATACGATCGTGCTGTATAAGGAATCAAAGGAAAATAAACAAATCGAGCTTCCGTAAGGTGGTTGACATGAAGAAAATCGGAATATTCGGGGGCACATTTGACCCTCCGCACAACGGACATCTTCTGATGGCTAATGAAGTCCTTCATCAGGCGGAGCTCGATGAGATTTGGTTTATGCCCAATAAAATCCCTCCGCATAAGCAGAATGAAGACTTTACAGACAGCCGGCACCGGGTGGAGATGCTGAAGCTTGCCATCAGCTCTAATTCCGGCTTTAAGCTTGAGCTTGCGGAAATGGACCGGAAAGGCCCTTCTTATACCTATGATACCGTCCGTTTACTGAAGGAGCGGCACCCGAACGACAAGCTTTTCTTTATTATCGGAGCGGATATGATTGAATATCTGCCGAAATGGTACAAACTGGACGAACTGCTCACGCTCATTCAATTTATCGGAGTGCGGCGCCCGGGGTATCATATTGAGACACCGTACCCGCTGCTTTTTGCCGACGTTCCGGAATTTGACGTTTCGTCAACGATGCTGAGAGAACGTCTCAAAGCAAAAAAGCCGACGCAATACTTAATGCCGGATAAAGTGAGGCAGTATATAGAGGAGAATGATTTATATGAATCGTGAGGAAGCACTTGCCTGCGTCAAAGAGCAGCTGACCGAGCATCGCTACATCCACACAATCGGCGTGACAGATACGGCGGTTATTCTCGCAGGCCGGTTCGGAGCAGACCCGAAAAAAGCGGAAATGGCGGCTATTTTTCATGATTATGCGAAATTCCGGCCGAAAGAAGAAATGAAGCAGATCATCGTGCGGGAAAAAATGCCGGCTGAGCTCTTGGATTACAATGCCGAGCTGTGGCATGCCCCTGTGGGAGCGTATCTGGCTGAGAAAGAAGCGGGGATCACTGATCCTGAGATCTTGGATGCAATCCGCTATCACACGTCAGGGCGTCCCGGAATGACCCTTTTAGACAAAGTCATTTACGTTGCGGATTACATTGAACCCGGCCGCCATTTTCCCGGAGTGGAAGAGGTGCGCCGTCTGGCGGAAACAGATCTGAACGATGCGCTCATACAAGCAATGAAAAATACAATGATATTTCTGATGAAAAAAAACCAGCCGGTCTTTCCGGAGACGTTTGCAACCTATAACTGGCTGGTGTCTCAAAATTGACAGGAGGAATTTGAAGAATGAATCAAGCTTCCGTATTAAAAATCGCGGCAAAAGCATGCGACGATAAACGTGCAGAAGATATTTTAGCGCTGGACATGGAAGGAATCTCACTTATAGCGGATTACTTTTTAATCTGCCACGGGAATTCTGATAAGCAGGTTCAGGCAATTGCGCGTGAAATTAAAGATCAGGCAGAAGAAAACGGCATTGATGTCAAAAAGATGGAAGGGTTTGATGAGGCCCGCTGGATTTTAGTTGATCTCGGCGACGTCATTGTCCACGTTTTCCATAAAGATGAAAGAAGCTACTACAATCTTGAAAAGCTATGGGGCGACGCGCCGCTCGCAGAGCTTGAACTCGGCTTGAACTCATGATTTACCAAGGCTTCGCCGGCGTATATGACGAGTTAATGTCACATGCGCCGTATGATGAATGGGCGGGCTGGATCGAAGCGTCTCTTCCGGAAAAGGGAAGGGTGCTTGATCTTGCCTGCGGAACCGGAGAAATATCCATCAGGCTTGCTGAAAAAGGCTGCGAAGTCACGGGGATTGATTTGAGTGAAGATATGCTGAGCTGTGCCCAGCAGAAAAAAACGGGAAAGCCGATCCTTTTTCTCCAGCAGGATATGAGAGAGCTTTCCGGTTTTGAAGAACAGTTTGATGCCGTTGTCATCTGCTGTGATTCCCTAAATTACTTAAAAACGAAAAGTGATGTCTTAAGCACCTTCAAAAGTGTTTTTCAAGTTTTGAAGGAGGGCGGCCTGCTTCTGTTTGACGTCCATTCCCCATTTAAAATGACGGAGCTTTTTCCGGACAGCACCCATGCGGATCAGGATGAGCAGATCAGCTATATCTGGCAAAGCTTTGCCGGCGATGAAGAGCTTTCTGTCATCCATGATATGTCCTTTTTCGTATGGAACGGACAATCTTATGACCGTTATGACGAGACGCATGAGCAAAAAACATTTTACATTGAAGAATATGAACAAATGCTTGCAGAGACCGGATTTGAACTGAAGAAGGTGACGGCTGATTTTACAGACCGGCCTCCTTCAACAGAGTCTGAACGTCTTTTCTTTACGGCAGGCAAACCAAAAACCATCGTTTAAACGGAACGATGGTTTTTAAAATGCATTTTTTGCGATTGGCGCGATAAAGCACTTTATGGCATACTCAGTTACACGTGAAATTGCTTCTTCACTAACGATATATCTTCATCGTATTTGTCATGTGTACGCTGAAAGACACGGTTGAACATATCCTGAACACCGCTTTCGAGAGCCTTCAGTCCTTCCCCGGTGACGCCGCCTTTTACGCATACTTTTTCCTGCAAGGCGGGAAGCGTGTAATGCCCTGTTTCCAGAAGCTTTCCGAGACCGACAAGCATCTCCGTCGACATAATCACGGCTTCTTCTTTGGTGATGTCCGTTTCTTCCACTGCCGCGTCAATAAAGCGCTGAACGAGATAACTCATAAAAGCGGGCCCGCAGCTGACAATGTCTGACGCCGCTCTTGTAATGCCGCTGCTGATTTCCACAGGTTTTGAAATATGAGTGAACAGCGTTTGAATATCCGCTTTTGCAGACTCGCTGCAGCTTTTGCCGAACGTAACAAGCGAGACGCCGGCCAAGGCGCGGTTCGTAATGCTCGGAATGACGCGGGCCGTCTGACACGGAACCGTATGTTCAATCTGATCCGTCTGAACGGGGCTGGTAATGGAGATTAAAATGTGATCTTTCCGTAAATGCGGTGTGAGTTTTTTCAGCAAAGGATATATATCCAGCGGTTTTACACAAATGAATATTATTTCATTATCCTGTACGAGCTTTTCCTGATCCTCGGTGACATGGATGCCGCTGAAACGTTCTTTTAGTTTTAATGCTTTTTCGATTGTTCTGTTTGTGATGGTGATATGTGAGGGATCGGCAGCGTTTGATTCGATAAACGATTCAATCAGGATCGTTCCCATGTTTCCGGTGCCGATAAAGCCTATTTTCAATGAATTCCCCTCCTTTTTCCCTTAATCCTCTAAACCTTATGCGGGGAGGCAATGCAATATGACGAAAGCGATGATGACGGAGCGGCTGCGGCGGAACCTGAAAATTCTGGGCGCTTGTCTTGCGGCAGGGGCGGTTTTTATCTGTATTTGGCTGTTTCGTTCTGAAAAGGAAGAGCCGGTCAAACAGCAGTCTGTGCTCGGCCAAACAGCCTCAGCATCCGTCGCGGACAAAAAAGACACAGCAGACGATAAGATTATGATTGATGTGAAAGGTGCGGTCCGGAATCCCGGCGTGTATGAAATGAAAGCGGGAGACAGAGTGACGCAAGCCATTGAAAAAGCCGGCGGCCTGAAGAAAAAGGCGGATGAATTGAATGTTAATTTAGCAGAGCAGCTGCAGGACGGCACGATTGTTTATATTCCGAGTGAAGGCGAAGAGGAGAATCGCCCGAAAACAGCGGCGGGTGAAAAGGAGAATGCAGCTGTCAATATCAATACGGCATCTCTGGACGAACTTCAGGCAATTTCCGGGGTGGGGCAGAAAAAAGCGGAAGCGATTATCGCCTACCGAGAAGAAAACGGACGGTTTCAGACTGCTGAAGATTTGATGAATGTATCAGGCTTTGGAGAGAAGTCATTTGAGCGGATAAAAACTTCCATTACGGTAAAGTGAATTGACGGTTTTGCTTAAATCTATGTAAACTTAGAAAAGCAACAAGACTTTTTGGAGGGAAAACTTGTGGAACGAATCTCATGGAATCAATATTTTATGGCGCAAAGCCATTTGCTGGCGCTGAGAAGCACATGTCCGAGACTGTCAGTCGGGGCAACCGTAGTCAGAGATAAGCGGATGATTGCCGGCGGATACAACGGCTCAATCGCCGGCGGGGTCCATTGCGCTGATGAAGGATGCCTTTTAATAGATAATCATTGCCAGCGGACCATACATGCAGAGATGAATGCGATTCTGCAATGTTCTAAGTTCGGTGTTCCGACGGAGGGCGCCGAAATTTATGTGACGCATTATCCTTGTATTCAATGCTGCAAATCAATTATCCAGGCAGGCATCAAAACGGTTTATTATGCCGAAGATTACAAAACACAGCCTTATGCAAAAGAGCTGTTCAGCCAAGCCGGAGTCAAGGTGGAGCAGGTCGAACTTGATGAAATGATCATCGATCTGAAAAACCGCGAAAAATTGTCTTTTGTAGCAGGTCTGATTCAGCAATTATCTGATGCGGGGGTTAAGGCAGATGAACTGAAAAAAATTCATGAACAGGCCAATGAGCTGTTTACCAGTTACGTATAAATGAAATATAAATACCTTCTTCTGCCTCTGGCGGCGGTTTCTGCAACTGCGGGAATTGCCGCCGCTCATGTCTTCTGGGTTCTGCTCCTTTTTCTTCTGTATCTTCTCTTTATCATTGTAAAAACAAAGCAGCATGCTCCGGTTATCGTCTGCCTCGTTTCTTTTTGTCTTTATTTCTTTCTTTATACGGTTTGTGACGCTGCGAATGTAACGCGGTATCAGGCCGGCAGTTATACTGAACAGGCCGTCATCACTAATATTCCGAAGGTTGACGGAGCGAAAATGTCAGCCGTTATCCGTACACATGACAAGGAAAAATGGGCGGCTTCGTACAAAATCCGGTCTCTTGAGGAAAAGAGACTCATTGAACAGCTTGAACCGGGGACGCGCTGCACGTTTACAGGCTCTCTGGAACAGCCTGCACATGCGACGGTTCCCGGAGGTTTTGATTATAAGGAATATCTTTACTCTCAGCAGATTCACTGGTTATTTTCCGTGACTTCCATTCAGCAGTGTGAAAAATCCAAACAGCCGCTGTTTAAACTGCTGAACATCAGAAAAAATTTGATTTCGATCATTCGGAATCACGTGCCTGAATCTTCCGCCGGAATTGTTGAAGCGCTGACCTTAGGTGAAAGATTTTCTATAGAGGACGATATACTGAGTGCATATCAAAATTTGGGAGTCGTTCATTTAATGGCGATTTCCGGAATGCATGTCGGTCTTATTACGGCGGGATTATTTTATGCTCTGATCAGAATCGGGCTGACAAGAGAAAAAGCAGGAATTTTGCTGCTGCTGTTTTTGCCGGTGTATACACTGCTGAGCGGTGCCGCCCCATCCGTATTGCGCGCATCCCTCATGCTGGGATTTTATATCGCCGGAACTCTTGTTAAACGCGGCATTCATTCCTCTGCTGCATTGTCCCTGTCTTATCTGCTGCTCCTGCTGTTTAATCCTTACTTCCTTTGGCAGGCGGGCTTCCAGCTTTCCTTTGCGGTAAGCGCCTCTTTAATTCTGTCATCCTCCATTTTAAAGAAAGCAGGGGAAAGCAGACTTGCCGGGCTTGCGATGGCTTCATTGATTGCAGAGCTCAGCTCACTTCCGTTTCTTCTCTATCATTTTCAGCAGATTTCACTTGTCAGTTTTCCGATGAATATGGTGATGGTGCCTTTTTATACGTTATTTGTCATTCCGGTTTCTGTCATCGGTTTCCTTCTTCTTTTACTCTCAAGGCAGATGGGAGAATGTTTGTTTGGTATGTTTGACCTTGTGATGAAGCCTGTGCATGATTTCATTACATATGCGGCATCCGTTGATTTATTTACTATGATTGTGTCAAAGCCTGACTTTCTTTCCCTTCTTCTGCTTGCGGTTTCCGTTTTTACGCTTTTTGCGGCTTTGGAAAAGGGAGGTTTTTTAAAACTCAGGAAATCGGCTCTTTTTTTCTGCGCGGTTTTGGCTTATTTAATATGCCGTCCGTATTTCAGTCCATGGGGAGAAGCGGATATGCTTGATATCGGGCAGGGAGACTCACTGTTTATAAGCGCGCCGCACCGCAAAGGGACCGTAATGGTTGATACAGGGGGAGTGATTGCTTATCCCGGAGAATCATGGAAAGAAAAACGTCACCCGTATTCTATCGGCGAGAAGGTTTTGATTCCATTTTTAAACGGAAAAGGGGTGAAAAAGCTGGATGCACTGATTTTAACCCATGCGGATCAAGATCACATCGGGGAAGCCGGAGTGTTAATCAAAAATCATAGAGTCAAACGGTTAATTGTCCCCGTAGGATTCGTAAAAGAACCGAAAGATCAGAACATATTAAATATGGCGAAAGAAAACAACATTCCCGTTGCCGAAGCAAAGCGGGGCGACACCATTACAGCCGGGGATCTTCAGTTTCAGGTGCTGTCTCCGGAGTCGTCTGACGGAAGGAGTAAAAATGATTCGTCACTGGTGCTTTGGACGGTTTTTGGCGGAGTGAGCTGGCTTTTGACGGGAGATTTAGAATCGGACGGCGAAACAGAAGTGCTGAAAACGTATCCGAATCTGAAGGCTGATATATTGAAGGCGGGTCATCACGGCAGCAAAAGCTCAACGAGTGAAGCCTTTTTGAAGCAGCTTCAGCCGGAAGCAGCGCTGATTTCAGCAGGAAAAGAGAATCGATACCATCATCCGCATGAAGAAGTGCTGGATCGTTTGAAGGCGTACTCTGTAAATGTGCTTCGCACCGATATCAGCGGAACGATTCAATACAGATTTAAAAAAGGCGCCGGAACGTTTTCCGTCTTCCCTCCATATGATATAGAAGAAACCAGGGCGCAAGAAGTAAAAAAGACTGCCGATTGACAGCAGCCCGGAATGCGGCTAAGAGCCGATAAGATGGATGGCTGTTGCCATCACGAACAAAAAGGCGAAAAATCCGAAGGACACGACAAAACCGACAGCTGAGTCAACAGCATCATTTCGTTTGCTTTGAACGTTTTTTTCAAAATCATTCAATTTCATCCCTCCTGACTTCCCTAAGTATACTGGAATTGTTTTGAAAAATCTAGAAGTGATGGTAACGTTTTCTGTTCTTGTGATTATCGCCTTTTTACAAGCAGACCCGGGAGCTTGTGAATCAGGCGTTTATTATAAATGAGGAAGCTGTCCTTAAAGCTTCCTCTTTACTATTTGCCAAACTCATTTTAGGATAGAAGGGGATCAAGAAAGAGAGGAAGTCATACGATCATGGTATTTGATGTTTGGAAAGCCCTGAAAAAAGGGGATGTCCGCTCCGTTTATTGCTTATACGGAAAAGAAACGTATCTGCTCCAAGAGACTGTCAGCCGGATCAGACAAGCTGTCGTTGATGAGGAGACAAAGGATTTTAACCTGTCTGTTTTTGATCTTGAAGAAGATCCGCTTGACCAGGCCGTAACCGATGCGGAAACGTTTCCGTTTATGGGAGAGAAGCGGCTGGTCATCGTAAAAAATCCGTCTTTTTTAACAGGGGAAAAAAAGAAAGAAAAAATAGAGCATAATACAGCCGCTCTGGAGACTTATCTGAAGGACCCTGCGCCTTATACGGTCTTTGTGATTGTGGCTCCGTATGAGAAACTGGACGAACGGAAAAAGCTGACGAAAGCGCTGAAGCAAAAAGCCCTTATGATTGAAGCTAAGGAGCTGAATGCAAAGGAGACGACGGATTTTACGATTAATCTGGCGAAATCCGAAAATAAAATGATCGATACAGAAGCTGCCGAGCATTTGGTTCTGCTTGCAAACGGCCATCTGTCTTCCATATATCAGGAAATACAAAAACTCTCCGCCTACACCGGTGACAGACATGAGATCACACTTGAAGATGTCCGTGAGCTCGTCGCAAGAAGTTTGGAGCAGAATATTTTTGAGCTGATCAACAAAATCGTGAACCGAAAACGGACGGAAAGTCTTCAAATATTTTATGATCTTTTAAAACAAAACGAAGAACCGATCAAAATTATGGCGCTGATCGCCAACCAATTCCGTCTGATTATGCAGACGAAGTATTTTGCGGGACAAGGATACGGCCAAAAGCAAATCGCTTCCAACTTAAAGGTGCACCCCTTCCGGGTAAAGCTGGCGATGGATCAGGCGAGGCTTTTTTCTGAAGAAGAGCTGCGGCGTATTATAGAAAGACTCGCAGTGATGGATTATGAAATGAAAACGGGGAAAAAGGACAAGCAGCTCTTGCTGGAACTCTTTCTCCTAGAGCTTCTCCGGACTGAATGAAAAAAACGATCCCCGTTAAAGGGATCGTTTTTGTATTATGCAGAAAGTCCGTTCACTTGTTTCGCAAGTCTAGATTTGTATCGAGCTGCGGCATTTTTGTGTACAAGACCTGTTTTCACTGCTTTATCAATGCGTTTCGCTGCTTCAGAAAGAGCAGTTTTCGCTTTATCCGCTTCGTTGTTAGCAACAGAAGCTTCAACTTGTTTGATTGCAGTACGCATAGCAGATTTGATTGTCGCGTTATGAGCGCGGCGTTCGTTGTTTGTTTTTGTACGTTTAATCGCTGATTTAATGTTTGGCATGTGTTTCACCTCCTAAGATACAACCTGTAGCACAGTGTCTTAAGGTTAAATCTTCTTCACAATAGAACAAATTGTATTCTATCAAACAGAACTTTAGATTGCAATATAAATGTAAAGTATTTTTCGTTGATGGGTAAATTCGCATGATTCGTTTTGTAAATGGCCACACTATGTACCACGATGATTGAAGGAGGTCTTCCCTGTGAAAAACAACGAACTGGATGTCAATCAATTTCTGATACGGACGGATTTAGCGGTAGAAACGAAACAGGCGGTAAAAGACGGACAAGCCGGTCAGAAAAAAGAAATAAACGGGTTTATTGAAAAAGAACGCGACAAGGGCGGCATTAAAGTCAGAACCGTCGATATTACCAAAGAAGGCGCCGAGCTATCGGGGAAAAAGCAGGGACGCTATGTCACGATCGAGGCTCAAGGGGTTCGGGAACACGACTCTGACATGCAGGAAAAAGTAACGGAAGTGTTTGCCGAGGAATTTTCCGCCTATCTGTCGGCATTAAAGATTCCAAAGGATGCAAGCTGTTTGATCGTGGGTCTCGGCAACTGGAATGTGACGCCGGATGCGCTCGGCCCTCTCGTGACCGAAAACCTTCTTGTGACAAGGCATCTGTTCAGGCTTCAGCCGGAAAACGTGCAGGAAGGGTACAGGCCGGTCAGCGCGCTTGCTCCCGGTGTGATGGGATTAACGGGAATTGAAACGAGCGATATTATTCAAGGTGTGATCAAAGAATCAAAGCCGGATTTTGTGATCGCGGTAGACGCTCTTGCGGCCAGAGCCGTTGAAAGGGTGAACACGACCATCCAATTTTCTGATACGGGCATTCACCCGGGATCAGGCGTCGGCAATAAGAGAAAAGAATTAAGCAAGGAAACGCTCGGCATTCCCGTCATCGCAATCGGGGTACCGACTGTCGTTGATGCGGTTACGATCGCAAGCGATACGGTGGATTATATATTAAAACATTTCGGAAGAGAGATGAAAGATGACAGCCCGTCAAGATCTCTGGTGCCCGCCGGAATGAACTTCGGCAAAAAGAAGGTGCTGACAGACGAAGACCTTCCCGGAGAAAAAGAACGCCAATCCTTTCTCGGTATTGTCGGCACGCTGGACGAAAACGAAAAACGCCAGCTGATTCACGAAGTGCTTTCTCCGCTCGGCCATAATCTGATGGTCACGCCGAAGGAGATTGACACCTTTATTGATGATATGGCGAACGTGCTTGCAAACGGGTTAAACACCGCCCTTCATGAAAAAGTGTCACAAGATAACAAAGGTTCTTATAATCATTAAAATGGTTCTACCTCCTCTAGCTTGTTCATAGAGTAATTACTAGACAAGCGCTGGAGGGATTCAAATCATGAGAAAAAAACGCAGAAACCGTCAAATTGTCGTTGCAGTAAACGGTGGAAATGCGCTCAAGGGCATGTTTTTGTTTATGACAAGCCTTATCGTTATTTTCGTATTATCGGGTGTGCTCACATCGCTTCGCCCTGAACTGAGGCTTTCTTCGGATTCTCTTCACGGAATTGCCGGAGAACTTCCGGGTGACGCGTTTGCACACCTCCTCGGCATGGAAAATCATTATTTCGCCTCAGAGCTTCCTGAAAAAGACTCTTTTCAGCTGTCCCGGCTTTCCTTAAAACTGGCGACAAGCATTAATATGGAAGACCCGCGGAGTTTCTTGGGACGTGAGCTGCCGGGATTTGCCCAATACGATACGGAGATCCTTCTGGCGGGGCAGGGGACGGATTATACGAATATGCCGGCTGAATCTCCGCCGCCGTCAAAGGTGATGGAAAAAGAAAAAGAAGTGAACCTGGCAGAAATCGAAAACAAAACGAAAAAAGAAGAAACGGCGCCGCCGAAACATTCAACAGGCAGCAAAAAAGTCGTTTTTATTTACCACACTCATAATACCGAATCCTATCTTCCTCTGTTAAAGGGGGAAACAAATCCGGATAACGCCCGCCATTCGAAGGCCAATGTCACGCTTGTCGGAGATATGTTCGGAAAAGCGCTTGAAGCGCAAGGTGTAGGAGCGACCGTAGATAAAACCGACATTCAGGCCCGCCTGAACAAAGACGGCTTAAATTATGCGCGAAGCTACGACGAATCAAGGCCGGTCGTAAAAAGCGCGCTCGCCAAAAATAAAAACCTGCAATATACCATAGACATTCACCGGGATTCCCGCCGCAAGAAAAATACGACAGCCGACATCAAAGGAAAAAGCTATGCCAGAGTCGCCATCGTCGTCGGCAAAAAAAGCGCTAATTTTGAAGAAAACTATAAACTCGCAAGTGAACTTCATAAGCTCATGGAGAAAAAATACCCCGGCTTAAGCGTCGGTGTTTTATCAAAAGGCTCTCCGGGAGATAATGGAGTATACAACCAAGATTTAAACGACCGGTCGCTTCTGCTGGAATTCGGGGGCGTGGATAACAATCTTGAAGAACTGAGGCGCGCATCAGATGCCGTGGCCGATGTGTTCAGCGAACTGTACTGGGATGCAGAAAAGGTCAGCTCGCAATCAGGAGAGAAGAAAAAACAATAGAAATCAGGTGATTCGAATGATCCGTTTTACCGGCAAATGCCTGCTGATCGCCATTGTCATGTTTTTCGGCGTTTTGTTCGGCATGCAGCAGGCAAACAGCGGAATGCTTGATATGAAAGGATACAAAGATCCCTCCTTAAAAGGAGCATTCACGCTCGGCGGAGAAGGACAGGAAAAAGAAGCTTCCATTTTGGGGCAAACCGTTACGGCGAAAGATCTGGAAGAAAAACAAAAACAGCTGGAACAGGCGGAAACCTTCAACCTGTTTTCAAAAGCCGGAGAAACCCTTTCAAATACCGTGACGGACTCGGCGCAAGCGATGTATGAGTGGGTTTCGAAACTGAACCGTTAGCATTGATGAAGAGAAAAGCGGATGATTCCTTAAAGGAAGCTTTTCTCTTTCTTGTTTTAATTGAATGTTTACAATCCTATTGATATAATCTAAGCTAGTGTATTTTGCGTTTAATAGTAGGAGTGATAGATTGTGACAGATAAAGAAAAGCGTTTAGAGAGGCAGTCAAGAATCCGGAATTTCTCCATCATCGCCCACATAGACCACGGCAAATCGACCTTGGCGGATCGGATTTTAGAAAAAACATCGGCGATCACCCAGCGGGAAATGAAAGAACAATTGCTTGATTCAATGGACCTTGAACGCGAACGGGGAATTACCATCAAATTAAATTCCGTTCAGCTGAAATACAAAGCTAAAGACGGAGAAGAATATATATTTCATCTCATCGACACGCCCGGACACGTCGACTTTACATATGAAGTTTCGCGAAGCCTGGCTGCCTGTGAAGGCGCGATTCTCGTTGTTGATGCGGCTCAGGGAATAGAAGCGCAGACATTGGCGAACGTCTATCTGGCGCTTGATAATGATCTTGAGATTCTTCCTGTCATTAATAAAATCGATCTCCCGAGCGCAGAGCCAGAACGTGTGCGCCAAGAGGTTGAGGACGTTATCGGCCTTGACGCTTCAGACGCCGTCCTCGCTTCAGCGAAAGCGGGCATCGGCATCGAAGACATTTTAGAACAGATCGTAGAAAAAGTGCCGGCTCCCGCGGGAGATCCGGAAGCTCCGCTGAAAGCGCTCATCTTTGACTCGCTTTATGACGCGTACCGCGGAGTCGTCGCGTATATCAGAGTCGTAGAAGGAACGGTCAAACCGGGCCAGAAAATTAAAATGATGGCAACCGGAAAAGAGTTTGAAGTCATCGAAGTCGGCGTCTTCACGCCGAAAGCGCAGCCGGCTGACGAATTGACAGTCGGTGACGTAGGCTATTTGACAGCCGCAATCAAAAACGTCGGCGACACCCGTGTCGGTGATACGATCACGAGCGCGGTTAAGCCTGCGGCAGAAGCGCTTCCGGGCTACCGCAAACTCAATCCGATGGTATACTGCGGACTTTATCCGATTGACACAGCCAAATATAATGATTTGCGCGAGGCTCTGGAAAAACTTGAATTGAACGATTCATCTCTTCAATACGAGGCGGAGACGTCACAAGCCCTCGGTTTCGGCTTCCGCTGCGGCTTTTTAGGAATGCTTCACATGGAAATCATTCAGGAGCGGATTGAACGGGAATTTAAAATTGACCTTATCACGACCGCGCCGAGCGTTATTTATGACGTTTATATGACGGACGGCGAAAAGATCATCGTGGATAACCCGTCAAACATGCCTGACCCGCAAAAAATAGAGCGGGTGGAAGAACCTTATGTCAAAGCGACGATGATGGTTCCGAACGATTACGTCGGAGCGGTTATGGAGCTTTGTCAGGGGAAACGGGGCAACTTTATCGATATGCAGTACTTAGACGCCAACCGGGTCAGCATTGTATATGAGATGCCTCTTGCGGAAATCGTATATGAATTTTTTGATCAGCTGAAATCCAGCACGAAAGGGTACGCCTCTTTCGATTACGAGCTGATCGGCTACAAACCGTCTAAACTTGTCAAGATGGACATTATGCTGAACGGAGAAAAAATCGACGCCCTTTCATTTATTGTGCATCGCGATTACGCGTACGAACGCGGAAAAGTAATTGTGGAAAAACTGAAAGAGCTTATTCCGCGTCAGCACTTTGAAGTACCGATTCAAGCGGCGATCGGACAGAAAATCGTGGCCCGCTCAACCATTAAGGCCATGCGGAAAAACGTCCTTGCAAAATGTTACGGAGGAGACATCTCGCGGAAACGGAAGCTTCTTGAAAAACAAAAAGAAGGAAAACGCCGGATGAAGCAGGTCGGCTCAGTAGAAGTGCCGCAGGAAGCGTTTATGGCCGTTCTTAAAATGGATGACAGCCCGAAAAAATAACGGAAGCCGCCGCAGTCCCGCGCTGCGGCTTCTTTCTGTAAAGAAGAAGGTGTTTCAAAATGAAATCAGCTTATATTCATATTCCGTTTTGTGAGCATATCTGCCACTATTGCGATTTCAATAAATATTTTATTCAGAGCCAGCCTGTCGATGAGTACTTAAACTCACTCGAAAAGGAAATGATAAATACAATAGAACGGACGGGACGCCCTGATCTCCGCACGATTTTTATCGGGGGAGGCACGCCGACATCGCTCTCACCCGTCCAGCTGGAAAAATTGATGGATTCCATTCACCGCGTGCTGAAGCCTTCTGACGGACTCATAGAATTTGCCGCGGAAGCGAATCCGGATGATTTGTCCCCGGAAAAATTAAAAATCCTGAAAAATGCCGGTGTCAATCGGCTGAGCTTCGGTGTTCAAACCTTTGAAGATGAGCTTTTACAAAAAATCGGCAGAGTGCATAAACAAAAGGACGTATTCACTTCCTTTGAACGTGCGAGGGCTCTCGGCTTCGACAACATCAGTCTCGATTTGATGTTCGGCCTGCCGGGTCAGACGCTGGCCGATCTTGACAATTCC
This sequence comes from Bacillus sp. UNC69MF, assembly GCF_000746035.1. NCBI lineage: Bacteria > Bacillati > Bacillota > Bacilli > Caryophanales > Bacillaceae > Bacillus > Bacillus sp. UNC69MF. The sequence continues at coordinate 39,054 of NZ_JQKM01000009.1, read as the reverse complement.
GTCAAAACGGCTTTGTCTCTTGATGCGGAGCACTATTCCGTTTACTCGCTGATCGTAGAGCCGAAAACGGTGTTTTATAATTTAATGCAAAAAGGCCGCCTGCATCTCCCCGCGCAAGAACAAGAGGCCGAGATGTATGAAACGGTCATGAGGCAGATGAGTGAAGCGGGCATCCGTCAATACGAGATCAGTAACTTTGCAAAGCCCGGATACGAGTCGCAGCATAATCTGACGTATTGGAGCAATGAAGAGTATTTCGGTTTTGGCGCAGGCGCTCACGGATATATCAGCGGCACGCGCACCGTCAACGCCGGGCCTGTGAAACATTACATGCAGCTCATCGAAGAAAAGGGGCTGCCTTACCGTGACACGCACAAGGTGACACGTGAGGAGCAGATTGAAGAAGAAATGTTCCTCGGTCTCAGAAAAATGTCCGGCGTACAAAAGCAAGCTTTTCTCGATAAATTCGGACGCTCGGTCGACGAACTGTTTCCCGATGTTCTCAAAGATTTAACCGAAAAAGGCCTGATTTGTGACACGAAAGAATCGGTTGCATTAACGCATGAGGGCAAATTATTAGGAAATGAGGTTTTTGGCGCTTTTTTGGGTGAGTTATAATTGACATTTTTCTTTTGGTTTGTTACTTTTGATATAGAATTAGCACTCGCTGACCTTGAGTGCTAACAGGGGTGATGATGATGTTAACAAATCGTCAGCTGTTGATCCTGCAAGTGATTATTAATGATTTTATACAATCAGCGCAGCCTGTAGGATCAAGAACTCTTTCAAAAAAAGACGAGATTACATTCAGCTCTGCAACGATCAGAAACGAGATGGCTGACTTGGAGGAATTGGGCTTTATTGAAAAAACCCATTCATCCTCAGGACGGATTCCGTCGGAAAAAGGGTACAGGTATTATGTCGATCATTTGCTGTCACCCGTCAAGCTGACAAAAACCGATCTGGATTTAATTCACTCGATATTTAAAGAAAAAATCTTCGAGCTGGAAAAAACAGTCCAAAAATCAGCGCAAATCCTGTCCGACCTGACAAACTACACATCGATTGTCCTCGGGCCGACGCTGAGCGAGAACTATCTTAAACAGATTCAAATCGTACCGATCCAGCCGGATAAGGCGGTCGCCATTCTCGTCACGAACACGGGGCATGTCGAAAACCGCACCATCAATTTCCCGGCTAAAGTGGATTTGGCCGATATTGAAAAACTGGTCAATATACTAAACGATCGATTAGCGGGCGTGCCGATGGACGAACTGAATGAGCGCATTTTCAAAGAGGTTGTCACATATTTAAGGCAGCATATCGCCAACTATGACAGCATACTTGAATCGCTCCGCTCCACATTCCATCCGGCGGCCCACGTTGAGAAATTGTTTTTCGGCGGAAAGATCAACATGCTGAATCAGCCGGAGTTCCATGATATTGAAAGGGTCCGCTCGCTCTTATCTTTAATTGAAAAAGAGCAGGATGTTCTGAAGCTGTTTCAGTCATCAAAAGCCGGGATTTCAATCAAAATCGGGAAAGAAAACGACTACGAAGAAATGGAAAACTGCAGCTTAATCACGGCCACCTATACAGTTGATACGAAACAGATCGGATCAATCGCCATTATCGGGCCGACGCGCATGAATTATTCAAGAGTCGTCAGCCTGCTGCAGCACGTGACTTCGGACTTGTCAAAAGCATTCACAAGTTTGTATGATGAATAAGGGAATTTTGGCAATCATTTTCAGTCATCTTTTTACAGCATTTGAGGGAGGTGAACACAATGTCAGAAGAAAAACAAACCGCAGAACAGGTTGAAGCAGCAGAACAAGAAGAAGTGACAGAACAGGCAGAACAAGCCGCTTCACAAGAGCAGCATGAAGAAACGGCAGGTCAGGAAGAAGCCCTTCAGCACCAAATTGATGAATTGCAGGGTTTGCTTGATGAAAAAGAAAACAAGCTTTTGCGTGTTCAAGCAGACTTTGAAAACTATAAACGACGCAGCCGCCTTGAAATGGAAGCTGCTCAGAAATACCGTTCTCAAAACGTCGTAACGGAAATCCTTCCGGCGCTCGACAACTTTGAACGGGCGTTACAGGTAGAAGCTGAAAGCGAGCAGACAAAAAGCTTGCTGCAAGGTATGGAAATGGTCCGCCGCCAGCTGATGGACGCACTTGAAAAAGAAGGCGTTCAAGCCATCGAAGCTGTCGGCCAGGAATTTGATCCGAACCTTCACCAAGCCGTCATGCAGGTGGAAGATGAAAACTTCGGCAGCAATATTGTTATCGAAGAACTGCAAAAAGGCTACAAACTGAAGGATCGCGTCATTCGTCCTTCAATGGTAAAAGTGAATCAATAACTACATAGCAGGAGGTAATTCAAAGTGAGTAAAGTAATCGGAATTGACTTGGGTACGACAAACTCATGTGTGGCAGTGCTTGAAGGCGGAGAGCCTACAGTCATCGCCAACGCTGAAGGAAACCGTACGACTCCGTCAGTCGTTGCATTTAAAAACGGCGAGCGCCAAGTAGGGGAAGTGGCGAAACGCCAATCCATCACAAATCCTAACACAATCATGTCTGTTAAACGCCATATGGGTACTGACTATAAAGTGGAAATCGAAGGAAAAGACTACACGCCTCAAGAAGTGTCAGCTATTATCCTTCAGCATCTGAAAGCATATGCTGAAAGCTACCTCGGCGAAACAGTTTCAAAAGCCGTTATCACGGTTCCTGCATACTTCAACGATGCAGAGCGCCAAGCGACAAAAGATGCTGGTAAAATCGCCGGTCTTGAAGTAGAGCGTATTATCAACGAGCCGACTGCAGCAGCGCTTGCATACGGACTTGATAAAACGGACGAAGACCAAACAATTCTTGTTTACGACCTTGGCGGCGGTACGTTTGACGTATCTGTTCTTGAACTTGGCGACGGCGTGTTTGAAGTCCGTTCAACTGCCGGTGACAACCGTCTTGGCGGAGACGACTTTGACCAAGTCATCATCGATCATCTCGTAGCAGAATTCAAAAAAGAAAACGGCATTGATCTTTCAAAAGACAAAATGGCGCTTCAGCGTTTGAAAGATGCGGCTGAGAAAGCGAAAAAAGATCTTTCCGGCGTTTCATCCACACAAATTTCTTTACCATTTATCACAGCGGGAGAAGCAGGTCCTCTTCACCTTGAGCTGACACTGACCCGCGCTAAATTCGAAGAGCTTTCCGCTCACCTTGTTGAGCGCACAATGGCTCCTGTCCGTCAGGCTCTTCAAGATGCGGATCTTTCTGCGAGCGAAATCGACAAAGTTATCCTTGTCGGCGGATCAACACGTATTCCAGCCGTACAGGAAGCAATCAAAAAAGAAACGGGTAAAGAAGCGCATAAAGGCGTAAACCCTGATGAAGTTGTAGCGCTGGGTGCAGCGATTCAAGGCGGCGTCATCACGGGAGACGTAAAAGACGTTGTTCTTCTTGACGTTACACCGCTTTCTCTCGGTATTGAAACAATGGGCGGCGTGTTCACGAAACTGATCGATCGCAACACGACAATTCCGACGAGCAAGTCTCAAGTATTCTCAACTGCAGCTGACAACCAAACGGCTGTTGACATTCACGTGCTTCAAGGTGAGCGCCCGATGTCTGCCGACAACAAAACGCTCGGCCGCTTCCAGCTTACTGATATCCCGCCTGCACCGCGCGGCGTACCGCAAATCGAAGTTTCTTTCGATATTGACAAAAACGGTATCGTAAACGTAAGAGCGAAAGACTTAGGCACAGGAAAAGAACAAAACATTACAATCAAATCTTCTTCAGGTCTTTCTGATGATGAGATCGAACGCATGGTAAAAGAAGCGGAAGAAAACGCTGACGCTGATGCGAAGAGAAAAGAAGAAATCGAAGTCCGCAACGAAGCTGACCAGCTTGTGTTCCAAACGGAAAAAACATTAAAAGATCTGGAAGGCAAAGTGGACGAAGAGCAAGTGAAAAAAGCAAACGACGCGAAAGACGCGCTGAAAGCCGCTATCGAGAAAAACGAAATTGAAGACATCAAAGCGAAAAAAGATGAGCTTCAAACAATCGTTCAAGAGCTTTCTATGAAGCTTTACGAAGAAGCGGCGAAAGCGCAGCAGGCTGAAGGCGGGGCAAACGCTGAAGGCAAAAAAGCGGACGACAACGTTGTCGATGCGGAATACGAAGAAGTAAAAGACGACGAAACGAAAAAATAAGTTCTTTCCCGCACAGACTATAGGCGGAAGAACACACAGCATATTCTGATTCAACAGACAGAAAGTCAAAGTCAGGCATCTCTTGGCTTTGACTTTTTTTCTTGCCCGGGATAAAAGGAATTGAAAAAACATAATTCAAAATGATACAATCTAATTTATGTGAGAAATTCGGGAGAGTGAAGCGAGATGAGTAAGCGTGATTACTATGAAGTGCTTGGGGTAAGTAAGAGCGCTTCAAAGGATGAAATCAAAAAAGCCTATCGGAAGCTTTCAAAAAAATATCATCCTGATATCAATAAAGAATCCGGAGCAGATGAAAAATTCAAAGAGGTAAAAGAAGCGTACGAAGCGCTCTCAGACGACCAAAAACGCGCTCAATATGACCAATTCGGCCATACAGACCCTAACCAGGGATTCGGCGGCGGTTTCGGAGGCGGCGGAGACTTCGGCGGCTTCGGTTTCGATGACATCTTCTCAAGCATCTTCGGAGGCGGCACGAGACGCCGTGACCCGAATGCGCCGCGGCAAGGCGCGGATCTGCAGTATACAATGACCCTGTCATTTGAAGATGCGGCTTTCGGGAAAGAAACGATCATTGAAATTCCGCGCGAAGAGAATTGCGAAACATGTAAAGGGTCTGGCGCGAAGCCGGGAACAAAGCCGGATACGTGCTCGCACTGCGGAGGTTCAGGCCAGCTGAACGTCGAACAGAACACGCCGTTTGGCAAAGTGGTTAACCGCAGAGTCTGCCACCACTGTGAAGGAACAGGAAAAATCATCAAAAACAAGTGTTCTGACTGCGGCGGCACGGGCAAAGTGAAAAAACGGAAAAAAATCAATGTCACGATTCCTGCCGGTGTGGATGACGGACAGCAGCTGCGCGTTCCGGGCCAAGGTGAACCGGGCGTAAACGGAGGGCCTGCGGGAGATCTGTTTGTCGTATTCCATGTGCGCGCCCACGAGTTCTTTGAGCGCGACGGAGACGATATTTATTGCGAAATGCCGTTAACGTTTGCCCAAGCGGCACTCGGAGACGAAGTGGAAGTGCCGACGCTTCACGGAAAAGTGAAATTGAAAATACCTGCCGGCACACAAACAGGCACGAAATTCAGATTAAGAGGCAAAGGCGTTCAGAACGTCCGGGGCTACGGACAAGGCGACCAGCACATTGTCGTCCGCGTCGTTACACCGACGAATCTGACAGACAAACAAAAAGACATCATCCGCGAGTTCGCTGAAGTCAGCGGAAACCTGCCGGATGAACAAGAAATGAGTTTCTTTGACAAAGTAAAACGCGCATTTAAAGGCGAGTAATGATTGGATAGGAGTTGGTAGTTTTGAAATGGTCCGAAATCAGCATTCACACAACACATGAAGCGGTCGAACCCATCTCAAATATTTTGCATGAAGCTGGTGCGAGCGGGGTTGTCATCGAAGATCCGCTTGATTTAATGAAAGAGCGTGAGAATGTTTACGGGGAAATCTACCAGCTCGACCCCAATGATTACCCCGATGAGGGTGTCATTGTCAAAGCGTATCTGCCGATCAACAGTTTCCTCGGCGAAACGGTGGACGGCATAAAAGAGACGATTAATAATCTGCTTTTGTACGACATTGATTTGGGCAGAAACACAATCACCATTTCTGAAGTTAATGAAGAAGAATGGGCGACAGCTTGGAAAAAGTATTATCATCCTGTGAAAATTTCTGAAAAGTTCACGATTGTTCCCACTTGGGAAACGTACACACCTGTTCATACAGATGAACTGATTATCGAAATGGATCCGGGTATGGCATTCGGTACGGGAACGCATCCGACAACGGTTCTGTGCATTCAGGCGCTTGAGCGTATCGTTCAAAAAGGCGACCGTATAATTGATGTCGGCACCGGTTCAGGAATTTTAAGCATCGCGGCCGCCATGCTTGAGGCCGAATCGGTTCATGCGTATGACCTTGATCCGGTCGCTGTTGAAAGCGCGCGTCTGAATGTGAAATTGAACAAAGTGAGTGATACGGCCGAAGTGAAGCAGAACAATTTGTTAGACGGCATCACGGGCGAACATGATGTCATTGTCGCAAATATTTTGGCGGAAGTGATTCTCCGCTTTACATCACAGGCGTACGACCTGCTCAAAGACGGAGGCCATTTTATTACTTCAGGCATTATCGGCCAGAAAAAACAGGAAGTAAAAGAAGCGTTGGAAAAAGCCGGCTTTACCATCATAGAAATTCTGTCTATGGAAGATTGGGTCAGCATCATCGCGAAAAAATAACAGTTAGTAGGTGTCACAGCGTATGCAACGATATTTTATCGAGCTCACGAAGCAGGAGATGGACGAAACTCCTGATTTTCAAATCACGGGGGAAGACGTCCACCATATAGCGAACGTCATGAGAATGAGTGCGGGAGACCGGATTATCTGCTGTTCGAAAGACGGCCATGAAGCGTTATGCCTGCTTAAAGAGGTTTCTAAAGATCATATATCATGCAGCATTGCTGAGTGGACGGGTGAAAACCGTGAACTGCCTTTGAAGATCAGGATCGCCAGCGGCCTCCCGAAAGGCGATAAGCTTGAATGGATTATCCAAAAAGGGACCGAGCTGGGGGCAAGTATGTTCATCCCTTTTCAAGGCGCCAGATCCGTCGTTAAGCTAGACGACAAAAAGGCAAAGAAAAAGCGGGAGAGATGGGCGAAAATCGCGAAGGAAGCGGCGGAGCAATCGTACCGCAATGAAATTCCCGAAGTGAAAACCGTTCATACGTTCCGGCAGCTGCTTGAAATGGCGGAGAATGTCGATAAATGTGTCGTTGCATACGAGGAGTCATCAAAGCAGGGAGAAACGGGCGCTTTCGCTGCGGAGCTCAAAAGCCTTCCGCAAGGTTCGTCTCTTTTAATCGTATTCGGCCCTGAAGGCGGTCTAACTGAGTCTGAAGTTCATCAGCTTTCAGAAAAAGGCGCCGTCTTATGCGGCCTCGGACCGAGAATTTTACGGACTGAAACTGCGCCTCTTTACGCGTTAAGCGCAGTTTCCTATCATACAGAGTTATTAAGAGGTGATCAGTAATGGCAACTGTTGCTTTTCATACCCTTGGCTGCAAGGTCAACCATTATGAAACAGAAGCAATCTGGCAGCTGTTTAAAGATGCGGGTTATGAACGAAAAGAATTCGAACAGACAGCAGATGTATATGTCATTAATACATGTACGGTAACAAACACGGGAGATAAAAAAAGCCGTCAAGTCATCAGACGGGCGATCCGCCAAAATCCTGACGGCGTCATCTGCGTAACAGGGTGCTATGCGCAAACCTCTCCGGCGGAAATTATGGCCATCCCGGGTGTTGACATCGTCGTCGGCACGCAGGATCGTGAAAAAATGCTCGGTTACATTGAGCAGTACAGGGAAGAGCGCCAGCCGATCAACGGCGTCGGCAATATTATGAAAGCACGCGTGTTTGAAGAGCTGGATGTTCCCGCTTTTACTGACCGCACAAGAGCGTCGTTAAAAATCCAAGAGGGCTGCAACAACTTCTGTACGTTCTGCATTATCCCTTGGGCGCGCGGCCTGCTTCGTTCCCGCGATCCGGAAGAAGTCATTAAACAGGCGCAGCAGCTTGTGGATGCCGGCTATAAAGAAATCGTCCTGACGGGGATTCATACGGGCGGCTACGGCGAAGATATGAAAGATTATAATTTCGCCAAGCTTCTCCGCGAGCTTGATACACGTGTAGAAGGATTGAAGCGGATCAGAATTTCATCTATTGAAGCAAGCCAAATCACTGATGAAGTGATTGAAGTGCTGGATGCGTCTGATAAAATCGTCCGTCACCTTCATATCCCGATTCAGTCAGGATCAAACACCGTTCTGAAACGGATGAGACGCAAATATACGATGGAATTTTTCGCGGACCGTTTAAATAAGCTTAAAGAAGCGCTGCCGGGTCTTGCCGTCACATCTGATGTCATCGTCGGTTTCCCGGGAGAAACGGAAGAAGAATTTATGGAAACATACCGGTTCATTAAAGAACATAAGTTTTCAGAGCTTCACGTATTCCCTTACAGCAAACGCACCGGAACACCTGCGGCCAGAATGGAAGACCAGGTTGACGAGAACGTGAAAAACGAACGGGTGCATAAGCTGATCGCGCTGTCTGACCAGCTTGCAAAAGAATACGCCTCCGATTATGAAGGAGAGGTTCTGGAAATCATTCCGGAAGAGGCGTTTAAAGAGTCTGATGAGGAGGGCATGTTCGTCGGCTATACGGACAATTACATGAAAGTCGTCTTCAAAGGCACGGAAGATGTAATCGGCAAACTTGTCAAAGTCAAAATTCAAAAAGCGGGCTATCCGTATAACGAAGGACAATTCGTCCGCGTCGTTGAGGATGAAATGACCCGGAACATGCGCATGTCTTCATAACAGATAAAAAAACCGGTGCCTTCCCGCATCGGTTTTTTACGGTTTCGGAGGAATCAGCCTGTCAATCAGCCGGTAAAACAAATGTGTGAACGGCAGAAACAATAAGGCGGTGACTACGTTAAATAACAGGCTGAAATGCGCAATCATCTGCGCGGGATCATCAGACAGGCGCTCCGTAAAACCTGCTGATGCGGACAGGAAGGGAAATACGAGCAGCACGCCGAGAATATTAAACACAACGTGAGCACCGGCGGTCTGTCTGGCGGCATAACCGCCTGAAACAGCAGCCATGACGGCCGTGACGCATGTCCCGATATTAGATCCCAGAACGACGCTGACTGCTTGTTCAATGCCGATCACCCCTTCGTTCATAAAACTCATCAAAATGCCGATGCAGACCGAGCTTGAATGAATGATTGCCGTCAATATCATGCCGATAAAAAGAGCGGACCAGCTCGAATCATTCACATGTCGCAAAACCTCCGCCCCCGCCTTCATTTCTGTCAGCGGAACGGCGAGCCGGCTGAAGCATGTAATGCAAAAAAAGATGATGCCGAGACCGAGGAAGCTTATACCGATCTGCCTGAACGGATATTTACGGAGGAGGATAAACACAAGGCCTCCGATAAAAAGCACCCAAATGAGCACATCCATCTTTATGGCTAAAAACTCCGTCGTAAACGTGGAGCCGACATTCGTGCCGAGAATCATCGGAATGGTCCGTTTAAAAGATAAAGCGCCTGCGCTGACAAAGCCGATGACAATGACCATGAAGGCTGAGCTGCTCTGAAGAAAACCAGTGAATACGATGCTTATGAGAAAAGCTTTCAAAGGGTGGTCGGTAAATAAGAGCAGGCTCTTCTCAATTTTTGAATACGTTAAGGCGATCAGGCCCTGCCTGAGCAGGCTCATTCCGAGTAAAAAAACCAGGATAAGTGCGGTAAAGAGAATCAGTATCATCAAATGAAACACCCCTTTCCATCATTATATAGACAAGCAGCTTTATTCATGACGGAAAAGTGAGCTCGCTTAGTTGACCTGACTGATGGCTTATATTATAATGTCAAAGTACATGTTTATATATGTATCTTTTTAAAGGTAGTCGATTGGTGTATTCGGAGGGAGGGAAAGAGAATGTCAAAAACGGTCGTTAGAAAAAACGAATCGCTTGAAGATGCTCTTCGTCGCTTCAAACGCAGTGTATCAAAGACAGGTACTTTGCAAGAAGCAAGAAAGCGCGAATTTTATGAAAAACCTAGCGTAAAGCGCAAGAAAAAGTCAGAAGCTGCTAGAAAACGCAAATTCTAAAAGAGGGTGGATTTATGAGTCTTCTTGAGCGACTTAACCAAGATATGAAGCTGTATATGAAAAGCCGTGAGAAAGACAAACTGACTGTCGTTCGAATGGTGAAAGCTTCACTTCAAAACGAAGCAATTAAGCTTAAGAAAGACAGTTTGACCGAGGATGAGGAACTTACTGTCCTATCTCGTGAACTTAAGCAACGTAAAGACTCCCTCCATGAATTTTCAAACGCTAATCGTTTAGATTTAGTAGATAAAGTTCAAAAAGAGCTGGACATTTTAGAAGTTTATTTACCGAAGCAGCTTTCTGAAGAAGAGCTGCAGACAATCGTAAATGAAACCATCGCTGAAGTCGGTGCGAGCTCCAAAGCGGACATGGGCAAAGTGATGAGTGCTATTATGCCTAAAGTAAAAGGTAAAGCTGACGGCAGCGTAATTAACAGACTTGTCAGCAGTCAATTATCTTAATTGACAAGAAAAAAGACATCTTTCCTTGAGAGATGTCTTTTTTTATACATAAAAAAATGAAACTAAAGTACATTTGTTACGTATATAAAGAAGAACGAAACGGGAAGGAGGGTATATTTGCCTTGTTCCGAAAAAAAACCGGAATTGCTGTTGCTCTATTGGGCTTATTTGTATTATCTTTATTAGGGGTTCAATTGAACGCGAAAGCTGATCATCCATCGGTTTATGTCATCCCGGTTGAGAAAAATGTCGAACAGGGGCTCGCCTCGTTTTTATCGCGTTCTTTCAAAGAAGCGAAGGAGTCCGGCGCGTCACACATTATTCTTGACATCAATACACCGGGAGGCGCCGTTCAATCAGCCTTGGATATTGCGGATATCATCGGCCGCGCGGATATGCCTGTTACCGCTTACGTTAATAAACGGGCGCTTTCTGCCGGAGCGTATATAGCGCTTCAGGCAGATGAAATCTACATGGCGCCGGGCGGAAAAATGGGTGCCGCAGCCATCATCGACGGAAAAGGAAACGCGGCAGACAAAAAGGCCCAATCACTGTGGCATGCAGAAATGGAGGACGCAGCGGTTAAAAACAACCGAAATCCGAAATACGCCCTGGCCATGGCAGATCCCGCCATCAATGCAAAGGAAGCGGGCGCCCCAAAGGGAAAACTGCTGACACTGACAGCTGAAAAAGCCAAGGAAGTCGGATATTCGGAGGGCACGGTTTCAAACCTTGATGCTCTATATACAAAGCTCGGTTTTGACAAAGCGGATGTTCACCATGCAGAAGAAGGTTTCGTCGGCAAACTGGGCAGATGGCTGACAAATCCGTTTGTTGTCCCCGTCTTATTAACGCTTGCTTTGCTTGGTTTGACCATTGAATTGTTCTCGCCGGGCCTCGGGATACCGGGTGCCGTCGGACTGACGGCCATGCTGCTGTTTTTCACCGGGCATATCGCTGCCGGATTCGCCGGCTATGACAGCGTATTCTTATTTTGCGCGGGCTTCGTTTTTATCCTTTTAGAGATATTCCTGCCCGGAGGCATAATCGGTCTTATCGGTATTGCAGGCGTCATCGCGAGCCTCTTTCTCGCTGCGGGCAGCTTTACCGTCATGGCGGTTTCTCTCTTGATCGCCATTGCTGTGTCTATTACAGCCTTTATCATATTAACAAGGGTGTTGGGGAAACGAATGAAATTCTTTAAAAAATTAATATTAACTGATTCAACAAGCACGGAGAGCGGTTATGTTTCAAATCAGAACCGGACGGAGCTATTGGGAAAAGTCGGCGTTACCGCTACAGCCCTCAGACCGTCAGGCACCGTCATTATTGATGATGAACGTCTGGATGTCGTCTCGGAAGGATCATTCACTGAAAAAGACAGACAGGTGAAAGTAGTGAAAGCGGAAGGCTCACGCATTGTCGTGAGAGAAATATAGATGATAACCTTGAGGAGGAATTAGATGGAACTGTCAAGTTTGGCGATTTTAGCATTAGTTGCTGCTGCCATTATTGTGTTAGCCATATTCTTCACCTTTGTACCGGTGATGCTATGGATTTCGGCGCTTGCGGCAGGAGTCAGAATCAGCATTTTCACTTTGGTCGGGATGAGGCTGCGGCGCGTCATACCAAGCCGCGTTGTCAATCCGTTAATTAAAGCGCACAAAGCCGGCCTGTCCGCAACAACAAATCAGCTCGAAAGCCATTATCTGGCCGGAGGTAATGTCGACAGGGTGGTCAATGCCCTGATTGCGGCACAGCGCGCCAATATTGAGCTGACATTTGAACGCTGCGCAGCCATTGACCTGGCCGGGCGTGATGTATTGGAAGCCGTACAGATGAGCGTCAATCCGAAGGTCATTGAAACACCGTTTATCGCGGGTGTCGCCATGGACGGAATTGAAGTAAAAGCAAAAGCCAGAATCACGGTAAGAGCCAATATTGAGCGCCTTGTCGGAGGAGCGGGAGAAGAGACGGTTGTCGCCCGTGTCGGAGAAGGGATTGTCTCGACAATCGGTTCTTCACACAATCATAAAAAAGTACTTGAAAACCCTGATATGATTTCGCAGACCGTACTTGGCAAAGGGCTGGATTCAGGCACTGCATTTGAAATTCTTTCGATTGACATCGCCGACGTTGATATCGGCAAAAACATCGGAGCGATTCTTCAGACGGATCAGGCAGAAGCAGACAAAAACATTGCGCAGGCCAAAGCCGAAGAGCGCCGCGCCATGGCGGTCGCCCAAGAGCAGGAAATGCGCGCTCGCGTAGAAGAAATGCGTGCAAAAGTCGTGGAAGCAGAAGCCGAAGTGCCGCTTGCGATGGCAGAAGCGTTGCGTGAAGGAAACATCGGCGTCATGGACTATATGAACATAAAAAATATCGACGCGGATACGGACATGAGGGATTCTATCGGCAAGCTGACGAATGACCAGCAAGATGAAGACCAACAATAACCTCTCTATTAAGGAGGGAGCCGCTATATGCACGAGATTCTGACAAATCCGCTCGTCATTGCCGCCGTCATCGGCATTATATCGGCAATATTCGGCAAGAAAAACAAAGATGAAAAACGTCCGCCGGGTACACGTCCCGGAAATCAGGCAAAAAAGCAGGATCAAAAACAGCCGCAGAAAGAGCATAAGCCGGAAGCGGAAGAATTGCCTGCCGTTTCAGAAGAGAACCCTTTTGAGCAAAAAAGAAGGGAAGCTGAAAAGCGCCTAGCGGAGACGGAGCAGATGTTTAACGGGCTCGAACATAAGCTGACATCCGCACGCGCACGAAACGCGTCTCTGAAGAAATCAGCCCTCAAAATAAATAAAGAAACTGCGGTCCAAGGCATTATATTCAGTGAGGTTTTGGGTCCGCCCCGTGCAAAAAAACCGCACCGGACCATGCGGAACATCGGTAAAAAATAAAGTGTTAGAACCCCTTTTCAAATCATACATATGAGATGAAAGGGGGTTCTTTTTTTATGGGGCAAAGAAAGAATCGTGTAAAGGCATGGCTGACAAGAGCATTGGAAATTCCCCCGGACGTTATGATGGATCTGCCTCGTATTACGATGGTCGGCAGACTTCATATCTACATAGAGAATCACAGAGGCCTCCTGCTGTTCAGTGAAGAAGAAGTCAGGCTGATGCTCAAGCAGGGGCAGTGTATCATATCAGGAAAAAACTTGGTCATTAAGGCAATCCTTCCTGAGGAAATCCTTTTGGAAGGCACGATAGATCACGTACGATATGTCGATTCATAAAGCCGGGGGGAAATAATGTGAAAAACAAATGGCTGTCATTTTTTTCGGGTAAAGTCCAAATGGAAGTCAAAGGAAAAGGGATTGAACGGCTGCTGAATGAATGCACGAGAAACGGAATCGCCATCTTTGCGGTGAAAAAAAAGCAAGACTGTGTTCTGCTGATGATTCAGCTTCAAGATGTACATGCTTTCAGAAGAGTCATCAGAAAACATGAATGCAAAGCAAGCTTTACAAAAAGAAAGGGTCTTCCCTTTCTGCTTCTCAAATCAAGATTAAATCTGGGCTTCACTGCGGGATTTGTGATATTTTTTGTTATATTGTTTCTTTTGTCCAACATGATTTGGGAAATTGATATTAAAGGGGCCAAGCCAGAAACCGAGCATCAGATGGTAAAGCACCTTGAAGAAATCGGTGTGAAAAAAGGCCGTTTGCAATTTTTAATGATGACGCCGGAAAAAATTCAAAAATCATTAACAAACGGCATCGATAATATTACGTGGGTCGGTGTGGAATTGAACGGGACAGCCCTTCATATGAAAGTGGTCGAAAAGAACGAACCGACAAAAGAAAAGTACGTAAGCCCCCGCCATATCGTTGCCAAAAAGAAGGCGGTCATCAAAAGGATGTTCGTGCAAAAGGGGCAGCCGATGGCTTTTGTGAACGATCATGTTGACAAAGGACAGCTCCTCGTCTCAGGACTGATCGGAAATGAAGACCGGAAAGTCGCCTCAAAAGCGGAAATTTACGGAGAAACATGGTACAAGTCAGAAGTAACCGTGCCTCTTGAAACATCATTTACGCTATATACGGGTAAAGTAAGGACGAAGCACAAGCTGTCTTTCGGATCATGGGGCGTGCCTTTTTGGGGCTTCGGGTTTAATGAGGAGCCGCTGAAACATCCGAAAACAGAGGAAGAAAAGCATCCGTTTCAATTTCTGGGGATGAAGCTTCCGGTTTCTTACGTTTCAGAACAGACAAGAGAAAGTGAAACATCCGTGCGGACTTATACGAAAGGCGAAGCGGTTCAGGCCGGTATCAAAATGGGAAGACAAGATGTAGAAAAGCGATTAAACGGCAGCGGAGAGGTGGAAAGTGAAAAAGTTTTGCACCAATCCGTTGAGAATGGTAAAGTAAAGTTGATTATTCTCTACCAAGTTATAGAAGATATCGTTCAAACCACACCTATTGTTCAGGGAGACTAAAGAATGGCAGAACATTTACTTGCGATTAATCACAAACTGAAAAGCCCGGACGAAGCACTTTCTTTGTTCGGCAGCCAAGATGCTTTTTTACATTTAATGGAGAAGGATCTGGGCATTAGCCTCATCACACGCGGTGAAACCATTTACGTTTCCGGGAATGATGAAACATTTGAGATCGCTGACAGATTATTGGGCTCGCTCCTTACTTTAATTCGCAAGGGGATCGAGATTTCGGAACGTGATGTGCTGTATGCCGTGAAAATGGCAAAAAAAGATGAACTGGACTATTTTGAAAGCATGTATGAAGAGGAAATAACGAAAACGGCAAAAGGCAAACCGATCCGTGTCAAAACCATCGGCCAAAGAGAATATGTGGCGGCGATGAAGAAAAACGACATGGTGTTCGGCATCGGGCCGGCGGGAACCGGCAAAACTTATTTGGCGGTCGTAAAAGCGGTGCACGCTTTAAAAAACGGCCACATTAAAAAAATCATTTTAACAAGACCCGCTGTGGAAGCCGGCGAGAGCCTCGGTTTTCTGCCCGGAGATTTAAAGGAAAAAGTAGATCCTTATCTGCGCCCGCTGTATGACGCGCTCCATGATGTGCTCGGAAGCGACCATACGGAGCGTCTTATGGAGAGAGGGGTTATCGAAATCGCCCCGCTTGCCTATATGAGAGGGCGGACGCTTGACGACGCGTATGTGATTCTTGATGAAGCCCAGAATACCACTCCCGCTCAAATGAAAATGTTTTTGACGAGATTGGGTTTTGGCTCTAAAATGATCATTACGGGCGACGTAAGCCAAATTGACCTGCCGAAAGGCGTCACATCGGGACTTGCAGTAGCGAAGGACATGCTGAAGGACGTAAACGGCATCTCCGTGATTGAACTTGACCAGACAGATGTGGTCAGGCATCCGCTTGTTGCAAAAATTATTGAAGCTTATGATAAGCAAAAGTAATGCAAAAATGACCCGATCTCCCGTTATCGGGTCATTTTTATATGATGTGTTCCTGATGTTTCAGGGAGGAGGTTCTTGTTTTGAAAAAGAAGGGAAAGGGCAAAAGCGCCCGGGAACGGTTCCGCAGTTTCAGACATGCCCGCTCAGCCCATGTGCTGCTGTACCTGCTGCTTTCAGCGATCATGTTTGGTTTGCTCTTTATTCATGTAAAACCTGAATCACTTAATTTGGATTTGTTTGCAGTCAGTGATAAAACGATTTACGCGCCCGCCACAGTGGAAGATCAGCAGGCGACGGAATCGAAAAAACAGGCGGCCGAAGATGCGGTGGAAGATCAATACACTCTGAAAAAAGGCTATACCGACAATCGGCTTGACCTGATCACTTCCATTTTTGACAGCATCGGCGAAGTGAAAAAAGATGCGGAAAAAGACAAAAAGTCACCTTCGGAAAAATCACTGGTAAAATCGGTGAAAAACAAGCTGACACAGGATGTCAATGAATCTGTCTCGGAAGATGCCATTAAATCGCTTCTCCATGCAAACAATGAAGATTTCTCATTTGTGAGGGATTCCGTCATTACCGCGGTGAATACGGTGATGAGCAGTGAAATTCCTTCTGAAAAGCTTGCTGAAGCGAAGGATAAGGTCGCAAAAGAGCTGAAAAGCGCTTCTGTGCCGTCAAAATATTTAGCGGCTGCGACTGAAATCGGAAAATACGCGGTCATCCCGAATTACGTTTTTGATCCGAAAGCGACCGATGAAAAACGCCAGGAAGCGTCAGACAGCGTCCAGCCGGTACAGATCAAACAGGGACAGGTTCTCGTGGAAGAGAATGACCTGATTGACCGGGAAGTATACAGGAAGCTTGAACTGACGGGTCTTTTGAATAATTCCAACCTGTTAAAACCGATCAGCGGTCTCCTTCTGATGATCGGCCTGTTTATTGCCACGCTTGTCTACTATTTTGAGAAACAGCAGCAGGAGCTTAAGCTGAAAAATAAATCTCTTTTGCTGTTTTCTATCATTACAACGCTTATTCTCGTCATTATGGAAGTCGTCAGTCTCTTTCAGAAGATTGAATACACCAATATCGGCTATCTTGTGCCGATCGCCGCCGGCGCGATTTTAATCAGGCTGCTGCTCAATGAAAGGCTCGCCATTTTAGGAAGCATCATTCTGGCGATCTGCGGCAGTATGATGTTTAATCAGGGTGTGACGGGAACATTTAATTACGTCATCGGCATTTACTATTTAATCAGCAGCATTTCAGGCATTCTGTTTTTGGGAAAACATAATGCGAGGTCAAAAATATTGCAGACGGGACTGTTCGTCTCATTTATTAATATGATTATCGTGCTGTCGCTTTTATTAATACAAAATACGGCGCTGTCACCGGTTGAAATCGGAACGCTGATGCTGATGGGGGTCGTCTCGGGACTTGCTTCATCCGTTTTGATTATCGGTCTGATGCCGTTTTTTGAGACGGGATTCGGCATTCTTTCAACAATGAGGCTGATTGAACTGTCTAATCCGAATCATCCCCTGCTTCGTAAGATTTTAACGGAAACACCCGGTACATATCATCACAGCGTCATGGTGGCAAATCTGTCGGAAGCGGCTTGTGAAGCCGTAGGGGCAAACGGTCTTTTAGCACGGGTCGGAGCGTATTATCACGATCTCGGCAAAACGAAACGACCGCAATATTTTATTGAAAATCAGATGAATATGGATAATCCGCATGACAAGCTGTCTCCGCAGCTCAGCAAAAATATCATTATCGCACATACGACAGACGGTGCGAATATGCTCAGAAGCTATAAGTTTCCGAAAGAGCTTGTGGATATCGCGGAGCAGCATCACGGAACGTCCCTTTTAAAATTCTTTTATTATAAAGCGAAAGAAAAGGGCGACCAGATTACAGAGAAAGAGTTCCGCTACCCGGGGCCGAAGCCGCAATCGAAAGAAGCGGCTATTATCTCAGTGGCCGACAGCGTTGAAGCCGCCGTCCGTTCCATGCATAATCCGAATCCCGAGCGGATCGAAAAACTGGTGCGGGGAATTATATCCGATAAGCTTCAGGACGGACAATTCTCAGAATGTGATCTCACGTTCCGAGAACTGGATACGATCGCAAAAACACTATGTGCGACTTTAAAAGGAATTTTCCACTCCCGGATTGAATATCCGGAGGCTACGAAGAAGGTGAAATAAATGGGTTTACTCATAGATATTGTTGATGAAACGAACAGCGTCTCAGCTGATGCGCTCCAAGAAGTGGAGAAGCTGCTCCAATTCGCGGCGGAAAAAGAAGGCGTTCAGGACCAGGCTGAAGTATCGGTCACGATTGTGACAAATGAGGAAATCAGAGAAATCAACAGAGACTACCGGGGAAAAGACACTCCGACTGACGTCATTTCGTTTGCGCTTGAAGAAGAAGGCGAAGACGAGGTTGAAATCGTAGGCGCCGACATGCCGCCTGTTTTAGGAGATATTATCATCAGCGCAGACAGAACGAAAGAGCAGGCGGAAGAGTACGGCCATTCGTTTATGAGAGAGCTCGGTTTTCTGGCCGTGCACGGCTTTTTGCATTTGCTTGGCTATGATCACATGACAAAAGAAGAAGAGGAAGAAATGTTTTCAAAGCAAAAGGATTTGCTGGATGAGTATGGACTCACGAGATCATAAAAACGAGTGGAGCAGGTTCCTGAAGAGCTTTGTCCATGCATGGAGGGGAATCTGGAAAACGGCGCGGTCAGAGCGGAATTTTCAATTTCATATTACCGCGGCCTGCGCCGTTATCGTTTGCGGTTTTCTCACCGGGCTGAGCACAGCCGAATGGGCCGTTGTTTTGGTGCTGATCGGAGGAATGCTTGCTTTGGAGCTTTTAAATACGGCGATAGAGCATGTTGTGGATTTAGTTACCGATCAGTATCACCCGCTCGCAAAAGCGGCAAAGGACGCGGCCGCCGGAGCCGTTTGCGTCTTTGCCGTGATATCGTGTATCATTGGTTTACTCATCTTCTTGCCGAAGAT
Organism: Bacillus sp. UNC69MF; assembly: GCF_000746035.1. Lineage (NCBI taxonomy): Bacteria > Bacillati > Bacillota > Bacilli > Caryophanales > Bacillaceae > Bacillus > Bacillus sp. UNC69MF. The sequence continues at coordinate 20,180 of NZ_JQKM01000009.1, read as the reverse complement.
ATGTTAGCAGAAGATTCTTACAATTATTTTACATTGCCAAAAATGGGCGTGAAAAACCAATCATAATTATGTAAAATAAAAGTGACAGCGGTATCATACAGGATAAAGGTAAGAGAGGAATTAAGTACACATGAACAGACAAGAATTGATTGCAGAAGCATTAAAAGCGCGGGACACAGCGTATGTGCCGTATTCAAATTTCAGAGTGGGAGCCGCTCTTCTTACCAAAGACGGAAAAGTGTACAGAGGCTGCAACATTGAAAATGCGGCATACAGCATGTGCAACTGTGCTGAACGCACGGCGATATTCAAAGCTGTTTCCGAGGGGGATACGGAATTTGCGATGCTCGCCGTGGCTGCGGATACTCCGGGACCGGTTTCGCCGTGCGGAGCCTGCAGACAAGTAATTTCCGAGCTGTGCTCAAAGGATATGCTTGTTATTCTGACCAACTTACAAGGACAAATAAAAGAAATGACTGCGGAAGAATTATTGCCGGGCGCATTTTCATCGGAGGATTTACATGACGAACGAAAGCTTTAAATCAGGATTTGTATCTATCATCGGAAGGCCGAATGTAGGAAAGTCTACCTTTTTAAACAGGGTCATCGGTCAAAAGATCGCCATCATGAGCGACAAACCCCAGACGACAAGAAATAAAGTCCAAGGGGTGCTGACAACCGGCACGTCGCAGACCATTTTTATTGATACACCGGGCATTCACAAACCAAAGCACAAGCTTGGCGACTTTATGATGAAAGTGGCGCAGAATACGCTGAAAGAAGTTGACTTGGTGTTATTTATGATTAACGCCGAAGAAGGGTACGGAAAAGGCGACGAGTTTATCATTGAAAAGCTCGGACAGACGTCTACACCGGTCTTTCTGATCGTTAACAAAATTGATAAGATCCACCCTGACCAGCTGCTTCTTTTAATTGATGAGTACCGTACGCGCTATCCGTTTAAAGAAATCGTGCCGATCTCAGCTTTGGAAGGGAACAACGTCGAAACCCTTCTCGCGCAGATTGAAGCGTATTTACCGGAAGGGCCTCAGTTCTATCCGAGCGATCAGGTGACTGACCACCCCGAGCGGTTCATTATTTCTGAACTGATCAGAGAAAAAGTGCTCCATCTGACAAGGGAAGAAGTGCCGCACAGCATCGCTGTCGCCATCGAGTCCATTAAAGGGCAGGAAAACGGCTCCGTCCATGTCGCCGCCACCATTGTGGTCGAGCGGGATTCTCAAAAAGGCATCGTCATCGGTAAAAAAGGAGCGCTTCTGAAAGAAGTCGGCAAAAGAGCGCGGGCTGATATTGAAGCTCTTTTGGGCTCACGCGTTTACCTGGAATTATGGGTGAAGGTGCAGAAGGACTGGCGGAATAAAATGTCTCAGCTGCGTGATTTCGGCTTCAAAGAGGATGAATATTAAATCATCTAAGGCGCATGCCTGAGGTGTGAGATTACCTCACAGAAGCAGGGATTCGTTAGCAAAATTTGTTTAACATGAAAAGGAGGACATCAGGTCAAGATAAGGGTAAGAATTTGGATTTGCAAGCTAGTTTAATGATGAAAGGTGGGTTTTTTGTGTTGAATTTTACCTGGAACGTATTTTCTCAAACAGGAAGTGTTGATACGTACCTTCTTTTTAAAGAACTGGAAAAAGAGAACCTGGAAAGACCCGAAGAACCGGAAGATGAGCTAGCCCGAATTGATTTTCCAATTTTGTAAACCTCTTGGCCCCTCCCATTGTTGGAAGGTGCGGAAATGCTGACTAAATGTGAAGGAATCGTGCTCCGTACGAATGACTACGGGGAGACGAATAAAATCGTGACATTGCTGACGAGGGAACACGGCAAAATCGGCGTCATGGCAAGGGGCGCCAGGAAGTCAGCCAGCCGGCTGTCAGCAGTCAGCCAGCCGTTTTTGTACGGGTCATTTTTAATGCAAAGAACATCCGGACTCGGCACGCTCCAGCAGGGTGAAATGATTCTCAGCATGAGAACGATCAGAGAAGATTTATTTTTGACGGCGTATGCCGCTTTTATCGCTGAACTCACTGACAAAGGAACGGAAGAGAAGAAACCGAACCCCTATTTATTCGAATTGATTCTCGAATCCTTTAAGAGGCTGAATGACGGGACTGACCCGGACGTGATCACCTTCATCGTGCAGATGAAAATGCTCGGCGTCATGGGGCTGTATCCGGAGCTGAATCATTGTGTCCACTGCAAAAGCGGGGAAGGGACGTTTCATTTTTCGATAAGAGATAACGGGTTTATCTGCCACCGCTGCTTTGAAAAGGATCCGTACAGAGTTCCGATTTCGCCGCAAACGGCAAGGCTGCTAAGGCTTTTTTATTACTTTGATATCGGAAGGCTCGGCAGCGTCTCGTTAAAACAGGAAACCAAAAACGAAATTAAACGGGTCATAGATCTGTATTACGAGGAATATTCAGGACTTTATTTAAAGTCAAAACGGTTTTTAGATCAGATGGAAAGCATGAAGAACCTTTTGGATGAAAACAAAAGTTGACATTCTGCCCATCTTTTTATATGATCATTTATTATAAAATATGTTGCAGTGACAGAAAGAAGTACTTGCGTCCAACTCATACAAGCGACCTTAGGGCAGTGTAAGCTAAGGATGAGCGCGCAACGAAAGGCATTCTCGAGCAACCCTTTAAAAAGAGGCTGAGTGATTCACATCCTCAGCAACTAGGGTGGAACCGCGGGAGAACTCTCGTCCCTATGTTTGCGGCCGGCAAGCATAGAGACGGGAGTTTTTTGGTTGCCGCCGCACTTGTAAAAGAATGGAGAAAGTGGAGGTGCTTGAAATGAACATTCAAGATATGATTTTAACCTTGCAGAAGCACTGGTCGAATGAAGGCTGTGTGCTCATGCAGTCGTATGATGTGGAGAAAGGCGCAGGCACAATGAGCCCGTATACATTTTTACGAAGCATCGGGCCGGAACCGTGGAGAGTGGCTTACGTTGAGCCGTCCAGACGGCCTGCGGACGGACGGTACGGTGAAAACCCGAACAGGCTCTATCAGCATCATCAATTCCAAGTCATTATCAAGCCGTCGCCTGATAACATTCAAGAGCTTTATCTTGATTCATTGCGTGCGCTCGGCATTGACCCGCTTGAACATGATATCCGTTTCGTAGAAGACAACTGGGAAAACCCGTCTTTAGGCTGTGCAGGTCTCGGCTGGGAAGTATGGCTTGACGGGATGGAAATTACTCAGTTTACATACTTCCAGCAGGTGGGCGGAATTGAATGTAAACCGGTATCCGTTGAGATCACATATGGTATTGAACGTCTCGCGTCATATATTCAGGATAAAGAAAACGTCTTTGATCTTGAATGGACGTCAGGATTTACTGTGAAAGATTTATTTATGATGGCTGAATATGAGCATTCCGTTTATACTTTTGAAACATCTGACGTGGATATGCTTTTCCATTTGTTCAGCACCTATGAAAAAGAAGCGATCAGACAAATGGATAACGGGCTCGTGCATCCGGCCTATGATTATGTGCTGAAATGCTCTCACACATTTAATCTGCTCGATGCAAAAGGCGCGATCTCGGTGACGGAGCGGACGGGTTATATCGGCCGTGTCCGCAACTTAGCGAGAAAAGTGGCAAAAACGTATTATGAAGAACGGGAAAAATTAGGGTTCCCAATGCTTAAAGAGGAGGGCTCTTCCCATGAGTAAACAAGACTTGCTTTTAGAGATCGGACTCGAGGAAATGCCGGCGCGGTTTTTACATGACAGCATGGTGCAGCTCGGTGAAAAGCTGACCGGCTGGCTGGCTGAAAAAAATATCGCCCATGGCGAAGTGAAACTTTTTAATACGCCGAGACGTCTGGCAGTATATATAAAAGACGTAGCAGAAAAACAGGCTGATATTCAGGAAGAAGCAAAAGGCCCTGCGAAAAAAATCGCTCTGGATGCTGACGGAAACTGGACAAAATCCGCTATCGGATTTTCAAAAGGCCAAGGCGCCGGAGTGGATGACCTGTATATAAAAGATGTAAACGGCACGGAATATGTCTTCGTTCAAAAATTCCAGGCGGGACAAGAGACGAAGACACTTTTACCGCAGCTGGAAAATTTGATTGCCGGAATGCATTTTCCGAAAAACATGCGCTGGGGCACGCAGGATCTGCGCTATATCCGTCCGATCAAATGGATTATCGCTCTCTTTGGAAAAGACGTCATTCCGTTTAAAATCACAAATGTCGAGACGGGCCGGAACACACAGGGACACCGCTTTCTCGGCCAAGAAGTAACTGTTGATGCGCCGTCATCATACGAAAAGCTGCTGAAAGAACAAAGCGTCATTGCTGACCCGAAAGAACGCAAACAAATGATCCAAAGCCAGCTTGACGCGCTTGCAGCCGAGAAGAAATGGAACATTCCGATCGATGAGGATCTGCTGAACGAAGTCAACCATCTGGTGGAATACCCGACGGCGCTTTACGGATCTTTTGAATCCGAGTTTCTTTCTATCCCTGAAGAAGTGCTTGTAACAACAATGAAAGAGCATCAGCGCTACTTCCCGGTAAAAGATGAAAACGGGAATCTGCTTCCTCATTTTATTACGGTAAGAAACGGGAACAGCCATGCAATTGAAAATGTTGCCCGCGGAAACGAGAAAGTGCTGAGAGCAAGGCTTTCAGATGCTGCGTTCTTCTACAAAGAAGACCAAAAGCTGAACATTGATGAAAATGTGAAGAAACTGGAAAATATCGTTTTCCATGAAGAGCTCGGCTCCCTTGGAGATAAAGTAAGAAGAGTGACCGCCATTGCGGGCAAACTTGCCGTCCGCCTGAAAGCGGATGAACAGACGCAAAAACTTGTGAAGCGCGCCGCAGAGATTTCTAAATTTGACCTGGTTACACATATGATCTATGAGTTCCCTGAGCTTCAGGGCGTGATGGGAGAAAAATATGCGCGCATGCTCGGTGAAGATGAAGCCGTCGCTGCCGCTGTCAATGAGCACTATATGCCGAGAGCGGCCGGGGGAGAAGTGCCTTCAACCTTTACCGGCGCGGTTGTGGCGTTAGCTGATAAACTGGACACGATTGCTTCCTTCTTCAGCATTGACGTGATTCCGACAGGTTCTCAAGATCCGTACGGATTGCGCCGTCAGGCAAGCGGCATCGTTTCCATTCTGATCGACCGCAATTGGGGCATTTCTTTTAAAGAGCTGCTGTCATTGACAGAAACGGAAAAAGAAAATGAGCTCCTCGATTTCTTTACACAGCGTCTGAAATACGTCTTAAACGCTGAAGACATCCGTCATGACGTTATCGAAGCCGTTCTGGACAGCACAGAGCTTGAGCCGTATGCAGCCGTTCATAAGGCAAGAGTGCTTGAGAAGCACCTCGGCACACCCGGCTTTAAAGAAACGGCTGAATCACTCGGCCGGGTCATCTCCATCAGCAAAAAAGGCGAGAGCCGCGATATCAATCCGGATCTGTTTGAAAATGAACAGGAGAAAAAGCTGTTTGACGCTTATCAAAAAACAAAAGACAGTGTCGCGGAAAGCTTTGCCTCCAAAAACTATGAACAGGCGCTTGCCGTGCTCAGCGGATTAAAGGAGCCGATAGAAGACTACTTTAATCACACGATGGTAAATGCGGACGATGAAGCATTAAAAACCAACCGTTTAGCGCAAATGACCGCTCTTGCAGATGTGATCAAGTCTTTTGCTAATATGAATCATCTTATTGTAAAATAAAGAAAAAGACGGTTGCTGTGTGATCGGCAATCGTCTTTTCCCCTTTTACATAAACATCACAGAATGAAAACATAGATAAAGAAACCCTTCCATAAAGGTGGTGAGTACGATCGAATTAAATAAACGGCAAGAACAAATTTTACAGATTGTAAAGGAAAACGGCCCGATTACCGGAGAGCATATCGCAGAACAGCTCAATTTAACGAGGGCCACGCTGCGGCCGGACTTGGCCATACTCACCATGTCAGGCTTCTTAGAGGCCCGTCCGCGGGTCGGTTATTTTTATACGGGGAAAACGGGAAATCAGCTGCTTGCGGATAAACTGAAAAAGCTGCAAGTGAAAGATTTTCAATCGATCCCTGTTGTCATCAATGAGAATGTCTCGGTATACGATGCCATCTGCACCATGTTTTTAGAAGATGTCGGCACGTTATTTGTCGTAGATCGTGATGCTGTCTTAGTCGGTGTGCTGTCACGCAAAGATTTGCTGCGGGCGAGCATCGGCCAGCAGGAACTTGCCTCAATACCGGTTCATATTATCATGACAAGAATGCCGAATATCGCCGTCTGCCGGCGTGACGATTATGTGATGGACATCGCCAAGTATTTAATTGAAAAACAGATCGATGCCCTGCCCGTTATTAAAGATACGGATAAAGGCTTTGAGGTCATCGGCCGGTTTACCAAAACGAATATGACTAAGATACTTGTCAGTTTATCAGAAAATGAAATCATATAAGCTTGAAAACTAACGGGGGGATAACATGGACAATCGCATCATTTATGTAGTATCAGACTCAGTCGGAGAAACCGCCGAACTCGTTGTAAAAGCCTCGCTCAGCCAGTTTAACGGCTCAGCCGATGATACGCATATCAGAAGAATACCTTATGTGGAAGATATCGGCACCATTAATGAAGTCGTGTCTCTCGCCAAAGCGGACGGCGGCATTATTTGTTTTACACTCGTTGTTCCTGAAATGCGCAAATACCTGGTTGAACAAGCGGAAAAAGCGAATGTGCTGTATTACGATATTATCGGTCCGCTCATCGATAAAATGGAATCGGCTTACGGTCTGACCGCCAAATATGAACCGGGCCGCGTCCGCCAGCTTGATGAAGATTATTTCAAAAAGGTCGAGGCGATCGAGTTTGCCGTCAAATATGACGATGGCAGAGATCCAAGAGGCATTTTAAAAGCCGATATCATCCTGCTCGGAGTATCCAGAACGTCTAAAACCCCATTATCACAATATCTTGCCCATAAGCGTCTGAAAGTGGCCAATGTGCCGATCGTTCCTGAGGTCGATCCGCCGGAAGAACTGTTCAGCGTTGATCCGAAAAAATGCATCGGCTTAAAAATCAGCCCTGATAAACTGAACCATATACGAAAAGAACGGTTAAAATCTCTCGGCTTAAATGACAAAGCCATTTACGCCAATATCAACAGAATTAAAGAAGAGCTGGAGTATTTTGAGAAAATCGTGGACCGGATCGGCTGCCAAGTCGTTGACGTTTCGAATAAAGCGGTCGAGGAAACAGCGAACATCATTCATCACCTCAAAACAAAGGGCCGATAACTCAGGACGCTTTATCCTGGGTTTTTGGGTATGCAAATAGGGAATAAACAAAAAGGATGGCATCTTCGCGAAGTTTGTATTATAATAAAAAATTGTGATAAAATGTTTATTTTTAGGTTTAAGCTTCGTGTGATACGAATAAACTATTATGGGTAAGATGTCAAGAATAACTCCCGGAAATTTTTCGACAAAGCTCAAAATAGATCCGCAGTCATGGAGCATATGCGATTTCGCTTGTTTTTATGCAGGAGATTGATGGAGGGATGGAGAATTAGTCTTCTAAATGAAAAAGAAAAGACGATTTTTGTCGATGCAGACGCATGCCCCGTAAAAGAGGAAATAATGCTCATTGCATCGCAAGTCAGCGTTCGGGTTATTTTCGTCGCATCATTTGAACACTACCAGCTTTCCAGAAGCAAAGACGAGAACTGGGTATACGTTGATCCTCATAAAGAAGCGGCAGACTTATATATCGCAAACCATGTGAGATCGGGAGACGTCGTAGTCACGCAGGATATCGGTTTAGCCTCTCTTTTGCTGAACAGAAATATTGCCGTCTTATCGGAAAGGGGCCGTTCTTATACTGAAGACACGATTGACTTCGCTCTGATGAGCCGTCATATGTCAGGCAAAATGAGAAGAATCGGCATTCATTCCAAAGGACCTAAAAAATTAAATAAAGAAGATCGGAATCGATTTGTTACCCTGCTTAAAAAAATCCTGTCGAATGATGAAGGGATTTCAAATCAAAACATCGAATAATGTACGACGGAGTGTTATAAGATGGGAAACCGCATACCAGATGAAGTAGTTAATCAGGTGCAGCAGTCAGCAGACATTGTTGAAGTCATAGGTGATTATGTCCAATTGAAAAAGCAAGGCCGCAACTACTTTGGGCTCTGTCCGTTTCACGGGGAAAACACGCCCTCGTTTTCCGTCTCCAGCGATAAGCAGATCTTTCATTGCTTCGGATGCGGTGCGGGCGGGAACGTTTTCTCTTTCTTACGGCAGATGGAAGGCTATTCATTTACGGAAGCTGTTTCTCACCTTGCGGATAAATATCAGATTGATTTCCCTGATGATATAACGATTCACTCTGCATCCAGGCCGGAATCTTCCGGAGAGCAGAAGATGGGGGAAGCTCACGAGCTTCTGAAGAAATTTTACCATCATTTGCTAATAAATACAAAGGAAGGCCAGGAAGCGTTAGATTACCTTTTATCAAGGGGTTTTACGAAAGAGCTCATAGATGAGTTTGAAATCGGCTACGCGCTGGATTCCTGGGATTTCATGACGAAATTCTTGAAAAAGCGCGGTTTTGAGGAAGAACTGATGGAAAAAGCGGGTCTGCTGATCAGAAGGGAAGACGGCAGCGGGTATTTTGACCGTTTCAGAAACAGAATTATGTTTCCCATTCATGATCACCACGGAGCCGTGGCGGCTTTTTCAGGAAGGGCGCTCGGAAGCCAGCAGCCGAAATATATGAACAGCCCGGAAACGCCGCTGTTTCATAAATCTAAGCTGCTGTATAACTTTCATAAGGCGCGCCTGCCGATCAGGAAAGAGGAGAGAGCCGTTCTGTTTGAAGGCTTCGCTGACGTCATATCCGCCGTCAGCTCAGGCGTAAAAGAAAGTATCGCCACAATGGGGACGTCGCTCACCGAAGAACATGTGAAAATCCTCAGGAGAAATGTTCAGGAGGTCATTCTCTGCTACGATTCGGATAAAGCCGGGTACGAAGCTACGCTGAAAGCGGCCGGCCTGCTCCAGAAAGCCGATTGTAAGGTAAGAGTAAGCATGCTGCCTGACGGACTTGATCCTGATGATTATATCAGAACCCGGGGCGGAGAAAAATTCCGGACCGATATCATTGATGCAAGCGTTACGGTCATGGCTTTTAAAATGCAGTATTTCCGCAAAGGGAAAAACTTATCTGACGAAGGAGACCGGCTCGCTTACATGAAAGAAGTGCTGAAAGAAATCAGCGCTCTTTCCGGGTCGCTTGAGCAGGAAATGTATGTGAAGCAGCTCGCCTCAGAATTTTCTCTTTCGGTAGAATCTTTGACTGAACAGCTTTCCATCTACGCCAGACAAAACGCCCCCGGCGACAAAAACGCCGAACCGCAGACAAGACGGGCCCGGGTGACGACAAAAGCGAAACGGCGCCGTCTCCGTCCCGCCTATGAGAACGCGGAAAGACTTCTGCTCGCTCATATGCTGAGAGACCGAAACGTCATAAAGAAAGTGATTGAGCGTGTCGGCTTTGAATTTAACATTGACGGACATCGTGCGCTGGCAGCATACCTGTACGCTGTTTATGAAGAGGGCGCTGACATGACGCCGCAGCATCTTATGGCGAGAATGCAGGATGAGGAAATCAGCCAGCTGCTTTCAGATATAGGGATGCTCCAAGTAAACGAGGAGCTCTCAGAGGCCGAGTTATCCGATTACGTAAAAAAAGTGTTGGATCACCGAAAATGGTCAATGATAAAGGAAAAAGAAGCAGAAAGAGCGGATGCGGAGAGGCAGAAAGACTTCGTGAAAGCTGCGTCTCTGGCTCAAGAAATTGTTGCATTGAACCGATCATTAAAGTAACACCAAAAAGAGGCTTGCGTTCTGATTGGCAATGATTCCTTGCGGAGGAGCAAATAGATCGCTTAACCTCATCATGAATTGTCATTTATTATCCGCAGCCCTGCATGCTGAAAAAGAGAGAAGGCTTCCGGGTCGGATAAGAAACATACCGCTTTTAGAATTCGTTGCAAGCTTTGGAAGGAGGGATCCATAATGGCTGATAAACAAACCCACGAAACAGAAACAGAACTTACATTAGACCAGGTAAAAGAGCAACTTACTGAAACTGGAAAAAAACGTGGCGTTTTAACATATGAAGAAATTGCTGAACGCATGTCCAGCTTTGAAATTGAATCAGACCAAATGGATGAGTATTATGAATTTTTAGGAGAACAAGGTGTTGAATTAATTAGTGAAAATGAAGAAACGGAAGATCCTAATATTCAACAGCTTGCCAAAGCCGAAGAAGAATTTGACCTTAATGACCTCAGCGTACCGCCTGGCGTAAAGATCAATGATCCAGTCCGCATGTACCTTAAGGAAATCGGACGGGTAAATCTTCTTTCTGCTAAAGAAGAAATCACCTACGCTCAAAAAATTGAAGAGGGTGACGAGGAATCTAAACGCAGACTGGCTGAAGCAAACCTTCGTTTAGTTGTCAGCATTGCTAAACGGTATGTCGGCCGCGGCATGCTTTTCTTAGACTTGATCCAAGAAGGAAACATGGGTCTCATGAAAGCCGTCGAGAAGTTTGACTACCGTAAAGGATATAAATTCAGTACGTATGCGACTTGGTGGATCAGACAGGCGATTACACGCGCCATCGCTGACCAGGCGAGAACAATCCGTATCCCGGTTCACATGGTGGAAACCATCAACAAATTAATCCGTGTGCAGCGTCAGCTTCTTCAGGATCTTGGCAGAGAGCCGACACCGGAAGAAATTGCTGAAGACATGGATCTTACGCCTGAAAAAGTCCGTGAAATATTAAAAATCGCTCAAGAGCCTGTTTCTTTAGAAACGCCGATCGGTGAAGAAGACGACTCACATCTCGGTGACTTCATCGAAGACCAGGAAGCGACTTCTCCGTCGGATCATGCGGCATATGAGCTTTTAAAAGAACAGCTGGAAGATGTGCTGGATACGTTGACAGATCGTGAAGAAAACGTGCTGCGTCTCCGTTTCGGTCTGGATGACGGACGCACAAGAACTTTGGAAGAAGTAGGCAAAGTGTTTGGAGTAACGAGAGAGCGTATTCGCCAAATTGAAGCAAAAGCGCTTCGCAAATTGAGACATCCGAGCAGAAGCAAACGTCTGAAGGATTTTCTCGAATAGAATGGAACGGGTCTTTTTGATCCGTTCTTTTTTATGTATAAGATATATGGATAATATACCTTTATTTTACTGGATAAGCATATGTTTTGCAAATGAGTTTGGAAAAAATGCGGCATGTCTGAAAGGGGGAAAATGAGATAAGTTTATTTATATTCTTTATTGTAAGCGTATACAATTCATTATACAATAGAATAAAGATAATTTTGTGATAAACAAAACAGTTATTTTTGCTTTTTGTATAAATTGTGAAATCAATGAAATTGCTGAGTAAGACCATTTACTTTTTGTAAAAATAAGTTAGAATTAGAAGTGTTTACATAGGGGGAGAATGAAAAAGGGGGATGGAGATATGAAGTGGAATCCGCTGATTCCTTTTTTGCTCATTGCAGTGCTGGGAATAGGGCTGACTTTCTTTTTAGCTGTAAAAGGCAATGGAGATGCGCATCAGATCGCAAGCGGCGGTGAAAGCAAAAATGCCGAGAAGGAAACTGCAAACGCTTCACCTGAAGAGATTTATAAAGCGAACTGCATCACCTGTCACGGGGAAAACTATGAAGGTGTGTCAGGGCCGAACTTAAAAGGCGTCGGCAAAAGAAAAGATGTCGCTGAGATTAAAACAAAAATTGAAAAAGGCGGCAACGGGATGCCCGCGGGCCTTGTGCCGGCCGAAAAGCTGGATGACATGGCAAAATGGGTTTCTGACATTAAATAAAGCTTTACCGGTCCCTATATAAAAGACATATGAAAAACTCTATCCGCCGCTTGGATTCCGGGCGGTTTTTTTATATGATAGTAAAGGAAAAAGAACCTGAGAAAAGTTGTGATATTGTGAATGAAATGAAGTTATCTAAAAGATTGCAGTCTGTGGCGGAATATATCCCTCCGGGTGCCCTGGTTGCTGATATCGGGTCGGACCACGCGTATCTTCCTTGCTATGCCGTTTTGAATCATTTGGCAAGCCGGGCAATCGCCGGTGAAATTACAGACGGACCGTTTCTATCCGCCAAACAGCAGGTGGAAAAACTGGACTTAAGCACTCTTATCTCCGTAAGGAAAGGTGACGGGCTGAGCGTCCTTGAAAAAGGAGAAGCCGGCGCCATTACAATCGCTGGCATGGGCGGAGCGCTGATCGCTCATATTTTGGAGTCCGGAAAAACGAAATTGACGGGGCGTGAACGGCTGATTCTGCAGCCGAATATTCATGCCGTTCATATAAGAGAGTGGCTGTATCAGGAAGGCTATGAACTGATTGATGAAGTGATTCTCGAAGAAGACGGAAAGTGTTATGAAATCCTCGTTGCGGAAACTGGCGACCGTGATGCGCCGTATCGGGACGTGCCGATGGCTGCCGGAATGCTTGCGGGTCCGTTTTTATTAAAAGAGAGGAATGAAGTGTTTCTTCGGAAATGGAGCCAGGAACTTAAGCATACTGAACAAATTTATGAACAGATCAGCCGCAGCGCAAAGCATGAAAATCATGAAAAATTAGCTGAATTGAAAGAGCGGATTTCTCTGCTGAAGGAGGTAATCGGACATGCCTAAACATGTGAACGGACAGGAAATCATCCAGCTGTTTGAACAATTTTCACCGAAGGCTTTTGCGGTGGAAGGAGATAAAATCGGTCTGCAGATCGGTACATTGAATAAGCCGGTGAAAAATGTCATGGTGACACTGGATGTTCTGGAACAAACGGTAGATGAAGCCATTGAGAAAAAAGTTGACTTAATTATCGCCCACCATCCGCCGATCTTTCGGCCGCTTAAACAGATCACCACTGATCAGCCTGGCGGAAGACTGATTGAGAAATGTATAAAGCATGATATTGCCGTATATGCGGCTCATACGAATCTTGATGTGGCGGACGGCGGTGTGAATGATCTGCTTGCCGAAGCTCTCGGCCTGACAGACACAGAAGTGCTCGTCCCGACATATTCGGACCCGATGAAAAAGCTTGCCGTCTATGTTCCGAAAGACTATGAAGAAGCTGTAAGAACCGCACTTGGCAACGCCGGAGCGGGACATATCGGCAATTACAGCCATTGCGCGTTCTCCTCAGAGGGAATCGGCAGCTTTAAGCCGCTGGACGGGGCAGAACCGTTTATCGGACAGACGGGAGAACTGGAGCTCGTCCATGAAGTGAGACTTGAGACCGTTTTTCCGGCAAGTATGGAGAAAACCGTCGTAAAAGCGCTGAAAAAAAGCCATCCGTATGAAGAGGTGGCATATGATATTTATCCAGTGGAGCAGTCTCCGCTTGAAAAAGGGCTCGGCCGCATCGGAAAACTTCAGCAAGACATGACGCTTGAAGAGTTTGCTCTGTTTGTGAAAGAAAAGTTTGACGTTAACGGAGTCCGGATGGTCGGAGAGCGAAACAGCAAGGTGAAAAAAGTCGCGGTTCTTGGCGGTGACGGAAATAAATATATTTATCAGGCAAAGCGGAAGGGTGCAGATGTTTACGTGACGGGCGATCTTTATTTCCATGTAGCGCATGATGCGATGATGATGGGGTTAAACGTCGTGGACCCGGGGCATTATGCTGAAAAGATCATGAGAAAAGGCACGGCTGAGAAGCTTACGGCAATGGCCGGGGAGAAAAACTATGATGTGCGCATTTTCGCTTCCGAAACAGATACAAACCCATTTACTTTCTTATAAAAAAACTGAGGCCCCGGGCCTCAGTTTTTTATTTTTACTTTCGGAAGGATTTTTTTAAGCGGCACACTGTGTTCAAGCTGCCATGTCGATTCATCGTTGTGGTCAAACTGCTCTAAAAAGCGGATGACTTCCTTTGTAATCGGTGTCGGTGTTGATGCGCCTGCGGTAACGGCGACGGTATTGACGTCTTTCAGCCATTCGAGCTTCAGTTCACTGATGTCTCCGATTCGGTAGGCTTTTGTTCCGGCGATTTCTTCTGACACTTGCGCCAGTCTGTTGGAGTTATTGCTTTTCGGATCACCGACAACAATGGTTAAGTCCGCTTTTTTTGCCTGCTCTGATACAGCTTCTTGACGAACCTGTGTGGCCAGGCAGATTTCCTGATGGTATTCCACGTACGGGTACTTTTCTTTGACTGATTCCATAATATCGTGGACGTCCCACTGGGACATTGTCGTTTGGTTTGTAACGATTAATTTCTCAGCCTGAATATCGAGATTTCTCACGTCTTCCTCTGTTTCAACGAGATGAACGATTTCAGGAGCGACGCCGACAGCTCCTTCAGGCTCGGGGTGGCCTTTTTTACCGATGTATATGACGTGATAACCTTCAGCTTTTACTTTTCGGATTAAGTCATGTGTTTTCGTGACGTCCGGGCATGTGGCGTCAATCGTAACAAGCCCTTTTTCCTCAGCGGCTTTTCTTACTTCCGGAGATACCCCGTGAGCTGTGAAAATAACGGTTCCTTTTTCCACCTGCTTTAAAATCTCCAGACGGTTTGTGCCGTCAAGCGTGTAAATGCCGTCTTCCTCAAACGCATCTGTGACATGCTTATTATGAACAATCATTCCCAGTATATATATAGGTCTTGGCAGTGTTTTATCGAGTGACGCGTTTTTGGCTATGACCATGGCATCAACAACGCCGTAACAGTAGCCGCGCGGCGATATTTTGATAACGTCCAATGTAGATGTCCTCCTATCAAAAGTGAGTGTAGAGGCAATATAAAAAGCCGTAGTTAAACGGCTCAAATCTTGCATTCTTCTGATCTCATTATAGCTAATCTTTCGTGAGATATCAAAGAATGTTAAATATATAATTTCGGCTTTGATCTGCCCGATGTTCTTTTTGGACGCGGCTGTTCCGCTGAGTCTGCCTGTGCGGCGTCTTTTTCTTTTGAAGCGGATGCTTTTTCAGACGTCTTCTTTGATGTTTTGGATGAGGCGTCTGATTTGTTTTCATCTTCTGTTTCATCTGTTTTTTCAGCTTCATCCTTTTTGTCCTGTTCGTCTGTTTCTTTCGTCTCGTCAGATTCATTCTCGTCATCACTGCTGCTTAATTGGCTGTAAAGCTTCATCATGGCGGGCAGACTCCGTACTAAAGGACCGTACTGCTGGATCATCGGCGTAACCTGCTGCGCCACGCCGAGCACCTTCTGAACGTTGCTGAGCATGCTCGACAGGGATGCCGGACTTGCCAGGTTCTGTATTCCCTGCAGTCCTGCACCTGCTCCTCCGCTGGCCGCCGCCGGTGCCGACGCGGCAGCGCTTCCTCCTCCTGAACCGGGTAAAAAACGGGAAAGCATCCCTTTTAAGCCCCCTCCGCCGCCCGTGCCTGCGTTTCTCAGGCCCGCTCCGGCCATCTGCTGCTGAGGGAAAAGCTGCCGTCCCTGCTGCATCAGCTGCCGGCCCGGCAATGACGGTCTTCCTCCCATCATCATACGCGGATTCATAAACGGCCGTCCCTGCTGCGCCATATTTCTCATCGGCTGCTGTGGAAACATACTTGTACCTCCTTTCTGTCTCTCTGCTATTACAATATGCATCGGGGGGGGCATTTGCTTTTCTGTCTCGAAAACAGGATTCCCCCAAGACATGGTGTTTTTAAGTAAAATCGGTTATAATGTGATGATGGACACAGAATGTGCCGCTTTAAGGAGCTGGGAAAAATGAAAGAAACTAAATTTGATGGATACAATTTAAAACCGTTTATTATAGATGCAGTTCACCGCCTTGGTTTTTATGAACCGACAGATATTCAAAAGCGTCTGATACCTGCCGTACTGAAAAACGAAAGCGTGATCGGGCAGTCCCAGACGGGGACGGGGAAAACCCACGCCTATTTATTGCCAATTTTGAATCGGATTGATCCGGGTTCTGATACGGTACAGGCCGTTATCACGGCGCCGACGAGAGAGCTTGCCAATCAGATTCATCAGGAAGCGCTCAAAATTACACAGGGTGCGGAAGATGAGCCGATCCGGACAAAATGCTTCATCGGCGGGACGGACAAGCAAAAATCAATTGATAAGCTGAAAACACAGCCTCATCTCGTCGTCGGAACGCCGGGCCGGATCGCGGATCTGATTAAGGCGCAGGCATTGAACGTCTATAAAGCGCAGTCTCTCGTCATTGACGAAGCTGATCTGATGCTTGATATGGGCTTTTTAGAAGACGTTGATTACATCGGATCGCGTATGCCGGAAGAACTGCAGATGCTTGTGTTCTCAGCTACGATTCCGGAAAAGCTGAAGCCGTTTTTGAAAAAGTATATGGAAAATCCGAAGTACGCGCATGTTGAGCCGAAAAGAATCACAGCCGAAAAGATTGAACATGTGTTGGTTCCTTCTAAACAGCGTGATAAAGACAAACTGCTTTTTGAAATGATGTCTCATCTGAACCCTTATCTGGGCATTGTGTTTGCAAATACGAAAAACACGGCTGACCATATTGCGAAATACCTGACTGAAAAAGGAATGAGAGTCGGTCTTCTGCACGGGGGATTAACGCCGCGTGAGCGTAAGAAGGTAATGAAGCAGATTAATGATCTGGAATTCACTTATGTCATTGCGACAGACCTTGCGGCTAGAGGAATTGACATTAAAGGCGTAAGCCACGTCATCAACTACGAGCTTCCGGACGATTTGGATTTTTATGTTCACCGTGTCGGAAGAACTGCACGCGCCGGTTCATCAGGCCAAGCACTGACCATTTATGAGCTTTCTGACGAAGATGCGCTCGCAAGACTTGAAAAGATGGGCATTGTGTTTGACTATGCGGAGCTTGTAAACGGGGAATGGAAGAAAGGCGATGACCGCCACCGCCGTAAAAATCGCAAAAAGACGGCAAATGAGGCTGACCAAATTGCGAAACGCCTCGTAAAAAAGCCGAAAAAAGTAAAGCCGGGCTATAAAAAGAAAATGAGCTACGAAATGGAAAAAATTAAAAAGAAGCAGAGAAGAAACCAATCTAACAGAGGAAAGTAGGGGGAATCGGGTTGCTGAAAATAGGTTCACACGTCTCAATGAGCGGAAAACATATGCTCCTTGCCGCAAGCAAGGAAGCTGTTTCGTACGGGGCGAATACATTTATGATCTATACGGGCGCTCCCCAAAACACGCGCCGCAAAAAAATTGAAGACTTGAATATTGAAGCGGGCCGCGCCCATATGAAGGAAAACGGTATCGACGAGATTGTCGTGCATGCGCCGTACATCATTAACATCGGAAATACGACAAATCCGGCAACATTTGAGCTGGGCGTTGATTTTCTGCGTTCTGAAATTGAAAGAACGACAGCGATCGGCGCGAGACAGATCGTGCTTCATCCAGGAGCGCATGTCGGAGCCGGAGCTGAAACGGGCATCAAAAAAATCATTGAAGGTTTAAACGAAGTGATTGTTCCCGGGCAAAACGTGCAGATTGCGCTGGAGACAATGGCGGGCAAAGGATCAGAATGCGGGAGAAGCTTTGAAGAGCTGGCCGAGATCATTGCGGGAGTCACGCATAATGAACATCTATCCGTCTGCTTTGACACTTGCCACACCCATGACGCCGGGTATGATGTCGCTAATGATTTTGACGGTGTTCTTAACGAGTTTGATAAAATCGTCGGCATCGATCGGATAAAAGTCCTTCATGTTAACGACAGTAAAAATATTAAAGGCGCCCGGAAAGACCGCCATGAAAATATCGGGTTCGGAGAGATCGGTTTTGACGCTCTGCAGTACATCGTTCATCACGAGCAGCTTGCCGATATTCCGAAAATCCTCGAAACACCGTATGTAGGCGAAGACAAGAAAAATAAGAAGCCGCCGTACCGTTTTGAAATCGAAATGCTGAAAGAAAAACAGTTTGATAAGGAGCTTCTTGAAAAAATATCAGCTCAATAAGAAAGAAAGGAGGGGCGGGTGTCCCTCCTTTCTTACCCTGAGAATTGATTGAAAAGTTCGTCAACTTTCCGCGCCGTTTCTTTTGAGGTTATCGTTTCCACTTTTTTCAGCAGGCGCAGCCGCTCCTGTTCATCAAAAATATTGATGTTTTTTCCGTGCATCAGAGCCGCTACCTCAGCCGCTTGACTTCTTGTAATGCTGATCCCGTATTGCTTGGAATATTTCAGCAGATCGTCCGCAGTGACTTGATTGAGCCGCTGCAAAATAATTCTTTGTATTAAAATCATCGATACTTTCACCTCTTTAGACATAATGTATTGAGCAGATCATTAAAATGTTACAGCTTTTAATGGTAAAATAAAGTTGCTTACTGTTTAAAATAGTTATTATAGGAAAGGAGATTTTATGACCCCAAATAAACAGCATAAAAGAGAATCATTTTTACACTTTATCTTCAGGGTCATTATGATTCTGATCGGGGCGGGTTCAGCCGCCGTAAGTATTGAATTGTTTCTGGTCCCTAATAATTTTATCGACGGAGGCATTATCGGTGTTTCATTAATTTTAGACCACCTCTTTATGTCCAATCCCCTCCTCAATTTTGCCTTATTCGTTGTGTTACTCAACATTCCATTTATGATTTTCGGATATAAATATATCGGAAAAACATTTCTCATCTCTACTGTTATCGGAATCGTCGGTTTAGCGCTGATTGAATCCTCATTGCACCATGTGGAGGCCATTACGACCCAGCCTATTTTGGCGACGGTATTCGGGGGGCTTTTGCTCGGTTTCGGGGTAGGCCTTGTCATCCGAAACGGAGGCTCGATGGACGGTACTGAAATCCTCGGTATCCTTCTCACGAAAAAGCTGCCCTTTTCAGTCGGGGAATTCGTTATGCTCATCAATGTGTTTATTTTCATTTGGGCCGGTTTTGTGTTCGGTCCGGAGCAGGCAATGTATTCTTTCATGACTTATTATATTGCCATGAAAACGATTGACGCCGTCATCCAGGGGCTTGATGAAACAAAAGCGGTCATTATTGTTGCAGAGCAATATGCTGAGATCTCAGATGCAATATTGCACCGGCTTGGACGGGGAACCACTAAGCTTCAGGGAAAAGGCGGATATACGGATGAAACCAAAGAAGTCATTTACGCGGTCGTGACAAGGCTTGAAGTGACTAAATTGAAATCCATTGTGTTTGAAATTGATAAAAACGCCTTTATTACAATCATGAATACCCATGAAACGAGGGGCGGTAAGTTCAAAACCGCGATTCACTAGGCTTTCATTTACTTTTCATCATTTTATAGGTATAATTTGATACATCATAAGAAAATGGCCTGCTGTTCAGACAGCTGCCATTTTCTTTTTGGAGCGATACCGTGTTGTAAAGGGGAGGTCCTCATGAACGTACAAGAAGCGTTGAACCTGCTGAAAGAAAAAGGGTATAAATATACGAGTAAGCGAGAAGACATGCTGCAGCTTTTTGCTGATTCTGATAAATATCTGACCGCCAAAAACGTGCTTGCCGCATTAAATGACGACTATCCGGGTCTGAGCTTTGATACCATATACAGAAATCTTTCGTTATATGAAGAACTCGGCATTTTGGAAACGACGGAGCTTTCCGGAGAAAAACTGTTCCGTTTTACATGCTCTTATACCCATCATCATCACCATTTTATCTGTTTAACCTGCGGGAAAACGAAGGAAATTGAGTCCTGTCCGATGGATAAGCTGCACGATGATTTGGAAGGGTATGAAATCAGCGGCCATAAGTTTGAAATTTACGGCACCTGTCCGGCGTGCCGATAAAAAACCTCCTGCTTATAGGGACTGCCCCCCGTTTTTGAGACAGGGGTCAAAACACCTTTTAAACAGCCAATTGCCGATAGTTTATCGGTGATTGGTTGTTTAGTTTGGTTTGAATACGAATATTGTTATAATAATGAATGTATTCTATGACAGTGCGTTCTACGATGGCAGTCGTAGTTCGATCAATGCTGTTAAGATAGAACGTTTCAGACTTTAGCGAGGAATGAAACGATTCGATGGAGGCATTATCAGCGGGCGTCCCTTTGCGGGACATGCTCATGGTAATGCCTTTTGTT
>NZ_JQKM01000008.1:0-159047 GCF_000746035.1 Bacillus sp. UNC69MF | reverse complement strand
CAACTAGCTAATGCGCCGCGGGTCCATCTGTAAGTGGTAGCCGAAGCCACCTTTTATGTCTGAACCATGCGGTTCAGACAACCATCCGGTATTAGCCCCGGTTTCCCGGAGTTATCCCAGTCTTACAGGCAGGTTACCCACGTGTTACTCACCCGTCCGCCGCTAACATCAGGGAGCAAGCTCCCATCTGTCCGCTCGACTTGCATGTATTAGGCACGCCGCCAGCGTTCGTCCTGAGCCAGGATCAAACTCTCCGATAAAGTAGTTTGACTGACTACGCACATCGCTGTGCGATTTATTTAAAACTTTGAATTAACAGGTACGTTTTGTCTTGTTTAGTTTTCAAAGATCATTATAATGGAGCGGGTGATGAGAATCGAACTCACGACATCAGCTTGGAAGGCTGAGGTTTTACCACTAAACTACACCCGCGTTTGAATTGGCGCGCCCGAGAGGAGTCGAACCCCTAACCTTTTGATCCGTAGTCAAACGCTCTATCCAATTGAGCTACGGGCGCTTATCAGGCGACTTAACTATCATACTGCCAATCAGTTATGATGTCAAGTGTTTTTTATTTCTTTTCGAAGTCTTTTTCTTGACCTCATTTATTATACACGCTTTTGAGAATTTGTAAAGTCTTTTTTTAAAAGATCATTTTCTCATTTGTCGTTTTCGCTTTGTTCATCAGCGACGTTTAATAATATACCATGCACTTCAAATTAGGTCAACACTTTTACGAAACTTTTTTCTCACTTATTATTCCCTTCTATATAATAAATAAAAAAGCAGGATTCCTAGGAACCCCGCGTCTATTCAGATTACCCGCTCACCTCGGCTTCTGCGCTATTACGATCTGTTTTTTCATAAGTACGGAAGTTTTGTTCAAGCTGTTCGAGCGACAGACCTTTCGTTTCCGGAAGGAACCTTTTTACAAAAATAACGGACGCTATCCCTAACAAGACAAAAATGAAGAAGGTTGCAGACAATCCGATGTTTGCGAGCAGGACCGGAAAAGTGAAACCAACAAGGAAGTTCACGATCCAGAGGCAGAAGACAGTGACCCCCATACCAAGTCCCCGCAATCGAAGCGGGAATATCTCCGACAGCATCAGCCAGGTCACCGGAGAGACAGCCCCCTGCTGAAACGCAAGGAAAGTGACTGTTAATGAAAGAACCACATAAGGAAGAGCAGGCGATCCTTTCAGCACGACAGACAGAACTCCGATCAAAAGCAGCACCGCAGTCGTTCCGATCAGCCCCGTCATCAGCATCGGGCGGCGGCCGACTTTGCCGAGAAGCCATATTCCTACAAAAGTCGCGAGCACCGAAATCACACCGTTAGCGATATTGCCGATTAATGCGGCTTTTGTCTCGAAACCGGCATCTTTTAAAATTTGAGTTCCATAATACATAATTGAATTCACGCCGGTGAGCTGCTGCACTACCGCAATTCCGATCCCGATAAACACAATGCGGCGCACCCACGGAACGGCAAGATCCTTAAAGGCGGCCTGCTCCATCTCAGCTTCCTTATGAAAGGCAGATTCAATCTCAGCGAGCTCAGACTTCGCTTTCTCTTCACTCCTTATTCGCCGGAGAACGTGCAGAGCATCTTCTTTTCTTCCTTTAGAAACCAGCCAGCGCGGACTTTCAGGAACTTTCAGCATACCGAAAAACAAGAATACCGCCGGAAGGGCTGCGATAACGAGCATATAGCGCCAGGCGTGAGAGGTATCACCAAGCACATTGCCGATGATAGCATTACACGTGAAGGCAAGCAGCTGGCCTGTTACAATCATCAATTCATTTTGAGTAACCATTCTCCCTCGGCTTTCCGCCGGCGACATTTCAGCCAAATACGCCGGAACGGTTACGGATGCTCCCCCGACGGCAAGCCCCAGCAGAAAACGGGAGATGACCATAACAGATACGTTAGGCGCCAGTGTACATCCAAGCGTCGCTGCAAAGAACAAAACGGCAAGGATAAGGATATTTTTACGTCTGCCGTTATAGTCCGACAATCTCCCTCCGAAAACTGCTCCGATCGCAGCACCCAAGAGCAGGGAGCTCGCCACCATCCCTTCAGTCAAAGCGGTAAGATTAAGCTGGTCAGCTTCCGCCATGAACGGCAGCGCCCCATTAATTACACCTGTATCGTAGCCGAAAAGTAGACCCCCGAACGTCGATACTAAAATGATGGTTCTCAAAAATGAATGCTGGCTGCTATTTTTATTCATCTTCAAATCCTCCTAGTTTTACACAGAGATAATATCGGAATATTCAGTTATCAATATTTGCACCCATAACGTCTGCATACAAGTTCTGACCGTCCAAAACAGTTATATAAGAAGAAAATAATCCGAAAGCGTTATCATTTATAGTGATTATCCGCTCTCCCCTCTCGTCAAATTGTTATTTTATAGTTACTTTATAGTGAAGTTATAATGATATTATTGGCATTTATGTTATTATCATAATTTTAAAAGCGCTTTCAGTCAATAAATATTTCAGAAAATTTTATAACTCATCTTTATATTACCTACATGTAATCAATTTATGTTTTTAATCAACTAATTTTCACTATATGATCAATAGTTAATCTCTTTTTGATAAATAATTGATTATATAGTGAAAACCCCCAATCAGCAGTTGGGGGTTTTTGATTTATTCTTCGTTTATTGTAACGATCGTTCTTCCTCTCGCTTCTCCTTTTAAAAGAGCAGGAAGCGTATCCGGCAGCTCTTCAAGTGTAATTTCCTTTTGAATAAAGGCCTCCAGATCTGCAGGCTTGAAGTCATCAGCTAAACGCTGCCATGTTTTCTTTCTTGTCTCCATCGGACAGAATACGGAATCGATTCCCAAGAGACTGACGCCGCGCAATATAAACGGAAAGACTGTAGCCGGGAGTTTCGTTCCCGCTGTCAGTCCGCTCACAGCAACTGATCCGCCGTACTGAATCTGGCTGAGAACTGAAGCAAGCGGCTCACCTCCGACCGGATCGACGGCCGCTGCCCATTTTTGTTTTTGCATTGGTTTTAACGTGCCGTTATACACTTCGTCACGGTGAATGACCGTCTTTGCTCCGAGGCTCTTCAAATAGCCGCTTTCGTCTTCTTTTCCCGTACTGGCCTCGACCTCGTAACCTAAGGTTGAAAGAATGGAGACAGCAAAGCTTCCGACGCCGCCTGTCGCTCCTGTCACCAGCACCTTCCCTTTTTCAGGAGCGGCATGGTTTTCTTCAAGACGCTGGACGGACAATGCGGCAGTGAAGCCGGCGGTTCCGATCGTCATGGCTTCTTTAAGTGTCAGACCTTCAGGCAGCGGCACGATCCAATCTGCCGGAATGCGGGCCATCCCGCTATAACCGCCAAAGCGGGAAACACCTATGCCGTAGCTTGTCGCAATGACCCTATCCCCCTCTTTGAAACGGGCGTCATCTGAGGAAACGACAATTCCCGCTAAATCAATTCCCGGCACGAAAGGATACGACGTTACGATCTTGCCGTCAGGAATGGCAGCCAAGCTGTCTTTATAATTCACCCCTGAGTAGCAAACCTTAATCAGCACTTCACCCTCGGGAAGGTCCTGAACCGCCAGCTCCCGTACGCTGACTGAAAACCGGTCTTCACGTTGATCGACTACTAACGCTTTAAATTGATCTGTCATCACTACGTCTCCTTAAAATGAATTGAATGGCTTTGGAAAAGCATAAAATAAGTTTGATTTGTTTTCAAATGTCCTGCCCCGTGTAGTATGATCAAAAGTAAAAACAGCGAAAGAGTGGTTACGCATCATGTCTGATAAACAAAACAAAGATAACAAAAACAACAACAGCAATCAGCCATTACCGGACATTATTCATACCGCCGTTTTCAAGGCGCCGATACAAGTTGTCTGGGATACGGTCTCCACTGCGGACGGCCTGTCTCTCTGGTTTATGCCGAATGATTTCACACCTCAAGAAGACAGTGAGTTTCAGCTGGAATCTCCGTTCGGTCCGTCTCCGTGCAAGCTGCTGGATATTGAAGCGCCGTACCGCCTTTCTTTTTCGTGGGATACGGAAGGCTGGATCGTTTCTTTTGTCTTAAAGGAAACGGAAAGCGGAGATACGGAATTCACTCTCATTCACGGCGGATGGAAAGAGCCGGAAGCCGTCATCAATAAAGTCAATCGGAAAAGCTCCGAGATTCACAGTACGATGGATCAAGGATGGAACGGGCTTGTCAACACGAAACTTCGCGGGGCGGTTGAGGCTTAACACAAAAGGACGGACACGCTTCCCGTCCTTTTTTTGATGCCGATACATAAAAACTGACTTTGCAAAGACACTAACAGAAGAACCGAAAACTTCTTTCAGGGGGCGCTGTTTATGTATTATTACAAAGAAGAGCTGATCAATATCATTAAACCGGACAAGCCGGACCCGGCCGCGGCCAAGGTGCTTCAGGAAATTTTAGGCGGGCACTACGGAGAAATGCGGACGATGATGCAATACTTTTTCCAAAGCTCTAATTTCAGAGGAAAAGAAAAACAGTTCCGTGACCTGCTTCGCGGTGTATTTTTAGAAGAGATCGCACACGTTGAGCTTGTCCAGCATACGATTAATGCGCTGCTCGACGAAAGCGGCGCTGAGGGCCCCGGAAATCAGGCAGCAGATCAGGCGCCGCTTGACGAAGCAGTTAAACACGCCAATCCGCACCATTTTATCATCGGAGCGCAAAGTTCTCTTCCTGTAGACGCCGGCGGCAATCCATGGAACGGGTCTTGGGTATACAACCACGGGAATCTGATTTCCGATTTATTGGACAATGTCGTGCTGGAATCAACCGGCGTGCTGCAAAAGACACGCATTTATGAAATGAGTTCAAATCAGACGTTCAGAGAAACACTCGGTTTTCTGATCGTCCGTGACAACGCCCATCAAAATGCATTTACAAAAGCGTTGGAAACACTGGGTGTCGAATGGGGCAAATTATTTCCCGTGCCGAATTATGATATTGAAAAATACCCGGAATGCCGGAAATTCGTTGAGATGGGTTATCATAATACCCAATTTAATTTCAGACTGGATCCGACACGGATCGGAGAAATTCTGCAGGGAACGACGCCGAGCCGAAACGGCGGAGACTTAAGTGTGTCCGAGCCTCCTAAAGGTTTCCCCGTGCCGGAACTTCCTGAACTTCCGAATGAGCACAGCCCCGGACTGAAAGATATGAACTTGTAACAAAAAACGCCTGTTTCGGGCGTTTTTTGTTTTTCTGAATATGAGGTTTGAATGTGTTTAAAACGGGGAATATAAGCCGGGAGATCTTGCCATACGGCCGTTATTATAATGTGAGCACATTGCTGTACATACTTCGTTTCGAAAGTTGTCCTAATTTTCCAGCCGGCCGGCTGGGTATGTTTGAATGATAATGGGAATTATGTAAAGAGAACAATGTCTTTTCTAAGGAGGCAGCGAATGTCTAAGCAAGGAAACTTCCAGAAAACTATGTCACTTTTTGATCTTATTTTAATCGGCATGGGAGCCATATTCGGTTCGGCATGGCTGTTTGCCGTCAGTAACGTCGCCTCTAAAGCGGGTCCATCAGGCGTTTTTTCCTGGCTGATCGGCGGGGGAATCATCTTATTGATCGGCTTGGTTTATGCGGAACTGGGCGCTGCGCTGCCGCGGACCGGGGGAATTATCCGGTATCCCGTATATTCACACGGACACCTCGTCGGATATTTAATTTCCTTTGTCACCATTGTGGCATACACGAGTCTTATTTCTATAGAAGTCACGGCAGTCCGCCAATACGTGGCGTATTGGTTTCCCGGTTTGACCGTAAAAGGCTCCGATTCTCCGACAATTGCCGGGTGGATATTGCAATTTGCGCTGCTCTGCCTGTTCTTCCTCCTCAATTACTGGAGTGTCAAAACCTTTGCGAAAGCAAACTTCATTATTTCGATTTTTAAATATGTCGTACCGATTACGGTAATTGTAGTACTGATTTTTCATTTTCACCCGGGCAATATGACCGTTCACGGATTCGCGCCTTTTGGCTTCACCGGAATTCAGGCCGCGATTTCCACAGGCGGCGTCATGTTTGCATACCTTGGGCTGCATCCGATTGTGGCTGTCGCGAGTGAAGTGCAGAATCCGAAGCGGAACATTCCGATCGCATTGATTGTCTGTATTATCGTTTCTACTATTATTTACACCGTGCTGCAGCTCACTTTTATCGGGGCGATCCCGGCGGATACCCTGAAGCACGGATGGCCGGCTATCGGGACTGAATTCTCCCTTCCGTTCAAAGATATCGCCGTTTTACTCGGTTTGGGGTGGCTTGCGACATTGGTCATTTTAGATGCGATTTTATCACCGGGTGGTAACGGAAATATCTTTATGAATACGACTTCACGTCTCGTCTATGCCTGGGCCAGAAACGGAACATTATTCAGCATTTTTTCTAAAGTCAATAAAGAAACCGGGACACCGCGTGCCTCCCTTTGGCTTTCGTTCGGTCTGGCTGTTTTTTGGACGCTTCCGTTCCCTTCTTGGAACGCTCTTGTCAACGTATGCTCCGTCGCATTGATTCTGTCTTATGCGATTGCGCCGATTTCTTCTGCGGCGCTGAGAGTCAACGCGAAGAATATTAACAGACCGTTTTATTTAAAAGGGATGAGCATCATCGGGCCGCTGTCGTTTATTTTTACCTCTTATATTGTATATTGGTCCGGATGGCGCACCGTATCCTGGCTTCTCGGTTCTCAAATTGTCATGTTTCTGATCTATCTCTGTTTCAGTAAATATGCTCCCAAAGATGATGTCAGCATACGGCAGCAGCTGAAATCAGCATGGTGGATCGTCGGCTTTTATGTCATGATGCTGATTTTCTCCTATCTCGGCTCGTTCGGCCACGGATTGGGCATTATCAGCAATCCGCTTGACCTGATTCTGATCGCCATCGGTTCGCTCGGTATTTATTACTGGGCAAAATATACGGGACTGCCGAAGGCTATGATCGACAGTGATAAATGACGAATACCGGAAAGAAGTATGGTCTTCTTTCCGGTATTTTTATTTTAAGGGATGACAAAAAAGAGAACATGCGATAAAATGAATGACAGTCATTCATAAAAGGAGGAACTCCTCTATTGGCAAAACAAAGCTCGGGAAAATACGAAAAGATCCTGCAAGCCGCGATTGAAGTCATTTCTGAAAAAGGATTAGACAAAGCATCCATTTCAGAAATCGTCAAAAAAGCCGGAACGGCCCAAGGTACGTTTTACTTATATTTTTCTTCTAAAAACGCACTGATATCCGCGATTGCAGAAAACCTGCTCGACACTACGCTGGACAGAATAAAAGGGAAAACGGACGGTTCTGAAGATTTTTGGACGTTGCTGGACATTTTGGTAGATGAGACATTTCACATCACCCGGCTTCATAAAGATATTATCGTTCTCTGTTATTCCGGTCTTGCCATCGATCATTCAATGGAGAAATGGGAAGCCATTTATCAGCCTTATTATTCCTGGCTGGAAGGCGTGATCAATACGGCCATTGAACAGGGTGAGGTCCACAGCGGCATTCATGTCAGATGGACGGCCAGAACGATTATCAACGTTGTCGAGAACGCGGCTGAACGGTTTTATATCGGCTGTGAACAGGATGTCGATCTCGAAGTATATAAAAAAGAAATATTCAGCTTTCTCAAAAGAAGCTTGCAGAAATGATTGGCGGAGACCGATCATTTTTGACCGCCGTAAAAATGACTGACATTCATTCATAACTGAGGTGACTGTATCATGTATTGGCTGCTTGTATTGATAGCCGGACTGTTAGAAGTAGTTTGGGCGTCCGCCCTGAAGCATGCGGATTCGCTCTTTGATTGGATTGGTATTTTCCTTCTGATTGCCGTCAGCTTTCTGATGCTGATCCGCTCTTATAAAAAAATTCCGATGGCTGCCGCATATACCGTTTTTGTCGGAATAGGCACCGTCGGCACATATGTAACGGGCGTCATTTTAGGCGAATCGTTTTCAATCGGGCAAATATTCTTTTTGGCTTTGCTGTTGTCCGGCATTTTAGGAATGAAGGTATTTACGAAAGAAACTGAAACAAGGGGTGAACATTAATGGCATGGCTGCTGTTATTTATTGCCGGAGCGGAGGAAGTTGTAGCAGCCGTTGCCATGAAACATATTGACGGTTTTAAAAAAAAGTGGCCGCTGATTGTCATGGTAACAGGCTTTATGCTTTCATTCTTTTGCCTTTCCGGAGCGATGCAGGTTCTTCCCACAGGTGTCGCGTATGCGGCTTGGACCGGCATGGGAAGCATCGGCGTTTCGGCCGTGGGCATACTTTGGTTTAAAGAAAAATTCAATCTGTCACAATTGGTGTCTCTGGGGCTTATCCTCATCGGTGTCATCGGCTTAAAACTGACAGCGTGACGGCCTGAGACAGCTTTTCAAATAAAAAACAAAGGACCCTAAACGGGCCCTTTGTTTTTTTATGCTGTTTTGATCTGTTCTGCTTTTCCCGCTCCGACTCCGAAAATAAAAATCAGAACGGAGACTGCGATCAGCATGAATAACGGAACCGTCCAGCCGTGCGTGATGTCATGCAGCAAACCGAATACGAGCGGCCCGAACGCGGCAAGCAGGTATCCGAATGACTGGGCCATGCCGGAAAGCGCCGCGGCTTCATGGACATGCCGGGTCCGCAGGCTGAAGAACATCATCGCCAAGCTGAACGCACAGCCTCCCGCAATTCCGATTAAAATGACCCATAGCGGAGTGAGAGCCGGGCTTCCGAAAAGAACGCCGGCAATGCCGATAAGGAAAAATAAAGCCGTCAGTCCGGCGAGTGCGCGCTGATTTTTCATTTTAGCGGCAGCGATCGGCACGATAAAAGTAATCGGCAGGACTGAGAATTGCATTAATGAAAGCATCCATCCCGCCTTACTTGAGCTGAGTCCATTCTGCTGAAGAATTTCCGGCAGCCAAGCGATGACGGTGTAAAAAATAAGGGATTGCAGCCCCATGAACATCGTCACCTTCCAAGCCAGCGGAGACCGCAGCAGACTGCTTTTCTTCTCTCCGTTTGTCCCAGTCGTGCGGACGGGCAGTTCGCGTCCTCGCATTTGCGGAATCCACATGACAAACGCAATGAAAGAAAGGATAGCCCAGCAGCCGAGCGCGCCTTTCCAGCCTAACCCCGCTGAAGAGGCGATCGGCACGCTGATGCCGGATGCAATCGCGCCGCACAGATTCATAGAAACCGAGTAGACGCCGGTCATGATGCCTAAATTTCCGGGAAACTTATGTTTAATGAGACTCGGCAGCAGGACATTGCATACGGCGATCGACAATCCCAACAGGATGGTTCCGAAAAAGAGAGTGCCGATTCCGGCGATGGAGCGCAGCAGAGTTCCGGCTGTCAGGACAATTAATGATGACAGTAACACAATCTCGGTCCCGAAGCGCCGGGACAATAAAGGAACAAACGGCGACAGACATGCAAAGGCCAAAAGCGGCACTGTCGTAATGGTGCCGGCAGCCGCATTGGTCATGCCGAGGCTGTCCCGAATTGAGGAAACGAGCGGCCCGACCGATGTCAGAGGCGCTCTGAGGTTGGCTCCTATCAATATGACTCCGATGACCAGCAATATCAGTTTTTTACGCTGATTTGCTTGCAGAATTTGATGTTCGTCTTTAATTTTCATGTTCATCCTCCATGTGTATTGTATCTTTAAATACTGTGATGTATTGGTTGACGGCCTCCATGGCCTGATCCGGTTTCTGTCCGATAATCGCGGCGGCAAGCTGGGTGTGGATCCGTATAGCAGGGGTGATTTCCAACAGGTTATGGACTGACGCACAAAGCGCCTCCGTCATATGCTCGTAAAGATCAGAAAGCATGTTGTTATGGGCCGCCTGTACAATGGTTTTGTGCAGTTTAATGTCAGCCTCGGCATACCGTTTTCGATCTTCATTTTGCAAGGCCGCTTCACATTCATCCAAGCATGCCTTCAGTGCTTTCAGGTCTTCGTCATTACGCCTTTCCGCCGCCAATCGCGCAGCTTCTCTTTCGAGTGCGTATCTGACTTCTAATGTTTCAAGCAAATTTGATTTTTTAATATGGCGGTAAAATGCCGCGCCGAGAACACTGGATGAGCTGACATACGTACCGCTCCCCTGCCTTGTCTGAAGCAGGCCGGCATGTACGAGCGCCCGAATGGCCTCACGCAATGTGTTTCGGCTCACATCAAATTGCTTCATTAAATCCAGCTCAGGGGGAATGCGCGTCCCGACCGGCCATTTATCCGATTGAATTAACGATTCAATTTGCGTCACCACTTGTTCTACGAGCGACAGTCTGCTTGTTTTGGATATCTCCATCAAAACACCTCTGAAATTTGTAGGATGATTCTATCATTGGGTAATATAACATAAAAGAAGCGAAGATGTAAATCAGCGGCAACAAAAAAAGAGTGAGTTTTTCTCTCACTCTTCGGCGCTTTTATGAACGTTTTATATTGACTGAGGTCACGACAAACTTGTCATGACGGTGGCGGGAAAATGAATATTCAAAGGGAGTGCCGTTGTCCAAAAAGCCTACATGCTCGACTTCAAGTATCGGGTCATCCGGCCGGCAGCCGAGATATTGCTGATCCATATCATCCGACTTGCACGCTCTGATCTTTCTGTGTGAGCCTGCGATTTTGAGCTGGAGTTCCCGCGTAATATGATCGTAGATGGAATGGTTGAGCACCTCGTCATTAATGCCGGGTATAAGGCTCGCCGGCATGTACGTTTTTTCAAGAACGTACGGTTCGCCTTCAACAATTCTGAGCCTCACAACATAATAGACGGGAGTCTTTTCATCGATGGCCAAATGTGCGGCGACATCTTGAGACGGAAACTGCACTTCAAACCGGATGACCTTGCTCTTGATATTTTTTCCTTTTAACAAATTGCTCAGGCCGAGAATTTCGTTGCTGACTACGTGAACGTGCTCATCCTGCATGGCTGATTGAATGATAAACGTGCCGTGCCCTCTTTTTCTGAAAAGCATCCCTTCAGCCGCAAGTGTATCAAGCGCCCGCTTCATCGTCATCCGGCTGCACCCGAACTCCGCAGCGAGCGTCTTTTCATCCGGGATCGGCTGATCTATGTCATATACACTGCTTTTAATCCTCTTTCTCATTTCGTTGGCGATTTTTTCGTACTTATTCATCGGTTTCCTCCGGCTGTATAATGTTTGATCTGTATAGACTCCTTACGGTTATCATAAATTTTTTTCCCTGCTTCATCAATGACGTTACAGCCGCCGATATTGAAAATGAAAGGATTTCCTTGAATTTTCTATGGAATCTCCCTCACTATTATGGTAGAATTTTTTGCAGAAACGGACACAACCGAATATTGCATACATTGTATAACCTCAATGATATGGTTTGAGGGTGTCTACCAGGAACCGTAAAATCCTGATTACAAAAATTGTCCCGTACACTTTTTGTAATCAGGATTTTTTATTTTCTAAAAAATAAAAAAAGGAGTATCTGTACATGAATTTCAAAGTATTTCTGCTTGCAGCATCTACCATCGCAGTCGGATTGGTTGAATTAATTGTGGGCGGTATTCTTCCGCAAATCGCTTCCGACTTAGATATATCTATCGTCAGCGCGGGGCAGCTGATCAGCGTGTTTGCGCTCGGTTACGCGGTATCCGGCCCGCTGCTTTTGGCGGTGACGGCAAAGGCTGAACGAAAGCGGCTTTATTTAATCGCACTGTTTATTTTCTTCCTAAGTAATCTGGTGGCTTATTTCAGTCCCAATTTCGCCGTACTTATGGTGTCACGGGTGCTCGCTTCCATGAGCACAGGGCTGATTGTCGTCCTTTCTTTAACGATTGCTCCTAAAATCGTGGCGCCTGAATACAGAGCGCGGGCGATCGGCATCATTTTCATGGGGTTCAGCTCCGCAATCGCTTTAGGCGTGCCTGTCGGCATTATCATCAGCAATGCCTTCGGATGGCGCGTTCTGTTCTTGGGAATCGGCGTATTATCTCTCGTTTCCATGCTGATTATCAGCGTCTTTTTTGAAAAAATACCTGCTGAAAAAATGATTCCGTTTCGTGAGCAGATCAAGACGATCGGGACCGCCAAAATTGCCAGCGCACATCTTGTCACCTTGTTTACATTGGCGGGGCATTACACACTCTATGCCTACTTTGCGCCTTTTTTGGAAAGAACGCTTCATTTGAGTTCCGTTTGGGTCAGTGTATGCTACTTTTTGTTCGGTCTGTCAGCGGTATGCGGCGGCCCGTTCGGAGGCTGGCTGTATGACCGTTTAGGAGCATTTAAAAGCATCATGCTTGTGACCGTTTCTTTCGCTCTGATCCTGTTTATTCTTCCGCTGACAACGGTTTCTTTAATCATTTTCCTGCCTGCGATGGTGATCTGGGGATTGCTCAGCTGGAGCCTTGCGCCGGCGCAGCAAAGCTATTTAATCAAAATTGCGCCTGAGTCTTCCGATATTCAGCAAAGCTTCAACACGTCCGCTTTGCAGATCGGCATCGCGCTCGGGTCAGCCATCGGCGGCGGCGTGATCGGACAAACCGGTTCTGTCACAGCAACAGCCTGGTGCGGCGGTTTGATTGTCATTATCGCTGTCGCGTTAGCTGTATTCTCTTTAACGAGACCCGCTTTGAAAAGAAAATCCGCATAAATGTGAGACCGCAAAAAAGCCAAAGGAATTCCTTCGGCTTTTGCGGTCTTTTTATTTTGCGGCAGCAAGCTCGTCTTCTGTCACCCATTTATGATTGGTTACTTTTTGGCCGCCGTCAGTCGGTGTATAGTCGACCATATAAACGGTTGTCTTTTTGGCTGAATCAATAACCGCTTCGGCGCCCTTCATGCCATTCATATGGGATGCCTCGATCACGGTCTTGTCACCCGGTTTTAACGTTTTATCCCCGGCGCCCTTCAGCTCTTCCTGAATGACCCATTTATGACCTTCGACGCGCTTTCCTCCCGTTTCCGGAGTGTAAGATACACTGTAAACCGTTGTATCATAAGCACCTTTTACGGTTCCTTGCGCATTTTTCATGCCTTTCATATGAGAAGCTAAAATCATGACGTCACTGCCGACCTTATAAGTCGGATTTTCTGCCTTCTTTAAACCTTTCGGCACCTCGGATGAACCCGAGTGATTCATGTCTTCGTGAGAGTGCGTTTCTTTGTCTTTCGCTTTTTCGCTTCCTCCTGAAGATTGGCTGTTGCATCCGGCAAGCGCCAGAACGGGGATCAGGAGAAACATGCTGAATAAAAATAGTCTCGCTTTCATTTCAAGAACTCCTTTGCCTTTTTGATTTTTCACTTTCCCTTTCGTTTCTTCAGTAAAACAAAAAGATGGCCTGTCATTTCTCCTAATTCTTCAACTCTCTCTTTATTGCCTTTCATCAGGTGAAATTGTTCACAAAATGTACACATTAATGGAGATGCAGTATAATTCAATTATCAGATAATAGGGGGAACTCATCATGAAAACGAAGGTTTTTGCGGTGGTATTGGGCGCTGTTTTAATGATTGCGGGGTTGGTTTTGGCAGAAGTTTCGCTTTATATGGAATACATCACAATGCTCGGAGCTATGATTTTTTCTTCTATATTTATGTCAGAGCCGAAAAGAAAATTTCGCGTCATCAAAGGGGTTTGACTTTTCTATTACCGCCGTCTTCTCAGGACGGCGGTTTTGTTTTGCATGTCACTCAGTCTATCCGCACAGCCGTTTCTTCTGTGCCGTCCTGATATAAAACGAAATGCGGGGCTGTTTGTGCTTTATCACCTGCAAATTCAATTTCAAGCGGCAGCGCCCTGACAAAATAACGGGTTTCCGTCATTGGGAATAATTCGAATGGAGTCTGCCCGTCTAATGTAAGATACAATCGGTTTTCTTTTACCGCCACCGATGCATGTGTGTCATCCTGAAATGAGTAATTGCCGGTAAATCTGCTGTAAATCGCAGGATCGATATCTGCTTTTTTCTGATCTGCCGGACGCTTCGGAATCACGTATGGCTGATCAAATAAGATGTTTACAGCCGCGGCAATTACAGCTTGTTCAAATTGATACGATTGTTCCATATTGCTGAGATAAATCAGTGTTTTATTCTGGTCAATATACCGGATCATCAGAGTTGAATAGCCCGGCCAGCCTCCGTCGTGACTGATAACCTTCCCTTTTTGGGGGCTGTTTTGAATCATCCAGCCAAATCCGTATCCGAATTGCTCTTCTTCATTCCAATAGCCCGGTGTAAACGCTTGATCTTTAGACTCTTTGCCGATGATTTCTTCCGTATAAAGAGCCTGATCAAACAGATATAAATCTCTAATAGCGGAGTTAACGGTTCCGTCACCTTGAATTCCGTCAAGAAAGACGACATAATCAGTTTCCTCAAGTTCATCCGGCAGCACATATTCTCCGGAATGAACATCATACACATAGCCATATGCATAGTTCGGAATGTTTTCTTTACTCAGCCTTCTGTTATAAATCCGCGTATCGTGCATACGAAGCGGATGAAATACGGCTTGTTTCATAAATTCAGCAAAACTCATGCCTGATACAATTTCTATAATAACCGCTAACACCACATACCCCGTATTACTGTAAAGCCACTCCTTGCCCGGCGGGAAATAAGCATCCGGCTTATGCTGCTTGAGCATATTGATCACATCTTGATTAACGGCAATTCTGTCCCGGTCCCAATGTGTTAAGAACAACTCCATATAGTCCGGCAATCCTGACGTATGATGGAGTAAATGCCGAATGGTAATGCCCGGATAAGGAAAATCAGGAAGCCACCGCTCTATCATATCGTCATAACGCAGCTTCCCTTGCTGCTCTAAAATGATAACGCCTAAAGCTGTAAACGGCTTCGATACTGAGGCCAATTCAAAGACCGATTGGTCATTCAGCATCCTCTTTGTTTTCAGTTCTGCAGCGCCGAATGAACCCTGGTATAAGATGCGGCCGTTTTCCGCTGCCAATACAGCGCCGTTTATTTCATGTCTTTCGTCTAAAGTGCTGAAAAGCTGTTCAAACGCTTGTTTTTTCTTATCGTTCATTTCACGAACCTCCATATACAAGCTGATTTACTCTTTTATACGAACGGCCGCTTTAGAAGTTTCAATATTTTCCCTTCTCGAAACACAGTCAGTATACTGCCGTTCAGGCAGCCGCGGAGGTTTGATGAATGTCTTTTATTCACACAATACTGTGCAGGCTTCAAATTCAACATGCTTCTCGTCTTTATTTGCACCGGCAATTTCCATAGTCGAAAACATCGCGCAGACGACGGCTTTGTATTCGTTCATGACGGTTTGAATTTCAATCAGGAACCGTTCGGATGAAGCCGCGTATTCCGTTACGTACTCTTTCATTTTGCCGATAATATCATCTGCCTGACGGCTGAAGCCGGCCGCCTCCAAGTCACTCTCAAACTGGTTTTTGTTGATCATATGAATATGCATTTTTCAAGGCCCCTTCAGCAGCATTTTGTGGTTATATCTACTGTAAAGGACAGACTTGGATAAACTTTTAATAAAATATGAACAAAATATGAATTGGCTCATCGGCCTGACCGGCGGGCTTTCGGCTGTGCTCCGTTTCATTTGGACTACATGAAATAATGACTTCTTTACTCTGTTAAAAACAGCTCATATATGATCTAATACCAGTAAAATGTTTAGGAGGCGGCCTATGTCAGCAGCAGGAAATCGGCAAAAATTTTGGGTCATGGCGATGCTTATAGCGGTCTTCACCGTGTTCGTTTTCTCTTTTTCTGAGAATCATTCACAAAAGAACTGGCACACGGCGGTTGACCAGGCGTCAGTGAATGTCTTCGGCCAGCAGATCTTTGAAAAAGACCGTCTGGCAAAAACACTCGACGCACGTGAGGCAGAATCTCTTTTGACTCTTGTGAAACTTGCAAATGCAGAACATCACATCATCTAAAAGCCATTATAAAAAGCCTGTTTCCCTTTGACAGAGGAAACAGGCTTTTTCCATGTATTATTGAGCATGTTTTTGTTCAATAAACCGGTCGATCCGGGCGAGAACATCCTTCATGTCCGTACATTCTTTAAAGCTTTCATTAATGGCTTGAATGCCTTGTTTGTATTTTCCGTTATGCAGCACTTCTTCCGCGGCAAGCTTTACCTTTTCAGCGCTTACTTCATCTTTTTGCACTGTATAGCCTGCATCCAATTCAGTCAGGCGGCGCGCAACCATCGGCTGGTCTTTATCGTGCGGGATGACGACCAGCGGCACTTGATAATGAATGCCTTCATTTACACTGTTCATTCCGCCATGCGTGACAAACACGTCGGCCTGCTCCAGCACTTCAAGCTGCGGCACGTACGGGGCGATGATAAAGTTTTCCGGCGCCTGTTTGATTTTCGACAGATCGGCTTTTTCCCCGGCGGCAATGACTACTTTTCCTTCAAAATCTGAGAACGCGTCTATGCACAGATTGAAAAACGCTTCCGTGTCCCCGAGCACCGTTCCCATTGAGATATAAATGACTTTTTCATTCTTTAATGCGTCAATCGGGAAGTCGACGCGCCCTTTTCTCTTCGGAAAACTCGGACCGATAAATAAATACTCATCTCCGAATGTCTCACTTTCGGGCTGAAAATATCTGCTTGTATAGACTACGTTCAATTCACCTGTGTTGTTCATAAATTGAACCATGCTGTCAGGGGCGACACCGTATTTGTCTTTCATCTCGGCCAACAGCTCTTCACATTCCCTGTCCGGCTGAAACGGCACGCCCGATTCCGGGTGGAGCGGCAGTATTTTCAGACGGTCTTCATTGAACAGGAAGGATGCTGAAGAAGAGATGCCGGGAATGTTGAGATAATCCCGCACCAGCTCTCCCGCACCGAATTTATCATAATAGACGGCGTCGAATTGAATGTCCTCTGCCAGCCGCTGCACAATATGTAAAATCTCCAGTGACGTTTTGATATGAACCTTTAAAAATGCAAGTATGCCGGACGGACTGCCGGGATCAATAGGTGTCATTCTGAGCAGATCGCTGTGAAGATGAACTTTCGCCCCTACTCCTTCCAGTCTGCTTTTGTATTTTTCCGTTGAGATATAATGAACGTGATCGCCCCGTTCGCTGAAGGCCTTTGTCATACCCAAAGTCGGGTTTACGTGTCCTTCTGCGGGAAAATTGATCATCAGAATATGTTTCGCCATTTTTCAATCTCCTTTGCCTTTTTTGCGTCTCTTCCATATCCATCATAAATGACGCGGAAAAAATCATGCAAGGAACATCCGTCAGGTCTTTATGACGGTTCGATGACATCGGCAAAAAAAAGACAAGGCATTTCGCCTTGTCTATCGTGATGATTCGTCTGTTTCTTCCGCTCTCAGCACGCCTTTCAGATGTTCTTCATCATGCTTGAGATGCTCCGTCATATATTGCACGGCTTTTGTTTTGTCGCCCTTTTTTATTTCTTCAAAGACTTTCCGGTGCTCATGCAGAATAACTTCCGCACGGTCATCTCCTTTAAAATTAAGAACTCTGCAAAAATGAATCAGCACATTGACATGCTCAAGCAGCATGGCCAGCCGGCTGTTGCGGCTGAAATCCACAAGGAGCCGATGAAACGACTCGTTTAAGGAAATAATCTCAGTCTCTTTGACGCCTTTATTGACGGCTTCTTCCGTCTCCCGCAGCTGTTTTTCAATGAGGTCAATTTCACTCTCAGCCGCTTCATCAATAACCAGTTCGACCGCCAGTGATTCAAGTGACATTCTGATTTTATAAATCTCTTCAACATCCTTAACGGACAAAGAATAAATGACAAAGCCGTTTCGATCGTCTGCCGTCAGAAGCCCGTCCTTTTCAAGGAGCCGCATGGCTTCTCTGACCGGCGACCGGCTGACTCCGAAATCCTTGGCCAGCTGAGTCTCATTCAGCCGTTCACCCGGTTTAAAAATCCCGTCAAATATCATTTTTTTCAATTGGGAATAAAATTGCAGATAATACGGGATTGGCTTATCTAATTTAAAATTATCCATCTTTCCTACCTCTTCATACAATTTAGGCCTTATTGTTACCAAGATCATATAACAGTTTATCTATGGAAGCAACATTCCCGAGCTTGTCAGCATATCGGATGTGGCGTAATATGGAATTATGATGAACGACGGTCGACGGTCTGCCGTAAACCGAAAACAATTCATTCAGAGGTGACGGAAACATGAAAACATACAAGATTGCCAGCATACCGGGGGACGGTGTGGGGAAAGAAACAGTCCCTCAAGCGGAGCGGGTGTTGAATGCGATCGCCGAATTACATGGAGGCATTGTCTTTGATTTCACTTCTTTTCCGTGGAGCTGCGAGTATTATTTGGAGCACGGGACTATGATGCCGGATGATGGATTAGAAAGGTTACAGCACTTTGATGCTTTGTTTTTGGGAGCGGTGGGGAATCAAAAACTCGTCCCCGATCATGTTTCGCTGTGGGGGCTGCTCATCAAGATACGCCGGGAATTTGAACAGGTGATTAATGTGCGGCCGGCGAAGCTCCTGCCGGGAATCACTTCCCCCCTCGTTAACCCGAAAGATTTTGATCTGATAGTCGTCCGCGAAAACAGTGAGGGCGAGTACAGCTCTGTCGGCGGCAGAATCTATCAGGGTGAGGACGAAATCGCCATACAAAATGCGGTCTTTTCCCGACGGGGTACGGACAGAGTGATCTGTTTAGGAACCGGAAGCGTTCGGCTGGGGTTTTGCCAAAGAAATGATACAATTTTTTTAAGAGATAGAGAGAGAAAATTGTATGACAAATCGCAGCAGGGGACTGCAAGGAAACGGTAACCACTCCTTTAAATGTGGTGAAAAAAGAGGATATACGTACAAGACAGGACGATTGAAGACGGTCTAATGGCATCTTCACATTAAAAGTTACATCCACAAATATGTCTTTACACAATAAAGTTAGAGAGGTAAAAAATATGAAAAAAACATTTTACTTTTTTTTGATATTATATATAATTATAGTATTATTACTTAATTCTGTATTTGACTTAAGTAATGTATTATTAACTGTTTTGTTTGCTATATTCGTTGGTGCATTAGTGATTTATAGCATTGCGAAACGGAGTAAAGGTGATGAGAGAAAAAAGTGTTAAAGAAGGTTACTAAATTATTTATAGCGGGGTGTATTCTCGCTACTGTGTTGTCTGCTTTCGCTCCAAGTTCTGAAGCAGCTTGTCGACGGACAAATCTTGGGACTCAGTGTGATAATGATGTTCTTCTTAAAAAAAGGGTAAAGGTTTATTACACAAAAAATCAGGTAAAAAAAGTTGTTTCTAGATATAACAGCATGGGGTCTAATAAAGGGCTTATTCTCGGTTATATTATTGGGTTGGTACACCCTTCTACTGGTTTAAGTGTTTTAATGTATCAAGTAGGAGCTAATAATATGATTAAGCCTTTTAAAACTGCTAATTCTAAGAAAAAGGGTTTAGAGATTTCTTACACGGTTACCGTTTATAAGTGGTCAAATGCATCTACTAAGGTATCTGGAGTAAAATATAAATATAGATAAGACTAAGTAATACATAATGAGCAGGCGATGGCCTGCTTTTTTTATTACAGGAGAAATGTGCAAAATGAAAAAGGAAAACTGAAGTGGAAATCGATCTGCATGTCAGGGAGCCTGTGTGATGATGCGTTTCTAGCGTGAGTCAACGGCATCCGGATTGCAGGGAGGATTAAGGAGTTGACTCACTCAGTCAGCATTCAAACAAACTTGTTTCAATTGGCGGAAACACGTCACAAGCGCGACGAAATCAAACGGTATTGTTCACTCGATGCCGTTCTGGGCTGACATCTTTAAAGAGGTCAGCCGGGAGTACGCCGGGATTGAGACGGATTCCCAGCACATCGATGCACTGGCGGCCTTCTTCGTCACGCAGCCGGAACGCTTTGATGTCATTGTCGCTTCGAATCTGTTCGGAGATGTGCTGACAGATATCGGTGCGGCGATTATGGGAAGCATCGGAATCGCTCCCGCAGCCAACATCAATGTAAACGGCAAATATCCTTCCATGTTTGAGCCTGTTCACGGCTCCGCCCCGGATATTGTCGGGAAAGGAATTGCCAATCCTATAGGCCAAATATGGACGGCGAAATTAATGCTCGATTCATTCGGAGAAGAGGAACTGGGTCATCTCCTCTTACAATCTATTGAAACGGTCACAAACAGCGGCATTCTGACTCCTGATGTCGGCGGAAACCATTCAACGGAAGATGTCACTTCCGCTATTATTTCTCAAATCAAGAACAGATAATACGAAAAAAACCGCGGGCAGGAAAACTGCACAGCGGTTTTTTTCGTCTCAGACGGGACGGGTCACGCAGAAACAGGCCGATTCACCTGTGAAGCCCGCAATACGGCCTGATTGATCCTTTTCTACAGAAAAAAACCGCTGTATATCACGAGGAGCATCCAGCATCTGTTTTTCCAGTAATGCGGCTTTCTCTTCAGTCAGGCCTGCCCGTTCACACCAGACGGTAAATTGAAATGGTTTCAAAAAGCAGACAGCGGATTCAATCCGGAAGCCGGCTGTCTCCAGAAAACGGAGCCATTCTGTTTTTTTCCACGCCCGAAAGTGGCTCTGATCCCGTTTCTTTTCAATGTCATTATAAAAATGGTCATATTCATCCTTTTCAGGTGCGGTATTGTCAATGAGAAGCAGTCTGCCGCCCGGTTTGACAACCCGAAACGCTTCATGAACAAAGGCTCTGACATCGGGAAAATGATGCGCTGCGATTCTGCATGTGACGATATCGAAAGCAGCATCGGAAAACGGCATCTTTTCAGCATCGCCTTTTTCGAATGACACGTTCGTCCATCCGTTTCCGGTTATAAATGCTTCAGCGGCTGCTAACATTTCTTCCGTGAGGTCATAGGCGATAACAGAGCGTACGAGAGGAGCGAGAGCGTTAGCCGTATGTCCGCCTTCCGTCGCGATATCCAGCACGTCCATATGCTTTTCGGCACCGGAGGCTGAAACGAGATACGCCAAATCCTCTCCTGCGGCGTGTCCTGGACTAGTCACATATTTCGCGGCGTTTTTGGCAAATTGCCGCTGCGCCTGCTGTTTAATTGAATCCTCCATTATACTCGGGCCCCCTTTTCTTTCTGATTGCTGCCTTAATCAAAATAAACGGGTTCGTCCGGATGTTTGAGATACGCAAACATCTTTTCAATCTGACTTTCTGTATTGCGGGCTTCAGATAGCGGCGGCAGTTCCGTTTCCGCAAAAAAACCGGCGGCGCTTGTTTCTGTTCCCTCCCTGATCCGGCCGCCGATGATCTCGCATTTGATAAACACTTTGTAAACGTGGGCGGCGGACGGCGGATGGGAATGGCATTTCTTATCCATTACAGCTAACAGTTTAACGGGCTTTACTTCGATTCCCGATTCCTCTTTTACTTCTTTGACAGCGGTCTCGCCCGGAGAAATCCCGATATCAGCCCATCCGCCCGGCAGCGCCCATCTGCCGTCGCTTTTCTCTCTTACCATTAATATGCTCTGATCTTTAAAAACTGCCGCTCTGATATCAACTTTCGGAGTGGGATAGCCCGTGTCACCGGCGAATACGTCTTTGATGATCCTTTTGTCGGTGCCGGTATGATGCGCCATGATATCCACGCTTATTTTTCTTATTTCTTCAAATCTCTCAATATCATATATGTCTTTGGAATAAGCCAGCCCCGCTTGCGCCGCGGATTGAAGCTGTTTTGCCCATTCAAGCCATTTTGGCTCCATTTTTTCACCGCCCGTTATGTTAATTGACGAAACCCCAAGAGTCAGGATATTGCACCTTGAGAGTACCGGTGCCCATGATCCGTTTCTGCTCCTTGTTTTCTGTTTATGGAGGGGCGAATCCTGCCGGAAAAACAGAAAAAAGCCATTCATTTGCTGAATGGCTTTTTTTCATTTTCTATTTTTCTTTCATGACGAGAACGACGCCTGAAACAATAAGAGCCGCCCCGATCCAGAAGGTTCCTCCGATCGTCTCTCCCAGCAGCAGCCAGCCGAGCAAAGTCCCGGAAAGCGGCTGAAAGAAGAAAAACAGACCGCCGCTTGCCGCATTCAGTAATTGCAATCCGCGATTCCAAAGCATGAACGCGCAGGCGGTTGAGATCACACCCAGATATAAAAGTCCGCCCCATATCTCAGGCCGGGCAAGCTGAGACAAAGGAATCTCCCGAAGCGGGCCCGCTGTAAACGGGGTCAGGATGACAAATGCGACGCAAATGGAATACGTTGTGACGACAAGCGGTGAGTAATGGCCGGGAACCCGTTTCATCAGCACGGACATCAAAGCCCATGTCAGCGCCGCAGCCAGAAGCGAGAGACCGCCGAGCTGGCTCGACATATTGAGATCTCCGTTCCCCACAATGAGCAATACTCCGATCGTCGCCAGCCCTGTCGATATTCCTTTTTTCAGCGTTAACCGTTCTTTCAACATCAGCCGGGCAAATACAACCATAAATGCGGGAGTGGATGCCGTAATAATCGCACCCATCTGCGCGGTTGATAATTTCGTGCCGATTTCCTGCGTGACGATCGAAACCGTGTTGCCGATCAATCCGATCGCAGCGATCAGTAATAAATCACGTTTATGAACTTTCCAGGATTGGCGTGTAAATAAACTGAGAATCAAAAGCGAAAGAAGCGCCACCGCATATCTCAGCCATACCAGTTCAAGCGGCGGAATGACCGCTACCACAACTTTTACAACGACATACATACCGCCCCAGATACTGGCGGCCAATGCCAAATAAATCGAACCGAACAATGTATTTTTCAATTTGATGCACCCTCCGTTATCATATTAGGTCACGTCATATGCCCTAACGGAGAGAAGCGCAGTCACCTTCCTCCATTAAGGGCGGAGAAGTGCTGCCGGTACATCATGTTCAAATAAGGGCGCTAGAAACATATCGTTTTTCACCTCAATTGCAATCTGATTTTTCTCATTATACAAGGTTTGTTAAAAGACGTAAATGAACGGCGGCATCGGCTTTATGGATTGCGGACTTGCAGCTG
This sequence comes from Bacillus sp. UNC69MF, assembly GCF_000746035.1. Classification (NCBI taxonomy): domain Bacteria; kingdom Bacillati; phylum Bacillota; class Bacilli; order Caryophanales; family Bacillaceae; genus Bacillus; species Bacillus sp. UNC69MF. The sequence goes on along the minus strand of NZ_JQKM01000008.1, from coordinate 135,910 downwards.
GATTCTTGTGATCTGATTGTCAAACCCGTCCGCCACAACCTCATCAAGCATATATTCTTCATATGCATAATCGCCCATTTCCAGCCCATACTCTTCAGTAAACTGCATGATGCTGCGGTAAGCCGCTTCCGCTTCATCCCCTATTTGGTACCCGACGGCATAAAGCCCTTTCGGCTTGATATGGAGGTCTCTATTCTCTATGCCTTCTTCTGTCTTCATATAAAAATGGGTGTAGTTGTAGAATTCTTTTTTCAGAATCTGCTCCCGCGCAAACAGTCCGCCGACCGGATGCCCCTGATCGAGTTCATGTACCCGCATATAGCGGATCAATTCGGAAATGGCGGCAGTATATTGCCGTTCTGGCAAATGGAGTACGGGCCGTCCTATCATAAGTGTCTCTTCATCTAATCGCTGCAATGAGACGGAGGAAAAGTCTGTCTCCAAGGCTTGTTCGGTCAGCTTCACCTTCGTCCGAATCATCCTTTGCAGGTGCTCCAGCTTTTTGATTTTGCTTTCGATTTCTGAAGATTTCTCTTTTAAAAGCGCGATGATACCCTCAGGGGTTTTGTCTGTTAAGAGCGGTTTGATCTGCTTCAAGGGCACGCCGACCTCCTTAAACAGACCGATGACCTAGAACAGTTCGAATTGATGATAGGAATAGTATCTGTATCCGTTCGCTTTTTTGATTTCCGGAGAAAGCAGGCCGATCTCGTCATAATGGAACAGGGTTTGTTTTTTTACGTGGCACAGTTTTGCAAATTCACCCGTTGTGAAGTATTTTCTGACGTCTTCGCTCATAATGCCTCCTTGACTATACGGTAACCATATCCTTTATGATGATCATTGTATCCGAGAGAAGGCTGATTCACAAATGGCTTACGCAATGAAAGCTTTACCGTCTCAAAAAAAGCGGAAGAGGAGTATCAAGTATGACGATTGAAATCAGAACAGTCACGGAAGAAAACCGTGCCGATATACTGGCGCTTCATGTAAGTGAAAGCCAGACTTCATTTATTGAAACCGCGGAAGAGTGCTTACAAGATGCTGAGGATTGCCGGCATTATCAGCCGGCCGGTCTTTATGTTAACGGGGAATTGGTCGGCTTTGCCATGTACGGATGGTTTCCGGAATATGATGAGGAAAATGAAAACGGCAGAGTGTGGCTTGACCGTTTTTTTATTGATGAACGCTATCAGGGACGGGGATTGGGCAAGCTGTTGCTTGATGCCCTTATCCGCCATCTCGTTCGAATATATGATTGCAGACGGATTTATTTAAGCCTGTTTGAAGATAACGTGCACGCATTGCGGCTTTATCAAAAATTCGGCTTCTTATTCAATGGAGAGCTGGACTTCAATGGTGAAAAAGTGATGGTGAAAGAGCTGTAAACCCTCTGTATAAAAGCAATTCGGCTTCTTGCCAATACCTTAAATTTGAGGTAACATAAAGATATTAGACGACGGTCGACGGACTACGGTCGATTATTAAAACCTGATACAGCGGAGCGGAACATGGTGATCAGGCATCTAAATGGAGGAGAAGATTGTGCTTATTATACTCGTTATGTTTCTTCTCGGGATTATTCTCGGGTTTATCGGCGCCGGGGGAGCCGGTTTTGTCATTGCACTTTTAACTATACTGTTTCACGTACCGATTCATACGGCTTTAGGCACCTCCCTTGCCGGAATGGCTTTCACAAGTTTATCGGGGGCATTCAGCCACTACCGTGAAGGCAATATTCAGATGAAAATCGGCCTCATCGTCGGCGTTTTTGCGGCATTCGGTTCGTTTTTCGGGGCAAGGCTTACTTCCCTTATCCCCGCAGATTTGCTGCATTACTTGACGGCGGGCATGCTGTTTTTATCTGCTCTGCTTATTTTAGTCCGGTTATTTATTGTAAAAGAAACACAAGAAGATTCCGGACGGCAAAGCAATCTGAATATATGGGTGAAAGCCGTTGTACTCGGTGTCATCGCAGGAATCTTGTCCGGAACGTTCGGGATCGGCTCTGCCCCTTTCATCCAAATCGGCTTAATGATTCTTTTGCGCTTATCCATCCGCCAGTCGGTCGGCACCACCATGCTTGTCATTATCCCGCTTGCGGTCGGCGGAGGACTCGGTTATGTGACGGAAGGATTTGTCGATTATATGCTGTTGGTCAAAGTGCTGATCGGAACGATGTGCGGCGCATATGTCGGAGCGAAATTCACCAACCTCGTACCGAAAGTCATTCTGAAATCAGCCATCTTTTTAACACCGGCCATCGCCGGTCTCATGCTTTTATTTTAAACTGAAACGGGAGGCGGCCGCCTCCCGTTTTGTTCTGTTCTTCATCTGTTTTCGAAGAGCTTTTTCAGCTTTGCTTCCGTTTCGGTATGATCTACCGGCGTATACACACTGCAGCGCAGATCACTGTTGCCCTGAACCTGAAATGAAGTCAGGTTAAAGACCATTTTTCCCGCCTTCGCGTGGCGGAACTCAATTAATACTTCGGGTGCCGAGCTGACTTCGCTCTCATTCCACAGCGTATGAAATTCCGAATACGTTTTCTCCATTTCTTCTATAAACTGAGAATACCACGTATCAGCTACATACTGGCCGTAATACGTTCTGAAAATGGCGATGAATCCTTTCACAAAGTGCTCCCAGTTCACGGCTAAACTTCTTAATTCTTTTCTGGAAAACAATAGCTCTATGAGATTCCGCTTTTCAGGAGGAATTTGTTCAAAATCTAAAAACACGTGCGCCGCAGCCTGGTTCCACCCTACGATATGACACCGCCTGTCCGAGATAATGGTGGGACAATAACGGAGCTCCTGCAGGATTTTTGAAAGGGACGGGCTGATAACCGCTTCTTCCTCCGCAGCAAACGGCTGCTTCACGCCCTCCTCAATGGCAAGCGCGTATAAATAATTTCTCTCATCTTTGTTCAGCTGCAGCGCATCGGAAACGGCGTCCAATACGGCTGCGGACACTTTAATGTCTCTGCCCTGCTCCAGCCACGTATACCACGTGGTGCTTACGCCGGCTAATTGCGCGACCTCTTCTCTTCGGAGTCCGGGCGTTCTTCTCCTTGTGCCCATCGGCAGCCCGGCCATCTGCGGAGAAATTTTGGCCCGCTGCGTTTTTAAAAACTCTGAGAGCGCCTGCAATCTTCCTTCTGGTATCATACCGAATCTCTCCTCTCTTACCCTGGTATTTATTATACTAGGATAATCAACAACTTGTAATAGGATAATTGCGAGTTACAATAAATACATACCGAAGGAGGAATGACCATGAAAAGAGTTGTGATCACCGGAATGGGAGTGATTTCACCTCTCGGCAATGATGTGCATACATTTTGGAAACACCTGACGGAAGGAAAATCGGGAATCTCTTTCATCGATTCGTTTGATGTCTCCGGCTCCAAGACAAAAATAGCCGGCACCGTCCGTGATTTTGACGCAGAAGAAAGATGGGGCAGAAAAGAAGCGAGACGGCTTGACCGTTTCAGCCAGTTTGCTTTAGCGGCAGCGGAACAGGCACTTGAAAGCTCCGGGATTCAGCTCGATCAGATTGACCGTGAACGCCTCGGCGTGTACGTCGGCTCGGGAATCGGCGGCATCACGACTTTGATTGATAACGTTCATACTTTAAATGAACGGGGAGCGCGAAAAGTGAGCCCAAGCCTTGTCCCCATGATGATCTCAAATGCGGCCGCCGCTCAAATCAGCATCAGATTAGGCGCGCTCGGCCCCTCACTTTCTCCCGTCACCGCGTGTTCCATCGGCAATACGTCGATCGGGGAAGCATTCAACGCCATTCGGAATGATGACGCAGATATCATGTTTGCCGGGGGAGCGGAAGCGGCGATTACGAATTTGTCATTAGCCAGCTTCGGCAATGCCCACGCGCTGTCAGCGAGAAACGAAGACCCCGCCGCGGCAAGCCGGCCGTTTGACGCGGATCGCGATGGATTTGTCATGAGTGAAGGCGCGGGCATCTTAGTATTGGAATCATTGGATAGCGCAATCGGCAGAAATGCCCCGATCCTTTGTGAGGTGCTCGGCTACGGTGCGAGCTCTGACGCCTATCATATGGTGGCCTCCCATCCGGAAGGAACGGGCGCATACCTGGCGATGAAAAACGCTTTGAAAAAGGCGAACGTTTCAGCGGAAGACATTGATGTCGTAAGCGCTCATGCGACAAGCACAAAAGCCGGAGATCTTTCTGAAACATTGGCCATCAAGACATTATTCGGGGAGCTTGCGTATGATATTCCGGTTACGGCCAACAAATCAATGCTCGGCCACATGCTTGGCGCGGCAGGCGGCGTTGAAGCCATCGCTCTGACAGAAAGCCTGAGACACGGCATCATCCCGCCGACGATCAATCTGCAGCACCCTGATTCGGCATGTGATTTGGACTATGTAGCAGACGGGCCCCGCCATCAATCGTTAACGATCGGCCTTTCCAACTCATTCGGCTTTGGCGGGCATAATTCGGCGATCGTGCTGAAGAAATATGAATAACGGGCATCAAAAAAAGGAGTGAATCATTTCACTCCTTTTTTGCTTTCTCCGGTTTTGTTGTTAAGGCGAAAAAAGCGATGGAACCGATAACGGATGTCGTGAACATAATTGCCCCCATCGGGACGGCCGTCGCTTCATTCATCCCCACAAGCGGCGACACGATGGAACCGAGAAGAAGCGGAAGCATGCCAAGCAGTGCGCTTGCGCTTCCCGCGCGGTGTCCCTGCTTTTCCATCGCCAATGTAAAGGTGCTTGTCAGCGTCATGCCGATCGTAATCATATAAATAAAAATTGAAATCACCAGTGCCGCCAGCGGTCCGTGAATGATCGTCATGACGAGCAGAACGGCAGTCGCCGTCATCGCTGTAATCACGCCGATTCTCAACAGGCTTTTTTCGTGAATGATTCCGCCGAAACGCCCGATGATAAAGCTTCCGGTAATGATCGCCAGACCGTTTATGCCGAATAAAACACTGAATACCTGAGGCGATACTCCGTAAATATCCTGATACACGAAAGGCGTTCCGGAGACATACGCAAAGCTCCCGCCGTGAATAAAACCGACCGTCAGCGCATAACCGATAAATGACCGATCCTTCAGCAGGCTTCCCATTGTCCGCACGGAATTTCCGATGGAGCTCGGAATCCGCTTTTCCGGCGGCAGGGTTTCTGTCAGCTTGAGCGCAATGATAAGAACAAGCAAAAACCCGATAAAGGTTAAAAAGAGAAAAATCGTATGCCATGATGCAAACGGAAGCAGTAAAATCGCGCCTCCCGTCATCGGCGCCACCATCGGCGCGACGGCGGTAATGACCATCAGCAGCGAGAAAAATTTAGAAAGCTCTCTTCCCGAAAACACATCTCTGACGATTGCACGGGATAAAACGAGTCCTGCCGAAGCGGTGAATCCTTGAAGAAAACGGGCAATCACTAATGTAGTAATGTTCGGTGCAAGTGCGCAAAACAGAGAAAACAACGCAAATAAAAAAATACATAGTAATAACGGTTTTCTTCTTCCCTTCGCGTCACTTAACGGGCCGACAACAACCTGTCCGATTGTCAGTCCGATCAGACATGCGGTTAAACTGAGCTGGACAAGCGATGCGCGGGCGCTTAAATCTTCAGCGATTTCAGGGAAACTCGGCAGATACATATCTATATTGAGCGGCCCCAGTATCGCAAGCATTCCGAGAAGAAAAGCCAGCGCAAGCCGCTCCTTACCGGTCGGATTATGCAGCATATCGTTCCCACCTTTCCTTTGTCAATCTCTCAAAACATTTGTATATTGTATCATAATTTTTTCTTTATTTTTAAAAGTTTTCAAAGGGCATAAAAAAACCAAGGGCTGTAACAGCCCTTGGGTCCGGGTCACACGGTAAAAGGTTTTACGCGTGTTTTTCTTTAAATGCTTTTGCGTATTGATCAGCCGCTATAATGGCATCCGCCACGTCGTCAGCCGTCACGTCAAAAGCGGCATGAATTGTTTCTTCTTCAATCGTCGCGGCTTCTGCCACTTTCATAATGTCCTCTTTAGATGCGTCTTTCAATTTGATGTCTTCAAGTGTGACAGGCAGCCCCAAGCTGATATAAAACGCGATATACCGCTCAATTTCCTCAAGCGAACGTTTTTCCAGCGCCAATTGAACGAGCGTGCCGAATGCCACTTTTTCACCGTGGGTCAAGTGATGGATTTCACCTTCAAGCGCGGTAAATCCGTTATGAATGGCATGTGCCGCAGCTAAGCCGCCGCTTTCAAATCCCAGTCCGCTCAAAAGTGTATTGGCTTCAACCACCGCTTCCAATGCGGGCGTAACGGCTTTCGCTTTCACAGACTCATAAGCGAGACGGCCGTATTTGAATAATACCGCTTCACATTTTTCCGCGATAGCCTCTCCGGCGATTGTCGGAATTCCGCCTGCCATCGTTTTACCGCCATTGGCGATGACACTGCGCGCCTCTATCCACGTCGCCATCGCATCGGCAATCCCTGATGCTAAAAAGCGCGGCGGGGCTTCCGCGACGATTTTCGTATCGACCAGAACCAAGTCAGGATTCTTATGATAGAAACGATAGTTTTCGAACGCGCCTTGTTCAGAATACACGACAGACAGCCCGCTTGTCGGAGCATCAGTTGAAGCGGCCGTCGGCACGATAACGGTATAGCCGTTTATTTCATCTGATACGGCTTTGGCCGTATCAAGCGTTTTACCGCCGCCGACTCCGATGACAATAGTCGCGCCTGCTTTTTCTGCGATGCCGGCAATTCTTTTCATTTCTTCCTGGGAGGCTTCGCCGTTGAAAACCGCCTCTTCAGAAGAGATATTGCTTTTCTTTAATTCAGCCGTCACCTTGTGGCCCGCGATATCCCATACGGTTTTGTCCGCGATGACGACGGCTTTTTCACCAACGCCCTCCAGATGTCCGCCGATCGTTTCAATGGCGTTTTTTCCCTGCACGTATTTGGCCGGACTGATAAAAATTCGTTCCAATGTCATCATCCCTTCTTCGTTGTCTCTCATTACATTTCTCTTATTGATAGAGCAGAAATGAAAACTCTTCTGATATCATTCCTCGTTTTAAATTGATTTAAACCTCATATACACTGCAGAAAAATCAATTTTCACGGCATTGACAAGATGTGAAGGTGTCTATATAATCTTCGATATTGAAGCTGATCATTCTTTACTGAATGAACAAACGAGATTGTGAATGATTCGTCTTAAAAATTATTTAGTTCTGCTGGATAATTTTTGAGGCGTTTTTGTTTTTTATATATTTTTGACTGCAGAGGAGGTTTGCACATGAAGAACATTTGCAAGGATATACTGATGATTATGGCCGGAGCCTTTCTTATTGCGGCGTCCGTGGAATTTTTCGTCATCCCGAATCATTTAGGGGACGGCAGCACCGTGGGAATCGCTCTCGTGTTATATTATCTTTTCCATATACCTGCAAGTATTACGACTCTGGTTGTAAATTTGATTTTTATCGGGCTGGCTTATAAATTTTTAACGAAAAAAACGATTTTATACACGATACTCGGTACGGGAATGACTTCTGTTTTTCTCAGCATCGTCAGCTTTATTCCGTTCGGCGTGCACGATATGGTGCTCGGGATTGTATTCGGCGCTCTGCTGATGGGAGCGGGGCTGGCATTGATCTTTATCGCTGACGGATCTACCGGCGGGACCACGCTGTTGGCGTATTTATTAAATTACACAAAGGGCTTTAACATCTCGAAAAGCATGTTTTATATGGATTGTGTCATCATTTTCGCATCCGTTTTAGCGATCGGCATCAATCATATGCTGTATACGTTTATATTCGTATATCTGTGCGCCAAAATCGTCGATATTGTCATTGAGGGTTTCCATAATAAAAAAGCTCTCACCATTATGTCTGACCAATACGAAGAAATCGCCAAAGCCATCACCTCCGAGTACGGCAACGCGGCGACGATTTTTTACGGATACGGGTATTACGGCAGCAAAGACAAGCGCATTATCTATGTTGTCATTAAAAAGAACGAATTGCTGAAAATCAAAAAACATGTTCAAAAAATTGATCCGAAATCATTTATCGTTATTCATGAAGTAAAAGAAGCTGTCGGAGGGCAATTCGGGTTTACAAACCTGCCCGCCGCCGCAAATGAAAAATAACCGCCTGCAGTGTATAGCTGCAGGCTTTTTTTATTCGGCTCTTCCCCGCTCAAAGGTTTTTTACATCTTTCAATCGAAGTAGTAAATGAAACCTTTTTTGATGGAGGAACATAAAAAATGAATATCAAAACTGAAAGGCTCGTAATTCGGACGTTTGAACCGGAAGATTGGCAGGATGTCTATGCGTACACCTCAAATCCAAATGTCATGAAATATATACCAGAGGGTGCCTTTACTGAAGAAGATGCCAGGAAATTCGTTACTGAAAACAGCGGTGAACATGCCGGGAAGTTTCCCGTTTTATTGAAGGATGAGAAAACGGTCATTGGCCACATTGCTTTTTTTCAGTATTTTGGCGATCATACGTATGAAATCGGCTGGGTGTTTCACCCGGAATACCAGGGCAAAGGATATGCTTCAGAGGCGGCGCGCGCCGTGCTGGCATTCGGGTTTAACAAGATGAAATTACACCGGATCATTGCGACATGTCAGCCGGAAAACATGGCTTCGCACCGGGTGATGGAAAAGATCGGGATGAGACTGGAAGGATTTTTTAAAAAATGCATCCCCCATGATAATGAATGGTGGGACGAATATTATTATGCCGTTTTAGAAGAAGAGTGGGAAGTCTCCAATCTGGAATAAAAAGGCTTATACCCTTTGCTTTTACAGATAAGTGTGTGCTACACTGTTTGTAACAAATACGAAGGGATGATGGGTGGACAATGATTAACTAATCTTATTTTGACCGTTTGAAATCAAATATTTCAAATCAGAAAAAATAGGATTAGTCTGCCCATTTTCTATACGATACGAAAGCTATGTGAAAATAGCTTATTTGATCATGCACAGGTACGGCTAATCCTTCCAAATCAATTGGGAGGATTTTTTTGGTCCTCCCTTTAAAGCGAGGGATTGACATATGAAAGAAATGTTAAAAATAAGCGGCATCAGTTATGAAATCAACAGCGTTCCCCTTTTTGAACAAATCAGCGCGAGCGTTCAGCAAGGTGACATCATCGGAGTTATCGGTAAAAACGGCGCCGGCAAATCGTTATTGCTGCAATTGATCTGCAATCAAAAAGCGCCGGCACAAGGACAGATCCAGATGATGCAAGATGTGAACATATATATGGTGGAACAAGAAACGGAAGCTTATGATTCCGGCCATCCGGAGCCTGCGGAGGCAGCCTTGTTAGAAAAGTGGAACGTGCCCGCACGCGCCTTTTCGCAATTGAGCGGCGGAGAAAAATTGAAAGCCCGTCTTGCCAAAGGTTTCTCCTCCTCAAGCAGCCTTTTGTTATTAGATGAGCCGACGAACCACCTCGATCAGCACAGTTTAGAAATACTGCTAAATCAGATCAAGAATTACAAAGGCACCATTATTTTTGTTTCGCATGATCGTGCTTTTATAGATGCAGCGGCGACAAAAATCTGGGCCATCGAAGGAAAGAAACTCATTGAACATAAAGGGAATTATTCAAGCTATATGGAGGTCCGCAAACAGAGAAGGCTGACACAGCAGCGGGAATATGAGAATCAGCAGCATATGATCAGACGGATTGAAGCTCAAATGAACGAGCTGAGCGCCTGGTCAAAAAAAGCCCACGCCCAATCAACGAAAATAGAAGGCTTTAAAGAATACCATCGCGTCAAAGCAAAACGCACGGACGCCCAGATTAAATCAAAGCAGAAGCGTCTTGAAAAAGAGCTTGAAAAAGCGAAAGCAGAACCGGTTGAAGCGGAGTATGAAGTCCGTTTTTCCATTGAGCACCGCAAAAAAGCGGGAAAGCGTTTTTTAGAAGTAAGGGATGCCGCAAAGTCATATGACGGACGAACGCTTTTTAAAAACGTGAATTTCACTGTGATGCACGGTGAAAAGATCGCGATTACAGGCCCGAACGGCAGCGGGAAAACAACATTATTGAAGGTCATCCTCGGTCAGGAAAAAGCACAGGACGGCAGCATATGGATTTCTCCGTCTGCAAACGTCGGATATTTAACGCAGGAAGTATTCGACCTCCCGCTTGATAAAACCCCCGAACAGCTTTTTTACAAAGAAACGTTCGAGGAAAGAGGAAATGTTCAATCCCTCATGAAGCATTTAGGATTTACCGCAGCGCAATGGACGGAACCCATCGGCAAGATGAGCATGGGAGAGCGGGTCAAATGCAAACTGATGGCGTTTATTCTGGAGGAGAAAGATGTGCTGATTCTGGATGAGCCGACAAACCACCTTGATCTGCCGTCACGCGAGCAGCTTGAAGACACTTTGGCCCGATACGACGGAACGCTCATCATCGTATCTCATGATCGTTACTTTGTCGAAAAGACGACGGACATCCGGCTTGATATCTCAAACGGCAGCGTCCGAAAACAATGGAAAGAATCTCCCTCCGTCAGGGACGATGCTGAAGAACTGCGATTGAAGCTTGAGACCGAACGGCAGGAAGTCCTCGGAAAACTCAGCTTCATGACTCCGGCTGATAAACAATATCGTGAGCTTGATCAAAAATTCAAAGAGCTGACGGAAGAAATCAAGAAATTGAAATAAATGTAAAAATCCGTGATTGTCACGGGTTTTTTGAGTTTTTGTTCCCAAGATTTATTGTTTCAATAGATGACTTATGGTGACGAAGCGCTTCAACACAAGCAGATTTGTTAACCGTACCAAGCAAAAGAAATGATCCGTTTCTTTTGCTTTTTTTATTGACAAAAGCTGCTAAGGGATCTATTGTGGATAATAGTTATCCATAATAAATCGGGAGTGAATAGGATGAAAATGAAATCAGGGATGGAGCAGGCGGTTTCTGTGCTGCTGTTATTGTCACGGCTGCCCGTACAGTCTTCTTTAACATCAGAAGCAATCAGCCAGCGTTTACGCGTGTCTCCGTCTTATTTGAAGAAGCTGATGAGAACATTGGTACAGGCCGATTTGGCAGAATCCATACCGGGGACCAAGGGCGGTTTTACCCTGACGAAGCCTTTGACGGACATTACGCTCTATGATGTTTATCAGGCGGTCGAAGGCAGAGGTTCGATGTATCAGGGGAAGGGCCTGCTGCAATCCGTATTCGAGGATGAAAGCAACTGTGTGCTGGAGACAGTCATGGGGGAAATCGAGGATAAATGGGCCAATCTCATGAGAGAAGAATCCTTGCAGCATGTCATGAACAGAGTCGGGGAACTGTATGATCTTGAAAAAATAGATGATTGGGTAAACAAGCAAGTGAAAGGGCATTTGTAATGACAAACAGCGGGTCTTTACAAAATTCAAAATCATCAACAGGCCTATCCGTGCTGATCGTGCTCGCACTTGGTTTCCTCATGGCAACTCTTGATGTAACCGTCGTGAATGTGGCGATGGCTGATATGAAAAACACCCTTTCAATGTCACTTTCAGGTGTGACGTGGGTTGTGGACGGGTACATCCTTACGTTTGCGTCACTTCTGCTGGCGGGCGGAGCCTTGGCAGACCGTTTTGGCTCGAAGGCGATATACATACTGGGCTTGGCCGTTTTTGTCCTGGCCTCTTGCCTATGCGCCGTATCTATTAATGGCCAGATGCTGATTGCCGGACGTCTCATGCAAGGGATTGGCGCGGCTTTGTTTATGCCGAGCTCACTCAGTCTTTTGGCGGCCTCTTACCCGGATGAGCGGGTGCGGGCGCGAATGTTTGGACTGTGGGCCGCTCTTGTTTCTGCCGCTTCTGGCCTTGGGCCCTTTATTGGCGGCGTGCTGGTACAGGCGGCAGGCTGGCAGAGTATTTTTCTGATCAATGTGCCGTTAGGGGTTGCTGCGCTCATTTCTGCTTACCGAGTACTCGGCCGCGTGCCGCGAAAAAGCAGCTGCATGAACATTACAGGGCATCTGCTTGGAATGGCTGCTCTCGGCTTTCTTTCGTTTGCCTTGATACAGGGGCCTTCAGCGGGCTGGCGCTCACCCATAATTCTTGGTGCATTCGCGGCGGCGCTTTTGGCATTTGTGCTGTTTTTGCTGCGGGAAATCTCTGCGGAAACGTCGATTCTGCCGGCGTCCTTATATCAAAACGGCCGATTCTCAGCTGCTCAATTCGTCGGGTTTTTACTGAATTTTGCTCTTTTCGGCGGCATGTTTATGCTAAGCCTTTTTTTGCAGGAAGCAAGAGGCGCAAGCTCCTTTATGGCCGGTGTTGAGCTGCTGCCGATGATGGCGGTCTTCGTGATTGGCAATCTGCTGTTTGCCCGTCTGGCGAATCGGTTTGAAGCCGGATTGCTTATGTTTGTGTCAATGGCGGTCAGCTGTATCATTGCATTGCTGTTGTTTGTGCTTGTTTCTCCTGATTTTCCTTATTGGCAGCTGGCGGTTTTGATGTCTGTTATGAACCTTGGCACCGGCATTACAGTTCCTGCCATGACAACTGTGATCATGCAGGCTGCCGGACAACAGCATGCGAATATCGCCGGTGCGGCTTTAAATGCCAACAGGCAAATTGGAGCCTTGGTCGGCGTAGCGGTTTCCGGTGTGATCATTCATCTGTCCGCCACTTGGTACGCCGGTGCCGGCTTTACGTTTTTGATGATGGGAGCGGCGTACAGCCTCGCCGCATTGCTTGTATGGCTGTTTCTGGCGGCCCATAACGGCAATGCCGCGACAGAAAAAAATGCAAATCACTGATTGCGCTGTGTGGAAATATATCGAAATCAACAGGCGCTGATAAGGACATTTCAAGAGAGGGAAGAACAGCTGAGACCTTCTTAACGAGGGAAAGCAGCTTACCGCCATTGAGCCGTATCGGTGAAATCAAGTATCCGATACCGTCATGCTGCGTTACAGCATCGACCGATAAATAGCGTTTATTTCACACACTCGTCCCTTCAACGGACCGATGTGTTTTTTATAAACAAAAATCAAATGAAGACTCATCCTAACTGAAACCCTTACATTAGTACGGTCAATCTTTTTTCTAAAACAATGATTCCGTAATTAAGAAGAATAATTTCAAACTGATTTGTACAACCTACGTTCAGATTAATTATGAGCATGGTTCAGGGGGGCGAAGAATGGCCAAACGCATTGGAATTACGGGAAACATTATGGCTGATCAATACGGCCCTTTCCCGGGTTATAATCGGGCATATGTCAATAATGATTATATTCAGTCTGTTTCTGAGGCCGGCGGTGTGCCGTTTATATTGCCGGTGATTCAAGAGACGGCGCTTTTAAAGGAACAGGTCTCTCATGTTGACGGGATCATTCTGTCCGGCGGTCAGGATATAGACCCGCTGTTTTACGGCGAAGAACCTTTACAGGCTTTAAGAAAGACCTTTCCTGATCGGGACGCCTACGAGAAGGAGCTGATTCTCACGGCGGTTGCTTTAGAAAAGCCGATTCTGGCCATCTGCCGGGGGATGCATATGTTAAACGTCACTTACGGGGGAACTTTATATCAAGACCTGACACACGCTTCGTTTGCTGACATTAAGCATGATCAAGAAAAAGATCCGCCGCTAAAAACCCATCATGTTTCTTTTGAAAAAGGGACACGTCTCCATACCTTGTTTGGCGATTCAGCGCGGGTGAATTCATTCCATCACCAGATCATAAAAGAGACGGCGCCTTCGTTTAAAGCCTCGGCTTATGCGAAAGACGGGGCCATTGAAGCAATTGAACGGACGGGTGAATTATTTGTCGTCGGCGTGCAATGGCATCCCGAAATGCTGACAAAAAAACATGAAGACATGAAAAAGCTTTTTTCTCTTTTCATGGATGCGGTCAGCACATAAAAAAAGCAGATCATAACGATCTGCTTTTTCATTTTATTCTTCCGGTTTCTCCGGTGTTTTGCCTTGTGACAGCTTATAGCCTTCGATATCCACGTTCGGAATGATCTTATCCAGCCACTTCGGCAAGTACCAGGCCGCATGTCCCATCAGCTTCATGACACTCGGAATAATGGTCATTCTTACAATGAACGCATCAAAAAGCACACCGAAGGTCATTGCCAAGCCCATGGATTTGATCGTAGCTTCTCCCGCAAAGATGAATCCCGCAAAGACGAAAATCATGATCAGTCCCGCCGCTGTTACGACAGGTCCGCTATGTTTCAATCCGGCATGAATGGCTTGTACCGGATTTTTTGTTTTGACATATTCTTCTCTCATTCTGCTGACAAGGAATACTTGATAATCCATCGCCAGCCCGAAAAGAATACCGATCGCCAAAATAGGCAGGAAGGCGAGAATCGGGCCTTTTTCCGGAATGCTGAGCAAGCCGGTGAAATTCCCATCCTGCAATATGAATACCGATAAGCCGAGTGTAGCGGTCATCGTCAGCAAAAAGCCGACGACGGCGGCAAGCGGCACGAGAAGCGAGCGGAAAACAACGGTCAGCAATACAAACGCAAACCCGACAATGAGAATGGCGAATTCCGGAATCGCATCGTTTAACCGGTCTGAAATATCAATGTTCACCGCGGTTGACCCGGTGACGAGCAGGCGGATGCCGTTTTTGTCTGATCGTTTCCGTATATCCTGCACTAACTCTTTCGTTGCCTTATCATTCGGCCCGGTTTCAGGCACTGCCGTAATGATGGCATAGTCCCCTTTTTCGTTCGGCATGGCAGGGGTGACGCTCGCCACATTGTGCAAGTCCTTCATTTCTTTCACGGCGTCTTGAAATGCTTCACTTTTGTTCCCCTTGACCCCTTTTGCATCGGCAACAATTGTCAGCTTGCCGTTAAAGCCTTCTCCGAATCCTTTAGACAACAGATCATAGGCGCGGCGATCCGAGCTGTCTTTCGCTTTCATTCCCGCATCAGGCAGCCCCAGCTCTAAATGCATGGCCGGCAGACTGATGACGGCTAAAAGAATGATGCTGAAAATGCTTAACAGAATAGGCTTCTTTGTAACGAAGCGCCCCCAGGCATTCGTGTCGGCGCTTTTCTTTTCTTTCTTCTTGTATGATTTCGGAATCATCCGTTTTCCCGCGATTGACAACACCGCAGGCACCAGCGTTACTGATGCCAATACAGCCATCAACACACTGAGTGCCGCAGTCAATCCCATGGCAGACATGAACGG
Organism: Bacillus sp. UNC69MF; assembly: GCF_000746035.1. NCBI lineage: Bacteria > Bacillati > Bacillota > Bacilli > Caryophanales > Bacillaceae > Bacillus > Bacillus sp. UNC69MF. Next base: position 120,676 of record NZ_JQKM01000008.1, on the reverse strand, counting down.
AATGCCGACAACAGTCAATCCGCAAAGCGCGACGATCACGGTCAGTCCCGCAAAAACGACGGCGCTGCCTGCCGTTCCCGCGGCTTTCGCGATCGATTCATTTTTTTGTACACCTTCGCCCAAAAACTGACGATGCTTCGTAAAGATGAACAGCGCATAATCAATTCCGACGGCCAGTCCGATCATTCCGGATAATGAGAGACTGACCGAGGCTATCGTAAAGAACTGTGTCCCAATTAACGTCAGCGCGACGCTTACACCTAACCCAATCAGGGCGGTGACAATCGGAAGCCCCGCGATGACTAATGAACCAAACGTAATGGCCAGAACGACGAATGCCAGCACAACGCCGACAATTTCAGATACACCGCCGATTTCAACACCGGCCCCCGGCACATCGCCGCTGAGCTCCGTCTGCAGACCCTTGTCTCCTGCGGCGGACAGACTGTGTTTAATATGTGAAACAGACGCATCCGTAATGTCATCCGCCGCTTTTTTGTACGTAATATCGGCATATGCCACTGATCCGTCTTTAGAAATGGTTCCTGTCTCAAAAGGACTTGCAATCGAAGCGACTGAATGATCTGTTTTGATCTTCTTTAATGTCTCTTCAATCGCTTGTTTTTCCGGTTTTGACGTCAATTTCTTTCCGTCTTCAGCTCCGAAAATAACCCGTATGCTTCCTTTATCGGGACCCTTTGAAAATTCTTTTTGAATGATATCCATCGCCTTTTCAGAAGGTGTGTCGGGAATTGACATATCCTCAGAAAAAGCAGGTTTTAACGAGATGGCGATCACAATCGAAGCGATCAGTATCACGAGCCACGCACTGATCATTTTTAATCGGTTGCGTGCAGACCATCCCCCTAATTTATATAAAAAACCAGACATCGAATACTCCTCTCCAATCATTACTTTCTGCCTAATTGTAGTTCACATTCACATAAAAAAACGTACATAGGGGCATGTACGTTTGGGCAGTTTTTCATTATATATTCAGTTTCAGAATGCCTTTTTGCATGGCAATGGTGACGGCTTCCGTCCGCGAATCAGCGCCTAATTTGTTATAAATCGATGTTAATCTCGCTTTTACCGTCCGCTCTGAGATTCCTAAATCGAAGGCGATCGCTTTGCTTTTATGTCCTTGCGCAACGGCTTCTAGAACTATGATTTCCTTGTCCGTCAGCTGTGTTTCATTGGCATTTGCCCGTTCCATTTTCATTTCCCGGAAACGCCGCAAGATATCCGGCTGCAGAAGCACTTCTCCCCTGACCGCCGCATCCATCGTATGAAATAAGGTTTCTGAGCTTGTGTCTTTCAGCAGATAACCGTTCGCGCCTGATTCAATGCCTTCTATCATCAGATGATCTTCATTATAGGTCGTCAAAATAATGATCGGCACATCAGAATGCTCTTTTATCTGTTTAATGGCTTCCAGCCCGCTCAATTCCGGCATGTACAGATCCATGAGAATGACATCGGGCTTTAGTTCCTCTGCGAGGCGGACGGCGGTTTTCCCGTTTTCCGCCTCTCCCGTTATAGTGTAATGGTCATTTGTTTCTATCAAAAGCTTCAGACCTTCTCTGACGACAAGATGGTCATCTGCTATTAACACTTTATACATGTTCCGCCTCTCCTTGAATTGGTATGATGATCTCAATTTGAGTTCCCGCTGATCTGGCGCTTGTTATACGGAAAGTGCCGTTCATCATATTGACGCGTTCTTGTATCCCAAGCAGCCCGTAATGTCCGCTTTTTCTCATTTCTGTCCCGGCATCAAAGCCTTTCCCGTCATCTTTAACGGTTATGCGGATCTGTCCCTCTTCTTCTTGAACGGATACCCAGACATTCTTTGCTTCTGCATGCTTGGCGGCGTTTGTCAGGCCTTCTCCGATCATGTAATGGCAATTCTCCGCCTTATGAACGTCAAGCACATGATGCACGCTGTAATCTAAAAAACAAGACAGCCCGGAGGCTTCTGTAAAATGGTTGATTTGTTCAGTGATGCTTTCTTTTAAGAACCCGATCTTTTCTGATGTGCTGCGAAGGTTGTCAATGGCCGAGCGCGCATCAGCCAATGTGCCTTTCACTCTGTCCATTGACTGGCTGATGATGTCTTTCGCTCTGTCAGTGTTACCCTTTGAAAGATGAACATGCACCGCTTCAAGCTGCATATGCAAGCTGACCAATCCTTGAGCAAGCGTATCGTGCAAGTCTCTCGCCATCCGCTGTCTTTCATTCTGAAGCGTCAGCTGTTTCACTTGACGGTGAGCGAGCTCTAATTTTTCAAGCGTCATCTGTGTTTTTATTTTTTCATCAACTTGCGCGAAAAATGTGGCCGCATACGTGATAATCACGATCATGATGGGAGCGGCGATAACGATGAAACGTAGCAGATGATGCGGATGCTCCTGGTGCAGGGCTGTTATGGACATTAAAATGAAAAGATAGAGTATGAGCAGCGTTTTTCCCTTATCCGCCATTCCGATAATCTGCCCGATTAAAAAGGCATAGAGACCGACGACAACCGCGATATAGCCGCCGGTCATCAAGTTAGCCGATGTATATATGATAAATCCCTGTATGATGAAATAAAGAAACGTCTTTTTCTTCACCCAGCAATGGGAATGCCAGTGCAGCACGGTAAAAATGACGATCAATATCGTGAATAACAGCAGCAAAAAAACCGTCCAGCTTTCATAAATGTACTGCAAAGAGACTGATGCGGCATATACCATAAAAATAAACGCCAGACCGGGCACCCGAAGCGCAAGCATATGCAATGAGCGTCTGTCACGGGAGACATAGTCTTCTTGATGTTTTGTACCAAACAATCTCTGTCCACTTCCTTTTAGCCGACCGGCCTCACGAGGTTTTATTCTATTTGTCATCATACCATAAGTGCCTTCTTCTCACCTTCCCCTTCTGTTCCTGCATGACGGGTGAAAGAAAAAACAGCCTGCGGGATTGTTCGCAAGCTGCTTTTTTGTTCATATCTTTTTTATGACCTTTCCCGGGTTTCAGCGGTCTCGTCTCCCGCGCGGCAAAACCGCCCGCGTATCAGAAAAACGTTCATGACACCAACAGCCATTCCATGTGAACAAGAGGAAGCGATTGTGCTTCCTCTTTTTTTTGACTCTCCGCTTTTTCTGATAAACAAAATTTGTAAGACTAGAGCTCTTTTCTCAGGGGAAATTAATTACGTAATTGAGAAGAGGAGGTTTAAAGATAATTATGGAAAAGCGTGAATTAGCGGCTCACGAGTCGCTGGACTTACATGAAATCATTAACTTCAAGACGCTTTGTGTCGCGAAATCCAAGCTCATGCAAGGGCTTGTGTTTGATCAGGACCTGAAAACGTTAATGGAGAAAGATGTTCAGCAAGCCTCACAAGACCTGGCTGATCTGCAGGCGGTTTATGAACGGGCAACGTTTCAGGCTCCCGTTCCTCAAAACCGGCCGACTTCGATCATCAATTGAAAGGAAGGTAAGCATCATTGAATCATGACCATTTAGATCCGATCAATTCATTACATGTCCCTGAACTTGCAGACATGACATTCGCAATGGATTTTCTCATACGCGCCAAAGAAGGCGTCAGAAATACCGCCGTCGCTTTAACAGAAACCGCTTCACCTGATGTAAGAGCTTTGCTGCGCAAACAGCTCATGCAGGGAATCGCGATGCATCAGGAGATAACAGACTTGATGGTCAGCAAAAAGTGGTTTCACCCGCATGATCTGAGCGAACAGTATAAATTGGATCAGCTCTCTGCGAAAAATACCCTCATGGTCGGAAATATGAATCTGTTTCCCGTTGAAACAAACAGAAAAGGGATGTTTGACCGCACACCTGATGAACACTAACACTGGAGGTATTACAGCATGAAGGCCGTAACGTATCAAGGAGTGAAAAACGTCGTTGTCAAAGACGTGCCTGATCCGAAGATTGAAAAACACGATGACATGATTATAAAAGTCACAAGTACGGCAATTTGCGGGTCTGATTTACATTTAATCCACGGACTCATCCCGAACTTGCAGGAAGACTACATCATCGGGCATGAACCGATGGGCATCGTGGAAGAAGTCGGCCCCGGCGTGACGAAAGTCAAAAAAGGGGACCGTGTCATTATTCCTTTTAATATCGCCTGCGGAGAATGCACTTATTGTAAAAATCACCTGGAAAGCCAATGTGACCAATCAAATGAAAACGGCGATATGGGCGCTTATTTCGGCTATTCAGGGAGTACCGGCGGCTATCCGGGCGGCCAGGCCGAATATTTACGCGTCCCTTTTGCGAACTTTACTCATTTTAAAGTCCCCGAAACATGTGAAGAACCGGATGAGAAATTGAGTGTTATTGCCGATGCGATGACAACCGGCTTTTGGAGCGTTGACAATGCCGGCGTAAAAGAAGGCGATACAGTTATCGTTCTCGGCTGCGGGCCCGTGGGCCTTTTCGCTCAAAAATTCTGCTGGTTAAAGGGAGCAAAACGCGTAATAGCCGTAGACTATGTCAACTACCGTCTCCAGCATGCGAAACGGACGAATAAAGTGGAACTCGTGAACTTCGAAGACCACGAAAATACGGGCAGCTACCTGAAGGAAATCACTAAAGGCGGCGCCGACGTGGTTATTGACGCCGTCGGCATGGACGGAAAAATGACGGACCTGGAATTCCTCGCCAGCGGATTAAAACTTCAAGGCGGAGCGATGAGCGCATTGGTCATCGCGTCCCAAGCGGTGCGAAAAGGCGGAACGATCCAGATTACGGGTGTGTACGGCGGCAGATACAACGGGTTTCCCCTTGGCGATATCATGCAGCGAAACGTCAATATCCGATCAGGACAAGCTCCCGTCATCCACTATATGCCGTATATGTTTGAACTGGTGTCAACCGGCAAAATTGATCCGGGCGATGTTGTAAGCCATGTCATTCCGCTTAGTGAAGCGAAGCACGGCTATGAGATGTTTGACACGAAAACAGATGATTGCATAAAAGTTGTACTCAAACCTTAGAGAACGGAGGCTACAGAAATGGCCAGCGCCTTACATGAATTACTCGAAATTCAGGAGATGGCTTCTTTTAAGTCACTTTGTCTGACGAAATCCAAAACCATGAAAGCGCTCGTATCCGATCCGCAGCTGAAAGAAATCATGCAGCAGGATGCGGATACATCAACAAGGCAATTGCAGGAATTTGCCTCAATTTTATCTGATGCACAGCATGAATGAGGAGATGAATGACGAATGAATCCGATTATGGAATACTTGACGGGAATGAATGCACTGACAGACCAAATTGTCGCTATGGATTTATTGAATTCGGCAAAAAGCGGTGTCAGAAACTATGCGATGGCGGCGACGGAAGCCGGAACGCCTGAAGTGAAAGCGATCCTCACCCGTCACTTAGAAGAAGCCATCGACATGCATGAGCAAATCTCACGCTATATGATGGAAAAAGGCTGGTATCACCCGTGGAACACAAATGAACAAGTCCGGCTCAATTTGCAAAATATTGATACGGCGCTCCGCCTGCCCGTCCTATAAATCGTTTTGCTGCTGAGACTGCACCCCTGACTCAAGCTTCAGTATTTTAAACTGTGAGCTGCCTTTTACAGCGCCCAGGCGGCTCTCAGTTTTTTTATGCCTTCTTGTATATCGGTTTCAGAAACCCCCGCGAAACCGAGAGAAACTGTTTTTTCAGGGAGCTGTTTTTGATAGGTGAGAGACACGGGATAGATTTTGACGCCTTGTTCCTCCGCCTTTTCAATCAGCTCTTTTTCGCTGAAAGGCAGCTGAACGTCAAGTAAAATCCGCAGCCCGGAATTTTCTCCGCGAATCCTGACGTATTGTCCCAGCTCGCGCCGCACGGCCTCTAATAATACCGCTCTTTTTTTCCGGTACAGCTTTCTCATTCTGTTAATATGTTTCTGCCACTCTCCGCTTTTGATAAATTGAGCCAGCGTCAGCTGACTGTGGCAGGAGACGGTCTGTTTATATAAAGAAGCGATTTCCCTGCCTTTTTCGATAAGCGGCAAAGGAAGAATCATATAGCTGATGCGCAGCGAAGGAAGCAGAGATTGGGAAAACGTTCCCATATAAATGACACGGTGATGCTGATCAAGCCCCTGCAATGATGGGATCGGCTGGCCGTTGTATCTGAATTCTCCGTCATAATCATCTTCTATAATGAACGATTGATGTTCCTTCGCCCATTTCAGCAGCTGAATCCTTCTGTTTACCGACATAATCGTTCCTAACGTAAATTGATGAGAAGGTGTGACATATACAAGACGCGGCCGCTCTTCATTCAGCTTTCGGATACAGACTCCTTCATCGTCGACGGGTATCGGAATGATCTTCATGTGATTGGCTTTAAAAATCTCCCTCGCTCTCGGATAACCCGGATCTTCATATCCGATGGATAGATTTGCTTCAAATATTTTGCACAGCATTTGCAAAAGAGCAGGGTTCCCGGCGCCGACTATCACTTGTTCGGGAAGGCAATTCACCCCGCGCGACTGATATAAGTACTCCGAAATGAGCGTTCTCAATTCAAGCTCGCCCAAATCATCCCCGGGCCGATACAGCTCATGCCCGTATTGATCTAAGCTTGCAACCATACTTTTGCGCCATGCCGAAAACGGAAAATGAGCGGCATCCACAGTGCCGTAGTGAAAATCAATCCATTGGCGGTCTTCCTTCGCCTTTGTTTGAACAGGCGAAGCGCCCGGCTTTTTCACATAGACGGCGTCCGAGTCATAATCGGCAAACCATCCGCTTCTCGGCTTACTGACAATATAGCCTTCGGCGGCAAGCTGTTCATAGGCCCGCTCCACAGTCGTCTGACTAATGGAAAGCTGACTTGACAAAAGCCTTTTTGAAGGAAGCTTCAGTCCTTTAGGAAGACGGCCCTGATGCATATTTTCCTTAAAATGCCGATAAAGCTGCTGATAAAGCGGAATATCCAGATCTCTATTTAAAAATGGCGTGATATCCATTTTTGCTCCCTCCAAACTGGCATTCTTCTTTTTATAAAAACTGGCCATTTGTATAAGGCCAATTTCAGTTTATAGTCATTATAAACTTTGAAAATGGGTTTAGAAATATATATTGGAGTGATTGGAATGAAGAAAGCCGCAAACGGCTGGATTAACGGATTTATCGGCGTGCTCATTTTCAGCGGCTCGCTTCCTGCGACCCGCTTGGCTGTAGCGGACTTTGACCCGGTATTTCTCACCGTATGCCGCGCCGCGATAGCCGGTATATTGGCAGGCGCTCTGCTCCTCATTTTTCAGGAGAAACGCCCTGCCAAAAGCGACATCATTTCACTAATAACAGTAGCGCTCGGCGTCGTGATCGGTTTCCCGCTGCTTACAGCCTTAGCGCTTCATCATGTCACATCCGCTCATGCCATTGTCTACATCGGGCTTCTCCCGCTTGCGACGGCGATCTTCGGCGTACTGCGAGGAGGCGAACGGCCCAGGCCGGTCTTTTGGATTTTCTCGGCTGCCGGCAGCATCCTCGTAGCCGGATATGCTCTGCTGCAAGGAGGAGAATCCTCTCCGCTCGGTGATACGTACATGATCGCTTCGATTATCGTGTGCGGTCTCGGTTATGCCGAAGGCGCCCGCCTCTCCCGGCGGCTTGGCAACTGGCAGGTGATCTCTTGGGCACTCGTTTTTTCGCTCCCCCTTATGTTCATCCTGTCTTTCTGTTTCATGCCGGACTCATGGTCAAACATCGGCGCGCCCGCACTGCTCAGTCTTGCATATGTCTCAATATTCAGCATGCTGATCGGCTTCGTATTCTGGTATCGCGGACTCGCCCAGGGAGGCATCGCCGCGGTCGGGCAGCTGCAGCTTCTGCAGCCTTTCTTCGGACTGTTACTGGCCGCCATGATTCTCCATGAAAAAGCAGGATGGGAACTTGCGGCGGTGAATGCCGGCGTTATCGCTTGCGTGGCGGCCGCCCGGCAGTTCGCAAATCAATCAGAAAAGGCCGAACAATGAACTTGTTCGGCCTTTTCATTATATTCCGCCCGTAGGCAGCAGAAGTCTGTATCTCTTTCACATGATCCGGCTATTTTTCAGGCAGGCTGAACTCCCTTAAACGCACTCATCACCAGATCATGCACATAGGAATCATTCACCTCATCACCTGTAATAAGCAGACGATAGAAAATCGGTCCGTAAATGAGATCGATGCTTACGTCAATATCAAGATTCTCTCTTAATTCACCTTTTTGAATTCCCTTTTCCAGAAGGCCTTTCGCTTGGAGGCGGCGGGGCTTGAAAAATCTCGTGCGATATTCTTCCGCCAATTTTGCATCCAGCTGCCCCGCACCGATTAATTCCTTAATAACGGTTCCTTCCCGGCTCGTCAAAAACCTTGCTAAATTCGTGGCGTGGGTCAATATATCTTGCACTGTTGATCCTGTATCGGGCACAGGCAGTCTGTCCGTAGCGGTCGAAAGAAAGCTGTCCATGATAACGGCAGCCTTGTTTGACCACCATTTATAAATCGTTGCCTTACTTACTTTGGCACGCTCAGCAATTTTATCGACTGTCACCGCGTCAAAGCCATTTTCCAACAATAGATCATAGGCTGCAGAAAGAATCGCCTTATGTGTTCCTTCATCGCGCGGCCGTCCTCGTTTACTCTGCACATGAATCATTCCTTCCCGAATTATAAACGATACGTTCAGTATACTTAACCTGTATAAAAAAAGAAAACAGAAACCTATTTACAAAACTGAACGTTTAGTATATCATTTGCTTATAATGAAACTAAACGTTCAGTTTATAAAATAACTTGAGGGAAATCTTGATGAAACATAGACTCCCAAAGCCTCTGCGTAAAGGAGATGAATCAGCAAATCATTTATCAAAGCATCATAAAAACCACTTAAAAAGGAGTTCATTCATATGGCTAAAGAAAACAAACAAACAGCAGATCAGGGAATTTCACCTGGTTTAACCCTTCTTCTCGCAACGGCATGCGGTATCATTGTCGCTAATCTTTATTATGCACAGCCCTTGGCAGGATTCATTAGTGCGGCAATCGGGCTTTCTCCAAGCAGCGCAGGATTGATTGTCACACTGACTCAAATCGGATACGTTGCCGGCTTACTGTTTCTCGTCCCTTTGGGAGACATTATCGAAAACAAAAAACTTGTCGTTGTATCGCTCCTTCTAAGCGCAGCCGCTTTGACACTGACAGCATTTGCGAAGCATGGAACACTGTTTTTAGCCGCTGCGTTTTTCATCGGACTGGGATCCATCGCAGCCCAAGTGCTAGTTCCGTTCGCATCATACCTTGCACCGGACGCCGCACGCGGCCGGGTTGTCGGCAATGTGATGAGCGGCCTGCTGCTCGGTATTATGCTTTCCCGTCCGATATCCAGTCTGGTCGCTGATATATGGGGGTGGAATGCCATATTTGCTTTATCCGCCGCGTTAAGTGTTGTCCTGGCAATCGTCTTATCAAAAGTGCTTCCTGCCAGAAAACCAACAGCAAACACAAGCTACACCGTCTTACTCGGTTCAATGTGGAAGCTGCTGCGCACGACTCCGGTCTTACGCCGCCGTGCCATTTATCATGCGTTTGTATTTGGCGCTTTCAGCTTGTTCTGGACGACTGTACCTTTATTATTGTCCGGTCCTGCTTTTCATTTTTCTCAAAAGGCAATCGCGCTGTATGCATTAGCGGGCATTGCAGGTGCAGCGGCTGCACCGATAGGCGGCCGTCTGGCTGATCGCGGCTTGACCCGGCTTGCCACCGGAATCGCTCTCGGTGTTGTCATCGTTTCTTTATTACTCCCGCTCATGATTCAAAGCAGCTCTCACGTCGGCATAGCAGTTCTGGTGGCCGCAGCTATCCTGTTGGATATGGGTGTATCTGCCAATCTCGTACTCAGTCAGCGTGCCATTTTTTCGTTGGCACCTGAATTTCGCAGCCGATTAAACGGATTATTTATGGCCATCTTCTTTCTGGGCGGTGCTATAGGATCATCAATCGGAGGATGGGCATACGCCTCAGGCGGGTGGAGTATCACATTATGGATTGGAATCGCTTTTCCGGTCATCGCATTGCTTTATTTCACCACGGAGAAATAAGCCTTTCACCAAAAATAAGCCGTCAGGACCAAGCTGACAGCTTTTTTTGATGTATTCTTCTTTACATCCTTCGGAACAAAAAACCCCTGTTTCATGAGTAATTTTGCTTCATGCGGTTCCACATTCTCACCGTTAAGATCGTAATCAATAGAAACGAAACGATTACTAACACAATACCTGTCATTGACTCACTAAAATTGATAACGACAAAGCTGGACAATAGCACCATAGGAATATTTGAAATCAATACAGTTAACATGTAGGCAGAATACCTTAACCCGATTGCTGCCGATAAAAAACAAATCACATCCGTAGGAGCTGCCGGACAAATCATCCCCAATGCCAAAAACTTATAATTGTACGCCTCCAATAACACTTTCAAGTCAGGATATTTATCTTCCAGTAATTGAGTCGTTTTTTCGCTGGCGAATTTCCTTGAAAACAGATAAACCAACGTTTCGCTTATAAACAGGCCGGCCATTGATAATAAAATGCTGACCATCGGATCAAAGCAGATTCCGCCCAAAAACATCAGCGTCATGCCGGGAATAAAAAAGAGAAGCCTGACGACCCACAAAGCCAAAAACAGCAGCATCGCGTATTCCGCATGCCCTGATATAAAGTCCGTTACATCATTCATATCAAATGACAGCAAGTCCAGTTCCTCCAAACAATAAACGCCTAAAAACCATATACATAATAAAATCATTTTATTTTTCAATTTCTCCACTCTCCTCGCTTTCCATCACATCATAAGCAAAGAAAATGAAGAAACAGCCGGTAAAATCCTTAAGGATTCTTAAGTTATTCTAAAAAAAAGCTTACGGACGTTTGTCACGCAAGCTCTAGTCAATCGGGTGTTCAACAGTAAAACGAAGCCAGCCGCCGCTGTAATCCGCATGGATACGGCCGCTGTGAAGCTCAACAATTCTCTTTGAAATGGCAAGTCCGAGCCCGGTGCCCTGATGACCCGTTCTGGCCTTATCCCCTCTGAAAAACCGTTCAAACAGTTGATTTACATCATCGGAAGGGACATTCTCGGCCTTGTTTGACACTTGCAGAATTGCTTTTTCATCTTTCAGCTCAAGGTTTATGAAGAATTCAGATGGTTTGATACTGTACTTTAACGCATTCATAAAAAGATTATCATAAACGCGGACCATCTTTTCTATGTCGATACATACAGGAACATGTTCTTCCGTAATTGATTTTCGGACAGTTAATCGTTCCTTTTCAAACATGGGAATGTACTCTCCGGTGATTTGTTCCAATAGGGCAGACAAGTCTGTTTTGCTGCGGTTCAAAGTAACATCCGGACTCGATAAATGTGTATATTCAAACAGCTCATCTATTAAATATTTCAGCCTTTGCGATTTTGAATAAATCGTTTCAAGGTACTCCTGAAATTGGGCTTTACTGTTGTATTGTTCTTTTTTAAGCAGATCCAAATATCCGATAATTGATGTTAACGGGGTTCTTAAATCGTGCGATACATTTGAGATCAACTCACTTTTCGCTCGTTCTAATTCTCTTTCATGTTCAAATTTACTCTCTAATTCTTCGGACATATAATTGATATGTTGTGCAAGCTGTGTCAATTCATCCCTGCTTTCAATCCTAATGGTCAAACCCAATTTCCCATTGGCAATATGGTGAACACTCTCCGTAATGTGTTTCAAATATAATATTTTTTTCCGCACCAATAACAAAAAAATCGCAATAAAGGTCAAAATAGCTGCAGTAAATTGAATCAGTATCCTAAAATTAGCGTTTCCTTGGCTCACATCTGTTAAATAATTTATTTTGTACAGATATGAGATGGATAAAATAACAAGAATCAACACACCAAATGCAACAAGATAACTAATTGCGATCGCGATCAGAAGCCTGACAATCAGCTTATTTCCAAACTTCTTCATATTTTGTATCCTGTTCCCCATACCGTTTTGATATAAATCGGATGTTTAGAATCATCTTCTATCTTATCTCTGATCTTTGTGATGTGGACCATCACCGTATTGTCCGACTTAAAAAAGTCTTCCTTCCATACCGCCTCATATATTTTTTCAACACTCATGACAATTCCTTTGTTTCTCGAAAGAAGCTCCAGAATATCAAACTCTTTCGGAGTGAGCCTGACTTCTTCTCCCCGCACCCACACCTGCCTTGTATCCGTATTCACGGTCAAATCACCGATTTCAATAACGTTCGCCGTGCTGATCGTATCTGTATTATATTTTTTATACCTTCTCAGCTGCGATTTCACTCTGGCGATCAATTCCAATGGATTAAACGGTTTCGTTAAATAATCATCGGCACCGGAAGCCAGTCCTTGAATTTTATCCATATCCTCCGATTTGGCGGAAAGCATGATGATGGGCAGATTGCGTTCTTGTCTGATCTTCATGCATGCCTCAATCCCATCCATATTGGGCATCATAATATCCAAAATAATCAGGTCAAACTCCTTTTGCTCCAATAATTTCAATGCTTCAGCAGCATCTTCCGCCTTGTGCGTGCTTATTCCTTCATTTTCTAAATAGACAGAGATCAGGTTTCGGATATCTTTGTCATCATCTACGATTAGAATGGTTGTCCCCATATGAATCCTCCCTCGTTTTTTGCGGCAATGAACAGCTGAAAACATAAGCCGGCGGAATATTCCTGAATTCTCTCCTTACTTCTGTTTTCGGAAAGAATTGCTCAATCAATGCCTTCTTATATTGAGTATATTGGAACGTAATGAATTCTCCGTTATCTTTTAAGATTTTAGCCGTATCCGTCAAAATATCAGCAGACACTTTTTTCGGAAGGCTTGCAAAAGGAAGTCCGGAGACGACATAGTCGGCATAAGGGATTCCATGCTCTTTTATATGCCTCTCAATATGTTCGGCCGATCCGTGCACAATGAATAGGTTCTGTTCCTCTTTATATTTTTCTTTCAGCAAAGCATAAAATTCTTCATTTTGTTCTATCAATAAGAGTATTGTTCCGGGCTGCCGTTTTTCAAGCAGCTTTTTTGTAAATACTCCCGTACCCGGCCCGTATTCAACAATGTATTCAGCTTTATGAAAATCAATTTTTCCCATCATCTTCTCAGCAAGAAAACGGGAGCTGGGCAGAACGGCGCCGACAGATCTGGGATTCATAATATATTGAAATAAAAATAACAGACGTTTCATCTTTAATCTCTCCATTTGTTTTGAATTTATAAAACACACTCTACATTCAAAACCTGAAGAAAAAGCGGTGAAAGTTCTTAAGAAATCTTAAGATATAAAAAAAGACGGCGGGATTTGCCGTCTTTTTCAGCTGCCGATTCTTTCAGCAGCGGTAAAACCATGTCATAATATGTTAAGAAATAATTGCGCCATAGGCAGGTGAACACATGAAGAAGTATTTATATAAGCACCTTTTGTTAACTCTCGTTTCGTCCGTTTGCTTTTTATTAGTCTTTTACATGAGTTTAAAAATGACACAGGAAGACACACCGCCGTTGTCTTCTTACCCGTTTTACCTTTTTATTTATCTTTACATAGCAGCCGGATATTTGACGGTCGGCCTTGTTTTAGCTTGTATGACTGATATCTTGAAGAACCGCTGGACATTCAATAAACCGTCTACCATTCTATTGAAACTTATCGTTTACTTACTCATACCGTATGCTATTTTTCATTCTTTCTTCGTTTTAATGGCGCCGTTGATTTATGTGCTGTTTGAGTCGTTATTCATCCTGAGAAAAGCTTCATAACCCGAAAAAACATACCGCATGCTGCCGGTATGTTTTTAACATGCTTGTCAGTTGTTCGCAGTGATCTGTTTGATGTTTTCTTCCATCAAGCCGGAAATGAGCTGTTCGTTTGTATGAGGAATCTGTTTGAGCTGTTGTACGACCAGCCCTTGTCTTGCAGCTGAATGATTTTGACTCAGCTTTGCTTTCCCCTCTATTTTGCTGATTTTGATTTTAAAGCCTTTTACCCCTTTGTTCATGCCTGCCAGCAATTTCGCATCGACATCCTCTAATTTGTACGGGCTGTCGGGGCTTTCGTATTTCAATACGAGATCACTCATCGACTGCACGGTTTCTTCCTCATCCAAAAGCTCCGCCTCTCCGTAAACATGAACCGCCACATAATTCCATGTAGGAACAGCCTGATTCGTCTCATACCATTTAGGCGAGATATAACAATGAGGCCCTTGAAAAACGGCTAACACGTTTTGGCCATCAATCTCTTTCCATTGGGGGTTCGGCAATGCAAAATGACCGTATAAGCATTCGTTATCCTTACTCATCATCAATGGCAGGTGGGTTGCATACGGCATGCCTCCCGCCGTTGAAAACAATGCTGCGAAACCATACTCTTTGATGACATCGCACGCTTCAGCTTCACTCAGCTGAAATGGAGCCGGAATATACATACAAAACTCTCCTCTCTGAAATGGATTGATAAAGCGCTTTCCGCTATAATAAGATATCAACTGACATTTAAAAAGATACAGTTTCAAATAAATACACATGTCAGAGGAGAACATCTGATGAAAAATATGATTTTCGCTTTCGGAAGCGACACCCCGAAATACAAACAAATTTACGAGCAATTCAAAGCATTGATTGAGCAGGGAAATATTCAGGCAGATGAACGGCTGCCTTCGATTCGGGAGCTGGCGGATTCCCTGCGGGTAAGCCGCAATACAACGCTGATGGCTTATGATCTTCTTTTAGCGGAGGGATACATTCGCGGGGAAACACGCAAAGGTTATTTTGCAAATGAAGTAGAACCTTCTTTATTTCAAAAAGAAAACGATGTTGTCCACGCTGAGAAAACCGAATCAACTCAGCCGGCCCTGATTGATTTTCGCGCCGGAGCCGTCGATCAAAAGCATTTTCCTCTGAAAACATGGAGAAAATTATACAATCAAGTTTTGACATCAGAGAAAAGCTTTCTGTACGGCGAACCGTTCGGCGAGAGAGGCCTGCGTGAACAAATTGCCGCTTATCTCTTGGAATCCCGCGGAGTGAAAACAGATGCGGATTCCATTATCATCGGCAGCAGCACGCAGCAGATGCTGATATATCTCAGCCGGATTCTGAAAGAGGATTTTTCGGGAATGATCGTTGAAGACCCGGGATTTGACGGTGCCAGAGCGGCATTTCAATTTCACGGGCTATCTCTGGAAACGATGCCTGTCTATGAAAACGGAGCTGATTTTTCTCAATTACATGCAATGAAAGAAAAATTAATCTATGTGACCCCATCCCATCACAGCCCTTACGGCGTAAGCATGTCCATTCAGCAGCGCCAAACTCTGATCAATTGGGTGAATCATAGAGAGGGTTATATTCTTGAGGATGATTATGACAGTGAATTCCGTTATACACAGCAGCCGTTTCCCGCTCTTGCTTCCATTCAATCAGACCGGGTGATTTATTTAGGGAATTTCTCAAAATCCTTTCTTCCGGGCATCCGCATAAGCTATATGGTTTTGCCGCAGCGCCTTTTGCACCGGTATAAAAAACGGTTTATTCATTTCGAAAGCACCGCTTCCTCGCTTAACCAGCTGACCATGGCTGAATTGATGAAGGCCGGTGAATGGACCCGCCATATTAAGCGCATGCGCATTGTTTACAGGCGAAAAATGCAGCACTTGATTTCACATGTAAAGCAGCAGTTCGGCGGTCATGTGACGATCATCGGCGAGCAGTCGGGATTGTATATATTGGTGAGAGTTCACCTGAACTATACAGAAGAAACATTAATCGAACGCGCTTTTCAGTATGGAGTGAAGGTATACCCTACCGCCGTTTATTTCGTTGCCGAAAAACCCGAACCGCCGATCATAAAGCTAGGTTTCGCCCATCTCGATACGGATCAGATCACACAGGGCGTACAGCTTTTGAGAAATGCTTGGCTGTCATGATAGAAAAAAGGCGCCGAACGGCGCCTTTTTTTATTTCGTATTTCTTGTGAATTTCGGCAGTCCAAATATGATGGCGGCGATGCCGCAGATTCCGATTAAAACGGGATAGAAAGAGTATGGCAGGATGCTGACTGGTGAAATATTCCCGAATTTCCCGGCTGATAACAGCTGCGCGCCGTAAGGAATCAATCCTTGAATCATGCACGAAAAGATATCCAGAATACTTGCCGATTTTCTGTTGTCGATGTTGAATTTATCAGCGATATTCTTTGCAATCGGCCCGGCTGCGATAATCGAGATCGTATTATTGGCCGCAGCCAGATTCGTCACGCTGACCAGTCCGGCAATGCCGGCTTCGGCGCCTTTTTTCGAACGGATTCGTTTCGTGATGAACTCCAGTAAAAAGTCGATCCCGCCGTTTTGTTTCATCACGCCGACCATCCCGCCGATCAGCATGGACAGGATGATCAGATCGCTCATTCCGGCAATTCCATCCGTAATCGCCTTAAAATAAGAATCTAACGTCAGGCTGCCGCCCGCCAATCCGATGATTCCCGTCAAAACCAATCCGCCGAATATGACAGCCATCACATTAATACCGATTAACGCAAAAACCAACACGGCGATATAAGGAAGCACCTTAATCCAGCTGTAAGATGCAGTTCCCGTATGGACGGCGTGGCCTGCCGGAATAAAAAATAAGATAATAACAGTCACAATGGCAGCGGGCAAAACAATCAGAAAGTTCGTTTTGAATTTATCCCTCATTTGTGTTTTTTGCGTCCGGACTGACGCGATGGTCGTATCGGAAATAAAAGAAAGATTATCTCCGAACATAGCTCCGCCGACCACAGCCGCCATCGTAATCGCGCCGGAGATTCCAAGCTCCCCGCTCAGACCCGCGCTGATCGGCGCAACCGCCGCAATCGTGCCCATTGATGTTCCCATCGATATAGAAATAAAACAAGCAATGATAAACAGCCCCGGCAGCAAAAACTGCTGCGGAATAACGCTCAAAGCAAGATTGACAGTTGAATGCACCGCCCCCATCGCTTCAGCCGCTGAAGCAAAGGCACCTGCCAATATAAAAATCATAACCATAATGATAATATCAGGATGTCCCGCACCGGAAGCGAACCATTCTATTTTTTGATTGAGCGATTTCTTCCGGTTAAATAACAGCGCAAAAGCTGACGCAATGATCGCGGCAATCAAGATCGGCAATTTATAAAAATCTCCGGTCACCAGACCAGAGCCGACAAAAAGCCCTACGAATAAGACTAAAGGCAATAACGCCCAAGGGTTCTTTTTATTGTTCATCTGGGTAAACCACCTCTTTTCAGCATTAAAGTCGCTAATCACAGTCTAAGCAACATTTCACACTTTAAAAGTCTGCAGTAAAAAAGTCAAGCTGAAAAAAGGATAAATAATGATTGATAAGATAGAAAAAGCTGTTTTGTTTCCACTCTTTAGAAAATAAAAAAACCAAGGCTCGTTTCCCTTGGTACATTTCATGCGGCCCCGCGTCCGGGACAACTTCTCTTCATTCAGAAATACATTCAGCTTTCAATCTGTTTTTAAGTTTCGCTTCATTTTCAAGGATATCTTCATAATCCTCAATCTTCCTGTTTAATCGTTTTATGGTTTCATCAATTTCCCTCTGTTTCTCCGTCAGCCTTTTCCTTTCATTTATAAGGATGTTTTTTCGGGGTTCGATCGTATGATCGGCTCCTTCAATAAATAAAGCGGTATATTCAATCAGCGCCTCAATCGACAGCCCGGCACTTCTCATGCATTTTATAAATTGAATCCAATTCACATCATCTTCGTCATAATCGCGGATGCCGCTTTCATCGCGTTTTACCGGAGGAATCAGTCCTATACTTTCATAATACCTAAGCGTTGCGGCTGATAACTCAACCTGCTTTGCAGCCTGCGCAATCTTCATATTTTTACCACCCGTCCTTCATACCTTTCATAAGCGTGCCATTATAGAATATCATTTCATAAAAAAATAAACCAAACTCCTTGACTTAAAGTCCGCTTTAACATTTAAAGTAAAATCGAACAGAGGATTCATCACTTTATCTTGGAAAGGAAGATAACCATGTGCAATAATCATCCGACTCGTGTATTAAGCGCTCCGCATGCAAAAGCTAAATTTGAGCGGACAACGATTGAGAGAAGAGCATTACGGCCGCACGATATCCTGATTGATATTAAGTACAGCGGGATTTGTCACTCAGACATCCACAGTGCATTCGATGAATGGGGCGGCGGAATCTTTCCGATGGTTCCCGGACACGAAATTGCCGGAGTTGTGGAAGCCGTGGGTGAAGAAGTCACCACATTTGCCGTCGGCGACCGTGTGGGTGTCGGCTGTTTTGTAGACTCCTGCGGGGAATGTGAATACTGTCTGAACGGAGACGAACAATATTGCACAAAAGGCGTTGTTCAGACTTATAATAACCTGGACTACGACGGAAACCCTACGTACGGCGGCTACAGCCAAAAAATAGTTGTCACTGACAGATTCGTTGTCCGGATTCCGGATCAGCTGGATTTGGATGCTGCCAGCCCGCTATTGTGCGCGGGCATTACCACCTATTCTCCGCTGAAACACTGGAATGCCGGCCCCGGCAAAAAAGTGGCGATTGTCGGAATGGGCGGGCTCGGACATTTAGCCGTTCAATTCGCGCACGCTTTAGGCGCAGAGGTCACCGTCCTCAGCCGCTCAATGAACAAAAAAGACGAAGCGCTTGAATTTGGAGCCGATCATTACTTTGCAACAAGCGATCCGGATACATTTACTGAGCTGGCCGGACGATTTGATCTTATTTTAAATACAGTATCCGCGAACCTTGACGTAGATGCCTACTTATCCCTGCTTCGCATTGACGGTACATTGGTAAATGTGGGAGCGCCCGCTAAGCCGGACTCATACAGTGTGTTCTCCTTAATCACGGGCCGCCGCAGCATTGCGGGTTCACTCGTCGGCGGTATTCCGCAGACTCAGGAGATGCTTGATTTCGCCGCCGAGCACGGCATTGCTCCTAAAATTGAAGTGATACCGGCCAATCAAGTTGACGAAGCGTACGAACGGGTTCTCCAAAGCGATGTCCGCTACCGTTTCGTCATTGATATTTCAACTTTATAATCGACATAAAAAAACATACCAATATTTGTTGGTATGTTTTTTTCAGTTCAAATTATTTTTTATTTCAGCAGCCATCCGGGCACCGCTTTTATATAAACCAATTCGCCTATCAATTCAACAATCGTCTGTGTGACGATAACAGCGGCGGCTAATGAGGCCCAAGCATCCGGCAGAGCCAGCGCTAACGGAAGGACTGCGAGAGAATTTCTTGTGCCCGTGCTGAAGATCAATGCTCTTCCTTCACCTGTATCCAGACGGAACGCATATGCAATAAACCGGGAGACAAACGGCATAATGAGCAGGAATAACAGATAGATCGGAATCACACGTATAATGATGCCAGCATCACTGATGACCTTTCCGATTTGTGTGGCGACGACCGCCAGTAAGACCAGAGCCATAAAAGGAACAGGCAGCCACGCCGTCCACTCCAACACCTTTTCTCCCGCCGGCTTCTTATCAGCCCACAATTGTGTCATCACTGCCGCCAGCAGCGGTCCCGCTATTAAACATAAGAATGCTTCCAGAAACGGCCCCGCATGAACAGCCCCTATCACTTCTTTCCCGATAAACAGCCACAAGTATAACGGAAGCAATACCATCTGAACGGCGAACAAAACTGGCGTGGAAGCCAGTATTAATCTCTCATTTCCTTTGCCGAGCTGAGTAAAGACGATGACGTAATCAATACAAGGTGTAAGCAATACCAAACAAACCCCTGATAATATAGGAGGAGATTGAGGAAAAATGGCGGTTAACACCCATACAACGAAAGGTACAGCTAAGAAATTACCGATCAATAAAGCCGCCATAAACTTGAGGTTTGACAAGGCTTCCCTCAGCTTCAAGAATGGGATTTGGGCAAACATGGCATACATGAGAACAGCGATAAGCGGTGATATCGTCCATCCCCAGCTGAGTCCTGAATCTTTCCCGGCGATCCCCGCTATTCCGCCGATTACAAGAGTCACACCATATATCCAAATTTGCTGTTTTTCTAATGTCTCTCTGGTTATTTTCATTGGCTGACACCTCTTCCCCGCCCATTATACCTTCTTTTCTGCTGCTCTTGCATTATGGTTCTGCCGGAATTAAAAAACACCAAGGGTCTGTGACACTTGGTGTTTTTGGAACGCGGCCGAGAAAAACGGGTTGAAAACCGTTAATCCTTGTAAATAACCCCCAAAAAGTATTTTTGACATACTGTTCCTTATCGAATAAAAGCATTCTCTTTCATTTCCAAAGCATCATCCAGCCATCTCGGGTGCATCGGCAAGAGATGTTCAGGTAATTCATGGATATCAAAATATCTGATTTCCATGGCTTCCTCAGTGGACTTTTTCAAAGTACCGCCGATGACGTCACATTGAAAACAATTGGTAATAAAATGGCTGACTCTGCCGTCAGGGTATATAAAGGTTTGTGAACTCGGATCAGAATAGACGCCTATCATTTTAGAGACTTTCACCACTAATCCAGTTTCCTCTTCTATTTCTCTTATAATTGCTTGTTCAACTGTTTCACCAGGTTCCACATGTCCTGAAGGAATGCCCCATAAACCATTATCAGCACGCTTCATTAATAAAACGGAACTTGATTCTTTAATTATAATTCCAGCGACTCCGGCTTTCACTTGTTCTGTCCATTGGAAATCCGGTTTTTTACGTACTTCTGCCTTTATTTCATTATCGAACAAGTCTTTCAGATCGCGGATCACAACATCCGGATTTCTAAAATCATGTTTTGCAGGAAATAAAGTATTTTGTTCAGAAACTAATACGGAAGTTATGCCTATTTGGTTTGCTCCGACAATATCTGTTTCAGGCGTATCCCCAATCATAACGCATCTCTCTTTATCTTCAAAAGACTCGAGTACTTTTTCAAATATTGAAGACGCCGGTTTTCCAATTATAATCGGCTCTTTAGCAGCTGCTGTTTTAACAGCCGCGACTATAGCGCCTGTCGCGGGAGCTGGTCCGTTAGCGGCAGGAAATGTTTTATCCCCGTTTGCAGCGATAAATGAAGCCCCGCAGCGGATGAGGTTTACTGCCTTATTCACATCCTGAAATGTAATATTTTGATCCCATCCAATGACAACAGCCTCCGCCTGATCTTCCGTAAGATCAATACCGGCCTTTTGAATTTCACTTTTAAGTTGGTCATTTCCCAATATATATGCCTTCTTTATTCCTTCACTGACAAGGTAATCAGCTGTTGCCCACCCCGCAGTAAACACTTCATCAATACTTGCTGAAATCCCCAATTTATGAAGGCGTTTCACAATCGTTTCTCTTGTAACACAAGGATCATTCGTTAAAAAGCGAATGGCTTTCTTTTCTTCACGGAGTCGTTTTAAAGAGGCCACAGCTCCTGGTAAAGCTTTATCTCCTATATATATCACTCCGTCTAAATCAAATAAAAATACATCATAATTCTCGGAGATCATCATAACACTCCTTAAGCGGTTGTCTCTTGGTTAATAGTTGAGCGATACGCAAAATGATTTGTAGGGCCTTGTCCTTTCCCGATTCCTAAGGGATGTTTAATGGCTGCTGAAATGAATTCCTTTCCAGTTGCCACTGATTCCGGTATGCTGTGCTGCTTTGCCAGCTCTGCAGTTATCACAGCTGAAAACGTACAGCCTGTTCCATGAGTATGCTTTGTATCAAAGCGGGGAGAAACAAATTCCTCGAAGTCCTCGTCAAAGTACAAAATATCACGGGCTTCTCCGTTCAGGTGCCCCCCTTTTACGACAGCACTTTTTGCCCCGTATACCTCCACTATTTCTTTCGCCGCATCACGCATCTGCTGTACAGTCTCGATTGATTTGCCGATGATTACTTCCGCTTCCGGAATGTTCGGTGTAATAACAGTTGTTTGGGGTATTAATAATTTCTTCAAATGATCAATGGCGTCCTTATGGAGCAGATGATGTCCGCTTTTAGCAATCATAACCGGATCCATCACATACGATTGAATATTTGCGTCTTTTAACTTTTCTGCCAGCAATTCAATAATTCCTATACTTGCAAGCATACCGGTTTTGACAGCATCCGGTTTTATATCATCCACGACACAGTCTATTTGCTGAGATATATTCTGAAGAGACATCTCCTCAAAACTTTTCACACCAAGTGTGTTTTGTGCAACAACTGATGTAATAACTGCCATTCCATATACCTTTTGTTCCTGAAATGTTTTTAAATCCGCGTGAATTCCCGCCCCTCCGGAAGGATCAGTCCCAGCAATCGAAAGCGCTTTATAAATATCCGTCAACTTACACTCCTCCTTCAGGCAGGTTTCACTGCTTTAAAAACGACAAAAGGCGGATATTCCTTTTCACATTTCCAATTATTAAATTGAAACTCTTTCTCTATGGCTTTTACATGCTCTTGGTCAATATCGTTTAACGTTGGTTCTGATAAAGTTACATTTTCAAAACCTGCATGAGTTAATAGTTTATAATACATTGACTTCGGCCAATGAAAATCATTTAAAATTAAATCTGCTTGTCCGGGAACATGGAGCCATTCATTTCTATCTTCTCCGTAAGAATATTCTTTCCCCGGTATTCCATTGCGGAAGGTTGAAAATTCAATTCCGGTTGAATCAGGATTCGTATCGAGTATGACAAATGAAGCTCCTGGTTTTAACACACGAAAAATTTCATCTATGATACCTTTGATACGCTGGTCACTATCCGTATTAATAAAAACATAACAGGCCATTGCAGCATCAACTGAGTGATCTGGTAAGAAGGAAAGATTATCGTGTTCAATTAAATGATAGTCCACATGAGGATGTTGTCTTTTTGCCTTTGCTATATCTAACATCTTCCTTGATTCATCGACTGCGATCACATTGCAGCCTATTCTGTCAGCCAGCCTATAAGCTACCTTTCCTGGACCGCATCCGAAATCGAGCACCTTTTTAATCTCCGCTTTATCAAAAGTACGAAAAACAAACTCAAAACCTAACGTTTGTTCTAAAACGTCATTATAAGCATCGAATTTACCAGCAACACTGTCTTCTTTCCATGAAGTTTTCATTGAATTTCCTCCTTTTGCTCAGTTGAGAAATAATGAAACCACTTATTCCTGACGAAAAATTGATATATAGGAAGTAAACTTTGAAATAGAGAATGATCCATATCACGTTTATATGCAATATGCTGGTATATACTGAAAAGGAAAAGAATCTGTTTCCAGTAATCAGGTAAATCAAGCATTTCAATATCGTTTTTTGTCATAGAAATTTGATCTTTCCTAAGTAATTCTTCGTACTTTAAGACTGTTTCAATGGACGGCCAGTTATTTCCCTCAGGCATTTTCGGAAATTCAAATTCCGGAATATCATGGTGATTTTCAGCTTCTTCAAGCACCGTTTTCGCCCATTCATGATCTGAATCATAAATATGGATTGATCCCGCATTATGAAAATATTCTCCGACTTCTACACGCAGTTCTCTGGCCATTAATTCCTGCATGAAGGTAAATGAGAAAAGATCACTGATCATCCCGCGAAAAGCATCATTTGCACGCATGACAGAAGACATGTATAATTCGCCTTCCCTCACAAAAAACTGCAAACCGATTGTGCAGGAAACATCTATATTTTCTAAAACGAAGAGTTCCGAAGCATCGAATATTTGAATAAATGCCCTTTTTGAATCAATATCTTCTTGTGTCAAAAGATTTTTTATTCTATTCCATTGATTTAGTTTTGCATTTCCGAATTCGAATATTTTAGGCCCATACGCAGTGCCTGTTAATGTTTTTTTATTCATTGAGTATGAAGGCATTTTTTTATTGTAATAACTGATAAAATCTAAGTCGTTACTCCCCGATAAATACCATAGCACTTCAGCAAAATTAAACACGATATTGGTTTTTCTTGAGGATAAATAAGTGACACGTTCTATTGGATTTTCCAGAGTCAGATGGTAGTTCAATTGTTCTCTGCTTTTTTGTCCGCGCGGTGAATTGAAAAATTCAGGGTTGTGATAGATGTCATACAGCGTTTCCGTATATGCTTCATGAAAAGTTCTCTTTCTCATTGAGATTCCGCCTTATATGCTGCAAAGGTATTTTTAATGTTCTCTAATAAATCATCTGTATCTTTATAGCTGATGTACTCAACATCCGCCACTGCATTTAACCCTTGAATTAAGAAAGCATAATCCTTGTCCTTTTCTAGAAATAGCACGATCTTTTTTTTCAAGGCGGAAGCCCATCCAATTTCTATATGTGTTCCAGGAGAAGCGGGTGATCCGGGAAATGCTGCAAAAAGGTCGCAAGTACTTATTTCATCAAAATCAATTTTAGTGCATTGAAGGGGTGTCATGAAATCTTTCCCCCACCCTTCCCGCTTGTGAGCATTATGAACCAGCCATCCTTCATTCTCAAAAAAGGAAATTAATGATTCCAGCTTTCCCCTCTCATACGTACTCATCAATCCAGTTTTCTCATCTACTAAACTTTTAAAAGGCCCTGCCAAGTCGCCACTTCATATCACCCTTTCAAAATAAATAAAGCCACTTTCCTCTATGGAAAGTGGCTTAAATATAGATAAGATAAAGAATCTCTCTAATTTTTCACTTCCCTACACTGGTATTAACCAAATCAGGTTCAAAGGGTCAGGACGTATTGTCTCTTCTCAGCTATTAAAGCTCCCCTAGTGACTTTTTATAAATATTTACTTTAATTCTATGCTATTCCATATAAATAGTCAAACAATGACTTTCCCTTCAATATTGCAGCTTACCCACTAGTTTTAAAACCTTCCGGCCTCTTTTTTCCTGCCAACGAATAAGGTGACCACAACACTGGCTAAACTGACCAAAGTCCCCAGTACGGCAGCAAGAATTGTCAAAAAGCCATTGGGGATCAGAAATCCAACCGGAATGAGCCCCGCAAACGTGAGGACGATAAAACATTGATAGACTCCGGATATGATTCTCACAACCAAGCTGCCAAAAAAGGACATGACGAATGGAGGAATGAACAAACATAAGATGATTCCGAGTGAAATCAATAAAATCATAGGCTCGTCAAAAGAAATGACACGATCGCCGGGAGACTCTTCAGCAGCCGCGAATACAGCAAATATAGACATTATCAGCGTAAGAAAAACAAGAAAAAACCTTTTCAGCAACGTTATGACTCCTTTTTTTATAAAAACGGGTATCTTTTTTTCAATCACGATAACCATTTTATGTTATCAAATGAAATAATATGAAGTCAAACCGAGTTCTGCACCTGATTTATTGGTTCTTATTTTTTTGATAATTTCCATATAATTGTCCGCAAGCAGCATCTATATCAATGCCAAATTGACTTCTGACGGTCACGTTAATTCCTGCTGACTTTAATTTTTTATAGAAGTTTACAACTTGTTTCTCATTTACTTCTTCAAATCTCATAGGTGAACTAACAGTCGGGTTATATCTAATGATGTTTACATGAAACAAGTTCCCTCTCTTATATCTGCTTCTTAAAAGATTTACTACTTCATTCGCATGATCAATAGAATCATTAACTCCCGGCAGCATAATATAAGCAATATAAACTTTTCTTGAGGTCACACGTATATGCTCATCTAATGTGTCCATTACCTCCAATAACGGGTAGCGTTCATTAATCGGCATTAACTTGCTTCGCTGTTGATTAAAAGGAGAATGTAATGAAAACGTCAGGTTGACCTGCGGATAATCCTGAGTGATTTTTTTAATGCCCGGAATAATACCTATGGTCGAAATAGATAACCTGCGAGGGCTTAAAGCAAACAACTCCGGATTTGTAAGCACATGTAAAGCATCAAAAACTTGTACATTCGCTAATGCTTCTCCCATTCCCATAAAAGAAATACTGTCAATTGAATGTCCTTTTAAGTGAAAGTACAAAATTTGGTCAGTCATTTCATCTGACGTTAAATTGCGTTTTAAACCAATATCTCCTGTTGCACAAAATTTACAGCCAAAATGACAGCCGCACTGCGAGGATATACAAAATGACTCCCAACCGGCTTTATATTTCATATTAACCGTTTCTATTTTTTCGTCTCCTGAAATTTCAAATAAGACTTTTGTAACTTGCTCAGAATGCTGCACTTTTAAAGGAGCAATATTTAAAATTGACTCTCCGAACTCCTCTATTAACAATTTTCTCAAGGATTTAGGAAGAACCGTTATTTCATTGAAATGATTTATTCTCCCTTGGAATACAGCATTTTTGATTTGATTCATTCTAAAATCAGGAAATTTATTTTGCTTCAGGAACTCTTGAATTCTTATATACTTGTTTTTTTGTTGCATGTTTTCTCATCCTTCCATAATACTCTTGTTTGTTTGAGTAAATAGAAGGGAGTGATCATCTAACCTTTTTTTAAAATCAGGCACAAAAAAACACCGACACAATTATCGGTGTTACGCTTAAATAACATCATGCACAAATAAACAAGGACATTATGTCATTGGATTATCGTTTATTTGACATAGAGAAAAAGCACCGATAACTGTTTTTGTATGGTGATTTGGCTTAAAAAAGGACAGACTGCTCCCTTTGTCCGCCAAGATGTTTCCAATTTTTGCATTTTTACCATACAAAATTCCATAAATCGTTATCATCGCTTTCACCTCTTTCTTGTCAATATTAGCAATAATCACCATATCATAAGGTTTCCCTTATGTAAAGCTAAACAAATGCTTACGCCCCCGCTAATGACAGTATTATATAACTTGCTTATTAAGCCTAATCCAAGTACAGAAAGCGCGCTGATCACATTTTTCACTTATCCGCGACGGAACATTTCTTATATAATGGGTGACCGGCAGCTGCCTGCTTGAATCCCAATCTTCCTATAGTGATTTTTTATATTCATGACAGTATGATGATTTGTCACTTCAGCAATCAGATCGTTTATTCGATCCAGATTAATCGGTTTATTTTCTGATAAGCTGCTGAAGCTTTCTCTGATTTCTTCAGGATAGACATTTCCGGCCATGCTTGACAGGCCGTTACACCCGTTACTCAGCATCTTCGGAAATTCAACGTCCCCTGCCGCAAACAAAATAAAGTGATCAGGGAACTCTGTTTGTTTATGACGCAGAACGTCTCCTCCTTCTTTCAGCCCCCTTATCCGGGGATGCCGGCTTATTAAGTCTTTAAGCGCTTTCTCACTCAGATTAAAACCGGTCCGGCCGGGGTTATTATAAAGCACAGCCTCTTTAGAGGTATGACTGAGAAGTTCGTCAACGTAATAAACGGCTTGCTGCTGTGTCGGTCTTATATAAGGAGGAAAACCAATCAGTACAGAATCAATATTGGTTTTCTCGATGTGTTTCATCAGTTTGACGGCATCACTGGTTCTTACGGCTGAAACACCGAACATCAGTTCAACATCTTCAAATTTTCGCTGATTAACATACTCAATGATCTGAAGACGCTCATCTATGCTGAGTGAATGCTGTTCACCAGTCGTACCGCATATGAGTAACGAATGGATACCGCTGTTTTTCAAATGTTCGACAATAGCATCAAATCCTTCTACATATAAACTTTCATCTTCATGAAAAGGCGTAGGGATAGCAACATTAAAATTTCGCATGAGAATGTCCTCCAAGTACATATTCTTGAATATCTGCAGAGTATCATATAACACTGTCTGACATTTAAAAAGGTACAGTTTCAGATAACTCAACATGTCAGATGTAAAGGCCGACACACAAAAAAAGCAGGCAAAGAGAGCCTGCTTCATTGCTTCGGCCATAATTGTTTTATCCAATTGGTTTTGGAAGGCTAAAATATTCAGACTCATCAACATTTGACGGATTCATTTAGGCACATGCCCTTATCAAAAACAATCTGGGTGCATATCCTGCTCCTAAAAGTCATTCATAAAGGGAGTTTAGATATGTATTATTATTATCCGTATTATGTATATGATTACAGACAGCAGCCTGATTTAAGCCAGGCAAATCATAAAATGCGAAGCCATTTATCTGCGATTCAACAAATTCCAATACACTCATCCTCCTTTCAACAATCAATGGCTGCGGTAGTGAAACACTTGCAGGCTGTCAGCAGAGCACTCGCTCTGGGATGCGGTATGAGTTCAGAATTCAGATTTCTTCCAGACACTTGGGGATTACGAGAACTTCATACTGTACACGCGAAATATCTTACTCCGTTGAGCTATCACGTTTATTCCGCTTTAGGCGCAGCAGAGCTTCTCGCCGCCGGACAAGGCCGGGCTCCTCATTTTCCTCTTATGGTTGGCTGCATGAATTCAATACTTCGTCTATGGTCAAACTTCCCCGCAGCGATAGCAGACCTGAGAAGAGCAGCCGGTCACCAATACGCGTCATCTGTAGACGAGGCGGAAAATCTCCTAAGACCAATGGTTCCAGCCACACAACAGGCATTATCCATCAGTCAATCTGCAGTGAGTCCGGCTATTTGGCAGGCTTCCTTACGTGCCGCGCAGTTAGCTCGGGAAGTACGTCAGAATGTTGCACAATCAATGAGTCAGGGATCTTCTTATTAATTAAGCCAAAAGATTTTTTCGGCTTTACACAGTCACATAACCGGACTTATTCAACACAAAAAAAGAGCAGTAAACACGTAAGTTACTGCTCTCCTCTGTCTATCCGCCGTTCATTTGTTTTACAATGTATTCAGCATCATTTCCTACACCTTGAAGCAGCGCTGAACCTCGCCTATGCTGCCAAGGCAAACCAATAAAATACAATCCTTCCACAGCTGAAACACCCCGGTGATGTATAATTCGGCCTTCCTTATCCAAAACACCTTCTATTTTCATCCAACAAAGCGGATTCTTAAAACCAGTTGCCCAAATGATATTGTTTACTTCTAATGAAGATGAATCTTTAAAAATCATTTCATTTTGCTTTCCGGCTATGACTCTTTGTTTTAAGATGATCTTCTTCTGTCTTATTGCATGTTTTAATTCATACCCAAATATGGGGTCGCCTTTCTTCTGAATGAACTTGCCTAATATTGATGTATGACTTGCATGTAAAACTCCTAATTTATCAAACCACCAAAAGATGCTTCTTTTTCCAATCCATAAAGGGAAATAAACCGGTTTATTACTGCAAGCCAAATATGTAACTCTTTCTTTGGATAATTCAACAGCTATCTGAGCCCCGCTATTCCCGCCGCCGACTACCAGTACATTCCCAGGCGCCAGTTGTTTTGAATGTTTATATTGTGAAGAATGTAATTGATGAATATGATCGGCTACATCCCTTGATATTGATGGAATATTAGGGGTATGAAAAGGACCTGCGGCCATCACAAGATTCTTCGTTTGATATTCTTCCCGGTTTGTTTTTATTAAGAAATAGTTCTTTAATTTTTGGACACTTATTACTTCTGTCCGTAATTGGATCGGGATTTCAAATCTTTCAACATATTTTTTCAGATAAGCAGCAATTTCATTTTTTGAAGGGAGTCCATGCTTGTCTCCTTCAAGCTGCATTCCAGGCAAAGAGCTGTACATTCGAGAAGTAAATAAAACCAATGAGTCATACCGGTTTTTCCAGCTTTCTCCCACTTCATGACTTTTATCCAAAATGATAAACTTTTGTTTCGACTTCTTTAGATAATATCCTACTGAGATTCCTGCCTGACCGGCTCCGATTACTATCGTGTCGTACATATGAATCCCCCCTCCGGTTTTATCTTAATTGTCAGCAGACAAAGTGAGTCCCTATTTCCTTCTTTAATGATGATGATGGTCACGCGGATTCTCAGTTTGGGCCTGACAAAGAATCGTATTGTCGTGATTATGCGCTGCTGTTTCCATTTGAATGGTTACATGTGTAATGCCTTTATCTCCAAGTTCATGTTCAATTTTGCGTAAAATACTTTCACTTTCAGAAATGGTCAGTTGATCGTTACCAACTGCGTGGCAGGAAAGAGCATTCAATCCGCTTGTGATAGACCATATGTGCAAATCATGAATGCTTTGAATTCCTTCTGTCTCTTCAATTGTATGAATGATGTCAGTGACATCGATATTTCCCGGAGTTCCTTCCATTAATACGTGAATGGAGTCTTTCGTCACATGGTAACCGCTTCTCAGAACAAGAATAGCCACAATGACACTGGCCACTGGATCTGCCCAGCTCCACCCGAAGAAGATGATAAGGATCGCAGCCAGTATGGCACCTACAGATCCGAGCATGTCACTTATCACATGTAAGTAAGCCCCTCTTATGTTCAGGTTATTCTTTGTATCTCCGCCGTTCAGCATAATCCAAGCGACCAATATATTTACAGCTAACCCGATGATACTAATCGTCAGCATACCGGTTGTTGCTACCTCCGGCGGATGAGAGAAACGTTTGATTGCTTCATAAATGATATAAAGGGAAATCAATATTAATGCAACACCGTTTATCACAGCTGCGAGAATCTCAAATCGTTTGTAGCCGAATGTCTTATGATGACTTGCCTTTTTTTCGGCCAATTTAAAAGCAATCAGAGCAACCATTAATGAGATTGAGTCACTCAGCATATGGCCTGCATCTGACAAAAGCGCTAAACTATTGGTTAAAAATCCGCCTATCGCTTCTATTATCATATAACCTGTAATCATGATAAAAGAGATCAATAAAACCTTCTTATTGGATCCGCCAGCGTGATTGTGATTGTGACCCATAAAAATCTCCTCCTTATCTCATACACTGTATTTATTATTTCTTTTCTGTTATGAAGCATTCTAACATGGACAAAAAAATAATCATATATGATTATGTGCTCATATATGAATATATAGGTTCTTTACTGAAATGTCAAAATCTTTTCAATGAAAATGTCCAATACTTTATATTGCTCTTGATCAATGATTGTTATAATTTTCTTATCATTAGCTTGGGAGGTTGCATTGCTATGAAGCCGCGGATTACAGTAATTACTTTAGGCGCAGACAATTTAGAAAAATCGCTTCACTTCTATCGAGATGACTTGGGTCTGCCTACAGAGGGAATAGTCGGTACAGAATTTGAACATGATGCAGTTGCCTTTTTTGACTTACAAACAGGACTGAAACTTGCCATTTGGAACCGCAAAGACATCGCACATGAAACAAACGTTACGTTAACTGCGCCAAGCCCTGCAGAATTTACATGAGGACATAATGTTGGCAGTAAAGCTGAAGCCGATAAAGTCATGGAACAGGCAAAACAGGCAGGAGCAACGATAACTGATCCCGCTCATGATACTTTTTGGGGCGGATACTCCGGTCACTCCCAAGACCCCGATGGACACTTATGGGAAATCGTTTGGAATCCGCACTGGGATGCAATTGAATAACCCAATTTAGCCACAATAAAAACACACCTGAAAGTTCTGGTGTGTTTTTTATTTGTTTCCCAAAACGATCAAACTATTTATACGATGGCGGGATGCTTTGCGGAAAACGGAATACATTTTCGGGATCGTATTTCGCCTTTATTCTTTGAAGCCTTGCAAAGTTTGAGCCATAATATGCTTTTCCGAAGTTCTCGATATTTTGATCCGGAACATTCACATATGAACCTGTTACATATGGTTTCATCAGCTGACGCACTCTTTCAACTGATGCAAGATTCGAAGCTTCTTGTGATTTATTTTTCCAACTAGCCGTCCATTCCGTATAAAACAACGGACGGCGCCAATAGAAGGCTGTTTCACTGCTTGGTACTCTGCTTATCGCGCCGCCCCAATTGATAAAAAAGAAATTGGTTTCTGTCCCAGTCGCTTTTTCTAAAAATTGTCTCATTACTGCAATAGGTTCTTCCGGCCAAAGATTGAGCGCCCACGCCGAGGAGAATTTAACACTCTGATCAGATCTGCCGGGAATCGGTTCGTCAGGATCTAAGAAATCTATACAATCCGGGTAGTATAGTGTTTTGATTACTGTTTGTGCCGGCGTTCCGGCATTTAATAAAGGTTTTAATAATTGAACCAGCTCTGGTTTTGAACCGAGGAACAATCCTTCCGCATGGCACAAGCCATTTACTTTGCTGTAAATCTCAAGGTAGCATCCTAATCGTTCGTCTGTAAACGGCGCCCATTTTTGCCACGCTTTAAATACCGTTTCTAACTGTTCCCACGGCCAAATGATATTAAAGACGGTTGCGGTTTTAGGGGCACGGTGAACTTTGAATGTATATTGGGTGTTATATCCGAAATTGCCTCCCCCTCCGCCTCTGGAAGCCCACAGTAAATCTTCATTGCGGGATTGATTTGCTTGAATAATCCTGCCTTTGGCATCTACCATTTTCAGTGCGAGAAGGTTATCGCTTATCAGGCCGATCGATCGGGAAAGCACTCCAAATCCGCCTCCCATTGTGATTCCTCCGATTCCGACGGTTGGACTGTCTCCGAACGGGGCCATAAAACCTTCCCGAGCTAAACCTTTTACAAGCGGGCCGACGTGAATGCCGGTTTGAACGGTTGCTACCGCGTTTTTTTCATCTAAGAAAACTTTATTCATGTCACTCACATCAATAACAATCCCATCACTTACCGTGGAAAGATTTTTATCCAGAGCATGGCGGCCGCTTCTGACACGCAAAGGCACATTCTTCTCACGAGCCCATTTAATAGCATTACTTACATCGTATGAATTTTGTGCAAAAACAAAGACAAGCGGACAGACATCAACATAAGGGTTCCAATTCTTAACCGCCTGTGTATAGCCGGGGTCCCCTTTGAAGATGACGCGTCCTGTTAACTGTGCTGATCCCATCTATTTCACTCCCAATAAGCATTTGATTCCGATACCAGTATATGTAGGAATTGGACAAATTCTTAGACAGATGTTCTGCAAACTTAAAAATAGATACATATACGCGAAGATGATATAAAAACAAAAAAAAGACAAGAACGGCAAGCTGCCGAAACTCTTGTCTCTCCTGCCTTTTTTATCATGATAGGCACTTACATTTATTGGCGTGATATTCTGACCTGACTATGGAAGTCCATAGAAAAGTTATGTTTGCCCTGCCATGCGTGGTTCTGCTGAGAAACCGGCTGAGCAATCTTTCTGCTTGATCCCCCGACAAGAATCTTTTTCTTTATCGCGTTTTTGCATCCCTGTACGGATAAAATCAATACACATTGAATCTTATCTTTTACATGATTAAAAGCTCTTATTTTTTCTTCTTGTGTTTACGTTTGCAATCCTGTTTTTTCTCTTTCTTATGACGTTTTTTACATTTCGCTTTGGCTGCTAATTTTGCCGCTTCTACCTTTGCTTCTGCTGCTGCTTTTGCTGCTTCTGCTGCTCTGGCTCTTGCTTCTTCCGCCCTTGCTATTGCTTCTTCCGCTCTGGCTCTCGCTTCTGCTTCTCTTGCTGCTTCCGCTCTTGCTGCGTCGTCCGCCATATCAAAATCATGGCCAAGGTCACAGGCTTCGTTGTATGGCTTTTTCTTCTGAACGTACTGTTGATCTTCACCTTCGTTATAATACATTACGCCACTCCTTCTCTCATTTTTTAATCTCTACATACTATGTATAGAAATAACTGCAGCTTGGACTGGTATTATGATGAACCGGCACATTTTAGGGCAATTTTCATTTATCGATACAACAGATTCTGGATGCTTGATGAAACTTAAATGTTTATGATAAGCAGCGTAAAAAGGGAGACTACGAAAAAACCAAGGGTTAAACCCTTGGTTTTTTTGTGAAAATGATAAAAAGGATGCTGCACGCTGCAGCATCCTTCTGTACCAACTTTTTGTTGAACGATTGGAAAGTGTTTTTTGGCTTTTAGTTTGCTTGCTGTGTTTGTTTTACTGGTTCTTTGCTAAAAAGTCCGACAATGTTCCACAAGATAATTGCAGCAGCTATGATTACACGAGTCGTACTGACTTCTTGGTTAGTAAACAATTTATAGCCATATACTGATCCCAATGCTGTTATGCAAAAAATATTGAACCATTTACTCCAACGCAATTAGAAAACTCCTTATAAAATGATTACATTTCCAAACAATGTATTATAATATTAACAAAATTTTTCAATAATTTACCTTAAATCATTCTTAATTGGTTTTCCTGATCATTTTCTCTAATCGTCTTCGATCTTTCGGAGTTTTGATCGTTTTTTTGTTACAGGCTAGACCCAGACATCATTTTCAGCTGTTTGATCAGTTATTTCCTGCCCGGTATTCACAACACCTTTAGGCTCTACAAGCAAAATGTTACACTCTGATTCTGCATAAGGTTTATGTTCAACATTTTTCGGAATGACAAACATTTCACCTTCATTTAATTTTACTTCTCCATCACGAAATTCAATGATTAAATTACCCTCAATGACAATGAAGACTTCATCTGTTTCGTCATGCTTATGCCAAACAAAATCCCCTTGTACCTTAACAAGTTTAAATTGATAGTCATTCATTTCAGCGATTACTTTTGGAGACCATTGATCTTGGAACGCAGCTAATTTCTCTTGAAAATTAATCGGTTTAT
This sequence comes from Bacillus sp. UNC69MF, assembly GCF_000746035.1. Taxonomy (NCBI): domain Bacteria; kingdom Bacillati; phylum Bacillota; class Bacilli; order Caryophanales; family Bacillaceae; genus Bacillus; species Bacillus sp. UNC69MF. The sequence goes on along the minus strand of NZ_JQKM01000008.1, from coordinate 85,987 downwards.
ATTCCATTCTTTCCGCTTTCCTTGTAAAACTCAAATATTTAACTAGTCCCAAATTAAAGGCCTGTCAACCTCAGCAGTTCTGAGATAGTCTAAAAGCTGACCGGTATGTACGGACTCATGGTAAGCGATTCTTAATAACATGTCTCCTAGTTCGCGAATATATCCAACATCAGACCTGTCAATCTTTATATTTGTTAAATCTGTTTCGTTTAACGATTTGATGAATGTCAAAAACTCGGCCCGATACGGTTTTGCAAATTCTAATTCTTCGTTTACTGTGGTAAACGTTTTTGATTCATAAGGATTAATAGTTTCCTCTGAAAACTCACTCATATTTTTCATTAAAATTTGATGATAAAGAAATTCTGCTTCTAATATGTGTCTTATCATTTCTTTACACGACATGGCTTCGGAATCCGGGCGCCAGTCCATTTTTTCCTCAGGTATAGCTGTCCATAACTTGATGCTTCGCCGTCTTACCTCTTCAAAATGTAAAATAATAAGGTCAATTGTATTCAAGTGTTTTCCCCCTTTTATTTTTATAACCTATTCTCCTTCTTTCCAGGAATACCTTCATGAGCTGCCTCAAAAAATTAAAGATATATTCCTTTCGCCTCTAAATAAATAGTCCCATCCACATCATTGACAGACGCGGTGTTAAAAATGGTGAGAAACAACTCGCTAGATTGATAAATCGAACAATTTTAAGATAAAGAGATATTCATTCATCCATACAATAGACTCTGGCTGAACATATACTGAATGATAGTTTTCATCAGAAAGGAGAAATCAGCTTTGGCAAAGTATCGGATCATGACCTTTGACGGGGGCGGTACCTTAGGTGCTTTAAGTTTACAGCTATTGAACAGACTAGCTGAAGAAAATCCAGCATTAATAAGCCGAACCCATGTATTTGCGGGAAATTCAATTGGTTCATTTACTGCCCTTGCATTAGCAAGCGGAAGATCTCCGAGGGAAACACTTCAGTATTTTAAGGATGAAATCCTGCCCGCATTCAGCACGTCCCGGCCGGGCGGACCTGTTTTCAATCAACAATTACCATATTCCGGTTTTATTAAAGCGGTACGAAACTTTTTCCCGCCAGGCCTTCGCCTTAAAGATCTAAGAAAACGAATTGTTGTCCCTTCATTCAAATTATACTCCCCGGTACTGGATCGTTGGACGCCCGTATTATTTCACAACTTTCCCGGCTCTCCCTATATAAATGAGAAAGTGAGTGATGTCATACTGCGGAGCAGCGGTGCTCCCGCGACGCAGCGCGCCTATCAAAACTACGTGGACGGATATGTAGTGGCAACGAACCCCAGTACGGCCAGTATCGCGTTTGCGGTTGGTAAAGCCAACGTGCCATTGGATCAAATTGCGGCGCTATCCATCGGTACAGGTGAAGCCCCGACTCGGTTAAGAAGAGATACGAGGGGATGGGGAATGGTAAGTGCGGATAACATACGTCCCGAAAACCTGAAGAACCTTCCTCCAAATTGGGGAGTCCTTTTGGACAGGTCGCCTAATGAACCTTTACTGCCATTTCTTCAGATGATCTCCGGCGGAAATGGCTACTATGAATCCATGGTCAGCGCGAATCTGCTGGGAGATCGCTTTTTCCGGTTAGATCCGCGGATTCCTAACTTCTCCAAAACAGACCCTTCCGTGGTTCCCGCTGTCATTGAAATTGCGAACAAAACCAACTTACAGCCTGTGAATACATTTATAGAGAAAAACTGGAACGACAGCCATTAACTAAGTTAGAAGTTTATAATAATTCAATGAACAAAAAATACCAAGGGACTCCAAACCCTTGGTATTATTAATGCGGCCGAGAGGGTTTGGACCTTCACGGGGTATTCACACGCTTGGATACTGTTTCATTTGAAGCTGAATCGGTCTTCGGTTTTTGTTCTTTTTTTATTTTCACCGTTTCAGGCAGTAAAAAAGTAAATATTGCCGCTCCCAACAAAATAATAATTGAGAAATAAAAAGAAAGATCATAGTTACCCATTTCACTATAGAGAAAACCTGGTACATAAGCTCCCAGCGCTGATCCTATCTGATGACTCAGGAATAACCAGCCTAAAATAAAACCAACTGAATATTGTTTAAAATATTGCGTGGCTAACATTTGAGTAGGAGCTACAGTTGCAAAATCAACTAGTCCAAACAGGGTGGCAAAAATAAGCAATATGACCGGATGATGACTATATAACAGGATACAAATTGATAATGCGCGTATGACATATAAAAGAATAAGCATCTTTTTACTGCTCCAACGGTCTGCCGCAATTCCTGAAATGATTATCCCCAATATATTAAATCCCGCCAATACACTAACTGCGGCACTGGTTACACTTGTTGAAAATCCATGGTCATGAGAAAAAGGGATAAGGTGAGTATCCATCAGCCCTGTAGTTGTAAAACCGCATATCGCAAAAGGTAATATTAAAAACCAGAATTGTTTCTTGCAAAACACTGTCCAAACTGAAAAGCGGGCCGTATGCTGTTCACTTTCAGCTTCTGCTTTCATAAAACCGCCCATAGGAGATAGCCCCATCTCGCCGGGATGATTCCGTAAAAATAACAGTATGACAGGAAACACAATAACCATTAAAAGCAGACCCATAATCACTACAGTTAACTTCCAGTTAAACCATTGAATCAAAATGAGAGAGCCGGGAACAAGAAGCATCTGACCCGCGCCAAACCCTGCCTCCATAATTCCAAAAGCAAGTCCGCGTTTTTCATTAAACCAATTTGTAACAACCACTGTTGCGGCTACATTGGATGCCCCTCCAACACCGACTGAGATAACAATTCCGTAAAGGATAAATAATTGCCATGGATGATTCACAAAAGAAGTCAATACAAAGCTGACCCCGACTACGAAAGTGCTGACTGACAAAATCATTCGGGGGCCTAATTTATCAACCAGCCTCCCTATTATGGGCTGAGATATGCCATATATGATAAAACTCAGAGTGGAAATAAGCGAGATTGTTCCTCTATTCATAGAAAAATCTTTTTCCCATGGTTCAACAAACGCTCCAAATGAAAGACGCGCGCCTTGAACCGCTAAAAAGGTGAAAAAAGTGACAAACACAATGATCCATGCATAGTGATATTTTATTCGCATCCTATCCCCCCTCACTTTATAATTCCAAATCCCAACGCTCTTCTATTAAATTTGATCCCCATAAACGTTTTTCTTCATGAATTTCTGTAATTTCGAATCCATTCTTTTTATACAATGGCCGGGCTGTTGACATGTCTCTTACCGTCCAAAGAAATATACGCTCGTATCCATTTTCTTTACAATATTGAACAAGTGCCTTAATCAGACGGCTGCCGACACCTTTTCTTTGAAAAGACGGATCGACTAAGAACCACCTTAACTGTCCTGTTTTTTCATCGTCATTCACTAAGCCGATACAACCCGCAAATTGATTTCCGCTTTCTGCCACCCATATTTTTTTAATATCAGCTTTAAACGTATCGTGAAGATAGGATAAAAATGTATCATCCCAGCCATGGGATTCGGCATAAAATAATCGCTGTTTCTCAATTATGTTTTTGACATCCTCTGAAGTATAATAGTCTCTTATTGAAATCGGAGATTCTTTATCATAAAAAGAATGCTGCAAAATATTTTGAATGGTTTCCATTGAATGTACAAGTTTTTCTTGTTCCTCTTTGTCTATGCATTCAAGGATATATTCAACTTGCTGATTCGCTTTTTTCTCCAGACTTTTATAAATACTTTCCCCTGATGCGGTTACGTAAAGGAAATGATTGCGTCCGTCTTCTCTGCATTTTTGCTTGTATATGAAGCCTTCTTCTTCGAATTTTCTGACGATTCTGCTCACATATCCTCTGTCCAAGTCTAACCTTTCTTGAATGATTTTTGCTGTACAATCGGGCGTATTATAAATTTCGTATAAAATCCTGGTTTCCGTTAAAGAGAATGGACTGTCATAAATATGTTCATTTAGAAAACCCAAAATATCAGTATAAAATCTATTAAATTGTCTGAATGCCAAAACACGTTTTGTTTCCAAATTGATGAACCTCCTCCAAAAGATTGACTTAAGCAACTTTTTTCCATCGTAATCGAAACAGTTGCTTAAGTCAACTATTAATTTTCATCCCCTTTCAATTTGATGATTTTCTTACCGTAAAAAACACATTGAAAATAAACGACACTGCTACATCGGAAAACAGCTGCGTACCGCGATAAATTCTTTTTGGCGTCAATATGGACATACAAAAAGCCGCTTCCATTACGTAAGAAAAGCGACTTTTTAGATTTGATTTTCAAGTTCCTTTGACAAATTTTGAAAAGACCATTGACTATTCAGTTGAACTGTATTAAGTTTAACTATATAGTCAGACTGAATAGAGGATGAGGATATGAAACATAAATTATTACCGCTGTCTGAAACCATGCATTATATTTTATTAGCTCTGCGGGAGCCGCTTCATGGCTATGCCGCCATGCAGAAGATCGAAAAGATGAGTAACGGAACTGTTATTTTAGCGGCCGGCACATTATACGGCGCGATTGAAAACTTGAATAAGCATGGCTGGATTGAACCTGTCGGAGAATCGGGCCGGAGAAAAGTTTATATGATAACTGCGGAAGGAAGCGCCATTTTGAAAATGGAACAAAACAGATTACTTCATATTTTATCCCTGCACGAAGGAAGTGAATCGAATGAAGACATTTAAGATGTTTTTTGATATTGAAAAAGAGGAGCAATGGCTGAACGAGCACCTACAAAAAGGCTATCGCTGTACAAATATCAGCGGATTAGGAATATACACTTTCGAAAAAACCGACAAAAAATATGTAATGCGACTGGATTATCAAGATTATTTATCAAAGAAAAAGTTCAAAGACTACAAAGAGATCTATGAAGACTTCGGCTGGAGTTATATAAACAGCCCATGGCTTAGCGGAACTCGATATTGGCAAAAAGAAGATGATGATCAAAATGAAATCTTCTCGGATCGCCAATCAAAGAGTAATTATTATAAAAGACTAATGAGTTTTTCATCTTGTTTTGGTTTACTGTGCTTGTTTTATTCTTATTTGATTTACAAGGATTCAGGTTTGTATTTAACTGAAGGTCTGTGGAGTATGGAAAGCGCAATGTTTTGGAAAGCATTTTTATTTGAAACTCCATTTGCCCTTTTAAGGTCGCTTCCCGCCCTTATGGCTGTTCTATTTGGCTGCAGTTTCTATAAAGCGTATCGAAAGTATTCAATGTTAAAAGAACAATAACGCGGGGAAGTTACATTCAAAGAAGTAACTCGAGGATCATGTATTTGCCGAAGCCGGGCGCTTTAACGGAAAAAAAGCGCCCTGAATTTGCTGATAAATCAGACGGCTTATTTTGTTAATAATACATACTTATTTACAATGGCTTGAGCGAGACAAGCTGATGAATCAACAAAGGTAAGTCCGCTTCTTTTTTGATCCGTGACCGTATTTAAATCCGTACATGCAATGATAACCGTATCAGCCTTTTCTGCTAAGTCACGGTGTAATTCGTCATATAATGTACGAGCCTCATTGATTTGACCTTGTTTAATCTTTTCTATTATGTGATCGACATAGATTTGCCAACTATCTTGATGTAAAAAATCATAACCTTCTCTGTTTAACGCTTCTTGAAATATTCCAGATTGAACCGTAGGAACAGTGGCTAAAAGAGCTGCTTTTTTGGAGCCTTTAGGTATTTTTTTTATGGTTTCATCAATCATGTTTAGTAAAGGGACTGAAATCGATTTTTTTATTTGGTTAAAATAGATATGTGCGGTATTACATGGGATTGCAATAAAATCAACACCCGTTTTTTCAAGCTTTACAGCCCCCTCAATAATTGCCTTTTCCATGTCCGTATGATTCAGAGGTTTATTCATATAGAAAGGAGTCGGACAAGAATAAATCATCATATGAGGGAAATCCATGTCATGTATTGCTCCATATATTTTTTGGCAATCGTCTACTACCTTATCTACAAATGGCCCAGTAGATTTTGGCCCCATTCCTGCCAGTATTCCAATCATAATTGTCCTCCTCTGTAAAAATGTGTACGAATACGATCACGATGAGTTATTCTTGTGTTTCGCATCTGAATCTGCTCTCATTTCTTTTTGGCTGTCTTCTCCTATTTTATCATTTCATTAATCGAATTATCATATCTAATTCCGCCGCACGAAGAAGAATGGCAGATACATTAAGGTTATGAAAGCTTGTTTTCATTACACTCTCTATCTTCCACTTTCATCATTTCTATATGTTTTCATGAATTATGGTTAAAAATCGGTGATTAAATTGTGCCCATATAGATTAGTAAAGTGTCATTGATGTCAAGTCATGAACTCCTAAAGGAGATTTAATAACTCATTTTCAACGAAAAACTGATCTCTGTTAATTAGTCGAGATTCCAAGATATACACGGACCAATTGAATTGATCTTTCCTTTTTTGGGAATCCCACAGGTTCCCTCTTGTTTTGATGTTGTTTTTTCAAAAAAAGTTATTGACACCAATAAATGACCATGTTATCATTAAAAATTTGATATCTCACTCCATATATGGTAACCTTAAGTTAAGTTCCCATATATGGAGGTGGATTATATGTTTCAAATTGGCGATAACATTGTTTATCCAATGCACGGAGCAGGTACAATTGAAGCCATAGAAGAAAAACAATTCTTAGAGGAAAAACAACAGTATTATGTCATAAGAATGTCAATCAGTAATATGACAGTTATGATTCCAACGCGTAAAATATTGAGTTCAAATATACGGCCAGTTACTGATATACGTGCATTAAAACACATTTTACACATTTTTCAGCATGGAGAATCAGATAGGTTACTGCCATGGAAGCAAAGGTATGTAGTAAACACGAACAAAATAAAAACGGGTGAAATACAAGAAGGCGTTGAAGTTGTACGTGATTTAATGCGAATGAAGAAAGAAAAAGCACTTAATTCAAGCGAAAAAAAAATGTTGGATAATGCATATGAATTTTTGATTAGTGAACTGGAAGTCATTAAAGGAATCACTGAAAAACAAATAAAAAGTTTCTGCTAAGGTTAATTTTAAATAATGTTTTGCATTCCAAAAAGCACCCATGAGTTTTCGGAATATTACGATTAAAATATTTCAAAGACGCTTAACTTCTTCAACTTACTTTTAGAACATTAACCTCTTTTATTATTCCTACAATCTAATCTGTTTTATTTTTTTCTTCAACGAACATTTGAATTCTCGATGAAATAGTCACTTGATTTTTGTAATCCTGATTCACACTGGCACGGACATGGAGCCGTAAGGATGGAAGAGAGGCAGGGCTTTCATTGTTTTAGGTCTAAGTGATTATTTCCAGAAGAAAAAACAACCACTCTCCTCTTTATCTTTAAGAATTTCTTACATCTGCTCCCACAGTGAATAGCAGTTGTTTATCTTCTTTTCATAAAAGAGATATGCGAAATGTAACAAAGAATAACATACAGTTATATTGAGAACATAAAAACAAATCATTTATATATATTCCACATATCGTCAATCCGGTATGTTATACTGTAAACAATCCTTTGAGGTTTTAAACCTTTTTCTTACCTTGTAGCAACTGTCCCTACTCGAACGTTGAGTAGGGTTTTTTATTCAGTATGATACAGAGAACATAAAAAAACAGGCCCTATATAAAGAGCCTGTTTGTATAAACGATTGAAGATTAAGCAGTTTTTTGAACGTTAGCAGCTTGAGCTCCACGAGCACCTTGCTCAACGTCAAACGTTACTTTTTGACCTTCGTCTAAAGATTTGAATCCGTCACTTTGGATTGCAGAAAAGTGTACGAATACATCGTCTCCATTTTCACGTTCGATAAATCCAAAACCTTTTTCTGCATTAAACCATTTAACTGTACCTTGTTCCATTTTTGTTGCCTCCTAGTGTGTTACACATTGTATTACTATCCTTGCCCAAAGTATCATCAAGACGAAAAGTCGATATTCATACTATCCTTTACACGAACAAAAATAATTCTCCTTTATCATAGCACGAAACGGAAATAACTGCAAATTAATAATATGTTCATTCATGTTTTATTTGTTAAACCTGTCGATACCAGTGCAAAATAAGATGCTTATTAATAACAATGGTTTGAAAATACCTGAAAATGAATCACGAGTGTCTTCAAACCCAGTACTTCATATTGATTGTTAAAGATTTCTTTAAAAAGCTCAGCTGTTTCTTGTTCAAGTACAAGATATTCTTGGCTGTTCACTGGTATAGCTTTGTTTCTGCAGATGTTTCCAAACGATCACTCAGGTATACCCCTATTTTAACGGTATTAACTTGTCATGTTTGTTCCTCAAACAATCAAAGTTTACGGTCTAAATAAACCGATTCACATTGGGGGGCATGGAGAGAGTTTGGCCCGATAAAGAGCCGGGTATAATCTTCATACGCTTTTTGTATCCCGGCTGGCCATTGCTAATAAAGATTTAATCGAGATGGAAACAAGTATCTCATTTCCAATAATTTCACAGATGAATGGGAAAGATACTTATCATCTATGGTGTATGACGCTGTGACTTCAAAGACAAACGTTTTCGCTACTTAGAAGAACATCAGGGGAGGGGAAACTTTTAAAAATGAATGAACAAAACCTAAGGACTTTGAGAAAACTGGTTACACCTTATGAAAAGTCCGATTTACAAAAAAGTATTTATCAAATCATTAACACATTGGTGCCATTTTTCCTGCTATGGTATTTGGCATATAAGAGCTTGTCCATTTCTTATTTCCTTACATTAGCCATTTCTGTCGTTGCAGCAGGTTTTTTAGTAAGAACCTTCATCATCTTTCATGATTGCTGCCACTATTCCTTTTTTAAGAACAGAAAGGCGAATCGAATCCTTGGAACAATAACAGGAATTCTGACTCTGCATCCGTTTGATCATTGGGCACACGATCATTCTGTCCATCATGCGACAAGCAGCAACCTGGACAAACGCGGTACGGGCGATATTTGGGTACTGACTGTTGAGGAATATAAGGAAGCCTCAACTAAGACAAAAATAATGTACCGTTTGTACAGAAATCCGTTTGTTATGTTTATTATCGGACCGATTTACGTCTTCGGGATTACCAATCGTTTTAATCGTAAAGGGGCAAAACGCACAGAACGGATGAATACATATGTAACGAACCTGGGGATCGTCGCTTTGGCAGCACTTTTATGTTGGGCTATCGGCTGGCAAAACTTTCTGCTGGTCCAGACACCAATTTTTATGATATCGGGATCCCTCGGAATTTGGATGTTTTATATTCAGCATACGTTTGAGGATTCATATTTCGAAGAAGATGAGCATTGGGAATATGTAAAAGCAGCCGTTGAAGGAAGCTCTTTTTATAAGCTTCCAAAAGTCATGCAATGGTTAACAGGCAATATCGGTTTCCATCATGTTCATCATTTAAGCCCAAGAGTCCCAAACTATAAGCTTGAAATCGTGCATAACAACACTGAACCATTGCAAAACGTTCCGACCATCACACTGGCAACAAGTATTAAGTCGTTAAAGTTCCGCCTATGGGATGAAGAAGGCAAAAAATTTGTTGGTTTTACCCACTTAAAAAAAACTTCTAAAAGCCAGGTATCAGCTCGGCTAAGAACGGATTAAATAAACGCCCATAATCGATGATAATGGGCAGTGTATCTTGCAGAATAAAAGTGCAGACTCGCGCAAAGATTTTGTGCAGAGGTCAGCACTTTTTTAATGCCACATGCACTTACAACAAAAAAATACCAAAGGTGTCAAAACCCTTGGTATCATTAGGGTGCGGCCGAGAGGACTTGAACCCACGGGTTATTCACCCGCTGGGCCCTCAATAAAGTGATTCTTTATTATGAATTACAAAAGCCTATAATATCAGCATTTGTTTATTTTGATTATGAATGTTTACTTCGATTTATTTTTATTTGGGAGTAAAAATGGAGTAGGTTTTCATTTCAAGACAGTTAATGTCTTGTTACTGGTGACATGTCTATTAGAGTAACCGCCTAATTGAAATGGCTAGTTCTCCATGTTTTATAATGAACTCTGGCTTGATGAAGTTTTTCTATGATTTGTTCTAGCTTTTTATCTTTCCATTTCTTAATCAGCAGAACTCGCGGTTTGTAACACCTTAATATTGCCTTTCAAAATCCTTTGCATAAACGATCTTAAATTTTTGACTGTTTTCTTTGTATTCCCCTTAAAATTGAATAATCACTTTCCCTTTTGGCCGTCCATTTGCGACTAGTTCTAGCGCTTCATTTACGTTGTCTATGGTAAATTGTATTGGATGAATTGCTGGAGCAATGTTGTTTTCTTCAATGATTTTGGTAATCTCTTTAAGTTGTGCGCCGTCAGAACGAACGAAGATAAAATGGTATTCCACGTTTTGTTTCTTGGCTTTGCGATCATACTTTGCGCCAACAAGGGAAAATAGCATTTGTTTCCACAATGGAAAATTCCGGTCTTTTCCGAAGCGTTTATTTGGTCCTGTACGGAGAGAGAGCAATCTTCCGCCCGGTTTGATGATACTCAATTCACTGTCAAATTCTTTAGGTCCCAGTGTATCAATCACATAATCCACATTTGACAACAAGTCAACATAGTTTTCTGTTGAATAATCCAAATATTGATCTGCACCCATTTCCAAAATGCGTTCGCGCGCTTCTGAGCTGCCGCTAACAATGACATTTAGGCCCATTGCCTTTGCGATTGGTACAGCCATCTGACCAAAGCTGCCTGATCCACCTGGAATGAAAACAGATTTACCTGACTGTGCCTCAAGTTCTTCATGCAGACCTTGATACGCTGTGAGTCCAGCCAGTGGTGCAGCAGCGGCTTCCACGTAAGACAAATTTTTTGGCATGGGTGCAATTGCGGCAGCATCAATTGCGGCATATTCCGCAAAAGCGCCAATTTTTTCGAGGGGGAGACGTGTATAGATGGCATCTCCTACGTGAAATTCTGCCACATTTTTTCCGACTTTTTCGATAACTCCTGTCAATTCATTACCAAGCGTTAATGGGAATTCATAATCTTGAATCAGTTTCACGCTGCCTGTAATAATTAACATTTCGAGTGGATTGACTGCCGCAGCTTTGACCTTTACCAAGACTTCATTGTCATCGATTTCTGGAATTGGAATGTCATTGATTTGGGCATAGAGATCTTTTGAATACTTGGTGATCTGAGCTGCTTTCATAAGTGTTTTCATTTTTTTATCAGCATCCTCTATCATATTACGTTTATTAGGTTTTTACCTTTTTATATAATCGTTTAGGTGGAGGGGAATCTTTCTTTTAGCGAAGTCTGACTTCCAATTTTATGATTAACCCTCCACCTAAACAGCAGTCACTTTTAGAACGTTCATTCTCAAATAATTAAATTTTATAGACCGATACTGTGAATAAATGTTTCTCATCTTCCTAGTGTTATTGATGTAGAGCATCGTTATATAGGTTTAATAACTTGAAATATTACATCTCTAGAATCGGATAGATTTGATCTCTTAATTGAAATTCATAGTTTCCGTCTACAACTCCTACTACTTGATTACTATCATAAAGCTCCATCATAAAACTCGCCACTTGCTCAACTGTGTGGTACATCGGGATATTTGCTTTGTAATCATATTCTTTCGTATCAGATGCAGTTTTCATGAATTCTGTTTCCGTGATTGCTGGCGCTAAAACTTTCACCTTCATTTTCGCACCTTTGCGTTCAAGTTCTTTTGCAAGGCCTTCTGTAAATGCACTGACAAAGTATTTAGATGCAGAATAAGTAATACTGCCAACAGCAATTGCATATCCGAGTGCTGATGATACGTTAATTAACTGAGTTCCCTCTACATCCGAATAATCACGTACAAATAGTGTAGAAAGAATCGTTAAGGATTCTACGTTTACACGTAGCATGGTTTCCACTTTATCTAAATTCTGATCCGTGACAGAAGAAGATTCACCAAGCCCGGCATTATTAATCCAAGTCTCAATTTGATATTCCTTTAAATTGTCATACAGTGTGTATGCCTGAGCTGTGACAGATAAGTCACTTGTACGAATAATAACATCCAAATCAGGATTAATATTCTGAATGGTTGATTTAAGCTCTTCTAATTTATCTAATCTTCTAGCTACAATAATTAAGTTTTTGCCGCGAGCAGCAAATTCCAATGCTGTCTCATATCCTATACCTGAGCTTGCTCCTGTAATAACTGTGTACTTCATATTATTCTCTCCTCGAAAACAAATTTTCTAATTAGTTAATCCATATAACAAAATAGATTCAGTCTAGTGTCGACAAAGTCAAATCAATAATGTTTTCTAATTTTTCCTTATCATTTGTCGTTTTTGCTAATACTCGTATCCCTACGAGTGAATTATGAATAAATTGAGAAAGCCCTTTAATGTCATGGTGTTTAGAAATTTCTCCTTGTTCTTGACCATGTTTTAGCAGATCAAATAATAATGCTTCCGCATTTATAAAAATCTCTGTGATTTTCTTAGCTACTTCTTCATCTATTAGGGATAATTCAACAGCTGCATTAACAGCTAAACATCCTTTTGGCTGATCTTCTTTTGGGTAAATAACCATTTCAAATAATTTTCGTATAGCCAGCTTAACCGTTAATTCTGTTTTCACTTCATTCTTCATTCTTACTTCCATTACTTCTACATAGTGACTTAAGGCTCGCATAAATAAAGTATGTTTGTCGCCAAATGTATCATAGATACTTCTGCGGTGAACGCCCATATGGTCCACCAAGTCTTGCATGGATGTTTTTTCATACCCCTGTTCCCAGAAAAGGTCCATTGCTTTTCTTAATGCTTTTTTTTCATCAAATTCTTTATTTCTAGCCATGTTATCCCACCTTAGAATGTATTACCTCTTTATTCTGAGAAAGGCCTGAGAATCATTGATGCATTCATCCCTCCCTCATTCTTAAATAATTAAAGAACGATCATTCTCATTTCAGTAGCAAAACAGTTAGATCTGACGTATTTCAAGTATATCAAATTTAAGAACGATCAGTAAAGAATTTAGAATTAAATCATGTGTTTTATATGCTATGCATGGCTACTACCTGAATTTTAACGAATATCGCTCCTTTTTATTTTTCATCAAATCATTTCTTTAATGTCATTGACGGCAGGTCATAAAGCATACTGGTGTGTTTTCGAAAATACCCCTCATTTCAGTAAAGTTCCCCGCTGGAATATTCACACTTTGGACACAAAATAGGAACTGTAGAAGAGTTTCCCGGATTTTCAAACTAAAGTGTATTAAACAATACGGAGGATTACACTGGGTAACACAGTCAAATAAAAAAAACTCTAACTAATCCACAAAGGTTGCTAGTCAGAGCTTTTTTGTGTTTTTAGATCTGAATCACTAAGCACCTACTCTGTCATCAGCAACGTGAAAAGGAGCTTTGATAACAGGGACATTATTTGTTAAAACCACTCCTGCGATGCTGCCCAATAAAATGACTGTAAACAAAGTCAGGCTGATCTTCATTAATAATCTCCCCTTTTTTTTATTTTTTCGTCTCGCTTTAATCTCAGTCGATAATACTCATTGGAACGTGATAAATCCCCTTTTTCATAAAAATAATCAGCTGCTCTGATTGCAAAATTTTCAATGTCTCCGAACATTCTTAGAAGGAAGATACCATTAGCGATGACACTAATGGTACCCTTTGTTTCTACTCAATAACTTATTCAGCTTCTCCAACAACTGTAAAGCGTTCATTTATATGTTTTGGATTTTCAATTTCATCCAATACTGCAATTGCATAGTCTGCATAGCTGATATAACTTTCACCTTTCGAATTCACAAGAAGATGATCTTTTCCTGACTGATAAAATCCAGTTCTTTTCCCGTCTGGGTCAAATACCGCTGAAGGACTGATAAATGTCCAGTTAATATCAGAAGTTTCCTTTAGTTCTTGCAAGTTACGACCTTGCCCTTTAGCTGTTGGAATAAAAATCTCCGGGAAATCAGGTGTATCCATTACACTGACAGTTTTATTTTCGTCTACATAAAGACTCCCTGCTCCACCTACAATTACGGCTCTTGTACCCGTTCCTTTTAATGCCCTAATTAATGCCCGGCCAGCATCTACATGTGCCTGTTCTTCTCCTAATGGAGCACCGAAGGCATTAACTGCTACATCTAACTTTTTTAGATCATCCGATGTAAGATCAATTATATTTTTTTCAATGATTGCAATCTTTTCCTCTTTAAGTTTTGCAGCATCTCTTACAATTGCAGTTACTTCATGTCCCCTGCTTACCGCTTCTTTCAAGATAAGACTTCCAGCTTTTCCGGTTGCACCAATGATTCCAATTTTCAATTTAAAGTCCTCCTAATCATTCAAAATTTTAAATGTAACCATATCGATTACATGTAATAAGTTTAGTTACACCTTATTTATTTGTCAATACTTTTATCATCTTGTTAATTGAGCATATTAGAGTAAAAGAACTTGTAATACATTCAGTTACAAGTGTACTATAAAGAGTGTAAAGTAATGAGGATGGTGAAGAAATCATGTCTATTAGCAGCCGTTTTGCTGTAGGAATTCATATATTGGCTCTTATAGAAATAAATGAAGACGGAATTAGCACTTCTGAATTTTTAGCTGGAAGTGTAAATACAAATCCCGCCTTAATAAGAAAAATTATGGGGATGCTGAAAAAAGCAGGTTTAGTAAATGTACGGCCAGGTATTGCAGGAGCTGAATTAGCGAAGGATCTAACTGAAATCACCTTACTTGATGTTTATAGAGCAGTTAATGTTGTTCAAGATAAAGAATTGTTTAGTATACATGAAAATCCCAATCCTCAATGTCCTGTAGGCCGGAACATTCAAAGTACAATTGGTCCAATATTTGAAATCGCCCAATCTGCCTTGGAAAAAGCTCTTGGGCATATCACAATTGAGGATGTGGTAAAGGATATTATTGAAAAAGAAAAATTGACCAATAATTGTTAAATGATTTCACAGAAAATCTTTTATCAGACTGGGGATAAGAAAAATGGCTTTTTGATGAAAAAGAGCAGACATAAAATCTACTCCTTTTGATGAAAGATTTAGATTACGGTAAGGGATATAAATATGCTCATGATAAAAAGGAAAAATTAACGACAATGCAGACGATGCCAGATTCTTTAATAGGACGTGAGTATTACTATCCAACAACTCAAGGTTCAGAAGCTAAGTTCAAACAAAGACTTGAGGAAATCTCGGATTGGTATAAAAGAAACCGCAAATCTTAGTTTGAACGAATATGTTCTGTATATAAAAATAATGAGGTATGGAGTGAAATTGATAATGAATTATGGTGAAATAAAAGATTACTGCCTAACCTTTCCAAACTCTTATGAAGACCATCCTTTTGGAGATGGTTGGACTGCAATTCGGCACAAAGGGAATAAGAAAATATTTGCACTTATCTTCACTCGCGACGAACACTTATGTGTCAACCTTAAATGCGAACCTGAAAGGGCTGATTTTCTACGTGGTCTTTTTGAAGAAATCAAGCCCGGATACCATATGAACAAGGAGCATTGGAATACTCTTACCTTAGATGAGGGACTCCCAGAGCATCAAATCCATGACATGGTAAAGTACAGCTTTGAACTGACAAAACCAAAAAGTAAAAAGGAAACATAACATCGAAGGATAGAACGCTCATTATAATTATTCACCCGGCGCAATGATACAGAGGAATATGCAAAAAAACCTCAAGGCAGCAATTTTTAAATTCGTATTTACGAGATGATTTTTTCGTTATTGTGAGTCCTTTGTTTCTCGACATAGGTTGAACAAATAAAAAAAGAGCAGACTCAAAGTCCACTCAATTAATTTAGATGATTGCTTATTTCATCCAGACACCTATAAAAATTGAAAGGTGACGATGATATGCCGCAAAGGTCATTTAGCGTTTAATTAATACTGATAACTCACCTTCAAACACTTTTTCCTCTTTCTGATTATAGGTAGATAACAATACAGTAAGTATCCCCGTCTGGCTTTTATTTGGTTTTTTATCAATAACCTTAACAATAGTGTTCAGTTTATCATTAGGGTAAACGGGTGCTAGGAATTTTATATTATTCATTCCTGTCCCAGCAATAATATCGTCTTCATGACACCCTTCTTCAATCCAAAGCTTAAAAGTAATAGATAACGTTTGTATTCCAGAAGCAATAATTCCATTAAATCTGCCCATTTTTGCTTTTTCTTCATTTAAATGCATGTATTGTGGGTCATACACTTCTGCAAAATTCATTATATTCTCTTTTGTTAATTCAAAAGATTTAGTTTGAAAAACCTGCCCGATGGTAAATTCATCCAACTTCATAAATAAATCTCCTTGAATCTAACCTTTATTATTAAATCTACGTATCATTTTAACATACTGGCTCTCACACAACAACTTAACGGTAAAACAATTGTTCCCCTATCAGGAATGAACAAGCACATTGTTTTTGTTTCCTTGCCTTTAACCTCTTTATAATCAGGTGTTTTCTTATAAAGACCAAGGCGGTCGCCATCACCATCACCCGGCATATGTGCCATTTCCTATTTCCTCATAAGAATCTCCAAGCTTCTCATAATAAGAATAAGCAGTCAGCCTACGAGAACTTTCTTCTGGCTGATAAAACGCAAGTTGAATATATTTCCCGTCATCATATACACGAATTATGGCGTTATCTCTTTTGTGCTCATCTGAATCTGCTCGCATTTCTTTTCTGACTTTCTTCTCCTGCTTCATCACTTCATTAATCATTATCATATTTACTACCGCCGCACGCAGTCAGCAGAAGGATGAAGGTGACTGACAAATCATACGACCTACTATAAGTAAGTGGACAGTAACAGATGAATTTTTATAAACAAAAAATACCAAGGGTGTCAAAACCCTTGGTATCATTGATGCGGCCGAGAGGACTTGAACCTCCACGGGTTATTCACCCGCTGGGCCCGCCATCTATATTCATAAAACTATTGCTCAGTTGTCAGCATGTTAAGTAAATTACGAATTTCCTTGTAACTTTTAATTTCTTCTTCATTACAACCGGTTTTATCAAATACTGCATTAGGAATCAATGTGACTTTTTCTTTAAACTCATTCCCTTCAGTTGTTAACGTAATAATTACACTTCGTTCGTCCTCTTTTGAACGCTCTCTTATAATAAGTCCTCGCTCCTCAAGTCGTTTTAAAACTGGAGTTAATGTTCCGGAGTCTAGATATAATTCTTCGCCTAAACCTTTAACAGATATTTTTTCCTTCTCCCATAAAACAAGAAGAACCAAATACTGTGATTAGCGTACAAGTTCTCGTTTTCTGCTTTGGACCCCATATAGAAAATAAAAAGCCAGCTCTCCTTCGGGAGAAGAACTGGCATAACAAAGCTTCTTGCTTCTTATTTTGCTGTATTGCTCGGACCTTTTAATTTCTCTTCGTTCTTGCGTCAACGTTTTATTATTAGGACACAACCAATAAAATAATGACGATCGAGAATAGCAACGCTGCTTTTGCAAAGCAGTAAGCCCTCCAGAATATAAAAGAGCTGCAGTCATTGCTGCTCGGATAATCCCAGCTTATTCTGAGTCTGTATTTCGAGTAGCCGGTCAATTAAATGGATGTTTTTTTCATTCCTTTTCTGTTTGTTCCATTTTCCACCACAGTGAATCTTTTGGATTTTCAACAGCTTCTTGAAACTCAGCTTTAGAAGCAACTGTTGGGTAAGAACCTTTTAAAGATTTACCTGAAGTATCTTTAAATAAGGTTAACACAACTATTAAGCCAATTAAACTAACTGCTAATAAATAGAAACCCGGCGCCAAATTGTTTCTTGTCACATGGGTTAACCAAGAAGCAACTAAAGGTGTTGTTCCACCAAAAATAGAAACTGATAAGTTGAATGTCCAGGATAATGTACGATATCTAATGTCAGTATGGAACAACGTAGGTAAAGATCCTGGCATAGTACCTTCGTATACAGATAATACAATACCTAACATTAAAAGTCCTATAAATAAGAATGTTATATTCCCCATATTAAGAAATTGGAAAGAGATAATCGAAAATACAATTCCTAATACTAATCCAATTGTTATAACTTTTTTATTTCCTAATTTATCTCCCAATTTACCAAAAGTTAAAGCGAACGGTACCATAATAATCAATACAATTGCTGTAACCGGTGTACTTATATTATCACTTATACCAAGGTTCTCATCTAAATAAGAAGGCATATAACCTAACAATAGGTAATTGGTTATATTGAAAAATGCCACAAATACGATACATAAAAAGATATCTTTTTTATATGTTTTAATGACTTCTAATAAACCTGGTTGTTGTTCTTGGTTTTCAGAGATGTCATTTTCAAAGATTGGTGATTCATCTAAATGACTTCTCAAATATAAACCAAATAATCCTATTGGAATACTTAAGAAGAAAGGAATTCTCCATCCCCAACTATTCATTTGAACATCAGATAAAGTCCAGAAAAGTACTGTAACTAAAACAGAAGCTACTATATAACCAGATAATGTGCCGATTTCTAAACCGCTGCCTAACCTTATACGCTTATTATCTGGAGAAGATTCTGCGATATATACCATTGCACCAGCGTACTCTCCACCCACAGAAAAACCTTGCAGAATACGAGCTAAGAGTAATAATATAGGGGCCCATACACCAATCTGTTCATAGGTAGGAAGCACACCAATTATTAAAGTAGATAAAGCCATCATTAAAATAGTAATTGTTAATACTATTTTCCGACCAAATTTATCACCCATTTTACCAAAAATAATTCCGCCTACCGGTCTAAGTAAGAAGGCAATTGCAAATGTAGCAAAAGTAAATATTAACTTTAATTCATCGTTTTGAACTGGACTGAAAAAGTTTTTACTAATAATAACTGCCAAATAAGAATATAAAGCAAAATCAAACCATTCCATCGCGTTTCCTATCCCTGTAGCAAACACGCTTTTCTTCGCTTTTTGAATGTCTACAACGTTAATTTTTTTCTTGTTAAACTTCATTTAATAATATCGACTCCTTGATTATCAAATCCACATTATACAAGCGTATAAACGGTCCAAGCATGCAGTCCCAGAATGTATAGCGTAATGCTTCTCTAAAAGTCTGGGGGTTTCTGTTTCACCTGATGGAGAGCTAACGGCATAGTGGATGATTGGTTCAACTGTACCTAAAAGACTAGACTAATATCCATATCAGCGCCAAATAACATTGTAAACCAAGAAAGAAGGATGAAATTCAGTTTTTTCTTTCGCTGGTTTCCTTAACTTATTTTTGCCGATTGGACTAAAAATAATACAAAAAGCAACAAAAAGAGAAACATCCAACAAATAATACCAGCCAAAGCGGTTAGTGATATATCCTTGGGCTGTGGTTGGTATTTTCTGCAGACTATTTGGAGAAATGATTCCCCTTCATACAGATCTATTGTGAATATTATCACAATCAAAAAAAAACTTTTATTTCTTCAAAGTATCCTAAACCTTTATTTTAGTTCTTCCATTACGTCTTCCAATATGTTTATTATAAGATTGATGTCGTTCCTAAGAATTATTTACTGATTCTATCTTTATTACCCCACAATCAGGTGAAACAAAACACTATAAACGTATCATATCTTTTTAAAATCTGACAAGCTCAACAGGGTGATAGAAACCCGGCTAAAGCCCAGCTAGTCAATGGATAGAAGAAATTTTTTTGTTCTTCCCAAGGAATAACCGTCTGCGTTTAATCTAGCCCAATTAGAAAGAAAAAGAGCAGGAGTAATCCTGCTCTTTCATTCAAAACTTTAATTTGTATGAAGAATTTCGTATACCTTTTCGACTTTCTTTACCTATTAATCAGTACACAGACTACAACAGAAATAAGTAGCACCGGGTATGAAATAATGGATGCATTTAAACAGGCCAATCACCGACAATTGAATTTAGGAAAAAGCGTTAAATTCTCTCTTATGATGTTGTTACGTATTGTTGACGGTAAAATTATTGAACATAGATCTCATGTGGATGTGCATGATATTCTCCGTCAGCTTGGCGTTAATTAACAGTAAAAAGTTGAAATAGTGAGAGATCAGGTGAATAGCTTGGTCTCTTTTTTTATAATTAAGTCCTCGCTCTATGCCCCCCTGCATTCAGTCGATGTAACTTTGAAATAAAGTTTAATTAACATCTATCTATCACAAACCCTTATTTTCACAACACATCATTTGTTTCAGCTTCCCTCGCGAATACCGGATCAATGCTCAGCTTTAAGATAGTCAACCAATTTCTCCGCACTGTTCTTAACATCTTCTTTTGAAAGGTGAAGCGTCCCATATTGTGTAAAGGCAGGAAGAAAACGCATTCCTACATATTTAGCAGTGACTTGAAACGGTCTGATAAGCTCGCTGATCGTGATATTATATTCTCCGCCTGCTTGATAATCAGATTCCTGTGCGCCTAAGGAGATCGCTAAGAGCAGTTCTTTTCCATGCAATTTAGTACCTCCAGTTCCATAAGCCCAGCCATGTGTTAACACATCATCTTCCCATTGTTTGAGTAACGCGGGACTGCTGTACCAATACATTGGGAACTGAAAAACGATACGCCCATGATCTAACAGGAGCTGCTGCTCTTTTTCTACATCAATGATAAAATTAGGGTATTCACCGTACAGGTCATGAACTGTAATGTCATTCTCTTGCTTTAAACGATTCATCCAGGTTCTGTTGACAACAGACGTTTCCAAATTAGGGTGTATAACGATAACTAATGTTTTCATTTGACCGTTATCCTTTCTTCGCAGATTAGTTATTATTGCTTTTGTGATAAAGAATTGATTCTAATTTTAAAATAACAACTTATTTACACCTATTTTATCCTTTTTCATGAATTCAGGGCAACTATTGGACACCGATTACATTTATAGCCAAAAAAAGGCTTAACCTTTTAAAAAAGATTAAGCCTTTTCAGTACCCTTATGCCCCTGCCCTATTATCTCGTGTCTAAATTCTAATAGCTGATCATATAACAAGGCATCTTTGTTTTCCTCCATGCTTGTAATACTTTCTCTGCTTTTGCAAATTGGAGCTTGAGGCATTAGTAACTACCTATAATGATGAAAATATTTGTGCGATGTCGACTGCAGATGACTTACTTTAGGTAAGTGGGCAGTTTGTGGGCAGTAGATCATTTAAAAACAAGCACAAAAAAATACCAAGGATCTCTCTATTACCCTTGGTATCACTGAGATGCGGCCGAGAGGACTTGAACCTCCACGGGTTATTCACCCACTAGGCCCTCAATAAAGTGATAGCTTATCACTAGTTACAAAACCCCGCCATTTCAAGCAATTGATAGTATAACAATCAGCCTGCTCAACTGATCATTTTTAATAAGAGTATACCAATCATTCAATTTTTGAGTGACTAGGTCGTACGGAATTTTTCTGTTTTCATCCAAGAGAATCCGGTGCAAGCAAATTCCTCCAATGCAAAAAGGTACGAATAGTCTATTGAAGAAATTATTCTTTTCGTCTTTATTGCGGTTATTGTAAGGCTTTTGTGTCTTGACACGTGATCCATAAATAAAAAAAAACAAAACACGCTAGAAAATGTTCTAACGTGTAAAGATTACTTCATTGTTTACTAAAACTGATTCTTTTGAGGAACGTGTTCGACCGATTACCTCGGGTCAATGCAAATACTTGATGGCCGTTTTGTATTAATTTAGGAAGAAGGGACCGACCAATTACTCCAGTCCCCCCGGCAACAATGATCTTCATGCTATACCTTATTTACCTGCTAATCTTGAAGCAGCTTCTTCAACTTCTTTATTTGCTTTTTGTAAAACATCCTCCGGACTTAGTAAAGCTGTTCCTTGCACTCGGATAATTTGATAATCCTCAATACCGAGGAAATTGAACATTGATTTCAAATATTTATTAGAGTATTCAACTTCTTCATACCAGTCATCATTTGTATAAATTGATCCGCTGGCTTGTATGACAAGCATTCTTCGTCCATCTTTAAGCAGACCTACTGACCCAGTGTCAGTATATTTAAATGTTTCGCGTGCGATCATGATATTGTCCATATAGTCTTTTAATTTTGATGGAATATTGAAATTATGCAAAGGCAAAACGATGACATACGTTTTTGCACTTTTGAATTGTTTCAATACTTCTGTCATGCGTTCTGTTACTTTTTGTTCATCGCTTGTCAGTTCTTCGCCCTTTCCAGCCTTATCCCATGCGCTTAAAACTGTTTTATCAACCATAGGCACTTCATCACTATACAAGTTAATCTGCTCAAGCTCTTCACTCTCTGGAATTAATTCTTTGTAAGTTTCCAAAAAGTGTTTCATTACCCGTAAACTATATGACAACGTATCATCCACTTTTGGATGTGCATTAATGATAAGTGTTTTGCTCATTTAAAACTCTCCTTTTATTTTATATTAAAGATTAATTTAATCGACGATCAATTCGGTCTTTAATATAAACCCTGCAGTTTATTTTGACAAACGGAACAAATAATATACTAAAGAAGGGTTTTATGATTGACTATCACCAAAAATACTCCTAAGATACAATGTGATAACCCTTAAAATCAAAAGCAGGTGAGTTTATATGCAGTACAGTGTTGGGGTTGAATATGCTTTACATTGTCTGGTTTATTTAATAGATGTTCCCTCCAAGGAAAGTGTCGGGATTCGGGACCTTGCAGAGTTCCAAGGACTTTCAGAAACATTTCTTTCAAAAGTTTTCGGTAAATTATCTAAAGCTGGTATTGTAAATTCTGTCCCCGGTGTAAAGGGAGGATACAGGTTAGCAAAATCCCCAGAAGATATTTCCTTTTGGGATGTAATAGAGGCTGTTGAAGGACCAAAACCCATTTTTCAATGTAAAAATATTGTAAGCAATGGTCTGCTTTATCGAGACAAATGCAACTCCTGTGAATCCAGCAATTCTTCTTGTACAATTAACTTGGTAATGCTTGAAGCAGAAGAACAGATGCGTAATTATCTTCGTAATAAAACGCTCGCATGGTTAAATAAAGAATTGGACGTAGTATTGCCTAAAAAAACAAGGACAGATACTCGGGAATACTTCATAAAAAAAAGCTCTGACTAAATTAATTAGTCAGAGCTTTTTTGTGCTATTACAAGTCATATTATGTTTTTTCGTTTTCCATCTCGGCGTTTGAATTTGTAAAAACAATGCCGTACCTATTGGTGCTTCTCTTGCATAAGAAAGCGCAAATGTTATACTCATATTAAAGACTATATTAATCGCCGATTTATACGGTCTCTTATAAAAAAGAATAACAATCTTCTTTTTTACAGATTAATTTCAAAAAAGGAAGGAGAAATGTAAAATGAAAGCATTAATGACTCTGTATCTTAGGCTCGCTTTAGGAATTAGCTTTTTATCTTCTGTAGCCGATCGATTCGGACTATGGGGGACACCTGGCAAGCCTAATGTCGTATGGGGAAACATTGAAAATTACACGGATTATGTCGCTGCCTTAACTCCTTTTATACCAAATGCTCTTGTACCAATAGCAGGATGGATAGCAACTATGTTTGAAACCATCTTAGGAATACTTTTGATCATTGGTTTCAAAACAAGAATAACTGCTGTATTGAGTGGTGCTATGTTGATTATTTTCGCTCTAGGTTTAACAGTAGGAACAGGTTTTAAGACTTCTCTTGACTATTCTGTATTCTCTGCATCTGCAGGTGCATTCATATTAATTTATTTTAAAAGAATACCCTATAGTATAGATGCTTTACTCATGAAAAAAACTGTAGAGGCTGAATCATTTTCACTTGAGTCAGACAAATAGCCCTCAAACCTCTAAAAGATAGGGAAAGAAATATCGAAGCATAAAAAAGGAGCAGACATAAAGTCTACTTCTTAATTTTCGGTTTCCTTCCCTTTAACTTCTTCATAATCAGGTGTTTTCTTATACAGACCAAGTCGGTCGCCATCACCCGGCATATGTGCCATTTCCTCATAAGAATCTCCAAGCTTCTCATAATAAGAATAAGCAGTCAGCTTACGAGAACTTTCTTCAAAAAAAATACCAAGGGCGTCTACAACCCTTGGTATCATTGAGATGCGGCCGAGAGGACTTGAACCTCCACGGGTTACTCACCCGCTGGGCCATCAACATAGTGAAAACGTATCATGTATTACATAAACCTTATAAATAAAGCATTCTTTATCTACATTTCCACTTGTTTTCTTCTTTTTTTATGAATTTTGGGCAAAAATTAGGCATTACTTTTTTAAAAAAAATCACTGAAAATATTAGCTTTAAATTTGTAATTCCAACTAAGATCTAAGAAACCACTAACAAAAGAAGTAAGGTGGTCTCGTCCAATAGGTGCGATAGTTTTTTCTTTTGGTAGTATCTTGACTTGTCCGATTTTGAGTAAAAAAGAGTACGTATTAATCTTGAATAGCACAAAAAACACTACCCTTTTCGTTACTTTAGAGAAAGGATAGTGTTTTTTCGTTTTGCGGGTATCGGAAAATCTTTGCTAGTAGCAGTACCTCAATAAAAGAACCCAATTTCCGCTTACCTAGCTATATCAAGGCTTACTTGTCTGATTTGGGATGTATGGGGTACAAAAGTTGAGTTACAAACATTATTATCCAAAAGAATGTTTACTGTAATTATTTTACATGGTATTATTTGTATCATGCATACAGAATATGTATGTGATAAATGAAATTAAAAGGAGTGCTTGATCGTGAATCTTAAGTCCATTTTCAAAGGAATAACATCGACTCTGATAGCTGGTGTAATTGTTGGAACTTGTACTATACCTGCTTTTGCGGAGTCGACTACAAGTGTATCGTCGAAAAATTATGCAGTTACAAGTGGAGTATTCAAAGCTCTAGATAGGGAAATTTCAGAGGGTTCTGTTGATCAATCAAGCTGGAGTCGGGAGTTCGAATTAGATGAGAATGACGGAGCACAAGTAAACTTCTGGATTTCAAATAACGGAAGTAATGACATAAAAATATCAATTGATGGAAAAGTCTCAAGAACCATCGCACCAGGCAAGCAAGGCAACATTTCTGCCGAGGTTAAAAATGGTTGGTTTGGTTGGACATACAATTACACATTTACAGCTTCACCAACGGCTCAAGGTGGTAGTGTTAAGATGAAATATAAAATTGCTCAAAGAAATAATTAACGAATTACGGAAAGGTAATCACTTATTACCTTTCCGTAATTTCATCATTTTTTTAGTTTTTTAATAGATTCCTTAAATAAAAGGTTTTTGTATTAAATCCTATATGATGCAAATCAAACCGATTAGTAATTACTTTTCTCCAATTTTCTTCTCCTGCTTTTCCTGCTCTTTTCCCCTCAACCTTACGAGTATTATCATGTCCTATATTTAAGGGTTATACAGCGCTCGTTATCATTATTTACACCTTTTTTGATGTTTTTTCATATTTTCTGGACAGTAAATGGGAGTAAAGAGACCTTGACCACTCACCAAGATAAGTAAAATAAAAAACGAAGGGCATCAAACTAGATGACTTACTATAAGTAAGTGGGCAGTAACAGATAAATTTCTATAAACAAAAAATACCAAGAGTGTCTAAACCCTTGGTATCATTGATGCGGCCGAGAGGACTTGAACCTCCACGGGTTATTCACCCACTAGGCCCTCAACCTAGCGCGTCTGCCATTCCGCCACGACCGCGTGCTATGAAGCTGTCTTTCCACTAAGCATATAAGCTAGTGATGATGATCAGCACTTTGAAAAGAAAGTGCGGGTGAAGGGACTCGAACCCCCACGTCGTAAGACACTAGATCCTAAGTCTAGCGCGTCTGCCAATTCCGCCACACCCGCGTAACATGGTGAGCCATGAAGGACTCGAACCTTCGACCCTCTGATTAAAAGTCAGATGCTCTACCAACTGAGCTAATGGCTCGCTCTAAAAGTGATTCAAAAATTTTAAATAAAATGGCTGGGCTAGCTGGATTCGAACCAACGCATGACGGAGTCAAAGTCCGTTGCCTTACCGCTTGGCTATAGCCCAACGAAGGTAAATGGTGACCCGTACGGGATTCGAACCCGTGTTACCGCCGTGAAAGGGCGGTGTCTTAACCGCTTGACCAACGGGCCGTCTGGTTGAGAACTTATCTGGCGGAGAAGGAGGGATTTGAACCCTCGCGCCGCTTACGCGACCTACACCCTTAGCAGGGGCGCCTCTTCAGCCACTTGAGTACTTCTCCATATGGCTCCACAGGCAGGATTCGAACCTGCGACCGATCGGTTAACAGCCGATAGCTCTACCACTGAGCTACTGTGGAATAATCAGACTTTCTTTATTATAAATGATGCGACATATTGTGTCAAGAAGCAACATTTATTTTTTTAAGAAAGTGTCGTTGTCTCTCAACGACTTTTATAATTTAACATAGAACATTAAAATGAGTCAAGCCTTTTTAAAAAATTCTTTTGATTTTTCCTCTGCACTTTCCGCAGGCATATCTTTCCGGATTCATTGCCCGCTTCTTTATATACTGTTGGCCGCAGGCCGCGCATCTATACATATATGTTTTCTTTTGTGTCTTTTTGGTTTGCAGCGGCGTGCAGAATCTCGGCGCTCCGACTTTCTGAAGCAGGTCTCTGAAATCTTTGTCTCTGTGCTTGTACCCTTTTCCTTCAAGGTGAAGATGGTAATGACACAGCTCGTGTTTAATGATTCCTTCCAGCTCGCTCTGCCCGTGTTCGAGAAGATATTTTCGGTTTAATTCGATGTTATGGGAAGACAGCATGTACCGGCCGCCTGTCGTTTTCAGCCGGTCATTGAAAAAGGCCCGGTGACGGAACGGCTTTCCGAAATCTTGTGCAGAGATGTCTTCCGTCAGCTTTTGAAGTTGTTCGTTATCCATAAGTGCACCCCGCTTTAAAAACATTGAACGGGACAATGCACCGTTCGCATACAATGAGTTAAAACCGACCTCTAACTAAAAGCTGAGGAGGAATGAGCCATGCCGAATTGGCTGATGAAACAAATGCAAAAAGCGTTTTTAGAAAAGGACAATTACCAAATCAAACTGCTGAATCAGTGCTGGTATTTCTACAGAAAAAAACACTGCTCGTAAGCAGTGCTTTTATTTTACCATAGACAGCGACACTCTGCCTTTTTGCACGTCCACCCCTTCGACCCATACGGTGACAATGTCTCCGACCGATACGACGTCGAGAGGATGTTTGACGAATTGATTGCTCAGTTTTGAAATGTGCACAAGCCCGTCCTGCTTGACGCCGATATCGACGAAAGCGCCGAAGTCTACAACGTTGCGGACGGTGCCCTGCAATTCCATTCCTTCCTTTAAATCCTCAAGCTGCAGAACGTCTTTTTTCAGCAAAGGCTTCGGCACTTCGTCACGAGGATCGCGCTCCGGCCTTGTCAGCTGCCCGCAAATATCCGCAAGCGTAATTTCCCCTATACCGAGCTCTTCAGCCGTTTCAGACAGCGGCAATACGCTTATTTTCTCTTTTACGTCCGCGCTTCCGATCTGATCCGCAGTGAGCTGCAGTTTTTTGAGCAGCGCCTTTGTCTCTTTATAGCTTTCCGGGTGTATCCCGGTGCGGTCGAGCGGTTCCTGTCCTCCGGGCACTCTCAAAAAGCCGATGCATTGTTCATATGTTTTTGCGCCGAGACGCGGGATTTCTTTCAGTTCTTTGCGATTTGTAAATTTGCCTAGTTCATCTCTTTTTTTGACGATATTGCCGGCAACGGTTTTGG
The DNA here is from genome assembly GCF_000746035.1 of Bacillus sp. UNC69MF. Classification (NCBI taxonomy): domain Bacteria; kingdom Bacillati; phylum Bacillota; class Bacilli; order Caryophanales; family Bacillaceae; genus Bacillus; species Bacillus sp. UNC69MF. The sequence continues at coordinate 58,064 of NZ_JQKM01000008.1, read as the reverse complement.
ATAACCCGGCTACATATTGAAGCAGCGCGGCTGATGCTGTATTGACATTCACCCCGACTTGGTTGACGACGGTCTCTACGACAAAACGGAGAGATTCGTTTAATTGCTTTTGGCTGACATCGTGCTGGTATTGCCCGACGCCGACGGATTTAGGATCAATTTTTACAAGCTCGGCCAGCGGGTCCTGCAACCTCCGCGCGATGGAGACGGCGCTGCGCTCTTCGACCTGAAAATCCGGAAATTCTTCACGGGCGATTTCTGAGGCGGAATACACGCTTGCTCCGGCCTCATTGACAATGACATAATAAATGTCACGCTCTGTTTCTTTCAGCACATCAACGACGAATTGCTCTGTCTCCCGTGATGCCGTGCCGTTTCCGATCGCCACAACCTCGACTTCGTACCGGTCCAGCAATTCTTTGATTTTTTTCCGGGCTTCCGCTGTCTTTTTTACGGGAGCGTGCGGGTAAATGACGTCGATTTTCAGCACTTTTCCCGTCTCATCAACAACTGCCAGTTTGCACCCCGTACGGAAGGCCGGATCGACGCCGAGCACGACTTTTCCCTTCATCGGCGGCTGCAGCAGGAGCTTACGCAGGTTTTCAGCGAAAATATGAATCGCCTGCGCGTCTGCTTTTTCTGAAAGCTCTTTGCGGATATCGCGCTCAATAGCCGGCTGGATCAGGCGCTTGTAACTGTCCTCAATGGCCTCTTTCAGCGTTTCTTTCACAGGCGTTTCACGGTGTTTGATAATTTGCTTTTCTAAATAAGCTTTTATCTGATCGGCGGGCGGTTCGATCGCAATCTTTAAAATGCCTTCTTTTTCACCGCGATTCATCGCAAGCACTCTGTGAGGAACGACCTTTTGGATCGGCTCTTCGTACTCGTAGTACATTTCATAGACGTTTTTCTCGTCATCTGCGGCTGACTTGCCTGCCGCGGAAGTGAGAATTCCTTTTTTATACGTTTCCTGGCGAATCCACTTTCTGAAATGAGGATCATCCGAGATTTGTTCGGCTATGATGTGCTTCGCGCCTTCAATGGCTTCCTCTCTTGAAGCGACTTCTTTTTCTGCACTGATATATTGATCAGCGATGTCGTGAAGGCGGTTTTCTTTCGGGAGAGAAAGAATATAGTCCGCAAGCGGTTCAAGACCTTTGCTTTTGGCGACGGTGGCTTTTGTTTTCCGTTTTTGTTTGAAGGGACGGTATAAATCCTCGACTTCCTGAAGCTTAACCGCTTGTTCGATTTTTTGCTTCAGCCCTTCCGTCAGCTTGTCCTGCTCAGAGATCAATCTGATGACTTCTTCTTTCCGCTGCGTCAGGTTTTGTATGTATTGCCACCGCTCGGAGATTGCCTGAATCTGCACCTCGTCCATTGAGCCGGTCTGCTCTTTTCGGTACCGCGCAATAAACGGGACGGTATTGCCGTCTTCCAGCAGGCGGATGACACTTTCGACATGTTTTTGGGATAACGCTGTTTCTTCAGCAATTTGTTTTTTCAAAAGGGCTAACGTTTCCATATCACAAAAGCCTCCATCTCTTCATTCTTTCTCTAGTGTATCAAAAAACGGCGGAACATAAAAAAAGCAGCCTTACGATAAAAGCTGCCCTAGAATATAGGTCAAATCATCACGTCTGGATGTTGTGTACGGATGAAGTGATTTTGATATATCTTCTATTGAGTGTCCCTGCTTTAAGCAGGTGCGGATATGCGGAACCTCAAGCCCATCCGTGTAGATGATGAACCTCGCCCCTTTTTCGTATGATGACGTATACGTTTTGTATCTTTGCGGTTTGCCTGAGAGGTAACCCGAAATCGGCAGCGGATGAAAGACTTCGCCTGATGGGGAGTGCAGGAAGAAACGGACGTTGCCGATCGAGCAGTATGTCAATTCCCTTTTGATGAAATTGATTTTTAAGATGGAGGCAGTCGCCCCTCTTTTGTTTTTCATCGCTTGATTGCAGCGCTCAATGATGCTTTCCACATCCTCATCCGCATACGTTTCCACGATGTCTTTAATGGCTGACGAGGATTCGTTGGCAAGAGATCCGCTGCCGAGACCGTCCGCTACCGCGCAAACTAATTCTTCTTCATTCGCCTTCATAAAAAAGCTGTCGCCGCATATGGACTTGCCTTCTTTATTTAATTGGTATACAAGAGTTTGAACATGTTCATTTTCTTCAACCTGAATCATTACATTAGCTCCATGGAGGGATCTCCAATCAAGGCCTCTCTCAGTTTTTTCACCGCTTTCCGCTGCAGGCGCGAGACGTGCATTTGAGATATTCCGAGAATGTCCCCTGTTTCTTTTTGGCTTTTATTTTGCACAAATGTTAGATCGATAATCTGTTTTTCGCGGTCGGACAGCACATGAAGCACGCTTTTGATCATCATCTGCTGGTTGACGCGTTCGTATCCTTCCTCCTGCGACCCGACGATATCTAAAATCGTGACGGTGCTTCCGTCCGCATCCGCTTCGATGCTGTGATCGACAGAAAGCGCCTGATAGCTTTTTCCCATCTCCATCGTTTCAAGCACTTCCTCTTCTGACACATCGAGAAAGGCTGCGATTTCTTCGACTTTCGGCGACCGCTGCGTCTCTGTCGTCAGCTGATCCACCGCCATTTTAATGCGCGGCCCGAGTTCTTTAATCCGTCTCGGGACGTGTACGCTCCATGTTTTATCTCTGAGGAAGCGTTTGATCTCGCCGATGATGGTCGGAATCGCAAATGCTTCAAAGGATTTGCCGACCTCGGGATCATACCGTTTAATGGCTCCGAGAAGTCCGATCATCCCGACCTGGCGGAGATCTTCGTGAAAGCTTTTTCCTTTCGAATATTTCTTTGCCAGCATTTCGACGAGATTGGTATACACCTCGACGAGTGTTTCCTGGGCTTCTTTATTATCATGTGTTTGAAAGTCGCGTATGAGCCGATCAACTTCATCTTTAGTTAGTTTCGTAGTTTTTGATGGTTGTGCCATGATCAACTCGCTCCCCATTTAAATACTTTGTCATCGCCACGGTTACGCCAGAGTTGCTTTGAACTTTGACTTCATCCATGAGCGTTTCCATTAAATACAGACCGAGCCCTCCTTCTGACAATTGATCGACTGTGTGTGAAGGTGTGTACGGCCCGAGATCCTGCTGCTTCTGATCAAAATCAAAGCTGTCTCCCTGATCGGCGACAATGACCTCCAGCCGATCCTCAAACACACCGAACCGCACGGATACTTCTCCCTTATTTTCATCTTTGTATGCATGCTGGACAGCGTTTGTACAAGCTTCGCTGACAGCGATTTTTAAATCTTCAATGTCATCATAGGTATAGCCCATTCTGCTTGCGACCCCTGATAACGTAAGCCTGACGATTCCTACATATTCCGGTTCGGCCGGAATTTTCATCTCTATATAATCAACTGATGTACTCATTGCACGCCACCTTCTGACTTTGCCGAAATGTCAATGATGTCCTTAAGCCCCGTAATTTCAAACAGACGGACGAGCCGGTCGGAAAGATTCTCAAGCTTGAGAGAGCCGCCTTCCTTGCTCACCGTTTTAAACACGCCTACAAAAACGCCTAAACCCGTACTGTCCATATAATTTACATCTTTTAAGCAGATTCTCATGTCCTTCCCCTCGTTTGCCAGGGGCATCAGCTTTTCACGAACCACCGGAGCTGAGTATACATCGATTTCTCCAGCGATATTGATTTGTATATCTGAAAGATTCTCCTTCATATCTACCGTTAAATTCATCGTATCACCTCTGAAAGTTATCCTTACTCGTGCTAATGGCTTTTTACCCGTGCTGCTGTTTTTTTAAACCTTTCTTTTCAAAACAATTAACGTAAAATCGTCATGAAGCTGAAAGTCCTGGAGTCTCAGCAGGCTGTCGTAAATGTTTTTGACCATATCCTGCGCGGAGCAGTCCATATGTTCTTCCAGCATGCGCTGAATGTCGCTGCGTTCTAAGAAACCGTTTTCGGTACGGCATTCGGTGACGCCGTCAGAAAAAAGAACGATCATGTCTCCTTCGTCCATGTGCTGTTCATATTGGCTGTAATCAAAATCCTGAGAAATTCCCAGCACCAATCCTTTTGCCTCCAGATCATAAAACTTTTTTTCTTTTTCAGAGTAGTAGAAGCCCGGTTCATGCCCCGCAGAGGCATATGTAAATTGGTGATTTTTCGTATTGTAGTTTGCGTAAAACATGGTGATAAACATGCTTGAGTCCACGTTCTGTTCTACAACGCGGTTAAGATTTTTCAGCACTTGGGAGGGGTGAATGCCGATCTCCGGAAGAGAGTCCATGGCATACTTGATCATCGACATGCACAATGCGGCGGGTATTCCTTTTCCGATGACATCGGCTATCGCGATGTTAATCGATTCCTTGTCTTTGACAAAGTGATAATAATCCCCGCTCATCTGTTTGGCGGGGACGCTGATCGCCCCGATATCCAGATCTTCTTCTTCAGGAATTTTTGTGCCAAGCAGCGTCTGCTGAACATTTGCGGCAATTTCAATTTCTGAACGAAGCTCCTGCTGGATATCTCTCAGACTTTGATGTTCCTGATAAGCCATCCCGTAGCCAATCATGACTTCTATTAAAAAATCCAGCGAATGAAAAACATCTTCCGGCAGATCCGGATACAGTTCCTTTACTACTTTTCGGTGGATACTGATAATCTCCTCCGGAGGAACCTGATGTTCAATCGTTTTTCGGCTGAATTTTTGGGCTTGATATAAAGATGTTTCTGTTAATTCGGCTATATATCGGCTAAGCAGCTGATGATACCGCTGCTCTATAACCTCCCTGAAATCCACGTTCTAACCTCCTACCGAAGCCATTTCACGGCTTGAATCTCTGTTCCTTCCTCTGCAACAGATTGCAGGCTGAATTCGTCCATCAGCCTTTTGACGCCCGGAAGTCCCGCTCCCAGTCCGCCTGACGTTGAAAAGCCGTCTTCCATCACTTTACGGATGTCGGGGATTCCGGGTCCTTTGTCTTCTGCTATAATTTTAAGGCCTTTTTTCCCTCTGTCGTTTACTTGTTCTATGCTGACCTGGCCTTTGCCTGCATATAAGTAAATGTTTCTGGCCAATTCTGAGATAGCCGTCGTGATTCTGGCCTGGTCCACCGTACCGAAGCCTAATTCCTTCGCAACGTTGCGGCCAAGCTGTCTGGCGGCTACGATATCCCATTCTGTCATGATTTTCACACAGGATTGGTCGTTCATCGCTATTCCCCCAATTCCCGCTTCAATGTCTCAAGCCCTTGCTCTAAATCGAGCGCCGTTTCAATTTCCTCAAGTGAGATTCCGAGTTCAATCAATGTGACCGCCACAGCCGGCTGAATTCCCGTCAATACGACCTTTGCGCCCATCAATTTAGACATGGTGATGACATCGCCGAGCACTTTCGCGATAAATGAATCGATCATGTCAACGGATGTCAGGTCAATGACGACCCCGTTTGCGCCGGTTTCATAGATTTTGTTCAGCAGATCTTCTTGAAAATGCAAAGCTGTCTGGTCGTCAAGTTCCCATTGGATGGATACCAATAAGCAGTTATACAGTTTCAGGATCGGGATTTTTGGATGTCTCACAATGTTATTCCCCCAATGAAACGATTTTTCGATTTGTCATTTCAAGCGCTGTTTGAATTCCTTTTTGAAGGGTATTCTTCGTAATAACCTGCGACAAATCAATTCCCAGATTAACGATCGTCTGCGCGATTTCCGGACGGATTCCGACGAGCAGGCATTTCGCGCCGACAAGCCGCACCGCTTCCGATGCCTGAATAATATGGTGCGCCACCATCGTATCAACGACCGGCACGCCCGTGATATCAATTAATACAACCTGTGAACGGTGCTTTACGACGCCGTTTAACAGATTTTCCATAATGTGCTTTGCACGCTCCGTATCAATCGTCCCGACAAGCGGCATGACCGTTACATGCTCAAATACCGGGATCAGCGGAGCCGACAATTCCTGAAGCGCGATTTTTTGCAAAGTAACCGTTTTTTCCCAGGAGATAGAATACTGATTTAAGATTTCCGTGTTGATCGGATTGAAAAAGCTGTCTATTTCCAAAATCAAATCTGCTCTGTCCTGATCGGCCATATTAAGGTCGACCATCGTTTCGTAAAGCAGTTTCCAAAACTCTGACAGGGTGGCTGAAAGAAGTTTCAGTGACAGGCCGAGCTGAACGGCGCGCAGTGCGAGTTCACTGATCTGCTCTTCTGTGGCCTCGTCATTTTTAGTCGATAATAAAAGAATGTCTATATAGTCTTTACAAATATTTTCACATATGTGATTCGTAAGCTGATAGTCTTCCTGATTGCCTACTTCTTTTAGTTTGGCTGTCCAAGTATCAAGCAGTTCATCATGCTGATCAATGATGAACTGATACACTTTCTGATTCGACATGGGTTTCACTGACCTCCCGACACAAAACAACAAATTTTGTTTGATTATCTCTTTATTATAGCGCTTATGTTTTTCGAAAACAAAAAAAGTTGCTCTTTATGAGCAACCAAAATATGACTAAAAATCAATGAGTGCCAAACTGATTTGCAGGGCTTCATCAACCTTATCCATCATTTCATCATCCAGATGAGTTATTTTATCCGTTAATCTTTGCTTGTCAATCGTCCGAATTTGCTCCAGCAAAATAACGGAATCTCTTTCAAAACCGTAGCGTTTTGCATCAATTTCGACGTGGGTTGGTAATTTCGCTTTCTGTATTTGGGCTGTTATGGCTGCAACAATAGCAGTCGGGCTAAAGCGATTTCCGATATCATTTTGGATCACTAAAACCGGGCGTACGCCGCCTTGCTCTGAGCCAACAACAGGAGATAAATCAGCAAAATAAACATCGCCGCGCTTTACAATCAAAATGATTATCCTCCGCTGACTAAGCGCTCAACGGTCGTTTCTGCTTCGCACTCAGCATAGTGAGCCTCAGAAGAGATATTCAAGTTGATTTTCGCCATTTCCATATACCCGCGTCTCATCAAATCACGGTTATGGCGAGTTGTCCGTTCGCTGACATACGCTCTCACTGCTTGTGATATCAGTTCGTTTCTGCTTCGTTTCTCCCGCATCGCTACACCATCCAATTCAGCTACTAAGTTTTCAGGCAAGCTGATTTTCATTTCGGTTCTTGCGCTGGATTCAGACAAAAAACATACACCTCCACCAAACTTACGGATACGACCAATACATCCATCCAGACATAATGATACCATTATTCAAACGTCAAGCAAAGCTGTTTTATAAATTCTCTTTTTCCGGATGACGGCTACTTGTTTGTATTATCTTGCAGTAAAGGATTTCTTACTTCCATTATACTCTCATTTTCCAAAAACATACGGGGAACGCGGGAACTAATGGTACAAGGGACCTCGTAATTAATCGTCTCAAGCCGCCCTGCGATTTCATCCATCGTGATCGTTTCTCCCTTCTGGCTGCCGATCAGGGTGACTTTGGTGCCCGGCGGATAAGATTGATCTAATTCGACCATCAATTGATCCATGCAGATTCTTCCCGCGATGTTCATCCGTTTGCCGCCGATCAGCACAGACGTGCCGCTCAGCTTGCGGAGCCACCCGTCCGCATAGCCGATGGGAACCGTTCCGATCCATTGATCCTTCTCTGCCGTATATGTTGCGCCGTAGCTGACGCTTTCCCCTTTGCGGATCTTTTTCACATGGGATAAAACAGAGTGCAGCGCAAAAGCCGGCTTTAATTGAAACGGAATTTCGCTTTGGATGTCAGCAGAAGGACGAAGCCCGTACATACTGATGCCGAAACGAACCGCGTTAAAGAAGCCTTTTTTAAGACGAAGTCCGGCAGCGCTGTTCGCGCAGTGCACCATCAATTCTTTTAAAGGAAGCGGAGCGATCAATGTTTTAAAGCGGTCAAACTGGAAGAGGAAATAATCTCTGTTTTTCTCATCCGCGGTAGCAAAGTGGGTGAATACGCCTTTACAGACTAAACCGGGATTTTGGCTGAGGATTTTTAACACGCTTTGGATTTCTTCCTCCGTTTTGACTCCGAGTCTGTTCATGCCGGTGTCGACTTTCAGATGAAACGGCACTGTCGCACTTCCGAGGTGGCGCGCAGCTTCCTGAAGCCATTCAACAGAATACCCCGTGAGTGTTACGTCATACTCGGCAGCTGCTTGTACATATTCGGGCGGCACGGCGCCAAGCACGAGAATCGGCGCTGTAATGCCCCGTTTTCTCAATGAAATCGCTTCATCCAGTATGGCTACGGCAAGACAAGAGGCACCCGCTTCAAGCGCGGCTTTCCCAACTTCCAAATCTCCGTGGCCGTAAGCGTTCGCCTTTACAACCGCCATGAGATGGACGTTTTGCCCGATGTGTTTTTTCATATGCGTGACATTTTCTTTAATCGCGGACAGGTTGATTTCCGCCCACGTTTCTCTGTAAAAGGATGCTGTGTTCATTCGATACACTTCCTAGCATTATTTTCAATTCATATTGTTATTATCATACTAAAATTATTCTGCAAAGTGAAATGGAATCAAAAAAGAGACCGACAGCGGCGGCCTCTTTTTTGACGTTATTTTGACGACTGTCCCTGCATGCTTTTGGCGGCGGCCACCATTTCATCTTTTGTAAGATCCTGTGATGACAGAAGATAATCCACTCCGTCATATGTCCACGTTAAAGACGTATCAGATAATGCCGCAACCGTGAAGCCGAGATTAACCGGTTCGCCTTTCAGCGTGACGGCAGAGGCGGCTTTTGCGATATGGGCTTTTTCTTGAATAAGGGTGAATGATTTTTCTCCGCCGTAAGTCATGACGATCCGTTTGCCGTCCGCCGTTGAAATATCTTTCTCTTCAAGCTTTTTGACGCCGGCCGGCACTTGAAGCGGTGTTTTGACCGCAAATGAATCAGACGGCTTGGCGCTTGTGGCGACGTCCATCTGGGAAAGCGTCATATTTTTCTTCTCGTCAAAAGAGTCTTTATCAAACGGCTTGTTGAATTCAAAGCTTTTGAATTCGACTTTTACCATCACTTTCCGGTCTGTATCCATGACTTTGACGAGCGACGGGCTCATGTCCTTTTTGTTGAAAGTGATTTCCTGAGTCGGCAGCATTTTGTTGTGCTGATAGTTTGTTTTTGTTTCAAACGTGTACTTTTTATCTTTGGCGGAATAGACGGCGTCTTTGTCATGCTGCACGTCTTTTACAAGTGACTCAAACAAATATACTTGGCTGCTGTTATTCGGCCAGTCGCTTTGGAATCTGAAGCTCTTATTTAACGACGGCGTGAGGACAAAGACTCCGTTGGCGTTCCGTAAAATGACTTGGTTTTGGTCTTTTTTCGGATTTTCCAGATAGACCCGGTACAGGGAAGGCTTTTTATGCCAGATTTCCACATTGTATACTTGCGGATCACTCCCCGTTTCGATGGTCATTTTGGCTTTCGCTTTGTACGAGGTGTATTCTTTCGCCTTCTTATCTAAACCGTTCACGATATCTTCCTGTGATTTTTGGCCGCAGGCCGAAAGAATAAGGACGGCAAGCAGTCCCGTTAAAAGCAAAACAAAGCTTTTTCTCACCTTTTTTCAACCCCTTCTTCTCAATTGATGTAAAGGGAAGAAATCGCTTGTTTGACTTTAACGGTACGCCCTGAACGGACGGACGCGTACCATAAAAGCCTCAAACAACTTGTCTCCCTTAATGCACTATCAAATATATGAAGGGGTTCCGGCTAATATGCAGACTAGCGTGACAACCTTTCAATCACGACCTGTGCCGCGGCGTATTCTTTTGTATGGGTAATGGAGACGTGAACCGCCGCGCCGTCAAGCTTGGCGCAGGCCAGCACAGGCTTTCCCGCTTTGTCGTTTCCGGTTTCAATATCCTGAAAGCTGAGCTCTTTGCCGATACCTGTGCCGTATGCTTTCGAAAAGGCTTCTTTTGCCGCAAATCTCCCCGCGAGAAATTCAATTTTCCTTTTGTCCGACAGCAATGTAAAACGGGCGTATTCAGCCTCCGTCAATATTCTTTGCGGAAACCTAGCCTGCCGGCTGAGCATGTTTTCAATTCTGTGCAGTTCAACGATGTCGATTCCGATTCCGAAAATCATGTGAATTCCTCCTAAAAGTCCGTACTAAAAAACGGTTTATGTCATAAACGTGTTACTATATATGTAACAAATCAGATGCAAAGGGGCTTGCGATGTTTATACGAACGGAAAATTTCCAGACTTTTATCAGACGTTATCCGGCCGTCAGCTGTATCTTGGCGCTGCAGGCGTTCTTGTGGCTGTTTTTCAGTATGCCGCTTCATTCCGTCATGATGTGGTCAGATGCTGTGACAGGCTATAATTACGGCGTTTCCTCGGGAGAATGGTGGCGGCTGGTGACACCGATGTTTTTACACGCGAATTTCACTCACCTTTTGTTTAACTCCATGTCTCTCTTTTTATTCGCGCCCCCGCTTGAGCAGATGCTCGGAAAAGTCCGTTTTCTGATTGTGTACATCGTATCGGGCATCATCGGCAATATCGGCACGTATCTTGCCGAACCGCTTGATTATGTGCATGTCGGCGCATCCGGCGCGATCTTCGGACTTTTCGGCGTGTATGTGTTTTTGACTGTTTTCCGCAAGGAGCTGATCGGCCGGGATCAGTCGAAAATGATTATGACCCTGCTTATCATCGCGGTGCTGTCGACGTTTATCAACTCTAATATTAACATTATGGCGCATTTGTTCGGACTGGCAGGCGGATTTTTGCTTTCCTTTTTATGCGTGCAGCAAAAAAAGCGGCGGTATTAACCGTCCGCTTTTTCATATGAATACCAGCGCCCGATGCGTTCGGCATCTTCCTCGCTGACATCCTTCAGCATGACATGCTCCATGTGGTGAGCTGATTTCACTGCGGTAGCCACAGATGCGAGCCGCCTTCTTTTTTGCAGAAAGGAGCGGCTGACTTCAAACATCTGCATTCTTCTTCTCAGCATAATCGTGGTCGTCTTCCCGACCAGCCTCGTGGTGATCTGAAGCCTGCCGCCGTTTATGCACCATGACGCTGTCCTAAACGAGGCATATCCAAGCACCAGTTCGACGGGAAGCACAAGGAGCGATGCATATCCCCACGGTTTAAACAGAATACAAAGCGGGATGATCACGAAAACCGAGAAGATTATGGATCGGAATAAATACCGGCGCAGCGCCCTTTTCGGCAAATGATTTCGGTTTTCTTCCAGCACGTAATCCGGTGTGAAACCGTTCAGCATCACTCCGAGCTTTGATTTGCGGATGATCGGAAACAGAATCGTCTGTGCTCCTTCTTTCTCATTCCCCGCACTGCCGGCGCTGACAATCGCAACCGTCGCGTATCCGAATAATTGCCTGATCACATTTTCTTTCATTTTAATGGCTTGGATTTTACGGAGCGGGATTGTCACTTGATGTTTTTCAATAATTCCTCTGGTAATGACCAATTCGTGTTCCTTTTTTTCTATCTTAAAGTTGGCATGCTTGATCATCATACCGGCGATGCTTAACAGCCAGGCGATGAACAATCCTATGAAAATGATCACGGCGTATATACCGATGCTCGCATGCTTGAGAAAAGAAAACCTGTCATAGAGCCAGTCCATCGGAAGTACTTCATCAATCTGAGAAAAGAGGGCGAATACCGCTGAGATGATGACACCGATTCCCCCGGATGTTGAGGCGGCCATAAGCAGCTCACCTACAGACAGGCGGTAAACGGATTGCACATCTTCCCCGCGCATCGGCTCCTGCTCCGCTGCGGTCTCCCCTCGTTCTTCTTGCTCCGCTTTTTGCTGAAAAACAGCCGCTCTGATCCGTTCCGCCTCTTCCACAGTAATGGCGGATAAGACAGCCTCGGCGTTTTTCCCGTCGCCGGCCGTTTCGATTTGAAGCTTAACAAGCTTAAAAAGCTGCTGAATGATGCCGGCACTCGTATTCATTGATTGAATCCGGTCAATGGAGATGTATCTCTTTTTCGTAAAAAACAAGCCTTCTTCAATTCTGAATTCTCCGTCCTCAATCCGGTATGTAAATTTTCTCCACTCGATCACACTTGCCGTAATCAGCCAGATAAGCAGGACGGCGAGCGCAATGCCTCCGTAAAAGCGGATGAAGTGGTTGGAATTAACAATATAGACGAGAAAAAATGGCAGAATAATGTTTTTAATGGTTTCGATAATAGTATGGAATAAGTTCAAAATCACGGCCGCCGGGTGCAGACGTTTCGGCTCAGACATCATCTTCCGTCACCCTTGCCAGACGGGAAATGGAATCCCTCAGCCGGTCAGCTTCCTCCATATCAAGCGCCGGAATGGAATGAACGGTTGCCGCCGTGGAGATTTTGACTGAGGCCAGACGATACCTTCTGAGGAGCGGGCCTTGTGAAGTATCTACGTGCTGCACCCTCACCATCGGCACAATGACCCGTTTGACAATAAAAATGCCGGATTGAATATCAATTTCATTTTCATGGACTTCATAGCGCCAGATCCTGTGCCTGATTTTCGGTATGGCATAGACGGATATCACTGAACCGAATATCCAAATGATGCCGAGGACTCCGGTGATCCAATACGGCCAATGGAAGAAATGGCTTAAAACAGCTGCTGCTATAACGGCCAGAAGACAGAAGGCGGACAGGATGATTTCCTGAAGACGCCAGACTTTTAAGCCGCTTGGACTGATTCTATTTTTTGGCTGTGCTCTCAACATACCTACCTCCCATTTTTTATCATACATACAAATACGGCTGATTTGCAAAAAAGATTCACTTTCCGGCATATCAAAAAAAAGCGGACCCCGTAAAAGGGTCCGCTTCCTGTGTTTTAGTATGATTTTTTCTGGCGTCTGTCACCTGAAGAACGGCGGTCGCTTGAGCGTTTTTTATCGTAGGAAGAACGGTTGTTGGTTTTCCCTTTGCCGCCGCGGTAGCCGCCGCCTTGGCCGTCTCTGCGCTTAGAAGTACGCTGGTTTTTATAGCGTTTGCTGACCATCGGCGCTTCATCAGTGAGGCGTACAGGCGTGCTGTCCGGCTCTTTTGTCGCCATTTTAATGGCTGCAGCCACAACTGTCACTGCATCATGATCTTCTAACAATTCCGCAGCTGCCGTCATGTAGAAGTTCAGGTTGTTTTCGCTGATCGCCGTGCGCAGACGGTCAACCGTCACCTGCTGCTGTCCTTCTAATGCTTCGTCAAGCGTCGGCTCTTTCATACGGTCCATTTTGCGTTTTGTCGTTTGTTCAATCGCGCGAAGCATGCTTTTCTCACGCGGTGTGATAAACGTCATCGCCATACCCGTTTTTCCTGCACGGCCCGTTCTTCCGATACGGTGAACGTAGCTTTCAGGATCTTGAGGCACGTCAAAGTTGTAAACGTGGGTAACGCCTGAGATATCAAGTCCGCGGGCGGCAACGTCAGTCGCTACAAGCACTTCGATCGCACCTTCTTTAAATTTACGAAGCGCAACCATACGTTTCGCCTGCGTTAAGTCGCCGTGAATTCCTTCAGCCGCATATCCGCGAAGGTTCAGGGCTTCAGCAAGCTCATCGACACGGCGTTTCGTACGTCCGAATACGATCGCAAGTTCCGGAGACTGAATGTCAAGAAGACGAGTCAGCGTATCGAATTTTTTGCGCTCCTGCACTTCCAAGTAGAACTGCTGAATGTTGGACACAGTCATTTCTTTCGCTTTTACTTTTACGTGTTCCGGCTCAGTCATGAAACGCTCTGCGATCCGTTTGATCGGCGCAGGCATTGTTGCTGAGAATAAGAGCGTTTGGTGGTCGCTCGGCACGTTTGAGAGAATGGATTCAATGTCATCAATGAATCCCATATTCAGCATTTCATCAGCCTCATCCATGACAACCGTATTCACGTTGTTTAAACGGATCGTGCGGCGGTTGATATGGTCAAGAAGACGCCCCGGCGTACCTACGATGATATGCGGGTTTTTCTTCAATGCGCGGATCTGACGTCCGATATCCTGGCCGCCGTAAATAGGCAGTACTTTCGCACGCTTATCTTGTCCGATTTTATATAACTCTTCAGATACTTGAATGGCTAATTCACGGGTTGGCGCGATTACGATTGCTTGAATATTAGGAGACTCGGGGTTCATTTTTTCAACAAGGGGTATACCGAACGCAGCTGTTTTACCTGTACCTGTTTGCGCTTGTCCGATGACATCTTTATTTAAAAGTCCGAGCGGAATCGTTTGTGCCTGGATCGGTGTTGCTTCTTCAAATCCCATACGATTGATTGATTTCATGAGATCAGAACTTAATTGGAAATCTTGAAACGTTATAGTCAAATTATTCAAACTCCTTCTGATTGCTGTTTCAGTAATGTCGTGATTTACCACTAAAAACCGCCCTTTCATCCAAAGGACAGGATCATACGTATACAAAGCCCGAATTACTTTACGTTTAATCTTACCATTACACTATGTGTTTTTCAATAAGGCGAGATGGTCAGGCGGCCGGAAGCGGCCGGACCGGATTCTTCCCGCGAACGAGGCCGGACCCCGCGCCGGACGGGATTTCCCAGCCGGCGGTCTTTCTTTTTCATACGGACAGAATTATTTCACCCTGAATTAGTTTCTTCATTTTTGTATATTTTTATAATGCTGATCAGTATTTTTTCAGTTCTTCTCTAATAAATCTTTAACGATTTCTTCGAGCTTCATACCTCTCGATGCTTTAAACAGAAGGAGATCGCCGGAAGCGGCCATTTCCTGTATGGCGTGAAGCAGTTCTTTTTTGTCAAGATAATGGCTGACGCGCCCTTCTTCAAAATGCCGGCGCGCTCCGTCAGCGATGAATGCGCCGAGTGTGCCGTAAGTAAATACATGGTCGATTTCCGCCGGATTGACCGCAGCTCCGCATTCTTCGTGGAATGCTTTTTCTTCATCACCAAGTTCAAGCATATCACCGAGCACGAGCATTTTCTTCCGATAGCCTTTCATCGTTTCGATTAATTCGACCGCCGCTTTCATTGACGTCGGGCTCGCATTATATGCGTCGTTTACGATCGAGATGCCGTTGTCCGTTTTGACCAGTTCCAATCTCATCCCCGTCACCTTCAGGCGGCTCAGTCCCAGAGCGGCATTTTCCGGCGTAATGCCGAAATAGATGCCGGCGGCGTATGCAGCCATGGCATTCATCACATTATGTCTGCCGAGAACCGGAATAAAGAAAGAACGGTCGATCCCGTCGATATTGAAGTACGTGCCTTCTTCCGCGTGTTTTATTTCTTTCAGGCGGAGATCATTGTCCGCGCCTGCGCCGTATGTCGTTGTCCGGCAAGTGTACGTCTTTTCGCGAAGCAGCGGCTCATCCCCGAAATAAAACAGAACGCCGTCTTCCCGAAGTCCGTTTATAATTTCAAGTTTCGCCTCCGCAATTCCTTCTCTTGAGCCTAAATCCTGCATATGGGATTCGCCGATATTGGTAATGACGGCCGCTTCCGGTTCAGCAAGACGGCTCAGAAAATCAATTTCGCCCCTCGCGCTCATTCCCATTTCTAAAACGGCGATTTCTGTATCTTCAGGCATGGCAAGCACAGTCAGCGGCAGGCCGATATGATTGTTGAAATTGCCGGCGGTTTTGTGAACGCGGTACTGCGTGCCGAGAACGGCGTGAAGCATGTCTTTCGTTGTCGTTTTTCCGTTGCTCCCGGTCACCCCGATAACCCTTGTGCCGAGCTCTTTCAAATAAGCTTTTGCCAATGTTTGCAGCGCCTCCAGCGTGTCATCGACCAGGATGACAGCACGCCCTTCCGGCGGATTCGGTTCAGAGCGGTCCCACAACACCGCGGAAACGCCTTTTTCGAATGCTTGCGGCACAAAGGTGTGGCCGTTAAAATGCTCGCCTTTTAAAGGAATGAACAGCTGATTTTTTTCCAAAGTCCGCGTATCGGTTGCGGCGCCCTCAATCATTGTTTGTTCAAATTCGGGATTTGTCAGTGTGCCTTTGACCATGTCTGCGATTCGTTTTACAGTTCGCTTTATCAAAGGTGGCACCTCGCTTTCTGAAAATGTTGTCTGTTATGGGAAAAGACACTGCCCCTTCAGGCAGTGTCCGTCTTCATTAAAATGTATGTTTAATCAGCTGTTTTTCGGCATGGCGTTCTTTTGCCAGCTCAACCAGCTGTTCGATCAGATCACTGTAATCTACACCTGCTTCTTTCCAAAGCAGCGGGAACATGCTGAATGGCGTAAAGCCCGGCATTGTGTTCACTTCGTTAATGAGCACTTGACCGTCATTGGTCAGGAAGAAATCGGCGCGGACAAGGCCTGATCCGTCAATCGCTTTGAAGGCTTTAATCGCCATTTCGCTGATTTCCGCATATTGTTCATCCGTCACTTGCGCGGGAATCATTAAATCCGTGTCGCCGTCTTCATATTTCGCTTTGTAATCGTAAAAGTCGGTCTTCGGAGCGATTTCACCGACGGCGGAACATTTCGGTTCGTCATTTCCGAGCACGCCGATTTCGATTTCTCTGCCGGCGATTCCTTCTTCCACCACAATTTTCCGGTCATACTCAAAAGCCAGTTCGAAGGCTTTTTCAAGCTCTTCACGGTTTCGGCATTTGCTGATTCCGACGCTTGATCCGAGGTTCGCCGGTTTGACGAAGCACGGATATCCCAGCTCCTTTTCAACCTGCTGTAAGCAGCTGTCCGGCGTCTGTTTCCAGTCCTTTTTTAAGAAAGCGGCGTACTTCGCCTGCGGAAGCCCCGCTTGAGCGAACAAATGCTTCATGATGACTTTATCCATGCCGGCTGATGATGCAAGCACCCCGTTGCCGACATAAGGAACGTTCAGCAATTCTAGCAGACCCTGAATGGTGCCGTCTTCACCGTTCGGTCCGTGGAGAAGCGGAAATACGACATCGATCGGCGCCTTTTCGTCAGGCGACGCTTCAGGAAACATTTCCCGGTTCAATGCTGATAGAGCGAAACTTTCACCATTTTGTTCCAGCTGAAGCATTTTCACGTTGGAAACCGGCTCAGTCAGCAGCGGGCCTCTTTGCCATTCTCCTTTTTCAGTGATGTAAATCGGATGTATATCAAACTTCTCAGTATTAAGCGCTTTTGTTACAGCTAATGCTGTCTGCAGCGATACATTGTGTTCGGCTGACTTTCCGCCGTACACCAATCCTAGACTTGTTTTCAATGGATATTCCCCCCACAACAATTCATCTTTACTATCTTATCACTTTCCTCAGAAAATGATCTAATTATTTTTGGGCATTCTGAATATGAAAGCATTTGTATGTAATTCCTTTTTATTTTATATTAAAATGGCATGGAAAAGGAGATGTGTCATATGAAAAAAATCAGTACAACAGAACAATTTAATGAACTTATTCAATCCGACAAGGAAATCATCGTGAAATTTTTCGCTGACTGGTGCCCTGACTGCACGCGCATGAATATGTTCATCGGCGATATTTTGGAAGAATATAATCAAAATGATTGGTATGAATTGAACAGAGACGAGCTCCCTGAGCTTGCCGACAAATATCAGGTAATGGGCATACCGAGCCTTCTGATCTTTAAAAACGGCGAAAAGAAAGCGCATCTTCACAGCGCAAACGCGAAAACGCCCGAAGAAGTCACAGAGTTTTTATCACAGCATATTTAATTCGTTTCACGATCTTTGTTTATGACTTCAGGCTCTACATGAACATGGACATGAGTCACATCATGTTCATGTTTTATTACATATTCGACCTCATCGGCTACTTCATGGCCTTCTTTCACAGACAGTCCCGGATCTACCGTAATGACCAGTTCCACATGAACCGTGCTCCCCAAATACCTTGCTTTCACATCCTTCAGCCTGCTGACCTCTTTTATTTCTTTCACCGTGTGTTTATACGGCTCCAAATCTTTCAGATCAAACCCGTCCGTCAATGAGTGGGAAGCATCTTTGAAGATGTCCCATGCCGTCTTACAGATGATGATTCCGATCAGAAAAGCAATGACCGGATCAATCCACGGCAGATGAAGCCGGGCGGTTAAGACGCCTATAAACGCCCCAATACTGACATAGGCGTCAGAACGGCTGTCTTTCGCCGCCGCATGAAGCGCAGAACTTTTAACCCGATCCGCAAGTCGGCTGTTATATACATACATGCCGTACATTACAATCGCGCTTCCGAGCGCCGTCCATGCCGCAATGAAGCTCGGCTCGGCCTCCGTTCCGCTGACAATCGCCTTTGCCCCTCCGATCAGCACTTCAAAACCAACCGCCATCATAATAAAAGACGCAATTAATGAAGAAATTGTTTCAGCCCGATAATGTCCGTAGGCATGATCACTGTCCGCGGGGCGCTGGGAAATCCGGAGCCCGATCAGCACAGCCAGTGATGCGACAATATCCGTGGCATTATTTAACCCGTCCGCTCTGAGCGCTTCGGAATGATAAATAAGACCGATCACCAGTTTGACGGCGGCAAGGATGAGGTACGCGCCGATATTAAGAATCGCGCCTTTCTCGCCCCGTTTTAAGTTTGCCGTTTGATCATTCATGTAAGGACTCCTCCATTCTCATTCATAGTATGGATGGAAAAGCGGAAAAATAGCAGCTTTGATCTGAGCAAATGCAATATTCGACAGCATTATTCCCCGGGAAACTTTTTGTCGAAAAATTGGCGGTATTTTCCCTTTACATATGAATATGCCCATTGTATACTTTCATTAACTGATAATGATTCTCAATATCATTTGATTAGGAGGGTAATCATGAGGTCTTCTCCTCAGCTCAGATCATCAGTTGAAGGACGAAAAAAACATCTGATCCATTTGCTGATCAATAACGGAATATACAAAAAGTCGGAACGGCATTTATATGAATTATCGCTCGGAGAATTAGAAAGCGAATACAAATATGTTAGGAAGGTGCGGGCTCATGGCGAAACGTAAAATAAAAACATACGAACAGCTGATAAAAGAAAACAAGGCGGCCATTATGAATAATCAAAAGCTGATGAATGTGATCTATGACAGAATTGACCGCAAGCATCAAAAACTGCTCCGGCACAACAGCCATACATAAAAAGAGCCTTTTTCAGGCTCTTTTTTTTATTGCTCAAAGGCTTCCGCCGCTAATTTGCCGATGACCGCATCGTCCATCGGCGGATTGTGAAGGCCGGCCCGGGCATCCCGATAATACCGCTGAAGCGGATTGTTTCGCTCCAGGCTTTTTGCGCCGGTGATTCTCATTGCTTTATCAACAACAGAAAGGACGGCATTTGTCACAATATGTTTTGCGATGCCGAGCTCGCTTTTGATGAAAGGGCGGCGTTTCGGGTCATCATACATTTGCGCCGCCGTGAAGAGAAACTGTCTCGCTTTTAACAATTCAAGCTCCATTTCCCCGACACGCTGCTGAACGGCCGGCACGTCTTTAATCGGTCCGTTCAGGCTGTTCGGCGAATATTCGGATGCAAACCGGACGGCATAGTCCCTTGCCGCTTGAGCGATGCCCAGATAAGCAGCCGGAATGTGAAGCAGCCAGCCATTCACTTTCGCCGCTCTCGGCCCGCTGATAAGCTCCACAAGCCGCTCGTCACTGACCGTGACATGATCTAAAAGGAGATCATGGCTTCCGGTCGCCTTCATGGCAATCATATCCCATGTTTCTTCGACTGAAACGCCTGACTGATCTTTATGAATGAGAAAAACACCGCTCGTTTGTTTTTCTTCAATCCATGCCGTCACAAGCATATAATCCAAAGTCAGTGAAAGGGTTGTAAAGGTTTTTCGGCCGTTCAGCACCCATTTTCCGTCTTTTTTGACAGCGGAGGTGCCGGGTCTTCCTCCCCTCGTCGGACTGCCGGTCTGCCGTTCCGTCGCTGCCCTGTTCAGGACAGCTCCCTTTTTCACCTCTTCTGTGATAAATGAAAAGACATCTTCATCCCAGCTGTTTCCTTCTCCGAGCTCACCCATGACGGATAAATGCCAGCCGATTCCGAGAGCAACGGCCGCGTCTCCCCGCGCCAGCCGTTCCTGAAACAGCACCATATCATAAACGGAAATGCCTGCACCGCCGAATACCTCAGGTACCGTTAACGCCGTATATCCCGCGTCGCGCAGTCTTTGAATTTTCTCCGCAGGAAAACGGCCCGCCTCATCATCAAGCGCGGCTGTTTTTTGAAATTCGTCTGCAAGCAGGCCGATTTTTTCCACCCATTCCCTCTGCCGTTCATTCTGTATCCATAAAGACACTGGAATCCCCCCATTATAATTCCGATAAAGTTAATAAGTATTATAGAGATTCAAGTCTCGTTTCGCAACTGTGAGGCTGTACAAAAAAAACACGCTATTCCATGGAATAGCGCGTTCAGACTGCTTCCGGGCCGCGGTCCTGCTTAAGCCCGAGATAAATCAGCATATATGTGAGATAACCCATCGTCATCACAAGCCCGCCAAAGAAAAAGCTAGAAAAAATCGGCTCTTCAAACGCGGTAACTGCCGCAAGCACGATCCAGCTTGCATACAGGTAGATGATGAAATAACGGAATCCCGACTTCATTTTATATAAGAGAAACAGCCCCACTGTAGAAAACAAACCCAGCGCAAGCCTGAAATAAACAAGATGTTCGAATTGGAACATGAATGACACAAAGGAAAAACCAAGCAATAACACAATCGGTAATGCGGTAATAAAATTTCTCAAGTGAGCACCTCCGTCATTACCTTTATTATAAATCAAAATAGCATAAATTATTGATTTATCGTGATCTTTTTCACAAAAATGTCATTCCTTTACTTTATACCCGAACATCGCGTTTGCAAAAGCTCCACCAAGCGACGGCTAAGAAGAATACGATATGGATAATGATAATGCCTGCGGAAAATAACGGCGTCATTCCCGCAAACAGCGGTTTCGCCCCGCTCATATATTGCGTCAGGTCAGTATTTGCGAACAGCAGAAAACTTCCCCATTTGTTTTGGAAGAGCGACATAATCGTCACGAGTGATTTTGCGCCATACAGCACGATAAATGACAAAATGACGGCCGTTGCGCTGTTTCGGAATACAGAAGAACACAGCAAGCCAAAGCATGCCATCGCAAACGCCTCGACCCAGTTCGTGCCGATTACTTTCAGGGTGTTCATAAGAAGCGTCCCTGATTCAGATGTCACCGACACGCCGAAGAAAGCCATGCCGAACAGCAGAGACAGAATATAGTACGCCGCATACAGGTACAAGCTGACCAAAAATACGGTAATGAGTTTAGATACAAAAATCCGCTCCCGCTTTACCGGGCGGATTAACAAAAATTTGATCGTTTTCTTATCAAATTCAGCGGAAATGATCGTTGCCGCGATCACGATCGTTAATGCCTCAAGCAGAATATTCAGCCCGGGCGCGTACGCCATATAGCCGATGAAATTCTCATCCGTTCCGGAACTGATGACAAGCCGTTTAATGACAAGCGCCATAATAAATTGGAGAACGGCCATCAGAATCAGCGCCACTAATGAGACTTTTCGGTTAAAGAGTTTCATATGCTCATTCGCTGTCAATTTAAACATTCGTCTCCCCCTCCTCTTGAAGCGCCGTCGTCACTTTCATGAATTCATCCTCCAGCGATTCCGCATACGGCATGATGGAATACACGAGAAAGTCTTGTCCGACGAGCGCACGGTTTAATGCCGGGATGTCCTTCTTCGCTACGGTGACGGTAATGCCCCCGCCGTTTTTCTCCGGAGCAAATTGCTGTTGGGACAGCCATTCGAATGCTTCGTCAGCCGGCTGAATGTCGAGGACGGCTTTTTCTTCTTTTTCCTCAGCGCCGCGCAGAACAACCTCTGTTTTGATCTCACCTTTTTGAATGATGATAACACGGTCGCAAAGGTCCTCCACTTCACGCAATAAATGCGTCGCAAAAAGGATGCTCGTCCCTTCAAGCTCCGCGAGTTCCTTTAAGTGATCGCGGAAATCCTTCATTCCGCCGGGATCAAGCCCGTTTGTCGGTTCATCTAAAATGAGCAGATTCGGACGGTGAAGAATGGCCTGCGCAATCCCGAGACGCTGACGCATACCAAGGGAATACGTTTTAACTTTGTCATGAACGGCATTGGTGAGCCCGACCCGTTCGATGACTTCCTGAAGCCTGTCCTCTTTGATGTTTTTGTGCATGTTGGCAAAGTGCTTCAGATTTTCCCACCCCGTCAGGTACGGGTAGAATTCAGGATTTTCCACGATCGCTCCGACGGATTCAAGCGCTTTTTCGAAATCAGCATCGTGCTGAAAGCCGTTAATTGTAATCGTGCCGCTGTTTTTCTTTAAAAGACCGACGATGATTCGGATAAGTGTGGTTTTTCCCGACCCGTTCGGACCGAGCAAACCGATGATCTCGCCCTGCCTGACATCCATGCTGATGTTTTTTAAAATGTGCTTTTTGCCTATTGTTTTGTCAAGGCCTTCAATATGTAAAATCGGCTCAGTCATACAGCCTTCCTCCTTTTTCACAAAAAATAAACAGTGCCCGTACATAGGCACTGTCTGCATTATAACATTAGTCATATATTCGTGAAGAGCCGGAGCCGACGTTATGTCTTATCCGGGACCGGTCCGTTTTTTTCCTTCTCTTCATTATTGACGACATCCAGAATATCAAGCAGGAACACAAAAATCGGAATTCCGATAATCAAGCCCCAAATGCCGAAGAAATGTTCCGAGAAAATCAGAACTGTAAAGGTAAAAAAGATCGGCAGTTCCGTTTTCGCTGACATCAGTTTCGGATTAAGGAAGTACGTCTCAATCGCATGGATGACGAAAATGACCAGCACGATGTAGATGACATACGCTGCGCCGCCCGTCGTATATGCGATGATGCTGAGCGGAATGAGCGAAATCACCACACCCGCAACGGGAATGAGCCCGAGGAAAAAGACCATGATTGACAGGCCGAACAGCTGCGGAAAATGCAGAATCGCCAATGCGATCAAGGTGAGGATACAGTTCACCAGCGCGATAATAAATTGGGCTTCAAGCACTTTGCCGAATGTTCTCGCAAACTTGCTGCCGAAATAAGCAAGTTCGTAGTAAAAAACAGACAGCTTGCTGTGCTGAAATTTTTTCATAAACTCCGTGAGCCGCTTTTTCTCGAACAGGAAAAACATGCTGAGAATCAGTGACATCACGACCTGCAAACCGAAAGTGCTGATATCGGCCAAGTATGTATACAGTACATTAAAACCTTCTTTTACATAGGAACCGATATTGATATCGCCGAACACGCTCGATATCTCATCATAAAACGGAATGACATCGGGATGATACGCGATGTGCTTGATCTGCTTAATCAGCTGTTCAATCTGCTTGGCAACAATCGGGTAAAAGACAAAGCCTCCGACAGTCGCCCCGACAGCCAGCGCAATATATAAAACGGTGATGACCACCCTCTGGCTGATCCGGAAAAAATGGTTCAACACGTGCCGGATGACAGTCTCCAGCCGATCCATCAGAAAAGTAAAAATAAACGTAAGCAAAATCAAATTAATCATACTTCGGAATACAACTAACACCCCAGTCAAAACAAGAAAAACGGAAAAACGTCTGACACCCGGATGCTGAAAAAATTTAAAAATAGCCGCCATTTATACACTCCTGCTAGGACAAAAAGCCCTTAGATTTCATCTTTCACTCTCTAATTGTAAATTATATAACAAAATGACGCTAAGGTCTTTGTCCACCTCCTAATAAATTTAAACAAATTTATCTTTTTTACTCATGGCGGCCGAAAAAAAGAACGGCATGCCCGATGCATGCCGTTCCTTTCCTTTTATACCGCCGTTTTCATTTCTTTAACGGCCTGTGTGCTTTTCGCTTCGTCAAACTCATTTTCGCTCTTGGCTACGATGATGGTGGCGATTCCGTTTCCGATCAGGTTGACGATCGCCCTTCCTTCACTCATAAAGCGGTCGACGCCGAGGAGCAGCGCCAGCCCCTCCAGCGGAATAACCTGAAGCGCCGATAAAGTGGAGGCGAGCACGATAAATCCGCTTCCGGTTACGCCCGCCGCGCCTTTTGATGTCAGCATCAGCACGAGAATGATCGTAACCTGCTGGCCGATGGTAAGGTCAACGCCGAACACCTGCGCCAGAAAAACCGTCGCCATGGACAGATAAATCGAGGTGCCGTCCAGGTTAAAAGAATATCCCGTCGGAATGACAAGGCCGACAACCGATTTGGAACAGCCGTAACGCTCCATTTTATCCATCATCCGCGGAAGGACGGACTCAGAAGAGCTTGTGCCGAGAACGATGAGCAGTTCATCTTTAATAAAACGGAGATAGTTCCACAAGCTGAAACCGAATAGTTTGCAAATGATATTCAAAGCGACAAATACAAACAGGAACATCGTAACGTATACAGACAGCATCAGACTCGCCAGCGGCTTGATGGAATCAAGGCCGAAGTGCCCGATCGTATAGGCCATGGCTCCGAATGCGCCGATCGGCGCCGCGCGCATGATGTAGCCGATGATTTTGAAAAAAACATGCGACAGTTTATCAAAGAAATCAATAATGCTTTTGCCTCTTTCACCGAGCGCCGCCAGGCCGACACCGAATAAAACAGAAAAGAATAAGACCTGAAGAATGTCGCCTTTTGCGAAAGCGTCAACCATATTTGACGGAACGATGTGAGTGATAAATTCAATCCAGTCAATCCCCTGTCCCCCGTTTTGCGTGTACTGAGAGACATCCCCTTTTTCAAGCTTGCTGTAATCAAGCCCCTCACCGGGTTTCATGATATTGACGACCAGAAGTCCGATAATAAGGGCGATGGTGGTCACGACTTCAAAATAAATAAATGCTTTTCCCCCGACTTTGCCGACTTTTTTCATGTCTCCCATCTTGGCGATGCCAAGCACGATCGTCAGGAATATGATCGGTGCGATAATCATTTTTACCGCATTGATAAATGTATCGCCGAGCGGCTTCATCTGCTTCCCGGCCTCAGGCCATACGAGTCCGACAATAACGCCGATGATAACCGCCGTGATGACCTGCACCGTAAGATTTTTGAAAATTTTCATCCATACTCCCCCTTGCCTCTCGCTGCGTCTATACAAAAATGATAGCGTTTTCAAACAAAGAGGGGAAGCTTATGATCATAACGGACATTTTGGTCTTTTTGGTCTCGGCTAGCGGACGAATTTGTAGCGGTTAACCGGCCGGCCCACTCCCCCGTATTGAATGTCGAGCTTAATCTGGCCGTCTTTTTCAAGAAAATCAAGATAACGCCGCGCTGTCACCCTGGCGATTCCGAGCGCTTTGGCGGCTTCTTCAGCTGAAAGCGGCTCCGTCTGCTGTTTCATATAGGTCAAAATTTCATTCATCGTAAAATGATTTAACCCCTTCGGCAGATCGCGGGACGGATTTTGCGGAATTTTAAGCAGCATGTCAAGCTGCTCTTGCGACATGGTGTCATGCTCTTCAATTTTCCGTTTATATTGTTTATAGTTTTCGAGCGCCTGTCTCATCCGCTCCAGCTTAAACGGCTTCAAAATATAGTCGGCCGCACCGTTTTGCAGCATAAGCTGGATTGTTTCTTTGTCTTTTGCGGCCGAGACGATGATGACGTCCACTTCGAGCTTTTGTTTTCTGATTTCCTGGAGCGTTTTAATTCCGTCTTTTTTCGGCATGTATACGTCTAATACCACGAGCCCGGGCCGCAGATCTTTAATAAGCCTGATTCCCTCGTCTCCGTCAGCGGCTGTGGCGATGACGCTGAACCCCGAAACACCGGTGATAAATTCTTTATTCACCTCCTGCACCATCGGATCATCTTCAATAAGCAGCACCTTGATGTCCATCGAATGATTCCTCCCCCTTCATCGGAAATAAAATAGAAAATGCCGTTCCCTGTCCCTGCCGTGTGTCGACTTCAATAACGCCCATCCCTTTGTCGACGATTTGTTTGACGAGGTACAAGCCGTATCCCGTTCCTCCCGTTTTATTGACGGTAAACCCTTTGTCATAAAGGCGCGGGATGTGCTGATCGGAAATCCCGCTTCCGTTGTCTTCTATTAATATAGCAAGCACTTCATCATTTTGCTCGATACTGATGTCAATATGTTTGTCCTCCGTGTCCGCTGTTTCGAATGCGCCGAACGCATTTTCAATTAAATTGCCGAGCAGGACGACAATGTCATGCTGGTCGACATGCTCCGGAAATGCCGAGAAACTGCTGTTTTCATCAATTTTCACAGAAATGCCAAGCTCTTTTCCTCTTTTGATTTTGCTTAACAGCAGTCCCGCCGCAGCGTCATTCTGAATGGCCTGATGAAGAAAATCGGTGACGCTTTCTTGTTCTGATGATTCCTTAAAAGCAAGCTGGAGCGCTTTTTCTGATTTTCCGAGCTGAATCAGTCCCGCGATGGTGTGAAGCTTGTTCATATGTTCATGATTTTGAACTCTGAGCGCATCGACAAAATTTTTCACACCTGTCAGTTCTTCCGCCATTTTCGCGGCTTCCGTCCTGTCCTGAAAAATGGCGACGGCTCCGATGACCTTCTTTTTCATGACGATCGGAATTCTGCTGCTCATGATCACCTTTCCGCTGACTTGGATTTCTTCATTATATACGGCTCGGTTCCGCTCGACGATCTCAGGGAGCCGCGAATCTTTTAACACGTCCCAGATCAGCCTGCCATCGGTCTCTTGTCTGACATTGAATATCTGCTTCGCTTTTTCATTAAAAATGGTGATGTGATGCTGATTATCGATCGCGATGACGCCCTCATTCATCGAATGAAACGTAGCGGTCCGTTCCTCATACATTCTCACGATCTCATGGGGCTCCAGCCAAAACATTTGTTTTTTGATGTGGCGGGCCAGCAAAAAGGAGCCGGCCAGTCCGAACCCGAGCGCCAGCAGAACGATAAACAGTATTTCATGTTTCAGCTGAAGAAGAATTTCACCGAATCCGGGCAGCGTTTTACCGGCCAGAACGACGCCGATCTGATTCAAATCCCGGTCTTTGATGGGATAAAAAGCGCGGACGGCGGTGCCGATCTCTCCCTTTGCTTCGGAAAAATAAATGTGCTCGGCGAACGCCGCGGCTTCGTCCTCACCCCTTGAACGCTTTCCGATCATTGTGCTGACGGGATGTGAATAGCGGATATGATCCATATCCATGACGACGATGTAGTCCGCTTCATTGATGATCCTTATTTCTTCGACCGCATGGCGCACGTCTTCCCTTTGTTTTTTCTGCTCGAGGGCGCGTTTGACATCGGTCATCTCAGATACCGTCCGCGCGGTATTCATCAGCCGTTTTTTCAGCTCGCGCTCCTCTGTATGCTGAATATTGCCGATCAGCACGATGCCGACGATCAAAAAGGTAAAAAGCACGACGATATACGAAAGTATGGTGATTTTCCAGCGGATGGTGAGCTTTTTTTTCGTCATTGACCTCTTCCTTTCCGTCTCTTTACGAAAACGGCCCGCCCGATTATGCTTGTTATAGAAAATGGCGGAGGGGGTTTTCGATGAAAAGCTTGCTGACTTGTCTCAGCCTGATGGTACTCGGTATCGGAACCGCTTTATTCATCGGCTTTCATGATCGTTTCTCAACGGAAGAACCGTATTATGATGACGAACAGGAAGGCCTGAAAGATCAAATCGTTTTCAAATTCAGCCATGTCGTTGCTGAGAACACGCCAAAAGGGCGGGCGGCGAATAAGTTTGCCGACCTTGTCTATCAAAAGTCCGGCGGCACCATTAAAGTAGAGGTGTTTCCAAACGGGAGCCTCTATTCAGATAATGAAGAAATAAACGCCCTCCAAAACGGGGACGTGCAATTCATCGCTCCCTCCACCTCAAAGCTCGGATCACTGTCTCCCGAATGGGGTGTTTTGGATCTGCCGTACGCGTTTACAAACTATAAAGCCGTGCAAGAAGGCCTCAACGGCAAAATCGGCACACGCCTGTTCGCTTCTTTAGAAAAGCATCATTTGAAAGGTCTGGCGTACTGGACGAACGGGTTTAAGCAGCTTACGTCAAATAAAGGACCGATCTTCACTCCGGACGATTTGAAAGGACAGGCGCTCAGGATCATGCCGAGCAGCGTGATCGAAGACCAATACCGTCTGCTCGGCGCGCACCCGCGGCAGGATTCCTTTAATTCCACGTTTCAGCTCTTGGAAAGCAATCTTGTAGACGGAGAAGAAAATACGATTTCAAATATCTATTCTAAAAAATTTTATAATGTTCAAGATTATTTGACAATCAGCAATCACGGGTACCTCGGTTATGCCGTGATGACCGACGAGCATTTCTGGAATTCGCAGACAGAAAAAACGAGAGCCATCTTAACGGAGGCGATGAGAGAAACGACGGAATGGAACGAAGCCTCCGCTGAGAAAATGAATAAAGACCAGCTTGAAGAGATAAAGAAGAATTCATCCATTCATATTCATGTGCTGAGCAAAGCGGAAAAGAACACATGGATGAAACGCCTCGACCCGATTTACGGACAATATGAACAGGTGATCGGCCGCGGGCTTGTGCAGGATTTGTTATCCTTGCGCCGCGAGCCTTAGCAGGACCAATACGCCCATCTCCGTTTCATCCCTTTTCCCGCCGGGGAAGTAAATAGGGACAGAGCAAAAAAAGGAGATGGAGACATGTTTACACATACGAAAAAACTGCAGCATCCGGCTAAACCGGATCGTCCTGACCCGCTGTTCGCCAAAAAGATGCAGGAAATTTTAGGGGGACAATACGGGGAAATATCCGTCGCCATGCAATATTTGTTCCAAGGATGGAATACACGGGGCAATGAAAAATATAAGGATCTTCTGATGGATACCGCGACGGAAGAAATCGGCCATGTCGAAATGATCGCGACGATGATTGCGAGACTGTTAGAAGACGCCCCGCTGGCAGAGCAGGAAAAAGCGGCTGATGACCCGGTCATCGGGTCCATTTTAGGTGGGATGAATCCGCATCATGCGATCGTCTCAGGACTCGGCGCAATGCCGGAGAGCAGCACGGGCGTTCCGTGGAGCGCAGGCTATATCGTCGCAAGCGGAAACCTTCTGGCAGACTTCCGCGCCAATCTGAACGCCGAATCACAAGGAAGGCTTCAAGTCGCACGCCTGTATGAAATGACCGATGATAAAGGCGTGAAAGATATGCTCAGCTTTTTATTGGCCCGCGATACCATGCATCAAAACCAATGGCTTGCGGCCATTAAAGAATTAGAAGCACAGGAAGGCCCGATCGTTCCTTCCACATTCCCGAAGGCGCTGGAAAAACAGTCATTCTCCCATAAGCTTATTCATTTCTCAGATGGCGGAGAAAGCGCTGAACAAAATTGGCTGAAGGAAACAGCGCCGGACGGAGAACCATTTGAATACGAAAAGGAACCGAAAGCGCACGGCGAAATAGCTAAGCTGGATCCTGTCCCGCCGTATGTCCACAACACGCTTCCCGGACGCGAGTAAAGACACAAGCCCAAAACAAACTGTTTTGGGCTTTCATTATGCCTTCTGAACCGTCCAGTCCGGTTCGTACCGGATGTCCGGATGATGTAACAGCTCGTGAATGACAGGTTCATCCTCTTCATACAGCATCACTTCTATTGAAAGAATCGCAGCCTTCTGCTCGTTTTCTTCGTATAGGCGGTCATGTTCGCTCTCCATAAAATCATCATAGGCCTGTCTGTTCTCCCAAACGCTGATGATCTCTGCGATGAACAGGCCGTCTGCGTTTTTCCGCCACCCGCCGGCCTGTTTGACGAAGCCATTTACACATGATAATGCTCCCCACCTTGACTGTGCTTGCGCAAATGCTTCAGCGTTTGCAGCGTCTGTTTCACATACAATTTTTTTGATCAGCATGACGTTCATCTGTGATGACTGTTTTCGCATGCGTATGCTCGACACAAAGATTGACGGTTCTGACGTAAGAGCGGGTGCGGTGAATCGTGCCTTTCGGGATGAGCAGGCTGTCATTTGCCTTGAGCACTGCGGTTTCTTTGTCCTTAAAATCAATCAGCAGCTCCCCTTCCAGAACGATGAACCATTCATCTGAGTCAGGGTGATGGTGCCAGTCATATTCTCCCGTAAACACTGCGAGGCGCACACAGTGGTCATTGATCTCCGCGATTGAAAAATTGTCGTGTTTTTCTTTGACTTTATTGGCGATAGCGAGCAAATTCAGCATGTCAGACACGAGTGAAAAACCCCTTTTTCATTTATTGTATCGCAACGGCGGCTCAGATCAAGATTTTCCCAAAATAAAAAGCGATCCAGCTGATACGCCGGATCGCTTTTGATCTGCAGGTTGTCTGCCTTTTATGCTTTTATTAGCTGCTTCGTCTGTTTCCGCCTTTTTGGCCGATTTCCTTATAAAAATCTTTGTCATGATTTTTGCTTGTGGCTTCTCCGCCTTTTTGGCCGATTTCTTGATAGAATTCCTTGTCATGGTTATTGCTAGTGGCTTCTCCGCCTTTTTCACCGATTTCCTGATAGAATTCTTTG
Organism: Bacillus sp. UNC69MF; assembly: GCF_000746035.1. Classification (NCBI taxonomy): domain Bacteria; kingdom Bacillati; phylum Bacillota; class Bacilli; order Caryophanales; family Bacillaceae; genus Bacillus; species Bacillus sp. UNC69MF. The sequence continues at coordinate 27,503 of NZ_JQKM01000008.1, read as the reverse complement.
TCGTGATTTTTGCTTGTGGCTTCTCCGCCTTTTTGGCCGATTTCTTGATAGAATTCCTTGTCATGGTTATTGCTAGTGGCTTCTCCGCCTTTTTCACCGATTTCCTGATAGAATTCTTTGTCGTGATTTTTGCTTGTGGCTTCTCCGCCTTTTTGACCAATTTCCTGATAGAATTCTTTGTCATGGTTATTACTTGTCGCTTCTCCGCCTTTTTTACCTGCTTCTTCTCTGCTCATTTTGTTATTATCTTGTGCCATTTTTGAATTCCTCCTTTAATTGGTGTTGGTTGTTGGTTTCCCGATTTCAGAACTGCTAAACAAAGAAAACACATTGAATGTGTTTTCGGGTGGTTTTTTATCATTCTGTATCCTTCATGCGTTTTAGAATCCGGCGTTTTTTATAAAGCATGATGCCTGTTTCCGCGATGCTTTCTAAAGCTGAACGGTTGGCGGACGCGCCGAAGATGATGCCTGCGGCCGGAACCATTTGCAGCAGTTTTTTCGCGGCGAACGTATCGCGATAGCTGTAAACGACTTCCCGCCAGCCTTGGATTTGCGAGGCGACGCGCTGATAGGCGCGGTCGTTTTGATCATATTGCCGTAAATCTTGCAGGATCGCTTTTTTTCCGATGACGTCACTGGATGCAAGCTGTAGCAATTTGACGATAAACACGCGTTCTTTTTTGTCTTTCGGATCAAAGCCGTAAGCAACCGCGATATCCTGCAGCGTCTTTAAGGACAGGCCGAGCATCGCCGGAATGTCTGCCGCCAGCGTGAATACGCCGCCGACTCCCGTTGCGGCTCCCTGCACCGTCGCGGCCTTTACGCTTGTACGCGCTATGGCTTCTGCGATTTCGTCCATGACGGCAAGCGGCGCATTGCGGATGTCGTGAAGCGTTTGACATGTACCGTGCGGCAGCCGTTTTTGAAACTTTTTCATGATGCGCTTTTCTGATGTCAGGTACTGTCCGCCTGACTGAATAAACGTTCCCGTTTCATCGAGAATGAGTCCGATTTTCCTCTGAATAAATTGCGGTGTCAGCTTGTCCAAAAGCTGAAACGGCAAGCGGGTGAATGTTTGCCAGAACATCCCCCTCTGCTGCGCCTTTTCCCATTTTTGAATGTCTCTCAGTTGTCTTTCCAGGTCTGTCCGCTCTTCTGTCACCCGTCCTGCACGTCCTTTCTGATTTCTTTCTTCATAGTATACCTTTATGGCGTTTTCTTTTTACACCCGGACGGATTTTTTATCCGGAAAACATCCCATTGTTTAATTTCCTTCAAATTCTGTATATTGTATAATTTTGAATAATACGATTGAAGGAGAATGTTGAATGCAATGGATTTATTTAAGTTTAGCGATCATTTTTGAAGTATTGGGTACGGTCAGCATGAAATTATCAAATGGATTTACAAAACTTGTCCCAAGTATTTTATTATTATTGTTTTATATCGGCAGCCTTTGTTTTCTTACTTTGACTTTGAAATATATAAGTGTCTCCATCGCGTATGCGGTCTGGTCGGGGATGGGGATCGTGCTGATTTCCGTGATCGGAATTTTTTTCTTTCATGAACAGTTCTCTGTCATAAAAGCCGTCTCTGTTCTTCTGATCATCATCGGTGTCGTTTCCTTAAACTTTATTTCTGAAAGTGAAACGTCATCAAACGGCATCAGCGTTCATACGGACAGAAACAGATGATGAAAGGGTTAAAGGTTCTCTTCCTCATTACAGATATTGGATTTATCGTTTATTGGATTGTTACTTTTTTGAGTGGATTCCAAAAAACATGGTGTTTAAAGATTATGATAACGCCATGATCATGGCCTGGAACTGGTCATTCTTTCCCTTAGATATTTTCATTTCGATAACCGGGCTGTACAGCTTGTTTCTTTATAAACGGAAACATGCGTTATGGCGCTCTTTCGCATTAATATCACTTGTGCTGACCTTTTGTTCAGGCCTGCAAGCGATAGCCTTTTGGGTATTTATCGGTGATTTTGATTTTATGTGGTGGGCATTCAATCTGTACTTGCTTCTTTATCCTTTATATTTTATTCAGAAATTGCTGGTCTCTCGTAAAAATAGCTGTCATTCTTTTTGATGAGGCGGTTTTCTTTTTCTTCAGGCGGGAAACACTTTTCATAAAGGAGTGATAGACATGCCTTGGTCTATGAAGGATTATCCGCAATCATTGAAGAATCTCGAGGAACCTGTGAAGAAAAAAGCGATCGAAATCGCGAATGCGATGGTAGATGAGGGTTATGAAGAAGGACGGGCCATTCCCATTGCGACAAGTCAGGCGAAAGAGTGGAAAAAAAACGCTTCTAAGGAAGAAATCGATCAGCTGATGAAACACGATGATGAAACGAAACGCGGAAATTGAATCGGAATAAAGGAAAAACCCCGCTCTCAAGAGAACGAGGTTTTTCTGATTATAAACCGTAATAATAAGATAGCGTGGTGACTGAAACGTAGCCTGTCGCTCCTGCATACGTGACTTTCAGCCATTTATTAGAATTGGTGTAGTGGCCTTGAACATATTCTCCGGTTACCCAAGAACCTGTAATTTTTTTACCGCTTGAGAATGTTGTGATCGTTGAACAGCTGACCTTAGAGCATGAGCGCATATTAGCACCGTAAATACCGACTGTGCCCCCGCTGGCTAAAATGGAAACGTCCGGTTCAGCTTTAGGTTTGAAAGCTGCTGCTGATGCAGAGCCGCCAAAAGCGAATAAAGAAACAGCAAAAATCATGGCTAAAGAAATGATCGACAAACGACGTACCAAGAAAATTCCCCCTCTTTTATCATATGGCCGGAAAGCTTTCCTGACGTTATTATACTTTTTCGCCCGGGAGACTGAAATAAGTCTAATGCTCCAACTTCTTTTCTTCGCAAGTGACCATGCCGATTCTTTTTTTGATAGATAACAGCGGTTTATTAGACTGGAATCACTGAAATATCGTTGATTCAAACGTTTATTCAGAGCGGCCGGAGTTTTTCCGGAGGTCATTTGAATGGTACAGAAAGGTTTTATCTTCCAATGGAAAGAAACATTATTATTCTATTTACCCGGGAAAACGGAGGAAATACAGCGTCTTTTTCTCAAATCAGTTGGGCGGACAGAAAGTTGTGAAGTTATATAGGCAAGTGTCCTCTTTTCACCTTTTTAAAAGAACGCTCAACGCATCCGCGCATGATCCGACGCGGAAACACGCTTTGCGAACGGCATCGCTTCTTTCCCGGAACGATGCCGTTTTCATTTTCGGACCTTTCTTCGGCGGGATACATATCATAGATAAAACAGGGCATCAATGTGCCGGTTTATTGAACATAAAGAACTTGACATCTTATAATAGCGGATTTATGATGTAGATAAAATAATTTGCGTCTAGGAAACTTTTTGTTATTTAGCTAAAAATCTATCGGAATTTAGGTGAGACATAATGAGCAAAGACATCTCAGCACAATCACTGCAAGCAAAAGCCGTGCAGGATGCACTTGACGGCAAAAGCAAGGGATTCAAGCGGCTTCTGCCTTTTTTAGGCCCCGCCTTTATCGCGGCGATTGCCTACATTGATCCGGGAAACTTCGCTACGAATATCTCAGCTGGTTCGAAGTATGGGTATATGCTGCTGTGGGTCATCCTCTTTTCAAACTTGATGGCTTTTTTAATTCAAGTTCTTTCCGCGAAGCTCGGCATTGCCACGGGTAAAAACCTTCCGGAAATCGCCAGAGACCGGTATCCGAAATGGGTATCAGCCGGGCTGTGGATACAGGGTGAACTGGTGATTATGGCAACTGATCTGGCAGAATTTATCGGGGCGGCGCTCGGACTCAACCTGCTGTTCGGCATACCGATGGTTGAAGCGGCCATTATCGCGGCGATCGGATCATTCGCGATTTTAGAGCTGCAGCGCCGGGGTTATCGGGCGCTGGAAGCGGGCATCGCCGGACTTCTGTTCGTCGTGGTGATCGCCTTCGCTCTGCAAACCTTCTTTGCCAAACCTGACGCCGCCTCCGTTCTCGAGGGGCTGTTTATCCCGAAAATTGACGGAATGGACAGTGTGCTCTTGGCAACCGGGATACTCGGCGCAACCGTGATGCCGCATGCCATTTACTTACATTCCGCACTGACACAGCGCCGTGTCGTCGGAAAAACGGATAGTGAGCGGAAAAAGATTTTTAGATTCGAGACGATTGACATTCTCATCGCGATGGTGATCGCCGGGGCGATTAACGCAAGCATGCTCATCGTCGCTGCCGCGCTTTTCTTCAAGAACGGGCTGTATGTAGAAGATTTAGACGTGGCTTATCAGCAATTCGGCCACTATATCGGACCGGCTTCAGCCATTCTCTTCGGGATCGGGCTGCTGGCCGCAGGACTTTCAAGCTCTTCTGTCGGCACATTGTCAGGCGATATTATCATGCAGGGCTTCATCCGTTACCGTATCCCGCTTTATTTGCGGCGTTTCATTACCATCATTCCGCCGATGATCATCATTATCTCGGGGGTCAACGCCACAGAAGCGCTCGTATGGAGCCAGGTCGTTCTTTCATTCGGCATCTCCTTTGCGCTCGTGCCGCTGATTATGTTTACAAGCAACAAACGCCTGATGGGCGCCCTGACGAACCGAAAATGGGTGACGGCTCTCGCCTGGCTGATTGCGGTTTTGGTGATCGCGCTTAATCTGTTTGTGATCTACGATTCATTCCGTTAGAAAAAAACCGGCCATTGCGGCCGGTTTTTCTTTTGACGCCGGGTGCCGTTCGTATCTTTTTCCGGGCGTTTTTGGTATGATAGAAGAAAAATCGGAGTTTTGCTTATGTCAGTATTTATCCTTTTTTATCTGTGGATTGTGCCGATTGTCATCGGCATCTTCTGTTCTCTTTTTGCTTATCGGACAACGGGTAAGAGACGTCTGATTCCCGGCTTTTTGATGATCGCATTAAGCATCGTTTCCTTAATCACGGGGCTTTGGATCGGCGGGGTGAACTATCATGTGTTCATCGGGGGCATGTTTTTATTCGGTACGTTATTGGCCGGCTCCGCCTTCCCGTTTTTCTTCGCTCTTTCACGCAAACGAAAATAAACAGGCATGCCGCCTGTTTATTTTTATTCATTAACCCTAAATTATAAAACCGCTCCGATAATGTGATTCCGCCTCAATCAGCCTGTACATGTGTTATATAGGCTCCAGCCCATGTCCCATCTCATCGAAACTGCAGCCAAAATGAATCCTACTAAAGAAGATTTTGAATTGTAAGAAAAATACTGTATTAAAAGCCTATTTACCCCAAAAATACCTATTGATAGAATGGTATCTGAGAGGGGAAAATGTTCAAAGCGGATCATATCGGTCCCGCCTAAATACATAGTCTTTCATTTCTCTCTACACTACATTTCTAAAGGAGGATTTCCCATTAGACACGCAGCTAAAGGCATTCTGTTTGCCGCATCTTTAGCCCTTGTAACTACTACTTTTGTCCCCGCATCCTTAGCTAAAGAAAATCATAATAATACTGCCAATGCCACTGGAACGACCAAATCATTTTTTTATCAGACTGATACGCAATTTTCCTACGGACTTAAAGCACAAAGCGATGCATCTGTGTCAAAACCAGTCAAAGATGTAATCAGAGAAGTGCTGAAAAATAAAACAAAATTATTCAATCTTGTTGAAAAATTAGCAGGAAAGAAAATAAGAAATGAACTCGAATCCGTTTTCAATGAACACATCGAACCGGTTTTAAAGAAAATGCTGAACGAGTATGTCGCCTTAAGCTGGGCTGACGTGGAAAAGAATCTTTATCTTTCACTTAAAAAGTCCGGACTTTCTGACAGCCAGGCTAAAAACCTCGCTCAATTGACAACTTTAGCAATGAAAGCATTTTAAAATCATTCATAAATGATCGTCAGGAAAATACGTATGAAGTAATGCAAAGTGCTGTTAGATTCACTCTAATAGCACTTTTTCATTGGAGATGTCACATGACTGTCTTTTTTACTGTTCTGCTCACTTTCTTATGCTGCCTTGTGATTTCATCTCTTATTTTTATGATTCTATTAAAAAAAGAGATCGTGGATACACCGCCCAACCGCTTAGCTCATGCAGCATTCATCGTACTTATTGGATTCTCCCTGTTCTTGGCTATAACTGTACCCAGCCTAGTTATGTATTTTGCAGCTATAACTGTAAATCATTTTTTCGGAGAATATATCATCTATGGTTCACTTTCAGACTTATACATATTTTCTGTCGTCGTAAGTATCTTAGCTTTAGTTTATATGCTTATCCTTACAGCAATTGTAAAAGGAATGACTCATGTTTTGACATTGCCTGCTTGGTCAGCCTATATCCTTGAATTCATTTTTGCATGGGCTGCTGTTTACTTCTCAATCCAATACGTTTCCAATCATATCATTGAGAACATATCTATATTTCAAGGTGGAGAAATTCTTCTTTCATTGTTCATCACTTTCTTATTTTCGGGATTGGATATCCTTTTCACTAATTTGGATAAGATCACAAAAGAGAAATTAGGCTAAGGGGGTAACAAATATGAGAATAATGACATATATATCCTATTTTTCTATTTCTTTAGTTTTGCAGGTGGTATGGCTGCTATTAATAAAAAGAACCTCTAATATATTTCTGATAGATATGATTACGGTGTCCTTCTTATTCACCCTCTTTATGTTCATCTTGGATCAAATGTTCAAAAATAAGCGGACAAATTAGGGACTGTTTTTTAATAATCCTCGGGCTTCTCTTTCGTTTTGAAATGATTCCGGATCTGGAGATGTTATGGTGAGCCATTCATTAATGAATAACACCAGCCTCTGTAAAATACTTCTCCTTTTATATAACATCCTGACTTTTCCGTCATATATTCATACGAAAAAACTGCAATAGGGAGTAATGAAACATGATATTGTTTATTGGCAAGTTCATGTTGCTCTTTTTACTCTGTTCGCTGGCATATTATTTGTTTAAAATTGTTTATTACAATATAGGGAAGAACATTGCGCTTAAAACCCCGAAAGGGACAAAGACAAACCGGACGGCACGTGTATTTGTCAAAAATGGAACTACACTGAATGAGGGAGATTACTTTATGATCGCTGTTGTGACCGCTCTCTGGCTGTTCTTGAGATGAATTGCACTGAGCACTGGTCCTTCATAAGTTTTTTGATCAGCCATCGCTCGCCAGCCGTGGCTTTTCACAATCTCCGTTTCCGGTTAGGACGGCTATATGCAAGCCAAGTCGCTCAACAAACAAAAAAATAAACAGGCATGCTGCCTGTTTATCAAGCTGTCGAGATCTTCTCGATAGCTCCTTTGTTTTTCCTTGAATGATTGAAGAAAGGCTTAAAAATGGACGGCGTCTTTCTCATGCATGCATCGTTCAAGAAAACACTTCACAGCAAAACGGAAAGGTGAACGCAGTTGATTACTGGATAAGAAAAAGAAATCCTCCAGTCTTAAAAGGTGGAGGGCAAAAATTGGAGAATACTTAAATATTTATAGCTTTTTCAGCGATGTGGAAAGTTCCAGAATCACTCATTTCAGCAGTATAAACATTTGTTACACTTAATAATCCAGTAAAAAGAATACCGATTAAAGCGGAGCTGATTATAACCTTCTTCATTATATAGCCTCCGTAACCTTAAGTATTTGTGTTTGGGCATGTATGGTTCTCTTTAAAAAGTTTCTTCCCTCTGCATAGTTTCTCTTCTCAAAATGAAAGTCACCTAATTTTTCGGTTAGCTCTGCGAAATCAGACCAAAGGCGTTTCTCTTCCAAGTAACCTAAGCTTTGTTTCACTTCTGTTTCATTATATTCTTCGTACAATGAATTAATGATTTTTAATTTAGCCAAATATTCCTCTTCATTAGAAGTCCGAGCACGATTTAAAGCCGTTTCATAAAAGAAACGCGCTTCCTTGGCTTTATCACATTGGTACAGGACATTTGCCATCATATATAATGATCTCACACCATACACTGTATCAATATGTTCTTTCACGTCTATTGCCTTTTTGAAATTCTCTTCAGCAGCAATTAAATTTTTCCCTCTTAAATAAACTAAGCCTAAGTTATGAAAGATCACTCCGATAATTCTTTTCACTTTTTCCTCATCCAACCCACGGGCGATCCTTAATGCTTCCTGATAATATGATTCTGCTTCCGTCAGCCTGTACATATCGTACATGTTAGCACCAACCATCATATTACAGCCAATCACTTTCACTTTGTATAATTGACTTTTTTCAAACAATTGCTTGGCTTTTTTCAAATGATTGAGGGAAACAAAGTGCTGATCAATTTGATAATAGGCATCAGCTATTTTGTAATGAAATTCAGCTTGCTCCATTTCATCTGATACAGCATTCAACTCTCTCTCTGCTTTGCGATAATAGCCTATCGCTTCAACATACTCTTTATGATCAAATTCATACATTCCACGAAAAAATAATGAGTAATACTTCAAGAGGCCTGTAAGTCTTTTTTGCGGCTTTTCTATTTTTTCAAGCAGTTCGTCGACTGTGGGGCGATCTCGATATCTGTCTTCCGGCTCCAAGGAATCTAACATCAATTGGTGACGAAAGCACATCAATGAATAAAAAACAAGCAAATCCTGATCCTCTTCCATCTCCTCTATTTCCTGTTCAACTTCAGCCTTTAAAATCTCAGCATCAGGCACACTGAACTGGCGAATCATCTTGTACCATTCATTGATCTTGACACCAACTTGGGACGACGGCAAAACTTGGTCCACACTTACCCCTCCCTCTAATCACTATTTTTGTAATATTATAACTTTTCCTACAATAAACAGAAACGAAAAAATCCCGCAATTTTCGTCGCGGGATTTTTGGGATTATGGTTTTGGTGTACACTCTTGATTATTCCATTTAATATTTTCGCTTTGTAAAATTCATTATAGTCTTAGTGATTGAACCGGAGATAAGGCAGGCTCCCGTCATGATAAACACCCAAATTAAAAATGTTGGCTCTGCCCCTATTACAACAAACATAAATATCAATGACAGGATCAATACGACGACAACCATAGTCCATACTTTTTTAAAGATGAAATACCCTATTATCCCCAGCATAAAAGAAGCTGCCGGAAGAATAATGAGTATGATATATGCAGGGCTCAAAAATGGGCTAATATAAACACCTCCTACTTATTTTAAAATTTCGAACCGGGCAATTTCCCACTCTTTTTTTGCTTTTAGCGGGATTGTTTTTACCTTTTTGCCTGATTTCAAATCATAAGACGTGATATCTCCAAGCTTGTTATCACGCTGGATATCAAAGTTTTTGAGTAAAACATACATCTGTCTGTCATTGAATTGAACATCATTCATTAATTTGTTATCATCCCCAGCATAAAAATCAAAAGATTTTTTCTTAACCATTTTTTTATCAAACACCTGCAGCTTCCCCTCAAAAGAAACAGCTAAGATGCTATCTTTTAATATTTTCAATTTTGCAGGATGAAACCCTTTCTCCATCTCGACTTCTTTTTTTACCTTAAGAGTCTCTCTGTCTATTAATATGAGCTTAGAATTCTCTTTCTCATTCACGTTATCATTAACTGCCAGTACAAATGTATTTTCATCTAGAGCTTGGAATGCATCCTTTTCATCCATGAAGTATATCCCTTTATTCGGTATGGATGCCTTGTTCTCTTGCTTATTTGTCTCTGGGTTAATTGAAAGGATGGACATACTTTCTTCATCACTTGAAATGACATAAATTTTATTTTTAGCGACGATTGCTGATCCAAGTTCTCCGTCAAGCTTTATTTGTTTCTTGTTTTTTCGGCTGTTTCCCTTCCAATATACCAGTTCACTTTCCAGCCCTTTGTCTGTATATCCAACGTTAATGTCATGGATGATATAACCGTCAGAACTATTTATAAAGAAAGCACCTTCATCCTCAGTTGTTTTTGACAAACTCTTTTCATTTATTTTGTTTATTTTTCCGGTTTTATTGTCTATCATCAAGTGATTATTGCTTCTATTTGATGAGAAGAACGTATCGTTTTTGTTATATGAAGACATCGTGAAATTTATACCATCTTTCAATTCCAAGCTATCCATTTTAGCACCATCTTCACCGTAAACCCCAATCTCACTTCCCCTATCTAAAGTGTTAGAAAAACCAACAATAAATTTTGCATTGTCAATATCCTTTAATACAGTCTTTTTATTGCTGCTTCTTTCCTCTTTTTCATTCCCAGTTTGGATGAGACCGCAAGAGGTTGTGACTATCAGTATGCAAATGAAAATAAACAGGGTCTTAAGTCTATTCATATTTTCCTCCCTTTGAAATGACAAAACAACCGGTGCAGCACCGATTGTTTTTGTCAATTTGTTTAACCCTTGTGATAAAAGATTGTTGTGTTATTGGATTTTACAAGCTCCATTGGTGTTACAACGCTGTCCCATTTGACATTGTCAATATCAATACCTTGGTTTTTCCAAGAACGCCAAGCTAATTGAGAACAATAAAATTTAGCAGTTGTCTTTTTATTTAAAAAGTTGAAATTATATTTCTTTTTATTATCTGCTTGCTTTTCCGCATATTTTGCAGCGTTTATATACTTATTGTTATTCGATCCTTTAACCCATAGACCATAAACTTTCTTTTTACTTCCCCAGTTATTATTATATCTGCGAACTCCATCTTGGTTTATAGGGCTCCAGCTTTTCGCCCATGCTTCAACTGTTTTTGATTTGTTAGTTGAAACAACCGCAGCATGTCCTACACCAATAGACCAACTTCCAGAATTAATTTCATAGCTTGTAAGAACATCACCTTTTGTACCTAACGCTTTTGCTGCAATTTGGTTCTTGGGCTGATATTCAGGCTCCTTGTATTTAGGAAGAACTTCATCAATTTGACCAGAGGCTTTCAATTCTTTGATTTCTTTTTGGGAATCCTTATACAAGTCTTCTGCATGTTCTTGTACATACGCATACTCTTCTTTACTCATTTCATAGAATTTCTGTACTTCCTCACTTGTCATGCCGGCATCTTTCATTTCCTGTATTTCCGTTTGGACTTTTTCATTAGTAAGTTGCGGAAATCCTTCAGCATGTGCACTTTTCCCAAATCCCAAGCCTAAACCGGAAATCAACATAGTTGTAGAGAACATGGTGGTAAGTAAAAATTTACTCTTTTTCACGTCAGTATCCCCCTATTGAATATTTTCCCTCCTTTTCTAAGATATAGGATATAAATAAGGTTGTAAACACCTTTTTTTAATTATTTAGGATATTTTAATCATTTCTATCTAGTGCATAATGACACAAAATCGGGATATGCAGTGCCAACTGAACTATAGGATTTGGGTTTTGCACGATGTTTATCAGGCAATGTGTTGTTTCACTATTTCTTCGTAAGGTCACCCTTCAAATTTTATACAAATTTACAAGTATTTGAAATGCCTTCCAACAAACACATTCTACCATTGATGCGAACCACAATTCTATATACTTCTTTATTTTTATGAAATATATAGAATTGTGGTACAGCCCTATTAAAGGGCTGTTTCATTTATTTCAGAAGAGACAACATTTTTGCTTTCGTTTTTGGCCCGTAAATACCGTCAGCAGTCAATCCATACATGGACTGGAACCGTTTGACTGCATTTGCAGTCTTCGGTCCGTAATAGCCGTCTATTCCGTTATTCTTCGCCCCTTTGTCCGGGCAGTAATAAAGAGCCGCTAGAGCCGTCTGGATCTGTTTCACAGCTGTTCCCTTAGTTAAGGGGCTTGTCACTTTAAAAACGCCTGACGGCAGCGTGTAAGATGATTTCTTGCCTTTTGTTGGAGAGCCGGCCGAATCCGCCAGCTTTAATACTTGGCCGACTTTGATAAAATTCGGATCCTTGATACCGTTCAACCTTTGCAGGGTGGCCATGCTTACACCAGTTTTCTGTGCAATGACAGAAAGAGCATCGCCTTTCTTGACGGTGTACGTCGCCCCGCCTGTCTTGGTTTCTGTTTTTGCTGATAAGGGCTGGGTGATGCTGATGTGCGAACCACGTTTGTTATGAACTGTCCTGGTCCTTCATAAGTTTTTTGCTCAGCCATCGCTCGCCAGCCGTGGCTTTTCACAATCTCCGTTTTCGTTTAGGACGGCTATATGCAAGCCAAGTCGCTCAACAAAAAAATAAACAGGCATGCTGCCTGTTTATTTTTTTATAACCGCCGGCTTTTTAAAACAGCCGTTTTAAGCTTTTCTTGAGTGACGGCATTTCGATTTTTTGGTTTTCAAAGAAGTTTTTCAGCATGTATTTGCTGAAGCCCTTCGCTTGGCCGTAAGTGATTTTTCCCGGAAGCGGCGGCTCGTCGCCGATGACGGCGTCGATGACGACCGGCTCATTTGAGTTGAGCGCTTCATGAAAAGCAGGAGCCAATTCCTCGTGTTTCGTCACTTTGATGCCTTTTGCTCCGCAGCTTTCTGCAAAGGCGGCGTAATCCATATTTTGCAGCTGGGTGACGTAGTCAATGTTGCCTTTGACCCGCTGTTCATATTCAATCATGCCTAAATTTTCGTTGTTTAATATGACAACCGTAATCGGCAGTTTATATTTAACAGCTGTCGGCAGATCCTGCATCACCATTGAAAATCCGCCGTCTCCGCAAATGGCGATGGACTGCCGCTCAGGTTCGGCAAGGCTTGCGGCAATCGCTCCCGGAAGCCCGCATCCCATCGTGGCGAGCCAGCTTGAGACGATAAAGTCCTGCTTCTTCATTTTAAAATGGCGGGCCATCCACACCGTAACCGTTCCGACATCCACTGACAGGACGGCGTCCTCTGCGGCCGCATCCTGAAGCCGGGCAATGACCTGCTGCGGCTTGAGCGGATGAGTCGCTTCGGTTTCATCCTTTTCGATTTCCTTCCACCAATGCTTCATGTGCTCGGTGCAGGCGTCCAAAAATCTTCTGTCTTCTTTATATTCAATGTATTCCGTCAGCTCTTTCAGCCCCAGAGCCGCATCACTGACGATTCCCGCATTGACGGGATAGCGCTTGCCGATTTTCGCCGGATCCGAATCAAGCTGAATGGCGGGCGTATCATCCGGGAGATAATCCCTGTATGGGAACGATGTGCCGAGCATGATCAGCAGATCGCATTCCTCCATTGCTTCGTAGGCGGGCTTTGTGCCGATTTGCCCGAGATTCCCGAGAAAGTGGGGATGGCTGTCAGGCACGACGCCTTTTGCCGGAAGGGTAATGACAATCGGAGCGGCCGCTTTATCGGCGAATGCGAGCAACTCCTCCTTTGCTGATTTTAACCCTTGGCCGGCGAGAATGACCGGTTTTTTTGCGTTGTTAATATATTGCGCGCATGTCACGAGATGTTCTTTTTTCGGCTCTATATCAGCTTTGAGGTATATCGGCGATGTGTAAACCGGCTCCCGTTTGATTTTTTGCGCGAATAAATCATCAGAAACGGTTAAAACGGCAACGCCTTTTTTGCTGTAAGCCGTGCGGATCGCCTGATTCAGAAGATCGGGCAGCGCTTCTGCCGTATGTACTTGCTGGTTGAATACCGCCACGTCCTCAAACATTTGCTCTAATTTGATTTCCTGAAAGCTGTCACGGCCGATTTCATCGGAAGCCACCTGTCCCGCAATCGCCAGCACCGGAACGCCGTCCGCTTTGGCGTCGTATAAACCGTTCAGCAGATGAACGGCCCCCGGTCCTGCGATTGAAAGGCAGACACCGATCTGCCCGGTCAGTTTTGCCTCAGCCGCGGCTGCCAGGGCTGCGACTTCTTCGTGCCGGGTTTGTATGAATGTCAGGTTATTTCGTTCATGTCTCAGTTCTTCGATAAATTCATTAATGCTGTCTCCGGGAATGCCGTATATATGACCGACTCCCCATTGTTCAAGCAGCTCCGTCATTACGTGTCCTGCTGTTTTACTTGGCATACTGCATCCTCCTTTTACCTGTATTCATCCCCTTTTTCATACAGGTTGAAACACGAGCTATACTCTCAGCTTTTTTCTTAGCAGATCAAGGATGGATAACAGATTTCGGTCTTTAAGGACTGCCTTTTGATTTGCCGCCCCATTGAGTCCGTCTTTTATTTGCCGTTTTCTGTTCGGCACCATGAACAGCGGCAGCCGGTTTGGGGAAAACCAGCGTAAAGCGGCGGTTTCCGGCCCGTTCATCAGCGGAGTTCCCCCATTAATGGCTCCGATGAATACATGTTGTGTATCTTCAAATGCCGGCCTTTCATACTCACCGGCTTTTTGCAGGATGGTCACGTTATAACCGGTTTCTTCGAAGGCCTCTCTGACGGCTGCGGCTTCAGATGTTTCACCTTCTTCAATCCTGCCCCCGGGCAAATCCCATAAGGGAATGTCTTTTCGTTTTACGAGCAATATGTCCCGCCCGTCATTTTGTATGATGACAAAAGCGCCTTGTGCCATGTCGTCCTCCTTTACAAAAAAGACCGCAGCATTTTAGCCTGCGGTCTTTGCCGTTACTTTTTAAAATGATACGGCAGGGTGGCGACGATGATGTCCTTCTTCCAAAACAGCCGGACGCGGAGCAAGAAGGCTGATTGGTTGTGAAGGATGGTCTGCCAGCGTTTTTTCGTAATGAATTGCGGAAACAGCACCATCACGGAGAACTGTTCTTTTTTCGCTTTCTGTTCGACCGTTTCCAAAAATTTATCAAACGGGTGAACCAGACTGCGGTATGAGGAATGCAGGGTGACGAGGCGGACACCGTTATGAAGCTCTTCCCAGCGCTTTTCCACCTTTTTTTCGTTTTCTCTGTCAAAGGAAACATGAACCGCAATGACCTGATCCGATAATGATTTCGCATACTGAATCGATTTTTGGACGACGGTGGTGACACCGGCGACAGGCACGATGACGACGGTTCCCCTGATTTCCTCAGGCTGCTGATCAACGACCCGCAGCTGTTCGCCGACCGCGGTGTAGTGATTTTTAATGACGAAAAACAGCATGACGACAGCAGGCATGAATAACAGCACCGGCCAGACAAGATTGAACTTCGTCGCGAATAAAATACACAGCACCATAAATGAAATGGCGGCGCCGCATGAGTTGATCAGCATTTTTACCGCCCAGCCCTTCGGCTTCTGCCTGATCCACTTGATGCACATTCCCGTCTGCGACAGCGTAAACGGAATGAACACGCCGACGGCATAAAGCGGAATTAAATGTTCCGTGCGGCCGCCGAATAAAAGAATGAGCAGGATGGACGCGATACCGAGAAAGATGATTCCGTTTGAAAATCCTAACCGGTCGCCTCGTACCGTAAACATTCTCGGCATATACTGATCGCGCGCTAAATTAAACGCCAGCTGCGGAAATGCGGAAAAGCCCGTATTCGCCGCAAGCACGAGAATCAATGATGTAACGCCTTGAATGAAATAATACACCGTATGGCGTCCGAAGGTTTCCGCGGCGATTTGCGAAATAACGGTCTCGTTAGGCTTCGGACCCGTGCCGTAGCCGTACGCCAGCACCGTAATCCCCGTAAATAAGATCGCCAGCAGAATCCCCATCATGGCCAAAGTGCGGGCCGCGTTTTTTGCCGGAGGATTTTTAAAGGCCGGGATCGCGTTTGAAATGGCTTCAACACCGGTCAGTGCCGAACAGCCCGAAGAAAAGGCCTTCAGCAATAAAAACAGCGTGATGCCCGCCACAGGTGTGCCGATCGGCGTGTGTTCGGCCGGATGAACCTGGCCCGTCATGAGTTTAAACAGCCCGACGACGATCAAAAGGACAAGCGCCGCCACAAACAGATAGACGGGATACGCCAAAATGGACGCCGACTCTGACAGTCCTCTCAAATTTAAAATCATAATCAGAATCACAAGCAAAACAGCAATGAGCAAATGATGCGGGTGCAAAGCCGGAAATGCCGATGTAATCGCGTCAGTTCCGGCAGAAATGCTTACCGCCACCGTCAGAATATAATCAACAAGCAATGAGCCGCCCGCAATCAGGCCCGGCTTCTCACCAAGGTTTTCTTTTGACACCATATAAGCGCCCCCGCCTTGCGGATAAGCGTAAATAATCTGTCTGTAGGACAGAATCAAAGCAAGCAGCAAAATGAGAACACCGGCTGCGATCGGAATGGAATACCAAAACGCGGCCGCGCTTACCGCAGCCAAAATGATCAGAATCTGTTCCGTTCCGTAAGCAACTGATGACAGCGCGTCTGAAGAAAGCATGGCGAGCGCCTTGAGTTTCGTGAGTTTCTGCTCTCCGGCAGCCTGTGATTTCAGCGGTTTCCCAATCAAAAATCTTTTGATTGAATGGTACATTTGTTGTCTTCCCCTTTTTTTCATTTTCCGTTTGATTTACAAACCCTTACTGCTATGATGTCTCCGAATGCTGATTGCATGCCATATTTCAGCACAGCAAAAAGACACAGAGGCAAACGGATGCCCCTGCGCCATAATCGTGCACAGGTTTCATTCATCTCCTCTCATGAACGCTTACGAGGTTAGCTGTCGGATTCGGGCTGATGAGAGTTGGCCCTACCTGAAAAAGGATTCACCCCAAGCGGCATCACGCGCCGCAAATTGGTTCCCCCGCTCTGATTACAGATTAAGCGATATAGATTATAAAAGAGATCATACTCCCGTCCCGTTCAGTTGTAAAGGGGCTTTTATGCTGTTTCAAAAATAAAAAAATCACCGCCAAAAATGGAAATAAAAATACAAAAAAAGAGGCCTGTTAACGGCCTCTTTTTCCTTCATTACTCTTCGCTTTTTTCATGATCCGCTTTTCTTTTTTTCCTTCTTGCCGTCAGCCAGATCAGACCGGCCGCAATGATCATAAGCGCCGCGAAAACAGCAATATACGTAACGTTCAGTGCTGCGGACCGGCTCTTCGTATCAGCCGCCGGACTGCTGTCATCGGACTTGATTTGCTGATGATTCGAAAACAACTGCCGGCCGGCCGTTTCGTTAATGACGGTTGCGGCATCGCTTGTGCTGTCTAAAAAGCTGATCAGCTCTTTTGTGACAGACGCGCCGCTTCCTGATAACGGAGCAAAAACAGCGATGCTCCGGCCGGAGTCCCAAGGTGATTCCTGGGTAAACGCGACTTGTTTCGTCGTCTCATTCAGCATCTGAAACGAAGAAACATCGTACGCGCCGCTGCGGTCTGACGGCACGAGAAGCTTAGAGGCGTTTGATTTCAAAAGCGGAATTTGCGGCAGGCCTCCGATAAACACAACATTCCGGCCTTTGGCATCCGCTTCCTTCATGTCTGATGCCGTCTTTACGGTAAAGCCGTTTCCGAATGAATCCGCCACCAGAGAAAGCTCTTTCAGTGTCTGTATGTTTACGTCATCCGGGATGACGATCACTGTTTTCTCTTTCCCGCCGCCCGCAAACGGGAGCGGCCATTGCCCGAAATCCGCTTTCTGCGCCGCATCGCTTACCGGATACGTCAGCGTGCTGCTTTTATCAATATAGACCCATTTGTTTTCGTCACGGTCGATACACGGATTGTTATGTTTCAAACCTGATGTGACAAATTGCAGATCAATGTACCTGCTGCTTCGCAAAAGCTTCGGATCAATCGGGATGGAGACGTGGTAAAAGCCGTCTTTATCTTTATTGCCGAGATCATCAAGACGCACCGCATTCGGCTGTCCGTTGACCGTGACGTTAAGTTCCGCTCTCTCAGCGTCATCATCTGAATCCGCCTTCGTCCGGATCGATTCCGACGTTTTTAATGTAAGTGAAAGCTTGACCTTACCGTCTTTATCAACAGCGGCCGCCGCAGGGTAAAAGAAGTGCTCTGACGCCGTTTTGTTTGATCCGACCGTTACATTTCCCGCGCCGAAGTCCTCTAGTGTCAGTTTATTGCCTGTCTTTTCCGCAGCGGGCTGAAGGCGGCCGATTGTCAAAGTATCTCCGCCCAGCTGGCTTGAATAAGCGCTGTCTGTGATGACGCGGATTTTATCCGCCAGCGTTTTGTCTGATTGCGCCGTGACAAACAGGACGGGCTGCCGTTTGTCCCCTGATGTCAGAACCCGTTCAGCGAGAAGAAGTTTGTTGTCTTCCGCTTTGATGTTCCCCCGTTCGAAAAGCTCTTTTATTTTACCGTTCCAATGCTGATCAGCGCCGATGATAATTGACGGATTGCTGATTTTGCCGGCGTCGGATTCTTTTACATAGGATACCTTCAGCCTGCTGTCTGCCGTTTTCAGAAATGCTTCTGTTTTGACTGCGGCTTCAGCTTCCGCCGAGGTCGGTTTGTCAGGAAGGATAATATCGGTTTCTTCACCCGTATTGCCTGATTGGGCAAACGGATACGGGAAATGGCCGAGATCCGCTCCCTTTGACTTGCTTGCTTCTGAAAGCACAAGGCGGCTGTCCGGATAAATTTTTATCCAGTTGCCTGACGTATCCTGCCTGACGCAGACGCCCTCTTTTAATACGCCGTAAAATCGTAATGATACATTGTGATAGCCTTGGGCGGATTGGCTTTTGCTGAGATTGAGCTTCACCGTTTTCCGCTTGGAACTGTCGTCAAGCTTAATGGATTTGACGGGTTCATCATCAATGGCGATGGTTAAAGAAGACGGGGCAATTAATAAGTTTGACGCCTCGTAATCAATCAGAAGCGACTGATCGGCATTCGAAGCTCCCGCAGGAATCTGATAGGTCAGCTCTGCGCTGTCTTTCGCCCCGTACAGTGTCATCAGATCGACAGTCAGCGCCTGCTGCTCTTTTGCGCCGGCGCTTGTTCCGAGGGCGGAACCGTCCGTTTTCAGTTCCCGGGCCGCGGCCGCCTGCCCGTTAGACATCAATAGCAAAAGGCCAGTTATCAATATGATCGCTTTTTTCAAAAAGGTCACCCGCTTTTATTTTGATTGTATCGCTCCGTTTTGTACCACTTGACTTCCTGCTTGAACAAGCGGTGCTTGATCTCTGTGAATAATGACCAGATGACGAGCACGATCCAAGCCTGGGAGTATGTAAAGTACATCAGAAATACGATAAAGAAGTTTTGTTTGTTCATTTCTGTTTTTTCAATGCTTAAAGTAATCATGACCTCAGTCATAAACAGGAAAAAGGCCAGTATCCACAAAATCATCGCCAAAAACCCGACAGCCAGATGCAGGTCGTAAAAAAGATTGATGATAAAAATCGTGTTTGACATGATCACACCGAAGAAAAACAAAAAATACGTAAAAAAGAAATAAAACAGATCGAAGATGATCCGCTTGCGTTTCAGCTTAAAAAATTGGGATAAAAACTTGAGAACCACGTATTGGTTGCCGCGCGCCCATCTTGTCCGCTGACGCCACCACACCTTCCATGTCTCAGGCTCCTGCTCCCATGTCACAGCCGCCGGGAAAAAGCGGATATGATAGCCGAGATTATACACGCGGATGGTCAGCTCGGTATCCTCCGCCAGCGCCTTATCATCCCAGCCGCCGAGCTGTTCGATAATGCTCCGCCTGATCGCGAAGTTCGTTCCCGGGATGGTGGCGATTTTGAACCATTTCCATCTGCCGCCCTGCGCCATCCACTGAAAGCAGATGGTTTCAATATTGATAAACTTCGTCAGGATCGTTTTGGCCGCGTTGATGACACGGAATTTCCCGACAACCGCTCCCGCTTTCTCATCATTCATCAGACCGAGAACCAGGTAGTACACCGCCATTTTTTCCGGCGTGTTGTCCGCATCATACACGCAGATCACGTCTCCGTTCGATTCCGCGAACCCTGAGTTCAGCGCCGAAGATTTTCCTTTTCCGGCGTTCGGGGGCTTTGTAATGACCATTTTAATGAAGTCATACTGACGGGAAAATTCATTGACGATGTCTCCCGTCCGGTCGGAGGAGTTATCATTAACGACGATGATCTCAAGCCTGTCTTTCGGATAATACAGATTCACCATCGCCTTCAGCGTCTGCCTGATGACGACCTCTTCGTTATGCGCGGGAATGAGCACGCTGACCTTCGGGAGCTCCCCCATCTTTGCGCGCCATTTCGGAATGTTCCGTTCGAAGGTCATATAATGCCTGAATCCGCCCTGCATCAGAAACATGTGATAGAGAAGCATCACCCATATTAAACTTAATGAGATAAAAAACAGAATGTTACTCAAGGCTCCTTCTCTCCTTAAAAATTCGTTTTTTTAATGTGGCGCGCAAATAAAGGACGTAGCAGGCGAACATGATGATAAACAATAACACCACGCCGGAGAGAATCCAAAGCGCTTTTTCCAGAGGCGTCTGCTGATGGTGATTGAAAAAGGCCGTTATCGGATGAATCTTGTTTTCCACATGAATGGTCCCGTCTCCGTCCGTTTTGATCCTGACGCTGTCCGACGTTACCGTTTGCTTCGTTTTCTTCAGATCGAGCCACTCGCCGCCGGGAATCCGCTCCATTTGATTGACGAGCTCGGGGAGGTATTTCATGCCGAGATACGGATGGTAGAAACCGCCCGCCGTTCCGCCGCCGAAATCAATCATCTGCGAAATATGATTCTCCATATCTCCGAGCGGATTTTCCTTTGAGTTATCGGCATAACCGATTGTTTCAGGGTACAGCGTCATCCCGTCCAGCATAGCCGGCTTTGAGACGAACGGAGGGGCGCCCGAGGTTTTCCACGTCGTGCCGCTGAGCTGCACTTGTCCGAAAATGCTGGAGAAATAAGAAGATGCGATTTTGTAGCCTTCTTCAGACATCGTATAGTGCGGCGCTTCGAATGACAGCGGGTAAAGGCCGAGCTCTGTCAGATCGTCAATCGCCTGCTCCAGCTTCGTTCTCGTGTAGATGTTTTCTTTTTCACGGAAAGGCTTCACATACGCCCGGTACGCTTTTTCATTCGGAAAATCCTGTTCCTTTTCAAGCTTGACCGGAGTATCATCCGCATTTTCTGACGTAATCGGCTGATCCGCTTTGGCATCCCAAAATTCAAAGCCTTCTCCCGTTTCGCTGTATCGGTATGCGTGCGTGTAGCCGTGAATAATGATGCTGCCGCCCATTTGCTGAAGTTTTTTCAGGACGCTGACCATTTTCGGCTTGTCCGCCAAGTATACTTTTTCTCCGTTTTCCGGATTGAGATAGACCGGAATGACCGCCAGAATAAACGGAATGTGTCTTTTATGCAGGTAAGCGCCCGCTTCGTAAAGCAATGTTTCATCTGACATCGGACTGATGTCTTCAAGCCGTAAATAAAGGAGGGTGCCGCCCGCTGATTCTCCGAATGCGTTGCGCAGCGCTTTCGCCGTCAGAAACGAATCATTTAACAGGCTCGTCACACCGAAATAATAGTCAGAGCGCGCCGTTTTCCACATAAAAGGGCGGGTGCTGCCGTCACCGGACCGGTATGTATAAAGGGACTTTCCTTTTACTCCCGATACGCCGAGCACGGACATCCCTTTTTCAAGCGGCATGTCTGTTTTTTCTTCTTTGCCGTAAATGCGGTATACCGTTTCTTTCTCTGTCAGGGACAAACCCGCAAATTGGCGGAACTGTCCGGCGTTATAGCCGATGCTGATAAGCTGCTGCGGCATACTGCTGATCAGAGACACAAATGATGTGCTGAGCTTTTTTTTCGTGACGCCGTAATAGATGACGCGCCGATTCTTTTTGAGGTCCGCGGCTGTGATGTCTCCGTCGCTTTTCACGGTGACGGCGGATGAGAAATGGCCCGCGGTCAGATCAAGCATTTTGACCTCAGCGGTTTCTTTGCCGTCCGTGCTTGTATAAATAATGAGAATGCCGTCCTTTTTGTCTTTTGCTTCCGCCGTAAGGGGAACATAAACCGCCGAAATCATGAAGAGCGCCGAGAGTAAGAGACGTATCCATTTAGAGTTCATTCATCATCATCTCGTTTTCCAGTTCATTTAAAAATTGCTCAGCCGTTTGTAAATCCTTTCGGTACGCCAAGTAACATACACGGAAGGTGATGGAGACGTATTTACCGTTTTGCAGCCGGTACGTATCCAATTCCTTTTTCAGCTTCGCCAGAACGGCCGGCATGTTTTCTTCAGGCGTATGGGTCAGCACGATGCCGAACCGTTCGGCGGACGGCCTGAATTTTTTGTCTGTTTCCCGAACGCTTGACCGGATTTGGCGGCTGATAAATGCCAGCAGGCGGTCGGTCTCTTTTTCTCCGTAGAGGGATTTGAATTCCTTGAAATAATGCATGTGCAGCAGCAAAAAGACGAAGGAATTGCCGTAGCGTTCCGCCCGCTTGATCTCCTCGGAAAGCTCCAGCTTCATCCGCAGATGGTTGTCAAAGCCGGTCACCCTGTCGACGGCGACAAAGCTCGTAATCTCTTCACGCAGCTGTTTCACTGTGCGCTCAAGCCCCTTCGCCAACTCGTGAATCCTTCCCGCTATGTAAGAAAAGACGAGCAGCGCAATCCCCCAAATGACCAGCACCTGCAGACTTTCGGCACCGGCAGACGCCATAAAGCTCCCGGTCTGAAACCACAGGAGCAGGCTGCCGAGAACAAATAAGACGAGTAAGGTGATGACGAGCGCGTAGATTGCCCCGAACCATATGCCGGCTCCCGTGACAAGCAATGTGATGCAGGTTATCAGAAGCCCTGCGGATTGCTGAGACGCATAGTAAATAAAAAAAGACAGCAGCACCAGCATAACTGCTGTGTAGCTGCACAGTTTTTGTGATTCATTGAATGATATTTTCATTAAACAATTTCCTTTCAGCCAGAAGCGGCAGCAGGTTATCGAAAGAATGTGTATCGCCCCCGCTCATATAGCCGCCGTAATCAGGTTTCAGCGTGTCCAGTGTTTCAAATGAAGTCATTCTTTCATAAAGCGGCTTGATGACAGCCGGATCAGCTTTTTGTTCTGCTAAAAAAAGAACGGCCAGGGCGTAAACGGACGGTGATTCGTATTGAACCGCCGGCTCCTTCGTGTCTGCGCTGTATCGTCCGTACAGCTGTCCGCGCGACTTAAATTCCTTTATAATCCATTTCGACAGCACAGCGGCTGTGCCATCGCCCCGCTTCAGATTCACGGCGGCATACAGCTGGTCGATGACATTGACTTCGCTGTCATATTTGTATTCCTTAGTTTCGGTATTGAACGATTTCGGCAGAAAACCATTTTTCAGGGGCGCAAGATTGAGAACTTCGAGGTTCCGGTTTTCCGTTTTCTCATCGATAATCCCCTTTTCTCTGAGCATCTGTAAGGCGCCGGGGTCGACATAGGACAACGTCACGGTCTTTGACGCGGCATTTGAAGCGGCATCATAATAATCCGTAAAATACCCGTCATTCGTATTGTATTTTTCCAGCGCTTTCCCGATCTGCACCGCTGTTTTCCCGTATTCACTGTTTCCCCACAGGGTTCCGGCCTCATTCAGACAGTTCATGATTCTGAAATCATCAATTAAGGCATTGGTGCCGCTCGCTTTATTCCCGTCAATCTTCCACGACACGAGCTCGTTTTTCGTCAGAAACGAATCGGTGAGAAGCTGATATTGCGCTTGAAACTGCCGTTCATCTTTCCTGTTCAGCAAAAATGCCATCCATAGTCCGAGAGACTCTGATAAATATTCCGGCTCACCGGTTATGTTCGTCCGGATCATCCCCCGCCCGTTCATCAATTTATGATAAATAAAATGCTCTGCGGGCTGAAGCGGCCCGGACGGTTCGGCTGCCGCCTGTTTTTCAGTGCCGGCCTCCGCGCACCCCGCCGTCAGAACGATCGAAATCAAAAGGATCATCAGACGAAAAACGAATTGCTTCACAGTCCATCCTCCTATTTTATAAATCCTTTTTTAGACCCATATCTTATTTTTTCACAAAGTATTTTTACTATATAGGAAACGATAAAAGAATACTAGCATTTTTTCACATTGGGAAATTTTAAATGGGAGCGCCGTCTGCTCACCTTTTCCCTCTTCGTCTGGATCGTATTCCCATTACAGTTAAAAACACAACAAAAGGCAGCATTTCTTTACAAATGCTGCCTTTCTCTGATCTATTTATCCAGGCCGAGTTTTTTCAGCTGTTCTGCCAGCGCGTTGTTCATCGGCTCCTCTTTGTTTTGGCTTTTCATATAAGAGTTGATGTCCCGCTTGGATGCGCGTCCGGATTTATCTTTCGCCTTGCGCTTTTCAAAGACGGACAGTTTCTCCCGGTGGCCGCATACACATGCGAAGGTTTGGCCTTCGCCCTGGCCGCGAAGCTCCATTTTCTTATGACAGTTCGGACAGCGGGCGTTTGTTTTTCTTGCCAGCGTTTTCCGGCTGCCGCACTCACGATCCTGACATACGAGCATCGTGCCGCGTTTGCCGTTGACTTTAAGCATCATTTTGCCGCAATCAGGGCAGGCGGTGCCTGAAATGTTGTCATGTCTGAAAGTCTGGCTGCTGTTTTTGATTTCCTTCACCGTTTTGCCCGCATATGTTTTCATGTCTTTAATGAAGACGGCGGATTTCAGTTTGCCCGCTGCGATGGCGGAGAGCTTTTGCTCCCACTCAGCGGTTAAGGCCGGTGATTTTAAATCTTCCGGGACGAGCTGTAAGAGCTGCTTCCCTTTTGACGTAATGAAAATATCTTTTTCTTTTTTCTCGATCAAGAAACTGTTGAACAGTTTTTCAATGATATCAGCGCGGGTGGCGACTGTTCCGAGTCCGCCGGTTTCACCCAATGTTTTCACAAGGTTCTTCTCTTCTCCCTGCATAAAGGCGCTTGGGTTCTCCATCGCGGATAACAGCGTGCCTTCATTAAAGCGCGCCGGCGGTTTCGTCTGTCCGCTCGTTTCTTTCAGTGATGAGACAGTGAGGCGCTGACCCTGCTGAAGATCCGGGAGGGTCTGGTCTTTGTCTTCCTCATGATCGTCGTCATCCTCGTACATATCATACACGGCTTTCCAGCCAGGCGATTGAACCGTTTTCCCTTTTGCGGTAAATGTTTCGCCGCCGATATCGGCTGTGACCTTTGTTTCTTCGTATTCGAACGCCGGCATTAACACGGCGAGAAAACGTTTGGCAATCAGGTCGTAAAGCTTTCGTTCTTTGTCGCTGAGGCTTGAAATGATCAGCGGCTCCTCTGTCGGAATGATGGCATGGTGATCCGATACTTTCGCATCATTGACGAATCCTTTATGCGCTTTGACGCCCCGCTTCAGTATTTGATTGACGTACTGTGCGTACGGCTTAACTTCCATGCCGTTTAAACGGTCTTTTAAAGTCGGCACGATGTCTGCGGAAAGGAATCTGGAATCCGTCCGCGGGTAAGTGACAAGCTTATGCTGTTCATACAGCTTTTGAAGCACGGACAGCGTCTCTTTTGCGGAAAAACCGAAGCGCTTATGAGCGTCCCGCTGCAATTCCGTCAAGTCGTAAAGACCGGGAGCGAAGCTTTTCTTCGCCGTTTTTTTCAATTCTGAAATGACCGCCGGCTTTCCTTGGAGATCTTTTGCCAAACGGCCGGTCACCGTCTGATCGAATGTTCTTGTCTGCTTTGTTTTTTTATCCTGCCATGTCAGCGTCATCTGATCAGCCGCCGCGCGGAGACCGTAATAAGGAACGGGTTTGAACGCCTGAATGTCCGCTTCACGCTTGGCGATCATCGCCAATGTCGGAGTCTGGACGCGTCCGCATGACAGCTGTGCGTTAAATTTCGTCGTCAGCGCGCGGGTCGCGTTGATGCCGACGATCCAATCCGCTTCCGCTCTGGCAACGGCGGAATGATACAGGTTTTCGTACTCTTTGCCGCTGCGGAGCTTCTGGAATCCTTCTTTAATCGCCTTATCCGTCACAGAGGAAATCCACAGCCGCTTAATCGGTTTGCGGACGTTTGCCTTTTCGATAATCCAGCGGGCCACAAGCTCCCCTTCCCGTCCTGCGTCTGTAGCGATTACGATCTGGGTGACGTCTTTCCGGACAAGCTGAGCTTTGACCGCATTGAACTGTTTTCCTGTTTTTTTAATGACGACGAGCTTCAAAGGCTCCGGAATAATCGGCAGATCCTCAAGCCGCCATGATTGAAATTCTTTGCCGTATCCTTCAGGGTCAGCGAGCGTTACCAGATGCCCGAGCGCCCATGTGACGATGTAGCGGTCGCCTTCAAGATATCCGTTTCCTTTTTTATGACACTTCAGAACGCGGGCCAAGTCCCGGCCGACTGAAGGTTTTTCAGCTAATACAACTGTTTTTGACATGCTTTTCACTTCTCTTTCTTTCACAATCATCCTGTTATTATAACAGACTTCCTCACGCTCTCTCTAATCGAGGACGTTTTTTGTGTCAATTTCTGAGAAAATGACGTGGGTCACGGTTTGGGCATACGGAGAGGTGCGGTTGATGAAGTGTTCGATCGTTTCCAGGCTGTCCGCGTTCATCTTCAGCATATAACACGCCGCCCCGGCGACCCGAAAACAAAATTCAATGTTGGGAATGGATTGAATGTAGGTTTTAAATTGATCGTATTTTCCGTTTTTCACTGTCGCTTCGACAATGCAGGAAACAGGAAGCCCGATCTTTTTTTGATCAATGTCCAATGTATAGCGCTTAATGACGCCGAAGGATTCAAGCTGTCTGACACGCTCTGTGACGGACGGAGCTGACAATTTGATTTTTCTGCCCAGTTCCCGCATGGACAGGCGGCTGTCCCGCTGCAGCTCTTTAATGATGCTCAGATCCACATTATCTAGTTTCATGACTGTAGTCCTTCCTTACCCTTTTGGCTATATTATCAAGAGAAATCCGAAAAATGACAAGAACAACAGCTGAAATCATGAAGGTTTTTTCAGGAACAGACGCGAAATGGTCATATTAGGACTGCCCTTTGCTTATAGTATAGAGGAAAAAAGATGTCCGACAGGAGGGAGCTGTATGTTACACACGCCGATCGGCAGACTTCGCACGATGGGGTTTATTGAAGGAATGTCGCTTTTGGTGCTGCTGTTTATCGCGATGCCGCTGAAGTATTGGGCTCACCATCCGCTCGCCGTCACCATTGCCGGTTCCATTCACGGCGGTTTGTTTATCATTTATCTGGCGGTGCTGGCGTATGCGGCGTTTACTGTCAAATGGCATGTGAAGTGGTCAGCCGCCGGTTTTATCGCGGCCTTTATTCCGTTCGGTAATTTTATTTATGATCGCGGCCTGAGAAATTATCAATAAAAAAGCTCCTCTTCTGGGGACTGCCCCCCGTTTTTGAGACAGGGGTCAAAACACCTTTTAAACAGCCAATTGCCGATAGTTTATCGGTGATTGGTTGTTTAGTTTGGTTTGAATACGAATATTGTTATAATAATGAATGTATTCTATGACAGTGCGTTCTACGATGGCAGTCGTAGTTCGATCAATGCTGTTAAGATAGAACGTTTCAGACTTTAGCGAGGAATGAAACGATTCGATGGAGGCATTATCAGCGGGCGTCCCTTTGCGGGACATGCTCATGGTAATGCCTTTTGTTTTAACAGCTTTTTGATACTCGTAAGATGTATACACAGAACCTTGGTCACTA
>NZ_JQKM01000007.1:0-169219 GCF_000746035.1 Bacillus sp. UNC69MF | reverse complement strand
GGTCGTTCCTGACGTGTAAATCATATAAGCGAGATGATCCGCCGTTGTTTCCGTCTGCGGGTTCGCTTCATCGTTTTCATCAAGCGGCAGGCTCAAAATGGAGCGGCTGCCGTCAAGCAGGATCGTTTCTCCGTTGTAGCTGTCCGGCACGCCCAGCGCTTCCTGTGTGAGAAGAAGCTTGGCGCCGCTGTCCTGCAGAATGTAGCTGATGCGCTCTTCCGGGTAGTCGGGATCAATCGGCACAAATGCCGCGCCCGCTTTCAGGACGCCGAGTACGCCCGCGGCCATTTCCAAGGACGGTTTCGTCAAAATGCCGACACGTTCGTCAGCCGTGACGCCGCAGTCCATGAGAATGCGCGCGATCCGGTTCGCCCTTGCGTTCAGCTCGCCGTACGTCCATTTCGCGCCGTTGTATGCCGCGGCCGGCCGGTTCGCGTAGCGGGCGGCCGTATCTTCAAAGAGACGGTGAACCGTTTTGTCCCGCGGCACAGAAATTGTTTTTCCCTTCCATGCGTTGAGGAGAGCTTGTTTTTCTGTTTTATTCACCAATGAAAGCCCAGAAAGCTTCGCAGCCGGATTTTCCGCTGCGGCTTCTAACAGTTGAAGCCAGTAATGCTTCCATGTCTCTGCCGTTTCCGGTTTAAACAGCGCGGTGTTATATTCAAGCACAAACGTTAAAGCTTCGTCTGTGTCCTCAGCCGTCATTGTCAGGTCAAACTTGGCTGTTTTTCTGTCAAACGGATGGTGCTTCAGCTCAATTCCTTCCATGACCAGATCTTCCGCATTTGCATTTTGCATTGAGAATACCGCATCAAACAGCGGATTTCTGCTCGTATCACGCTGCACCTCAACCTTTTGCAGAAGGTCTTCAAGCGGATAATCCTGCGCGTCAAATGCATGTAAAGCGGTTTGTTTTACTTCTTTAAGATAGTCCGTGAACGTTTTGTCCGCTTCCGGATACGTACGAAGCGCGAGTGTATTCACAAAAACACCGATGACGTTTGCGAGATCCGCATGTGACCGTCCCGCAACCGGCGAGCCGACAATGATGTCATGCTGTCCGCTCAGTTTTGATAGAAAGGCGCTGTATGTCGCCAGCAGCACCATGTACATGGTAGAATCCGTTTGTTTCGCAAGACTGCGAAGAGCCGACGTCTGTTCCTCAGTCAGAGAAAAGACCAGCTTGTCTCCTTCAAAGGTTTGCACGGCCGGACGGCTGTAATCAGCCGGCAGCGTCAATACCGGAAGCTCGCCGTCAAGCTCCCGAAGCCAATGCTCCTCCTGCTTGCGGTACTGCTCTGATTGAATAAATTTCTGCTGCCATACCGCATAGTCTTTATAATGAATCCGCAGCGGCTCAAGCGTTTCGCCGCCATACAAGCGGGACAGTTCATCTATCAGCACGCCGACTGAAGCGCCGTCCGAAATGATATGGTGCATGTCAAACAGCAGCAGGTGGTCATGTTCAGCCAGCTTGACCAGTCCCGTTCTGACGAGAGGAAGCTGATCCAGGCGGAACGGCCGGATAAAGCTCTGAATAATCCGTTCAGCATCTTCTTCAGAGGCTTCATAATATTCCATGTCGATATCAGCTTCCGTCCATATGCGCTGAACCGTTTCCCCATCCTTTATGTCAAATGTCGTTCTGAAGGCTTCATGGCGTTCTGTCAGCTGTTTCATGACGGATTTCAGCTTTTCTGCATCAAGCTTTCCTTTTAAGCGGAGCACAGACGGCATGTTATAGCTTGTTTCAGCGCCTTCCAGCTGCTGAAGCACGAACATCCGCTTCTGCGGTGAAGAAACCGGATACGTTTCCCGCTCGGCCGCCGGTGCGATGCTCTCAGCCGCCTTCCGCTCAGCCCCTTCAATCAGCTGCGCCAGCCCCGCGGCCGTCGGAGAAGTGAACAGATCCTTTAAGGTAAGCTGCGCGCCGAATGTCTTCTGGATAAGGGCCAGCAGTTTCATCCCCGCTAACGAGTGGCCCCCGATCTCAAAGAACTGGTCATGGACGCCGACCCGCTCCATTTGCAGCACCTCAGCCCAAATATCCGCCAGTTTTTGTTCTGTTTCATTGCGCGGCGCCGTATATGACACGGCATTCGCTGCGGTCACATCCGGCATCGGCAGCGCCCGCCTGTCGATTTTTCCGTTCCCTGTAAGAGGCAGTTCATCCAATTGAATAAAGACGGACGGAATCATATAAGCCGGAAGATCCTTCGCCGTATGCTCCCTGAGCTCCCGGGAAGAGATTTCCCTGAGGCCGACAACATACGCGCAAAGAAGTTTGTCACCCGCGCCCTGATCCACAGCGAGCACAATGCATTCCTGAATCTGGTCATGACTTTGAAGCTGATGCTCAATTTCGCCAAGCTCAATTCGCTGACCGCGGATTTTCACCTGATGGTCGATACGTCCGATAAACTCGATATCGCCATTCGGAAGCCATCTGGCCAAGTCGCCCGTTTTATACATCCGTTCACCTTCCTTAAACGGATGCTTTACAAATTTTTCTTCCGTCAGTTCAGGACGGTTGTAGTAGCCTTCTACGAGACCTTCCCCGCTGACGCACAGCTCTCCCGCGATACCCGCCGGCTGAATGCGTCCGGCTGAGTTCATGATGAAGACTTCCGTATTGCTGACCGGTTTCCCGATCGGAACGGAGAGCGTATCCTCTTCAATGACATCCACCGGATGGTATGTCGCAAACACCGTGCTTTCCGACGGACCGTACATATGAAGCAGTCTTCCTTTTCCGACTGCCGCAAGCGCCTTTTTGACATGTTCTACAGACGCTCTTTCGCCCCCGAACATGATTTTCCGAAGCGTCGTCAGACAGGACGGCTCCATATCAACAAGCAGGTGGAACAGGGCCGTCGTAATCATCAGAATGCTGACGTTCTCCCGTTTGATCACACGGGACAGGCGTGACATATCCAGCACGGTATCTTTCGGGACGATCACAAGCTTTGCACCGTTTAACAGCGAACCGAACATATCAAACATAAAAGCGTCAAAAACGTAGTTTGACAGACCGAGCACTGTGTCCTCTTCAGAAACAGTCAAATAGTTCGTGTTTTTTACCGTCCGCAAAATGTTGGCATGTGTGACGATGTTTCCTTTCGGCGTTCCCGTCGTGCCTGATGTATAAGTGAGATTGGCAATCGTTTTGGAATCAAACGGCAATGCTGGATTGTGAGAGTCCTTTTCATAGCTCGCCTCATCATCAGCAAGCACAATGACGCCTTGAAAACCGGCCTTTTCCGCAAGCGGCTTGAGGCTTTGCTGAGTCAGGAGCACATTCGCCCTGCTGTCGCGGAAGAAATGCTGAATCCGCTGAACCGGATGCTCAGGATCAATCGGCACATAGGCGGACCCCGCTTTTAACACAGCCATAATGGAAACAATCATATCCATTGACCGTTCACACAGAACAGCCGCGGTTTTTCCGCCGCCTCCGACCGAAAGAATATGCCGCGCAAGCATGTTGGCGCGTTCATTCAGCTGCTGATACGACAGGGTTTCCCCTTCGAACTGTAGAGCCGTCCGGTCAGGGTTCTTTCGGACTTGTTCTTCAAAGATCTGCACGATCGTTTGATCTTTCGGGTATACCGTGCGTTCCGGGTTGAACCGCTGTAACTGATTCAAAGCCTCCCGTTCAGAAAGCAGATCATATTCGCTGATTTTCGCATCCGGCTGAGCTGCCGCGCTCTCCAGCAGACGGACATAGTGCGCAAGCATGCGATCCGCAGTTGAGCGCTTAAACAGCTTCGTGCAATAATCCAAATCAAGCGCAATGCCTTCCGCTGTTTCCCGAGCCTGCATGGTCAGGTCGAATTTGGCGATATTGAAGTTTGTTTCATGAAGAGACAGCGTCAGATTACCGATCTCCGCAATTCCGTCCGAAGCATTTTGCAGACTGAACATCGTGTCAAATATCGGATGCCTGCTCATGTCCCGGGGCACGTTCAGTTCCTCGGTCAGCCACTCAAACGGATAATCCTGATGAGAAAACGCATCCAGCACCTGCTTGCGCACATGACCTAACAAGCCGGCAAATGTCTGATCCTGCTTCACGGAGCTTCGCAGCGCAAGAGTGTTGACAAACATCCCGATAAGCCCCTCGGTATCGGAGTGATTTCTTCCCGCTGACGGTGTTCCCACGATGATGTCTTCCTGTCCCGAATACTTAGAAAGCAGCGTATAGTATGCTGATAACAGCACCATGTAAAGGGTGGCTCCGTTTTTCTCGGCAAGCTTCTGCAGCCGTTCCCGCAGCATTTTCGGCAGCTTGGCGGACACGCGGTCACCTTCAAAGCTTTGCACTTGCGGCCGCGGATAATCAGGGAGCAGCTGAAGCACCGGCAGTTCGCCGCTGAAGACTTCTTTCCAGTACGCCCGCTCCTTTTTGTAGCCTTCTTTCGCCCGTTCCGCCTGCCATACGGCATAATCTTTATATTGAATGCGCAATTCAGGCAGCTGATTTCCGCCGTAGATGTCAGCCAGTTCCTTCAGCATGATGGAAATAGACACCCCGTCAGAAATCAGGTGATGCATATCAAACAGCAGCAGATGGTGATTGTGACCGAGCGTTTGCAGGCCGATTCTGAACAGCGGCGCCTCTGATAAATCAAAACGGCGCACAAAGTCCTTCATGACCTGTTCATTCGTTCTTCCGCGCGCTTCGATCATTTCAATATGAAACGGAACATGCTCGCCAATCACTTGTCTCGGCGTGCCGTCCTCTGATTGAAACGATGTTCTGAGCGCTTCATGCCTGCTGATTAAGGCAGAAAATGCACGCTCAAGCTTTTCACGGTCTAAAGCGCCCTCAATCATGGCCGCAGCCGGCATGTTATATCCGACTCCCGCGTCTTCAAATTGGCTTGCGATATAAGTCCGCTGCTGAGCGAGCGAAAGCGGATAGCTCGCCTGCTTCTCAGCCGGCTCAATTGCACTGAATGCCGGTCCTTCGTTTCGGTTTTCCGCATAATCGGCAAGCGCCGCAATCGTCGGATGCTCAAACAAGTATTGCAGCGGAATTTCAACGCCCATTTGCTTATGAATTTTCGTCAGAAGCGTCATTGCCTTTAATGAATGACCGCCTGACTCGAAGAAATGATCATAAATGCCCGCCTTGTCCATTCCGAGAACTTCCTGCCAGATGACGGCAAGTGTTTCCTCCGTTTCATTTCTTGGCGCGGCATATTCAGATGAGCTGACAGCCTGCACATCAAGCGCAAACAGCTTTTTGCGGTCCGCCTTCCCGCTCGGCGTGAGCGGAATTTCGTCCGTTTTTGTAAAGTAAGCGGGCACCATGTAATCAGGAAGGTGCTTGGACACATACTCCCTGTACTCGGCAGGGTGAAATTCGGTTCCTTTTTCCTGAACGATATATGCGCAGACATCTAAGCTGCCCTGCTGATCCGGCCGTGCCAGCACGACGGCCTGCGCCGCGCCCGGGGCTTTTCTGAGCACCGTTTCAATTTCTCCCAGCTCAATGCGGTAGCCGCGGACTTTCACCTGATCATCTTCACGGCCGATATATTCGATCGTCCCGTCCGGCAGCCAGCGCGCCATATCACCCGTGCGGTACATGCGGCCGCTTCCGTTAAACGGGTCCTGCAAAAACTTCTCTGCGGTCAAATCCGGAAGATTTAAATAGCCGCGGCCTACACCGTCACCCGCGATATACAGCTCACCGGCCGTGCCGTCGGGCTGAAGCCGCTGGTGCTTATCCAATATATACAGACGGGCGTTGCCGAGCGGTTTTCCGATCGGAACGTACGCCGCCTGTTGATTCATTCCGTTATCCGCTGACATCTGATGCACGGACGCATCTACGCACGTTTCTGTCGGCCCGTAGACATTCGTCAGACGCGGCGTCCTGCCCGATTGATGAAAGAGCGTCATCAGCTGTTCAGCAACAGCGGCGGACAGACCCTCTCCCCCAATGAGCATGTGGCGCAATTCAATTCCGCTGACATCTCCCGCCGCAACCATCATCTGCAGATGCGCAGGAGTTCCGTCAGTGGCTTCAATCCGGTTTTGACGATAATAGTCCAGCAGTGCCGAGCCATTCGTTACAGTCGTTTTCGGCACGATATAAAGCGTCTGTCCCAAAAGAAGCGAGGCAAAAATCTGTTTGACGGACGCATCAAAATGAAACGGAGCCAAAAGCGCCATTCTTAATGTCTGCTCACCGCATTGATAAATCTCCTGCTGCAGTGATTGCACCAGATGATGAACTTGCCGGTGCTCAATCATCACGCCTTTCGGCCGCCCCGTTGTACCTGACGTGTAGATGATGTAAGCCAGCCGGTCTGATTGTGTGCTGACACCGTCCGCAGCCGTCTCATACTGAACAGCCTCGTCAAAATCAATCCGTTCGGCATCCGTTGCAGGCGCCTGTATTCCGGCCTCCGTCAGAACAGCCTTCGCTCCGCTGTCCTCCAAAATGTACTGAATCCGATCCGCCGGAAAGTCAGGATCTATCGGCACATAGGCGCCGCCCGCTTTCAAAATTCCTAATATTGCCGCAATGACACGCTCAGAACGGCCAAGCAGCACCGCGACAGGAGAATCGGCTGATATCCCGGCTTGAAGAAGGCGTCCGGCGATACGGCCTGACTGTTCATGCAATGTGCGATAGGACAATGTTCGGCCTTCATACACAACCGCGGGTTTGTCAGACAGTGACTTCACTTTCTCTTCAAACAGCCCCGGTATCGTCATCTCTCCGCGGTAATTCACCGGATTGCCGGAGGCCCGTTTCAGCAGCCGCTCTTTCTCGGATTCAGAAAGAAGAGTAAGTTCATCAATTATGCGATCAGGAGATGAAATCGCATCTTCAATCAGCGTGATCAAACGTTCAGAAACAGATTCAATCTCTTCCCCCTTGAAAATGTCGCTGCGATAGTCAAAATCAATCGTCAATTTCCCGGTGTCCCATCGTTCCTTCACATGAATTGAAATATCATTTGTACCGCTTCCGCTGAAAATAGGGTCTGTCAGGAAGGACAGATTCTCTTTTTTCTGCCACTGCATCACCTGGTACTCCAGAGCCACCGTAAACAATCTGCTCAGCGAACTTTTCGAAGCGCGCAAATCATTGACAAGCAGGTTATACGGATACTTTTGGTGGCGGAGAATTTTCATCAGATCCTTCATCCGGCCTTTAACGAATTCCAAGAACGACTGTCCTCCGTCAACACTTGTCCGCACAGGCACCGTAGATACGAACATCCCGAGCATCTGCTTTTCTTTCGCATTCGTCCGGTTTCCCATAAACGTACCCGTGACAACGTCATCCCGGCCGGTCACTTTGTAGAGATAAGTGATCAGAGCTGACTGGAACAGAGATAGTACGCTGACTTTATGCTCCTCGCAGAATGAATGAATGCGGCCATATAAGTCGTGAGGAATTTCTTGAGAAAACCGTTTCGCATCAAGACCCGCATCTGCCTGGCTCCGTTTCAGGGACACAAGCTCCGGCACGGTCTCAAACTGCCCGTTCCAAAAATCCCGATCCTTTTTAAACCGCTTCGACTGCACATATTCCTGCTCTGTCAGCACGTGCTCGATAAAAGAAGGAATCTCCGTCTGTTCCTCACTTGTCCCGCCTGAAAGCTCCAAATAAATATCAGTAATCGCATTGCCCAGAATCGTCATGGAAATCCCGTCTGAAATAATGTGATGCACATTAGCGTAAAACCAGACCTCATTTTCACTGATCGTGTGCACGGAAAAACGGAATAAATCCTGATCATATAACGCCAGAGGCTTGCCAGCTTCTTCACGCCCCCATTTTGACAGCTCGTCCGCAGAGCAGCCGGCTTGCCTGATATCTGTGTGCCCGATAGAGAGCGGACGGTATTCGCTCACATATTGAACGGGCTCCCCCTCATCATCAAGCCGCAGACGGATTCTCATCGATTCATACCGCCGGACGAATTCCTGTATCGCTTTCTCAACGTAATGAGCCTGTACGCCGTCTTCAGAAATGAGTTTCCCGAACCCAGCAAGATTTGAAATACTTGTGTTCGGATAGAATTTTTCTGTATACCAGATACGTTTTTGAGCATTTGTTAAAGGATAAAAAGTTATTTCCATATGTGTGCGCCTCCCCTTTTTAAGATAAAGATGTCAATTCTCCCTTAGAAACAGCCTCCCTCTATGTCCCTAACTCATTCTCAAGCCAAAAGAACCACTTACCTCTAAAAACGATCCCGATTCAATCACCGCCGAAATCCGTCATCCGTTCACCCGCGCAGTCCGAAATGCGGCATCAAATTTATGAGAAATCAAGACAAAAAGCCATTGATTGTAAGCACGAAAGGTTTACCTATTTCTGCATGTATTTCTATATATCTACTTACGTTCACTTTATATGAAAATATTGTTTTTATCACCGAAAAATGGGTGAAAAGTTTCATGCGGCACACCGAAAAAAATTCCGACAAATCCAGAGGGTATTTTGCGGCATCCCGCAATTTATTTTCAAAAATATTATTTACGTAAAATTAAAAATCTTTAAACTATAATGAAAACCTGTCGAATATCCAGTTATGGCAGAATGAAAAAAATTTACGTACGTAAGCTGACCCGGAAAAAACAGCGCAAGAACCGAAACAGACGGTCCGAATGTTCGCAATATGATTTCATTAAACCGCAAAAAAAGCACTCTATTTTACATAGAGCACTTCAAAAAGATTCCTTTATTGCAGTTTTATCAATGTTGATTAATTCCATATAATCTTTTCCCCACTTATACATGGCGTCCAGAATCGGCATAAGGCTTTCTCCTTGCGCCGTTAAAGAATACTCCACTTTCGGAGGGACGACAGGGTAAACTTCCCTGTGAACGATCAGATCCTGCTCCAGCTCCCTGAGCTGATTCACAAGAATTTTGTGCGTAATATCCGGAATTAAAGCTTTCAGCTCATTAAACCGCTTCGTCCCTTCTTTTCCCAAGTGCCACATAATCAGCATTTTCCACTTCCCGCCTATCACGGCAAGCGTCAATTCCTTTTCGCAATTAAACGTTTTCTTATCCATTCGGCTCACGGGCCATTCTCCTTCCTCTTACTTTTTGTACGGTCATCATCTATTCATACACGCTTACTTTTTCACACAACTTTCATCAGTTTATACTACCACGCAGTTTTGCTGAAACAAAGCGCATTGCCTGCGGGGACAGTATCCTCAAAGTAACTATTAGACTTCAAAGTGCGTACTTCTCAACATGCGGGGCACTCTATAGAATGAAAATACATAAAAAAGAGGAGTGGATATAAAGTGGAATTACAGCTGGCATTAGACTTAGTGAATATCCCGGAAGCAATTGAACTTGTGAAAGAGGTCGAACCATATATAGATGTTGTAGAAATCGGCACTCCCGTTGTCATTAATGAAGGACTGAAAGCCGTGCAGGAAATGAAAACAGCCTTTCCTCACTTGAAAGTGCTTGCCGATCTTAAAATCATGGATGCAGGCGGTTACGAGATTATGAAAGCGGCAGAAGCGGGAGCCGACATCATCACCGTTTTAGGAGCGACAGACGACTCAACAATCAAAGGGGCGGTTGCCGAAGCAAAAAAACAGCAGAAAAAAATTCTCGTCGACATGATTAACGTAAAAAACCTTGAAACACGGGCAAAAGAAATTGACCAGCTCGGTGTTGATTATATTTGTGTTCACACAGGTTATGATCTTCAAGCAGAAGGAAAAAATTCATTCGAGGAACTGACGGCGATTAAAAAAGCGGTCAAGAGCGCTAAAACCGCAATTGCCGGAGGCATTAAACTTGATACGCTTCCTGAAGCCATCAAACAAAACCCAGATTTAATCATTGTCGGCGGAGGCATTACGGGAGCTGACAATAAAGCGGATGCTGCTGCTAAAATGAAACAGCTGATCACACAAGGATCATGAAAACGACTGAATACTTACATGAAATACTAAATGAAATATCCCGCACCGCAGCATTAATATCCGACAGTGAAGCTGACAAGCTTGCGGATCAGATTTTATCGGCAGATCAAATCTTCACGTCCGGAGCGGGACGTTCCGGCTTTATGGCTAAAGCGTTCGCCATGAGGATGATGCACATCGGTCTGAACGCTTACATCGTCGGTGAGACGCTTACCCCTCCCCTCCAAGAAGGCGGTCTCGTCATCATCGGCTCAGGCTCAGGCGAAACAAAAAGTCTGCTTCATACGGCTGAAAAAGCCAAAAGCCTTAACGGCATCATCACTGCATTAACGATTAACCCCGACTCAAGTCTCGGCAAACTTGCGGATCTTACAATAACGATTCCCGGCTCTCCTAAGGAAGAGACCGGCGGAGACAGAAAGACGATTCAGCCGATGGGTTCTTTATTCGAACAAACTCTTCTGCTGTTTTACGATGCGGTTATTCTAAAAATCATGGAGAAAAAAGAATTGAATTCAGCAGACATGTTTACAAAGCATGCGAATCTGGAATGATTTGCTGACGGCCTTCTTATCAGATGGCCGTCTTTTTATCGTCCTGTTGCGCACGGTGACAAGACGGCCAAGTTTTTCGGGTCGGACACTCGCAGACAAAGATATCCTGCGGTGAGCTTATCGCTATAATAATTCAATTGACGATACACCCGCAACTATTCATTTCTGAATAGGGAAACGGCAAAAAACACTTTCTGATCGAATTTTTAATGAATAAAGTTGATTTGTGCGGATGGTTTTACAGATATTCAGCTGAATTGCGGCTGAGAAATATATTTTAACAGCTTTACAGCCGGCCGATTCTGCTTTATTCTTGGACCAGCTTTACAGCAATTAAAACTGGAGGTGATTGATACTCTTGAAAACATTAAAAGCACTGCTGCTTGTTCTTATCATCATTGCCGGAGCAGTCGCGGCCCTGATCAAGGGTGATCTTTTCTCAGATAACGAGCAGACCGTTCAGAAGAGTGATTACGACAAAGTAATCTTATTTCCGTCCGATCGATATCCGGAAACAGCAAAGCATATTAAGGACGCGATAAAAGAAGGACATTCCAGCATATGCACCATTGACAGAGACGGAGTACATAAGCGGCGTGAGCAATCTCTTAAACATGTGCCCGTCAAAACGGGATACGATAGGGATGAATGGCCGATGGCGGTTTGTAAACAGGGCGGAAATAATGCCTCCGTAGAATATATTTCTCCGGCAGACAACCGCGGAGCCGGCTCTTGGGTCGGACACCAGCTTACCAATGATCCCGACGGAACGAGAGTATTATTTAAAATCAAGTAAAAAACAGGAGGAACAGCGCATTGAATAAATCATGGAAACCGCAAGAACTGGCCATTTCTTATCATCAATTTACAATCTTCCAAAAAGATTCAGAACCGCCTGTTATCGATTGGACCGATGAAGCCATTGAAAAAGGATATGCGGAAGCTGACGGAGCTGTTTCATTTGAGGCAAGGAGAAATACGAGGGCATTTATCGTCCTCAGGCTTAACACAAGTGAACCGGTACCATCCTATGAGAAAAAAGCGACTGTTCCCTTTGAGGCTGTAAAAGATGGAATTGAGATTGAAAGCGTGATGTCAAAGCGGCTTTTCTTTCATATTCCGAAAGGCCGATACAGCCTTACCTGTTATTCAGTGCCTGCCGAAATATCCGATCTTCATGCGGATACGTATATTATTGATGCAGCCGCAATGTAAAAGAAAGCCCTGAGAGAATCTTATTTCTCTCAGGGAACTTTTATAAACTTTTACCGTTTGTTTCAATTACATTCTGGTACCAATAAAAACTTTTTTTCCTGATCCGTTTCAAATCCTTTTCATCTTCTTCATCTCGATTGATATAGACAAAACCGTAGCGTTTTTGATAGCCGTTCAGCCAGCTTAACAGATCCGTGAATGACCAGCTGCAGTAGCCGATGAGATGAACTCCGTCACTAATGGCCTCTCTGCACTGTTCAAGATGGGAGCGTAAATAGTCAATTCTGTAATCATCCTGAATTGAGCCGTCTTCTTCTATTTTATCGAATTCCCCCAGCCCGTTTTCTGTTATAAAAACCGGCAGCTCATAGCGGCTCGTTATACGCCGGAGGCCGATGCGCAGACCTATCGGGTCAATCGTCCAATCCCAATTACTCGTCACGAGGTTAGGATTCTTTTTCGTTTTAAACAGCCCCGGTATACCAGTATCCTGGTTTGTCCCTTTCTGACCAGTCGTGTTCATTTTCCCCTCCGATACACCGTCAAGAGGATTTCTTTCGTACGTAATCGTCTGATAATAATTAACACCGATAAAATCCGGCTTGCCTTTTGCAAGCAATTCCATATCCCCGGCTTCAATGGCGGGCGCCCAGCCCTTTTCCTTTAAATAATTGAAAGGAATTTGCGGATAAGTCCCCCGGCAATACATATCAAGCCACCAATGATTCATAAATTCCTCTGCGTTTTCAAATGCAGTTATGTCTTCAGGATGACTTGTAAGCGGATAAGCCGGTGAATAAGCGAAGCTCGGGCCGATCATGCCGCCAGGAACATATTGTCTGAAGGATTCAATCGCTTTGGCATTAGCTAAAAATGCGATATGATTGGCTTCATAAAATCGTTTTCTGTCCTTTACGCCGGGCGGATGTGCAGCTGTAATAAACCCGTTATGAAAATTATAATTCTGCTCATTTAACGTGACCCAGTATTTCACCTTGCCGGCAAATCTTTTGTATAACGCAATGCAGTAATTATTAAAATCATCAATAATTTTTCTTGATTCAAAGCCGCCGTATTCATCCATCAGCGCCTGAGGCAAGTCCCAATGATAAAGAGTCAGCACCGGCTCAATATCGTTAGAAATCAATTCATCGATCAGGTCTTCGTAAAATGCGATCCCTGATTCGTTGATTTCCCCTCTGCCATTCGGAAAAATTCTCGGCCAGCTGACAGAAAAGCGGTAAGCTTTCAAACCCATTTCTGCCATCAAGGCGATATCTTCTTTATAACGCTCATAATGGCCGACTGCTGTATCGCCATTTGAGCCTTTAAACGTTTTACCCGGTATTTTCGTGAATAAGTCCCATACTGAAGGTCCTTTACCGTCTTTATTCCAGGCTCCTTCAACCTGATAGGCAGCCGAGGCTGACCCCCATAGAAATGTATCAGGGAACAGGCCCTGTTTTTTATGTATCATGTGTCTCATCCTCCTGATGCGTATGATATTGATATCATACGTTATGAAACGCGTTTCAGAGCAATCCCGATAAAAACAAAAAAGCATCCGGCTTGCCGGATGCTTAAGAATGATGATGCCGCTTTTCCAATTTATGAGGCGGAGGCTTCGGGACAAACCCATTTTGTTTCATCATGTTAAAGCGCCTGTCCATATGCTGTTTAATATGTTCTGCTTTTTCTTTCGGCAGGACCCCGTACTCAACATATTTGGATATGACATGTTTTCGTTTTTCGAGCACTTCTTTTTCAAGTGATTCAATTTCTTTTTTCTGCTGTTCCGTGAGTGACATGGTTGAAGGCATTTTTGTTCCGGCGGCGTGTGCCGGCATTGTGAAAACCATTGTTGTAATGAAAAACGCAGCTAAAGACAATGCAGCTTTTTTCATGACTCTTTCCTCCTTTAACGTTTGTTATATGTTGCTCCCTCATCCATTTTTTATGCAAAAAAAGAGCGAAATTATTCGCTCTTTTCAATCGATTCGTCCGGCAGCGCGTATGTGACATACGTTCCCGCTACAAAATCGTGGATTGACCGTCTGTCTTCTCTCATTCCGACCATGAATACGCTCACGATCACGCCGATTCCAAACGTCACCCCATATATCAGGCCGCCCACAAGCACTCTCAAAATCATAGTGAGAAAGCCTACCTGAGTGCCGTCTTTTTTGACGATGCGGATACCGCAGATCTTTTTGCCGATAACATAACCGTTCCAGTATACAGGGAGCAAAATAGCATAAAGAGTCAAAATGATGCTGATCATTGTGCTCTCATTCGGATCTTTTCCTGTTGCCAGCATAAAAATAATCGCCAAAGGCACTGAAGTAATTAAATAGTCGAGTACCACGGCTCCCAATCTGATCCAAAATCCCGCCGGTCTGTAAATATTCATCGTGTTTCTCCTCGCTATGGCTTTAAAATCACTTTAATGTTGCCATCTTCTTTTTTGTCAAATATATCATATGCAGCAGGAGCTTCCGCAAGACTCATTTTGTGTGTAATGATATCCGTCGGATCAATTTCATTTTGTTCGATCATTTGATACAGCATCGGCATCAGATGAATAACGGGTGCCTGGCCCATTTTCAAAGAAACGTTGCGTGTGAAAAAATCACCGAGCGGAAAGCCGTCCGCTTCAGTAATGTATGCGCCCGTGAGCTGCACGGTTCCGAACTTTTTAACGGCTTCTGATGCTGTAAGAATCGGACTGATCGTTCCGAACTGATTCGGTTTTTGCTCTGCTTTTTCTTTTGAAAGCGGCGTGCCGTCCATTCCGACACAATCAATCACTACATCCGCGCCCCCTGACGTTTGTTCATGCAGCAGTTTCCCGATCTCATCATGTTCTGAAAAATTGAAGGTCTCTGCTCCGTTTATGCGTCTCGCATGTTCAAGGCGGTGCGGGACTTGATCAACTGCGATAACCCGTTTAGCTCCTTTTTTCCACGCGAATTTTTGCGCCATTAAGCCGATCGGACCTGATCCCAGAATCACGACTGTATCTCCTTTTTTCACTCCGCTGTGCTGGACGCTCCAAAAGGCGGTCGGCATGACATCTGACAGAAACAGCACCTGCTCATCTTCAAGCTCACTGTCTGCCGGAACCAGAAAAGAAGAGAAATCAGCATAAGGAACACGTAAATATTCAGCCTGCCCGCCGGGATAATTACCGTTAAACTCCGAAAAACCGAATAAGCCGCCGGCATCTGTATGAGGATTTGGATTAGATTCATCACACTGGCTTTCCATCTGGTGCTTGCAATAATGACATTCTCCGCAGCCGATGTTAAAAGGAATCACGACCCGGTCGCCTTTTTTCAGCTTTTTGACTTGACTGCCCGTTTCTTCAACGATTCCCATCGGCTCATGCCCGACGATATAACCCGGATCGGCGGGTATTCCGTTTTTATATAAATGAAGGTCTGAACCGCATATCCCGGTTGCGGTGATTCGAACGATGACATCTCTCTCATCTTGAATGGCGGGTGCCGGGACTTCTTTCACTTCCATATGTTCTTTTCCTTGGTATGTCAGTGCTTTCACACTTGGTCAGCTCCTTTTTCATCACTCCTTCCCTTTTCACCTGCTTCTAAACTTGGCCGGTATGTTATTCGGCCCGCTGAATATCCCATTGAAAAGGATCTTCAAGCTGCGACCAATCGGAATCAAACTCAGACGGCGTGAGCAGGCACTGATCCAATTCCTTTGTAATGGCTGCTTCATCTAAATCTGTTCCGATAAACACCAGGTTCGTATGGCGATCTCCGAATTGGTCGTCCCAATCTTCCAGAATCTCCGGTTCCTGCTGTTTGATCTGCTCCTGCTCAAGTTTCGGCATTGCCGCCACCCAATAAGAAACAGGCTCAATCGAAACCGCCGGACCCGCCTGAGACATCAGCAGCGCAAGGCTGTTGCGGGTTGCACACCAAGCAATTCCTTTTGCGCGCACAATGCTGTCAGGCATTGATTGATGCAGCCAGCTGTCAAAACGAGCGGTATGAAACGGCAGACGCCGCGAGTACACAAACGAAGTGATGCCGTACTCTTCCGTTTCGGGAGTGTGCTCTTCATGACCTGCCGTCAGTTCCTTTATCCATCCTGCTGATGAACTCGCTTCCTCAAACTCAAATAAACCGGTATTCAATATGTATTCGGCGGGCACTTCTCCGCGGACGGACCGGATCAGTCTGGCGCGGGGCTGTAATGCGCGAAGGACCGTTTCCAGCTGTTCAAGCTCTTTTTCGCCCACCATGTCGCATTTATTTAAAATGAGTACATCACAAAACTCGATTTGGTCAATTAATAAATCGGCAATCACCCGCTCATCCTCTTCTCCTACCGCTTCCTTCCGGTCAAGAAGGCTGTCACCGGACTGGAAATCATGCCAGAAGCGGTTTGCATCCACCACGGTCACCATTGTGTCCAGCCTGCAGAATGTTGTCAGATCAATGCCCATTTCTTCATCTATATAAGAAAATGTCTGGGCAACGGGAATCGGTTCGCTGATCCCTGTTGATTCAATCACAATATAATCAAATCTGCCGTCTTTCGCGAGTTTCTCAACTTCGACTAATAAATCTTCACGCAGCGTGCAGCAGATACAGCCGTTGGATAATTCTACGAGTTTCTCATCCGTCCTTGACAAGCCGCCTCCCTGCTTCACCAAGCCCGCGTCTATATTTACTTCGCTCATGTCATTGACGATGACGGCAATTTTTAAACCGTTGCGGTTTTGTAAAATATGATTCAAAACGGTCGTCTTTCCGGCACCAAGATAGCCGCTCAATACTGTAACCGGAATTTTTTTCATAAAATAGCCCCCTGACAAAATAGAATGATTACGATTTATACCCCGCACCTGCCTTATTATCACCATGATGTACATTATTATAAATCGTAATCGTTACTATTTATTCTGATGTATTCTCCGTTTAAAATCAAGTGAAAAATAATCAATCATAAAAAAGACACGCTGTCATACGTGTCTTCCGCCCAAACTTAAACATCCGCAGGACTGTTTTCAGTGCCATAGCTTTTTCTCCAAAAATAGCCTGCGGCCAGAACAAGCACAAATGCGAGCAATGCGATACATGAAAAAGAGATAAAACCGATCGCATAAGTTCCCGTCATCTGCTTCAATGATCCTAAAATATTCGGAAGGAAAAAACCCCCTATGCCGCCGGCTGCTCCGACGATTCCCGTCACCATTCCGATTTCTTTTGCAAAGTGCTGAGGGACAAGCTGAAATACCGCTCCGTTGCCCATACCGAGCGCCATCATTCCGATAAACAGCAGAACGATCACCGTTGAAAGCGGAGGCAGGCTGCTGACTCCCGCCATACACAGAGCCGCGATGACAAACAGTACAGCCAGAACTTTCGCACCTCCCGCACGGTCTGAAATCCAGCCTCCTGCAGGGCGAAAAAAACTGCCCGCTGCGACACATATTGTGACGAAATCACCGGCATGGATTTTTGACAATTGATATTGATCAACGAAAAAAATCGCCAAAAAACTTGATAATCCCACAAAACCTCCGAAAGTGACGCCGTACAGAAGACAGAAACACCATGTT
Organism: Bacillus sp. UNC69MF; assembly: GCF_000746035.1. Taxonomy (NCBI): domain Bacteria; kingdom Bacillati; phylum Bacillota; class Bacilli; order Caryophanales; family Bacillaceae; genus Bacillus; species Bacillus sp. UNC69MF. The sequence continues at coordinate 151,927 of NZ_JQKM01000007.1, read as the reverse complement.
TCCTTCTGCCTGAACACGTGAAGGTAGTTTTTAAGCGGCTGCGGTGCGGGCTGTGCAGGAGAGTCCTTCGCCATGACGATAAACAGTATAAAAACGATCATCAACGGAAGAAGCGCAATTCCCATTACACTGTGCCACCCAAACTGTTCCGCAAGGCGGGGACCGAACAATGTCGCAAACAAAGTGCCGCTGTTGCCGGCACCTGCTATCCCCATCGCAAGCCCCTGCAAGTGAGGCGGATACCACCGGCTCGCCATCGGAAGCGCAACAGCAAAACTTGCGCCCGCTACGCCCAGCAGAATGCCGATCGCATACAGCTCAGTCAAAGAACGGCCGCCGAATGCCCCCCAAAGCAGCGGGATCATCGTGATCAGCATCCCGATCACGGCTGTTTTCTTCGGCCCGATCCTGTCCGTTAACACACCTAAAATGATCCGAAACACAGATCCTGATAAGATCGGCAGAGCCACGACAAACCCTTTTTCAAAAGAAGATAACCCGAAATCCTGAGAAATATAAACGCCGAGCGCCCCCAGCATTACCCAAATCATAAAACTCACATCAAAATATAAGAAGGAACAGAGCAGAGTGAGCGGATGACCGCTTGTTTTTAATTCCGACAGCTTCATAACATTCTCCTTTCCGGTCTTCTATCATTTCAAATTGCTGAATCAAGAATATATGACCGGCATTCACCGGAAAAGACATGTGTAAGATAATGCGACACATTTAATGCGTTAATCAGGCAATGTGCCATAATTTCTCATAGAGAAGCAATCTTACAGGCAGCTGCAAAGGAGGTTTGGCGAATGAAGAAACAACGATTAATTGCAGCAGGGAACGGAATGGCCGGAATCCGCTGTATTGAGCACATTTTAAAGATGAACCGTGACATGTTTGAGATTGTCATTTTCGGAAGCGAACCTCATCCCAATTACAATCGCATTCTCTTATCCTCCGTTTTACAAGGTGAGGTTTCGCTTGATGACATTACGCTGAATAGCCGCGAATGGTACGAAAAAAACGGAATTACGCTTTACACGGGAGAAACGGTTGTACACATTGATACAGAACGGCAGGTTGTCACAACGGATCGGAAGCGCAGCATGACTTACGATCAAATCATCCTTGCAACGGGCTCCTCTCCTTATATTCTCCCCATACCCGGAGCAGATAAAGAAGGTGTGTACGGCTTTCGGACAATAGAAGACTGCCAATCCCTTATCAATGCGGCCGGCCGGTATCAAAAGGCGGCGGTCATCGGCGCCGGTTTATTAGGTCTTGAAGCGGCCGTCGGCTTACGGCAGCTCGGCATGGACGTCAGCGTCATTCACCACTCTTCCGCCATTATGCAAAAACAGCTTGATCAAACGGCATCCCGCCTGCTGCAGAAAGAGCTGGAACGAAAAGGCTTAGTCTTTCTTTTAGAGAAAGGCACGGCATCCATTACAGGGAACTCACGGGCGGAAGGCATTCGTTTCAAAGACGGTTCTTCCATAGAAGCAGACCTGATTGTCATGGCCGCCGGTGTGAGGCCCAATATCCGATTGGCTCCATCTGCCGGACTTTCAGTGAACAGAGGAATCATCGTCAATCAATTCATGCAGACGAACAAACCGAATGTGTATGCCGTCGGTGAATGCGCGGAGCATGACGGGATTGTATACGGATTGGCGCCGCCGCTTTATGAACAGGGAAAAGTGCTCGCGCAGCATCTATGCGGCGTCCCGTGCGAAGGGTTTCAAGGCTTTGCACAATCTGCAGCCTTAAAAATAGCCGGTATTGATGTATGGTCGGCAGGAAAGGTGCACGAGGATGAGCACACAGCCGGCATATTGTTCCATGATGAGCATGCAGGCATCTACAAAAAAGCGCTCTTTGAGGACGATAAACCGGCCGGCTTTATTTTATTCGGGGACACGCGCGGTAAACAGCGGCTTCTCGACAGTCTTGTGAAGCAAAGAGATATTTCCATCGTGAAAAAACAGCTCATGGAACCGGATCAAGGCGGTATATCCTTTGAATCCATGCCTCCCCATGAAACCATTTGCCAATGCAGCTCAGTGACCAAGGGCTCCATTGAAGAAGCGGTGAACAAATATGGCTTAAAAACCGCGGAGGAAGTGAAGCACATGACAAAAGCGTCCGGATCTTGCGGAGGATGCAGGCCGCTCGTTGAAGACTTGCTGAAGTATATGGCAAGCGATGATTACACAAAACCCTCCCGCCAGCCTTCGTTTTGCGGCTGCACCGATTTGACAGAAGAAGAAGTCATCGCCGAACTTCGGCGCCGTCCGTTCACTGATGCCGCCGAGGTGATGGAAGTGATCGGCTGGAAAACAGAAAACGGCTGCCGCATTTGTATTCCGGCGCTTCACTATTACTTGAAAAGGACGCGGCCTGATTTTATGCAGTTCAATGAAATATCGGCAGAAGAGACATGCACCCTGATTCCGCAAATGTACGGCGGACTGACAAGTGCGGCAGAGCTCAAAAACATCGCAGACGTCATCGAAGCATACGGCATCCCCGAGGTTTCGATGACTGACAGTCACCGGCTGAGGCTTTCCGGAATAAGGCCAAATGACCTTGCAAGCATCAGAAAAGCACTGAACATGCCGGTTTTCTCCCCCCGGCACCGCTGGACGATGCAAATCAAAGCATGTACGTGCGGACAGCATCGCTCCTTTCAAGAGCTGGCAAGCAGGATTGAACGAGATACCGACACGCTTGCCGTACCCGCTTATGTATCCGTCAGCTTGTCATGTGAAAACAATTGCACCGATGCTTACATTCAGGATATCGGCGCGCTTCAGACACAAACTTGCTGGGAGATTTATATCGGGGGCGTCCGCGGAAAACAAGCCCGCGCCGGCAGCCTTTTTTGTGTGACGGATAACGAAGACAGTACCGCCGCTATGATGAAAGGCCTTATTCAATATTATCGCGAAACGGCTCACTACAACGAAGCGATTTATCAATGGGTTGACAGACTCGGCCTCGTCCATATCAGAGAAATGCTGTTTGAAGAAGATATGCGGACACAGCTTCTGAAAAATCTCCGTTCAGACATATCCCTGCTGCAAAACCTGTCTGCCGGGAAAACGCCATACGAAAGGATGAAGCTTTTTGACTGAACCGATGCTCCGTTATTTCCGTGACAAACTGCAAGATATTCAATCGGAAAAAACATATGAGACGCAATGCCCGTTCTGCAGCATGCAATGCAAAATGCAGCTTACGGAACAAACCTTCGCGGCACGGAAGAAATACACTGCAATCGGCATTGATAATCCGACGACACATGGCCGTTTATGTACAAAAGGCATGAATGCCCATCAGCATGCCGTGCACTCTTCCCGCATTACACGCCCCCTGCTTAAAAAAAACGGTGAATTTGTGCCTGTCTCTTGGGCTGAAGCACTGAATCGCATAAAGGAACAAATCAATCTGATCCAAACCGAACACGGCAATGATGCGATGGCCGTCTATGGGAGCGCCTCAATTACAAATGAAGAAGCCTATCTGCTTGGAAAGTTCGCACGGGTCGGCTTACAGACGAAATACATCGATTACAACGGGCGGCTCTGTATGTCTGCCGCAGCAACGGCGGCCGGCCAGACATTCGGCGCGGACAGGGGCCTGACGAATCCATTATCGGACATTCCGCATACACGTGTCATCATCCTGGCAGGCACCAATATCGCCGAATGCCAGCCGACGATCATGCCGTATTTTGATAAAGCGAAAGAAAACGGGGCTTACATTATCGCCATTGATCCCCGGGAAACGGCGACGACCAAAATAGCCGATCTTCACCTGAAAATCAAGCCCGGTACAGACGCCGCCTTGGCAAACGGACTCGTCAAAATCTGCATTGACGAACAGCTTACAGACAAAGACTTTATCCGCACACGAACAAACGGATTCGATAAGCTCAAACGGCATACCGACGCTTTGGATCTGAAAGAGATCTCCGAGCAGACAAGTGTTCCTTTGGAGCATATACGAAAGGCCGCCGTGAAGTTTGCCAAGGAAACATCCGGCATGCTGTTTACAGCGCGGGGGATCGAACAGCAGACTGACGGTACCGCGGCAGTGAAAGCTTTCTTAAATATGGTGCTGATCACGGGAAAAATCGGCAAGCCCTTCTCAGGTTACGGGGCGATTACCGGTCAAGGCAACGGACAAGGCGCGAGAGAACACGGCCAAAAAGCGGATCAGCTTCCGGGCTACCGTTCTATCGAAATTGAAGAACACCGGGCGCATATTGCGAAGGTGTGGGGGATTCATCAGGATGAGCTGCCGCGAAAAGGCGTCTCAGCCTATGAAATGATAGAAAAAATAGATAGCGGCGACATCAAAGGATTGTTTCTCATGTGTTCCAATCCGGCTGTTTCCGGCCCAAATGCGAATTTCGTCAAGCAGGCAATCAAGAAACTGAGATTTTTTGTCGCAGTTGACTTATTTATTTCTGAGACCGCGGCATTCGCGGATGTGATTTTACCCGCCTCCTCTTATTTGGAAGACGAAGGCACGATGACAAATGTAGAAGGCCGCGTGACATTAAGAGAAGCGAGCCGCACCTGTCCCGGAGAAGCGAAACATGATTGGCAGATCATCTGTGACATTGCCTCGGCTCTTGGTAAAGGGCATTATTTTCCCTATACCTCGTCGGAGGAAATCTTTAACGAACTGAGAGAAGCGAGCCGCGGCGGAATTGCTGATTACGCAGGCATCACCTATGACAGGCTCAGGCGGGAAGGCGGCATTCAGTGGCCATGTCCTGAAGCGGATCACCCCGGAACCGGGCGATTGTTTGAGCACTCATTTGCCCATCCCGATCACAGAGCTGAATTAAGCGTGATTCCAAATGAACCGGCCGTCCCGAAAGAGAAACCGAGCGCCGGCTATCCGCTTTATTTAACCACAGGAAGGGTGATGTCTCATTACTTAACGGGTGTCCAAACGAGAAAAAGCTCTGCCTTGGCTGCAAGACATTTCGAATCCTTTGTGGAAATCCACCCAAAAACGGCGGCCGACTATCATATCGAAGACCGTGTTCTCGTGAAAGTAGAATCCCCCCGGGGCAGCATCACGGTCCGGAGCAGATGGTCGGAGAAAGTACGAAAAGACACGTTGTTTGTTCCCATCCATTGGTCTGACACGCAAAACGTCAACGATTTAATTGGTGAAGCCTTGGACCCGGACTGTAAAATGCCCGGTTTTAAGATGTGCGCGGTACGAATCAGCCCTATATAATTTTTCATAAAATTTTTAGATTTTTTAGTATTTTTTGTTACATTTCATAACATGCATCTTAAATATTTGTTTTTGCTGTGCTACGCTAAAAAAAACAAAGATAAGGAGCGGATCATCTGATGGGAAAAAAACAGCTAGTTCTTGTTGGAAATGGAATGGCCGGGGTAAGAGCGATTGAAGAAATACTGCGTGTTTCAAAAGACGAATTCGAGATTACAATATTCGGGGCCGAACCTCATCCCAACTATAACCGAATCCTTCTGTCAAAAGTGCTGCAAGGCGATACCGACATTCAAGACATTACGTTAAACGATTGGAACTGGTACAAAGAAAACAACATTCAGCTGTATACCGGTGAAACAGTCATCAAAGTCGACACGGAAAACAAAACCGTCATCACCGATGCAGACAGAATCCAGCCTTACGATGAACTCATCCTGGCGACAGGCTCTGTCCCTTTTATCCTTCCGATTCCGGGCGCAGACAAACAAGGCGTCACGGCATTCCGGGATATAAAAGATACAGACACGATGCTCGCCGCGTCAAAACAATATAAAAAAGCAGCCGTCATCGGCGGAGGACTGCTTGGTTTGGAAGCCGCACGCGGACTGCTGAATCTCGGAATGGACGTGTCTGTCATCCACCTCGCCCCATTCCTGATGGAGCGCCAGCTTGACGCAGCGGCGGGACGCCTGCTGCAAAACGAATTAGAAAAACAAGGCATGACCTTTTTCCTTGAAAAGCAAACCGAAGAAATTCTCGGTACTGACCGTGTCGAAGGCGTACGCTTCAAAGACGGCACAAGCATCGAAGCTGACCTGGTCGTCATGGCGGTCGGCATCCGCCCGAATACACAGCTTGGCACAGAAAGCGGCATTCCGGTAAACCGCGGAATCATTGTCAACGATTATATGCAGACTGACATTCCGCACATTTACGCGGTCGGTGAATGTGCCGAGCACCGCGGAATCGCATACGGTCTTGTGGCGCCGCTCTATGAACAGGCAAAAGTGCTGGCCAAACATATTTGCGGCATTGACACAAAACCGTATGAAGGCTCCGTTCTCTCCACTCAATTAAAGGTATCAGGCGTCGAAGTCTTCTCTGCCGGTGACTTTAACGAATCAGAGGACAAAAAAGCGATTAAAGTGTTCGATGAGCAGGACGGCATTTATAAAAAAATCGTCCTGAGGGGCAATCAAATTGTCGGCGCTGTTTTGTTCGGCGACAGCAGCGAGGGCGGCCGCCTGTTTTCTATGATTCAAAAAGAAGCCGATATCTCCGAAACTTCCAAAATATCAATCTTACAGCCTCTTGATCAGGAAGCAGGCGCAAGCATGACCGCGGCGATGAGCGACGATGAAATCATCTGCGGATGCAACGGCGTTTCAAAAGGCGCGATTATTCAAGCCATTCAGGAAAAAGGCTGCACATCTACGGACGAAATCAAAGCATGCACCGGGGCATCCCGTTCCTGCGGAGGCTGTAAACCGCTCGTGGAAGACATTCTTCAATATACACTGGGCTCAGAATTTGACGCGTCCGCGCAAAAAGAAGCGATTTGCGGCTGCACATCACTGTCGAGAGATGAAGTCGTAGAAGAAATCAAAGCCAAAGGGCTGTCCCATACAAGAGAAATCATGAACGTGCTCGGTTGGAAAACGCCGGAGGGATGCTCCAAATGCCGTCCTGCCCTCAACTACTACTTAGGCATGATTAATCCGGCTACATACGAGGATGACAGAACATCCCGTTTTGTGAACGAACGGATGCACGCCAATATTCAAAAAGACGGAACATACTCAGTCGTTCCCCGGATGTACGGCGGCGTGACCAACTCTCAGGATCTCCGCAAGATCGCCGATGTCGTCGACAAATATGAGATCCCGCTCGTTAAAATGACAGGCGGCCAGCGAATTGATCTCATCGGCGTCAAAAAAGAAGACCTGCCGAAAGTATGGGCCGAGCTTGATATGCCGTCAGGCTACGCGTACGGAAAAACACTCCGCACGGTAAAAACGTGCGTAGGCGAACAATTCTGCCGCTTCGGCACGCAAGACTCCATGGCACTGGGCATTGCGCTTGAGAAAAAATTCGAAGGGCTCAATACGCCTCATAAGGTCAAAATGGCCGTGTCCGCCTGCCCTCGGAACTGTGCGGAATCAGGCATTAAGGACCTTGGCGTTGTCGGCATCGACGGAGGCTGGGAGCTTTATGTCGGCGGAAACGGCGGAACCCATTTGCGCGCCGGTGATTTGCTGATGAAAGTAAAAACGAATGAAGAAGTCTTAGAATATGCGGGGGCTTACCTTCAGTACTACAGAGAAACGGCAAACTATCTGGAGCGGACATCCGCATGGCTTGAGCGCGTCAGTTTATCTCATGTCCAATCCGTATTAAACGATCCGGAAAAACGGCAGGAGCTCAACGACAGAATGAATGAGACACTCTCTGTCCACAAAGACCCGTGGCAATACTTCCTTAAAGATAAAAAAGCATCTAAAGATCTATTCGAAAATGTCGTCACGACTTCATAAAACATTAAGGGGGAACGGACATGGTTAATAAAGATATGACAAAGGTTTGCATAGGCAAAGTAAACGAATTACCCGAGGAGTTAGGAAAAACCGTATATATAGAAGATAAAGAGCTTGCCGTATTTAAACTTTCTGACGGGAGCGTCCGCGCCGTCGAAAACCGCTGTCCCCATAAAGGGGGCGTCTTGGCTGAAGGCATCGTCAGCGGAGAATACGTCTTCTGCCCGATGCATGACTGGAAAATCTCCTTAGAAGACGGAAAAGTCCAAGAGCCGGATCATGGCTGTGTCAAAACATACGAAACACTGATCGAAGGAGAGAATGTATACCTCCTGTATTGATCAGACCGGATCACTTTTTCAAGTGGTCCTTCATTTTTTAAATTGCTGAAGGGATGACGCCATCATGAAAAACGGAATCGTATATTTTGTCGGTGCCGGACCAGGAGACCCGGGGCTGATCACCGTAAAAGGAAAACAGGCTCTGGAGAAAGCGGATATTATTTTGTATGACCGGCTCGCAAACCCAAAGTTTCTTGAGTATGCCTCACCGGACTGCCGGTTCATTTATTGCGGAAAGCTGCCCGACCGCCATTTTATGAAACAGTCTGAGATAAATGCCCTGCTGATTGAAAAAGCGGCGGAGGGCTACACCGTAGTCCGCTTGAAAGGCGGAGACCCAAGTGTGTTCGGCAGAGTCGGCGAAGAAGCAGAGGCGCTTCATCAGCACGGCATCCGCTACGAAATGGTGCCCGGCATCACCTCGGGAATCGCAGCGCCGCTGTATGCGGGAGTCCCCGTCACCCATCGTGATTTCGCTTCGTCCTTCGCGATGATCACCGCTCATGATACATCATTGCATGGCAGGCCGAATCTCGACTGGGAAGGGCTTGCCCGAAGCGTTCAAACGCTTGTGTTTTATATGGGCGTTAAAAATCTGTCATTTATATGCCGTAAGCTTACGGAGTACGGAAAATCCCCTTCCGTCCCCGTACTCGTCATTCAATGGGGGACGTGGGGGCGGCAGCGGAGCGTTAAAGGAACGCTTCAGGATATCCATGAAAAAGTTCAAAGCCAAAACATCACCAACCCTGCCATTATCGTCATCGGTGATATTGTCAATTTTCAAACACACAGCTGGTTTGAAAGCAAACCGTTCATCGGGCGGCATATCATGGTTGTCACTCATGGCGATGAAGAACATACATTGACAGACAAGCTGCGCGAGTATGGCGCCGATGTTATTGAGTGGCCGAAGCGGATCGTTAAAAAAATGCCCGCAAACGAAAATATCCTGAAACAGATCAGCACCTTTGAACAACTATTTTTCACATCACGCCTTGCGGTATGCGAATTCTTTGACACACTGGCTTTCAAGCAGATCGACATCCGCCGGGTGACCGCAAGCCTGAATGCAGCGACTGAGGCCGCAAAGACGGAACTGACAAAACGGGGCTTTCTCCTATCCGAATGTCAAATTGATTCTCCGCATTCACTCATTGTAGGAAGCCGTCAAGCAGCAGAAAACTTGTCAGACTCAAAATCATGCCCGTTTTATATCACCCATGAACATATCGCAGATGAGCGGTTCACTTCCATGATCGAACGCACGATCAGCGAGTCTCCTCTGCAAATGATTATCTGTATGGGCAAAGAATCCGCTCAGCATTTGATCAGCGCCGGAAAACAAATCGGCATATCACCGGATCCGTCAGCAAACCGCCCTCCCGTCATCTGCATGGGCGAAGACGTCCCCGCCGGCTGCGGGTTTACCGCCGTGAAAAATCAGGAACAGTTATTTGCGTTTATACGAAATGAAATGAAAGACATGCTCGTTCACAGCTGATACGCCGGAATGCTTTTCTGACCCCCCAGACTCAACATCGGGGGTCAGCCCTTTTTTATTGTGTCACCAATTTTTTATGGTGAGTCGAATACATCGCCATCTGATCCGCCTGCGGGTCCAAATAGGCTTTGGCGCTGTTCACGGCGGTCGGCCCCTCCGTGAAACCGCCGGCAATTAACCTTAGCTTGCTTTCATAATGGGCGGCGTCACCGGCGACAAACACGCCCGGAAGATTCGTCCGCATATGTCTGTCAGCTTTAATCCTGCCTTCTTCAATCTCAAGCCCCCAGTCCTTCATCGGACCGAGATCAATTTTAAACCCGTGGTTGATAATGAGCTCATCAAGCTTGATGACTTCAGAAAGTCCGGACTCAGTTTGGCAAATGGTAGCGCTCTCGATCCGTTCTCCGGTGCCGTTGAGATGCTTCAGACAATACGGCGCAAGCACCCGCACGGAAGACCGCTTCATTTTCGCGACGCTGCTTTCCAAACCGCCGAACTCCTCCCTGCGGTGCAAGACGGTAACAGACGCCGCAATCGGTTCCAGCTCATTCGCCCAGTCAACCGCGGTATCTCCCCCTCCGGAAATCACGACATGCTTATCTCGAAACGCATCAAGCTTCTCCACCTTATAATGAAGGTTCTTTCCCGAATAACGGCTCGCATCCGCGCTGTCAAGTTCATTGACCTCAAGCGTCCCCATGCCGACGGCCAAAATCACCGTGCGCGTATAGTGCTTTTCCCCTTTGGAACTTTCCAGCACAATGGTTCCGTCTTCCAGCCGTTCAAATCCGGTCACCCGCTGATTCAACACGATATCCGGCTTAAATGTCGCAGCCTGTTCCTTCAGCTGCTTAATCAGCTGTTCTCCGGCAATCCCGGGTATTCCGCCGATATCACGGATGATTTTTTCAGGGAAAAACATAGACACTTTCCCTCCGAGCCGCGGCAAAAACTCGATCACTTTCGTTTTCAGCTCGCGCATCCCGCAATAAAAAGCCGCAAACAGGCCGATCGGGCCTCCGCCTATAATCGTGACGTCATACACCTCATGATTTTCCGCCATCGTTCTGCCTCCCGTTTATATCTATACTTCAAACATTTTTAATTGAGAATCAATATCAATGAAAGTATAACACATATTGAGGAGAAGTGTTTATTCATTTCTCTCTTGCGGAAAAGGAGTGATTCAGAAGTGAGGTTCTGAGATTGATAAGCGGGAAGGTATTAAAACTGAAACCAGTACGGCGACTGGTTTCTTTTTTATCTCTTTTTCATCAGCATGATATCGAGATACAGCTGGCACCTTGTCCTGAAGTCGTTTAAATTAATTGATGTCATGTCAAGAATCTGTTTGATACGGTAGTTCAATGTGTTTTGATGAATAAAAAGCTGTTCTGCGGCTGGTTTTGTTTTGCAGTTATTGAGGAGATAGATTTCTAACGTTTTCAGCAGTTCGGTACTGCTTTCTCTGTCTTTGGCTTTTAATAACGCTAAATCTTCGTTTACATATTCCAGTGAGGCGTTTTTTTCTTCGATGCTTTCAAGATAGCGGTAAATCCCGAGCTTACTGTATTCGTACGGGATATTTTCCTGGTTTCCGGTAATTTCGGCGGCCTTTATGACTTCAAGGGCCTCTATATAACTTTTGCCAAGCTTCAGGATGCTGCTGTATTCATTGCCGATTCCGATATAGATGGGAGTGGGGATCTTCTGAAAGTGAAAATGAGTCAGCAGTTTGTGGATAAATTCAGATGCTGCCGAAGTGCCGGAGCTTTTTTGCGAGAAGCTTGCGACGACGATGACAATATTGGAATCAATGGTTAAGACGTGACTGACTTTATCCCGCAAATTCAAGTACGATTTGATGTTTTCCTTCACATCTTCGACTGCCTCCCCATCCCCATTTGCGGCGTGCAGGACGACTACCGAAAAAACCGACGGCAGCACGGCGTTCATCTTTTCCGCTTCCCGCCTGAACTCCTTTTCAGAGGAGAATTGCTGAAAGATCGCCCGTTTCACCAGGTCTTCCGCTCTCTCTTCTTTTTCCTGTTTCAGCCGGTTCGTTTTATAGATGATTTTTCCGACATGGAATGAAGTTTCATATAAAAAATCGAGCTCCTCGTCCGTCAAGTTTCGGTCGAGCTCCTGAATCCAGATGTAGCCCATCACTTCGCCTTTATGTTTTGCGCTTACAACCACTCTCTGATTCAGTCCGATACTGTCTATTTTTTCGACACGGAACGGTTCAGGAACGGTTTTCAGCTTTTCGATCACCCCGTCCTTCAGAAACCTTTCAAAAATCTGCACGGGGCATTTTTTTGAAAATATCGTCTGCTGGTTGGCGGAGTCGAAGTGATTAATGTAATAAGAATTATAGGCAAGCAAAAAGAAATCCGCGCTTTCCAGAATAACGGGCTTCTGCAATTCATAACTGATGAAATCAATTAATTTATCAATGTCCGTAAATGAAAAAACTCTCTCTAAAAGCTCTTCCATACCTATTTCTCCTATGCTCTTTTTATCTTTATCATACTCTGCGGGGTGACTTTTTGTATAGAAAAAAATTCACATATTCCCAAAACGGCATAATCCGGAATTCTGTATCGTGAAAAGAGGAAAAAGGGCGGTCCCTTCTTCCTCTCGTTCCTTGCTTTTATTGAGAAAGTGTATCACGGTACTCATGAAACTGATCTGTGACATCTTTTGACGGAGCCTGTGTCAATAAGCTGACGACAAATACAGCGGCAAGGCTTACAGCAAAGCCCGGAATGATTTCGTACAAAAAGTCTGAAAGACCGGCATTCGCCCAAATGATTACGGTAATCGCTCCCGCAATCATGCCGGCGAGTGCCCCCCATTTCGTCATCCGTTTCCAAAATAAACTGAGCAGTACGACCGGCCCGAATGAAGCGCCGAATCCCGCCCATGCATAGCTGACAAGACCAAGTATCGTGTTGTTTTTCTCCCAGGCGAGCACCAAAGCGATGATTGACACCGCAAGCACTGCCATTCTCCCCAGAAATACGAGTTCCTTATCAGAAGCCGAACGCCTGAACATGGACTTATACAAGTCCTCCACTAAAGAACTGGACGTAACGAGCAGCTGAGACGAAATCGTACTCATAATGGCCGCTAAAATCGCAGAAATGAGAAATCCCGTAATAATCGGGTGGAACAGAATGTTGCCGAGCTGAATAAAAATGGTTTCCGGATCAGCCAGCTTCAGTCCGTTCTGGTGGTAATACGCGATTCCCGCAAGACCCGTAAACAGCGCGCCTAGTGCAGACAAAATCATCCATCCCATTCCGATCCGTCTGGCTCGTTTGATTTCTTTCACAGACGTGATCGCCATAAAGCGCACAATAATATGCGGCTGCCCGAAATAGCCGAGCCCCCACGCAAATAAAGAAATAATGCCAAGGACGGTCGTCCCTTTGAACATGTTAAACAGTTCCGGGTTGACGGAACGGATATCGGCAACGGTTTCCCCCGGGCCGCCCGTATGGAAAATCGTCACAATCGGCACAAGAATAAGCGCCACAAACATAATGATCCCTTGAACAAAGTCCGTCCAGCTTACCGCCAAAAAGCCCCCGAACAAGGTGTAGGCGACAACGACGCCTGTCACGACCCACAGTCCCGTGTGGTAATTCAACCCTAAAATGCTGTTGAATAAGACACCTCCGGATACCATGCCGGATGATACGTAAAATGTGAAAAAGACGAGAATGACAAGACCCGAAAACAGTCTGAGAAGCTTCGTATGATCACCGAAACGGTTTTCAAGGAAACCCGGAATGGTGATGGAATTCCCCGCTTTTTCGGTATACGTTCTCAGTCTCGGCGCCACGAAAAGCCAGTTCGCCCACGCCCCGAGCACAAGCCCGAGCACAATCCAAGCGCCGCTTAATCCTGTCGAGAACATAGCACCCGGAAGCCCCATCAAGAGCCATCCGCTCATATCCGCCGCTCCCGCGCTGAGCGCTGTGACGGCAGGGCCTAAAGAACGTCCCCCGAGCATGTAATCCGTCAGATTTGACGTTCGTCTGTAGGCGAAATAACCGATAAACAGCATACCCGCCATATAAATACAAATGGAAATAATCAACTGAATGTTTGCTATGGCATTTCCTCCTCCGCTTTATATGTTTATGGTGAAATGGACACCCCCCGCGAGGAGGATGCCCATTCAGTCCCTCTTAAAACATTTCACTGATTGTTTTCGCCTGCATGTGGAGGGCCAAATAATCCGGGCCGCCCGCTTTTGAATCAGTGCCGGACATTTTGAAGCCTCCGAACGGATGGTAGCCGACAATCGCTCCCGTACAATTGCGGTTGAAGTACAGGTTGCCGACATGGAATTCCTGTTTCGCCCGTTCAATATGTTTGCGGTTATTTGTAATGACCGCGCCTGTCAAACCGTATTCAGTATTGTTGGCCACTTCTAAAGCTTCATCAAAGTTTGACACTTTAGAAAACGCCACGACAGGTCCGAAAATTTCTTCCTGCATGAGTCTGGCTTTCGGATCAAGGTCAGCGAAGATCGTCGGCTTGATAAAGTAGCCTTTTGAATCATCTCCGGTGCCGCCGCTTACTAAACGGCCTTCTTCTTTTCCGATTTCAATGTAGCTCATGATCTTGTCGTAAGAACCTTGGTCAATGACAGGCCCCATATAAACATCTGCACTGTCAGGTTTAGCAGTTACTTTTGATTCCGTAATTTCAATGACACGCTCTAATACTTGATCATACACTTTTTCATGGACAACTGCACGTGAACCTGCAGAACATTTTTGTCCCGCGAAGCCGAATGCTGATGTAAAGATGGATTGAGCCGCCAATTCAATGTCCGCATCTTCGTCAACGACAACCGTATCTTTACCGCCCATTTCTGCAATGACGCGTTTCAGATGCTGCTGGCCCGGCTGCACTTTCGCCGCGCGTTCGAAAATTCTCGTACCGACTTCACGTGATCCTGTAAATGTGATAAGGCTTGTTTTCGGATGGTCAACAAGATAATCGCCTACTTCTGCTCCGCTTCCCGGCACAAAGTTGACTACGCCTTTTGGCAATCCGGACTCTTCAAGCACCTCAACAAATTTTGCTGCAATAACAGGTGTAGCACTCGCAGGTTTTAGAACCACTGTGTTTCCAGTAACGATCGGCGCCACTGTTGTTCCTGCCATGATCGCAAACAAGAAGTTCCACGGCGGAATAACAACTGTCACTCCAGTCGGCGTGTACACATATTGGTTTTTCTCGCCCTCACGGCTGTTGACCGGTTTGCCTTTTGCCAGTTCGATCATTTGGCGTGCATAATACTCCATGAAGTCAATCGCTTCAGCCGTATCTGCATCAGCTTCGTTCCAAGGTTTTCCCGCTTCCTTGACGAGCAGGGCGGAGAATTCGTGCTTTCTGCGGCGGACTTTGGCAGCTGCGCGGAACAAAACGGCCGCTCTTTCTTCAGGGGATGTGTATCTCCACTCTTCGAACGCTTTCGCAGCAGCTTCAATCGCTTGCTCAGCGTGCTCCTGGGACGCCTTTGACACTTTTCCGACGACTTCTTCTTTATCAGCCGGATTGATTGAAACGATTTTCGCTTCCGTCTCTACCTTTTCACCGTTGATGACGAGCGGATAATCTTTTCCCAGATACTCATTTACCGTCGCAAGCGCTTTCTTAAATTCTTCAACGTTCGATTGATCTTGGAAATTCGTGAATGGTTCGTGTTTATAAGGTGTAGTCATTGTCATCTCTCCCTTTTTTACTTCTTAGTCATTCCTTTAAAGGCGAATGCGATGTTTGAGGGGCGTTCAGCGAGCCGTCTCATGAAATAGCCGTACCAGTCATCCCCGTAAGGCAGGTAGACTCTCATGCGGTATCCTTCTTCCACCAGGCTGAGCTGGGTTTGCGAGCGCATGCCGTACAGCATCTGAAACTCAAAACGGTCGTTTGGAATGCCGTGCTCTTTGGCAAGCTGTTTTGTAAACTCGATCATTTTGTCATCATGCGTGGCAACTGCCGTATAATGTCCTTTTAAAAGCTGTTTGCGGATGAGTCTTTTATAATTTTCATCGACGTCGCTTTTTTCAGGATAGGCCACCTTTTCCGATTCTTTATAGGCCCCTTTGACAAGCCGCAGAAACGGATTCAGCGGGCTGAGGTCATCAAGATCCTTCTCCGTTCTGTACAGATAGGCCTGCACCACGGTGCTTACATATTCATACCGGCTTCGGAAGTCTTTAAAGATATCCAGCGTCTTCTGGCATCTCGTTTCATCTTCCATGTCAATCGTCACCATGACTTTATGTTTTTCAGCCGTCTGGAGGATTTTCGTCATATTTTCATAGACGAGATCGAGATCTATATCAAGACCTAAAGACGTCATTTTTAATGACACTTGGGAATTCAGCTGTTCATCAGCGATTAAGGCGATGGTCTGCATGCACTCCTCGGTGCGTTCTTTCGCGACATCACCGCTGTTGACAAATTCCCCCAAATGATCGACAGTAACTGACAGCCCCTGGCTGTTCAAATGTCGGATTGTCGGGATAGAACTGCGGAAATCCATTCCTCCGATGATTTTGCCGGCTGCCACACGGCTTCCCCAGCTTCGCGCCATCTTATTGAGAAAGCTGCTCTTGGATAAAAATAAGAAAAAATCTCTTGTAATCACTTCCAACCTTAACACCCCGCAATCTAAGAAGTATTTGTATGAGTCTATTGTAAATGGACAAAACATCCTCTCACAATATTCTAAAAATACAAAGATTCTGATAAATTTTTGTGGTTTTACCACAATCAGCTTCTTAGATAGCAGGCGGATTATGCCGAAAAAAGGCGGACGGAAATGACGGCAATCGTCAATTTCCGCCTTTTTCCCCCCACGCCTCTTCGACGGTCTGAATCAATAGCCGATTCAGTTCCTCCGTTATGTCAGGTTTCGGCGTTTTGATCGTTTTGACATAGTGCCCGATGCGTTCTATTTCTTCTTCTATAAATGCATGAATGATCGTATTTCTCGGTTCCGGAGCCAGCTCCTGACCGCTTTTTTTCCTTGTAAGCAGTGTATTGATTTCAGAAATGAGCGCTTCATCCGTCAATAAGGCATCGGCCAGTACGGGAAATGACATCGGCGGTACGGAGCCGAACGTTTCAATCCAACTGCAGGCAAGGAGAGGACGCAGAACATAAAAATACTTTTTAATCTTCACTTCACTGCCCCGCAATTCCGTTTTTTCATTCCGTTTTGCCATATTGAGATAATGATAGATGCCGGCTTCAGGCGAAAAGGCGCGGATTTTCAGTTTTCGAAGCTTTTCAGCCGCTGAGAAAGCTTCATAATAGATCATCTCAGAAGAGAGCCATTCCAAAAGAGGCGGATTTGATTTTTTAAAAAGCCGCAGCGCTTTTCTCAGTTCCCAGCCGCTGATGTCAAGCATTTCATGAATCGGCTCTTCTATGACATCCCTATGCAGTTCGATCGAAAAGTACCATTCTTTTTTCGGCACATAGAGAAACCGTACATCGTAGTCGCTGTCGCTTGACGGAAATCCCCATGCGCGGCTCCCTGATTCTACGGCGTAAAGCACCTTGACGCCGTGCTGTGCTTCAATTCGTTTTAATTCTTCGATGATCCTTTGTTCCATCTGTATCCGTCCTTTTCCGTGATCATTCCTGAAAAAAGCCCAAGTACTTGGGCTTTTCGCTATCGTCAGCCTTTCAGATGCGCTTTCAGAAAGGCCAGCTTTTCCGTATGGAAAGAAGGTATGTATTCATGTCCGAAATACCGGTAAACCTTCAATTCTTTTTCCGTTTCCAGATGATTGTACGCAGCAAACACCGTCGACGGCGGAGTCACGCGGTCAATCAGCCCGATGGACATGAGCACCGGAACTTTTACGCGGTCCGCCAGATTCATGATATCAAAATAGGCCAGTGTATTCATCGCGGCCTTCTCCGTTTCAGGGCTGCCGTTCTTTCTGAAAAAGGAGTTAATCTCAAGATACGGCTCATCAAGAGCGACATCAATGGCCCGCTCAAAATTGCTTAAATAAGGATAATCGGCCGCAACCGCTCTCGGAATGTCAGATAGTGCCGCCGCGGCGATTGAAAGCCCGCCTCCCTGGCTCCCGCCGATGACGGCGATCCTCGTTTCATCCACTTCATCAAAGCCGCTGATGACTTCCAAAGCCCGGACGGCGTCTAAGTACACGCCGCGGTAATAATATGTATCTTTATCTAAAATCCCTTTCGTCATCCAGCCGGGAACGTGTCCGTGCGGTGAGACGCTTGTATCTGTGCTGCTGTGCTGGCCGCGGACAAGCATGCCGAACGCGGCATATCCGTGAAGCGCCCAATTTACGATGTCATGTATATCCCCGTCATAGCTCGCATTATAGCCGTGATATTTCACGATGGCCGGATGCGGTCCTTGCCGGTCGGGAACGGCGTACCATCCCTCAATTTCCGCCTTGCCGAAGCTTCGGTATGTCAGCCGGAATACTTTCACGCCGTCAGCCGGGTAGCTTTCAGCCTTCAATTCAGGCTTTGCCTCTTCCTTTGCAAGCTCATGTAATGATGATGCCCAAAAATCCGAAAAGTCATGAGGAGCGGTTTTATTTGGTTTATAGGTTTGCAGTTGGTCGAGCGGCAAGTCGTATAATTGCATATCCGATTATTCTCCTTTGTTTTATAAGATTTAATTTTCTGACTCTATCTTAACACGATTTTACACTCATTTTCTAAACATTTTAATAAACGTTTGTTTAAAAACAAAAAAGCCGTGCGCTCACAGCGTCACGGCTCTTTTTACATCGGCTGATACAAGTCCCAGCCGATTTTTAACGTTTCTACGATATAATCGGCTATTTCTTCTGGTTCCAGATTATCCGTCGCCACTTTTGAATTATGTTTATCATAGATGCTTTGGCGCTCGTTAAAGAGCTGCTGCATTTCATCCATGGAACGGTTATGCAGAACGGGACGGCTTTCAATCAGCAGATCAGCCCGCTGCTTCCAATTCTCCCATGATAAATCAAGATGGAGCACGAGGCAGTTTTCAAGGCAGCACTGTCTGATTTCCTCTTGTTTAAACGAACCGCCCCCAAGCGACACGATCTTGAATTTCGTATTGCGGCAGATATCTAATATATAGTCCTTTTCAGTCTGACGGAAAAAGGCTTCACCTTTTTTCTCAAACATTTCAGGGATGGACATATTGAAATCTTTCTCAATCTGCAAATCAATATCAATAAAGTCTCTGTATAGTTTCTTAGCGACCAGCTGGCCGATTGTTGTCTTTCCGACACCCATGAATCCGATCAGTACGATATTTCTTTCTCTTACGGGAATGGCACGTTTTGCGTTCATCTTCGGCGAAATCCTCCTAAGAAATGAAAAAGTTATGTTTATTATATGATAACTCAATATTGAAATATAGAGATAATGCAATGAAAGAAAACCCATCCTTTATAAGAAGAGATGAGTTTTTCTTTCTATCGGAGCGTAATGCGTTCCACCTTTCCGACAATGAAAATATAAGAAAATGCCCCGATAAATGCGACAGCGCCGACAAACAGAATCGCTCCGTTATATGAACCGGTCGCAGAAACGATAAACCCGATGATAAGCGGGGTGATAATACCGGCCATATTGGCGAAAAAGCTAAAGACGCCCCCTGCCAATCCGATTGTTTCGCTTGGCGCGACCTCACTCAGCATCGTCCAGGATATATTGGACATGCCCTGCGCAAAAGAAGCAATGGATAAGATCGTCAAAACCGCGGGAGCAGAATCCGTAACATTCGCAAGCACGATGGAGCCTGTCAGCAGAAGACCGAGGATGACGGGCGTTTTCCGGGCAACGTTCACCGACACCCCCCGTTTCATCATGCCGTCAGACCAAAATCCGCCGAACAATACGCCGAAAAAAGCGGCGATATACGGGATTGATGCGGCGAAGCCGACTTTTAAGAAAGCCATGTGCTTTGCCTCCGCCAGATAAGTCGGAAACCATGTCAAAAAGAAGAACAGCGTGGAGGCTACGGCGAATTGGCCGATATACAATCCGACAAGCTTGCGGTATTTTAGAAGCTGGACGAAATCCGCCCACGATATCCTGCCGGCTGAATCAGACACCTCAGTCAGTCCGCCGCCTTCTTTAATATAATCAAGCTCCTCACGATTCACTTTCCGATACCCGTTCGGCTCGTGATACATTTTAAACCAGAAAATGGAGAAAACAATTCCGAGCACCCCTGAGGAAATAAATACGGCGCGCCAGTCAAATGCCGTTAACACCCAGAATAAAACCGGTGTGGCAAACGCCAGCCCGACATATTCCCCCGCCGTATAAACACCCGTCGCAAAGGCGCGTTCCCGCCTTGGAAACCATGTCGTGACAATCCGGTTGTTTGCCGGAAACGCCGGCGATTCAGCTATGCCGATGAGCAGGCGGCAGCCGAATAGAAACCCGAAACTTGTCGCAAAAGCTTGTACTCCGGTAAAAACCGACCACACAAATAAAGAAATTCCGTATGTCCGTTTTGACCCGAATTTATCCAAAATGAGCCCGCCTGGAATCTGCATCCCCGTATAGGTCCAGCTGAACGCAGAAAAAACGATGCCCAAAAGCGCGGGGCTTAGGTTCAGCGAATGTTGAATGGATGGGCCGACAATAGATACACTGGCTCGGTCTATATAATTAATCGCAGTGATAAAAAACAAAAGAACCAATATCACATAACGAGCGCGAGTCGGTTTATTGCGGACGGGACTGAAGGCCCTCAGCTCCGTTTCTTTTTTCAATGGCTTCTCCCCCCTTACTCGAATGAAATTAATTGTACAACACTTCGGTTAATTATTTAATACTTTGACGCAAAAAAGCGTTAAACAATTTGTGTGCCGCACTGACCTGATGCAGACACACCCCGCTTATAAAAAAGTGTCTGCCCTTTTCACCTGTTTATCCGTATCGCACCCGGGGAAAAAGTACACATATGATAGACAGTTACGGGAGGATTACCGATGAAACTGAGTTTTTGCACGACAGGATTTAAGAAAAAGCATATTTTCGACACCATTTCTTTCGCGAAGGAGCACTCCTTTGAGGGAATCGAACTGTGGTACGGACACGCTAAACAATATATAGAGGAAATCGGCCCGCTCGACAGGCTTTATCAGCAGCTTCAGGAGGAAGGCATCAGGGTGCCTGCCGTCAGTTTGTACACTGACTTCGCCACTCAGGATGAAAGGCAGGCGTTAAAGGATGTTCAAAGGGCATTAAGCGCGGCACGACAGCTGCACAGTCCCTTGATCAGAGTCTTTGCCGGCAATCTTCCTTCGCACCGGACGTCACCGGAAAAGTGGCAACGTGCGGTTGATCAATTTCAGCAGGCGGCACGGCTCGCAGATGACTATGAAGTCGATATCGGGCTTGAGATTCATTACGATACGTACGCGGATACATCGGAGGCGGCGCTGGCATTTTTGGAGGATGTCGGACATCCGCGGGTCCGCACCATTTTTGACGGCTCCAACCTACATGTCAATCACGTTGACCAAATGTCCGCTTTGGAAAAACTGTATCATACCGTCAGCCACATTCATCTGAAAAACTATCACTGGGATTTTGCCAACTGGTATCTCAGCAAGCCAACTCCGATTTTTCAAGGAGATATCGATCAAAAAGCATTTTTAAAAGAGCTGATGAACAGACAATATGACGGTTTTGTTTCTCTTGAGTATTTTGGAGAACATGCCTTTACGCATATAAAGGAATCGCTCCGCGAATATACGTCTGTTTTTTCCCGCTGACTCTTCGATCGAAGGGTCTTTTTTTGTATCATATAAAAAAAGGGGGATATCATGATGATCATTTGGATAAATGGGGCTTTCGGTTCCGGAAAAACACAAACAGCGTTTGAACTGCACAGAAGACTGAAACCGTCTTACATATATGATCCTGAAAAGATGGGGTTTGCGATGCGTTCGATGATACCGCCGGATATCGCTGAAGATGACTTTCAAAGCTACCCTCTGTGGCGGGAATTCAATTACAGCATGCTTTCCTATTTGTCAGATACATATCAGGGCATCATCATTGTGCCCATGACCATTACGAACGATCAATACTTCCATGACATTATCAGCAGGCTGAGACAGGATGGCCGGACCATTCACCACTTTACTCTGCTGGCTTCAAAGGAAACATTGCTGAAACGCCTGCGCACCAGAGCGGAAGGAAAAAACTCCTGGGCCGCAAAACAAATCGACCGCTGCATCAACAGCCTGTCTGATAGCCTCTTCACAGAACATCTCCATACAGACCAAATGTCTATTCAGCAGGTCGCAGAAACGATCGCTGCCCAAGCAAATCTGCCTCTTGAGCCTGATTCGAGAGGAAGCCTTCGAAGATTCACCGACAGATTGATGGTGAAGCTGAATCATATCCGTATCAAATAAAAAAATGTTTTGAAAACATGTCCCTGATCCATGCAAATGGATCAATAAATAAAAAGCCCCTCTGAAGGGATGTTTTTTCAAATTAAGAAAAAAATTTTAGAAATAAAGAAGGAATTTTATGGATAATTATCTAATTATTAACACCGTAACACATTTCATTTGAAAAGGGAGTGCTCGAAATGAAATTCAAAAAAGTGTTAACCGGTTCTGCGCTGTCTCTTGCCTTACTGATGTCTGCCGCTCCTGCCTTTGCCGCATCACCAACAGCATCCGCATCCGCGGAAAATAGCCCAATCTCAACGAAAGCAGATGCCGGCATTAATGCCATCAAACTCGTTCAAAGCCCTAACGGCAACTTCGCTGCTTCTTTCGTTTTAGATGGAATAAAATGGATTTTCAAAAGCAAATACTATGACAGCAGCAAAGGGTATTGGGTAGGGATTTATGAAAGTGTAGATAAATAAAAATGAGATAAACAAAAAACCTCCCTTTCAAAAGGGAGGTTTTTTTCATTCTATTTCCACCAATCATCAAACATTGATGCCGGCACCTGGCGCTTATGCTCCGTACTGAGATAGCGTTTTTCCAGCGCCTCAATCACTTCGGAAGATACGTCCTTGCCTTCTAAATAATCATCAATGTCATTGTATGTGATGCCGAGTTCGGTCTCATCAGTCTGCTGCGGTTTTTCATCGAGCAGATCGGCCGTCGGTAATTTCAAATACAGGCGTTCCGGCGCGCCGAGCTCTTCTAATAAACGTCTGCCCTGGCGTTTCGTTAATCCGGTCAGCGGCAGCAGATCAGCTCCGCCGTCACCGTATTTCGTGAAGAAACCGGTCACCGCCTCGGCCGCATGGTCGGTTCCGATGACAAGCAGCCCCTCTTGTCCGCCGATGGCATATTGAGCGATCATTCTCATTCTGGCCTTTACATTTCCTTTGTTAAAGTCAGACAGCTGATCGCCCGTGTCTTTCTTATACTGATCAGCGAACGCGCTGACAGCGGACTTAATATCAAATGTCCATGATTTATCAGGTTTAATGAATTTGAGCGCCAATTGGGCGTCATCCTCATCCTGCTGTGTGCCGTGCGGAAGACGGACGGCGATAAATTCAGCGTTTCCGCCTTCTTCTCTGATGCTTTCAGCCGCCAATTGGGCGAGGCGTCCCGCAAGCGTGGAATCCTGCCCCCCGCTGATGCCGAGCACAAAGCCTTTGGCACCTGTTTTTTTCAAATATTGTTTCAGAAAGTTCACTCTGTCCTCAATTTCTTGTTTCGGATCAATTGAGGGCTTTACATGGAGATCATTCATAATTTGTTTCTGGATGCTCATCCCAATCACTCCTCCTGCATTGTTTCTTTATGATCCATTTCCCGTTCATGCTGAAAATGAATCATGCCACTATGTACGACTCTCTGTTAAATATAGCACAGGTGCAGATTTTAAGTGAATCAAATACACCGGGATCAGCTGATTTCCACCCGCAGCGCCGTGATGCTGTCTCCGTTGCATTTTCCTTTTTCAATCGGACAGGATGAAAACGCGACGACGAGATCCATTTCCGCACGGAGCCGTACATAATCACCCGCGTCAGAAAGAGGCGTTTCGACTGATAAGTTCCCCTTCTCATCGAGCACCGTGTTCATAAAGATGGCAAATGGGTAATGCATATGCGGCCGCGGCACCCCGAACGGTTCAAGCGCCCCGCTCATATTGTCATAGCACGTATCCTGGAGCTCGTCTTTATGCTTTCCGTATAAAAGCCTGTTCATATCCGGACGGCAGGCGGGAAGCAGCAGGTCATGCTTGCCGACTGTATCCTCAATCAGCGTCAGCATCGGCTTGTATAAATTCGAATAAATATGATCACCCGTTTTTACATGAATGGACTGGTTGGCATCAATCGTCGCGCCCTGATCAAGATGTTCATAAAAGTCCTTGGCATGATACGCCGTAAAATCAGCCACCTGCTGCCCTTCCACATCGACTACTTTTATAATCTGCCCTTTGTGAACCTTCAGGCCGAGCCCTTTTTTCGGCGGTACGATAAATTGCTGTGTCATCAGACTGCTCCTTTTTTTCTTCTATTATGAACTCCGGCCGTTTGTTTCATGTAAAGCAATTTATTGGATGTATATTCCCCTTCTGACGGCTGCAATCTAAGCTTTGATAAAGGGGTTGAACTTCATGGGTAAATCACAGGACCAGCCTAAAGGGAATCTCGCTTGGTGGCAGCTCTCCTTAATCGGCGTCGGCTGCACAATCGGGACGGGCTTTTTTCTCGGGTCCAGCATCGCTATTGTCAAAAGCGGATATTCCGCGCTGATCTCATTTCTTATTGCCGGGCTTGGCACCTATTTTGTCTTTGAGCAGCTCGCGAAGCTTTCGGCCAAACAGCCCGAAAAGGGGTCTTTTTGCGCTTATGCGAGAAAGGCTTTCGGCACTTGGGCCGGTTTCAGCAACGGATGGGTGTACTGGTCGTCCGAGATGCTGATCACTGGAAGCCAGCTGACAGCGATCTCGCTGTTTACAAAGCATTGGTTTCCGAATGTGCCGCTGTGGATTTTCGCCTCCATCTATGCGGTGCTCGGTCTTTTGATTATATTTACGGGGCTGTCCGTTTTTCAAAAAACGGAAAATGTGCTCGCTGTTGTCAAGACGGCGGCGATTTTTATGTTTATCGTGATCGCCATATTGGCGCTGTGCGGTATATTTTCTCATAAACCGGATGTGCAGGTGCCGAACGAATCAAAGGATTTGTTCCCGCACGGAGCGATGGGGTTATGGACGGGACTGATTTATGCGTTTTACGCCTTCGGAGGAATTGAAGTCTTGGGGCTGATGACCGTACACTTGAAAAAACCGGAGGAAGCCTCAAAATCAGGCCGGCTGATGCTTGCCGTTCTTGCGGTGATTTACGTCATTTCTCTCGGCCTGGCGCTGCTGTTAGTGCCGCTGGGCAAATTCACCGAACAGGACAGCCCGTTTATTACATCGCTGAAGGGTTTTCATTTAGATATCATTCTTGATATTTTTAACGGGATTTTTATTATTGCGGGATTTTCCACGCTCGTCGCCTCGCTGTTTGCCGTGACGACATTGCTTTGTACGATGGCAGATGACGGAGATGCGCCGAAATGCTTCAGATTAAAGGAAAACAAAAAAATCTGCTGGCCTGCGCTCGGATTGACGTTTGCCGGACTCATCGTCTCCATCATCCTGTCATTGGTGCTGCCGAAAAATATATATGAACACATGACAACCGCGGCGGGCCTGATGCTTCTTTATACGTGGCTGTTCATTTTGTTCTCGGGCAAGAAACTGCTTGAAACGACAAAGATGGGAACCGTACAGATTGTTATCGCCCTTGTGCTGATTGTCGCGGCCGTCTCCGGGACGCTGCTTGAGAAATCGAGCCGGCCCGGTTTTCTGGTCAGCCTTTGTTTTCTCGCCGTCATTGCGATCGTGACATGGATCGTACAAAAAAAGCAGGGGCACAGCCCTGCCGGATCATAGCTTATTTCGTCGGTTTAAACAGTCTCTTCAAATAAGAAAAGGGACACTTTGACACTTGCG
The DNA here is from genome assembly GCF_000746035.1 of Bacillus sp. UNC69MF. Classification (NCBI taxonomy): domain Bacteria; kingdom Bacillati; phylum Bacillota; class Bacilli; order Caryophanales; family Bacillaceae; genus Bacillus; species Bacillus sp. UNC69MF. Next base: position 126,239 of record NZ_JQKM01000007.1, on the reverse strand, counting down.
TCTCATCATCACGGAGGAAATATTGCTTCCATTCTAAATTGTCTTTTCCTCCGTACCACCCCAATCGGGGATGAAGAGGGGCTTCATCATACGCCTCTAAGCGTTTTCTGATCAGCCGGCTCATGTTTCGTCCGAACGCGGTTGAATCATTTAATCCTTCGAAAACCCATCTCGGCTGAAACGCCAGCATAAAAAACGGGAAGCTTCTGCTTTGTCTCGCTTCATGCGCAGGCGTCGCGCACAGAATAAAATACGGCTCGCCGTCAAAGCAGAACTCCCATTTATAATGTTCAGGGTCTTCCGGCATGTCTTCCGGCCAGTCATTCGGGTCGCAGCCGCTCAGCCGGTTTAAAAAAGACCAGAACAGCTCTTCATACGCCTCAACGGAATAATGCTCAGCTAAATCCTCAGGCGTATCAAAAATCACAAGCAGCGACGCGTATCTTCCGGTATCCCTTGAGATCTTTCCGTACTCGGACAGCAGCATCCCCACTTCCTCCGGGGTTCCCTCTTCGCGGGGGTCACCCGCAAAGGATATCCGGAGCTGATCTGTCAAAAATCCCTGACGTCCCGGAATGCACGGAAACGCGTCCGCTTTATCGCCTACTTTTTCTGATAGAAGCTCAAAAGCGACTCTCTGCCAATTTGGCAGATCCAATAACTTTTCCTCAAGGCAACTTTTTGTGTACAGCCCGCTTGCCATCGGCCCACCTCCAGTATCGTCATGATACGTTATGATGGAGATAGGCGATGGGTGACTCTTCTATTTATGAGATGAGCATTTGAATCCCCTGCCATCCGAAATAAAACCCGAAAACGATCAAAGACACACCCGCCGCTCCCGTCAGCCAGCGGAGCGCTTTTTCATGAAGGAGATTTCTGAAAGTGCTCGCGGCGACCGCCATGCAGAAATCCCAGATCAAAATGCCGAGAAGAATGCCGGAGCTGTAAATCAAAAGCTGATTTGCATCGAAGGATTCAGCGGTTTTAGCGAGAATGCTCCCGTATATGCCGAGCCAGAATAAAATACTCAGCGGATTGGAAAGAGAAATAAAAAATCCCGCGCCGAATGTTTTGTAAAAAGCCGGTTTTCCTTTTCCGCTTCTGACATTCATGGCTTCCCTTATATTTTTTAACGTTTCGACTCCCGTATAGGTCAGCACAAAAAAACCGAAGAGCCACAAAAACGTTTTAACGAAAGGCGCCGTCAAAAATTGAGACAGCCCGAAATAGATCAGAATCATATACAGCCCGTCCGCGGCCATGGCGCCAAGACCGAAAATCCATGCATGCCAAAAGCCGTTTTTGATGCCTTTGTCAATTTGCGCCGCATTGACCGGTCCGACAGGTGCTGACAATGACAGCCCGAGAACGATGTAGCTTAAAAAGATGTTCATTGGCTTCCCCCTCATTCATGCAACTTGTACAAGTTATTCATGAATGGGCCGTGCTATGATATATTATTTTAATTTCTCAAGCTCGTCTTCCATCATGTCCGTCGCTTTTCCTAAAAAATCGAATATCAGCCGCAGTTCTTCTTCTTTATATTGTCGGCAAAGGCTGATCGTGGACTGGGATAAGGAGCTGAACAATTGCTTCACATTCGCCTTTCCGGCTGTCAGCGGCACGATAATCACCCGACGTTTGTCTTCGGGGTCTTTTTTCCTCATGACATATCCCGCTTTTTCGAGCCGGTCAATGAGCGCCGTTACCGAACCTGTGCTGAGGCCGGTTTTTTTCCCAAGCTCGCCTGCGGTCATCGGGCCTGCTTCATTTAAGATATCAGCTGATTTTAAATCGGTCGGAAACAGACCGAGAGATTGAGCGGCCGCCTGATGAAAAAGGATCGTCCTTGTGGCCATCTTCCGGAATAACTGTATCGCGGTTTCCTCCGTCTCGCTCCTGGTATTTCTTGTTGACAACTGACAGGCCTCCCTATAAAATCAATTTATCTTGACGATCAAGATAATTTTCGGCAAATCTAATATGATCATAGCAAATTTAATGATCAAAAGTAAGTATGGGAGGAAAAAGCATGGAACAAACAGCCGCTAAGGACGCCTCGACGAAGTTTGTCGTCATCGGTCTTTTACTGGGCATTTTAATGTCGGCTATGGATAATACAATCGTTGCCACTGCGATGGGAAATATCGTGGCGGACCTCGGAAGTTTCGATAAGTTCGCGTGGGTGACGGCATCATACATGGTAGCCGTTATGGCCGGTATGCCGATTTACGGAAAACTGTCCGATATGTACGGACGCAAGCGTTTCTTTTTATTCGGTCTTATTCTTTTCTTAATCGGATCTGCATTATGCGGAATCGCCCAAACAATGGATCAGCTCATTATTTACCGCGTCATTCAGGGAATCGGCGGAGGCGCGCTGATGCCGATCGCCTTCACGATCATTTTTGATTTATTTCCGCCGGAAAAACGCGGAAAAATGTCGGGCATGTTCGGTGCCGTTTTCGGCCTGTCCAGCGTTCTCGGGCCGCTTTTAGGCGCGCTCATTACCGACTCCATCAGCTGGCACTGGGTGTTTTACATCAACGTGCCGATCGGTATTTTATCATTGTTTTTCATTCTTCGTTATTATAAAGAATCCCTTGAACACAAGAAGCAGAAAATCGACTGGGCCGGCGCAATCACGCTGGTGGTTTCCATTGTCGGTCTGATGTTCGCTCTTGAGCTCGGCGGAAAAACATATGATTGGAACTCCGTGCAGATCATCGGTCTGTTCGCTGTGTTCGCCGTGTTCTTTATCGCCTTTTTTATTGTGGAAAGAAAAGCGGAAGAACCGATTATCTCATTTTGGATGTTTAAAAACCGTTTATTTGCTACGGCACAGATTCTAGCGTTCCTTTACGGAGCCACGTTCGTCATTTTAGCGGTGTTTATCCCGATCTTCGTTCAGGCTGTGTACGGAAGCACCGCGACAAGCGCGGGCTTTATTTTGACGCCGATGATGATCGGTTCTGTTATCGGAAGTATGATCGGCGGAATTTTCCAGACAAAAGTGCGGTTCCGCAATTTAATGCTGATTTCCGTGGTCGCTTTCTTTATCGGAATGCTGCTGCTTTCCAATATGACACCGGATACGGCGCGTACGATGCTGACGGTATTCATGCTGATCTCCGGATTCGGCGTCGGCTTCAACTTCTCACTGCTGCCGGCTGCGTCCATGAACGATCTGGAGCCGCGTTACCGCGGAAGCGCCAACTCAACAAACTCGTTTTTGAGATCATTCGGTATGACGCTCGGTGTGACGATTTTCGGAACCATCCAGACGAATGTGTTTACTAACAAGCTCACAGATTCATTCAGCGGCATGAAAGGAGCGGGCGGCGCGATGCAGAACATCGGAAATCCGCAGGAGATTTTCCAGGCCGGCACGCGCGCTCATATTCCGCCGCACATTCTGGATCGCATTATTGACGCCATGTCGCAAAGCATCACATATGTATTTACGCTTGCGCTGGCGCCGATCGTCATTGCGGCCGTTACCATTTTGTTTATGGGAAAAGCGAGAGTAAAAACCTCTCAGGAAATGGCGAAAAAAGCGAATTAAAAAAAGCAGTACATGGCGTTTGTCATGTACTGCTTTTTTGTTTACTCTGCGAAATGCGGAGCGAGAATATCTTTCAGCACGTTTGCGCTGCGGCTGAATTGAGCCTGTTCTGTTTCATTCAGCTCAAGTTCCGTCACACCTGCAATGCCGTTCCGATTGACGACGGCCGGAACGCCGATAAAGACGTCGTTTACACCGTATTGGCCGTCCAGATATGTGCTGACGGTTAAAATGCTGTTTTCATTACGCAAAATCGCTTTTGTGATACGGGCGAGGCTCATCGCCACTCCGTAATATGTCGCGCCTTTTTTCTCGATAATATGGTAGGCCGCGTTTTTCACATCGTCAACAATCTGATCCAGCTCGTCCTGCTTGTAAGCTGTATTTTTCTCCAGCAATTGCTGCACCGGCACTCCGCCGATATTGGCGTGACTCCATACAGGAAGCTCGGTATCGCCGTGCTCGCCGATAATGTGGGCGTGTACGTTTTGCGGAGCGGCTCCGAAGTATTCACTCAGCATATAACGGAATCGCGCAGAATCCAGTGTCGTGCCGCTGCCGATAACGCGTTCTTTCGGCAGCCCGCTGAATGTCCATGTCGCATAAGTGAGAATGTCGACCGGGTTTGTGGCAACGAGGAAGATGCCGTCAAATCCGCTTGCCATTACTTCACCGACAATGCTTTTAAAAATGGCGAGATTTTTTTCGACCAGCTCAAGTCTCGTTTCGCCCGGTTTTTGATTGGCCCCTGCACAGATGCACACGATATCGGCATCCTTGCAATCCTCATATGTGCCGTAAGACGTTTTGACCGGATGAGGCGCAAATGCCTTTCCGTGATTTAAATCCATGACATCTCCCATGGCTTTTTCTCTATTTACATCAATGATCACAAGCTCATCTGTGATCCCTTGGTTAATTAACGCAAATGCATAACTGCTTCCAACAAAACCTGCTCCGATTAATGCTACTTTGTTCACTCGTTCGTTCATCATATATGCTCATCCTCCAGTGTTTCGTGGTGTCTGTTTTTATCTTGTGAAGTATTTCACATTTATATTGTGCAATACTTCACAAACTTTTGCAAGAGAAAAGTTTGATTTTTGGACAAAAAAATATCGGTGATGGTTTCCGGATTGTTGACAACATCCTAAAACGGAACCGTTTTAGGATGCTGTCATATTTTCAGCGTGATTGAAGACGCGCTGTCCCTTTCCCAGAAGCGGGGGTTTGCCGGCACGCTGATGTGATGATGGCCCTATCCATTAATGCGGAAGATAACCGTTTAAACCGGAGTTGTTATACAAACCATTCTGCACATAATCAAAGCCGGGCTGGTTCTGTCCGGGCACTTGGGCGCTGCCATTGTTAAAAATCACTTTGGCGTTGGCCGTATCCGCATTCTCAGGCAGCGTCAGCGTGTACATTCCATCTGCATTCTTAGTCATGGCTTTCCCCGGCCACGATCCGGTTAATTCTATGGCCCTGCCTCCATCATGTTTATAGATATAAGCATTTACCTGGCCCCACTGGTCCGGATTTTGATAGCCAATGATGTTGGTTTGGGACGGGTCTTTTTTGACAAACGTGTATTCTTGGGTTCTCGCTGCACCCTCGCCGTTCGTTCCGGTTAATTTGATGTTGTATGTCGTGCCGATTGGATCTCCTTTCCCGATCGTTAGTCGGTCTCCATCCTTAAATGCTGTCTGCTGCCCATTATTGATTTGGTAAACGGCTTTTGTTGTTTTCGCATTTGCACGCAGGGTGACCGTCAGCTGATCATTGAAAGAATGGACTGCCCCCGTTTGGTAATTCTCAAGAAAGACATGAGGCGCATTTCCAATGTTGTCAGGATAAAGAACAGCCGCGGATCTGGCATTGATCGTACCTGTCAGTTTGCCGTTCGCTACTTGAAATGAACCGGCGCCGGCCCTATTATCATACCTGCCGTCAGGTAATTTCGCTGAAGTATTGATGGTGACAGAAGACGATCCTGCATTTGCCAGCACAACGCCTTTTGAGCCGCGCTGATTCATAAAGATTTGGTTGTTCCCATTCGGATTCGAGAGTTCCTCGGGCTGCCCGGCCATTACATTGTGAAATTGATTGACCGCAGTGATCGCCTGATCTTTAAATAAGGCGCTCCCGCGATCTCCTATTTGACTTTTTCCGGGAAATCTTACACCATTTCCTCCGCCCTCAGGTCTGGAAAAGAAAAGAGGCGTGCTTCCTGAGCGGGAACCAATCACTGCCCAGCCTAAACGAATATCGTCCTCACTCATCCATGTGGACTCTTCATCATCATTGGCATACGTATCATGTGATTCCACCCATGTGACTAACTTGTCCGCAGACACGTCAGATGCATAATGGGAGATATTCGACACACTCAGATTACGGTTCTTTAAAGCGGATCTGATGGAATGCCCGTAGTTAGAAGCCGTCACATTCATATAATTCGCATAAGCTGTATCTCTGGACGCGCTGTCTTGCAGGATTTCTCCGTATTGGAACTCCGCTGATGTATTTGCGATATTCGGCCAAAATTGGCTGCCGTAATTCCCATCATCCGGAAGCTCTATATGCTTGGCGGCATCATAGCGGAACCCGTCTGCTCCGTCATTCAATGCTCTTTCCAAGAAACGTTTCAGATATGCCTGCACCTCAGTATTCTGTGTATTCCAATCATACAGCCCAAGCAATGAATTTTGAGTGACGTCCCATCGATCCGACCAATTTTTAATTTGTGTGTTTCCATGGGTCCAGTTTGGAATACGCTTAATCTCGTCAGAAATCGCGCCATAATCGCTGGTAGTATGATTGATAACCGCATCGACAATGACTTTTACGCCATATTTTTCCGCGGCTGCACACATGTCCTTAAATTCTTGTTCAGTGCCTAAGTAACGGTTGCCGATTTGGTACGATGTCGGCTGATACAGCCAGTACCAGTTCCTCATGCTTTTATCTCCTTGGTTCCCTTCCTTTACTTGGTTAATCGGAGACGTCTGAATGGCTGCATAGCCCGCATCACGAATATCTTTCATATTTTGTGTTAACGTATTGAACGACCAATTCCATGCATGAAGGATGGTCCCGTTTTTGACCGATGACGCGGTCACCTTATTCGATTTGTTTGCAGTTTCAGCGTTTGCAGCCGCCGGGCCTGACAAAACCAAATAAAACAGCAATAAAAATCCGGCGAATAACGGCAGTAAAGAGGTTTTGAATCGTTTTTCAAACATTTTTGACACTCCTTATTTGATTTTTGAAGACTGACTGCGGAGTCAAAAATTCCTCTTACTCTTTCTTCAGCTCCTTTCAACTGTTGTGAAGACTGGAGAATTCTGTTAACGCTTACATTTCAACTTATCACACACTCTCTATCAAAGCAACGTGACAGAGTGAATTCAAATCTATATTCCTATCAATTAAAAAGACTTCCCGCTTTCAAACAAAAAAAGAAACCACCTGTCAAGATGATTTCTTTTTTATTTCTTTTATCGCTCTTCTGTAAGACAGCTTCACAATGACATACCGAAGCAGAAACAGAATGCCTCCGCAGACGATAAAAAGAAAGATCATTTTCAGCCAAGCAAAGAATGTATGGGGAAACCCCCTGTCGTACATCGTAATCGCCGCTACCGCAAAAGTGACCGCAATTGAATCTATCCGCTGCTGCTTCACCCGCTTTTGCAGTTCTTCTTTGGTGTCTATTCTCGGCATGAGCATTCCCGACGCCCCCGCCCTGATGCAATAATAAACAATTATAATGAAGAAAACCGCCAAGCTTCCGGCCCATTCCCTAAACGGACAGTTCAGAACAAGTCCGCGTACGATGATGTCAAGCAAAGACAGTGTGCCCACAAGCATTCCGACTTCTGACCAAATCATTCGTTCTTTCTCTTTCACACTCTCACTCTTTCCATTCACGTTTGAAAGTCCGTTCCGACGCTGATTCATGACTTCCTCCCGTACTATTAAGAATGGCTTACAACTCCCATTATATCTTGCCGATTCATAATGATAAACCGAAATATCATTGACAAAAATGTTAATAAGGACCCCAATTGATCAGGACGCCTATGCAGATAAACACGAGACCGATGACAAACCAAATCAGCGCCAGCGGAATCATGAAGCGAAGCCACTTTACGTACGGAATGCCGCTGGCAGCCAGTACGGCCATCAGCACACCGGAAGTCGGATTGACACAGTTTACGACGCCTTCTCCGAGCATGACCGCTTCAACCGCGACCTGTCTCGTGATGCCCATCAGATCGGCAAGCGGCGCCAAGATCGGAATAAATACGACCGCCTCCCCTGAGCCCGACGAAATCAGAAAATGAAGCAGGGCGCTGGAAATATACATTCCGATTGCGCCTGCCATCGGGCTGAAACCGTGCAGCAGTGACGCAAGTCCATTGACTACCGTATCAAGCAGCTTTCCATGTTCCAGGATAACGGAAATGCTTCTCGCCATTCCGACGATCAGCGCACCGTAAACGAGCCCCTGACAGCCTGTAATAAACGTTTTTGCGATATCATTTGCCGCCATTCCCGCAATCAGGCCGGACACGATTGAGATAAAAATGAACACGGCGGCCATCTCAGAATCAGACCAGCCAAGAGTAAGCGCGCCGTATAAAAAGCCGGCAAGCGACAAAGCCGCAACAGCCAGAATCAATTTATGGCGGACGGTAAACGGGACATGCTTGTCCTCCGGCTCAGAAACCTGCGGGAATGAACCTGCCGCCGGAAACCAATCGTTCCCCAGCAGACTGGCGTCCTTTGCTTTTCTGAGTTTTCTCGTATACCGATAAATATATAAAATAGATGATAACAGAAAACAAATGTAGACGGCAATCCGCAGGCCGATACCGGAAAACAGCGGCAGCTCCGCGATGCTTTGTGATAACCCGAGCGGTGAAGGTGATAAAATCGTCGCGTTAAACCCGGCATAGCAGCCGATATAAATGACGGCCGCTCCGGCCACGGCGTCCCATTTCAGCGAGCGGGCGACGATCAGGCCGATCGGAATAAAACCGATCACGGAATTAACGACGATGCCGGTTGTGCCGAGGATCGAAAATAGAGATCCGACAATCGCAATAAACAGCAGCTGTTTTGTGCGGAACGTACTGATGACATTACTGATCAATCCATTGATGGCGCCCGTTTTCTCCAAAATCGCAATGGTGCCGCCCGTAAACAGGATTAAAAAAATAATCGGCGCGGAACTTGTCATCCCTTCCTGAATCGCGGTAAAAAAAGCGATCGGGCTGACAGGAGACCGGTCTAAAGAATGATAGCTTCCCGGGACGGCGGACGTCACACTGCCCTTTGTCACCCTGTCAAATTCCCCCGCGGGAACGATGTACGACGCTATCGCGCATAGTAAAGCGACAATGAACAGCAGCACATAAGCATCAGGCATCACAAACAATTTCTTCTTTTTCAATACAGGTTCGGCCTTCGGCACAGCCATAACATCACCATCCCGCTTTAAATTTATAAACTATTCAGAAAATACAGATATGTGCTATATTATATACAGACCGATTGCCTGTTTTCAATATCAAAAATAAAAAACAGACAGCTTTTGAAGGAGGACTTACGGCATGAACAGACTCACAGCGCATGAAAAGCAAGTCATTATGGATATTTTTGACCACCTGCACGCCAATCCCGAAGTAAGCTGGAAAGAATATCAAACAACTGAATATCTGACTGAAAAACTGAAAGAGGCCGGCTGCCGAACCCGCACGTTTGATGATTGTACCGGTGTTGTCGGCGAAATCGGAGAAGGCTCGCCCGTTGTGGCTGTCCGGGCGGATATTGACGCGCTGTGGCAGGAAGTGGACGGTGTCTTTCAGGCGAACCATTCATGCGGACATGATTCACATATGACGATGGCGCTCGGCACGATGATGCTTTTAAAGAGTCAGCCGAAACTTCCGAAGGGCACCATCCGCTTTATTTTTCAGCCGGCTGAAGAAAAAGGAGGCGGAGCGCTGAAAATGATTGAAAAAGGCGTACTTGATGATGTTAATTTCTTATACGGCGTGCACGTGCGCCCCGTACAGGAAACGGCAAACGGCCGATGCGCACCGTCCATTCTGCATGGCTCAAGCCAGCATATAGAAGGCCTGATTATCGGAGAAGAAGCCCACGGCGCGAGACCGCATCTCGGCCTTAACAGTATCGAAATCGCCGCCCTTCTCGTCCAAAAACTCAGCTTCATTCATCTTGATCCCGGCATCCCGCATTCCGTGAAGATGACAAAGCTTCAGGCAGGCGGTGAGAGTTCCAATATCATTCCGGGAAAAGCATCGTTCAGCCTTGATCTCCGCGCACAAACCAATGCCGCCATGGAGAAATTAACCGCCGAAACCGAAAGAGCCTGTGAGGCGGCGGCTGCCGCATTCGGCGCAAAAATCGAACTGCAAAAAGAACACAGCCTCCCGGCAGCCGAGCGAAACAAGGAGGCGGAAGCCATCATGGCATCTGCGATAAGCGGCATTCTCGGAGAAGAACATGTGGATGAACCTCTTGTGACAACCGGAGGAGAGGATTTTCACTTTTACGGGTTAAAGGTGCCGAACTTAAAAACGACGATGCTCGGCCTAGGATGCGGTCTGCAGCCGGGGCTTCACCATCCCCAAATGACATTTGACCGAAGCGCCATCTTTACAGGCGTTGAGATATTAACGGCTGCCGTCCTCAAATCGTTTGAAGCATAAAAAAAGCAGCCCGTTACAGGGCTGCTTTTCTTCGTTATTTCTTCAAATCTTCAATTGAATTGACGTTTTTCATATACTGAGGAACGACCAGACCCATCTTGACGCCTGTCAGACTCGTTCCTACATCTTCATATTTGCCTTTATATTTAGACGCATATGCCTTATGGGTATTCGGAAGCCAAGCAGACAATGACGCATCCGCGCTGCCTGTCGCAATCGCAGTCCACATCGGTCCTGCCTCCACTTGCGTCAGCTTCACGTCATAGCCGAGGTCTTGAAATACTTTTCCGATTACATTCGTACTTGCGATTTCACTGTCCCATGCCACATAAGCCAGGTTAATTTTATCCCCTTTAACTTTATGGGCGCCTTTTGTCCATTGAGCCACTTGGTCTTTGTGTTTTTTCACATATTCAGCAGCGGCTTTGGCCGGCTTTTCGCCTTCTTCAACGGCAATCATGACTTCTCCCATATCGTCCTGCGTCCATTTGAACTGGCTGAGAACTTTGGCCGCGTTAGGCTGTTCCTTACTGAAGCCGGTTCTTGTAATTGTATGAATCTGCTCGGCAGTTCCGTACGTTTTTTTCGGATCATCAAGGAACTTCAGCTTGTATCTGGAGAACATCCAGTGCGGCGTCCAGCCCGTTACGATGATCGGCTTTTTCCGGTCATATGATTTCTTCAATGTCGCCGTCATGGCGGCACTTGACGCCGTGACGACATTCCAGTCTTTCAATCCGTAATCCTTCACGGCCTCATCCGTCAGGGCCATGATCCCCGATCCCGGATCAATACCGATAATGGTTTTGTTCACCTGGTCCGCAGCCGTTGCCTTACCATCAGTCTGCGAACCGCAGGCAGCCAAAGAAAGAGCCAGCGCAGCGGTAACGCCGACACCGATGATTTTCTTAAGCATCAGGCATTCCCCCTGCTCTTCTTCTTCACTTTAATGTTTTGCGTGATACGGTCGAGTGTAATCGCTACGATAACGATCGCGATACCCGCTTCCACTCCGACACCGGTTTTCAACTGTGTCACGGCGCTGTATACTTCAGAACCGAGACCCGGCGCACCGACCATGGCCGCGATAACGACCATTGACAAAGCAAGCATGATGCTTTGGTTAATACCGGCAAGAATTGTTTTTGTGGCAAGCGGAAGCTGCACCTTGAACAGACGCTGAGACGTCGTTGAACCGAATGCTTCCGTCGCTTCGATCAAATCAGCCGGAACTTGTTTAATACCGAGAACCGTCATGCGGATCGTCGGAGGCATCGCGAAAATAACAGATGCCACGACGCCTGGCACAACCCCGATATTAAAGAAGAAAATTGCAGGCAGCAGATATACGAAAGCCGGCATGGTCTGCATTAAATCCAGAATCGGTGTAACAATGCGGCGGACCGTTTCTTTCTGAGACGCCCATATGCCGATCGGAACCCCGATAATAATGGAAATCAAAACAGATGTGACGACAAGCGCCAACGTTTGCAGCATCGGCGACCAATAGCCCAAATAATCAATAACAAGGAATCCGATTAACGTAAAGAGTGCAATTCCTCTCGTACTGATCCACCAAGCGAGAGCTGCAAAAATAACAGTCAATAAAATAGACGGGATGAAACCCAAACCGCTCACAATCGCGTTTACGAAAGCGGCCAAACCGTTTGAGATTCCGTCAAAGAAACCCCCGAACGTCATGGTAAGCCAGTCAACAAACCGGTCAACGATATCTGCTAACGGAATTCTAGGCAATCTGTCCATTTACTTCACCCCCTGAACAGAAGAATCCTGAGCTTGTTCAGCAGAATCTTCAACATTTATATAATCGTTATTTCCTGAAAGCGCGCCGATTAATGCGCCTTTTACGACAATGCCTTTCATGCGGTCCTTATCATCCGTGACGGCGATCGGAATATTCGCATCAGACACGACATCGAAAATTTCCGTCAAGTATGTGCTTTCATGCACAGTCGTAAATTCAGTATTTAAAATATCCTGAAGCGATAAGTCGGATTCCACCGCTTTTTTCGCATCCGCCGCGTGAATGACGCCGAGAAGCTGTTTCTGTTTATCAACGGCGTAAATAGAAGAAATACCGAGATTCTTCATGAGCTGCAGCGCTACACGAGGCCCTTTGTCAATCCGCACGGTTTCAGCGCGCTTCATGATGTGACCCGCTGTCAGAACTTTGGATAAATCAACGTCCTCAACGAATTTCTCAACGTATTCATTGGACGGGCTCATCAGAATTTCTTCAGGCGTCCCGATCTGAACGATGTTACCATCTTTCATCAGCACGATTCTGTCGCCGATGCGCAATGCTTCATCAAGATCATGCGTGATAAAGATGATCGTCTTGCCGACAGAGTCATGAAGGTCTAAAAGCTCATCCTGCATGTCTTTGCGGATCAGCGGATCAAGCGCACTGAAAGCTTCATCCATCAGAAGAATGTCAGGATCATTCGTCAATGCGCGCGCAAGTCCGACACGCTGCTGCATTCCTCCGCTGAGCTGATCAGGGAATTGGTGTTCAAAGCCTTCAAGACCGACAAGTTTAAGCGAATCAAGCGCTTTTTGCTCACGCTCTTTTTTGTCGACGCCTTGGAGCTCCAAACCGTATTCCGTATTTTCAAGAATCGTTCTGTGCGGAAACAGTGCAAATTTTTGAAAGACCATGCTGATTTTTTTCCGGCGCACTTCCCGGAGCTGGTCTTTTGACATATTTGTTATCATGTCACCATCAATATAAATATTTCCGGCAGTCGGTTCAATAAGCCGGTTTAACAGCCGAACTAAAGTTGATTTACCGCTCCCCGATAGACCCATGATGACAAATATCTCCCCATCATATACATCAAAGTTTGCTTGATTGACACCAACGGTTGATCCGGTAGCTTTCAGGATCTCTTTTTTGTTTTTTCCGCTGGACAGCATCTGAATGGCTTTTTTTGTCTGTTTTCCGAAAACCTTAGATACATTTTCGACTTTTATCTTAATTGGTTTCTCATCCAAATTCATATTTTCCCTCCATTATAAGCAATCTTTAATACCGTAACACGTTTGTAATAAGTCAAACAAACATCATAATCCCTTTTATTTTGTATCATTACTTTAAAAACATCCCTGTGTCTTATTTTCCTCTGGTATGCTTCTAAATACTCTCTAATCCTCCTTATTGAGGATAAATTATAAAGGAAATCGGGCTTTTATCAGGCTTGAGAACGTTTCCATCGAATGTGCTGCAAACTGATTTCCTATCCTTTTTTTACAAATACAAGAATTTTTTTGCGACATTGTCCCGGAAAAAGAAGTTTTCGCCTCCTGAAAATAAGGAATATTAAGGAAAAATATAGGTCTGCCAACAGACAGCTCACTAAAAAAAGCACCCCAAAAGGGTGCTCATTGCGCAAGCTCTGTCTGTTTCGTTTCTTTTCCGAGAATAAGAATGGTGATGACGGCAATCAGGATGGCTGCACAAAAGACGGCGAAAATCACTGTAAACGAAACGTTCCGGGCTGCAAGCGATCCGACGAGAAGCGGACCGAAAATGCCGCCGATTCTGCCGACGGCCGCCGTTGTGCCGGAACCGGTCGCACGAATCGCCGCAGGATACTGCTCCGGTGTATAGGCGTAAAGCACGCCCCATGCGCCGAGATTGAAGAAGGACAGCAGCATGCCCGCTGTGAGCAGCATGGCCAATGAATCCGCGGCACCGAAGAAATAAGCGCTGCCCGCCGTTCCGAGCAAATAGATGACTAAGATGGTCTTCCGCCCCGCTTTTTCGATCAGCCACGCCGCAGAGAAATATCCGGGAAGCTGGGCAAGTGTCATCAGAAGGACGTATTCGAAGCTCTCAATCATGCTGTAGCCTTTCATCAGCATCACGCTCGGCAGCCATAAAAACATGCCGTAATATGAAAAGACGACGCAGAACCAAACGACAGACAGCAGCACCGTCGGCCGGATATACGGTTTCGTCCAGACACTTCCCGCCTGCCCGCGTATGCTTTTTTTCTGCGGCAATGCCTGATGCGCCGGTGATTCCGGAAGGCTTCTCCGCAAGTACAGCGCATAAAATGCGGCCAGCGCCGTTAAGAGCAGCGCGGCCTGCCAGCCGAATGACGGTATGACAAAGTAGGAAATCACCGCCGCAAGAAGCCAGCCCGCGGCCCAAAAGCTCTCAAGCAGCACGATGATCCGTCCCCGCTTTTCGGGAGGGGACGCTTCTGACACGAGCGTCGAGGCGACAGGCAGTTCCCCGCCAAGCCCCATTCCGATCAGAAAACGCAATATGAGAAAAACCGTCAATCCCGTTGCGAAAGCGGATATGCCGCTTCCGACAGAAAAGAATAACAGCGTGATCATAAACACTTTTTTCCGGCCGATCCTGTCGGCCAGCATTCCGAATACAAAGGCGCCCGCTGCCATACCGATGGAATTGACGCTTCCGATCCATTTCATTTGATCGGGTGTTAAATTCCAATCAGTGTGAAGCGCGGCGATAATAAACGATAAAATTCCGACATCCATCGCATCAAACAGCCAGCCCATTCCGGCAATCGCCAGAAGTTTTCGCGGAGTGACGGCAGGTTGTTTATTCATAAGCAGCACCTCAAATCGAAAATGATTACCGTATAAGTTTACACCTGTCTTTACACATTGTCATTATCTTTTTTCGCAAAAAAATCCCGCTTGCCGTAAGCAAGCGGGGTGTGTGTTAATTCTTTAAGACTGCGGTTTTAATATTATCCTGAAGCTGTTGAATCCGTTTCGCGCCGTCTTCTCTGATACGTCTGTTCTCTTCCTCGATCTGTTTCGTTTCCTGCATACCGCTGACAATCGTATTCCAAGACGTTTCAATCGTCTCAATGTCAATGCTCGGACGGCCTGCCATACGGGCAATTTCCACGCTTTGATTTGAGATATTTTCAGCGTTTCGCTTCAGCATTTCATTCGTGCGGCGGTCCAGCTCGCTCATTGAATCAGCCACAAGCTTTTGCCGTTTGACTGTGACAGCCTGAATGATGCCGTTTTTGAAAATCGGAATCGTAATGACGAAAGCGGAATTGATTTTCCCGATGAGCTTCGTATTTCCGCGCTGAAGGAGGCGGATCTGCGGCGCCGTTTGCAGCGCCACCATCCGCGCCATATCTAAATCATAGACACGTTCCTCAAGCGCCTGAAGCCCGTCACGCAGCGTATCAAGCTGCATTTGCGCAAGCTGGTTTCCGCCGGCCGCTTTTTCTTCATAAGAAGGAATGAGCGCCTGCATTTCCTCAAGCTTCATCTGCCCGGCAACGACATACTTTTCAAGCTCCATGTAGTAGTTAATGTTGTTTTCATACATCTCTTCAAGCGTATGGTTCGTCTTTGCCATTTCATCTTTGTATTTTGAAATTTCGACGTGGATTTTTTCAATTTCTCCGCCCAGGGTGCGGTACTTTTGAAAAATCTTTTCAATCATGCTGTTGCCGCGTTTGAACATTTTAGCGAGAAATCCTTTTGGTTCATCGAAATCATTTTTGTCAAAACGGTCCATGATTTTTCCGAGCTGCGTCAGCATTGTGCCTGAATCCGTGACACTTGTTGTTTTCATCATATTTAAGATGCGGTCGGAGAACTTCGAGATTTCAACTGCCGGTTCTTTTCCGTACTCAAGCAGCTCCATTTGGTTTTTCACGTCAATCTGCTGTGAAATGCGCTGCACCTCAGGGTCTTGGCGCAGCTGCACCCTGATGTCATCTGCTTTTTGTTCAGAAATCTCTTCATTTTTATCAAGAACAAGCGGATTTTGATTTTCTGTCATGTTTATTTACTCTCCCTGCTTTTGCGTAATGGTTCTAAACAGCTTTCTTACGAGTGACGGCTCCTTATATTCCTGCCGAAATACCATGTCCTCCAGCCAATGGACATCAAATTGGCTTTCTTCAATATAATGCTCAATGTCTTGATGCCCCGGCGGATTATACAAGATGATATCGACGCCGAATTTATTTAAAAACAACAGAGCGGCGGCGTCAGAACGTGTGAGTTCGCCATTTTGTTCCGTATGATATAAAACGAGTTTCGGAACGGTTTGGGCGTAATCAAACGTCTGAATCAATTGCAGCAGCGAAGCGGGCAGGTTCGTCGCCTGGCGGAACAAATAGATTGCGGCATCCCTTGCCTGCTCCCCGGGCAAAGCCTTCAGCCCTGGGTTTCTGCACATGTCAGAAATCACATTGGCGATGGCGTTCTGCACGCCTGACGGGAGATGCTTGTACTGCCAGATGTTGCTTCTTTTCAGCCTGTCCGCGTCAATCGCTCCTTCTTCGTTCAAAACCTGACTGTAGTGATACTGGTAGTTGGCTTTCAGCTCTTCCGTAAACGGAAAACTGCGGATCATGTGTGTCTCCTGATAGTCTGCGGCGGTATGGAGTCTATTCCAATATTCTTTCGTATCTTTGGAAACCCCCATCACTTTCGCAAAAAGGTTCGGAACGGCCACCCGCTCCCTGTCCGCTTTAAATTGCGGCCGGATAAACGCCCGCTCCTTCGCAATGAGAAATAACTCATCATACGTCGTTTTTAATGTCACGGACTGCGGGGTATGATCCCTGAACTGCCAAGGCTTATACATCATAGATTCCTCATGGTTCAGCACATGCTCAATTTCTTTCGTTGACCGGTAGGCCGTCGTGGACGTTCTGTCCGGCTTTTCTTTCGGGAATGGCTCAAGGCCGCCTGTTGCGGGGAGCTTTATCACAAAGCTGAGTTCCTCATCCGGATCAATCAAGCTGAACGGATCTTCCGCAGCCGGATGAAACAATAGGACGTCACAGCCGATCAGCATGAGATAATAGAGAAAATAAAGCTGGCTTTTGGTAGCGTCTCCATACCACACCACCTTCGGCATCTCACGCTCTATATCGGCTTGTTCGAGCCATGGATTCAGGTGGTTCAGCGAAAACTTTGACACATCCAAGAGCACACGCCGGAAATCGGGATGATTCAGCCCATTTTCATGCCGGTCCGCAAAGGTTTCCAAAAGCGTCATAAACGCGGTTCTCAGCCGGCGGTGCATAAGCGGATCAGCGTGTTTGGCAAGCAGCCTGCCCCCATCGAGAAACGCGACAAATCTGGAAACCGAAAGCCCTTTCTCTTTTTGATTGACCGAATGGATGTGCTGGAGCGCCTGAAACGTTTCAGGCGCGATGGTCTTATCCAGCGTCTCGCTTAACACATGGATGTTTTCATGAGAAGACAGCTCGAAAAGCTTATTGTAATACTCCGTCTCATCATAAGGAGTGCCCAAAATCCGGACGGCAAGCCGGGTAAACGCCAGCCCGTTTTCCCGCTCGTAACCGGGACGTTCCGGCAGCGGCCGCAGCAGAAACGTTTCCCAGTCATCGTTTTCCGGCTCTGCCTTTCGGATCACCAATTCTTCCTGCCTCATCATTTTCCTCCTTTCTCTTCATGATCGGTACAAAAAAGGAAGGAAATGAACTCTCCCTCCTTTTTTGTTTTATTCTTCTTTAGATGCAGCCGTTTGCTCCTGAACCTGCTTTTGTTTGTTGAAATAGTGGATAATAAACGTTACCACAAACGCAGCGATGATGATTCCGAAGAACACCACGTGCGGCATTTCATAATCAAAGGCGCTCGCCGCCATTTTCACGGCGATAATCCCGATCAGCACAAAAGCCGTATTTTCAAGCTCAGGGATTTTATCAATTAAAACAAGGAATACTTTTGCGACTGTACGCATCATGAGAATGCCAAGCATACCGCCGATCAAGAGCACCCACACTTTTTCCGATACCGCAAACGCGGCCAGAATGCTGTCAACAGAGAAGGCCAAATCCATTAACTCAACTGAAACGACAGTGGCCCAGAAAATTCCGAACGTACGGACCATCCATGAATTTTTCTTCATGCCTTCCGTATCGTCATCACCTTCTCCGATCCAGAAATGCTTAATGACGAGCCAAGCCAGGTACAGCGCGCCAAGCACTTTAATCCACCAGAACTTAATGAGCAGCATTCCGATCCCGATAAAGATAAAACGGAAAATATATGCCCCGAACAATCCGTATGTTAATGCTTTCTTCCGCTGTTTTTCAGGCAGATGCCTTACCATCACCGCAAGCACTAACGCATTGTCGGCCGACAGCAGCCCTTCCAGCAGAACCAAGGAACCGATCAGCCCCCATGATACAGGGTCAGTCAGCACCTCACCCCACATTTTCCAATCAAAAAAGGAAGCGTAGGTCGACATAATATGATGTAGAAAATCCAAGTTTTTTCCTCCTATTTAGTAAAACGGTAATTTCCTGCTTACACCTGCAAGCCGTAATTCCGGCAAAGTGATGCCAGACCGCCGGAAAACCCGCTGCCGATGGCGTTAAACTTCCACTCAGCCCCATGGCGGTAAAGCTCACAAACGACAACCGCCGTTTCAATCGAGAAGTCTTCCCCTAAATCGAAACGAAGCAGTTCATTCTGGCTGTTTTCATCGACGACGCGCACGAACGCGTTCGAAACTTGTCCGAAATTTTGGCCGCGCGCTTCCGCATCATGAATCGTGACGGTGATGCCGATCTTTTCAATATTTGCGGGTATTTTTGAGAAGTCGACGATAATTTGTTCATCGTCTCCCTCGCCCTCGCCCGTCCGGTTGTCTCCCGTATGGATGACGCCCCCGCTTGGGTGTTCCAGGTTATTGTAGAAAACAAAATCAAGATCATTTACACAGTTGTCATGGGCATCGACAAGAAAAGCCGACGCGTCAAGGTCAAAGTCATGCCCTCCGGAGTACTTGTTCGTATCCCAGCCTAAGCCGATCACCGCTTTTGTAAGGCCAGGGTTCGTTTTTGTCAGATCAACACGCTGTCCTTTCGCCAATTGAATAGCCATGTGCCGTCTCTCCCTTCTGTGTGTGATATGGTTCAGCCGATTTGCAGGCCGTAATCTGTCGCAATACGGGCCAGTCCGCCTTGGTAGCCTGAGCCGATCGCGGAAAATTTCCATTCGCCGTTATGTCTGTAAAGCTCCCCTGCGATAATGGCTGTTTCAATTGAGAAATCTTCAGCCAGATCATAGCGGATCAGCTCCTCATTTGTCTCTTCATTGACAATGCGCACGAACGCGTTGGAAACTTGTCCGAAGTTTTGGCCGCGCGCTTCCGCTTCATGAATCGTGATGACGAATGAAATTTTGTCAATAGCCGCGGGCACTGCGCTCAGGTTGACCCTTACGCTTTCGTCATCGCCCTCGCCCTGGCCTGTCAGGTTGTCGCCTGAATGTGCGACAGAGCCGTTTCCGCCTTCAAGCTGATTATAGAAAATGAAATCATCGGGCGACGCGCATTTTCCTGCTTCATTTAATAGAAAGACGCTGGAATCTAAATCAAAATCATGTCCGCCGTCGTATTTGTTTGTATCCCAGCCAAGGCCGACAACGACTTTAGAAAGACCCGGATTTGTTTTAGTCAAATCTACTTTTTGTCCTTTTGCCAATGAAATTGCCATGTGTGCACTCTCCTTTTTATCGTTTAGGCGTATCGGTTAACGATATCGCCGATTTTTGTATCGTTTGTGCCTTCTCCTACTGCGGCGAATTTCCACTCGCCGTCCTGGCGGTAGATTTCAGCCGCGATCAGGCTCGTTCTGCCTGAATAGTTATCTCTTAAATTGTAAGTCACCAGTTCTTCGCGGTTAGCCTGATCAACGACGCGGATGAACGCGTTTTGAATCATGCCGAAGTCCTGTTTTCGTCTGACGCAGTCGTAAATATTGACGACAAACACAAGTTTATTAATCTGAGCGGGCACTTTCGCCAAATCGATGAGGATTTGTTCATCATCGCCGTCGCCTTCACCCGTCAGGTTGTCACCCGTATGTACGACACCGCCGCACCGGCTTTTCAGATTGCCGAAATAGATGACGTTTTTGCTGTCTGTCATTTTATCATTTTCAAGCATCAGTACGGAAGCGTCACAGTCGATATTGGCACCGCCTCCGCCGAACAGCTTTCCGAAAAAGCCCCCGGATGATACAGGGTCCCAGCCGAGTCCGACCAGCAGTTTTGACAGGCCGGCTTTTCCTTTTGTTAAATCAATCCGCTGTCCTTTTTGTAAAGAGATCGCCATATGATTCACTCCTATTCTGTAAGGGTGCCGCTAAGCACGCCGCAAGTGCGCATTTTTACTAAATTCCGGGACAAGAATCCCGGTGTTTATTAAGATATACGTCTTTTATTATATCAAAGTTTCATAAAACATAAGAATTTTTGGCGAAAAACGGCGAAAAATTACTTCCTATATTCTCCTTCGTTCCGGAGAAAATAGAGAAAACAAAGAAATTGACGAAGACTGAACATTTTTCCTATCCTTGTATCAATACATGTCAGGAAAGGGGCAGACGAGTGATTGATTTAAGCATACTTGATCAGGCGCCCGTATCCAAAGGAAACGGGCCGCACGAGACGCTCCGCCGTTCAGCGGAGCTCGCCCGCCTCAGTGAAGGATGGGGCTATAAGCGGTACTGGTTTGCCGAGCATCACGGCACAAGAGGGCTCGCAAGCGTTTCGCCGGAAATTATGATCGCTCATACCGCCGCAGCTACAACATCCATCCGTGTCGGATCAGGCGGCGTGCTGCTGCCGCAGTACAGCCCCTATAAAGTCGCGGAAACTTTCCGTCAGCTTGAGGCGCTGCATCCGAACCGGATTGACCTTGGGGTCGGACGCTCACCGGGCGGCACGACGAAAATCCGGCTCGCCCTCACAGACGGAGTAAAGAAAAGCATGACCGAGTTTAACAGGCAGCTTCAGGATTTATCATCCTTTCTGACAGATTCGGTTCCCTCGGACCATGCTTATGCCGGAATAAAAACAGCGCCTTTGATTGAAACAGCCCCGCAGCTTTGGGTGCTCGGCCTCGGGGAAAACAGCGCCAGACGCGCCGCTCTTCAAGGTGCGGGCTATGTCTTCGGCCATTTCATTAATCCGGAACGCGGGGAAAAAGCTTTTCAGATCTATCGGGACCATTTCCGGGCCTCCGCCCATTTTTCCGCTCCCGCCTCGCTCTGTGCCATTTTCGTCATATGCGCGGCTACGGATGAGAAAGCGGAAGAACTCGCCTTAAGCCAGGATTTATGGCTTCTTCGTGTCGGAAAAGGCGCCGACAGCCGCGTGCCGAGTGTGGAAGAAGCGAAGGCTTATCCGTATTCGCCGGAGGATCGTAAACAGATAGAAGAAAACCGGAAGCGGATGGTGATCGGCTCTCCTGCCGCAGTGAAACGCCGTCTGCTTGAACTTTCTGCGCGGTATCAGACAAAAGAGATGATGGTGCTGTGCAACGTCTTTGATTTCGAAGCAAAAAAAGAGTCATATGAGCGTCTTGCTGATATATTTCTGTAAAAAAAAGCCGTCAAACGGAGCAGCAGATGAGACTGCTGCACCGCTTAACGGCGGTTTTTTCGTTCTTTTCCTTTTTTAAACGCATTCCAAATCCCCTGCAGCGTAAACCCGAGCAGAAGCAGAATGATTAACAGTAAAGTGATTGACGGCCCCGGAGGCGTTCCGAGCTGGTACGAAGACGTCAGCCCCATGAACACACTGAAAAGAGAAATAATAATGGCTGCCGCAAACACCCATTTAAACCCTTTGGCGATACGGATTGCAAAAGCCGCGGGCAGTACGAGGAGCGCGGAAACGAGCAGCACGCCGATAATCGGAATAATGACCGAAATCGCCAGCCCCGTCACGATGCTGAATGACATTGACAGGAGGTTTGTGTTAATGCCTGATGTCTTCGCCGTCGCCTCGTCAAAAGTAAGCAGATAGAGCGGTCTGTTTAATATAATGAAATAAAGCAAAATCAGCAGGGTAATGCCTCCGATAATATAGACCTGCTGCTGGCTGACCGTGACAAGCGATCCAAATAAATATTGATCGATGCTCATCGACGCGCCGCCTTTTGACAGGCTGATCAGAAACATCGCAAACGACAGCCCGGCCGCCATTAAGATTGCGATAGATACCTCGGAATATGTACGGTACGCCCGCCGCATGTATTCAATGCCGATCGCTCCGATCGTGACGACAACGATGCTCGCCGCCGTAATATTGGTACTGAGAAAAAAACCGATGGCCACGCCCGACAATGAAATATGAGACAGCGTATCCGCCATCAGCGCCTGTCTTCTCAGCACGAGATATACGCCTAATATCGGCGCCATAATTCCGATCATGCTTCCCGCTAGAAAAGCTCGTCGCATGAATTCCAAGTCAAACATTTCCATCCGCCTTTTTCCCCCCTTTCAAGCCGTATGACTTTATCCAGATACTGCTGTACTTCGTTTTGTTCGTGTGTCACCATGACGACAGTGCGGTTGTGATTTTTCACCTGATGGTGCATAAATTCGTAGAAACCCTGTCTGCTTTCATAATCAACCGCGGTTGTCGGCTCATCAAGCATCAGCAGATCCGGATTGCTCGCAAGCATTCTCGCAATGCAGATTTTCTGCTTCTGTCCGCCGGATAAATCGCCGATTTTCCGGTGGCGGAAATCCCACATTTCCACCATCTTCAGCGCGTTTTCCACCTCATGGTGATCCGTTTCGTTCAATCGTTTAAACCATTTTCCTTTCGTATAACGGCCTGATTGCACAAGCTCCAGAACCGTACTTGGGAATCCTGCGTTAAATGAAGAAATCTGCTGCGGAACATAGCCGATTGTCAGGCGTTTTCCGGCTGCGTTTTTTTTACTGATCTCGGCCGTTCCTTCCCAAGGTCTGAGCATGCCGAGCATGACTTTCATCAGCGTCGATTTTGACGCGCCGTTCGGTCCTGTAATGCCGACGAATTCGCCGCTTTTGATTTCCAGCGACACGCCGTCAAGCACGGGTGTATGCGAATAACCAAAAACGATATCCTGTAATGTAACGAGATTCATGCTGACCTTCCTTTCCCGCATAGAAATAGTGTGCACCCCGCGGCGCACACTATGTTATTTAACCAATAGCGAATCTTTCAGTGCATCAAGGTTTTTCTCCATAATGTCGATATAACCGATGCCTTTATCCCGTTCTTTTTGGCTTAAACCTTCCAGTGTATTGAGCACTTCCGTTTTCGCGCCGATTTCACCGGCAAGCGTATCTGCAACTTTAGGCGATGCAACTTCTTCAAAGTAGATGATCTTCACATCATGCTGTTTGGCAAACGTTTTGAGATCCGCCAGTTTGGCCGCACTCGGCTCTTCTTCAGGAGAAAGGCCTGCAATCGCAACTTGTTTTAAGCCGTATTCTTTGGCGAGATAGCTGAATGCCGCGTGCTGTGTGATCAATTCTTTTTTCGCCGCTTTATTTAATGTTGTACGGTATAGTTTATCAAGATCCTGCAGTTTTGCAATATATTCTTTACTATTTTTCTCATAGTATGCTTTATTCTTCGGGTCCTGTTTTACAATCTGCGCCGTAATGGTTTTGACCTCTTTTTGCGCAAGAACCGGGCTGAGCCACACGTGAGGGTCCATGCTGTGGCTGTGGTCATGACCGCCGTGTCCATGTTCCTCTTCCTCTTCATCCGAACCTTCGAGTAAGTCAATTCCTTTCGACGCCTTTACAAACTTCGCATGATCAGAGCCCATGCTTTTTTCCGCTGAAGGAACCCATGTCTCCATATATTCGCTGTTGTATACGAAAAGATCGGCGTTTTGAATGCCGGCGATATCCTTCGGCGTCGGCTCCCAATCATGGGGTTCGACCGAAGACGGGATGAGAATGTCTACATCGCCTTTGTCTTTGACAATTTGTTTCGTGAATTCGTACATAGGATAAAAGGTCGTCACGACGTGCAGTTTGCCGCTTTTTGAAGAACCTGACGAACCTTTTGAAGATGAATTGCCGCAGCCCGCCGCAATTAAAAAGCATGCCGCAATGACAATGATTCCGCTCCATTTTTTAAACAAGCCGTTTCCCCCTGTTCTGTAAATCAGAATGATGACGATTTCCAAAGCGTTCTTTCTCGTTCATTTGTTACCTATACCATAATAAAACGAAGTAATTACGTTTTGCAAGATATTTTTTTCTAAATTAATATCCAATTTACCTAAAAAGCCCCCGCCATGTATGGACGGGGGAGTCCTATCACATATCAGGCAAGCAGATAAACTCTTGTTTCGTATGGGCGGAATGTGATGCGGGATTCCGTGCCGCTGTCATTATCATAGTTGCTGAGAAGCAGCTCGGCCCTTTCAGGTTCGGAACCGTCCGGCCAATAAAAAGCGGCTTCTTCTTTCGATACGTTGCTGATGGACATGAGTTTTTGTCCGTTTGCCTGTCTTTCATACACGAACAGCTGCGGGTCATCAGGAAGCAGCAGCGTGTAGCTGCCTTTTATGATATCAGCATACTGTTTTCGCAGGCGGATCAGTTTTTTGTAAAAGTTCAATATAGAATCGGGATCATCCTGAGCCTCGGCCGCATTGACGGTTTTGTAATTGGAATTGACCGCGAGCCACGGTTCGCCCTCCGTAAATCCGGCATTCTTGCTGCCGTCCCACTGCATCGGTGTACGGGCATGGTCCCGGCTTTTCGCCATAATGGACGCCATGACTTCTTCCCTGTTCCGGCCCATTTCAAATACCCTTTTATGATACATATTGATGGTCTGAATATCTTGATAATCCTCTATTCTGTCAAACGGAGCGTTTGTCATGCCGATTTCTTCCCCCTGGTAAATGTACGGCGTGCCTTTCATGAAATAAAGCAGAGCGGCAAGCATTTTGGCGGATGCTTTGCGGTATGTGCCTTCGTCTCCGAAACGGGATACGATCCGGGGCTGGTCATGATTGCACCAATACAGCGTATTCCAGCCTCGATGTTCCAGTTTTTCCTGCCAATCTGTGAGCACTTTCTTCAAATCGGACAGCTCAAGCGGTTTTACATCCCAATGCTCTTGGCCCGGCTTTTGATCAAGCTCCATATGCTGAAAATGAAAAATCATATTCAGTTCATGCTCATCGGTTCCCGTGTAGACCAGCCCTTCCTCAGGCGTCACTGATCCGGCCTCGCCGACCGACATCACGTCATATTTGGAAAATACCTCTTTCGTCATTTCTTTTAAGTAATCATGTATCCGTGCTCCGTTTGGCCGGAAAGGCTTCGGATCGGCCCGGCGGGCGATGTAATCTTCATATGGCGGCAAGTATTCTTTTTTTGACAGAAGATGGAGCTGGTCTATTCGCAATCCGTCCACGCCTTTATCGAGCCAAAATCTCATCATCTCGTACACGGATTGCCGAACCTCGGGATTTTCCCAATTCAGGTCGGCTTGTTTGACGGCGTTCATATGCAGGTAATATTCGCCCGTATGTTCTTCGTACTGCCAGACGGATTGTCCGTAATCCGACACCCAATCGGTCGGCGGGCCGTCCGCGGTGCCCGGCCGCCAAATATAATAATCGCGGTATTTGCTGTCCGGATTCATTTCCGCCTCTTTGAACCAAGGATGCTCCGTGGAGGTATGATTTAAGACGAAATCCATCACAAGCTTTAATCCGCGGCTGCGGCATTCTGTAAGCAGATCGTGAAAGTCCTCCATCGTTCCGTAAGATTCCATAATCGCTTGATGATCCGTCACATCGTAGCCGTTATCGACGTTTGGCGACGGGTAAATCGGGCAGATCCATATCACATCAGCGCCAAGTTCTTTTATATAATCGAGACGCGCGATAATCCCCCGCAGGTCGCCTATACCGTCGCCGTTCGTATCTTGAAAGCTTCGCGGATAGATTTGATAGACAACGGCGTCTTTCCACCAGTCATTCGCCATCTTGCGGCCCTCCTGTTTTTTAGAGAACCATTTCCTTTATGATCCTTCCCTAAACAAAAAAGAGAAGGTTTCCCCTTCTCTTTTATCTGTCCAGCTGAGACGGATAAAGCGTCATGCCTCCGTCGACGAAAAGTGTCGTTCCGGTTACGTAACTCGCTTCTTCCGACACCATCCATGTGGCGGCCGCGGCGACTTCTTCCGGTTTTCCGAAGGCGTTCATCGGAATTTTTTTCAGCTGGGCCTGTTTATGTGTTTCATCTTCCAGATCCTTATTGGACTCCGTGGCGATCGTGCCGGGAGCGATGGCATTCACCCGGATGCCTTTGTCTGCGTAATTGAGCGCCATCGTTTCCGTCATCATTTTGATCCCGCCTTTGGATGCCGAGTACTGCACGTTTTCAGGACGGGGTATTTGCTGATGAACGCTCGATATGTTTAAGACCGTTCCTTTTTTGCCGCGCTCAAGCATATGTTTCAGTGCCGCTTTCGCCCCCAAAAAGGTGCCGGTCACGTTGACGTCGATGACCCTTTGCCAATCCTCCAGGCTCATTTCATGGGGCATCGCTTCGGCCCCGTTAAAGCCGGAATTGTTGACCATCACGTCCACACCCCCGAAATGCTCCTGGGCGGCATCAAACAGCGCCTGAATCCCTTCTTCTGAGGATACATCGGCTTTTACGGTGACGGCTCTGCCTCCCGCTTTCTCAATGATGTCCGCCGCTTCTTCCGCTCCGGCGGAATCACCGAGGTAGTTCACAACCACATTCATCCGCTCCTTGCCGAAGCGTTCGGCAATGGCTTTTCCGATTCCTTTCGAAGAACCTGTTACGATCGCTGTTTTTCCCTGTAAATCCTGATACATTGTCTCTTTTCCTCCCTGATGTTAATACAGAGCATGTACCCGGTTTTGATCGGCCGAAAACAAAAGAGATCATAAAAAGAACGATGAAGCCGAAGCTCCCTCGTTCTTTTTTTCATTATGCGTAGTTGTTCATTTGCAGCCTTTTTTGCACGCCGACAAGCCTGCTGAAAAAATAAGATGCCGCTTTGTAGTTCTCCCGTTTATGAAAGAAATGAGCCGCGTCCTGAAGCAGTTCCTCTGTGTCAGCCAACAGCTCTTTTGATTCCAGAATGTCAAAATACTCTTTGAGCGAATCCTGTCCGCCTTCCCCCTGATAAAGCTCTTTAATCAGACGGAATTTCGTCATATAGATCTCATCTTCCCACTCCGCCGCGCTTCTCATGCCCCGCGCGCAGCTGGCGGCGGCTTCACTGTATTTTTCCGTTTTAAAGTAGATATGCGTGAGTGAAAAAACAGCCTGGATGACCTGCCGGAAGCTGTGTGCTTCAAATCCGGCAGCCGCCCGTTCAAAATCCTCCGCCGCCTTGCAAAAGTCACCCAGACTGTACATACAGTGCCCGATATTATAATAGGCCGCAGCAATCATATATTGATCATCAAGCCGCTCCGCGTGTTCCAAGGCGCATTCGAGGTATTCCAGCGCTTTTTTATGCTGCTGGGCGTCCATCAGATTTCCGGCAATGATAAATTTGCACTGCACCCTTCTCATTCCGTATAATTCATATTTCTTGTAAATATCAAGCGCCTGTCCCGCGTAATTCATCGAAAAGAAAGTCTGCTTGATATGATAGTACACCTCAGAAATTTTATACAGAAACTCGGCTTTCTCTATGTCATCTTCCACATATTCAAGCTTTTCCTCAGCCCGCTTATAATGAGAAATCGCTGAGATGAAGTTTTTCTGCTTAAATTCATACATTCCCCTGAAATAGTAAAAATAATATTCCAGTAAGCCGGTCAGCTTTTGCTGGTTCATCTCAATCTCAGTGAGCATTTCAGAGAACGGAGGCTGGCAGTCGCCGTCTTTCATGGGTTTTAATTTATCCAGCATGATGCGGTGCCGAAATTCCATCAATGAAAAATACAACAATAAATCCTGGTTCTCTTCCATATCTTCGAGTTCATATTGAATCTCCCGCTTCAGCGCTTCAGCTTGATCGGCTTCAAACGCGCGGATCAGCTTATACCATTCATTCATCTTTACGGCCACTTCTTCAGATGGAATCTTGGATTTCATAGATTTGCCTCCTTCCTCCGGCTACTAATTATGTTATATTTTATCATAGCAAATTTATGGCAGTGAGCAAACAAAGATTTTAATCAATTAAAGAAAGAGAGAATTCACCATGAAACGACCAGTCAGAATTGCGCTGCTTTTGATCCTCTTCTTTTCCGCAGACCTATGTTTTTCCTATGTGCAGAAAGAATTGAGGCCGCAGACGGCATTACAAGACAGAGCCATTCCAAGCGCTCTTCATCCGCTCGTGAAACAGAATGCGGAGCTATTGCAGACGGCCGCTCTGAACAAAGGCATCACCGTCGTTATCACAGAGGGTTTCAGATCAATTGAGGAACAAAACGAATTGTACCGTCAAGGACGTTCAAAAAAAGGAAATATCGTCACCTACGCAAAAGGCGGGGAATCTTACCACAATTACGGCCTTGCGATCGACTTCGCCCTGCAAAAAAAGGATGGAAGCCTGATTTGGGATATGACGTACGACGGAAACCGAAACGGCACGCCCGATTGGCTTGAGGTCGTATCGATTGCCAAAACGCTCGGTTTTGATTGGGGAGGCGATTGGAGAGGCTTTAAAGATTATCCTCATTTACAAATGATCCCTGGCTAATAAAACCTTTTCTTTTTTCGCTTTTGCGCATCAATGTACGGAGGATAGACAGGCCTGTACACAAGCTTATATCCTTCATTGCCGGACGGCGTAAAATCGCGCTGCCACTCCAGCCGCAGATGGAAATCGGATAAAAAAGCGGCCTTTGCTTCTTCGGGAGTAACGGCCGGCACCGGATTGATCTTCTCCAGCTGCTCCGGGTCAATGTCAGGCGCCATGTAAGCTTCCACAAGCCCCGTTACGGGACTGACAAGTATTCTCGCAGCGCCGAACCGCAGCGGAATATCCTGATGCCATATGGAAAAATGGAAGCGGAACCTGCCCCTTCCGTCCGTTTTCACCGGGTTCATTTTAAAAAACTCGTCCGCTCTCGGATAAAGCTTGTATAAAAATTGAAGCGCGACGGCCTCACACTCTTCCGCAGAATAAAAGGCCGGGCCCTGGTGCTCAATAAAAGATTTAAAGGCTGTCATTTTCCCTGTCTTTTTGTCCGTTTTCATCTTCATTGTATTTTTGTTGCTGCTTTCAAAATAGCTTTCGATACTCAAATCTTTCCGTTCCGGAACCGATCCTTTCCGCCATGTCGTTCCGATCTCATCCCCGAGATCGCGCCGGCGCGTCTGAACCATATCCGAGGTAAACCCCATTAATTCATCCAGGCTGATTTCCCGTTTATGTTCAAACGCGGGAAGCGGTTTTGCCGGCTCATTCCTGTCTTCGCAAAGCTGCTGATCCGGCACGATATCATCTTCACCGGCCGGATAGCTGTAAGCCGGCAGAATCGGTTCATAGACGAGACGCGGTATTTTCTCAAAATTGACCACATCATAGACGAGACTGAATGTCAGCACACTCATATAATGCGAGACGACTTTTTCCCGATCGACGAATGTTTCCGGAACGGGCGCTTCACCCTTATCCCCGTAATAGATAAACTGCACGACGAAGCCGCTCCTGGTTACATCAACGAAAAAACCTGAATCGGGAAGCGGCCGGCCGAGCACTTTTTTTGTATAGATAAATCGGATGCACCCATTGCGTTCTTCCCTCGCCTGAAAGATGAAATTCATAAAAGTTAGCGGGCGGTGTCTCGCCGCAAACCGAAGAGCCGTCAGCTTTAATTCGGCGTCTGACAGCTGCATGTCTGAACTCGGACAGTCGTTGCGTGAATAGGTAAGCAAAGATCCGTCGTCGCCCAGCTCAATCGTGACCGTTTTATCCGGATGGTTACGATCTTTCCATATATAATAGGCTTTCGTTTTTTGTTTTTCATCATAATCTTCTATTTCAAGCTCATAGTCCGGCGGTATGTTCCCGATTTCCAGCGCTTTTTTTCTCAGATGTTCTTTCAGCAATGGGGTCATCCTTTCAGAAGAGTGTATAAAAAAGAACTGTTTTTTATTATATAAAAACGTCCTTATCCTTTTAAAGGGAAGAAAGTGCCTTTTATGTGTCTATTTTTAGCAAAGAGGGAAAAGAGCCGTATTCAGAGCGGCTCTTTTTCATACAAATGTCACATTCCCCGCGAAAGCCCCGGGACGAACGCCCATGACCTTCAGCCTATTAAACTCGTGATCGCTTCCCCTGTATGAGCCTCAATAAACAGCGGGAAAACCGGCTTGTATACGAGCCTGTACACTTTTCCGCAGCTGTCGTCATCGTAACAACGATCCCAAGCGAGCTCGGCTTTGATGGCCCGGCGGATCGCGTCTTTCGCCTCTTCCATTGTCAATGAAGGAACGGGATCGATTTCCTGGAGCTCTTTCGGATCAATTTCCGGCGGCATATATACAGTGACAAGACCCGTCTTTTTGCTGACACAGATTCTCCCCTCTCCGAATCGCAAATCAACGCCGCCCGAACAAGCCTTATATGTAAGTCCCACGTTTTCTCCTTCATCATCCGGCTCATCATATTGAACCCGGAAATACTGATCCGCTTCCGGAAACATGGCGAATAAAAAGCGAATGGCCATGTGATGGCATTCTTCCTCGGAAAACCTCGGTTCGCCTTCAACTTTTATAAATGACATCACCCCGGTGAGCCGGCCCGATTCTTTATCATGCATTGTTTTCAATACGTGTTCATTCCGTTCTTTAAACAGACTTTCAAAGCTTTTATCTTCCCGTACGGATTTTGTTTTTTCAGGACGCCAGGCAACGCCGATACAGCCCTCTCCAAGATCGCTTTCCCTCTCTTTATAAAAACCGTCGTGCAGCCCGATCATGTCATTGATGCTCAACTTTTCCGCTTCAGGTGCAGGGCGTGAAATCGGGACATACGGCCGCGTGTCGTCTTCCAGCTCTTCATATTCGTCTAATTCTACATTCTCTTCCTTCAGGTCGGCCGATATCGGCCGCGTCGGAGACACGATTTCATAGACGAGATGGGGCTTGTCATCCCCCTGCACATAGACGGACTGATGCAGGACGGTGAACAACAGCTCTGCTTCAATATGTTTGACAAAGTGAGCCAATGCTTCCCGCTTGTCCGCAATTGTCTCCGGTCTTAACAGATCATCGGCCTTCCCATGGTAAGAAAAGCCGGTTACTTCCCCTGTCACAGCCAGGTCGATGTAAAACCCGGTCAGCGGAAGCGGCAGACCGTCAGCCATCTGAACATAGGAATATCTCACATCGCCATCATTGGCGGAGCCGCTGTTTTCCAATTCAAACTCAGCCAATGCCCCCGGACGATGGGTTTCTAAAAACGCCCGCATCCGTTCTTCTATGTCCGATTCCGAAAGAGGCGGCAGATCAGTCTGGAAAGCCGGACGGGATAAGTATTTCAGTTTTCCGTCCCGGTCTAATTCGACCATGATGCCGGCTTCCGGATCATTCTTATCTTCCCACCAAAACAGAACCTCATCTTCCTGGTATTCTTCCACATTACTCTCGTAGCGGGCAGGTACGTCTCCGATTCGGAGAGCCAGCTGTTTCAACTCTTCTTTTTTCATCATAACACTTCCTTTTCTTCCAAAAAGATTGATGATTACCAAGACTCTTTTATACAAAACTAGTATAATTAACCTGTCCATCTTCATGACTATCGAATTAATCATTAACAACAGGGGGTAAACCAGATGTCCATCAAAAAAATGAGCGCCGTGTTTTTCATTCTGCTTCTCACGGCATTTACCGCCGCATGCAGCAGCGAAACGAGCGGCGGCCAGGAAAGCAGCACGGCGAAAGTGAAAATAAAAGAGACGGCATGGGCCGCTTCAAACGATACTGAACATCCGGCCGCGCTGAAAGTAACGGTCACCGTCAAAAATACGGGCAAAGACCCGCTTACCGTCAAAAGCAGCGACTTCTCGCTTTATCAGGATGACGTGAAAACAGCCAAGACCGATAAGGAAGACTTGATGCAGAGCGGCACGCTTCATGCGGGTAAGACAGTGACGGGCAATCTGTACTTCACGGCTGACGAAGGCAAATCCTATGAATTGGTATATCAGCCGCAGGCAAAAGACGCGAAGCCTTTATCTTATAAACTGAAAGTCAAAGGCACAGCCTCCAACGCAAAACCTGACCCAGCGGACGCATTATCCGCATACATTGATGTGATGCTGTACGGCAAGCACAATAAAGATTTCACCCGCCTG
The DNA here is from genome assembly GCF_000746035.1 of Bacillus sp. UNC69MF. Classification (NCBI taxonomy): domain Bacteria; kingdom Bacillati; phylum Bacillota; class Bacilli; order Caryophanales; family Bacillaceae; genus Bacillus; species Bacillus sp. UNC69MF. Next base: position 93,793 of record NZ_JQKM01000007.1, on the reverse strand, counting down.
ACCGGTGTAAATGAAAAAATGACGGCCGCCGCATATCAGGAATCGGCGAAAGCCAGCTTTATCGCTTCTGCAGGTATATCACAAGAACAGGCGGATTCAAAAGCCATTTCCGCTATTATTGACGCCATGTCATCAGCGCTTCGGGATAACACAGAGCTCAAGGTGCATACCAAGTCCATGTCAGGCAAAAAAGCCGTCCTTGAAGCAAAAGTGACGCCGCTTGATATGTCTCCGCTTGCGGGCCAGCTGCAAGACCGCGTGCAAGACTATGCCGGAAAGCACCCTGATGCTGATGAAAACGAAATTGTCAGCCACCTGCTTTCTGTCTATCCGGAAGAGTTTATGCGCCTCAAACCGGCTTCTTCTTCTGTTACAAGAGAAATCGAGATGAAGAAAAACGCCCGCGGCCAGTGGTATCTGGATACAGACGCCGATCTGGAAGGATTGACAGAAGCGTTTTTGAAAACGTCCTGACAACAAGAAAGGAAATAGCGCAGGCTATTTCCTTTTTTTATTTTCACTTAAAGATGTCACTGATATATTGAACCTCATCCTCGGTTAACTGCACATGAAGCGCGTCCAGATTGTGTTTCAGCTGGTCGGGGCGTTTGGCTCCGGGAATGATCGCATCCACCGCCGGCTGCGACAGAAGCCATGCGAGTGCGATATGCGCTGTCTGCGCCCCTTTTTCCTCCGCAACGGCCCGAAGCTTATCCACTCGCTCCAGATTTTGGTGAAAAGCTTCTCCCTGAAACGGCGGCCTGTTCTTTCGGTTGTCCTCAAAGACTGTGTCTTTTGTAAACTTTCCCGTCAGCAAGCCGGAAGCAAGCGGAAAATAAGGAATAAAGGAAATGCCGTTCTTTTCACAATAAGGCAGCAGATCATGCTCCGCCTCACGCTGAATCAGTGAATATTCCGATTGAAAAACCTCTAAATAGCCGTCGGCGTTAAACTCCTGCAATTGCCGGAAGCTGAGATTGGACGCGCCGATTGCTCTGATTTTCCCTTCGTCCTTCAGTTCTTTTAGCGTGCCCGCCACTTCGGAGAGCGGTGTTTTGCCGTCAGGGAAGTGGACGTAATACAAATCAATCACGTCTGTTTTCAGCCGCTTCAGGCTGTTTTCCGCCTCACTCCGGAGAAATTCACGGCTGTTGTCCAGCTCGATTTGTCCGTTGACTTCTTTATGCGCGCCTTTTGACGCAATCACGAGGCTGTCCCGCACGCCGCGCTCTGCGACAACTTCACCGATTAACTCTTCGGAACGCCCCAAACCGTATATAAACGCCGTATCAATAAAATTGACGCCGCCGTCCAATGCTGTGCGGATGAGTTCTTTTCCCGTTTCATCATTAAGATTCGGAAACAGATTATGTCCTCCGACCGCATTTGCGCCAAAACCGATACGCTTTACCCGTAAATCCGTCCTGCCCAGCGTACGTGTCTCATCCATGGCTCAGGCTCCCTTCCTTTTATCGCTCTGTTTAGTATTAGATAGACGGTAAGAATTATCCTGCCTGAGAGCCTATCTACAGAAAAAACCTTGAAAAGCGTTTGCCCTTCAAGGTTTTTTTGGCTGTGTATTAAGATGTCAGAGCTGCGGCGAAGCGTTCGGCTTCATCCGTGAGAGCACCCTCGATTTCCTTATAGCGGCTGGAAATCGTTGAGGCGCTGACGCCGTACTTCTTCGCCAGCTTGGCTTGAGAAACGGACGCGCCGTTCAGAGAAATGCTGTTTACGTAATATTCGACCGCCGCCGCGAAAGCTTCAGGCTTTCTGATCGTCGGTGTTTTTTTGATACAGAACGTTTTCCACAGATCAATTACGGCCGGAACCAGCTCAGCCGGGTATTCATCCCCGCTCAGGCCTTTTTCAATAGCGTCTGCCGTTTCCTTTTCCATGTCGTTGGCCCACTCTGTCTGTTTTTCTTCAGCAGCCTGCTCAGGCTCTGCCGCCGTTCCTAAAAGAGCGGCCAGCACAATGTCGAAGTTGTCCTGCATAAAGCGCTCAGGCGATTTTCCTTCCGCAAGAGCCGGGGCAGCCGCCTTTTTCACTTTGCTGATTAGAGCTTCGGTCCGCTTCACAGGGAAGATCGTAAATTGCATGAAGAACTCCGCTTTTTCCGCTTCGTGGATCGGATAGCCGAGAATCAGGCTTCCCGCCGGCGGAAGATCCTGCTGGCTGACGTCCATTTCCACTTTGAATTGTTTTTTCGTCATCACATCTTCAAAGTGAATCATTCCTTCTTTCACATCTTCAAGCACCATAACGGCAGGTGTCATGCTTTTCCATGATTCAACGATTTCCCGTGTTTTCGGGCGGTTGATGCCGCCGGCTTTTTTCTGAAGATATTCTTCAAAAATCGTCTTGCCGCCTGCCAGCGGACGGAAGAAAATTCCCCAGATGCCGAGGTTGAAGACTCCGATGTCTTTTGTCTGTCTGTCCAGCTCCGTAATGAACGCGTGCTGGTTAATAAATGATGATATGCCGTCTCTATGTGCTGTAAAGGCGTACTCCATTAGGCTTTCCTGAATCTGTTTCGCTTCTTTTGCCGCGATGTCTGCCGGAATGGCAGCTTCTTTGCTTCCGCAGCATTTTTTATATTTCTTCCCGCTGCCGCATGGGCAAGGGGCATTTCTTTTCACTTTTCCCACAATAAACCCTCCGAATTCTGATATAACTTTATTATTTTAACAAAAATAACTTCAGAGGGCTTGGTTTACGGCGAAAAAAGAATATGGAAGAAAAAAAGACCCCGGGATATTCTCATTCTCCGGGGCTTTGAAACTGTTAATTTGTATTTTGTCCGCCGCCGTTCAGACCTTCTTTAATCAGCCCGTTTACTTGGCTGTTCATCAAAAGTCCGATGTGTCCGACACCGTGAATCTGCACGTTTTTCCCGCCGATCAGCCGTGACAGCGGGTTCAGGACGATTAAGTCCGCTGAGCTGTAAATCGATGTATATAAAATCTTTTGGTTCGGATCAGTCCCCGGAAGCGCCCGGTTGGTCACAAGGCCGTTCGCTCCGCCGAGTGTGACGACGTTTGCGATTTTGTCTCCGCCGTCAAGATTTTTAATGTAATAGAGCGTGTTGGCGCCGCCCATGCTGTGCGCGACGATATCGACTTTTTTCGCACCTGTTTCGCTGAGCACTTTTTTCACGTAATTGGACAGTCTCGGTGCATTGTGTCTGTTGTTTCCGGTTTTGTCCAGAAAATCAATGGCGTACATCTCATTTCTTGACCAGCCTTGGGATGCCAAGTACGTTTTGATTCCCGCGAAGTTAAAGGACGCCCCGCCGATTCCGTGGACCATGACAACCGGGTTATGCTCTGAGGAGGCTTTCGATACGGTCGGCTGGAAGGCAAATACGGAAATGACGGAGAGCATGCAGACTGTAAGGATCGCTAGGATTTTGCTTTTGATTTGTTTCATGAACTTTCCTCCTGTTATGTAATTTTTTTGCAATTTTCATTTTATTAGAGAAGAAAAGGAAAAAATAGAGTATTTTTTACTGTTTTCAACAATTGAAAAAGAGGCGGAAAAATGAGAAAGACGCCCCTTTCCCGAAAGCACACTTATACTTTAATACGGCAAACAAAAAAAGGAGAGAACACCCGGTTCTCTTCTCCTAGTACTCATTGAAATAGGTTTGAATCCGCTTAGGGTCATGCGTTTTTGTCAGCGCGAGCATCAGCAGAATCCGCGCTTTTTGAGGGTTGAGAGAGTTTGAAGCTGTCAAATGGTCTTTTTCATACTCTCGATTAGGTGTTACCGTTCCGTTTCCCGTCCTTGTGGAGCGGACGACCGCCAGCCCGCTTTTGACCGACTTTACGGCGCCTTTATGCGCCGCATCAGACATTGAGCCGTTTCCCGGGCCTGCAAAAATAATGCCTTGCGCCCCTGATTTTACGGCAGCTTCAAAGAGATAGCTTCCGTCATTTTGATAGCCGTATATAATATCGACTTGCGGCAGTTTATCAAGTTTGTCTATCTTGAAATCTGTATCCTTCGTATGCTTTCGGGTCATGATGTTATTAAAATAGATGTCATCAGCAATTGTTCCGATATAACCCATTTCTTCCGATTTGAATGTGTCGGCCGCGGTTGTATTGGTTTTTGTCACATAGCGCGCCGAAGCGATTCTGTCATTTAATACGACAAGCGTCCCCTTACCTTTCGCATCAGGCGCAGCCGCTGTTTTTACAGCGTTATATAAGTTGGACGGCCCGTCTGCTCCGATCGCCGTGGACGGCCTCATTGACCCGGCGACAACAACGGGCTTGTCACTTTTGACCGTCAGATTGAGAAAGTAGGCGGTTTCCTCAAGTGTGTCTGTTCCATGTGTAATGACAATGCCGTCTGTATCATCAGACTTGAGCAGCTTGTTTACCCGTTTTGCAAGTTTCAGCAGTGTCTCGTTATTCATATTCTGGCTGCCGATATTCACAACCTGTTCTCCGCTCACATGCGCGACCTCTTTTATCTCCGGAACGGCCTGAATCAGGGCATCAACTCCGATTGCCCCCGCCGTGTACTCCGTAGCTGACGTCTTTGAAGGAGCAGCGCCTGCAATTGTGCCGCCGGTGGCAAGAATTTTAACATTCGGAAGTCCGTCTTTTTTCGCTGAGGCTGCGGCTGCCATCCGGGGCGGTGTTTCTTTCGCTTGAGGAGATTGGGAGCAGCCGGCCGCGATGAAGAGCAGAGCCGTGATAAATGTAATGAAGGGCATGAATTGTTTTTTCATTCTTTTCTCTCCTTTTCTTTATTTATGAAGATTTTCCTCTCACCGGTCAACGTGCTTGTCAGGCAACCTCCCGAAGAAAATAACCGTTAAAAAACCTTGACACCGTCATGTGAAATCAAGATAATAGACCAGTCACTATATTTTAAATTTGTCAAAAATCAGTAAGGTGGGAACATTATGAGCTATGGAGATTCTCGTGAAAAAATCCTCGCCGCGGCAACCAGGCTGTTTCAGCTTCAGGGGTATTACGGCACGGGGCTGAATCAGATTATTAAAGAAAGCGGTGCGCCGAAAGGTTCTCTTTACTATCATTTTCCGGACGGCAAAGAGCAGCTCGCCATTGAGGCTGTCAATGAAATGAGCCATTATATCCGTATGAAAATAAAAGAAAGCCTTGATGCCCATCCTGATCCTGCGGAAAGCATTCAAGCGTTTTTACAGGACTTATCAAGCCAATTCACATGTCCGGAGAACTTTGAAGGGTTTCCTGTCGGTTTACTGGCTGCCGAGACTGCTTTAAAGAGCGAAAAGCTCCAGCAGGCCTGTCAAAGCGCTTATCAGGAATGGGAGAATCTGTTCGCGGGCAAATTGAGATCAGCCGGTTTTTCTGATGAGAAAGCGGCGGAAATCAGCACTGTTTTAAATGCCATGATAGAAGGCGGCATCATTGTGTCCTTAGCCAAAAAAGACAAAATGCCGATCCTCCATATTTCTAAACAAATCCCGAACCTGCTGAAGACATAAAATACGAGAGACATGTACGTATAGAAAGAGAGGAGAATGATTTTGGAAAACACTCAGCCTTCCAAACAATATAAAGTCATGCCGATCATGATTTCTTTACTGACGGCAGGGTTTATCGGCATGTTCAGTGAAACGGCGCTGAATATCGCCCTGACCGACCTGATGAAGGAGTTGCATATCACTCCTGCGACCGTCCAGTGGCTGACGACGGGCTATCTGCTCGTTCTCGGTATTCTTGTGCCGGTATCGGGTCTGCTTTTGCAATGGTTTACGACGAGACAGCTGTTTATCGTTTCACTCGCTTTTTCCATTATCGGCACGCTGATTGCAGCGCTTGCACCGAGCTTTCCGTTTCTTTTGGCGGCAAGAATCGTGCAGGCTTTAGGAACCGGGCTGCTGCTGCCGCTGATGTTTAATACAATCCTCGTCATCTTCCCGCCGCATAAGCGCGGAGCGGCGATGGGGACGATCGGGCTTGTCATCATGTTCGCTCCTGCGATCGGTCCGACATTTTCAGGGCTTGTGTTAGAGCATTTGAACTGGCATTGGATTTTCTGGATTTCCCTGCCGTTTCTTGTGTTGGCTCTTTTATTCGGCATCGCCTACATGCAGAACGTGTCTGACATTACAAAACCGAAAATTGACGTGCTTTCCATTATTCTGTCTACGATCGGGTTTGGCGGCATCGTATTCGGATTCAGCAATGCGGGCGAAGGATCAGACGGCTGGTCAAGCCCGACGGTTATCGGTTCGCTCACTGTCGGTGCGATCGCGCTCATCTTATTTTCCATCAGGCAGCTGACAATGAAGCAGCCGATGATGAATCTGCGCGCTTTCCGCTATCCGATGTTTGTTCTCGGTGTCGTGATTGTATTTATCTGTATGATGGTTATCTTATCGACAATGCTTCTATTGCCAATGTATTTACAAAGCGGACTGATGCTGACGGCGTTTACGTCCGGACTCATCCTGCTGCCGGGCGGTATTTTAAACGGCTTTATGTCTCCTGTAACGGGGCGCCTGTTTGATAAATACGGACCGAAGTGGCTTGTCATTCCCGGGTTTGTCATCACGGCCGCCGTACTTTGGTTTTTCTCAAACATTACCGGCACTTCAACGGCCATTCTCATCGTCGTGCTCCACACATGCCTGATGATCGGCATTTCCATGATCATGATGCCGGCGCAAACGAACGGCTTAAACCAGCTGCCGCCGGAATTTTATCCGGACGGAACGGCCATTATGAATACGCTCCAGCAGATGGCCGGCGCAATCGGCACTGCGGTGGCGGTCAGCATCATGGCAGCCGGGCAGAAGAATTATATGAGCACCGTGAAAAACCCGAATGATCCTTCCGCATACTCTCACGCGCTGATTGCGGGCGTCCAGCACGCCTTTATCTTCGCGATGATTGTCGCTGTTATCGGCTTGATCAGCGCCTTGTTTATGAAACGGGTCAAAGTGAATCACTCATAAGAAAACAGCAGGCTCCCCGTGAGTCTGCTGTTTTTTTATATACCGCGCGCTTCAGCCAGTTCATCAATCGCATAGATCAGATCATCGGCCGTGTTATAGAAATGAGGCGCCAGCCGGATGATTTGTCCGCTGGTTGCGCATACGATGTTTTTCCGCCTCAACAGCGCAGCCGTTTCCGCCGCTTTTTCATCCCGTATGGAAATCATGCCGGGTCTGTCATCGGCAGACGGCGGCCCTGTGAGGTGCAACCCTTTTTCAAAAGCGTATTCATACGCAAATGCGCTGAGTTTTTTTACTTCCCGGTGAATGCGGTCTGTGCCGGCATCGTTTACTAGAGATAAAGCCGCCTGTGCCGCATATATGCTGATAAATGCCGGGGTTCCGGTCTCAAAGCGTTTGGCTCCGTCCGCATAAGAAAAACGGGTTAAATCCAGCATCGACGCCCGCTGCTGCCCGAACCACCCGGTGACTTTCGGCTTCAGCCGTTCGGCAAGTTCCTTTCTGACATAAAGAAACGCCGTTCCCGGTATGCCGAGCATATACTTTCTCGCACCCGCGGCCAGCATATCAACTCCCCATTCTTTTACATCAATCGGGATGTGCCCCGCCGATTGATAAGCATCGACAAAAAGAAGCGATCCCTTCTTTGCGGATATCTCGGCAATGCGCTTCATATCCTGGACAAAACCGGACGTATATGACACATGGGGCACACAGGTGAAAAGCGTCTGTTCCGATATGTACGTCTCATACCGCTCTAACGGGATCATTCCGTCTTCAGACGGCACGACTGAAAGCTCCATCTCAGTCTGTGCCTTCAAAATGTGGGCGATCGCCGGAAAATCCAATTCCGTATACACCGCCTGTTTCTTTCGGCAATCCGGTAAAGCGGAAACGACGGCAGAGACAGCAGCCGTTACTGAAGGTAAAACGGCGATTTCTTCAGGATGGGCGCCGATCAATTTCGCAAATTCACACCTTGCCTGCTCCGTTCGTCCAATGGCTTCTTCCCAGTTTCCGCCATGCTGAAGCAGGCTTTCCTGATAGTCATTGATCGCTTTTGAAACCGGCAGGGCAAGAGCGCTTTGAGAGCAGCTGGCGAGCATCGTATGTGTGCGGAGCGCCGGAAATAAAGATCGGTATTGCACCAGAGGCGAATTCAAGACATGTTTCCCCCTTCGGCAGGAATATATGTCCATTATAGAGTATGGTAAAAAGAAAAGGAGGGTTTTATATGGAGAAAAAAGTATTGCTGACAGGCTTTGACCCCTTCGGCGGGGAAACGGTCAATCCTTCATGGGAAGCGGTCAAACGGCTGAATGGTGCCGCTGAGGGCCCTGCCTCTATCGTATCTGAACAAGTGCCGACCGTTTTTTATAAGTCTCTTGCCGTGCTGCGCGAGGCGATCAAAAAGCATCAGCCTGACATTATCATCTGTGTCGGACAGGCAGGCGGCAGAATGCAGATCACGCCGGAACGGGTCGCGATCAATCTCAATGAGGCGCGCATACCGGATAACGAAGGAAACCAGCCTGTCGGGGAAAACATTTCTCAAGACGGTCCCGCGGCTTATTGGACCGGCCTTCCGATCAAACGGATCGTTGAGGAAATCAAAAAGGAAGGCATTCCCGCGGCTGTATCCTACACGGCGGGGACATTTGTATGCAATCACCTCTTTTACGGGCTGATGGATGAAATCAGCCGCCATCATCCGCACATCCGCGGCGGGTTTATACACATCCCGTACATTCCGGAGCAAACCTTGCAAAAGTCTGCGCCGAGCCTCAGCCTGGATCTCGTGACAAAAGCGCTCAAAATCGCCGCGGTGACCGCCGCGGCGCATGAGGACGATATTGAGACCGGCGGAGGCGAACTTCACTAAGCTGCAGACGCCGCCTCGGCCCATTTCTTCCGGTAAACGATGCGGGACAGCGTCACACTGATTTCATAGAGGACGAGCAGCGGAATCATGACGAGAAAGTCAGACATAAAATCCGGAGGCGTAATCAGCACCGAGACGACAATCAGCACAAAATACGAAAGCTTCCGCGCCTTTGCCAGCCGGGTTGGATTCACGATTCCGAGCCGTGTCAGAAACATGACGGCCAGAGGCATTTCAAACAAAAATCCGAACGGCAATGTAAGATTCAGCATAAAGGTAAAATACTTGTCCGCCGTAAATACCATGTCAAAATGGCCGGCGGATAATTGTGTTAAAAATCCGAGCACAATCGGAAACAGCACAAAATACCCGAAGGAAATTCCGATAATAAACAAAACCGAAAGCCCCGGAATGTAAAGCAAAGCGGCGCGGCGTTCAAACGGGGTCAAAGCCGGCGCCGTAAAACGCCAGAGCTGAAAAGCGGCAACCGGAATCGTTGCCGTAAGGGCGCATATTCCCACAATCATCATATATACCCATAAAATCTCGCTCGGCCCTAAAACGGCCAGCCTGCCATCCAAATCCTTGATCAGCCAGTCATAAATATCCTGCACAAACCAGCAGGCGCCGATAAAAAACACGAGAAAGGCGATAACGGTTTTAATGAGACGCTGCCGGATCTCCTCTAAATGCCCGATCAAGTGGGTTTCTTTTTTATCCAATCGTACATCCTCCTTATAGAGAAAGAGGCAGAAGCGGATTCGTCTGCCCCCATGTCAGGATTCAGCCTGCCGTTTTGTCTTTCTCAGCCGTCTGCTTGTCCGGCTCTTCATTTGAGACCAGTGTTTTTGCGGCGCTTTTAAATTCAAGCAGCGTGCGGCCGGCGGCACGGCCGATTTCCGGAAGCTTTGAAGGCCCGAAAATGATGAGAGCGATGACGAAAATCAGGATCAACCCGGGAATGCCGATATTTGAAAACATGAGTGTGCCTCCTTATTGTGAGATTTTGGCCCGTTTCTTTCTCATTTGCTTTTCATGCGCATTGTTATGGGCGAAGAAACGATCCTCTTCCACCTCGTTTGACTGCTTTAAACCGCCTGCAACCGCAGCTTGAGAGACCTTCCGAATCCCCGTCTGGTCTTTCTGATAAATGAATGAAGCCCGCGTGGATACCTCAGCCCCCGGCTCCGTCACGTACGGCACCACTCTGTAATCCGCTCTCCATTGGGCAGGGGTCACCGTACAGCGGACATAGCCGCGGTAATCGTTGAAAAACTTAATATGCGGGTTTTGTTTTAAGATCTGATCCGTATCGGCCCGTTTATCCGCCCCGTTTCCTCCAGATGTAATGGAGGTCCCGACGAATTCGGCTCCGAAAATCTTTGAATTCGTTTGATTAAAATCGGTATGCAGGTTTGACACCCAGCTTGCGTGAACATCACCCGTCAACACGATGACATTGTTCAGGTTTTTGCTTTTTATAAAATTGATGACCCGCTCCCGCTGAGCCGGGTAGCCGTCCCATGAATCCATGCTGTATATCGGATTGGCGGTTGTTCCGAAATTCCATTGCGCGAAAAAGATTTGCTGCGCCAGCACATTCCACTTCGCTTTTGAGGCAGCTAAATTTCCGAACAGCCATTGCTCCTGTTCTGTCCCCATCAATGTACGCTTCGGGTCTCTCCACTCATCAGAAGGCGGCTTATTCCCGTCGCCGTTGGCCTGATCATCTCTGTACTGTCTTGTATCAAGCACATTGAACGATGCCAAATTGCCATAAGAAAATTGCCTGTACAGCCGCATATCAGGACCGTTCGGCAATGACATGCGCCTGAGCGGCATGTGTTCATAATAAGCCTGATAAGCTGCGGCCCTCCTGAGCACAAACGCTTCAACGGATTGGCCTTTTTCAGGGATAATATTGGCATAATTGTTTTCCACCTCATGATCGTCCCACGTCACGACCCACGGAAATGCGGCGTGGGCGGCTTTCAGATTGGCATCAGAGCGGTATTGGGCATGACGGTTGCGGTAATCTGACAGTGTATACACTTCAGCGCTGCTGTGCGTCCTGACATTTCCCGTTTTTGACACATATTCGTTCGGTCCGTATTCATAAATGTAATCTCCGAGATGGAACACGAGATCAAGCTTTTCCTTCGCCATATGTTTATACGCCGTATAATAGCCGTGTTCATACTGCTGGCATGAGGCAAATGCAAACGTCATGGCGGATACGTCAGCACCGGGAGCGGGCAGCGTTTTCGTCCGGCCGACGGGACTGAGCTCATGCCCGCTTTTAAACCGGTAATAGTACACTTTATTGGGCTTGAGCCCGTCCGCCTCGACATGGACGGAGTGTCCGAGATTCGGCTTGGCCATTTCCGTTCCGCGTTTGACGATGTGACGAAAATGTTCATCAACGGCGATTTCCCATTTTACCGGCACGGCCTGCTTCGGCATGCCGCCCCCATTCAGCGGGTCAGGGGCAAGACGCGTCCAGAGAATGACGCTGTCAGACAGCGGGTCGCCGGAAGCTACGCCGAGGGTGAACGGATAGTTTGAAAATTTCGGAGCGGCATTCACTTCAAACGCGCCGATGGATTGCGCGACCGCTAACCCGAGGGAAAGACCGGCGATTTTCCCGGCGCCCTGTATAAATGCGCGGCGGTCAAACGTATTGTTCTGAAAGCTTTTGTTCTCCAATTCCTTGATCCATTCATCTAAACGGCCGTCATGTGTCATGTCAGTTCCCCTTTCGTCTCATTGATCGCCCTTATTATAAAAAAGAAATGTTAAACCGCTATGAAGAAGTGTGAAGGGTTTGTAAGGCTGAAAAATGGACGGCGGGAGACATTTTTCACATTGTTTCGACAAACCTTGCCCCGCCGGGAGAAAACCCCCTCTGTTTCTTTTTGGCTTGTCATCCGTCAAGCGAACTTTTTTCCTATTTTTCTTCACAAGAAATTAAAAAAACACCGTTCATTCTCAGAACGGTGCGCCCGGGATTAAAATGTATTGTACACGTTTTCGCACGTTTCACCTGTCGGCTGATAGAAGCAGTGGGATTTGAATCTCGCGACAAACGGCTGATCATACCAAGTCGGCGGGCAGTTTCCCGGCGGCTTAAAATACCACAGACTGAACTTAGCCGGCCAAAACCGTTCTCCGTTAATCGTCCGGCGGGCAAGCCTCCGCTCGGATTCACGCGGTCTCTGGTAAAAGTATCCGTGAGTCACCGCTTCAAACGCGTGCGGCTGAAACACCATCTGCCTGATGGTGCGCAGGCCTTTAAAATCAGAACAATTCGCCCGCACCCGATTGATTCCCACATTGCCGACCAAAAGCATTCCCTGCTTCCCTTCGCCTTCCGCTTCCGCCCTGAGCAGCCTTGCCATTAGATCCAGATCGGCGCTCGACGCTTTTACGACTGCCATCATGACACCTCCCGTATTTTCTCCCTTCATCATATTCAGCCGCGGCCCAGTGATGACAGACAAAAGCCAGAAAACAAATGTTCACGAAAAAAGGGTTTATATTTCACGTTATGAGGAAACATACTAACATGATTTCCATAAGGAGGAATTCGCATGGAACACATTAAAGCGCTTGCCATCAAAGGCATTATGACCATCATTATTCTGTATCTGATACTCGGCTTAGGTTTTCGCTTTACATTCGGCGACGTGCTGCTGATGACCATTGTGCTGGGAGCCGTTTCTTACTTTACGGGCGACCTGTACGTGCTGCCGAGATGGAATAACATCACGGCGGCGTCCGCTGATTTCGGAATCGCGTTTCTTGTTGTCTGGCTGATGGGAATGCCGCTGTCCATGGGCATTTCCGGAGGAAGACTGGCGTTTGCCGCTCTTATTTCCGCCGTCATCATCGCCGTCGGAGAATATTTTTTCCATATCTATCTGATGAGAAAAGACTTGGGCGGGTCCCGTTTTTTAGAACCCCGGTCCGAATAACGTAAAAAAGGCCGGATAAAAGCCCCTTTAAAGGGGGCTTTTTATTTGTAAAGTATAAACGCTTTATACATCTTGATATAACTGATAAACCCTTTTCAGCCTTTCTTCGAGCTGTTCAAAATGAACAAAGCGGGCTTCTCTCAGAAACTCAGTCCCATCAATGAACAAAAGAAGCACGGGAACAGTGAAGACTGAAAATCTGCCGGCCACCTCTTCTACCTCGTCAGCATTGATATGCCCCAATTTGATATTCGGAAACTGATCCAATACTTTTCTGAGCTGCGGCAGAACAGCGTGACATACTGTACAGGCGGGTCTTGAAATGTAGATAAAACTGAATTGATGCTGTTTAATAAAATTCTCGATAGAATCTAATGAATGTAATTCTGCCATCTCTTTCAACAAAACCCTCCTCCAATCGGCTCGTCTTTCATGACCAAGCTCATCAATACTTCTACATTCACTATACACATTTATATTGAACATATCCGCTTTTTTGCTATTCAGAGCACCTGAACGTTGTGCTTGAAAAATAAAAGAACAGTTACCGCTTTTCAGTAACTGTTCTTAGATACTTATATTAAAAATGCAAAGCGTACGCCCCTGAACCGATGAGTGCAACTCCGATGGAGACTGCAATCAGCACCAAGTTATATTCAAAACCGCCGGCACCGTTGGCAAATCCTTTCGCTCCATGGACTTTTACGATGGCACCTAACATAATAATCGTTATAATAGCAGCTCCGAGCGGGAGGAAAACACCTAAAATAAATAGAATTCCGCTTGCGAGTTCCCCGAGACCTGATAAAGCGGCCGCGGCATTACCTGGTTTAACTCCAATTGACTCGAACCATTGTCCGGTTCCTTTAATCCCGTATCCGCCAAACCAGCCGAATGATTTTTGTGATCCATAAAACAGAAACACCACACCAATCATGATTCGAATAAGTAATAGTCCTGCATCTTCCATTTTTATCTCTCCTTATTTTTCATATTATATGATGTCTGCAAGGCAGCTGTTTACCAACAGTCGCTTCCAGCAAACATCTGTTAAATGTATGTCTTTTTATTTTTCTTCATGCTTCACGTTCATCTATCAATCTAATTCTCTCACTTCAAACGGCAGCAGCCCTTGTTCAATTTGTGCCCGGTGCGGTTCATACTGCTCAGGGAGCATCAGTTTTCCGCCCATTGTTTCTTGTGACTCATCATGGGCAAAGCCCGGCGGATCAGTTGCGATCTCAAATAAGATTTCCCCATGTTCTCTGAAGTAAACCGCATTAAAATAGTTTCTATCCTGAACAGGAGTCACACCATATCCGTGCGCAGCAATGAACCTTTGCCAATCTAATTGATCTTCGTCATCCTGAGCCCGCCAAGCGATGTGATGGACCGTGCCGACACCCATTTGCCCGCGGCCGATAGGCGTTAACTTAAGGTCAATCACATTTCCGATATCACCGGCAGAACGATAACGAACGAAGTCTCCTTCTTTACCGACTTGCTCAAGCCCCATGATGTTTTCTAGCAGTTTACCTGTTTTTTCAGGCTGTGCTGATAACAGGGTCGCACCGCCAAAGCCTTTAATGGCAACATCCGGGGTTACATCTCCGAAAGTCCACGTATTGGCCTCCCCTGCTTCTCTTTCCACGATTTCTAAATGCAGGCCATGCGGGTCATCAAATTCTATATATTGTTCTCCAAAACGCTCGATTTTTGTGTATGGAATGTTGAACTTTTCAAGTCTCTTTTCCCAAAACGCCATGGCACCCTTCGGCACGGCGTAAGATGTCACGCCAACCTGTCCGTCTCCAATGATGCCTTGGCGGGCGCCCGCCCACGGAAAGAATGTGATGATTGTTCCCGGCTTCCCGCCTTCATCCCCAAAATAAAGGTGATACGTACCCGGATCATCAAAATTGACCGTTTGCTTGACCAATCGCAGCCCCAGCACTCCAGCGTAGAAATCAGCATTCTCTTGAGGGTGACCGACAATTGCTGTAATATGATGGATGCCCATCGTTTTTTTCGCCATTTTTATTTGCTCCTTTACAAATAGTTAAATATACTCCACAAACTCATTCACAGGCTTTCGGTAGCCGCGCGGCCTTCTGCTTTCTATTTTTTCTTTCCCGATTGTAATCATCATGACGACCTCAAATTGATCATCTATCTTCAAAATCTGTTTCACGGCTTCAGCATCAAACCCTATCATCGGACAGGTGTCCCAGCCTTTTTCCTTAGCACTCAGCATAAACATCATCGCAGAAAGTGAAGCATTTCTTATCGCCTCATCTCTCTTAAATGGTTCTCCCCTGTTTTCATAAAACGAAACGGTGTCTTGAACCATGTGATCATACTCTTGTTTATTTAATACCCCCAGCATCTTCAATCCTTCATAGATGTCAGCCGCTTGCTGATATGCCTGCTTATCCCCTAAAACCAAAAGAACAGCTGATGAGCTAAACACTTTATATTGTCCGTTTGCGGCCTGCTTCAGCTTTTCTTTTACATCCGGGTCAAGAACCGTCACATATTTTGTATGCTGCAAATTAAAAGCTGATGGAGCCAACGCAACCAATTCAAACATTTCGTTGAGTTCATCTCTTGTGATTGGATGTTCTGGAAGAAAGTTGCTTGCAGATCTTCTTTCATTCACTAGCTGTACAAATTCAGCCATTTCCCTCATACCCCCTTTATCTCGAATTCGAGATATTATAGTATAAAAAATCAAATAACATATGATCAAAAAACGAAACGTTCTCTTCACTGATCTTTTCGTGATTCAAACGATCAGCAGGTTCTTATCCTGCACTCTAATTAAATTATCTTGAATTAAAATATCTTGAATTCAAGATAATAATAAAAGATAAACACTCAAATGTCAACAGTTCTTTTTTTAATTCAGCCCCATTTTGTCTGTGTACTGTTTAGCCCTGCTCCAACTTTTTTTCTGTCACCTTATTTATTAGGAAACAGGAAACAACCTTGCTATAGACCCACTCGAAACTGAATTGGTACGATAAGCAAAGTGATTACACAAGAAAGGATACGGAGAGCGAATCAAAAGCGCCTCTATTTTTTTGTGCAGTTTTATAGGAGGAAAAAATGACAAGTGAAAGAGAACAAATAAGCAAAAAAGTTGCTTTGATTGCATTGATAGCCAATCTGATCTTAATGGCAGGAAAGATCTTTTTTGGACTGATAGGCGATAGTGAAGCAGTTTTTGCCGACGGTATACATTCTGCAGCGGATGTCGTGGCTTCAATTGCTGTCCTGGCCGTCATCGGCATTTCTAATAAGCCGCCCGATCAAGACCATCCTTTCGGGCATGGCAAAGCTGAGGTCATCAGCGAAGCGATTGTAGGAATCATATTAGTGCTCGTTTCCGTGTATATTCTGATAGAAGCGATTTCGTCCTTTGTTGAAGGTCCAAGCATCCCGCAATACAGCGCATTGTTTGCGGCTCTGATATCCTACGCGGCTAAGCAGATCTTATATCGTTATTCGATCAAACAAGGGGAAAAATGGAACAGTAAAGCGATTATAGCGATTGCATACGATCATAAAGGCGATATCGTTGCCTCTCTTGCCGCTTTTATCGGCGTCCTATTGGCGATTATCGGGAACACACGCGGATGGTCCTATCTGTTGTACGCCGATGCAATTGCCAGTGTCATCGTGGCGTACCTTATTTTTAAGATTTCAATGGAATTAATCAGGCCATCTGTTGACGTTCTCATGGAAAAAAGTGTTGATCCCGAACTGATAGAGGAATATAAAGCCGTTATTTTGCACTGCCCTCAAGTCAAACGGCTCGATAAAATCCGAGCAAGAGAACACGGCCACTATAAATTGCTTGATGTCCGGTTATCTTTGGATCATGATTTGACGATTAAGCAGGGACACGATATTGCCCGCGAAATCCGAAATGAAATCCAAAGACACTTTTCAGATGTTGAAGAAGTGCTCATCCATGTGAATCCTTATTTTGAAGAATGAAAAAGCAGCTTGTAGAGAAAATGATGTTTTTCTACAAGCTTTTTTGTTTTGTGCTGTTTCTTTACATATTCATTTGATTTCAGTTGCAGAAAAAGCACTCCCGCATGCCTAGCCTTGCTTGGCTGGGTATGTGGCAATCTTCAACATCATTTTGAATAAGATCAGCGGATCAAGTGAGGGATGGCCTTTATTTTCGCTGCAGTAAGGTGTGACCTTTTCAACGATGAAAGAGAAGTCTATGTATTTATCAATTTTTCGAAGAAGGTGATCCTCTTCGACGAGTTGGTCAAACAGAACGAATTCGGCTGTGTTTCGAGAAAAATTTCTTGTGTGGAACATGAGAAAGACACCGTTTTTTCAGTCTTTCTTTTATTTTATGACAAGGGAAACATAAAGGCTGTCGAGATTTTCTCGACAGCCTGAAGGCCGGATAACGGCCTTTTTCGTTTGATTTCACTGATCAATATGCTTTCTGATAAAATGCAGCAGCGTGTTTCCTTGAGCGGTCAATATGACGCCCTTCGCGCCGCACTTCGGACAGGGCGTCCCTTCTTTCTCCTCGCCGGTTCCTTCACAATGCGGACACGTGAGCTCAAGATCGTCGGTTGCGATCACCATGAATATCCCTCCTTTTTGATTGTCTGTCCGTCTCCAGTCACTTTCCATGGCCATCACCTCCTTAACAATACAAAAAACCCCGTCCATCAAAGGACGAGGTTTTCGCGGTGCCACCTTTATTAACGGCTGAAGAGCCATTCTCTCAAAAAGTACAGAAACACACGGTTTCAATACTCCTTTCTTGATAACGGGGAAAGAATCCCGGCACCGCCTACTGTCATTTCAGCGCAGCAATTCAGAAGCCCATTCGGCACCGGACGGGGATCGGTTCACAGCGGCCACCGACTCTCTGAACCCCGCGCGCTGATGCGTACTTACTCTTCCTCAGCATTGTTCATCCGTTCTTTTATTTTAAAATGTATCATACGCTGTCATCCGGCGGAAGTCAATAACCTTTCGGATCGGACAGGCCGAGCATGTCCCGCGCCATTTGCATATGCTCCTCTTGCCCCGTCTGAAGCGCGAACTTCGCCGTTTTGTTTCTTTTTCTCCTAATATCACTTGATAAAGGACAAAATCCTTGGCCGGATCAGCAACCTTTGCCTCCGTCCAATCGAGGAGACCCGTCACACGCTGATTTTCGCCGATCAAAATATGCGGAGGATGCAAGTCGCCATGGATCAGCACGGAAAAATCAGGCCAGTACGAGCTGTCATTTATCCACGTTTGCCATCTTTTCCAATGCCAGCTTACCGGCTGCCTCCGCTGACAAATTTTGATCCTTCGCGTAAATCTTTCGCCTCCAAAAAGAAGACGTGAATGAATTTTTTCATATTCACTTTAACCGGAGAAAGCGGCACGGTTTCCTTAGCCTGCATTTCTTTCATTCTCTTGCTGACAGCGGGGAAATCAAAGAATTTCGAGGCGTAATATTCAAATTTGGGGTTTGAAAAATCAGTTGTGCCCAATGAAGCGAAATGGTTTAACGAATGAATGACGGCCCTTCTGATCCGCTGTTCCGAGGCTTTGATTTCCCTGTTAACCTCGGCTTGTGCCGCCGCAGGCCCCAGCTTCCGGATGGCGACGTTTGTAAACATCTGCTTTAAAGACGGGATGTTTCTTTCCGCCTGTTCATCCTCAAATAAATAGTGAAGGACGGCCATGAGGTCATGCGCCCCGCTTTCTCCCACGATGCCTAATTCCGATAAAAGAAATTTTCCTGTTTCTTTGATTGATTTCTCGTGCATCCCCCCCGGCCCGCTTTTTTTCGGCTCATTCCGCTGAATAAGACGGCTTAACGAGTGTTGGATGTCGCCGATCGAGGTTTCCAGTTCAATCCGCTCTTTTACTTTTCGCAAAACGGTGACAATCTCGATTTTGTTGATCGGTTTGTGGATAAAGTATTCGATGCCGAGAGAATAAGCTTCTCCCACCATTTCCTTTGCCTCCACCTGCGATATCATCACCGCTTTTCCGTTGTACGATCCCTGAAGATGCCGGATCGTCTCAATCCCGTCCCGACCCGGCATCAGCAGATCAATTAATAAAATATCGACTTGTTTAAAATGGAGATAATGCCCTTCAATCTGGCTTCCGTCCTCTGCCTCACCGACGACTTCGCCTAAATCCTCGTCCTCGATCATCTGTTTTAAAATGGAACGGATTGCCCGGTCATCATCAGCTATAAAAAAACGCATATTATGAGTTCATCCTTTCTGCAATCAAATGCTTCACCGGCAGTTTAATCGTAAATATGACGCCTTTTGGCTTGTTATGAAAGGAAATGTCTCCGTCAAGTTCAGTTACGATTTCCTTCACGTAAGTAAGCCCGATGCCCGTTGAAGGTGTGCCGAATTCATCGTATTTGGATGTAAACCCGGGATCATAAACGACCTCTCCGATTTTTTCCGGAATGCCGGGACCGTCATCTTCCGCCTGAAATTCGGCCATCTCCCCCTCCGCCCTGCGCAGCGCGAGGCGGATCTCACCCCTGTCACCCATGGCTTCGACGGCATTGGCGGTCAGGTTATTTAAAATCGACAAGACGGTAAAGACGTGATAATCGGGATGCTCTCCTTCAATCACGCTCCGGAATTGAATGTCCTTTCCTAAAGATTCGGCGTATTTTTCATTGATTCGGATGACGATGCCGACCAGAGCGGCGGCATTCATGTAATCCCGGAATCTCTCATTGGAAATCAGCTTCGACAGGCCGGCGAATATTCGCTGATTGTCTTTTTTCACTTCATGAATTTCTCCCGCAAGTCGCAGCATTCGGCTCCCGAGCTCCCGGTCGTTCCCGCTCATTTCCCGATATAGCTGATAGGATTCTTTCGTCACATGCTCCGTCGTTTTCAGCGTTTTTTTCAAATGAATCGTTTCTTCATATAAGTTGGACACAATCATCAGCATGTGCTCATGCTGCTTTCTCGTTTGTTTTTCCCTGACCTGAGATTCGTGCAGCTTCATCACGTTGAAAAAACTCAGCACAATAAATGTGTGAGAAACAGCGATAACCGCAATATCCGCCAGCTTGTCCGGCATCATAATCTGCCGGCCGCCGGAAAACTGAACCGTCATTTCAACGGCATCGGACGCAATTTCAATGAGAAAACCGAGAAAACCGATCATAAGCGGCCGATCCCAAAAAAGCCTGACCTTCAGCACATAAAACAAGCAGGCATATGTAAAGTAAAAAAAGAAACTGGGATATTGGCTGAAAAAAGCCTCCGCAAAGCCGGCATGCTCTCCTCCCCAGCACTCCAGGCCGATCCGGAATGCCACAACGGCTGCACCTGTCAACAGCCCTGACAATACTGCCGGCACATGCCGAAGCAGCAGCAGAAAAAAGAAAAAAGCCGGGGCGCCGAAGCTGATCCGATATACCTCATTCAGGGGGTAAAATTTCAGTTCCCCCGCCAGCGGCACGGTGATCAGCATAAGGGCGAAAAGATAGCCGTCTTTTTTCAGTAAATAGTCGAGCCTGATCATAATCACTTCCTTCTTCTGTCTATTTTGAACAAGACCGACACAGTCCGCAAATTTCTTTAGACCCGAATGGCGGGACACTCCGGCTGATTTATAAATCTATCGGCTTATTTTAAGAATGATTTTGTCGTATTTTGTATGATTCTGTAGATGTCATTATACATTAACATGGAACACGCTATTTTTGAAAACGTTTTCCAAGACCGGTTTCCGCTTCGGACAGGCTTGCAATAGAGGAGGAATGTTATGAAAGATATGGTCAGAGAGCGCCTTGAAAAAGAGGAACTGGCTTCACTTTTACAAGATTGGGTCGAGCATTACCGACCGTTTTCCGTCAATGGAAAAAGCGCAAATTATATACCCGCCCTCGGAGAAATCAACGACTCTCAGCTGGGCATTTGCATATTAGAGCCGGATGGCTCAATGATTCATGCCGGTGAATGGAATGTCCCGTTCACATTGCAGAGCATCTCAAAAGTCATCAGCTTTATTGCCGCCTGCATGAACAGAGGCATTTCTTACGTGCTGGATCGTGTGGACGTGGAACCGACGGGTGATGCGTTTAATTCTATCATCCGGCTTGAAATCCATAAACCCGGGAAGCCCTTCAACCCGATGATCAATGCCGGCGCCATTACCGTCGCCTCGCTGCTTCCGGGTGAAACGGCGCATGATAAATTAGAATATCTCTTTTCCGTTTTTGAAAAATTAATAGGAAAACGCCCTCACATTCACGAGGAGGTCTTCCGTTCTGAATGGCAGACCGCGCATCGGAACCGAGCGCTCGCCTACTATTTAAAAGAAACGAACTTTCTCGAGGCGGATGTGGAAGAAACGCTTGAAGTGTATTTAAAGCAGTGCGCCATGGAGGGTACAACCGAGGACATCGCTTTAATCGGATTGATACTTGCGCATGACGGATACCATCCGATCCGACGGGAACAGGTCATTCCGAAAGATGTCGCAAAACTCGCCAAAGCCCTGATGCTGACGTGCGGAATGTACAATGCGTCAGGCAAATATGCGGCTTTCGTCGGCGTCCCGGCCAAAAGCGGGGTATCCGGCGGCATTATGGCATTGGTTCCCCCAAGCGCCAGAAGAGAACAGCCTTTTCATAACGGCTGCGGCATCGGCATTTACGGTCCGGCCATTGATGAATACGGCAACAGCCTGACCGGCGGCATGCTGCTGAAACATATCGCACAGGAGTGGGAGCTCAGTATTTTTTAATCAAACGAACCAAGAGGTGATTGGATGCAGGAATTCCTTGAAAATGTAATCGGCTCGGCAAATGATTTTTTATGGTCAAAACTGTTAATCGTACTGCTTCTTTCTCTGGGACTGTTTTTTACGTTCAGATCAAAGGGTCTGCAAGTCCGCATGCTGAAGGAAATGATCCGGGTTTTGAAGGAAGGCGCGGCCGCCCGGACAAAAAACACCATTTCCCCGTTTCAGGCATTTTGCATCAGTATGGCGGCGCGTGTCGGAACCGGGAATATTACCGGAATCGCCATTGCGATCGCACTCGGCGGTCCGGGCGCTATTTTCTGGATGTGGATTATCGCAGTCATCGGTTCGGCTTCAAGCTTTGTTGAAAGCACGCTGGCCCAAATTTATAAAGTAAAAGATCAAAACGGATTCCGCGGAGGCCCGGCCTATTACATGGAAAAGGGTCTGAAGAAACGCTGGATGGGCGCGCTGTTCGCCGTATTAATCACACTGTCATTCGGGGTTGTTTTTAATTCCGTTCAATCCAATACGATCAGCGTCGCCTTTCAAAACGCATTCGGCACCAGCCGGCTTACATTGGGCATTATTTTAATCGTGGTTTTCGGCGGCGTGATTTTCGGCGGCGTCAAACGAATTGCGAAAATGGCGGAATACATCGTAGTCGTCTTGGCCGTTTTATATATCGGTGTCGCTTTCTTTGTCATTCTGACGAACATCACCCAATTGCCCGGCGTTCTGTCGCTAATCGTAAAAAATGCGTTCGGCATTGATCAGGCAGCGGGCGGCGCTTTAGGTGCGGCCTTGATGCAAGGTGTAAGACGCGGGATTTTCTCAAATGAAGCGGGTATGGGAAGCGCTCCGAACGCGGCGGCGACAGCTACGACGAGCCACCCGGTGAAACAGGGGCTCATTCAGGCATTCGGCGTCCTGACGGATACGCTCGTCATTTGTACAAGCACGGCGCTTATCATTTTATTTTCAGACGCTTATCACCAGCCGGGACTGAGCGGCATCGCGCTTTCTCAGGCCGCCTTGAGCGATCATGTCGGCGCATGGGCGTCAGGTTTCCTTGCCGTCTTAATGCTTTTGTTCGGCTTCAGCGCTCTGATGGGCAACTATTATTACGGAGAAACCAATATCGGATTTTTAAGCCAGAACAAAAAATGGCTGTTCATTTACCGCATCTGCGTGCTCGGAATGGTACTGTTCGGCTGTATTTCCAAAGTCCAGCTTGTGTGGGATATGGCTGACTTATTCATGGGCTTAATGGTGGTCGTGAACTTAATCGCGATTTTCCTTCTGTCGAAAAAAGCGTTTGCCGCTTTGAGCGATTATGCCCGGCAAAAGAAAGCCGGAAAGGACCCCGTCTTTTACAGAGATGTACTCCCTGATGATGACGGGATCGACTGCTGGGAGTATTCAGACATCGCGAAAAGTGCGAAAGGCAAACACATTTCCTAAACAAAAGGTGTTCGGGCAGCGTCCTGAACACCTTTTTTCTGCCGGTTCATTGACAAAGAGAATAGCGTCCATTACCCTTTTTATATATTTTCAGTAAAGTCAGAAAGGAAGGCCTATGAATCCCATTACACAAATATTAAATGAATACCCGGTTATGATCATAGACGGCGCGATGGCAACCGAGCTTGAGCGGATGGGCTGTGATTTACATGATGATCTGTGGTCGGCCAAAATTCTTTTGGAGAGACCAGAACTGATCAAACAGGTGCATGCAGAATATTTTGCCGCCGGCGCTGATTGCGCGATCACCGCCAGTTATCAATCGACAATCGAAGGATTTGCAGCGCGCGGCATCCCGGAAACCGATGCGATACGTCTCATTCAGACATCTGTTGAACTTGCCGCACAAGCACGCGATGAATTTTGGGCGCATGAAGAAAACCGTTTACACCGGCCCAAACCTTTGATCGCCGCTTCTATCGGACCTTACGGCGCGAGCCTCGCTGACGGCTCTGAATATCGCGGGCATTACGGACTGACGGAGGATGAGCTGATCAGCTTTCACCGCCCCCGGATGAAAGCCCTCATAGAATCCGGCGCCGATCTTTTGGCCTGTGAGACCATTCCGTGCCTGTCAGAAGCAAAAGCGATCACAAGGCTGCTGGAGGAATTCCCCGGCACTTATGCATGGATCAGCTTCAGCGCCAAAGACGGGCGGCATATCAGCGAAGGCACGCCTATTTCCGAATGCGCGGCCCTGCTTGACTCCTGCAGCCAAATCGCAGCGATCGGCATCAACTGCACACCGATTGAACATATTCCGCCGTTGATAGAAGAAATCAAACGGTCAGCATCCAAACCGATTATCGCCTATCCGAACTCCGGCGAACAATATGACCCGGTGACAAAAACCTGGAAAGGCGCATTGTGCGAAAACCATTTCGGAAAAAGTGCGCAAGGCTGGTACGAAAACGGCGTGAGCCTGATCGGCGGCTGCTGTCGGACGAAACCCGCGGACATTCAGGCCATTGCTGATTGGGCCAAGACCTTAAAAACAACTTGACTAATCGGAATAGTTTGTATATTCTATTCAAAAAGCCGGTTCGCCGGAATCTCGTGCCGTTCGCCGGCATGAGATTTTTTATTAGAACGGCCTTCGCAGAAAGTTGGAAAACAATGAACAACAAGAACGAGACGAATTTTCAGAGAAGTATGAAAAGCAGACACCTCTTTATGCTATCACTTGGAGGTGTGATCGGAACGGGGCTGTTTTTAAGCTCTGGGTATACCATTCATCAGGCGGGTCCGGCGGGCACCATTTTCGCTTACCTTTTGGGCGCGGGCATCGTCTATCTTGTCATGCTTTGCCTTGGTGAACTGTCAGTGGCCATGCCGGTGACGGGCGCATTCCACACCTATGCGAAGACCTATATCGGGCCGGCGACAGGCTTTACGGTCGCATGGCTGTACTGGCTGACGTGGGCGGTGGCGCTGGGCTCTGAATTCACGGCGGCCGGGCTTTTCATGCAGCGTTGGTTCCCGCATACTTCGGTTTGGATGTGGAGTGCGGTATTCGCTCTTTTCATCTTTTTATTAAACGCCTTCTCCGTGAAATTTTTTGCTGAATCGGAGTTTTGGTTCTCAAGTATTAAAGTCTTAGCCATCTTACTGTTTATTTTATTGGGCGGAGCGGCGATGTTCGGCATCGTCCCGATGAAAAGCGGTGAGGCCGCACCTATGCTGTCGAACTTTACGGATGGCGGCAGCCTTTTTCCAAATGGCTTTTTCCCGATACTGATGACGATGCTTTCAGTAAACTTTGCTTTTTCAGGGACGGAGTTGATCGGAATCGCCGCAGGGGAAAGCGCCGATCCGGAAAAAACCGTTCCGCGCGCCATTAAGACTACAGTCTGGCGGCTGGCGCTTTTCTTTATCGGAACGATTTTTGTGCTGTCAGGGATGATCTCCAGCAAGGAAGCCGGTGTGATTGAAAGCCCGTTCGTCACGGTATTTGACAGAGTCGGCGTGCCTTATGCGGCCGATCTGATGAATTTCGTCATTTTAACGGCGCTTCTGTCTGCGGCCAATTCAGGGCTGTACGCGTCATCACGCATGCTGTGGTCCCTGTCTAAAGAAGGGGAGCTTCATCCCGCCTTTGCCAGGCTGACCTCTAAAGGCATTCCTTTTAACGCTCTGATCTTCAGTATGATCGGCGGCATTCTGTCGTTGTTGTCAAGCGTATTTGCAGCGGATACAGTCTATCTTGTTCTCGTCTCCGTCTCAGGATTTGCGGTAGTGGCTGTGTGGATGAGCATCGCCGCATCGCAATTTTTGTTCCGAAGACGGTTTCTTACAGAAGGGCACCAGCTTTCAGACTTGAAATACAGGACGCCGGGATATCCGGCCGTACCGATAGCGGCCTTTCTCCTGTGCCTCGCCTCCTGTATCGGCATCGCTTTTGATCCGAACCAGGCCATCGCCCTTTATTGCGGAATTGCATTTATGGCCGTTTGCTACACCGCTTATTACTTGAAAAACCGGAAAAGCAGAGCCCGCGTGCAAGCCGTAAAATCCCAATAACCAAAAAAAGAACCCTGCAGCGCAAGGGTTCTTTTTTCATTTATACTTCAACCACCCATCTGAACGAATCCCGCACCTTCCCGACTTGGATGCCGGCAATCGTTTCATAGAGCCTTTCTGACACTTCACCGATCAAACCGTTATTCAGTTCAATCGTTGCTCCGTGAATGTGCAGCGCGCCGACCGGCGAGATGACGGCCGCGGTTCCTGTACCGAATACCTCTGACACCTCGCCTCTCATCGCAGCCTCATAGATGTCATCAATGGCGACCTGTTCTTCCCTGACGCGGATGCCCCAGCTTTTTAACAGCTCTATCACAGATGCGCGTGTGATGCCCCCGAGAATGCTTCCGTTTAACGCCGGCGTTACGGCCTCTCCGTTTATGATGAAAAAGATATTCATACTCCCTACCTCTTCGGCATATTTCTTTTCCACCCCATCGAGCCAAAGCACCTGATCATACCCCAGTTCTTCGGCTTTCCGCTGAGCCTGTAAGCTGGCCGCATAATTTCCGGACGTTTTGACGTCGCCCACTCCGCCGGTGACGGCACGCACATACTCATCCTCCACATAAATCCGGATCGGTTTCAGCTGATCGCCGTAATACGAACCGACAGGCGTCAGAACAACCATGAACTTGTAACGCTTTGACGGCCGGACGCCTAAAGAAGGCTCAGTCGCAATTACAAACGGACGGATATATAAAGAGGTTCCTTTTTCTATCGGTATCCATTCCTGCTCCAGCTCCACCAATTGTATCAATGCCTCCAGCGCCAGCTTCTCGTCAAGAGGCGGCATGCTCATCCGCCGTAACGATTTATTCAGCCGTTTTATATTTTGGTCAGGACGGAACATCAACACCCGTCCGTCTTCTGACCTGTAAGCCTTCAGCCCTTCAAATACGGCCTGCCCGTAATGGAAAACCGATGCGGAAGGGTCAAGGCGGACCGGTTCATAAGGGGTGATTCTCGGATCATGCCACCCTCTCTCCTCTTCGTAATCCATGACAAACATGTAATCAGTGAAGTACTTGCCAAACCCCAATGAAGCGGAGTCCGGTTTTTCTTTTCTTGCTGTGACCTTACGTCTTTCAATCAGTTGATTCAACAAAAGCACACCTTTCTTTTAATTGTTCAAATTTTCAGTCTTTTATAAGCTGCCTGTTTTCTCTGCCTGAATCGTGTATGCACAGATATATGAGGATGCAGTTGACCGTATCATATCAAATATACCACTTATAAGAGGATAATTATCAAAATTTTTGATATTTTCAAGCGAAAATCTAACTTTATTTTATTCTGCTTGATTTTTTTCAATGAGGACTTTCTGTCATATTAAATGATTGCGCTTACATAATGTAAAGCAATCCTTTCTTTCGCACAGTCAATCATGTGACAAATTTATGGCGAATAGGAAGGTGGTTGCCGCCTGCTTCACGAATTACGTATGAAATGCGCAAGTAAAAGGGGGATTCGCTTGAAAAAATTTATCGCATTCCAGATTTTGATCGCTTTAGCCATCGGAGCATTGATCGGCCACTTCTTCCCGGATTTCGGGATGGCGCTGCGGCCCGTCGGAGACGGATTTATCCGCCTGATTAAAATGATTGTCGTGCCGATCGTGTTTTCGACCATTGTTATCGGAGCCGCCGGCAGCGGCAGTATGAAAAAGATGGGCAGTCTCGGCATCAAAACGATTATTTGGTTTGAAGTGATTACGACGCTTGTTCTGGCGCTCGGTCTGTTATTGGCGAACGTGCTGAAGCCGGGAGTCGGACTTAACCTCTCTCATCTTGCTAAAAAAGATATTCACGAGCTTTCCGGCTATACGGAAAAAGTAGTCGACCTGAAACAAATGCTTCTTGATATTATCCCCGTTAACATCATTGACGTCATGGCGAAAAACGATCTTCTCGCCGTCATTTTTTTCGCGATTTTATTCGGTGTTGCCGCAGCCGGCATCGGCAAAGCCTCCGCACCTGTCATGAGTTTCTTCGAATCCACGGCAAATATTATGTTCAAGCTGACGCAAATGGTAATGGTCACCGCTCCGATCGGCGTTCTCGCCCTGATGGCCGCCTCTGTCGGGCAATTCGGAATCGCGCTTTTGCTTCCGATGCTGAAGCTGATCGGCACTGTGTTCCTCGGGCTGTTCCTGATACTCTTCGTTCTGTTTCCGATCGTGGGGCTTATCTTTAAAATCAAATACTTTGAAGTGCTGAAAATGATTTGGGATCTGTTTTTGATCGCTTTCTCCACGACAAGCACAGAAACCATTCTGCCTCAGCTGATGGATCGGATGGAGAAATACGGCTGTCCGAAGCGGGTCGTCTCCTTTGTGGTTCCGTCAGGTTTATCGCTGAACTGTGACGGCTCAAGCCTCTATTTATCGGTGTCCTGTATTTTTCTGGCGCAGGCGTTTCATGTGGAAATGCCGCTTTCTCAGCAGCTTCTGATGATGCTTGTGCTCGTCATGACAAGCAAAGGCATTGCCGCCGTCCCGTCAGGCTCACTCGTCGTGCTTCTGGCGACAGCGAATGCCGTCGGTCTCCCCGCGGAAGGCGTCGCCATCATTGCCGGTGTCGACCGCGTCATGGACATGGCGAGAACCGGCGTTAACGTGCCCGGCCATGCGGTCGCCTGCATCGTCGTGTCCAAGTGGGAAAAAGCATTCAAATATAAAGGACCCGTCACGGCAGACCAGACCGCCCGGACAGAAAGTATGTAAACACAAAAAAGACCACCTTATTGGTGGTCTTTTCTATTAATCAATCGCCGCATGATCCTCTTGTTCAATCAAAGCAAGGCGTTCATTGATTTCTTCCTGAGTCATTTCGTGCTCTTTCACATACATGTTGCGTTCGTTCGTACGGCATTCGTGACTGCAGCTGCGCATGTATTTGTATTCATTCTCAGGTGTGCAGATCATTTTTTTATTACATGCCGGATTTGCGCAGTTCACATAACGCTCGCACGGCTCGCCCGTGAAATAATCTTTTCCGATGATAACGTGCTCTACACGGTTGACCGGTACGCTGATTCTTTCGTCAAACACGTAGCACTGTCCGTCCCACAGTTGCCCTTTCACTTCAGGATCTTTACCGTAAGTGACGATACCGCCGTCAAGCTGGGACACGTCTTCAAAGCCCTTCTTCAGCAGCCAGCCGGAAAATTTTTCACAGCGTACGCCGCCTGTGCAGTACGTGAGGATTTTTTTGCCTTCAAGCATGTCTTTATGCTCTTCAATCCAGTCCGGCAGCTCACGGAACGCCTCAATATCAGGTCTGACCGCTCCGCGGAAATGACCGAGGTCATACTCATAGTCGTTTCTGGCGTCGATCACGATCGTGTCAGGATCCTGCATTTGCTCATAAAAGTCTTTCGGTTTCAAATGCTTGCCCGTCGTGACATTCGGATCAACATCATCTTCGAGACGAAGCGTCACCAATTCTTTTTTATGGCGCACAAACATTTTGCGGAATGCATGTCCGTCAGCCTCGTCAATTTTGATCGGCATGTCGGCAAAGCGCGGATCAGCTTTCAGTGCATTCATGTATTGTTCCGTCTGTTCAACCGTTCCGGACACCGTACCGTTAATGCCTTCCTCAGAAATCAAAATACGGCCTAACAGACCGAGCTCCTTACAAAACTTCAAATGCTGAGCCGTGAACTCCTCAGGCTCATCAATCTTTACATATTTATAATAAAGTAAAACTCTATATTGTTTTTCCATGATTTATACACCCTGTTCAATTATATTAATGATCGCACACTCTACTATATCATACAGGAAAACGGGCGAAAGATGAACATTTCCGTCCGTACTCTTTCTTCCAGTCACGCTTCGCCTTTTAAAACCTGCTGAAAATAAAACCGATACGTATTGCGCAAAAAGGTCTCAAGCGAAAGGCCGGCCGCGGTCTGATACTTGCCGATAATAAACGGAAAACGGTCACGGCCTTTTGCCCGCAAAAGATCGGCGCTGTCTTCAGCCAGTTCTGAGATGAGCGCCTCAACGACAGGCCGGCATGCGTCCCGCACGGCTTCAAGAATTTGCTGATCCCCTGTATGCTGGTACTGCTCTATCAGCTTTGCCAAATCCTTTTCTTCCATAATATTCACTTCCTTACACCATATAAAAAAGAGGAGCAGCTTTTATAAAGCGGACGCCTCCTCCTGTGACTCCGCATAACCGATGATCTGACCGACCTGTAATTCACGGCCTTCAGTCAGGTTATCCGAAGGGGTAAACATATCTTTCTCGAATACTAAAATAACGGTCGATCCAAATGAAAAATAGCCCAGCTCTTCCCCCGTCTCAAGCCTGTTTCCGGTGTTTGTCTGAACGATCGAGTTAATATTCATCGCACCTACCGGAATCATGAGCATCTGCTGGTCAGCACGGGTCAGCTCGTACACATAACGGTAATTTTTTGAGAGCACATCTTTCCCGTACTTCAATCCCATCGTATTAACGGGATAGGAGCGTTTCCCCAACTCGGCCAGCTTCTGATACGTGCAGCTGACGGGAGAATGGAAGCGGTGGTAATGTCTCGGGCTCAGATAAAGCACGGCAAAACACCCGCCGTTATACTTGTGATCGGCGCTTTTAAACCCCGTCAGTTCGGCGAACGAATAATCCTTCCCTTTTACCATGAAAGTTTGATTGGGTTTAATCATGCCAACCGTCTGAACGACACCGTCCACCGGGCTGACGATGGCGTTCTTCTCTTTTGCCACGGGGCGGAGATTCAAATTAATATCACGAATGAAAAATGACGCCAATGAATCAAAGTCAGAAGCCGTGCGTTCCGTTTCATTCCAGTTGATGCGATAGTGTTTGGAAAACAGCGGAATCATCGGCTTGCTCAGTTTCGATTCACAGAAGTTTTTAATGAGATAAGACGTCAATCGATTATTAGTCAGTTCAATCAATGAACGGTAAAGAACTTTAGCGGCAGTATTAAACATTGATTACTCCTATGAATTTTCCTATAGTAATAAAAATAAAACACCATAAAAACGCTCCGATGGCGGCGAAGCATAAGTAGGTTTTGAATTCCATTCTGCCGATTCCGGAAAAGTAGCAGGTCACGTGTCTGATGCCGGGGATGAAATAACCTAAAATAATGGTGTAAGGCCCGTACTTCTTCATCCACCTGTCTACTTTCTCCATCCTCTTTTCCTTCAGGCCGACCCATTTCCCGAACTTATTAATAAACGGCCGGCCGGCTTTTCTGCCGATGAAGTAGCTGATAATCATCCCAAGGAGCGCTCCGATAAAGCTGATCAGAATGGAGAGCCCGTAATTCAGCACGTTTAAATGAGCGAAGTAGCCCACAAGCGTCATCATGACTTCATCCGGAATAGGCAATCCGATAATACCGAGTGTCAGCATGAGAAAAATCGCGATATATCCGTAATCGGATATTAATTGCTGAACTAATTCCATCTTCTGCTCTCCAGGTTTTCAGGCGCCTGTTTTTTAAAGTGCGGGAATTTAATGTTGCTGACCATTAAATAACCGAGCGCGATCGTTCCCGCCCCCAGAAGAAAAGCGTTATTGATAAAGCTCAAAATGACAAGACACATACCCGCAAACGGAATCGGCATCCCGATAAACGTCGGCAGCTTGCTTTGTTCAATATTAAATCTGGAAAGACGGATCATCCCGCAGATGCTGTAGGAAAGCGCGATTAAAATTCCGATGAACGGAATCGTATATAGTGAAACACTGTAAGCGAGCATGGACGGCGCTACGCCGAACGTCACGAGATCAGCAAAAGAGTCAAGCTCCCTTCCCATCTCCGATACCGCGTTCAGCTTACGGGCGGCCAAACCATCAAAGAAATCAAGAAACATCCCGGTGAAAATAAAGATCACCGCAGAGTGTATATTATGATACAAAAGGGAATGAATCGATAAGAGCCCGCAAATAAAATTTCCAATTGTAATCATACTAGGTATATAATTCACAGTTTACACAAACCTCCAATTAAAACCATATCAAATCGGACTGCGTATGCATAAAGGCTCCATTTTACGGAAACATAAAATGAAATTCTTTCAATGCTATCATTCAAATTCTTTTATTATACAGCATTTGGTGTTATTTGAACAATCTAATCTGGTGATTTTTGTTTTTTCGCCGTTCATATTAAGGTAAGCAATCATGGATTCCTCTATTCCGGATTACCCTGCTTCAATATTCCATGCCGCGATCCGGATTGTCCGTTCTTGATGAATGAAAAGCCGTATGATGTATTGTTATTTCCTTCTCCGTGAAATGAGAACATTACATATAACGATTGCGGACATAAAAAGTTTCATGAATTAAAAAGCCGGCACAAAACGGCCTCATACATTATCTCACAACCCCGTTTTCCAGTATATAGTCTGCCAAACAAAAAAGGCGCCTTACCATTACGGTAAAAACGCCTTTTAAGATCATTTTATGTAATTGATAAATGACTGAGTGCTTCGGCCGCTCTTTCTCTGGCTTCTTCAACGGTCTCAGCTGCAGAAAGCGCAACCGCCATACGGCGTCCAACTTTCGTGACGGGTTTACCGAATACGCGGACCTGAGTGCTTTTTACCCCCAAAGCCTTCTCCAAACCTTCAACCGCATAATCAGCAAGCTCTTTTGGCGCCTTCAGCGGACGGCTTGCCCCCGGCGACAGCTGAGTGATTTCCGGAATCGGGAATCCCAATACCGCGCGGACATGCAGCGCAAACTCTGACAAATTCTGCGTTACAAGCGTAACGAGCCCCGTATCATGCGGACGGGGAGACACCTCGCTGAAATATACTTTATCTTCAGTAAGGAAAAGCTCCACCCCGAACAAACCGTATCCGCCGAGCTCGTCCGTTATGCTTTTCGCAATGTGTTTCGCCTCTTTGATCTGCTGTTCCGTCATATGATGAGGCTGCCATGATTCAATATAGTCACCGTCTTTTTGTTCATGTCCGATCGGCGCGCAAAAGGACGTACCGTTCGCCGCGCGCACTGTCAGAAGAGTGATTTCTGATTCAAACGGAATGAATTCCTCAACGATGACCCGGCCGTTTTTCACCCGGCCGCCTTCCATCGCCATGTCCCAGCAGCTTTTCAGCCCGGAAGCCGAGCGGCACACGCTTTGCCCTTTTCCGGAAGAGCTCATCAGCGGTTTTACCACGCACGGAAAGCCGATTGTTTCCGCCGCTTCTTTAAATTCTTCATATGTATTCGCGAATTCATAGCCGGCAGTCGGAAGATGAAGCGTCTCTGCCGCAAGCCGTCTGATGCCTTCACGGTCCATCGTCAGCTTTGCCGCACGCGCATTCGGAATGACGTGAAAACCTTCTTCCTCAAGCTTCAGCAGCTCATCCGTCGCAATGGCTTCCACTTCCGGCACGATCAAGTCCGGTTTTTCTTTCTCAATGACTTCTCTGACCTGCGCTTTATCAAGCATATCAATCACATAGCTTTTGTGCGCGGCCTGCATGGCGGGAGCATGCTCATAGCTGTCAACGGCTACAGTGACAACCCCGAGCCGCTGCGCTTCAATGACGACTTCTTTCCCCAGCTCGCCTGATCCTAATAACAACATCTTCTTCGCCTGATACATGTCCTTTGGCCCTCCCTTTCTATACCCCACTCATTATAACGGAAATATTCAAAAAATAAAGACAAGATAGATAACAAGCTCTATCCTGTCTTTTGCGCTGATTCGAGCGATTCAATCGCAGCTGACACGTCCTTCTCGCGATATTGCCCCATTAAGCATAACGATTCTTCCGCCCGGCAGGCGTGAGAAGCAATGCGGCGCTTGGCTTCCTCATGGTTGTCAAGGATGCCGAGATCACAGAGACTGACGGGGAAACCGAGCCGGCGGTAAAACGGAAGCAGCTCTTCAATCTCAGGTCTTCGATTCTCAAGCGCGAGCTGCACCAATATGCCGTAAGCAACCTTCTGGCCATGCAGCACCTGATGTGTCTCCTGAAGAAAACTGAGTCCGTTGTGGACCGCATGCGCCCCTGCCATCCTGCACAAACGGCCGCCATACCCGCCGACCGTCCCCGCAAGCATAATGATCGTTTCCGCCGTATGGATGAACGGCACGGACAGCTCGCCTTTCTCCATGCTTCCGACGGCCGCTTCACTGTAACGCAATAACAGATTACGGATATATTCCGCCTGTCTCAGCCCCGCCTGCGCCATCAGCGGCGCCGCCTCCTCCGTATTTCTGATGACCGCCTCGGCCTCATACCATTTCGCCAGCGTATCACCGATCCCGCTTTTCATATATTCAATGGGAGAGGAAAGCAAAAACAGCGGATCAACAAGCGTCAAATAGCTTGAACGCTTATGATAATCAACTCTGATAAAATTGCCGCTCTCATCATATATGACACTCAACGGCGTACTTGCCGCACACGTCCCCGCAATGGAAGGAACCATCACAGCTTCAATATCAAGCCGGTCTGCCGCCGCTTTTGCCAAATCCAATATCGTGCCGCCTCCGATACCGATGATCACATCCGCGTCTTCCGCCTGCTCACAGACCTTACGCACCGCCTCAGGTGAACAGTATCCTTTATGCTGAATCACATCCCAGGAAGAACCGCCGCCGTAATCGGAGAACGCCTGATAGGATTTGATTCCGGTCACAATAACGGGTTTTCTGAATGTCTCCAGCAGCCCCGGAAGTTCTTTTGCGATTCCTTCCTTGCATATGTACTGATTCGGGCCGCTTCGGACGATATCTTCAGGCTTCATTCGAATCTCTCCTTTGGCTGGAATTTATATATATTTTCCCACTTGTCAGAAAATACATCAACCGGAGGTGCTTAGCGCTTCGCTTCTTCCGCCTCCAAAAACAGCTCATCAAGCCGCTCCAAAGCCTCTGCCTTTTCAAAACTGCTGAACCACAGATCATCATAAGAATCAAGGATGCGGTAATGGTGGGAAATCAAATGCTGCTGCAAGCGGAACTCGCCTTTTTTCTCGATGGCTTTCCACCACACCTTGCCGCCCATCGTCTTCCCCTTCGGCCTGTCAATTGTGCGGTGAGCAACCGTTTCAATGACCTCCAGCGGATCATCTCCTAATACGGATTGCAGTGTTTCACTTGATCTGAAAAGCGCGCAAACCGCCACAACATGCGGCCATTCCGCAAGCGCCCGCCCTTTCTCAATCTGCACCAGCGACTTTTTAGAAAGGCCGATCACATCCGCCATTTTCTCCTGTGTGTAGCCTCTCTCCGACCGGATTTTCTTCAGCTGGACTGAGACAAGCTCAGTCATATAATCTTGATCCATCTCAACCTCCATATTTATCAATATAGCCATTTTACACCGCGGCACGCCTTTTTTATATCAGAACATTTTCAAACGAATCAAAAGAACCCGGGATTGGCTTATCATTGAAGCGATGTACCTTTCCGCATAATCCAGAATGATGCGGTGAAATACAAACGTACGCCCGAAGAGACAGGTGCGGGCTCCCTGGCGGTTGAGCTCCGGACAAAATAAAAAGCTGCCGCAGCTGCAGCAGCTAAAACTTTATAGACCGGAAAATCAGCATTATGAAGCGAATACAATCCATCTTGCACTATAATTGACACGTTTTTTCGAACCCTGATTGACCATTTTAAATCTGTATGAATCTCCTTTTTTTAACGAAGGTGTTTCAAAATAAGTCGTTCCATTTTTCTTTGCATTGGCGGTTTTGATTGTTTTCCAGGCACCTTTGCCGTTGACTTGCTTTTGGACGTATATTTTATACGTGCCCTTCCCTTTACTGTTGGATTTAAAAGTCACGGCTCTCAAGGTGTACTTTTTTGTCGTTTTAGTGAATTTAGGGTGATATGTATTGATCACATAGTTAGTGAAATACCCGCTTTTATAAGTATGAAGCCAGTCTTTAGCCTCTGCTTTTTGCGGAGAAGAAAAACCCATAAAACCAATTCCGCTGATTAAAAGAGTAAAAATAATGATGAGCGACTTAAAAATCTTTTTGCTTTTCATCGAGAAAATCCTTCCTTCCTGTAACTATTTACCCTATTTATGTTAATGACAATATAGCCAATCATAAATCCGTCCAACTAACCATTTTGACCGCAGGAAGAGATGTGAACAGCCCTTAAAATGACTATATGACTACTACTTATGATTCTTGTCATTTTTGATTAAGTGATAAAGTTACTTTAAACCGCTATTCATTTTGTTGTTTTTGTATCAATTGTCATAGCGAGGTCTTTTCCTATCAATGCCTCTCTTTCGGCGTTTGTTCTGCTGCCGTGATGGGGCTCTCCTTGGATAAACCCCTGCACCCATGACAAACTGTCATACGTTTGCCACCTATGAATGAACGCACAATACACATAATGGAGGGATTGCAATGGACGAAATGGTCCTGGAAACACAACAATGGCTGAATGAGACGTACAAAGGCAGACACGGGTACAACAAAGTGCCGGAAAACGGAAAAACGGGCTGGGATACCATTTACGGTCTGACACGGGCGCTTCAAATTGAGCTTGGTATTTCAGAACCTGCCGATAACTTCGGACCGACGACACAAAGATTGTTTAAGCCGTTGAAAAAGCAGACTCCCGATTCTAAGCCGACAAACATGAATTACATTCTGCAGGGGGCGCTGTGGTGTAAAGGTTTTAACCCCGGCGGATTTTCAGGCGTTTTCTATGAAAATACCGAAAGCGCTGTAAAAGAGTTTCAAAAAGCGGCCGGGCTCACTAAGCAAGACGGCATCGTCACGGCACTCATTATGAAAGCCTTGCTGGATATGAGCGCTTTTCGGTTAGTAGCGGGAGGCGACAAAAAAATCCGCCAAATCCAGCAGAACCTGAACCGGGATTACAATGACTACATCGGCTTGATGCCTTGTGACGGCTTATATGCCCGCGATACAAACAAGGCTCTCATTTATGCCCTGCAAAAAGAAGAAGGCATGAGCACAAGCGTCGCCAATGGATTTTTCGGAAACGGAACGACCAGCTTATGTCCTACCTTGACTCCCGGCGATTCACGGACAGGCTTTGTTTTGATTGTTCAATACGCGCTTTACTGTAATGGGAAATCATTTGACCCCGGTGAATTCGACGGAAAATACGGCGTCGGCGTTGTATCGGCAGTGAAAGCTTTCCAAAAGTTTATGTGCCTGCCGCAGACCGGTTATGCGGACATGCCGACGATTAAAGCTTTATTATCAAGCTCAGGCGACACAACACGGGCTGCTTCAGCTTGTGACACCGCTGCCATTTTGACGGCAGATACAGCTAAAACTTTGCGTGAGAATGGCTATAAGATCGTGGGAAGATATCTGACCGGGAATGTGCGGACAAGCAGCGGACTGACATCGAAAGCGTTGACGTCAAAAGAACTTTCCGCGATTTTCAATGCCGGCTTAAGCGTGTTTCCGATTTATCAGGACGGCGGCTATGAATCTTCTTATTTTGTAAAAGACCAAGGAACGAGAGATGCGTACAGCGCTGCATCAGCCGCCCGAAGATTAGGTTTTCCGTCAGGAACGACCATTTACTTTGCGGTCGATTTCGATGCGTATGATTATGAAGTCACGGATAAAATCATCCCTTACTTTCAAGAAATCAAGTCAGCTTTTATGAAAATGCAGGCGTTCTCAACTGCGCCGAAATATGAAATCGGCGTATACGGACCGAGAAACATTTGTATCCGGACGTCAGAAGCAGGTCTGACCAAATATAGCTTTACGGCTAACATGTCGACCGGATTCAGCGGCAACCTCGGATACCCGATGCCGAAAAACTGGGCTTTTGATCAATTTTATGAAGGATCAATCGGAAGCGGAGCGGGAAAAGTCGCCATTGACAAAGACGGATACTCCGGAAAAGACTCGGGTGCAAGCAGCGTCCATCCGCCTTCTGATCCCGTGTATGATGCAAGACTGCGCACACTGACGGATATTTTAACAACCATTCCTGCTTTAGAAAATATATCGAATCTTGCGAATGCCATGTTTGAATTCGACAAGACAGAAACCATTTATGCATCACCTGAAATGGATATTCTTTTATCTACTTCACTTTTGGCAACAGTGCCAAGCGAAGGTTCTCCCAACACAGTTACCATTACAAATGGCAAACCGGGAGCTTATATTACCGGTCTGATGGGAGATTCACAAGTCTCTTTTACAGCATCACAAATTGATTCCTATCAAAACCTGCTTAACAGTCTGAGCTTGTCAGTCCGCAACGGTTATTTAGAAGTATATATCAATCCGTCTGCGGGATCGCTGAATATTCAATTTAAAATTTATACACCTGATATTCCGGTCGGTGACAGTGCTACAACTGGACTAACAACTACCATTACATTTAAAATAAAACAAAAGAGCTTCAGGTTGCCGGATTCCGAAGAAGTGTACTCTCCGGATTGGGATTCTGTCGTGAATACCATGGCTATTGCAGGCGCAGGAATTATTGTTATTGTAGGGATCGGTGCTTTAGTCGTTTTAGCACCTGAATTAGGAGGAGCGGCAGCCTTGTTCAGCACGGTTTTATCACTATTTCTATAATTGAACAGGCAGCTCCTTGCTCCAGGAATGCTCAATGAGTATTCTTGGAGTTATTTCTAAAGGAGGATTCGCATGAAGATTGATATGCAGACATACAAGGACACCGTTCAAAAAATAGAAACCGATTTGATTCCGCGAAGTCAAAATGACGAAGAACTGCTTACATACTTAATGAAACAAGATTCGCTCACACTGAATCAAATGAAAATGTGTTTCGCTGAACCGCCCCTCACCTTCCAACATACTGTCAAAATCGTATGTACAGTCACATTCATCACGTTATATATCTTTTTTTTCAGCACTCATTTTAATGATTTGATTGAAATGGCTCTGCAGATGGTTTTCGGCCTGGCCGGCCTTGTTTGGGTTATTGCTGTATTTCCGTTTTCAAGAAAAATCCAAGTGTCTGACCGTTTCAGACAAAAATCTGAAAACACCCGTATCACCGGAATGATAGACTTTGTCCTCGAACAACGATACAAAGACATGATCAGTTAAAAACCCCTCTGCTTAAGGGGTTTTTTTATTATGCAATCCCTTCACCCCCCTTATCAAAAAGGCTCTTCCCCTTTGGAAATAACCGGAACACCCAATTTCGTTTTCAATATAATGAGGTAGTGGATCTGCAAAGAAAGAAGGGCGACATGATGGGTATCATTAATGGCAAAATGTTCATTGACCGATTAAATCAGCTTGGAAATGAGATTTGGCTTGATGGTGAAAAGATCGAGGGACGGATTTCTGAACATCCCGCATTTAAGGGCCTTCTGGAAACGAAGCGCTCTCTTTATGATTTGCAAACGAAACCGGATATGAAAGATCAAATGACTTACAGTCTTCCCGGTAAAAAAGAACGGGCCGGGCTTTCATACCTGCAGCCGAAAACGAAAGAAGACGTAAAAAGAAGAAGAAACATGTTCGAACATTGGGCCAGACACACGCACGGAATGATGGGACGAAGCCCGGATTATATGAATACCGTGCTGATGAGCTTCGCCTCCTCTGCCGCGCTTTTGAAAGACCGCGAGCATTGTTTTCCGGAACATGTTCAAGCGCTGTACGAACGCGCTGCTGCACAGGATCTTTCTTTTACGCACACGTTTATCACCCCTCAGGTGAATCGTTCACAAATGGGTGTAAACGTATCGCCGACACCTATCTCGGCAAAAGTCGTCGATAAAAATGAAAAAGGCCTCATCATACACGGCGCCCGGATTTTAGCCACACAAGGCGGCCTGACGGATGAAGTGCTCGTGGTTTCTCTGCCTAAAATGTATTTTGAATCGGATGAAGCGTTCGCTTTTTCAATCCCTTCCAATACAAAGGGAGTAAAATTCATCTGCAGGGAATCTTTCGTACTCGGAAAATCATCGTTTGATTATCCGCTCAGCTCAAGATATGAAGAAATGGATTCTATCGTTGTATTTGATCACGTTTTGGTCCCTTGGGAACGCGTATTTTTTTATAATAATTACGAGGCGGCTTTTGATTTTAATATGAAAAGCTCTTTTAACGCCTTCTCATTTCATCAAGTCATCACGAGACAAATTGTAAAGACGGAGTTTCTCCTGGGCCTCGCCCAAACGCTTGTCGAAGCGATAGATGTGGGCGAATATCAGCATATTCAGGCTAAGATGGCTGAAATCATCACCGGTCTGGAAACGATGAAAGCCCTTTTGGAAAAGTCGGAGAATGATGCGGAAACAGATGAATGGGGTTATATGCGTCCGAGTGTCACTCCGCTTCGTGTGGTCAGCGCGATTTTTCCCGACATCTACCCGCGCTTCACGGAAATCATTCAGCTGATCGGGGCAAGCGGAATGGTGACTTTGCCGACTGAAAAAGCGTTCCGTTCTGACATCAGAGGAGACCTTGACCAATATTTGCAGGCGGCCGAATTGAACGCTGAGGACCGGGTAAAAGTGTTCCGCCTCGCATGGGATTTGACCATGAGCCCCTTTGGAACAAGACAGACACACTATGAGCGGTACTTCTTCGGTGACCCCGTCCGCTTAACCAGCCATCTGTACAGAAGCTATCCGAAAGAAGAACAGACCGCGGTCATCAAGGAATTCCTGCACATTCATAAATAAAACAAAGCAGAGAGCGCATCTCTGCTTATGATAGCTGGATCGGCTGCCGCCGATCCTATTTTTTATTTTGGCTGATCACCACCATCGTAATATGCGATAACGCGAAAGAGACAAGCGTATACACAACGGCCCACCCGATAAACGAGAAATTCAATACGGTAAAGGTGCATATAAGGCAAACGGCCAAAGCGGCAGCCGGCATAATGAACGCGTTTTTAAACAGGTACGTTCCGGCGACTGACAAGATGATGATACAAAGCGGCAGAACACCGAACGCAAAATCCAATTCATCAATCAACAGATGCACTCCCTTCGCTTTTCTTAGTCCGGCCTAACACATCTTATGCCTGAGTACAAAATCGAGTACTTCAAATCTTTCGCGCTCCGGCTGATTTTCCCTCCGGTTATTTATTCAAAAAAATGAAAACTTTCCTTAAAGCGTTTACATTCACGTCAGACTGTGATAATTTAAGAAAGCGCTATCATACACAAGTTAATGATTTTTGGATGGAGATGAGGAGAACCAGGAAACCCCGCCCTTTCACAAGGGTGATTTCTGGTTCTTTTTGTCATTTTCAAGGAAAGGAGTCATACATACATCATGATAGACGTTCAGCAAAGGGGAGGATATGATGTTTCAATTGTTTAAGCCGGCTCCGCATATTGAGAGATTGGATGATTCAAAGACGGATGCGGCCTATAAACGGCTCAGGCTGCAAGTATTTTTGGGGATTTTCATCGGGTATGCCGGGTATTATTTGCTTCGCAAAAACTTTGCCTTCGCTATTCCTTATTTTCAGGAACAAGGGTTTTCAAAAGGGGAACTTGGCTTGGTGCTTGCGGCCGTATCAATCGCTTACGGCTTCAGTAAATTTATTATGGGGATGGTGTCTGACCGCTGCAACCCGAGGTATTTCCTTGCGACGGGTCTGTTTTTGTCAGGTGTCGTAAACATTTTATTTGTTTCCATGCCGTGGGTCACGTCAAGCGTGACGATTATGTTTATTTTTATGTTTATTAACGGATGGTTTCAAGGAATGGGCTGGCCGCCTTGCGGACGGACGATGGCTCATTGGTTTTCCATCAGTGAACGCGGCACGAAAATGTCGATATGGAATGTCGCCCATAACATAGGCGGAGGTATTCTCGCCCCGCTCGTGACTCTCGGCATCGCCATGTTTGTTACTTGGAAAAGCGTGTTTTTCTTTCCGGCGATTATCGCCATCGTCATTTCATTTGTGATTGTTCTTCTCGTACGGGACACGCCGCAATCCTGCGGGCTTCCGCCGATTGAAGAATACCGGAATGACTATCCGAAACATGCGTTCAAAGACCAGGAAAAAGAGATGACGACCAAAGAAATTCTTTTTAAATACGTGCTGAATAATAAATTTCTGTGGTATATCGCATTTGCCAATGTCTTTGTTTACTTCGTACGGTACGGTGTCGTTGACTGGGCGCCGACTTATTTGACGGAAGCGAAAGGGTTCTCTCCTGAAGATTCCAGATGGTCTTATTTCCTTTATGAATATGCGGGAATTCCGGGAACGATTTTGTGCGGCTGGATCAGCGACCGGTTTTTCAAAAGCCGCCGCGCGCCGGCAGGCGTACTGTTCATGGCCGGCGTATTTATCGCTGTATTGGTCTACTGGCTTAACCCTGCCGGTCATCCGCTCATCGATAATATCGCGCTGATCAGCATCGGCTTCTTAATCTATGGACCTGTCATGCTGATCGGGCTTCAGGCCATTGACCTTGCGCCTAAAAAAGCGGCGGGAACGGCAGCCGGCTTAACCGGGTTTTTCGGCTACATCGGAGGCTCTGCTTTCGCCAACGCCATCATGGGTTATGTCGTAGACCGCTTTGACTGGAACGGCGGCTTTATCATGCTTATCTCCTCATGCGTGCTGTCCATCGTCTTCTTGGCTATGACGTGGAATACGGGCAAGCGGGCGGAGCATGTGTAAGAAAACAACATAAAAGATTAATATTTTTGCAGTACAGCATTTACAACGATTTTCTACACTAGAGACAGATATTGATTTTTAAGGGGGAAGAAAACATGCGGAAACATAAATTGTTTGCTTTGGTATTGCTTTCATTCGGTTTATTGTCATTCATCGTCACGCCTGTATCAGCGGCAGGAAAAGGAAACCTCTTGTCTCCTGACAGAATTTTGACCATTGCCCATCGCGGTGCTTCGGGATATGTCCCGGAGCACACGATCCTTTCTTATGAAACTGCGCAAAAAATGAAGGCTGACTATATTGAGCTGGATTTACAAATGACAAAAGACGGCAAGCTGATCGTCATGCATGATGAAAAACTGGACCGCACCACAAACGGACAAGGCTGGGTGAAGGATCATACATTAGCCGAGATTCAAAAGCTCGACGCCGGCTCTTGGTTCAATAAGGCCTATCCGGAAAAAGCAAAACCGAATTACGCCGGACTTCGCGTTCCCACACTTGATGACGTGTTAAAACGGTTCGGCAGACATGCAAACTATTATATTGAAACAAAGGCGCCCGAAACATATCCGGGTATGGAAGAAAAACTGATCGCTTCACTGAAAAAATACAAATTGGCAGGTAAGCATGCGAAACTTGGACAAGTTATCATTCAGTCTTTCAGCAGGGACAGCCTTCTGAAAATCAAACAGCTCGATCCGAAACTTCCCGCTGTCCAATTGCTTGAAGCGGAACAGATGACGTCAATGACTGACGCAGATTTAACGGACATTAAAACATATGCCGTCGGAATCGGACCGGATTACAAAGCGCTGAACGCTCA
This sequence comes from Bacillus sp. UNC69MF, assembly GCF_000746035.1. Lineage (NCBI taxonomy): Bacteria > Bacillati > Bacillota > Bacilli > Caryophanales > Bacillaceae > Bacillus > Bacillus sp. UNC69MF. The sequence goes on along the minus strand of NZ_JQKM01000007.1, from coordinate 50,712 downwards.
AAATGTCCGAAACATTCGCAGCCACGGGCTTCTGCTTCATCCTTACACCGTAAACAGCGAGGCGGACATGCGCCGTCTGCTGAATTGGGGCGTAACCGGTGTGTTTACCAACTATGCGGATATATTCCAAAAGGTTAAAAAAGAATACAAATCATAAAGCCACATGGGTTCGGAGATGATGCCGAACCCATTTTTTTTGCCCGATAATGCAAACGCCGTCATGGGTTATGTAGCGGGCGGAGCATATTATTAAAGCTTACATTCACCTTTATATTAATTAAAGGTATCACTGTAATTGTGAATTACCTATGATACCTTACAAACAAAAGGATATAATTATTTATTTCTATTATCTATTTTCTTTCTTATACTATTTGTAATAGACGATAATACAAGTGATACTAAACCATAGACAACCACCCATCCCCAGAAGGATAGATTAAAAACAGTGAACATTAATATGACTGAAACAACTATACTGACAAGCGGCATTATATACACTTTTTTGAAAATATAAGTGAATATAATCGATAAGATGATAATAGAAAGTGGTAAAATACCAAAAGCAATATCTAGCTCATCCATTATTATTCTCCTTTGTGAATTTAATTTCTCCCTTTAAATATACTCACTCAGCTATCTAGCGATTTAAAAAATGTATCTATCCACTCCATACTTCTTTGTTTTTCTTAATCATAAAAAAGTCATATTCAGAAACATGGGTATTGTTAATAATTTTTTCAAGTCCTCTGATAGGAGTAGATTTTAATTTTTTTCCGTTTTTATAAGAGTAAGAATTAATCACATATTTCCCACCCTTGCTTATTTCTAACAAGAAAATTTCAGACTCATCAAAATAAGTGAATTTTGCTTGGTTTTCAAATTTTGTCGACCTATTTAACGGAATTTTTTTTCCCGGCTTCATACTTTTCAAATCGAAAGTATAAAGTATTGAATTAGCTGCCAAATGATATAAAGTGTCATTTTTCACAAAAAAGTTATTAGTGGAAAGAGGAATTGCCAGTTGAGAAATTTCATCAGGGATATTATAACTGCCTAAAGGATATGCCCCTTTAAACTTTTTATGCTCTAAATCAATTTCTGCTACTTTGAATTGTACTTTGTTTGATTTATCCGTTTGGTTATATAGTATAAAAAAGGCTGAGCTTTTTTTAACTATTATTTGTGAATAAACACTCCAATTTTCTTCATTTAATATAGGAATTGTTGTTCCTTTCCCTACTGTAACTTTATCTTTATCTATTTTAATACCCTGAAAAGTCGGTGTTTTGATTGAAGAATCTTCATTTATCACGTAAATATATTCACCGTCATTACCAGTACTTGTATAGAAACCCGGAATAATCTTTTCATGAAATCCACTGCCGTTACCCCATCTAATTAAACTATTATAATGGTTTTCACCGACTCCTTGATTATTCAAAAAATAAAAGATATGTTCTTTTATTAAATGGCCTGATGATTGCCCATAACTTGTATGTACTTGATGTTGCATCGGGAATTTTTTAAAGTTATCACCTATCATATAAACTTCTTTTTTGTCCTGTCTAACTATGTTTTTTTCATCTTGTGCAATGGTTCCAACCTCAATAGCATCTCCTTTTACAGCTGTTGCTGCTCCTTTTTCATCAATGTATACAGTATAACTCCCATCTTTAGGATAATCTATTGTAGCTGAATAATATATAGCTGCAATTTTATCATTCAAGAAATACTTTTCCTTTTCTTTTTCAGTTTGTTTAACGTCAGAAACTGAATTAGTATATTTAAAAGTTCTAATACATATAAATATACCTATTAATACTATGACCGCAATTATAATAAGCCACTTAATCTTGTTCAAATATAATCTCTCTCCTTAAAATAATATGACTTCCTAAATAAACTTAGTGAGTGAAAATAATTCATCTAAATGTTTTAATAGTTTTTGTATAACTGGAATCTCTGATGTCTCTTGGATAGACGCCCATACCTTTATCTTTATCCATATCTATACCAGCCTTTAGCTTAAAAGCTGACCATAATAGTTTTGAACAGTTTTTATCACCATAATGACTCGATTTTCTATTTGTTGCAAAATTATATGAATAACCATCCTTCCCAACCCTGCTGTAACCCCAATTTACTGAATTATTTTTTTTAGAACTAGAAACTTTCACATTTTGAATTACAGCGTTTTTTTCGACCTTACGTTTCGATGAAGCTATTGCACGAACACCTTTTTTAGGGACCGATTCGACAATTTGATTTCCCTTATAGTACATACCGACATGTCCATGTGGAAGCCCAAAAGTAGATGCAGGTGTATAGTAAACATTACCTTTAGAGCTTGATCCTATAATTTTCGGCCCGCTATTCTTGCCCATTGTGCTCATTCTATTACTTTTATCTTCTTTATCTAGCTTTTCTTGCTTCTTTAATTCAGTTTTAATTTCCTCTAAGATCTCATTAGATGTTTTATTATCTTTTTTCGACAGATTCGGATTCATTTTCAATATGTAGTTTACTGTTTCTGAATTATACGAGTCCACAGCCTTAACACTCGTAAAACCTCCAAATACTAAGGGAGTAACGATGTATAATGTTGCAAAAAAATCTTCGCATTTTCATACTTATTATCCCCAACTATTTACTTTCCCATATTTTAATTTATTATACAATTATTTCAAACACAACTTACGTACTGTATTTTCTCTATGATTAATTATTTGTTTTGTCGCTAAAACTTTGACTTGAAGTACAGGAAAACGGATGAAGTTACGGAGAAGAAAGAAGTTGCCCAACATATCTTTTACATTCATTGTTTAATATGGAAGACAGTTATTGATAAGGCGGAGAAATCATGAGAAAAAAAGAATACTGTCCTTGGTTGCCTGTCGTTAGGCTTTCTCATTCATCGTCACGTCTGTATCGAACCCATGTTTTTTGCCCGATCAAAAAACCTTGCGGGAACGTTACCGCAAGGTTTTTATTAATCATTACTCTTTTCCGGCAGCGGCTTCCGCCTGTCCGCCTTTTAATTGATCGTTGATTGCTTTGGCGTCTTTCAAATACTCAGTCTTGAATCCGCTCTTCAGGGCCCACGCATAGAAGGCAAGGGCAACGATTGCGATCAGCCCCATATCCCAGCCGTACGGAATGATGTTCAGACCGCCGAATTTTTCACTTCCGAGCCATGAAATGACCATCATGCTGAGCAGATAGACAACCATCCAGACGCCGCCTTTAAAGTTTCTGCGGAATCCTTTCCACTTCGCTTTCGCTTGGTAGTAGAAATAAATCGGAAGGCCGATCAAAATGATAAACAGCACCTGCCCTGTTAACGGCCAGCGCGCCCAATACAGCACGAGAGACGCGAACACGAAGCCGAGCGGTGCAACCACGCTGAGGCCTTTCAGACGGAGAGGCCGGTACAAATCCGCCGCCGTCCGCCGCAGCGTCATCACCGTCACGGGACCCGTGATATAAGAAATCAGCGTCGCAACGGAAATGATTTCAGCAAGCACGCCCCATCCTCTGAATAAAAACAGAAAGATAAACGATACAATCAGGTTGAAAATCATCGCTTGGCGCGGCACGCCGTACAGCGGATGAAGCTTTCCGAAAATGCTCGGCATATATTTATTTTTTTCCATGCCGTAAATCATGCGTGACGTCGTAGCGGTATAAGTGATACCCGTTCCCGACGGAGATACGAACGCATCCGCATAAAGAATAATGACAAGCCAGTTGATATTCAATGCGATCGCCAAATCGGCAAATGGAGAGTTAAAGTTCAGGTGACTCCAGCCGTGAACGATCATGGAAGGTTCAACCGCACCGATAAATGCGATTTGCAATAGGACGTAAATGACGGTTGCGACCAGCAGCGAACCGACAACCGCAATCGGAATCGATTTGCCGGGATTTTTTGCTTCTCCGGCCATGTTAATCGGGCTTTGAAACCCGTTAAACGCAAATACGATACCTGATGTGGCCACCGCCGTCAGCACGCTCGCCCAGCCGTTCGGCGCAATGCTTGAACCGGATGTGAAGTTTCCGCCGTGAAAACCGGTAAACAGCAGCGCTCCGATTGTCAGCCCCGGAATAATAATTTTAAAGATGGTAATCAATGAATTCGCTTTTGAAAATAAGTTAACTGTCCAATAATTCAGTAAAAAGTAAATAATCAGTAATACGGATGCGAAGCCGAGCCCCTCTCCCGTAAGAGTGCCGTTGTGAACGAGATTGCTTGTCCATTTTGCCCATTCCCACGGCCATGAGCTCATGTATTGAACAGACGCAACCGCTTCCACCGGAATAACGGAAACAATCGCAATCCAGTTTGCCCATCCTGCGATAAATCCAATAAATGATCCATGAGAATATTGAGTATATTTTACCATTCCCCCGGCTTCCGGGAACATTGAACCCAATTCACTGTAAGAAAGTGCGATAAACAAAATAACGATCATACCGATAATCCAGGATATAATTGCGGCAGGTCCCGCAATCTGAGCTGCCCGCCACGCCCCGAATAACCAACCGGAGCCAATCATCGACCCAAGTCCGACCATCATGAGTGCAAACGTTCCCATTCTGCGATGTAATTGATTCATAAAGTTAACACCTTTCAATTAAAATATGACTCCAGCGCTATCATATATTTATAATATTATTCTGAAAATAGTTTTGTCAATCTTTATCGCATTAAAGCAGAAAGCCAAAATTACCCTTCCGATGTTTAAACAGCCGTTAAGCGGGAATAACTACTGCAAGCCAGAAATAGAAAGGAGTTTTTATCGTGAAACAAAAACTGCTCATTTCAGGACTTGCCGTGTCGACTGTCGGAGTGACTTCCTACCTGCTCAAAGATAAATCAAACCGCCAAAAGGTGATGAACTTTATCCGCAATATGAAAACATCGCTCTCCGGGAAGCAGGATATTGAATCATTCCCCGTCAACAAAGCAGGCAACCCGCATCCCGAAGATATTGAAGATAACAAAATGGTATCCGAAGGCTCCATGTACCCGGTTCAATATTATGATGACAAGAAGAAATAATCTGTTCCCGGGCTGCCCGGCCGTATCAAACGGCGGCAGCTTTTTTCATGCAGACGGCGTTTGATAGATCCGCCAATATTGGCGCGATCCTTTCTCCCGCACGGTAATGCCCAGTTTGGATATTTCCGCTTTCAGCTCTTTCGCATCAGCCTTTTCCTCCTCTTTCAGCGCCTTTTCTCTCGCTTTTAAAAGAGCATTTGCCCCTGGCTCCAAATCCGGCGTGTCCGGCACCCACCGTTTGTATTCTTCTTTAAAAGGATCTTCCGTCCCCATCCAGACATACCCATGCGCGCGAAACGCATCAGCCGCTTTTTCAACCGCGGGCTCAAGCTTCTCCCGAAAAAGCTCCTGCCCTTCAGTCCCCAATAAGACAAGATGCTTTTCATCCGTAAACACACCGGAAATGCTGTCTTTCGAAAACACGCTTTCTTCATTATATATGGTTAAGGACACCTCGCTGTCCGTCACGACCGCCGTAAGACATTCTTTAAAAACAGTCCGCGTCAGCCACATTCCCCCGATTAAGCCGATAACGGCGGTTGCAGCCGCAGCCTTCCATCCGTGAAAAGAAGCGATCATTTCCAGCGGCCCGATAACAGGCAGCCAATCCAATGTTACGGCCCACTTCGCAATGACCGGCAGAAACCATCCGATGACCAGCCCCAATAATGGCGGCACCAGAAAAACCAAAGCTTTTTCAACCGATGACAACTCAAGAACCGTCTGTTTTTTTATTTCGTTCATGTTTCTCCTCCGTCTGTGTTTTTCACAACTATCCATTATACAAAGGGTTGGATGATTCTGTAAACTGTTTCCGAAACAATAAAAAGCCTCCCGACCGCCGGGAGGCTTTTTAAAACAGGAGCTCATATACTTCATTCAATTCCATCGTGCGCTTCTCATCCTGCTCGTTCTCAGCATATTTGATTTCCTTTTCAAGCAGTTGATTCAGCGCGTCCATTTCCAAATCATTTAGATCTTTCACGAACTCGCCCTCATTTGCATAATGCTTCACCTGAAGCTTTTTATAAATCCCCCGGCACACATCATGCTCCAAGTGGTTCGAAAGCGACTCGCGCAAATATCCGAGTGTCCTGTCCATCATGTAAGCCCTCCCTTTTCTTTAGGAATAGCTTCCCGGAAAGAGAGAAAAACTATACATGAAAGCACCGGGCGGCTGTTTTAACTCTGTACCTGAATGGAGAAAAACCCGCTGCTTAACGGAGTGTACGGCCCGTTCAGCCCCGTTGCGGAGAAAGAGAATGTTCCTGAACTGACATAAGAAAGAGGAACACTGTAATATTTAATATAGCCTGTAACGATATTGCCGTTTTTCGTATATTCATCTTCCAGCGCTTTTGACGTAAGATTTGTAATATTCGTTCCGTTGTTAAACGCCTGGATCGTATTATTGTTCGGATACCCTTGGAAATATACGGCTAAATAACCCGTTGTACCCTTCATCGGTTTTGATGCGCTGATTTGGTTCGGCCCGATATTTTCCCATTGGTAACTCTGACCGTCAGACGTCACACCGATAATACGGATTTGTGTTAAAGCAGGAGCCGGCGCCGCAGACGCTGATGGAGCCCACAACCCGCTCACAAGCAACAAAACAGCGGCGGCCGCCGCGAATAGCATAACGAGTCTCTTTTTGTTTTTCATGTTTCTTCCCCCTCTTATTCTTTTCGTAGAATCCTATACTATTTTACACGATTTACAAGGAAAAAGATTACATTTTATAAAAGAGTCCGGAACACTTTGTGAACTAGATATGAAACGCTCTTGAAACGCCGTTGATCATGAGAAAGATGCCGCAGATTCTTAACACGACTCTCGAACTTCTGTCATCTTTACCGAAAAAGGTTTTTCCGAGCCGCCCGATCCATACGTTCATTGCAACTCCCGCGAGCAATTCTATGATTCCGATCATTTCTGCCATATACAAAGCAGCCACCCTTCTAACCGTTTTTTTTCATATGACGGCTTATCATATAAAGTGATAAGACCAATGACGCTGCACCGACAGCAAGAAACAGGCTCAGCGGCACGATCTGCATGCTGCCTCCGCCATTGTTTTGAAATGCGCCGATCGCCCATTTTTCAGGAGTAAACAACGACAGCATGCGCATGTACTCCGGAGCCGCGTCTAATGTGAAGAAAGCCCCTCCCAATAAACCCGTGACAGCTATAAAAACGGAAGCAAGCGACGTGAATTGCTTTTGGCTCTTCATGAACGGTATCACGGCCATCGTTACAGCAGTCAGCGCAAACGAGCAGGCCGCAAGCACCGCTCCCGCAGCAAAAACATGATCAGCAAAACGGATATGCAGCATGAATGTTCCGGCAGCGAGGATCACGATAATATGGAGAAGTCCGAAAAGATACGCCGCCGCAAACTTAGAGATTGCATATGCCGTATAGGAAACGGGCGTGCTCAGCAATCTGTCATATGTATGATTTTCTTGTTCATCTATAAATGATCGCAGGCTTTGGACTGCAACGAACCAGATAAACATCACTAAAAATCCGATAAGTCTGTCGGCTGCCTGTCCGCCTTCATAAACGTGATGGCGGTCAACATTGACGGCGGAATGACCCTGAATATCCTTCAAGAGATCAGCTGCCGCCTGCTTCCCGTCGGTGTGCAGCGTGCGGGATATCACTTTTGCATCGCGGACTATTTTTTTCAGCTCGCCCGCCTGCTGCGCAATCAGCTGCTCTGTCAAAACAGCATCACCCTTTTCTTCATTCTGAATAAATGAAACGTTCAATTCATCTCCGGAAAATAATGTCTCTTCAAAATGAGAGCCGATCAGCAATCCAAAGGATATATCCTGATGATGAACCTTTGTTTTTAATACATCCTCCGTGACCTTCGTGAATTTTATATGGCCGGCTTTCTGAATCATTTTCATAAATTGCGCTGAATAGGCGCTCTGATCCTCATCAGCTACATATACTTCCTTCTGCTGACTGCCATCCGCAGAAAAGGAAAAGAAATATGTGAGAAGGAGCGGGGCGGAAATCGTCGCAAAGATGGCAGCCCGATTTTGCAGCATCAGTTTCAGCTGATGTCTGATCATGAATAACAGCTGCGTCATGAAACAGCCTCCTTCCGTTTAAACACCCAGATGGTCAAACATAAAAACACGGCGCCGATGGCGGCAAGCTCTGCCAAATCCGTCGAAATACCGCTCAGACCGGCATGCTGCGTGACACTGACATAGCTGTTGATCGCTTTGCCGTTCGGTATCAGCTCCTGCACGATTCTCAAACTGTCAGGCAAGCTGTCTTTTGCGATAAAGCTTCCGCCTAAAAAACTGAATCCGTATAAAATGGGAGCCGCCATGCTTGAGACGGTCTCGTGGTTTTTTGCAGTAAACCCCCAAAGAAGCACGATACTGCCGATCGCAAATGAATAAACAATCGTAACCAGCAATATTTCAAACAAATTGCCCCATTTTACCTGATACAAGATGCTGCTTGCGATGATGACGGCAGCCATTTGCATAAGGATGGCAAGCATGATTCCCAAAAGCTTCCCCGCCACATACTGGATACGTAAAACAGGCATTGATTTGATTCTGAATAACGTGTGCTGCTGTCTCTCTTCCACTATCCCGTGAATGAGCGCAAACGCGGTCATAATGGAGAACATGACGACCATTGCGATTGAATAATACTGCATCGCATCAATCGGAGCCGCATGATTGCCGGCCGACTGTTTCGGAATGGTGACAGCCTGTTCACGTTCACCCGAAAGGCCGCTGATGATTTTGCTGGCATCTCCCTTTGACAGATGTCCCGACTTCTTCAGCACCGCTTTTTCTTCACCGATCTCCGCTTTTACTCTGGTGACAAACGAATCAGCCATCATTTCCACAATGTCTCCGTTTACAGAGCCTTGTTGGTCCGAGATGACTTTGATACTTGTTTTTTCATTGTGTTCTGCCGCTTTTGCAAAGCCTTTCGGCACGTATACAAAAACGGAGACTTTGCCGCTTTCGACAAGCTGTTTCCCTTCTTGGAAACTGCCTATGTCTTTTACACGGATGAGATCAGTTTGTTTCAGCACGTCATTCTTTAATACGTCGCCCAAAGAACTCTCCGCGTGATCCGCATTATAAAACGCGGTCTGAAACGGCTTCACTTTCGAATCGCCGTGAAAAACCGTTCCTAAAATAAAAATCATCAGTGCCGGAAACAGAATCAGTTTTATATAGAAAGACTTTGCTCCGGCCAATAACCGAAAATCTAATAAGATCAGCCTGAATAATATTTTCATGACGCCCCCTATGAATCCCGCAGCGTTTTGCCGGTGAGCCGGAGGAAAATGCTTTCCAGATTGGCTTCCTCGAAATGAATGCCTTTAATGGTGATACCGGTTTTCCTGATATCATCCGCAATATCAAGGATATTGCGATCTGCCGCAGAGACGAGCATCGTAATGGTCTGCTGGCTGACAGCAGCCTCGGCAACACCGGGAATGCGGCGAATTTTTTTAACGGCATCATCATTCAGCCCCTCTGCATTCACGATCAGGGTATCAGAGGCTTTAGCTGACTGCTTCAATTCATCTTTCGTCCCGCAGGCAATGATTGAGCCGTGATCCATGATCGCCGCTTTTTCACAGAGGTATTCGACCTCTTCCATGTAATGACTCGTGTAGATGACGGTCATCCCTTTTTCTTGATTTAACGTCTTCACGGTTTCAAGAATGTGGTGTCTGGATTGCGGATCAATTCCGACGGTCGGTTCATCTAAAATGAATAGTTTCGGTTCATTCATTAGCGCGGCCCCGATATTCACTCGTCTTTTCATGCCGCCTGAAAACTCAGATATCTTTTGATTTCGCTGTTCCTTTAATTCGATGATGTCCAGCACTTCATCAACCCGTTTCCAAAGTTCCTTACCGGAAAGTCCGTACAGACTCCCGAAAAAAGCCAAATTATCCTTTGCGCTTAACGCTTGATATAAAGCGATTTCCTGCGGGACGACTCCCATCACTTTTTTTATGGCCGCAGGCTGCTCCTGTAATGAGGTTCCGTCAATGCAGATTGTTCCGCCCGTCGGCGGGAGCACGGTGCTGATCATCGACACCGTTGTTGATTTACCGGCGCCGTTTGGTCCCAGGAGACCGAATATCTCTCCTTTTTCGACGCGCAGTGATATATGATTGACAGCGGTAAAATCGCCGTACTTCTTTGTCAAATCCGTTAATTCGAGCATTCGTGCAGCACTCCTTGTGTCATATCTGCACTTATTCTACTCTTGGCGATCCTTGTTTTCTATTCACTTTCGTACTCGATATGGGTATTACTTTCGTCATATGTTTAGTGATAAAAAGGGAGAGAGGAGGGTGAAGCGGGGTTATAGCAGTTTTTGCAAATATAAGGTAAGCTCGGTTCTGTTTGACACTTCAAGTTTATCGAGGATTCTGGATACATAGTTTTTCACAGTGCCTTCAGTCAGAAATAAGTCTGCGGCAATGCGTTTATTGCTTTTGCCTTCCATAATGTGTTTCGCCACATCAAGCTCTCTCGGCGTGAGAATCTCCTTCAGCTTTGACCGCGGCTCTTTCTGCACCGCAGGGATCTCCATATTGTTCAGCGCTTTTACGACGGAAACCGTGATTTTGGTATTCAGCATCATCTTCCCTTCATAAACGGCTTGAAGGGAGGCGGTAATTTCATCTGAATCAGCATCCTTCAAGAGATAGCCGTCGGCTCCGCTTTTCAGCCCGGCAAAAATATAGTGATCATCTTCAAACGTTGTCAGAATGATGACTTTTACGGACGGATATCGCGCTTTTACCGCTTTTGTCGTTTCGATTCCGTCCATACCGGGCATTCTGATATCCATCAAAATCACATCGGTTTCGGTTTGAGAAAGCAGTCGGAGAACCTCTTCGCCGCAAGAAGCCTCTCCCGATATTTGAATTCCTTCATGAAGACTCAGAATCATTTTCAGCCCCTCTCTCACAATGGACTGGTCGTCTGCAATCATGACATTCACTTGATTATTCCTCCTTGCATGGAATCCTTATTTTCACGTCAAAACCCGTTTCCTTCCCGGAAGAGAAAACAGCCTCTCCGCCAAGTGCGGCCGCTCTTTTCTCAATTCCTTTCAGACCATTTGATTTTATGATCGTTCCGCAGGCTGAGCCGTTATTATGAATATGCGCCAATATCATGTTTCGGTTTTTTTGAATCCGGACAGAAACATATGAAGCATGTCCATGTTTTATCGCATTCGTAATCGTTTCCTGAACGGATTGATAAAGACAATGCTTCACATCCGGCTGTTCCGCTTCTATGGCCGCGTCCATCTCCAGCTCGAAGCGTATGCCTCCCGCCTCTTGAAAATGGCTGAAAATGTCACGGAGCTCTTGCTCAAATCCCCGCCCCGGCAAAGAGCCCTGCAGCAGCATAACGGCCTGGCGAAGCTTTAAAATGGATTCTTTCGTAAGATCATGCGCCTTATGAATGATCTGCTTCACTTTGTCCGGCTGATGCCCGGCTGTCTTCCCGGCAAATTCCAAATTCATTTTCAGAGCAGCCAGATAATGACCGAGAGAATCATGCAGCTCCTGCGCAATTCTAGTTCTTTCTTTCGTAACGGCCAGTTCCTCAATCCGGTCTGAATATTCCTTCAGTGTGTCATTAGCGATCTTCAGCTCTCGGTTCAGCAATTCAACCTTCGACTTCTCCTGCAGGTTTTTCCGATATAAATAAATCACCGCAAACATGATGAAGTATGGCGGCACGATATCACTGACACCCGCTCCGCCGGCGTATAAAGCTGCGGCAAATGCGGCGGCATTCATCGTTAACAAAACAGCCGAAATCTCCTTATCAGTAATAAGCACCTCCGCCAATAAAAGCACCATTACGGCCTGTGCCCCCACACTATAGACATTGTACAAAAGTACTCCCGCGATAGCGTTGCTCAGGAGAAAAGAGCCTTGATATACAGCCGGCCTTCTCTTCATATATAGCGGCCGCAGGCAGTCATTAGCCGTCAGCATCATCACGAGCACAGACAAAAAAACCTTCAGCTCCCCCCGGCCGGGAGGAAGCTGAAGAATCGCATGAAAGATTGATAGTAATGCAAAACCCCTGATCAGTAACTTCGTATGTGCAATCTTCATCGAATTCTCCTTACAAATGAGCGGCGGCTTTCCGCTCCACGTTCAGCACATCATACAGCTCATCAAGCGAATGAATCTCGTACGTCGGGATGATTCCGGACTCATTTGCTTTCTTTCCGGGATTAAACCAGCACGTATCAATTCCCGCCATCTGACCGCCTTTTATGTCCGCGCTCAGTGAATCGCCGATAATAAGTCCGCCCTCGGCAGAAAAACCGGGAATTCTCGCAAACACGTAATCAAAGTATTCCTTCATCGGCTTTTGAAAACCCGTGTCCTCAGATACAAACACATCTTTAAAGAACGGATACAGACCGGAGTCGCCCAGCCGCTTATATTGTGATCTTGAGACGCCGTTCGTCACGATGTATAAATCAAATAAAGGACTCAGCCGTTCAATCAGCTCATAAGCTCCGTCTATCATCTGGTGCCCTTCTTCTAAGTATTGGCGGTACGCCTGATTCATCAGCACGCCGTCGGCTTCGAGGCCGTATTCTTTAAACAAAAGGGCAAACCGTGTATTGACCACTTCATCGCGGGTCATTTCCCCCTCTTCAAACGCCTTCCACAGCCCTTGATTTAACGCTTTATAACGGGCTTCCACCTCTGCCGTCAGCTCCAGCTTTGAACCTTGAAACAATTTTTGAAGAGCATCGGTTTCTGAAGCGGTAAAATCCAGCAGCGTATTGTCTATATCAAATAATAACGTACGGTAATGACTCATCGATGTTTCCCCCGGTTCTGCTTTTTTTAACCAGTATACCACTCGCGGACAAGCCGAAAAAGACACCCCTGTAAGAGAGTGTCTTTTTGAATTATACAGCGTCTTCTATTTTCGATTTTTCACCAGGCATGCGCTTGCCGATACCGAACGCATAATAGCTGACCGTCACAATCGCCAGGAAAATCACCCCGACAACCAAAGAAATCCGCGTATCTTTGTTAAACCACATGCCGATCAATACCATGAGTAAGAAAGCGATCGTCAAATAGTTTGTAAACGGCGCAAAAGGCATTTTAAATGGATGCTTATCAAGCTCAGCGCCCTTCGCTCTTCTGAAACCGAGATGGCTGATTAAAATGACGAACCACGGAATCATTCCCGGCAGCACACTCGCGCTGTACACATAGACAAAAATTTTCGGAGGCGCGATGTAGTTCAGCACGACACCGATCACAAGTCCGATTAATACGGCAAACGTACCGAATATCGGCACACCGCTCGAAGAAACTTTCTTAAAGAATTTCGGGGCCTGTCCATTCACGCCCAATGTATAAAGCATGCGTCCCGCACTGAATATCCCGCTGTTGCATCCGGACATCGCAGCGGTAATCACAACAAAGTTAATCAAACCGGCCGCCGCCGTAATCCCGACTTTCGCAAATGTCGAAACAAACGGACTGCCGAGTGAGTGAAGCTCATTCCACGGATATACGGTAACGATTACGAAAATCGCACCGATGTAGAAAATTAAAATCCGCCAAATAATACTCTGAATCGCGCTTCGCAGCGTTTTTTGCGGGTCCTTCGCTTCCCCTGCCGTAATCCCGATCAGTTCGACCCCTTGATAGGCCGCAACGACCAAAGACAAGGCAAAGAAAAATCCTGAAAAACCATTCGTAAAGAAACCGCCGTGCGACCATAAATTAGATAATCCGATTGCATGCCCTCCGTTACCGAAACCGAAGAAAATAATCCCGATTCCGGCCACAATCATCAGAATAATGGTGACGATTTTGATCATGGCAAACCAAAATTCAAACTCACCGAAAGATTTTACCGAAATTAAATTCGCCGCACCGAGAATGGCCATGGCGATAATGCCGGGAATCCATGCCGGCAGATCAGGAAACCAATATTTCATATACGAACCGACGGCGATAATTTCAGACATCCCGACGATCACCCATTGAAACCAGTTGCTCCACGCCGTCATATAGCCGGCTAACGGATGTATATACTTATGGCCGAATGTCGCAAACGACCCTGTACTCGGCTCTACATAGAGCATTTCGCCCATCGCACGCATGATAAAAAAGATAAAGATACCCGAGATCGCATAAGCCAGCAGGACAGACGGCCCGGTCCATCCGATCGTGCTGGATGACCCCATGAATAAACCGACACCGATCGTGCCGCCCAGCGCAATCATCTGTATATGACGCGCGCCTAAGCCTCTCTTTAATTCTTTGTTTGCCACTTCGCTTCCTCCTCTTAACAGCTCTGATATATGTGAAATAATGAAGCAGAAGGTGCACCTGTTGAACCTAACTCACTCTTCATTTCCCGCAATATTAGAAATATTCTATCTTTCTATTGTTATATAATCTCCAATTTCCTTATTCCATCATAATAAATTTTCGTGGAAAATACAATTGTTTTTTTCAGGTAAACACCTTACACCCTAAACCAATAGACTAAAAATAAAGCGCTTTCATTTTTAATGAATTATGAATATTGAGATAATAAATGCCGCAGCCTCCGAGAAACAGGATGTCCCTGGAGAAACATGTTCCGCCCCCTATTCAATATTATTTTTGCTAAGCAGAATGGCGTAAAGTCTTACTCTCTTCCATTCTCCCTTGTATACGCCATAATCCTGCTTAACCGGCAAAAATCATGCATTAATCGATAAATGCCTCATTCAGCCGCAGCAAAAGCCGGCCGAACTTTTCTTTTTCATCGCCTGACCAATCGTCAAGCATATGTCGGTATCGATCAAGACGCATCTTTTTATCAGCTTTTAACCTCTGTTTGCCAAGCTTCGTAATCGCAAACAGACTGACCCGCCCGTCAGAAGGATCGGAAAAACGCTGGATCAGCTCTTTCGACTCCAAGGCCGCGGCCTGGCGTGACAATGTGGAAATATCCAGCTTAAAAGATTCGGCTAATTCCTTTACACGCGCCGGTCCGAATTCATCCAGCTGCCGTAATAACAAATACGCAGCCCTTTCCAGATGTCCGATTTTACGGTCGGAGTTATCAAGATAAACAGCTCTCCTGATAAAAGTGGTGAGCTCATATTCAATTAATTCAATCGGATCTTGTTTTGACAACAGCCTCACTCCTTACAATTGACAACAGCAATATTAGTTGTATAATACAAACATATGCACATTTACTCAGAAAACATATAGAAAGATTTTGCATACATATATTTGTATAGTACAAATATATGCACAAAAAGTAAAGAAACATATCGAAGCAACAAGAAAGGGGGAAGCTGCTCTTCTCCAAAGAACAGCATTGTCGTGAAAGTCATACGCATCATCTTGCAAATCATTATTTTATTCGCATTTTCCTTTATCGGGGGAGCCGTTCAGCAGTGCTTTCACCTGCCCATTCCCGGAAGTATCATCGGTTTGATCCTGCTGATCATATGTTTATCGGTTAAGATCATTCCCGTCAAAATGATTGAAGACGGAGCCGGATTTTTGCTGTCTTTTCTTCCGCTGTTATTCATTCCGGCCATGACGGGCGTCATCAATTACCCGTCACTGTTTTCCGCCAGCGGGGCTGCTCTGTTTCTAATCATCGTGCTGAGCACCATCGTCACAATGATCGCCGCAGGGTACGCCAGCCAGCTGTTAGAGCACAAAGCCAATCAGAGAAAGGAGAAAAAGAAGTGCAGCAAGCATGTATCGCAATCCTTATAATTTTGTTCACGGCCGCCGCCTATCTGGCTATGGTGAAAATATATGTGCGCTTTCCATATCCCTTTCTCATACCGGTTTTGACGACTACGATTTTCATTATCGCCGTGCTGCTTGTTTTTCATATTTCGTATAAAGACTATATGATCGGCGGACAATGGATCAATTCACTGCTCGGCCCCGCCGTAGTGGCGTTGGCATACCCGCTTTATAAGCAGCGCCGGGTGTTAATCAAGTATATGTTTCCGATCATCGGCGGCGTGTTGGCCGGTTTATTCTCCGGAATGGTCAGCGGCCTGCTATTTGCAGAGCTGTTCGGCATCAGCCGGAGTTTGATTTTGTCAATTATCCCAAAATCAATTACGACGCCTGTCGCCATACAGATTGCGTCCGGTATTGGCGGTGTCCCTTCCATGACAGTCGTGTTCGTCATGATCGCAGGGTTTTCCGGCGTTATCTTAGGACCGCTGCTTCTCAAGTGGATCCGCATTCGCAGCTCACTCGGGAAAGGAATTGCATTCGGGAGCGCTTCCCATGCGCTCGGCACCTCAAAAGCAATGGAGTACGGAGAATTAACGGTCTCCATGAGCTCTGTTTCCATGACGCTCTGCGCCGTGTTAGGGTCGGTCTTCGGCCCCGTCGTAGCATGGATGTTTCAAATTTAAAGCTGGCGGTTCTCCGTCAGCTTTTTTCATGTGCGGATCATCTCATTTCCTTCCATTATTAAGTTTCATTTGAAAAAATAATGGTAAAGTAGAAAACAAGGAGGGATTTAATGATGACTGGAGCAATTCCGCAAAAGAAACTGCTGGATGGGACAAGCATTCCCGCGATCGGCTTCGGTACATACGCTCTTAACGGAAACAACGGCGTTCATGCCATTACCAGCGCCATTGATATCGGCTACCGTCTGATTGACACCGCTTATAACTATGAAAATGAAGGATCGGTCGGAGAAGCCATCAAGAGAAGCTCTGTTCCGAGAGAACAGCTATACGTGACGTCCAAGCTGCCCGGGCGCTACCATGACTATGACAAAGCTGTACAAACCATCCAAGAATCTTTATACCGCGCCGGTCTGGACTACTATGACCTGTATCTCGTCCATTGGCCGAATCCGAAACAAGACCGCTACACGGAAGCATGGCAGGCACTGATTGATGCAAAAGAATGGGGCCTGATCCGATCCATCGGCGTCTGCAATTTCCTGCCTGAGCATATCGAACGGCTCGAACGTGAAACCGGCGTAAAGCCAGGCATCAACCAAATTGAACTGCATCCCGCTTTTAATCAGCAGCAGCAGCGCCAATGGCACGAAGAACAGGGCATCGTGACAGAATCATGGAGTCCGTTATCCCGCGCCGGCGAAGTATTGAACGATCAAAAACTCGGACGGATTGCGGACAAATACGGCAAAACCATTTCTCAAGTCATTTTACGCTGGCATATCCAGCTGGGCGCCATCCCGATTCCAAAATCAGCATCGCCCGAGCGCCAGCTTGAAAACATCTCCGTTTTTGATTTCTCCCTTGATGAAAACGACATGAGCATTATCGACTCGCTTACCCGCCCCGACGGACGCATAAACGGCCAAGACCCGGCGGAGTATGAGGAGTTTTAAGTAAACGCATAAAGAAAAGCTGACGGCATCATTCGTCAGCTTTTTTCTCATTTTATATACGCACACCCAGCTCCCGTTTCCATTCAGAAAGCCAATCTGTATCCCCAGATCCGTATTGCCTGCTTTGGCCGACATCACGCAGAGATCCGTTTTTATACTCAATGGACAGAACCAAATCAGGAATTGCATCATAACCCGTTCTCGCAAGCTTCGTGAGCCCCTGTCCGTAATGGGCGGCCGCTTCTGCCGCCGTATGTCTCAACAAAGGATCTTGCTGCAGCGCTTCCTTATAGACGTCTAAAAGGTCGCGTCCGTCTTCTGTGACGTACTTTCCGTCCACGATCTGCAAGTCTTTCAGATGATAGCCGGTCACCTCATACATTTCCCGAACGACTTGATATTTCTCATATGTTTCCGGCGTAAACTGCGAGGAGTCATCACTCCGGCTGCGAATGATGTGCGCAAACAGCTCTTTGCTGTTTTCCCCGGAGTTTAAGACGGCTTCAATCTGCTGAGTGAGATCTTTATCGTCAGTCCCGCTCACTTTTAACAGATAATCAATCGGTGATATCGTAAATGTAAGATTCGCACCCTCCGGAATCTGAATATGATTCCGATGAAAAAGCATATCTATCTGCTGATTCACCTGCGCCCGCTGAAACACCCTTTCATTTTCGACTTGAATCTCTCCGTTGAGCGTTTCACCCCGAAACGCCGCATCACGGAAATCATAGCTTTGGGCTTTCCCCTTAAACAGCCATTCCGTTTCATTATGATAAGCGGCCTGACGCTCCGATTCTGATAAATCACTTCTGAAATAAGGTGAATCGGCACGCTGGTATTTGTCCTTAATATAATGCAAAGGATCTGGTTTTCGTTTATTGATTTCATTGATACGGCTGTATTTCTCATCAAGAATCTTGCTCGCAATATCACTCTCAGACTCATACGGATTATTAGCGTCTATTACCGTCTCATATCCATTATCCGTAATCGTTTTCTGATTTGCAGATTGATATAAACGGGACAGGCTGCTCCCTTTCTCAGTGACACCGCTCCTTGAATAATTCACCTGGCTCAGATCGCGGGTCCCGCCTGCCTGAATCAATAAGCTGTCCGGCCCTTTTGCCGCATCTTTCACATTTGTTTTGGAAGAATACCGCTGAAGCACTTGCTGAGCCATTACTTGATTTTTTATATAACGAGCGTTTAGGCGCATGTTTTTAACCTCCGCTTGAGATGATGTTCTAGTGTTTGTATCGGCTGTTTCCCAGTTGATTTTAACCTAAAATAACAAATGTTTACATCATGAGGGTTTTTATGTATGATGTAGTCAAAAAGGAGGAATTTTCCACGAAAAAGTATATATCTATACTATTTGTCAGTGCAATCTTATTATCAGACGTATTGTTTGCACCTTCAGCCTCAGCCTCTGCGTCTCAAAAGAACTCATCACAAATAAGCGCTATTACAGGAAATCACTCATTTGAAACTGCCAATCCAGTAGGCTACTGGAAATATAAAAATATTGATACAGCCATATTGCCAAAAGGGGAAAAGGATTCGTATTTCACTTTCACGGCAAATAAGGGAGAAAGACTTTATGTCAGGAGTTCAACAAGAAGTGAATACAAGGGAATGGACATTGAAATTTATAATAAAAATAAAGTACTGATCAGTAAAGGCACAGAAGTGATAAATCCTGATACGGCGCTACCTTTTATCTATGCAAATACAGATGCGAAAGAAAATAACGAGACGTTCTACGTGAAAGTGTCCCGCGGCTCCTACACTGACGATATGTACTTTACACTCTCTATTTACGACCGAATCAAATCCGGCAGTGAGACCTTCTCATTCAGCGGTACAGCTGAAAATAAAGGGAACACAAGCCTCAGTCCGAATGGATCAGATTCAACTGTTCTTAGACTCGACTTAACCAAACAGACAAGCATTCCAAGAGACGCCACAGTGAAAAGAATCAACACCACCGCAACCCAAACACCAAGCCAAGGAAATACAAGCCACTACATCATGTCGGAAGAAAATAAAGTGTGGCACCGTGCACTTGCAAACAGCTCCACTCAAGGGAATTACGGTATTACACTGGATGATAACCTCTCAGCGGCAAGCATCTGGAATTTTAAATACAACACACTTGCAACAGCTAAATCGACTATGAAAAATGTAAAATTGAAGATTGATTATAAGTACGATGTGACAACGCAGTTTTAATTAGAAGAACAGCCGCCCATTGGGCGGGCGGCTGTCCTTTTTGAATTAAAACGAGGTTTATTTATTAATTTGGACTTTATTAAACAAAAGTATAGACTCATAAGTGATTACAATAGTGACTCATGATTTTTCATTTCAAAAAAACCGTACTAGTTGATATTAATTTTATTCACATTTAATCAGCTTTCTCTGATTTAGACAATGATGACTGATATCCTTTTATAAAGGTATTCATCAGAATTATGGATTTACTAGCAAAATACTCATCATTTTCACCTTCAACTTTTAACTTATGCAATGTACCTAAAGCTCTGTAAAACATTAATATAAACAAATATATACATGTGTTCACCTCATGTATAGTTCTACTTGAATATCTAGTGATTTTACCAAATAAGCTTAATGCTAAATTCTCCTCGCCATTTATTCTTTTAACCATTGCTCCTAAAATCGGATATGGATAAGTGTTATGTAATATTTCTGAATAGAATTTATATATTTGTTTTCTATTTTTATTCAATTCATCTTTAATTGACTGAGGTAGCTCTGTAGCATTTTCAATTTCATTCAATTTATTCCTAATTTTGTATGGTCTAAAATATTTTTCATATTTGTCGTCTTGAATATACATCCGTAACCACTCTTCATCATATATTAAGACTAATGTTAACCATGACATCTCAGCTAAATTTCTAAAGAGTACCCTTGCTTGATAGTCTAAACCCCTTTCTATTAGTTTTGATATTCCTATCAGTCCATTCGTTAATTGTGTAAGTAAACCCTGAAATGTTTGATTTATTCTTTCATATTCTTCTTTTGTCCAGTTACCAGCAATAAAGTGGTCATGTTCACCAATCCAAAAAATTAAGGTTCCTATACACTTCATTCCTACATCTATCAAAGATAACTCTTCACTAAAAAAAACCTTTTCTTTATCAATCTCATCGTTAATTGATTTTAAATCAGCCTCTAGGTGTTCAAAGTCAACTAATTTAACATCTTTATTTAACTCTTTATTGAATTTTTTTATTTCATCCTCAAGAATATTTAATAATTTTTCGCTAACTAAGTTCATTACCTCACCTACCGCAAATTAATACTATTACCCTTTATTTCAAAGAATTAGCTGTATAAATTAACTTTATAAACTCGTCTGCTAACTTCCGCACACAACTTTGGTTACGTACAGTTGCCCACTTCATTTTTCGTTCAAGTATAGGAATCATATATTACAATCTTAAAATTAATTATCCAAAACTTATCTTGATGTCTATTTGATAACTTTTCACTTTTAAGTTTTATTTCACAACTTAAAAGTTATCTTCTAAATCCTTTATCAAAGCTTCATCGGATGTGACAATCGGTATATAATCCCTGCACTTTTACTCGTAATCCTTCAAATTACTAACTTTACTGCTACTCATATCACAGTATTAGCATTTCGAATACCTTGACTTGAATTGTTTCTACTATTATCCTATTTTTTTATCAAAAACAATGATTAAGTTTCAGTACATAGATCATCTCCAAGTTCAATTGATTTAGGTTTTATCCTTAATACCCCAATTTTTCCAGTCTTGAATTATCTGTCAGCACTATATATGCTACAGATGCAATTTTTTCTTACTTTTCAACATAGATATCGAGACCCTTGATCTTCATTGATATTCCGCTAATGCTGAAACAGAAGCACTTTTTATTTCATTGGAAAATATTGTTTTTCTTATGGACATAAAAACCCCTCTGGCTAATAACCAAAGGGGTTAAATATATTATTCCACAGTCACACTCTTCGCAAGGTTGCGCGGTTTATCAACGTCACAGCCGCGGTGCAGTGCAGCGTAGTAAGCGATCAGCTGCAATGGCACAACAGATACCAGCGGAGCAAGCGCAGGGTTGACTTCCGGCAGGATGAATCTGTCGTCTGCGTCTTCTAAGCCTTTCAGCGAGATGATGCAAGTGTTGGCGCCGCGGGCTGCGACTTCCTTCACGTTTCCGCGGATGCTCAGGTTGACGTGTTCTTGTGTCGCCAGTGCAAAGACCGGTGTTCCTTCTTCAATCAGAGCGATTGTTCCGTGCTTCAGCTCGCCGCCGGCGAAGCCTTCCGCCTGGATGTAAGAAATCTCTTTCAGCTTCAGGGCGCCTTCGACACACACGAAGTAGTCAAGGCCGCGGCCGATGAAGAAAGCGTTTCTTGAAACAGTCAGGTACTCACGCGCGATCATTTCCATTTCGTCCTTCTGGTCGCAGAGGGCTTCCATGGCGTTTGCCGCGATACCTAATTCTTTGACTAAATCAAAACCGATATCAACGCCGTTGCGTTCTGCTGCAACGGACGCAACGATCGCAAGCACGGCAATCTGAGCCGTATACGCTTTTGTTGATGCAACCGCGATCTCAGGGCCTGCGTGCAGAAGCAATGTGTAATCCGCTTCACGGGAAAGCGTTGATCCCGGAACGTTTGTGATTGTCAGCGCTTTGTGACCCAGCGCTTTGACTTGAACAAGCACGGCGCGGCTGTCCGCTGTTTCTCCGCTTTGAGAAAGGAAGATAAAGAGCGGCTTCTTAGACAGAAGCGGCATGTTGTAAGAGAATTCACTCGCTACATGCACTTCAACCGGTACGTTTGCCCACATTTCAATATATTGTTTCCCGACAAGACCGGCATGGTAGCTCGTTCCGCAAGCCACGATATAAATGCGGTCCGCTTCCGCCACGGCGTCAGCGACATCGCCGGCCACGGCCAGTCTGCCGTTTTCGTCCTGATACGTTTGGATGATTTTGCGCATAACAAGCGGCTGCTCATCCGTTTCTTTTAACATGTAGTGAGGGTATGTGCCTTTTTCGATATCACTGGCGTCAAGCTCAGCGATATAAGACGCACGTGTCATGACTTCACCGTCAAGGTTTTTAATCACGGCTTCGTCTTTTGTCACGATCACCATTTCTTTGTCCAAAAGCTCAACGTATTCATTCGTTACTTGAAGCATAGCCATCGCGTCAGATGCCACGACGTTAAACGTATCTCCAAGGCCGATTAACAGAGGGCTTTTGTTTTTTGCAACGTAAATGGTGTCTGTGTTTTCACCGTCAAATAATGCAATTGCGTAAGAGCCTTTTAACAGAGTCAGTGTTTTGCGGAACGCTTCTTCTGTGCTAAGTCCTCCCGCCACAAATTGCTCGATCATTTGAACGACTACTTCAGTGTCCGTGTCGCTTTTCAGTTCAACGTTTTCAAGATATTCGCGCTTCAGCTGAACATAGTTCTCGATCACACCGTTGTGAACAAGTGTAAAGCGGCCGAGTGCGCTTTGATGCGGGTGAGCGTTCAGGAAGCTTGGTTCGCCGTGAGTCGCCCAACGTGTATGGCCGATTCCCGCTTGAGATTCAACCGTGTGATCCACCACTTCACGAAGGTCGGCGATGCGGCCTTTTTCTTTGTACACATGCACGCCCTGCTCATTCGCCACAGCGATACCGGCAGAGTCATAACCGCGGTACTCAAGCTTCTCTAATCCTTTTAACAAAATCTCTTTCGCATCAAGCTGACCGATATAACCTACAATTCCACACATTTTTTCTTCCTCCTAAAGGTGCAAAAGGAGACGAAGAAAGTCAAATTACAAGGGGACTTTCAATCGTCCCCTCCCACATGTTTTTTTGGAAGATCATGTGATTTCTCTTTGTTCGGAGAGTCGCCCCTCCGGTTTGAAGAAATCCTTACGGCTGTGATCTAAATGAATCAGCCGGGAGGCATCCGCCGAAAATTCGATAACCTCCATCCTCGTCAACTAAGCCGTTTTTCGGGCGCTTAGTTCGGGCGCTGTAATTATAAAAGATGCAAACAATCCCGCCTTTCCTGCAAGTGAAAAACAAAGGCTGAACAAGCTTGATTTTACAGCATGTGCCAAGGACGGTCAATTATTTTTTGCCGCCCCGGCATCATGTTTACTATCATATTATGCTGATCGCACTTGTCTTGTTCGCTCTCTGCTTATAAACTTCGCTACTCCGCTCCCATTTCTGTCCGCACGACATCCACGATTTTTGTGACATATTCGTCACAAAGCTCTTTTGTTCTCGCTTCGGCCATCACGCGGACGAGCGGTTCGGTGCCTGATGGGCGCACTAAAATCCGGCCGTCTCCGTTCATTTCTTTTTCCACTTCAGAAATAACGGCCTTCACCTTAGCGTTTTCTTCTACCTTATATTTATCCGTCACTTTCACGTTCACTAAGAGCTGCGGGAATTTTTTCATTTCATCCGCAAGTTCTGAAAGAGTTTTGCCGGACGCCTTCAGCGTATTCACAAGCATGATCGCGGACAAAAGACCGTCGCCGGTAGTGTTGTAATCAAGGAAAATAAGGTGCCCTGACTGCTCGCCGCCGACATTATAGCCGTCTTTTTTCATCGCTTCTACGACATAGCGGTCGCCGACTGCCGTTTGAACGCTTTTGATTTCTTCTTTTTCAAGCGCTTTGTAAAAACCGAGGTTGCTCATCACAGTCGATACGACGGTATCATCCTTCAGACGGCCCTCTGATTTCAAATACTTCGCGCATATGTACATAATCTGATCACCGTCGACGATGTTTCCTTTTTCATCAACAGCAATGAGGCGGTCGCCGTCTCCGTCAAACGCAAGGCCGATATCGGCGTTTTTTTCTTTGACGAAAGCACTCAGCGCTTCCGGGTGTGTAGACCCGACGCCATCATTAATGTTTAATCCGTTCGGAGACGTCCCCATTGTAGATACGTCAGCATCGAGATCGGCAAAAAGGTGCGTCGCAATGGATGATGTCGCACCATGGGCGCAGTCAAGCGCTACATGAATGCCTGTGAAATCTTCGTCCGCCGTCTGCTTTAAAAATTGCAGATACTTTTGAACGCCTTCAAAATAATCGTTTACAAGCCCGAGGTCCGCGCCTGTCGGTCTCGGCAGCTTATCTTCCGGTTCATCCATGAGACGTTCAATCTCGGCCTCCTGCTCATCAGAAAGCTTAAAGCCGTCCCCTCCGAAAAATTTAATTCCGTTATCCTGTACGGGGTTGTGAGAAGCGGAGATCATGACGCCCGCCTCAGCATCCATGGCTTTCGTTAAATAGGATACCCCCGGCGTAGAAATAACGCCGAGGCGCATCACTTCAGCTCCGATCGATAAAAGTCCGGCGACAAGGGCTCCCTCCAGCATATGTCCGGAGATACGTGTATCACGGCCGATCAGCACTTTCGGGCGCTGCTTATCTTTGGTCAGGACATAACCGCCAAAACGCCCAACTTTAAAGGCCAGCTCTGGCGTAAGCTCGCTGTTGGCAACACCTCTTACACCATCTGTTCCAAAATACTTGCCCATTTTGTATCGCTCCTTTTTCATTCTGTTGAAGAAGAATCAGCGCTTGATCCGTCTTCATCCTGGTCTTGATTTTGATCCTGGTTTTGACTTTTATTCTGATCGCTGTCAGTGTCGTCTTCCCGGTTCTTGTTCTTGTCTTTGTCTGCGTCTCCGCTTGTGCCGTTCTTATTGCCGGAATCAGCGGAGCCGCCGTTATTTTTATTTGAACTTGTGTTTTTCTTAGAAGTCAGCTTGATCTTAACCGTGTCTTTTGACAGGGACCATGTGACGTTTTGCGGGCCGTTTACTTCAAGCTTTACAGAGTGCTCTCCGTCATCCAGGTCTGAGACATTGGCATACAGTTCAATGTCCGACTTTTTCAGCGCCTTAATGTTGGCGGGAGAGCCTTTGGCCGTAATATTTATCGCCTGCGATTCAGGATCGAGAAACTCAATCTGCTGTGAGCCTCCCAGTCCGACCGTCTTGATTCCGACATTGTCAAAATCCTTTTTGTCTTCACTGTCCACTTTAACATGAAGCGTGATTTTTTCCGGTGATACCTTGGTGACACCCTTAGGAAGCGGGATATCGGCATTGATATCGGTATCTTTATCAATTTTGCCTAAATCAAGAGATACGCCGTCAATAAATTCAAGTGAATCCAGCACATCCTGCGGGCCGTAAACCGTCACCTCACTCGGATTCGAGTCAATGCTCGCAACGCTCACCCCGTCCGGAAGACTTCCCTTCCTTTCGATTTTGAAAGGAAGCTTTTTGCTCGGACTGGCTACGGGAACCGTCACTTTAATGACTGACGGTTCAACATCAACAGGAAGTGCGTTGCCGTCTTTGTCATAGACGGTCACCTTCACTTCCTTTTCAATGGTCTCATTTGCATTTTCTAGGTTCACGGATGCTTTGACAAGTGAAATGTTATCAATCACATTTTTCGAACCTGTAATCTGCACGTTTTTCGGGCTGATAATCGGCTGCTGAGGGGTATATCCCTTTTTCATTTTGCTTTTATTGTAGTATTCAACTTCCACGGGAAAACTCTCAGCCGTTTTTTCCTGAATCGTAACCGTCGTGACTGACGGGTTAATGGAGATCGTCAGTCCGTCCGATACGTTTTTCGCCTTCAATTCGACCTTATGAGTCCCGGTCTTCAGCTTATTCATATCGGCGTATATCTCAAAATTCTTCGTCTGTCTCGCCTTTTTCACCGCGCTTGTCGAGCCTTTAATCGTGACATTTACGGTCTGGGGCACGCCGGTGACGACATAGTTCGCTTCATCATAGTATGCTTTTACAGGAATATCAGTAAGCGTAGCCTCGTCAGTCGTTGATGTCGGAAAAAAGGATTCCCCCGGCTTTTTCGGAGTCGGCGCCTGGTTGTTGTTAACCGCAACGTAAAGCAGCAGCGCAAAGAGCAATGCAATGATCTTTACAGCCCAGCGGTTGTTTAAGAATTTATCCATTTTTCTTGCCCCTCCAGTACCAGCGGTTAGAAGAAGTATCTCTGGCGTTCTTCTTAAACTCGGCTTCAAGCATTTCTTTCAGTGCTTCTTCCGTCAATTCTCTGTGAAGGTCTCCGTTTTTGGCCACACTGATGGCGCCCGTCTCTTCAGATACAATAATGGTTAAGCTGTCCGTCACTTCACTGATGCCGACAGCCGCTCTGTGACGCGTCCCCAGCTCCTTTGAAATAAACGGGCTTTCAGAAAGCGGCAGATAACAGGCAGCCGCCGCAATCTCGTTATTTTTCATAATGACCGCTCCATCATGCAGCGGTGTATTCGGGATGAAGATATTAATCAAAAGCTCCGAGCTGACCTGCGCATTAAGCGGGATGCCCGTCTCAATATAATCGCCCATTCCCGTATCGCGCTCAATGGCGATGAGTGCGCCGATGCGGCGTTTCGCCATGTAGCTGATCGATTTTGTAATCGCTTCAATTGTCTTATGCTGCGCTTCCTCCACGGGGGTTCCGCTCCTGGAAAAGAACCGGCCCCGTCCGAGCTGTTCAAGCGCCCGTCTCAGCTCAGGCTGGAATATAATGATGATCGCTAAAAATCCCCATGTTATCGCTTGGTCCATCAGCCACTGAAGCGTGCTGAGTCCCAAATATGAACTGGCCATCCGGACCAATACGATGACGACGATTCCTTTTAAAAGCTGAACCGCCTTCGTCCCGCGTATGACCATGATTAATTTATATATCACATACCAAACAAGGAGAATATCAACGGCATTGCCGAGGTATTGCAAAAATGGGATGTCCTCAAAAGCCATTTCCTCGTCCTCCAAGAATTCAGTCATTTCGTTTTTCTGTTATGAATTGTGCTGCATGAGCAATATGTACATCATATAGCGTGCTCATTATACCACATTTTGATTTCTCAAGTGAAATGAGCCAGCGCGGCGATGCACAAAAAAAAGAGTAAAGCGATTATACGCTTTACTCATCTTCACTCGGGTCCAAAGCGCTTACGACGCCCTGGCCCGCCGATTTCAGTTCGTACCAGACCCAGTCAAACAATTGGTTAATCTCTTCAATCTGCCCGGTGACTTGTCCGGCTGAGGCCATGTATTTTTCTCCGTTGACGACGGTCACATTGCCGTCGACTTTTCCTTCAATGAACAGCTTGCCGTTTTTTACTGTGACATCGCCCTTTACGGTCTCGCCTTCAGGGACGGTGACCGTGTGATTCTGCACGACAAGGTTCGGCTGTTTGGACACACTGAAATTGTGGTCATTATGCCAGCTGTTGAAAAAACCGCCGCCCATTAAAATCACAAAAACCGCTGCGGCTGCAATCATCGGATGAGTTTTGATCCATCGTTTTACAGAAGCGCGTTTTTTCTCTTTTGGAAGATTCGCCATAACTTTGGCAGTAAAATCAGCAGGGGCTGTGACATGCGATGTGCTTCGGACGAGTGCTATGGATTTCTCCATTTCATGAAAATGCCGTTTGCAATTCCCGCATGACTGCAAATGTTGTTTTAATACGTTTTCATCTTCAGGAAGGATATCTCCATCAAGATGCTTATGCATAAGCTGCACGATCTGTTCAGGACAGCTCATTTCATCACCCCACTTAAAGATCCCTCAATTGTTTTCTAAGAGCCTCTCTGCCTCTGTGTATCCTTGTCTTGACGGTGCCGACAGGGATATTCAGAATCTCCCCGATTTCAATTAAAGAGAGTTCGTCAATATACTTTAATACAATAACCGTTCTGTACTTGTCAGGCAGCTTTAAAATCTTTTTCTGAATTGTGTCCGACAGCTCCAATGACAATACGGCGTCTTCAGGGAGAACCCCGTCCGCGGCGATCTGCGAATACATCGTCAGCCCTTCTGCTCCCGCTACTTCTGCGTCCAGATAGTAATCAGGCTTTTTCTTGCGGATGCGGTCAATGGTCAGGTTGGTCGCAATTCTGTAAAGCCACGTCGAAAACTTTCTGTTGATATCGAAACTGTCGATATTGACATACGCTCTGATAAAAGCTTCCTGCGCAATATCTTCCGCTTCGTGAACATTGCCGAGCATGCGGTAGCAAAGCTGGTAAATCTTATCTTTATAAAGGTCAACGATTTCTGCAAACGCATTTTGATCGCCTTTTTTGACTTGCTTGATTCTTTTTTTAATCAGGTTTTCCATGTTTTATCTTACCTCTGCCCTTCACCGGTCTGTATCTATACGTTGATTGTTTTAAAAGGTTTCATTTTTTTTATACATTTATTTTACCAAATTTCAGGCAGGGTGTAGATGGAAAATACAGAATATACTGCCTTAACAGCAGCTTAAAAATAGTATATCTGATGAACAATCAGAAATCGAAACAAAATGCTGATAAAAAAAAGACACCTTTATGCAAAAGGTGTCTAAGACTGGGCTAGCTGGATTCGAACCAACGCATGACGGAGTCAAAGTCCGTTGCCTTACCGCTTGGCTATAGCCCAAAAATGGTGGAGGGGGGCAGATTCGAACTGCCGAACCCTGAGGGAGCGGATTTACAGTCCGCCGCGTTTAGCCACTTCGCTACCCCTCCGTATTTTTTTGAAAAACAGTGCCGGCCAGAGGACTTGAACCCCCAACCTACTGATTACAAGTCAGTTGCTCTACCAATTGAGCTAGGCCGGCAAATATGGTGGAGGATGACGGGCTCGAACCGCCGACCCTCTGCTTGTAAGGCAGATGCTCTCCCAGCTGAGCTAATCCTCCATATGACCCGTACGGGATTCGAACCCGTGTTACCGCCGTGAAAGGGCGGTGTCTTAACCGCTTGAC
This sequence comes from Bacillus sp. UNC69MF, assembly GCF_000746035.1. Taxonomy (NCBI): domain Bacteria; kingdom Bacillati; phylum Bacillota; class Bacilli; order Caryophanales; family Bacillaceae; genus Bacillus; species Bacillus sp. UNC69MF. The sequence goes on along the minus strand of NZ_JQKM01000007.1, from coordinate 21,360 downwards.
CAACGGGCCGTTATGTCCGCGTCGAGCTGACAAAAGTTATTATATACAGGTTGTACCCCATTTGTAAAGAGGAAAATTATTTTTTTTATTTTCAAACTTTTTTACCCGTTTTTTAACTGAAAAACTCATCCCTCCTCTCTTATTTCATTTATGATGAAAGTATCAAAATATTGAAGGGAATGGACACAGATGATCTTAGTCAGCTCTTGTCTCGGCGGTATCGAATGCAGGTATAACGGCTCTCACGCCGCTTCGGAAAAAATCCGCAGACTCGTAGAAGAAAAGAAAGCTGTTATGGTCTGCCCCGAACTTTTGGGCGGCTTCACCACTCCCCGCGAACCGGCGGAAATCATCGGCGGCACGGGCGAAGACGTGCTGAACGGAACAGCAAGAATCGTAACGGCATCAGGCGAAGACGTTACGGCTTTATATATGGACGGCGCGGAAAAAACATTAGCATACGCAAAAGAAATAGGCGCCGCCACGGTCATCCTTAAAGAAAACAGTCCGTCCTGCGGCAGCAGCTTTATCTATGACGGCACTTTCTCAGGAAAAAAAATAATCGGAGACGGCATCACTTCCGCTCTTTTAAAACGGGCAGGCTGCCGTGTTCTATCAGAAGATGAATTGGATCAATTATAAAAAAGGAGAGTAGATATCATGGATGTAGCCCTGTCCTTTTATAAACCGGAGCATGCAGACGGGCTGAACGGGTTTGTGCTGAGTGAAGAAGATAAAAAGTTCACAGCTCTCCCGAAGGATGTACTGCCGCAGGCTCTTGTCATCCGGGATCGCTACCCGACAGTCATTTTAAAAGAAGACCGCCCCGTCGGTTTTTTTATTTTACATACCTCAAAAGAAACCATTGCCCCATATTCGAACAATGTGTCTGCCATTTTGCTGAGTGCGCTGTCCTTACATGCGCCGCATCAGGGAAAAGGTTATGCCAAACAAGCGATGCTGCAGCTCCCCGCTTTTGTCGCAAATTACTTTCCTTGGTGTGATGAAATCGTGCTTGCTGTAAACCATCGCAATCATCGTGCAAAGAACCTGTACCGGTCTTCCGGTTTTATTGATAAAGGTCGTCGCAGGATCGGCCCCATCGGCGAACAGCACATTCTGCATCATTTTTTGTGAAAGCGCTTGATTATCCATCTCATCCCTGCCGATTTTTCTTGAAACATCTATTCAGAAGCCCATATACTTCAAGTATTAACGACTTGGGAGGGTACAATCATGACAGACCGGCTTAACATTCACAGATTGACCACAGAAACCAGAAATCCGCAGACCGCTTCAATCCATCAAGCAAACACGATGGAAATTCTCCGCATCATTAACCAAGAGGATTTCAAAGTGGCTGAAGCCGTTCAGCAGGTGCTGCCCGATATTCAGATTGCCGTTCAATTCGCCCATCAGTCCTTACGGCGAAACGGCAGGCTGATTTATGCGGGAGCGGGCACAAGCGGCAGACTCGGTGTACTGGATGCGGTTGAATGCCCGCCTACATACAGCGTAAGTCCCGACACTGTCATCGGTCTGATGGCCGGAGGAGCAGACGCCTTTTTGCAAGCGGCTGAAGGTATAGAAGACAGCGAGGAAACCGGCGCTCTCGATCTCAAAACGATCGGGCTTACCGCAGAAGACACCGTGATCGCCATCGCGGCAAGCGGGCGCACGCCGTATGCGGCCGGTGCGCTGAAATACGCAAAAACAATCGGCGCCAAAACCGTCGCGCTCACATGCAATAAACACTCATTGATCAGCACTTATGCCGATCACAGCATTGAAGTCGTCGTCGGCCCCGAAGTGATTACAGGGTCAACACGAATGAAAGCGGCGACGGCACATAAAATGATTCTGAACATGATTTCCACGGCCGTGATGATCAAAAGCGGCAAAGTGTACGAAAATTTAATGGTGGACGTTCATGTCAGCAACGAAAAATTGAAAGAACGCGCAATCGGCATTATTCAAAGCATCACGGGCGTTCCGTACGACAAGGCAAAAGAAACGCTTGAGGCCGCAGGCAGCCATGTCAAAACGGCAATCGTCATGCTGAAGACGAATTCAGACGAAACACACGCGAAGGCACTGCTCAAAGAAGCAGACGGCTTCATTGACAAAGCCATTGAACAGCACGTTTCAAAAGAAAAAGAACGCTGATCGTTCTTTGGTGAAAAATAATGTGCTTTTATGAGCCCGCGCCGTTTTCATGATCGGCGCAGGCGCTTTTAGGACGCGTTTCAGGCACAGCTCTCCGGGAAAAATCATACGGACAAAGGAGGATCTCCATGAGCAAAGAGGCATTTTATCAGTCACTGGCCAAAGATATCCTGGACAATTGCGGCGGTTCATCGAATATTTCAGGCTTTACCCACTGTATGACACGCCTGAGGATTACACCTTTAGATCGGGACAAAACGGATATTGAGGCGCTGAAACGGCTTGACGGGGTAATAGGCGTCGTCGAAGCCGAAACACTGCAGATCATTCTCGGCACGGGTGTCGTCAATCATGTCGCCGACGCTTTCGCAAAACTTATGTCATCCGGAAAAAACATTGATTTAAAAGAAGCCGCCTCACGGAAAAAAGCCGATCTCAACAGAAAAAACACCACACCCATCAGACTGTTTCTGAGAAAAATATCAAGCATCTTCATCCCCCTTATTCCCGCACTCATTGCATCAGGTTTAATCACCGGTATTACGAAAGCCGTCATTCAGGCCGGCTGGCTCCCGAAAGAATCCCAAATCGCACTTATTTTAACGGTTATCGGTTCAGGCTTATTCGCATACCTCGGCGTCCTTGTCGGCATCAATGCGGCGAAGGAATTCGGCGGTACACCCGCGATGGGCGGCCTTGCGGGCATATTGATCCTTAACCCTGAGATCGCCAATATTAGTTTATTCGGAGAGAATCTGCTCCCTGGCAGGGGAGGATTAATCGGCGTTCTTTTCGCTGCGGTTTTTATCGCTTATACCGAACGGTTTATCAGAAAGTACGTCCATCAATCCATCGACATTATCGTCACGCCTACATTGTCTTTACTTATCACCGGGCTGGTGACATATGTCGTTTTTATCCCTGCAGGCGGTTTTATTTCTGATCTGATTACATCAGGTTTATTGTCGCTGCTGAATGTCGGGGGAGTGCTCTCAGGGTTTGTACTGGGAGCTGCCTTCCTGCCGCTTGTCGTCACCGGCCTGCATCAGGGCTTGACTCCCGTACATTTGGAGTTAATCCGATCAATCGGAGATGACCCGCTTCTTCCGATTCTCGCGATGGGAGGCGCGGGTCAGGTAGGGGCGGCGTTCGCCATCTTTATGAAAACAAAAAAAGCCTCATTGAAAAGAGCGATCGGCGGAGGACTTCCATCCGGTCTGCTCGGAATCGGAGAGCCGCTCATCTTCGGCGTCACGCTCCCGCTCGGCCGGCCGTTTTTGACGGCGTGTTTAGGGGCGGGAATCGGCGGCGCCTTTCAAGCCCATTTTCAGGTGGCTACTTTTTCAATCGGTGTCTCCGGCCTTCCGCTCTCGTTTCTCGTACAGCCGGCTCAAATCGTTTTGTATATCATCGGTCTCTTCATCTCTTACGCGGCGGGCTTTGTCTTCACTTATGCGTTCGGATTTAAGGATGACATGGCTGCTGAATTTGAATAAACCGGGAGGGATCTGAATATGAAAACACTGACAGCCGCCATACTCACAATGGTCATCAGCCTCTCTTTTCTGCCGCAGCACAAAGCCGAAGCCCAATCCAAATTATACGACGCAGCAAAGCTCAGAAAGGTTGATCAAATGATTGAAAAAGACATTGCAGCAGGATTCCCCGGAGCCGTCCTCGTCGTCGTAAAGGACGGACGGGTGATCAAAAAGAAAGCATACGGCTACAGCAAAAAATATGACGGGAACACCCTTTTATCCCGTCCGAAAAAAATGAAAACATCAACCATGTTTGATCTAGCTTCCAATACAAAAATGTACGCGGCGAATTTTGCATTACAGCGACTCGTCAGCCAGGGAAAGCTTGATGTGTATCAAAAAGTCTCGGCTTACCTTCCTGATTTCAAAGACAGAAAAAGCGATCCGATTCATGAAAAAGACCGCATTCGCGTCATCGATGTGCTCCAGCATCAATCCGGTCTGCCGGCAAGCTTTTATTTCTATCAGCCGGACACCGCAGGCCCTTTGTATTCACAAGAACGGGATAAAACGATCCGTTTTCTCACTCAAATCCCGCTTGCATACAAACCGGGAACAAAACACGTATACAGCGATATCGGTTACATGCTTCTCGGCTGCATCATTGAAAACATAACCGGAAAAACCCTTGATGCCTATGCGGAACAAGAACTGTACAAACCGCTGAAACTGACGCACACACTGTTCAATCCGCTGCAAAAAGGCTTTAAAGAAAAATCATTCGCAGCTACTGAACGTTTAGGCAACACACGTGACGGAGTCATCCATTTTCCTCACATCAGGACGTATACGCTGCAGGGGGAAGTTCACGATGAAAAAGCATTTTACTCAATGGGAGGGGTGTCCGGCCACGCCGGGCTGTTTTCCAGAGCTGATGACATGGCCGTCCTTCTTCAAGTCATGCTGAACGGCGGCAGTTATAAACACGTTTCTCTCTTCAATAAAAGAACGGCCGATTTGTTCACAACGGCGGCATCCTCTGATCCGACTTTCGCTCTCGGCTGGCGGAAAAACGGCAGCCCGGATATGGAGTGGATGTTCGGCCCTTATGCAAGCAGGCAGGCATACGGCCATACGGGATGGACCGGCACCGTCACGATTATTGATCCCGCTTATAAGCTGGGGATCGCACTTTTGACCAATAAAAAGCATTCCCCCGTCGTCAGTCCCGGTGAAAACCCGAATGTTTTTGAAGGGGATCGTTTTCCGACCGGAAGCTACGGCAGCGTCATAAAAACGATTTATGAAGCCATTGAATGACAACCCATGTCTTTTGTCCAAACTATGAAGGCAGGAGGGCACCATCATGAAACTTGGCATCTCAGCTGTATTACTGTTGTTCATTGTTTTCGGCACGCATCATGCATCGACAAAACCGGACATTCCGTCACAGGCGGAACAAGCGGTATCCCGTATGACATTAGATGAAAAATTAGGGCAGATGCTCATGCCTGATTTTCGCAATTGGCAAAAAAAGGGGCAGTCATCACCTGAGGCTCTTACCAAAATGAATGACGAAGTCGCAGGGCTTATTCAAAAGTACCGGTTCGGCGGCGTTATCTTATTTGCAGAAAATGTAAAAAGCACTGAGCAAACGGTACGCCTGACAGATGCCTTTCAAAAGGCGAGCCCTGACATTCCGCTATTATTAAGCATTGATCAGGAGGGCGGCATCGTAACTAGACTTGGTGAGGGCACTCATTTCCCAGGCAATATGGCGCTCGGAGCCGCTAGAAAAACAGCCTACGCGTCCCAGACCGGCGCCATTATCGGGAAAGAACTGAAAGCACTGGGCATTAATACGAACTTCGCTCCCGTTCTCGATATCAATAATAATCCCGGAAACCCTGTCATCGGCGTCAGGTCGTTCAGTTCAGACCGAGATCTGACAGCTTCACTCGGTCTTGCCTCAATGAAGGCTCAGCAAAAGCAGGATGTCGCTGCCGCCGTCAAACATTTCCCGGGACACGGCGACACGGATGTCGACAGCCACTACGGCCTTCCGCTTGTCACCCACAATCAAGAAAGGCTGCGTCAGATTGAACTTTATCCGTTCCGGAAGGCCATTCAGGCCGGAGCTGATATGATCATGACAGCCCATGTGCAATTTCCCGCGTTTGACGATACAACCTATAAAAGCAAGCTGGACGGTTCAGACATCCTCGTACCCGCCACGCTCTCGAAAAAAGTGATGACTCATCTTCTCCGTGAGGAAATGGGCTTTAACGGCGTCATCGTCACGGATGCATTAAATATGAAAGCCATTGCCGATCATTTCGGCCAGGAAGAGGCGGTCGTCATGGCCGTAAAAGCAGGCGTCGATATTGCCCTGATGCCGGCCCAAGTGACATCGCTGCAAACGGAAAACCGCTTTGCCCGGGTTCATTCCGCTTTAAAAAAGGCGGTACAAAAAGGGGATATTCCGCTGCAGCAAATTAACAAATCGGCGGAACGCATCATTTCCCTGAAAATAAAACGAGGGATATATCCCGCACCGAAAGAGACAAATCTGAAAAAGAAGATTGCAAAAGCAAAGAAAACCGTCGGCAGCAAAAATCACCTGAAAGCTGAAAAACAAATCGCGGAAAGGTCCGTCACCGTCTTACAAAACAAAAACCGCACCCTCCCATTCAAACCGAAAAAGAACAGCCGCGTTCTCATTGCCGCTCCATATGAAGATCAAACAGCGTCAATGGAACAAACCATTCGGCAGCTCATCAAAAAGAAAAAAATCCGGCCGGTAACCATCAGTAAAATGAACTTCGCCGAGCGTACATTTCATGATGAACACAAAAAGCAGATATCTGACTCTGATTACGTGATTACAGGCTCATATGTTGTGAAAAATGATCCTGTCGTAAACGACGGCGTGATTGACGATTCCGTCACAGATCCCGGCAAGTGGACGACTGCATTTCCGCGGGCCGTCATGAAAGCCGCACAATCGAACCAAAAACCCTTTGTGCTGATGAGCCTGCGTAATCCATATGACGCTGCGAACTTTGAAGAAGCTGAAGCCCTTATCGCAGTCTACGGCTTTAAAGGATATACAGACGGACAATTTCTCCAGCCAAACATTCCGGCAGGTATTGAAGCGATATTCGGACAGACAACACCGCAAGGCAGGCTGCCCGCTGACATTCCTTCCGTCACGCATCCGGGAACGACACTGTATCCTTATGGTTTCGGTATCAATCTGAAGACCGGAAAACCGCTTTAAACAGGAGGACTGATCATGAAAACACAAACGGCTGCGCTTCTTGCCGGATTAGTCGTCATCAGTGCCATGACGGCAGTCTCGGCGGCTTCTGACAGAAACCTTCATACCGCCAAGAAACCAAGCATCCAAACAGGTATCGACCGCCTGCTGAAAGATTATAAACAGGAACTGAAGGGAAAAAGGGTCGGGCTGATCACCAACCCGACCGGTGTGAACAATTCATTGAAAAGCAGTGTTGACGTGCTGTATGAGGCACCAGACATCCACTTGACGGCATTATTCGGACCGGAGCACGGTGTCCGCGGCGATGCTCAGGCCGGAGACAAAGTCACATCCTATATAGACGAAAAAACAGGGCTTCCCGTCTACAGCCTGTACGGGGAAAGGAGGAAACCGACGCCTGACATGCTGAAAGATACAGATGTGCTGATTTTCGATATTCAGGATGTCGGAACGCGATACTACACCTACATTTATACAATGGCCTATGCCATGGAAGCGGCAAAAGAAAAAGGCATTCCTTTTTATGTATTGGACCGGCCGAATCCGCAAGGCGGACGAAATCCGGATGGCCCGGTTCTTGAACCGGATTACGCTTCATTTGTCGGACTGTATCCGATCCCGCTGAAGCACGGCATGACGATCGGTGAGCTTGCTCTTTTATTCAATAAAGAGTTTCATATTGGCGCCGACCTAACCGTCGTAAAAATGAAGCGCTGGAAGCGGACGATGACGATTGAAGATACCGGTCTGCCGTTCGTCCTCCCTTCGCCTAATATCCCGACCCCGGACAGCATATTCGCATATTCGGCGACAGGACTAATCGAAGGCACAAACGTATCCGAAGGAAGGGGCACGACAAAGCCGTTTGAACTGATCGGCGCGCCTTATATGAAAAACACCGAGCTCGAAGAACGCCTGAACAGTCTCAAGCTTCCGGGTGTCACCTTCAGAGCCGCATCATTTATCCCCAGCTTTTCCAAGCACCAGGGCAAACTGTGCCACGGCGTACAAGTCTACGTAACAAACAGAAACACATTTGAAGCGGCAAAAACAGGGCTTTCCATTCTGAAAACCATGCATGACTTATATCCGAATGACTTTTCATTCTTGCCGACAGGCTCTTTTGACAAGTTGATCGGTAACGGCTGGGTACGCAAAAAAATAGAAAAAGGCGCTTCCATTGAAGACATCACCGGCACATATCAACGCCGGCTGGACCAATTCAAAACTATAAGAAAACAATACCTCATATACTGACAACATTCGTGTTACACGTGTAACATTTTGACGCATTTCACATTTCCGCTTTTTATAGGAAAACATTCATTTATTTGGTACAATTTAAATGATAACAGTTATCATTTAAATGAATGTTTCCTAAAAGGTGGTTTCTCATGAAAAACACATTATTCTTTCAGCCCATTGATATCATCTCCGTAAAAAAAACAGCCGACCTTCTGTCAGAGCATCAGCTCACTGATTCCCCCGTATTGATCTTTCATGTGAAAGGCGAGGGACAAATTGATATCGGAACAGACAGCTTTCCGCTGCAGAAGGAAACGCTCTACATCTGTCCTTGTGATGAGACATTCAATATTGCCCCTATACCGTCAGGCGGCATCCATTTGTATATCGTCAGACTCCGTGTTTTCTCCTATTCATCAGATGATGAAGCGATGCTTCCGGATAACGGGGAAGACATCTTCCACGGACTTCAGCAAATGAATTTACAAACGGTTGATCATTTGACAAGCCGGCTTCAGTCACTTTCTGAAAACGTGCGATCGGCAGATGCATTGCAGAAAATGAAATATACAGCCGACTTTCAGCAGCTGATGTACGACCTATATGCCGCAAAAGTATGCCATCAAAATAATACGAAAGCGGCGATCGAACAGACAAAACAATTCATACATGCTCAGTCCGACACAAAAATCACGCTCACCCAGCTCGCTCATATGGCGGGAATCAGTCCCAAGCATTACAGTGAAACCTTTAAAAAACTATACGGGCAGAGCGTAACTGAATATATCACAGACATCCGCATAACCAATGCGAAAAAACTGATGGCCAAGGCAAACTGCAAACTGCGGGAAATCGCTCATCAAATCGGCTACCAAGACGAATTTTATTTCAGCCGCATCTTTAAAAAACATACCGGCAGCTCACCTACAAGCTATATGAAAAAAAGGCGCACAAAAATGGCCGCGTACGGAAAAGAAACGATGGGGCATCTGATTCCTCTGCATCACGTGCCTTATGCTGCGGCGCTGCACCCGAAATGGACGGCCTATTATTACAAACAATTCTCTTCCGATATTCCGGTTCACCTGAGTGCTTACCGCTATAATGCAAATTGGGAAGAGAACCTGCACACGCTTTCCCAAGCTGCCCCGGACATCATTTTCAGTCTTGATTCTGTCAGTGAAGAAGAAAAACAGCGCCTGAATGACATCACTGAAGTTTTTTACCTTCCGGCTCAAGAGAATTGGAGAGACCAGTTTCTTCGCACAGCCGCATATTTGAATGAAGAGCAGGAAGCGCGGCACTGGCTTAAAGCTTATCAAAGTCTCGCCCATTCAGCGAAAGATGCTCTGAAACACGTGCGGCATCAGCGGTTCTTATTTGTCCGTGTATATAAAGAAAATATGTACATCGCCCATAACAACAGTATTGAGGATGTCTTCTTCGGTGATTTAGGCTTTGCCTCCGCAAAACCGGAATCTTTTGCTCCTGACGAAAAGATTTCCTTGGACATGCTGGCGGATTGCCAGGCTGACTGCATCATGCTTTTCACTTGTAAAGAACCGGAAACGCTTCGTTATTTTCAGCGGATTCAGCAGACCGGGATATGGCAGAACCTTAGAGCTGTCAGCAATAAACGCGTGTTTCCCATATCATCTGACCCGTGGATTGAATATTCTCCAAACGGACATCAGCGGATAATCGAGCAAAGCATTTCCATTTTATCCGAAGATCGTCCATGGTAATGCCGGAAATTATCCATGGTCTTATCCCTGTTCATTCTCTATAATTCCAATTGATAATAGTTATCAATTGAACAGGAGGAACAATAGATGAAGAAATTGGCATTCGCTTTCATGATTTTGCTTTTGGCTTTCACGGCCGCGGCTTGCGGAAGCTCAGAAACATCTGATACAGCAAGTAAAGGAAAGGACGCTTCTTCAGATAAAAAGAAAATCGAATATCTCGGAAAAACATATGAAGTCAAAGCGCCGACTGACAAAATCGCCATTACAGGCAGCGTAGAATCAATGGAAGACGCCAAATTGCTTGACGTTCATCCGGCAGGAGCAATTTCTTTCTCCGGCAAATTCCCGGAACTGTTTAAAGATATTACAGATAAATCCGTATCTACGGGAGAAAAAATGCAGCCGAATATGGAAAAAATTCTTGAGCTGCAGCCGGACGTCATTCTGGCATCAACCAAATTCCCGGAAAAAACGTTGAAAAAATTGAGCGGCACCGCTGAAACGATCCCTGTCTCTCATATCTCATCAAACTGGAAAGAAAACATGATGCTGCTCGCCCAGCTTACAGATAAAGAGAAAAAAGCGAAAAAAATCATCGCAGATTACGAACAGGACCTGAAAAAGACAAAAACAAAGATCAACAGCAAAGCGAAACAGTCAAACGCGCTGGTCATCAGAATCAGACAAGGCAATATTTATATTTATCCTGAACAAGTATATTTCAACTCCACGCTTTACGGTGATTTAGGCCTGAAGGCGCCGGACGAAGTCAAAGCGGCGAAAGCGCAGGAACTGATTTCTCTTGAAAAATTAAGCGAAATGAACCCTGACCATATCTTCGTACAATTCTCTGATGACGAAAACGCAGATAAGCCGGACGCTTTGAAAGACTTAGAGAAAAATCCGATCTGGAAGAGCCTGAAGGCAGTCAAAAAAGACCATGTATACGTCAATACGATTGATCCATTAGCCCAAGGCGGAACCGCGTGGAGTAAAATCAGCTTCTTACAGGTTGCGGCTGACAAATTGACTCAAGACTAATAAAGAGTAGGTTTTTCACATGTATGCAAAACGGCGGACACACATGATTATCATTGCTTCACCGATTGCCATTGTTCTGTCACTGCTGCTTTCCGTTTTATACGGCGCAAAGCAGCTTGACATCCATACCGTGTTCTCCGCATTGCTGCACTTTAATCCGGAGAATACCGACCATCAGATCATATGGCATTCAAGAATCCCGAGGGCTGCCGGCGCTATGTTTATCGGCGCCGCCCTTGCTGTTTCCGGAGCGCTCATGCAGGGAATCACACGGAACTATCTGGCCTCGCCTTCGATCATGGGTGTGTCGGACGGCTCCGCTTTTATCATCACCCTTTGCATGGTATTGCTCCCTCAATCGACATCCATTGAAATGATCATATACTCGTTTATCGGTTCCGCATTCGGCGCCGCTCTTGTTTTCGGGCTGGCCTCCATTCTTCCCGGCGGTTTTACCCCGGTGCAGCTTGCCATCATCGGAACGGTGACCAGTATGCTTCTCAGCAGTCTGTCGGCTGCGCTTTCGATTTATTTTCAAATTTCGCAGGATCTCAGTTTTTGGTACAGTGCGAGACTGCATCAAATGAACCCTGATTTTTTGAAACTGGCCGTCCCGTTTTTTGCGATCGGAATCATCACGGCCATGATTCTCAGCAAAAAGGTCACTGCCGTATCATTAGGAGACGACATTTCAAAAAGTCTGGGACAGCAGAAAAGAACCATCAAACTCATGGCGATGGCGGCCGTTGTCATATTGACCGGAAGCTCGGTGGCACTCGCCGGAAAAATTGCATTTGTCGGTTTGGTCGTTCCGCACATCACACGTTTTCTCGTCGGATCGGACTACAGCAGGCTGATCCCATGCGCGTGCATCATCGGCGGCGTCTTCCTGACCCTTTGCGATCTTGCCAGCCGATTCATCAATTATCCGTTTGAGACGCCTATTGAAGTTGTCACTTCTATCATCGGTGTTCCTTTCTTTCTTTATTTGATTAAAAGAAAAGGAGGGGATCAGCGTGGTGCGTAAAATGGCCGGAATTTATATCATTCTGATTGCTCTCATATTGCTCGTAAGCTATTTCAGCATGACAAGCGGTTCTTTTTCCGCAAAGCCGGGTGAACTGCTCAGTACCCTTTTCCGCATCCATCCGAATCCGCAATATGATATTTTGCTGTTTCAGCTGAGGCTGCCGCGCATTGTCATGGCTGCTGCCATCGGGCTCGGATTGGGGATAGCCGGAGCCGTTATTCAGGCCATTACCAAAAACGGTCTTGCCGATCCCGGTATTTTGGGCATTAATGCAGGAGCCGGAGCCGGAATCGTCACGTTTATGCTTCTGTTTCAGGGACAATCTGAAGCGACGGCACTTGCCTCTGCGATGGGTATGCCTGTCTTCGGCCTCATCGGAGGATTGATGGCGGCCGTGCTGATCTATATTTTCGCCTGGCACCGGGGGCATCTGGAATCGGGCAGAATTATTCTCGTCGGGATCGCCATGAATTCTGGATTCAGCGCGCTGTCTTTATTTCTTTCATTAAAAATGGACCCGCAGGATTATGAGATGGCGATGGTTTGGAAAAACGGCAGCATCTGGTCGGCAAACTGGATGACCATTACGGCGATCCTTCCGTGGCTGATCGTGTTCATTCCTCTGCTTATGGCGAAAACGTCATTGCTGGATACCATTCGTTTCGATGAGGACACGGTGAAAAGCCTCGGTGTTTCAACCAATAAAGAAAAAACGATTTTACTCATTGCCTGCATCGCTTTGATCAGCGCATGTGTAACCGCAGCGGGCAGCATGGCATTTGTCGGACTGATCGCGCCCCATATTTCCCGCAGGCTCGCCGGGATTGAGCACAGATACTCATTACCGGTCAGCGGATTGGTCGGTATGCTCCTCGTCATATCCGCCGACTTTGCGGGCAAATTGTTCTTTCAGCCTTCAGAAGTGCCGGCGGGAATTATTCTTGCGATTCTCGGCGTTCCTTATTTCTTTTTTCTTCTGTTTAAGCAAAAGAAGGGGCTGGATGCATGAGAGGCACCCTTACAGAACACCGGATAAACGGAAAGGAATGCACTGTGTATCTTCCTCCCTCCTATTCGGTTCAAACAGGGGCTTTACCCTGTGTGTACGTACTGGACGGGGGTTCTTTGTTTTTAGAACAGATGGATAAGCTTGAATCCCAATTTGCGAACGGAACACTTCCCGAATTGATTTTCATCGGCATCAAACCGGCTGACAGGCTCGATGAGTACACGCCGTGGCCCGCGCCTTCCCTGAGCCCTGCGTTTCATGATTTCGGCGGCAAAGGGAGGCTCTTTCTCGAGGAGCTGACAAATGTCATCATTCCCACTGTTGAAGATATGCATCACATTTCTGCACATCCGGAAACGAGAGGACTGATCGGCGCGTCATTAGGCGGACTGTTTTCGATATACGCGATGCTACAAAAGCCTGAAATATTCGGCAGAATCGGTTGTATTTCCGGTTCCTTCTGGTATGAAAAATCAGCAGATTATGTCCGCTCCGCATCTTTGCGTCCGGCACGGCGGCGTATCTATATGTCTGTCGGCAGCCGCGAAGCTGAGCATAAAAACAACATCCAAAACAACATGATCCGACAAAATAAAGACGTGCATGAAAGCCTGAGGGAAAAAGGCTTTTCTCAATCTCAGCTCTCTTTCACTGTTGAAGAGGACGCCGTGCACCATCAAGAAGCATTCAAACGACAATTCAATGCAGCACTAAGCTGGCTGTACGGAAAAAACCGCTCACGTAGCTGAGCGGTTTTTTTCATACTTCATCACGACCGGCTTAAGTTCAAAGCGTCTCAGCAAATAGCCGAACAAAGCTGCAAGGATTTGCTGAAAAAGCATCCCGATGACGACCGGAACCGCCACTTGAGACGGAAAAAAAGACACGGCGAGAACGGCTCCAGCGCTGATATTGCGCATGCCCCCCGTATAAATCAGAGACACAATTTCATCCTGGCTCCGCTTCATCAGCCTTCCGATCAGCCATGCCACGGCATAACCCGTCATGGCAATAAAAAATACCATGCCTGCGATGCCCGCAAATTTGATATCCACGTGCGTGACATACGGCGCGATTTCCGAACTGTTAATGGCAATGACAATCATCAGACAGATTTTTGAAAAAGGAGACAGCGACCGGCTTATTGCCTGAGTCCTTACCGGCGGGGAAAACTGGTTGACTATCATCCCTGCGATGGATGGAATCACCACCATCTCCGCCAGCCCTTTCATCATTCCCCACACATCCATCTGAACATTCGCCCCGGCCAGGACAGACAGGCTTAACGGTACGATAAAAGGAGAAAGCACGGTATCAACCAGGATAATAGACAGCGTCAATCCGACATTCCCCTTATACATCGCAGCCCAAATCAAACTCGTAATTCCCGTCGGAATCACCACACCCATAATCAGCCCCGTCACAGTTAAAGGGTCACCGCTGAAAATCAGATGACCGCTTCCCCATGCAAAAACAGGCATGAAAATATGCAGAACAAACAATGCCATGATCATCGGGAGCGGCTTCTCGATACTGCGCTTCAGCGAATGAAAATTGGCACTCAGACTGCCCGTAAATGTAATAAATGCAAATATCCACGGCACAGCGCCGGCCATCCAGCTGATATGCTGAGATAACAGCACACCCGCCGCCACACTTGACGGAGTCAAAAGCGGCATGATTCTCCCCAACACTTGGTTCAACTTCTGAAGCCACATCATATGCAAGTCTCCTATATACGGTTTTCAAGTCTCATTCATTATAACAATGCACCCCGGCAAATTTAACCGAAAAAAAGCCCGGATATATTCATCCGGACTTCACAAATTCTATGCCATTTGTTTCATTAAATCTCGGCTTTTCTGATTTAATCCCTTTAATTCAGCCTCAATTCCGTATTCTTTACATTTGGCGACAATTTTCTCAAGAGCCGCCGCTCCCGAATCATCCCACACGTGGGCGTCGGTCAAATCAATGACAATCCGCTTCACGTCTTCATCATAAACGATGGCATTCATGAGCTCAGACACGGAAGCAAAAAAGATCTGTCCCGTTACCTTATAAGTTCTGACATCTTTCTGTTCGGAATGTGACACAATCTTCAGCTTAGAAATTTTAGCCGTAAAGAAGATCGCGCTTAATAGCACACCCGCGAAGACACCCTTTGATAAATCATTTGTCAGGACGACCGTCACGACGGTAATAACCATAACGATCGAATCAGTAAGGGGCGCTTTCCGCAAACCTTTAATCGATGACCAGTCGAACGTGCCGATGGACACCATAACCATCACGGCCACCAGCGCAGCCATCGGAATTTTCACGACGATACCGCTTAATACGGCAATTAAAAACATTAAAAACGCGCCGGCCGTAAAAGCCGATAATCGGCCGCGTCCGCCGGCTTTCGTATTAATGACAGACTGGCCGATCATGGCGCATCCGGCCATGCCTCCGAAAAATCCGTTCACAATATTGGCGATGCCTTGTCCGCGGCTTTCTTTGTTCTTATCACTATCCGTATCCGTCATTTCATCAATGATCTGGGCTGTCAGCAATGACTCAAGCAATCCGACGAATGCAAGCGCCAGAGAATACGGGAAAATAATCCGCAATGTCTCAAACGTCCACGGAACATCCGGTATCAAGAAATGCGGAAGTGAACTTGTAATCCCGCCCATATCACCGACCGTGCGGACATCCGCATGGAAGACCACCGCAATGATCGTCATGACAATAATCGCCACCAGCGGAGACGGCACAGCCGTCGTAACCTTCGGCAATAGATATATGATAGCCAGTGATCCGGCAAGCATGGCGTACATGACCCATGAAGCTCCTTTGAACTGGGGCAGCTGCGCAGAAAAAATCAAGATCGCCAAAGCATTCACAAATCCGATCATGACCGAACGCGGAATAAATTTCATCAATTTCGCTATCTTACTGACACCAAGAATAAATTGAATAATACCTGTCAAAATGGTTGCCGCAAACAAATACTGCAGCCCGTAATCAGCCACCAATGTCACCATGACAACCGCCATTGAACCCGTAGCGGCTGAAATCATTCCCGGTCTGCCGCCGAAGATAGAAATAATAATCGCAATACAAAATGATGCATAAAGGCCGACCATCGGATCGACACCTGCAATAATTGAAAATCCGATCGCCTCAGGGATCAGAGCGAGGGCAACCAGAATACCGGCCAGAATGTCTTTACGGACATTCCCGAACCATTGCTGCTGTAACGTATAATCTTTCAAATGATAACGACTCCTTTTCACTATAAAAATCCGCACCCTATCAGTTGGAAACATTGATTTTCATCTGGGGAATATGAGGCAAGCTTACGGGGAAAAAGAGGACACGCTCAGAGTATAATGTCGTTGAGGAAAGGAATTGTGAACAAAGAGTATCATATTAAACTTTAAAGAAATGTGCAAGACCGTATAAATAAGAAAAGAAAACGGCTCTCACTGGAGCCGTTTCCGCTTTTATAAAAGTTCCGGATCAGACACAAGAATCGTTTTTATTGCGCTGATATCCTTTCTTTCTTTTGTCACCGGGTCGATGCCCATGAGATGATCAATGGCTTCTTCATAATTCTTCAGTTCCGTCTTTTCCGTAATAAAATCATAGAGCTGCGGAAGGTCGGACGCGCATGCTAACGCGGCTTCCATGATCTGGCGGGCTTCACCTGTGCCCACAATCGTTACGCCGTTTGACAGCAGCTGGTACGGCCTGACCGTCATCTCATACGTATCATCAAAGCCCATCGGCACGATTCTGCCTCCCTTTTCAATAAAAGGATAAGCCCAATCAAGCTGGTTGCCGATCGCGTCAAAAATCACATCAAATTTTCTTCCTTGATTAATCCGTTTCACTTCATCCGCGGTTAATGCTTCAGGGTGGTAGACATAATCCGATATCCGGCTCGCCGCCTCGCTTCGGAAACTGCCTATTTCAGTCGCAACCGTCAATCGCGCCAGTTTTTTCACCATCATTTGCACAAGCAGTCCGATCGGTCCGGATCCCAAAACCAAGACCGAGTCCTCCGGCTGAATCGAAGCCTTGTCCACAACATTCAGCACACAGGAGAGAGGCTCAACCAATGTGGCCCGCTCCCATTCCATTGAATCCGGAATTCTGTACATGAACCTGTCTTCCCCCACGTAATATTCCGCAAACGTTCCGTGCGCCCCGATTCCGAGCTGCCAATCCTCGAAGGTTTCGCAATAACATGTCAGCCCTCTCCGGCAATAATGACATTTCCCGCAAAACTGCGTAGGATCTATCACGACGCGGTCTCCGACTTTTACATTTGTCACGTCCGGTCCGATTTCCACGACCGCTCCCACCGATTCATGCCCCATAATCATATGATGGGTTGCATTCATTTTTCCTTTCAGCACATTTAAGTCCGTTCCGCAGATACCGGTGCCGAAAATTTTCACTTTCACATCATTGGATTTCCGAATTTGAGGCTCGTCCACCTCTTGATATTCAAGCTTATCATTAGGAGTCCAGACCAACGCCTTCATATTTCTCTTCCTTTCTGCCCCAGCGAATTTGGTCTAACAATGTTTGATGAAGCTCCTTCGTTGATGCCGCAATACATGATTGCTGATTCTGATAACTTAAATCTGTCAGAAGCGTTTCGTCCAAAGACCGGCCGTACGCATCCGTAATGACCACTCCCGCCTTCTTCGCCAAAAAGACGCTTGCGGCAATATCATAAGGAAACAAATGCAGCACCTGTCCGTTCCCGACCTGCTGAAAATCTGAAAGCAGCTTCGGATCATCTTTCAGCAGACGATTGCCGATATCCACATAAGCATCCATCTGCCCCGTGATAATTCGTGAAATCGAATAAGAAGCGCTGTTGAAAACAAAAACCCCGCCATTATTGGCCGACTGGTCAATCAGATGGCCGTATGCGTCCGTCATCAGCTGCGCCGGATGCCCGTTAAATTCAAGGCTCCAAAACATATTTTTAATATCCCGCACTCCGCTCAAATTCGGCAATTCTCCATGATACCCTTCAAAATGAATGGCATCGCTGTATATATCACCGTACATATAAGCGCCTGATTTCAATTCAAGTAAAAAAGCAAATTCGATATCCTTAATCTTTGCGTTTGGTTTATACGAAGCAAGCGCAATCGAAATACACGACATTTCAAGTCCCGCGGCAGCCGGGCGCGTTCCGTCTATCGGATCTACAATTAAAATATATTGCGCATCTTCTCCAATCAGCTTCAGGCCGCCATCCTCCGTGTAAAAAGCAACCGGATGGCCCTTTTCTTGAATATAATCCAGCACCGCCTCCTCAGCAGCGGCGTCTATGTTAAATTGGGCGTCGCCTCCCGGAGAATAGCCGTTTACGAGCCGGTTTTTCAGCGTGCCTTTTTGATTTTTCACCTTTTGATAAACAAATTGTCCAAGCTCAATGATATAGTCTCTCACTTGATTTCCTCCAATAGCTTGCGAAGTCTGTAGCAGAGCACTTCGGCTTCACTAAGTGTTATGGTTAAAGGCGGACGGATTTTAAATACATTTCCGAATCCGTAACGGGATGTCCGGAGAATCAGCCCGTAATCCATTGCCCGTTTAGCAATATAATTGGTCAGCTCCACATCCGGTTCATTGTTCTCTTTAACAATCTCCACACCGATCATAAGACCGACGCCTCTTACCTCAGAAATAAAAGCGAAATCCTCTTTCATCGTTTCTAAGCGATCCATAATATAATGACCGACCGTCGTTACATTTTCCAAAAATCCCGGTCGCTGCATGATATCTATGGTTTTACAAGCGGCAGCGGCGGCCATCACATTTGAGCCGTATGTGAAGGAGTGCGTATACCCCGGAAGCCCGGTATACTTGTCCTCCGTCAGAGTGGCGGCGACTTGGAAGCCTGTGCCCCCGAGCCCCTTTGCTACCGTCATCATATTAGGTTTCACATCGAAGTGGTCCGCGGCAAACATTTTGCCCGTCCGTCCGAACCCGGTCTGAATTTCATCAAAAATCAGAGCGATATCATGTTCATCACAAAGCTTTCTCAGCTGTTTAAAATACTCTTTAGGCGGAACGACGTTTCCACCGTTTCCGGATATCGGTTCAATAATCATGGCGGCAATTTTTCCATTGCTCGCATACTCAATAAAATCATTAATTCTTTCTACGCACAGCATACCGCATGAATCAGGTTTCTGATTATAAAAACAGCGGCTGCAATAGGGATCGGGGACTTGCAGGCCAAAAGAAATTTGCGGCGGGAAAGGTTCTTTTCTGAATGAGTTGCCGGACAAAGCGGAAGTCATATACGTTTGTCCGAGGTGGCTTCGAAATAAGGAGATGACATCGGTTTTTCCGGAGTAATACTGAGCCATTTTAATAGCTCCTTCATTTGCACCGGAACCGCTGCTGACTTTAGGGTGTACTTTTGTGAGATTATCGGGGGCGATTTCTACTAGTTTTTCTGCCAGTTTATTTACGGCGTCTGTTTGAAAAGATGATGTTACATGGATGAGCTTATCGGCTTGTTCTTTAACCGTATCAATGACCTCTTTGTTACCGTATCCTAAATTCAAGTTAAACGTGGCAGAGGCGCAATCAATGTACTCATTTCCCTCTTGATCGTACAGGTAAATCCCTTCTCCGCGCTCCATTACTACATCGTCAACACTGTAATACAAGCTGTCTGGATTCGTGATTTCCTTCGTTCCCACAAATACCACCCCTATGAAATTATTAGAATTTCGCTTTTTATCGTATAAATTATTGAAAATAATGTCAACGATCTTTCTTGTAAAAAATGTTAACAATTTGTTAACGTTACCATAATGGATGTACGAGAAAAAGTTATGTGATATAGTAACAATACTTGGATTTTTTGTAAAAACATCATGTCATACGAGTAGAGAGAAATATGATTTTACCAATAAGGAGATAAAATGATGAAAACTCGTCTGCTGTGGATAAGCTGTTTTTCTTATGGATCGATTGCTTTTACACTTGTTATTCTGGGAGCCGTACTGCCTGAGTTACTCACACATTATTCACAAAGCTACAGTAATGGCGGTGTATTAGTATTCTCTCAGTTCATGGGCTTTCTCATCGGAGTTATTGGCATGCCATACATGGTGAAAAAGCTTGGGCGCAAAAACGTCGTTATCTTTGGCCTGGCACTCATCAGCTGTGAAATGTTCATCACCTTCCTGCCGCCCTGGCCGCTGCTATTTCTTCTCGTCAGCATCGCGGGGCTTGGCGCCGGATTGGTGGAATCCTGTGTAGGCACGATCATCCTCACCGCTATTAAAGAAAGACAGGCTGTGGCCATGAGCAAGATGGAAGTGGCCTACGGATTAGGTGCGCTGTTCATGCCTCTGCTCTCAGGCTTTCTTATCAACAACCACATGTGGACAATTGCTTTTTTAGTATTAGGGTTATCCAGTTTTGCACTCTTAATCGCATGGAAGCAGATGAGTTTCGGCAGTATTGATCAGCTTCTCATCCGCAAAGAGGTCTCTTCCGATGACACTAAAAAAGAAAGCACCGGTTATCGGTCACACGGATTGCTGTTTATTGCCTTGGCGGGTGCTTATTTCTTCTTTTACGGCGGCAGTGAAGTTTCCATTGTACATTTTATCCCCTCCATCTTCGCTGAGAAATGGGATATCCCCAACTCTTTGGCAACGATAACAGTTACAGTGTATTGGACGGGGATGATTATCGGTAGGTTATTAACAGGCCCGGTATCAGAAAAGCTGACATATCACCGTTATCTCCGTCTCATAAGCATTGGCGGTCTGGCTGCACTTACCGTATTAGCATTAAGCAAAAACGTATGGTTCGGTTTTGCCCTTTGCTTCTTTTTAGGGCTGTTCATGGCAGGCATGTTTGCAATAGCCCTAATCATCACGAATCATTTTTATCCCGGAAAGACAGAAACAACTACCAGTATTCTGCTCGCTTCAAACGGATTAGGAGGTTCACTCCTTCCGATCGCCGTCGGCTGGAGCTTAGATGAATATCCCGTACAAACTGCGTTCTGGCTGTTTACTGCACTGATGCTCCTTATGCTGCTGATTGTGTTCAGTTTAAGAATGCTCGAGACAATAAAGTCAAACAATCTTCAACATCACAACAGCAAAGCAAAATCAATGTAAACAAAAAAGCTAATGCCTTTCAAAGGCATTAGCTTTATATATCTATACGATCTTTCATATAAAAAACCCAGTTCATCATGAACTGGGTTAAGACAGCTTGGCGGCGTCCTACTCTCACAGGGGGAAACCCCCGACTACCATCGGCGCTGAAGAGCTTAACTTCCGTGTTCGGCATGGGAACGGGTGTGA